>CAVXCU010000004.1:0-1154638 GCA_963760345.1 uncultured Alphaproteobacteria bacterium
GCCGGGAGCTGGTGACCGAGCATGTTGCCCCATTCGCCGATCAGCTCGGCCTTGGCGGGCTCAAGTGAGGCGAGTGTCGGGAACGGAATCTTTTTGAAATTGCACTTGGCCTGGACGATTTGCCTGATGGTGGCGGCCACCGCTGCGAATTCGCCGTTGTGAAACAAGTTCACCACGTCGTAGAGATCGCGCGGCCGTGTGCGCTCGCCAAGCGCCCGCACTTTCTCGCCGAACACTTCCTCGTAGGAATAGCAAAGCGCCTTGAGCCCTTCCGCCGGCACATCCGAATAAGGATGCGTCACCGGGCGCGTCACTGGCTTGGTGACGAGAGTTTCGTCCGCCGTCAGATCGAGTTTGACCCGCGGAAGATCACCGCCGCCCGCCAAAGGCCCTCGGTAATAGAGGCGACCCTCCCCTGCCCGGCTCCCGCGCGGCGTATCCCAAACATCGAAGCGAAGTCGATCGACCGGAATCTCAATGCCGGTCTTGTCATAGAGCCAGGCCGAGATTTCCGTAAATTGCGCGATGAGAAAATCGCGATCGAGCTGCGCCTTGTCCGGGATCGTAAAATCGAGGTCTTCCGAAAAGCGGTAAGTCTCGAAGTAGCACTTCTTGAGACAGGTTCCCCCTTTGAACACCCACTTGCCGGCGAGCTGCGGATTGCGCTCGATGCCAGCGAGCAGCCAGCCGAGCACGTAGTCTTTTTCGACCACCGCAGGACGGAGGCTCAATTCGCCAGCGAGGCTAAGAATTTCGGCGCGATCGATCATGAGCGCTGCGCTTTCATCCAATTTGCCGGCACCCACAAACGCCAGCGCGTGATGAGACGCGGACACGGGATCGCGGGATCGAGCTTGGCATTGCCGCTCGAAAGACGCGTGCGGCAAGCCGCCACGATCGTATCGGCACCGCGTAGGGTTTCCGCGAGAAAGCCGAGGCGCTTGAACACGGCACCGTTGCCGAGCTTGTCGGCTGTCGCGATCAACGCCTTTACGTCCGCATCGTCGCGAGCCACGTAGTTTTCAAGGCATTCCGCGACATGGCGAATGCCTCCGCCGAGCGCAGGCTCATCGAGCATATCGACGATGGTTTTTTCCGGCGTCGTCACCAGAACCCGGGCGCGCTTGCGCCATACGGCGCGCGTGCCGAAAAACGCAGAGCGTTTCACATGCTTGAGCGTGAACGGGAGCCCCTGAATGGTCAGCTCTTTCGCTTGCACGGGCTTCGTCGTCAGCACGCAGGTACTGCGGAACAATTGTTCGGTGAGCCCCCAGTGTTCGGCCGCGCTCCAGCCGCCGATGCACGCCTCGCCGAACAGCTCGGGCACCATGACCCAAGGGTCTTCGAGCACTTGCGTCTGGCCTTGCACATCGAGCGCCACCGGCGCGTAGTAGCCGCGCCTGAGACGTTTCACCCAACCTTGCCTATTCCAGCGCGCGAGCACTTTCGCGGCCTCGCTGCGATCGAGACGCAGCGCGGTGCTGACATCGCCGACGGAAATCACGTCGCCGCCGGCCTGGCGCATGACGGCGCCGAGGCGGTTGCGGGATTTGCTGATCGAGGGAGCGGTGTCTAGCATCTAGTACACTATACCAATGATAGTTCACGAAATCAATGAACTAATATGGTTGCGGTATAGCGTTCCGGAGGCGCCCTTAATGCGCTTCGCACCCAGGGGCGCGGACAACCAAAATAACCGTACATGGCCTCGTAAATCGCTTCGCGCTCGTCGTTTCCCATGTTCGCCTTGCGCAAGGTTTCGAGCCACGCCCGAAATTCCGGCGGGTCATCCGGATATCCAATTGCGCTCTCGATTTTTTCAAGTGCCGCAGCTTCCATGCGCTCGGCGCGCCCCCAATCGTCATTGCTCTGGCGTGGATAGGAATCCGCTTCGAGCAACAGCCGGAGAACGTCGCGAACCGTAATTTCCGTCATGGCGCCCTCCTCCATCAGAGCCTATGGTCTGAGCTACTCCTCTGTCCGCCCCCTGGCAATCTCAGCCTCGATCCGTTCCGGAAGCTCCGCGAGCGTGGACACCACGCGTTCGTGGAATTTCACCCCATTTTTGATAAGCAGGTCGCTGAATGCCTTGTCGCCCCGCCAAAGATCAGTGTGCGGCAGGTACATCGCATGAATCAAATCAATCGCATCCGATGGTTTGATGCCGCGTTTCTCCCGATGAAAACCATAAAAAATCTGCGAGCCAACAAGCGCCCCCTCTCTGCCAAACAGCTTGATCCAAGCTGGGTGTTCGCTCAATTCTTCTGGGCTCTCAATCTCCGAACGAAAACTTTGCACATCACGTCTTAGATTTGAAAACGCCTCCCGCCCCTCCGGAGGTAGCGCGTTATCGCCGGATGCGGCTAGTGTTTCGTCTATTTTCGCCTTTAGGGCGGCCTGTTCATCAAGCGCCGCCTCGAAGCCCTTGAGCATCTCAACCAACTTTTCCGCCATCTTATCGCGTCGGTCCCGTACAGGATTGTCTCGCCCGTAATGCTCAAACCAAACTTCGTAGACCATCGCGGGATCGGTGATGTAGAAGCGCAGCGCTTTGTTTGCCTCATCGCGGGACAAGTCTCCCAACATGTACCGCGTGAAATCTCCGCTTTCGACAAACTCTCTGCCGAAAGGCAGCGGCCACTGGTCTTTCACGAACTGCATAAACTCAGCGGGATCGAGCGCCCGCATTCCACAATGTAGCCCCGCTTGGAAAGAATCTTTCTCTCGTGGCGAGTTAGGTCCGACCGGCGCGTCATTGTCTCAACCGTGTGTTCAATGACGCGTTCAATCTCAATATCTTCGAGATCAATCCGGGGAACCCAAAGTCCTTCCGTTGAGAAGCCGTATCCCGCGCCCAAATCGGTTGGATAGCGGAACGCGTTCCGCCCGCAAAGCTGCGTGACGAGCTTTGCGCGGGCTAGACGATCGTCGCGGAATTCGGGCGTCGCTTTTTGCAGCAACTCAAAGACGACATGATACGACATCCCAATTTCGATCCGTCCGTCATCCTTCATCGTTAAGAGTGCATCACGGACGCGCAATTCCGGTGTGCCCTGCTGCGCACAGTACATTCTCGCATAATCAGAACTGTCGAGATGCAACCGAATGGGAGACATCGTGTTCCTGCGGTCCGAATCTTGAATAAAGAAACGCGCCAGAGCGTCGATTCCCGATCCAGATATCTAGCACCGATCAACCCTTGTTTGCTTCATTGATTGGCGTGCCCCTTCGGGTCGCGCTCTACTCGCTGCGCTCCCCGAGCCCTGCCCCGCGGTCCGGGTCTCGGCCATGCGGTGACGATCGCTCACGCGAAGGCTTGCGAAGGGCACCGGCGGTTCAACGCACAAGCTTCCGACAGGCGTCCCTAATCTGCGTATCGCCTTTCACGACGCTCCCGCTTTCATTGCTAATTTGAAAGGCCGCGCATGTCGCATCGGTCATGAGCGCGCAAGCGCGCGCAACGGCATCGACCTCCGACGCAAATGGTTCCGAGAAGTGAAACGAGCCTCGTCGGTACGCGAGCAGGAACAGCAATGCTGCTGGCATCGTTACCGCCTGGATTCGACGAGCACCATGACTCCAAGCAGCGCCGCGATGATCGCAGCGGGCCAGCTTACCCACATCGGAATGGAATGGCTTGCCACGACAACCGCAAACCCGCCCGCGTACAATCTGTACGCGTGTGCGGCGGCGATCGCTAAGAGCAACAACGCTGCGATGATGGTAAACGGCTTCGACATGGGACGTTCCCCCTAAACTAGGCACATTTCAACTTTAGCA
This sequence comes from uncultured Alphaproteobacteria bacterium, assembly GCA_963760345.1. Classification (GTDB taxonomy): domain Bacteria; phylum Pseudomonadota; class Alphaproteobacteria; order Micropepsales; family Micropepsaceae; genus Rhizomicrobium. Next base: position 3,781 of record CAVXCU010000004.1, read on the forward strand.
CTACGCGGAGTTGCCGTCTCGGCCACGCGGTAACGATCCCTGGCATGAAAAGCGTGCTTTCGTGCTTTTTGCCTTTTTGAAGGACTAAGGGCCGCGTGCCCTCGCGCGCGGAAGGGTGCGCTCTGCCGCGGCCAGGGGTGTCCCCAAGCTTCGGTCGCTGCGCTCCCTGCCAGCCTGGGTGATCCCCCTCCCCTGCCCGCGCCCTTCCCCTTGCTACCCCCGGTCTCGCCGACGGGCAGAGGTTCACGACGCGAACCTCATGCCCAGAAGGAGGCAGACAGTGGAATTGATACCGCAGCATGCACGCGAGCGTTTGCTCGCCAACGGCTGGCGTAACGCCGAACTCATCGTCAAGGATCAGGAGCCGGAGGATTTCCGGCCAGTCGTGAAGTTGTTCTGCCCGTGGGGTGGCGCGACATGGCTCCTCACCGAGCTTGACCCGGTAGACCCGGATATCGCTTTCGGCCTCTGTGATCTCGGCATGGGCTTTCCCGAGCTTGGCCGCGTCTCACTGATGGAGCTCAAGGCCGTCGTCGGGCCGGGCGGGCTCCGCATCGAGCGCGATCTCTGGTTCAGGCCCGAAAAGACCTTGCAGGCTTATGCCGACGAGGCCCACGCGCAGGGGAGGATCATGGCGTGAGCCGGTCCCTGCCTTCCCCTCGCTTCATCGTCATCGACGGCAAGCGCTATCTCTGGCGCGACATCCTCGAACTCAGGCGGGCGCAGCTCGCCCGCCTGCGCGAGGAGCGGCAACCACCCCTCTTTCCACTCATTGAGGACGCACGGCCGAAGGCGCAGCGCACGGCCGCCGGCCGCTACCAAGAGCCGTTGCTATTCGATAGCTGTCTTGAGAAACGGCCCGCCTGACGACGCCCTTTGCGGCGCAGCAACGGCAGAAACGGATAGGGCTATGGTCACACATTCGGACACACGCACTAAAATTACACATATAACATATTGATTTAGAACAATAATTTAACATAGTAACTGGAACCTAAATCCAGCGCGTCTGCCAGTTCCGCCACGCCCGCATTCCGGGGCCTCCGTGACGGCTGGGATGAGGTCCTGTCCGCCGGAAGGGCGCCCCTATATCACAGTTTTCCTGCCGGACCAGTGCCTAAGATACCGCTCTTTCATACTAGGCGACGTCCCAGAAACGGCCGAATTTGCGGCCGACTTCGCGGTATGTCCCCATATGGCGGAACCCCATCGCCAGATGGAGGCCGACCGAGGCGTCGTTGGGCTGGGCGATGCCGCCATAGCAGCGGTGCACATCCTCGCTCGCCAGCGCATTGAACAGCGCCTGGTAAAGACGCCGGCCGAGCCCCTTCCCGCCTTCGCCCGGCGCCAGATAGACACTGGTCTCGACGGACGTGTCGTAGGCGGCCTTCTCCTTGAATTTGGTGGAACACGCCCAGCCGATCGGCGCGCCGGCCCGATCGGCCACGAAGCATTGGAACCGTCCCGTGTCGCCGAAGCTCTCGAGCCAGACGCGGCGCTGCTCGAGCGTGCGCGGTTCGACGTCGAACGTGACGTGCGTGGTCAGCACATAGTGATTGTAGATGTCGAGCAGGCGAGCGAGATCACGCGCTTCCGCCCGGCGAATGGCGTCGTCATCGATCCGGTCCTTCAAAGCCGAAAGGACCGCCGGCAGCAGTTCCGGCAAATCTTCGGCGATCAATCCCGGCCCGAACCGCGACGCCGCCTCCCCGTGCAACCACGCTGCCGCCGCGGCTGCTTTATAGGATTCGAATCCCTGCGCCATTAAACCGCCGATCAGGCCCGAAAGAACATCCCCGGAACCGGCGGTCGCCAATGTCGCCGGCGCATTGGTCGAGATCGCGACCCGGCCGTCGGGCGCCGCAATCGCGGTGTCCGGCCCTTTCAGCAACACCGTGCAATGCGCCGCCGCCGCGGCCGTGCGCACCGCTTCGATGCGCGTCGGCGATTGGTCCAGCAGTCCGGGAAAGATGCGCGCGAATTCGCCCGTCGTGGGGCGTCAGCACGGCCGGCTCGCGCAGCAATACATAAAGCGCGTTGGGATCTTCCGCGAAGGACGTCAGCGCGTCGGCATCGAGCACCACGGCGCCGCTGCGCGCCAACGACACGGCCGCCATGTCGCGCGTCGCGGCCCCGACGCCATTGCCGGGTCCCACGACGACCGCGTTGAACCTTTTGTCCTTGAGCAATTCCGCAAATCCGCCGGCGCCGGCAAACGGCTTCACCATGATCGCCGTCAGCGCGGCGGCGTTGACCGCGACCGCATCGGGCGGGCTCGCCACGCTCACGAGGCCTGCGCCGACTTCAACGCCGCGCGCGCCGCAAGCCGCGCTGCGCCCGTGCCATGTGCCGGACCGCTCACGATCACCGCGTGGCCGCGTCCGTATTTTTGGCCCAGCGGATCGGGCCAGGGATATTCCGCGCCCCACAACGCCGGACCGTTCTCGAACATCCGTGGACGGATGGTTTCCAGCGCGGCATCCGGAATGCCGATATCGGCGACCGCGATGTCGCCGCAGCGAAGCCGGCCGGGCACCAGGACATGGGCGGGCTTCTTGCGAAAAAACGTGATGGTGAGATCGGCATCCACCGAAACTCCGCCGTCGAGCGCGCGGCCCAGATCGCCATGCAGGCCGCTCGGCACGTCGACCGCGACAACGGGAATCCGGGACGCGTTGAGCGCGTCGACCGTCTCCCTGGCGACGCCTTCCAGCGGACGCGTGAGCCCGGCGCCGAACAGCGCGTCGACCACGAGACCCGCGCCGTCGATCACGCCCGGCGACAGCGGCGCGACCGCGCCGGTCCATCGCTTGGCCATCTCGGCGGCGTCGCCCTTGAGTGCCTCGACAGTTCCAAGCAATGCGACCTCTACCTGCCAGCCATAAGCGGCCAGGCGGCGCGCGACCACGAACCCGTCGCCGCCATTGTTGCCGGGCCCGCACAGAACGACCGCGGGCCGCTGGGTCCAGCGGCGAACGATTTCGTCGGCGATCGCGGCGCCGGCGTTCTCCATCAAGGTCAGCGACGGCACGCCATGCCCGGCCGCAAAGCGGTCGGCGGCATACATCTCCGCGACGGTGAGGATTTCGGCGCTCATGGCCCGACGATAGGCCCTCGCCGCCCGAGTTCGAAGCCAAAAAGCGAACCGGCTCAGAAGCCTGGCGGCACTTTTTCATAGAGAGGGTGAACCGCTTCATAGGCCGCCGACGCCGCCAGCACGCCGGAATCGTCGAACATGCGGCCCACGATCTGGAGCCCGACGGGCAACCCTTCCTTCGAGAAACCGCAATTGATGCTCGCGGCGGGCTGCTGGGTGAGGTTGAAGGGGAAGCTGAACGGCGTCCACGCCATCCATGCGCGGCCGTCATCGTCGAGCGGCGACAGCTGGCCCACGTCGAAGGCGGTCGTCGCCACCGCGGGTGTAAGCAGAAAATCGAAGCGCTCCATGAACTGGCGCATCTTGCCGCCATAGGTTCCGCGGGCGGCATTTGCGCTCAGATAATCGCGGAGCGGAATCGCGCGCCTTCCTCCGCCATCGTCCGCAGGCCGGAATCGAGCAGCGCCATTTTTTCCTCGGGCAGATTGCCCAGCAGGAAACCCGCGCCCGCCCACCAGAGCTGCTGAAAAATGTCGCTGGGATCGTCGAGACCCGGATCGGCCAGTTCGACATGCGCGCCCAGTCGCTTCGAAGCGCTTTACCGCCGCGGCCGCCAGCGCCTCCACTTCGGGCAGCACTTTCCCGACGTAGCCGAGCCGCGGACTGTAAGCGATGCGCTTGCCTTTCATGCTTTCGCCCAGGCGCGCGGTGTAATCGGCGCCGTCATGAGGCGAGCGCATGCCAGTCGCGGGCGTCGGGCCTCGCGATGACGTTGAGCAGCATCGCGGAATCGCGCACCGTCGCGGCTCATCGGCCCGAGATGCGCCACCGTGCCGAAGGGCGACAGCGGATAGGCCGGCACGCGGCCGAAACTCGGCTTGATGCCGTAACACGCCGGAGAAACTTGCCGGAATGCGGATCGAGCCGCCGCCATCGGTGCCCAGCGCCAGCGGCGCGAAGCCGCGCGGCCAGCGCCGCCGACGAACCGCCCGAAGAACCGCCCGGCGTCTTCGCCTTGTTCCAGGGATTGCGCGTGACGCCCGTGAGGGGCGAATCGGTCGAACCCTTCCAGCCGAATTCCGGCGTCGTCGTCTTGCCGATCAGGACCGCGCCCGCTTCGCGCAGCCGCGCCACGCATGGCGCATCCTCCGTCCACGGACCTTTGGGATCGATGGTGCGCGAGCCGCGTAGCGTGGGCCAGCCTTTGGTGAGCAGCAAATCCTTGATCGCAACCGGAACGCCGTCGAGCGGCGACAACGGCTCGCCCGCCTGCCAGCGCGCTTCCGACAGCTCCGCTTCGTTGCGGGCGGAATCCCGATCGACCAGGCAGAATGCGTTGATCTCCGCATCAAGCGCCTCGATGCGCCCGAGGCAGGATTCCGTCACCTCAACGGGCGAGAGACCGCGGTCGTGGAACGCCTGCGAAAGTTCGGCGGCAGAAAGTTCGTGGGGTTCTCTCGATTCTTATCCTCTACATCAAAAAAGATATGTCATTCCCGGCCGAGCGAAGCGAGGGGAAGGGAACCCAGGTCGTGAAGCAAGCGAATTAGTTGACCACCTGGGTCCCCTTCCCCGCGGCGCGCGATCGCGCGCCACGCCGGGGATGACATTTCTTTTGCTACTTCTTTTTGTTTCTTCAGTTCACCTTTGTCGGCGGCGCCTCGTGACCTTTCTCATCAAACGGGGTTTCCCATCCTCTACCGCGGAAAGTTCGGCCGCCGTCATTTCATGAGGTTCGTTCATGCCACCCTCTGTGCTCAAAAAATACTTGTCATTCCCGGCCGAGCGAAGCGAGGGGAAGGGAACCCAGGTCGTGAAGCATTCGAGATGTTTGACCACCTGGGTCCCCTTCCCGTGACGCGCGATCGCGCGCCACGCCGGGGATGACATTTCTTTTGCTACTTCTTTCGTTTCTTCAATTCACCTTCGTCAGCGGCGCTTCGTGACCTTTTTCGATCAGGCGGAGTTTCCCGCCTTCGACATCGAGGATCGTCACCGAGCAATAGTCGGGGCGGAACATGACCACGCGGTCGTCGCCTTCGGCGGCGCCGGCTGCGACATTGATGGCGATGAAGTGCGAGAACACGATCGTGTCCGCCTTCATGCTCGCCAGTGCCGCGATCGCTTCCTCGCGCCACTGCGCAAGTTCGCGCGCCGCTATGCGCCACGAACCGCCGATGAACTCGCGCAGCCATTCCGCGCGCTGGACGAGACCCATGCCCGGCGGCGAGGGAATTTCCGCGACGGCGTTTTCGATGACCGGCTCGCTCTTCCAGCGGGCCGCGAGCGGCGCCGCGGTTTCCCGCGCCCGTTTGAGCGGGCTCGACACGAGGGCCAGATTGCCCAATGGCGCCAGACGCAAAGCCGCGGCCTCCGCCTGGCTCCGGCCCGGTTCGTCGAGTCCGGGATCGGCAGCTTCCGCGAAACCGGCCGCCGCGTGGCCGTGCCGTACTAGATAAAGACGCGTCATTCCCACCTCGGCTGTTTCGACCCATCAACTGTTCGGAGACGTGCGAAACCGCGAATAAAGCTCGGCGACCGTTTCGACCGCCTTTTCGGACTCGGCCCGGTCCGGCGTTTCGTTCGTGTCGTTATAGCCCCGCATATCGCCGCCCTCGAGGTCCTGGATGACGATGCCGTCGCGCCGCGACAGGACATTGACCCCGTTATAGAAGAAACCGTAATCGACTTCGGGCTGGGGAACAGCCAGCCGATCTGGCCGCGCACGGGAACGATCGACTTGTCCTTGCACAGTTCGCGCGCGCCATAGCCGGGGCAGTTGATCACCACCTTCTCCTTCAGATGCGCGAATTCGGAAGGGCGTGGAATTCCATGCGCTGAAATTTGCCGCCGGCGGCGAGAAAGTCGGTCATCAGGGTGTGGCCGTAATCGGCGATGTTGAACATCATCGAAGACGTGCGCCGCACATAGTGGGTCGGGAACGGCGTCGTTCCGGGAGGATAATCCTGCGCGGCCGGCGTCAGGTCGCTGATGCGGTCGCCATATTCCGCGAAACCCAAAGGATCGGGCGGGCGATTCGCGGCGGCTTCTGCGTGCGACAGATCCGACAGGATGTAGCGGTCGGTCCACTCCACCGGAGTGCCGGGGAGACCGAGATAGCGGCGATAGGTCTTGAACGAGATGCGCGCCATCTCTTCCCACAAATCACCGAAGCCCGGCGCGACGGCGCTGGTGAGCGCGATGCGGGAATCCGGCGTCCAGCTTCCCGTTGCGCGAAAGGATCGCGTATCGGGCAACAGATCGCGGGCATAGATGGTCACTTGCGCGCCGGCGGATTGCGCGAGGATCGCCGAGGTGAGGCCCAGCGCGCCGCAGCCGATGACGGCCACGTTGCGGGGACTTCCGGCCATCGCCTTGCGCACCGCGATCGTGCCCGATCCCCAGGACAGCGACCAGCCGCTGCCGCCATGTCCATAATTGTGCACGACCAGCGTGTGGCCGATCTGTTCGGTGTCGAGCCGCGGCCCCGCGGCGCGGAACGGCCTGAGGCAAACGGTGATGTCGAACAAGCGATCGATCGTTGCCCGGACGGGCGCGAGCGGCGGCACGACGTCGAAGACGGGAAGACCGGCGGCGCTGCCGGGCGCGCCCAACCTGTTCCCCGACGCGCAGCCGGCGAGGCCGATCGCGCTCAGTCCGGCAAGGCTGGCCGATCCCTGAAGCAGGCGGCGGCGATCCAGCGGTGCTCGCAATGCCATCAATTCCTCCCTCCGCTGCCTACCATGGCAATCCGCACAGATCGATGACGCCGCCTTCGGGCGCGCCGCGCCGCGGCAGCAACATCGTATGCATCAAGTCGAAACATATCCTGCCCTGCGGCTGCCGGCAGAACACTTCGCCGTCGAACGGGCGCCAGCCGAGACCCCGGTAAAACGCAACATTGTGCGTCTCGCAGAACAACAACCCGAAATCGACCCGCTGTTCGTCCATGAAAATGGCCGCAGCCCGCATCGCTTCGCTGGCACAACCGGTGCGGCGCGCGCGCGGCGACGTCATCACGCCGCCTATTCCTGCAATCCGCACCGGCGCACCGTCATGTGTGCCGCCGCGCAGATAGAGCCCCACATGGCAAACGGGCGTGTCGTCGCGATAGACGAACACCCGCTTGTCGGCATGGGCCCAGGTCACGTCGCGCCAGACGACCTTCGCCATCGCTTCGGGCGGATAGACTTCGCGGTCCAGCGGCTCCGCGCACGCCCAGCCATCGCTGCCGTCGACGATCTCGATGCGCATCGCTAGTCGAAGCGGAACAGATTGTTGTGCGCGGTCGTGGAGACATGACCCGCGCGGCCCAGCATTTCTTCCCGCATCATCCAGTCGAGCACGGCGTCGTCGTCCGGCGTGTTGGCGAGGAAGCGGCTGCCGTCGTCGAGCCGGCCCACCACGATTCCGAAGCGCTTGCCTTTGCGGTCGGCGACGACCGTGTAGGTTTCGATCGTCGCCGGACCTTCCGGTTTTTCGGTCACGGCCGGGCGTGGCATCGCGTCGATGTCCTGCTGATAGGATTTGGGGTCTTCGCGCCGCCAGGGACCTTCGACGGGCTTCGTCGAATAGATGCCGGCGGAGTGCTTCGTCACATACCAGCCATTGCCCGTGCAAAGCCCGAAGGCGCCCGGCCGCGCGCGCAGCTTTCCCATCATGGTGACGATGGAATGCATCACATAGTCGTTTCCGGCGCCGCCGAAATAGGGCAACCCGCCCGTGATGGTGAGCCCGCGCGGGTCGTCTTCCGCGATGCCCAGCTCCTGGCATCCGAGCTCCACCGCCGACGGAAAACACGAATAGAGATCGATGAAGGCGACATCGCCCACGCCAATTCCGGCCATCGCGAAAGCCTTTTCGCCGATGGTGCGGATGGCGGGCGAGGAGTGATAGTTCATCCGTTCCGTCAGGAACCAGATGTCGCTCGCGTCCGCGCAGCCATGCAGGAAAATCCATTTCGATTCCGGAATGCCGAGCTCGCGGGCCTTGGCCACGCTCGTCATCACGACGGCGGCCGCCATATCCACTTCGATCACCGCATTCAGATATTTGGTGTAGGGGAAGCCCACGAACCGGTTCTTTTCCGACGGCGTCGAGATTTCTTCCGACGTGCGAAAAGTGGGAAACCAGGAATAGGGATTCTCCGAAGCCACTTTCGTGAACGGCGAAAAGAAGCGCCCGAGACCCTTCAGATGCGTCGCCGCATCGAGCCCGCGCACGCCGCGAATGGCGTTCTCGAACAGCGGATAGGCATTGACGGGAAAGTTCAGGCCATAGGCTTTTTCATAGGCGCTGGTGCCGGCGCGCATCTCGCCGATTTCGACGGGATCGCTGCCGGGATCGCCGTCTTCGCCTTCGCCCCAGCCGAGCGCCTTGCCCTGCTTGATCGCGGCCAGCATGGTGGCGATGTATTCCGCACCCGCCAGCAACGCCATTTCGCATTCGCCATTGGCGATCTCTTCGGCGGTGCGGTTGACGAGCCATTGGGGCGTGTTGCCGCCGGCCGAAGTGTAGAACATGCGTCGCGGCGAAACGCCCAGCTTGCGGCCCAGCGACAAAGGCGGATTGCGGAACATGCGCTTGGGCAACCGGCCCGCATCCGAGGAATCCGCGGTGAAGCGCACCACGGAGACGGTGTCGATCGCGCGCAGCAGCGCCTCCGCCTGACCCGCATCGGCCAGCGCCAGGCGCGACGCCTTCTCCAGCATCGTAATGGGATCGAGGCTTTGCTCGAGATGCCCCTCGCGCGCGCTGCGCTGGGTGAATTGTCCGCCGCCGATCAGGATGGGCGTTCTGGGGTCGATCATCTTCGGGTCCTAGCTTTGACGATGGGCGAAATGGCGTTCGAGACGGGCCAGCGCATCTTCGATCACGTCGCGCGATTTGCAGAACGCAAAGCGCACCAGATGATCCGGCTTGCGGTCTTCGAAAAACTCGCTGAGGGGAATGAGCGCGACACCGGCTTCGCGCACCAGCCGCTCGCAGAACACCCGGTCCGGCTCGTTGGTGAGCGCGCGGATGCCCGCGGTGAGGAAATAGGTTCCTTCGCAGGGCAGCACCTCGAAACCCATTTTCGCGAGACCCCGCGCCAGCAGGTCGCGCCGCGCCTGCAGTTCGACCGTCAGGCCGAGCGTGAAATCCATCTCATGCGCGAGGCCGTGGGCGATGCCCAGTTGCAGCGCGGGCGAGGTGGTGAAGGTGAGGAACTGGTGCGCCTTGGCGATCACGTCGATGAGCGGCGCCGCACCCGTCACCCAGCCGATTTTCCAGCCGGTCAGCGAAAACATCTTTCCCGCGGAGCCGACCCGCACCACCCGCTCGCGCATGCCGGGCAAGGTGACGAGCGGAATGTGCGGACGGCCATCGAACACGAGATGCTCGTAGACTTCGTCGCAGATCGCCACCGCGTTCGAACGCGCGAGCACGCGCGCGACGCCCTCCAGCTCCGCGCGATCGAACACGCGCCCGATGGGGTTGAGCGGCGTGTTGAGCATCAGCGCGCGCGTTTTGGGCGTGAAGGCGGCCGCAAGCGCGCGCTCGTCGAGCCGCCAGTCCGGCGGCGCGAGCTTCACCGTTTTGACGACCGCACCGGCGGCCTGCGCCATCGGCCCGTAGGAATCGTACGCGGGTTCGATCAGCACGATCTCGTCGCCCGGACCGACCAAGCCCAGGATCGACGCGGTCAGCGCTTCGGTTCCGCCGGAGGTGACGAGCACTTCGCGCTCGGCATCGAAATCGAGATCGTAAAACCGTTTCGCATGGGCCGAGATCGCCTGGCGCAATTCGGCGCGCCCGCGCGTCGGCGGATATTGGTTGGGACCGTCGATGAGCGCCTTCGCCGCCGCGTCGCGGATGGCGCGCGGGCCGTCCTCGTCGGGGAAGCCCTGCCCCAGATTTCGCGCGCCATACTTCGTCGCAAGCGCCGACATGACCGTGAAGATCGTCGTGCCCAGACCGGCAAAAACGGGATTGAAACGGCGGCTTTCGGTCATCCCTTTTGCCCTAAGTGATCGAAACAACCTTGGCAATGCGGCCAACGGGCGATCCCCGATCCCTCCGCCCTGCCTGCACAATATTTGACCAAGTCGATGAAATGATAGGCAATTCACGAATGGCCTGGTCGAATCGGGGCTCATAACCCCTTGAAATAACATGTGGATGGCGCAAAGCGCGGTGGCACGAGTCCTGCGAATTCGTTAATGGGAGCGGACACAGCGGCACCCGCGCGAGGAGCGCGTCCATGAAAAAAATCGAAGCGATCATCAAGCCGTTCAAGCTCGACGAAGTGAAGGAAGCGCTGCAGGAGGTGGGCGTCCAGGGCATCACGGTGACCGAGGCGAAGGGGTTCGGCCGGCAGAAGGGCCATACCGAACTCTATCGCGGCGCCGAATATGTCGTGGACTTCCTGCCCAAGGTGAAGATCGAGATCGTGGTGTCCGCCGAACGCCTCGACGCGGCGGTCGACGCGATCCAGAAGGCGGCGCGCACGGGGCGCATCGGCGACGGCAAGATCTTCGTGCTCGACGTGCAAGAGGCGATCCGCATCCGCACCGGCGAAACCGGCGCGGACGCAATCTGAGTTCAACCGGCGGGCCGGGGTGCCCGCTTCAACAATTCTTCCAAGGGACGACGTAAGGCCATGGCAAACGCACACACCATCCTCAAGCTGATCAAGGACAAGGAGATCAAGTTCGTCGATCTTCGCTTCACCGACCCGCGCGGCAAATGGCAACACGTGACCTACGATCTCTCGCTGGTCGACGAGGACTTCCTCACCAACGGCACGATGTTCGACGGCTCCTCGATCGCCGGCTGGAAGGCGATCAACGAGTCCGACATGACGCTGGTGCCCGACTGCGAGACGGCGCTGATCGATCCCTTCTTCGCGCAGCCCACGTTGACCCTCGTTTGCGACGTGGTCGAGCCCACCACCGGCCAGCGCTATGGCCGCTGCCCGCGCTCGATCGCCAAGGCGGCCGAGAAATACGTCGAGTCGTCCGGCGTCGGCGACACGGTCTATTTCGGGCCCGAAGCGGAATTCTTCATCTTCGACGACGTGCGCTTCGAAACGGGGATGAACAAGGGGTTCTATTACATCGACTCCGTCGAAGGCGCCTACAACAGCGGCACGGAATACGACACGGGCAATCTCGGCCACCGTCCGGCCATCAAGGGCGGCTATTTCCCCGTTCCGCCGATCGATTCCGCGCAAGACATCCGCGGCGAGATGCTGGCCGTCATGGGCGATCTCGGCATCGAGCCGGAAAAGCACCACCACGAAGTCGCCTGCGCGCAGCATGAGCTGGGCTTCAAGTTCAAGACGCTCACCCGCGGCGGCGACGCGATGCAGATCTACAAATACGTCATGCACCAGGTTGCCGCGGCCTATGGCAAGACGGCGACCTTCATGCCGAAGCCCGTCTATGGCGACAACGGCTCGGGCATGCATGTGCATCAATCGATCTGGAAGGGCGGTAAGCCGCTGTTCGCGGGCTCGGGCTATGCCGATTTGTCCGACACCTGCCTCTATTACATCGGCGGCATCATCAAGCACGCCAAGGCGGTGAACGCGTTCACCAACTCGCTCACCAATTCCTACAAGCGGCTGATCCCCGGCTTCGAGGCGCCGGTGCTGCTGGCCTATTCGTCGCGCAACCGCTCGGCCTCCTGCCGCATTCCGTTCTCGGCGAGCCCCAACGGCAAGCGCGTGGAAGTGCGCTTCCCCGACGCCGGCTCCAATCCCTATCTCGCTTTCTCGGCGATGCTGCATGGCCGGCCTCGACGGGATCGAGAACAAGATCCATCCGGGCGATCCGATGGACAAGGATCTCTATTCGCTGCCGCCGGAAGAGCTGAAGGAAGTGCCGACGGTGTGCGGCTCGTTGCGCGAGGCGCTCGAATGCCTCGACCGCGACCGCGCCTACCTCAAGAAGGGCGGCGTGTTCTCCGACGACTTCATCGACAGCTACATCGAGCTCAAGATGGGCGAGGTCTACGCCTTCGAACACACGCCCCATCCGATCGAATTCAAGATGTATTACAGCGTCTGAGACGGCGTTCCCTGACGACGAGAGGCCGGAAGCAATTCCGGCCTCTTTCGTTTCGTTCGCGCACTTTGTGCGAAACAAGAATGACGCACGCGGAGGCGCGGAGCCGCGGAGGAAAAAGGCAGATTTAACGCGGGGACGCAGGGGGTTCGCGGAGGACGCTGAGGAAAATCTGCGCGCGAATGCGCGCAACAAGAAAATTCATCGCGCTCGGAACAATGCGATCAAACTCTGCGTGCCCTGCGATCCCTCTGCGACCTCTGCGCTAAAGTTTTCTTCCTCCGCGCCTCCGCGTGCCCATTTTTCTCCAAGACCCGCCCTACACCGCAACCGCGCGTTCTTGTTTTACGAAGATCATGCCGGTGAGGCCGAGGCCCAGGAAGATCATCACGGCGATCATTCCGCCGCGCTGGCTGGCGGTCCAGATGGTGAGCCAGCTTGCGCTCAGGGTGGCGAGGAACGACGTCGACTGGCCCGACAGCGAGAACAGCCCGAAGAACTCCGTCATCCGCTCGGCGGGCGAGATGCGCGCCATCATGGTGCGCGCATTGGCATAGGAGGCGGTGACGCAGATCGCCACCACGATGACGATGAGCATGTAGATGATCTCGGGCCAGCTCTTGAAGAACGGCAGGCTGTGGACCGGGGGCGCGTGCGGATTATAGGGAATGAACCACAGGATGCGATCCGGCCCCATCGACACCGACATGAGCCCGAACAGCAGCGTGCCGCCGACGGAAACGAAAATCGCCGCCTTCGAGCCCAGATGATTGTCGAGCCAGCCGCCGAAGAAACCGCCGAACACGGCAAAGATGCTGAGCACGATTCCATAGGCCACCATGTTGAGCGCGCCCCAGCCGAAAGTGCCCGCCGCGTAGATTCCGCCCACCGTGAGCAGCGCCGTCATCCCGTCGTTGAAGAACAGGCGCGCCACGATATAGGTCGCCACGTTGCGGTAATGCTTCAGGCTGCGCACCGTATGGAACACGGATTTGATGCCTTTGACCGACGCCTCCATCCAGCCCATTTGCGACTTCGCGCGATCGGGCGTGAGCGCAAAGAGCGGAATGCTGAAGACGAAGATGCACACCATGGAGATGGGGCCCGCGAGCCGCTCGGGCTCGTGGGCCGCCTGATTGATCCCGAACCAGGGATGCGCGGGGATGAAACTCCAGCTCACATTGCCGGGCAGCGAGAAGCCGATGAGCATCAGGATCAGAAGAACGAGCCCGGACGCATTGCCGAGCGCGAGCCCGAGCCCCGAGAGGCCGCCCAATTGCGCCGGCGTCGTGATCGAGGCCAGCATCGCATTGTAGAACACGCTGGTGAATTCGAACGCGACATAGGTGATCGCCACGAAAACGCCGACCTCGAAAATGGAAAGGCCGGTGGCCGCGGGCTTCGCAAACCACAGCATGCCCGCCGCGAGCGCGACCATCGTTCCGAACACGGCGATCCAGGGCTTGCGCCGGCCGCCGGCATCCGCGATCGCGCCGATGAAGGGCGCCAGCGTCGCGATGAACACGCCGCTATAGCCCTGGATGTTGAGCCAGATCGATTGGCCCCGGACGGGATCGTGGGCCACGACGGTGTTCGCGAAATAGGGCGCGAAAATATAAATCGTGACGAGCAGCACATAGGGTACGCGCGCGAAATCGAACATCGCCCAGGCGACCTGGCCGAGCGGACTCGCGATGCGATCGCCGGTGGTTGACACGCCGCGGGGCGATTGGAAGAGCCGCGCCCATCCGCCCGCATCGGTGGCGGCCAGCGAGGCGGGACTGCCGGATGGATCGTCGGCCACGGACTCCATTGCATTCGCTATGCGCGCCGCGCGCACGGCCGCCTCACTCGCCTCACTGGAAGACGTCACCGGCCGTCACTCCCCATATGTTCTTCTTATCGATCCAGCCATCGACGCCACCGGCCGAGATTTCGCAGGCGGCCGGCTCGCAGGCCTCCAGCTTGGCAATAACGCCGGGCTGAGCCAAGGCCAGAGTCTTCGAATTCGGCGCCGCGCCTGCCCGCAACGGCGCGGGCGACCTGGCCGTCACCACCACCGTCCGCGCGGCGGACAGCATGGAATCGTTGATCCAGCCGACAGTGCCGTCCGAATCCCGCACCCGCCGCCACACGTCATATTGGGCCGTGACCAGCACCGGCAGGCCCTTGCGGCGATAGACCCACAAGACGGGGTGATCGTAGGTCGGGCCTTCGCGCAGGAACACCTTGTCGCTGGCGAGGCTCGCGAAATGGGGCGCAATCGGACCTTCCGCAGGTGCCGCCCCGGCCGCCGGCGCGGCGGCGCTCGCCGCGCAGACGAGGATGAGGTCGCAGATCCGTCGCAACCGGCCATGCATGGGCGAAAGGTGACTTCCGAATGGGCAGGATACTTAGCCTCAGCGGCGGTACCCGCGAAAGCGCGAATGGCCGCGCATGCGGATATTTGACCCGATAGGCGCATCTGCTAAACCCAAAGAACAGGCCCGCGCCGCGGCCTTTGAGGAGAGGGCATGCCCGCGAACAAGCCGCTCGTGATCGTCACGCGCAAGCTGCCCGACGCGATCGAAACGCGCATGCGGGAGCTGTTCGACGCGCGGCTGAACGTGGAGGACAAGCCCTTCACCCAGGCCGATCTGGTCGACGCGGTGCAGAAGGCCGACGTGCTGGTGCCCACCGTCACCGACCGGATCGATGCCAAGGTGCTGGTGCGCGCGGGCGCGAACCTCAAGCTCGTCGCCAATTTCGGCAACGGCGTCGACAACATCGACGTGAAGACGGCGCTCGAACGCGGCATCACCGTCACCAACACGCCGGGCGTGCTCACCGAAGACACCGCCGACATGACGATGGCGCTCATTCTCGCGGTGCCGCGCCGGCTGGTCGAAGGCGTGGACGAACTGAAGAGCGAACATTTCAAGGGCTGGTCGCCCTCATGGATGCTGGGCCACCGCATCTGGGGCAAGCGGCTCGGCATCGTGGGCATGGGGCGCATCGGCCAGGCGGTGGCGCGCCGCGCCCGCGCGTTCGGATTGCAGATCCATTATCACAACCGCAAGCCCGTTCATCCGCAGATCGAGCGCGAGCTCGAAGCGACCTATTGGGAGAGCCTCGACCAGATGCTCGCCCGCATGGACATGGTGTCCGTCAACTGCCCCCACACGCCGGCGACGTATCACCTGTTGTCGGCGCGCCGGCTGAAGCTGATGAAGCCTTCGGCCTATGTGGTGAACACGGCGCGCGGCGAAGTGATCGACGAGAACGCGCTGGCGCGCATGCTGGAGACGGGCGCACTGGCCGGCGCAGGCCTCGACGTGTTCGAGCACGAGCCGGCGGTGAACCCGAAACTGCTCAAGCTGAAGAACGTGGTGCTCCTGCCGCATATGGGCTCCGCCACGCTCGAAGGCCGCATCGACATGGGCGAGAAGGTGATCGTCAACATCAAGACCTTCGCCGACGGACACAAACCGCCGGACCGGATTATACCGGCGATGCTTTAGGGCGCGGGCCCGAGGTTTCCGGGCATGTTTCAATCGCAAGATCGCGCTCCCATCTTCGGATCAGGCTCCAATCGCCGGATCGTGCTACCATCGTTCGCGGACTAAGCCGACAAGTCCTCCCAACTCTCTATGGCCGGCTTCCGAGCCAGCCAGCCATCGACAGCACCTCGGCGTGGGGTTCCACAAACTCAGCGCTCTTGCGCTCCGTTCCCCGGTTGGAGACCAACCGCCACTTTCTTAAATCGCTCCAATGCGGCTTCGAGGCTTTCCACGATTTCCGCGGCGATCTCGTCCGGTGGAGGCAGGAGGTCGGGATCATCCAGGCTATCGTCTTTGAGCCAGAAAATGTCGAGATTGATCTTATCGCGCTTGATCATCTGGTCGTACTCGAACCGACGGAAGCGTTCACTCTCGACACGTTTGGTGCGATCGGTAGCGGCGTAGCAGGCAACGAAGTCGTCAAGATCCGTGCGTTTGAGCGGCCGTTCCTTCAGTGTGAAACTCTTGTTGGTACGGAAATCGTAAATCCAGACGTCCCTTGTCCATGGCGTTTCGGAAGCTGGCTTGCGGTCAAAGAACAGCACATTGGCCTTCACCCCGGGCTTGTAGAAAATCCCTGTCGGCAGGCGAAGCAATGTGTGGAAGTCGTACGCGTCGAGTAGGCGTTTGCGAATTTCCGCGCCGCCGGCCTCAAATAGCACATTGTCCGGCAGCACCACAGCGGCACGCCCTGTTACGGCCAAAATCGACATAATGTGCTGGAGGAAATTGAGTTGCTTGTTGCTGGTGGACTTGATGAAATCGGGGCGGTTATATTCCTCCCGCTCGGTTTCGATGTCGCCATCGTCGCCCACGATCTTGTAACCCTGCTTGCGGCCGAAAGGCGGATTCGTCAGGACCAGATCGTATCTGTTGGCGCCAAGCGCATTGAGTGCATCGGCGCGTTCGATAGGGCTTTCCGCCATCGCCGCGCCATGCAGGTAGAGGTTCATCGCACAAAGCCTGACCACATCGGGTACGATATCGACGCCCGATAGTCCGGCGCGCATGCGAGTTTGCACGCGCCGGTCGGCCGCACGCGGCTTCAGCTTCATATGGTCCCAGGCTGAGAGAAGGAATCCACCTGTGCCGCAAGCAGGATCATGGATTGCCTGCCCCGGCTCCGGGCTCATCACTGTGACAATGGCGTCGATGAGAGGTCGCGGTGTGAAATACTGGCCTGCGCCGCTCTTCACCTCCGCGGCGTTCCGCTCCAGGAGGCCTTCATAGATCGCACCTTTGGTGTCGACGGTCTGCGCCATCCACTCCTCGTCGTCGATAAGCGCGACGAGCCGGCGCAACTTCGAGGGGTCTTCAATTTCGTTCTTGGCCTTCAGGAAGATTGTCCCGATCAGTCCGTCCAGTTTCGAAAGTTTTTCCAGAACTTTAACGTAGGTTGTTGTGAGCGCCTCACCTTGCAAGTTCTTGATTGCCTTCCACCGGCAGTCCTTGGGCAGCATCGAAGGTTCGCCGATCTCGCGGTGGCGGGCGATGCGCGCGCGCTCCGCCTCCTGCTCGGCGAAATCCGCCGGGCGGAGCAGCGCCGGGCGAAAGCACCTGTCGCACCGCGCGCCACCGCGAGCGACGACCGCGAGACGATCGCAGGCCTTCTCGCCCGTCTTGCGGGTGACGGCCGGTGAGCGCGGCGATGGAACGCGGCCGGAACATCGCGGTGCGCGCGGCGGGGAGATTGCGTGCCGCAGAATATGATGTATACGGACGAATCCGTCCCTGTTATCCGCTGCAGATGTCCGCGCGCGCGGGCACGAATTCTCGCTAAGCCCATATGCGCGCTCGCTTTGCGGCACATCGCGCGCGGGCCGGATTTTTCTTGTCCCTGGTGTTGTCGCTGATCGCTGGGAATTCACCACGAGCGGAACAGTCGGCGAAGAAATTGCGGCCGCAGGTTTTGGGACTCACGGGTCGCCCGCGCCGCCACTTTTCCGCCACGATCCTGCAACGCGCGCGCGACGCGATTTGGCCGCAATGCGCGGGTAAAACGACAATGAAATCAATGCAATGTCCGTTCATCTGCGGTTCAGCTTGAAGCGGCTACCACTCGGGCGAACCATCGACAGGTCAACCCATGCAGAAATTCTCGCGTCACGCGATCTGGGCAATTCTGTTGGCGGGTAGCGCGCTGTGCGTTGTCGCACCATCCCTTGCCGGGCCACCGCCGCCGCCCTCGCATCCCCACTTCCACGGCGCACCGCCCCATTGGGGCGGCGGTCCGCACGGCAGTTTCTTCCATCATGATTTCGCGCACTTCACGCCGGTGGAACATGCGGCGTGGGTCGGCGGCAGCTGGAACCATTCGTGGCACAATGGCCGCTTCGGCTGGTGGTGGTTCGCGGGCGGCGCCTGGTATTTCTACGACTCGCCGATCTATCCCTACCCCGGTTGGGTCTCCGACTATTACTATTACGACGAGCCGGATGGATATGGCCCGGGGCAATACTGGTATTATTGCCAGAGCCCACCCGGCTATTATCCCTATGTGCAGCAATGCGGCAGCGGCTGGCAGCCGGTTCCGATCACGCCGCCGCCCGGCTATGGCGCGCCGCCTCCGGGATATAACGGCCCGGGACCGCAGGACGGTCCGCAAGGTGGACCGCCGCCGGGTTACGGCAATCCGCAGGGCGCGCCGATGAACGGCCCGCCGCCGGGATATAACAATGGTCCGCAAGGCGACGACGACAATGGTCCGCCGCCTGGCGCGCCCGGCTATCAGGGTCCGCCCCCGGGTGGTCCGGGCGACCAGGGCCCGCCGCCCAATCCGGGACCGAACGGCAATGGGCCGAACGGTTGAATGTTCAAATCAGCAAGGATGAAACCATGAAGCTTCGTGCAATTGCGTTAGTAACGGCTGCAGCCTCCATTCTTGCCGGCTGCGTCACGCCGCCGATGGGCCCCACGATTCCCGTCATGCCGGGGCCGAACAAACCGTTCGCGTCGTTCCAGGAAGATGATGCGACGTGTCAGGGCTATGCGAGCCAGCGCGTCGCCGGCGGCGCGGATGCGGCGAACAACAAGGCCATCGGCGAAGCAGTGCTGGGCACCGCGTTGGGCGCGGGCCTGGGCGCCGCAATCGGCGGCGGCCGCGGTGCTGCGATCGGCGCAGGCTCCGGCGCGATCGTAGGAACGGCGGTCGGCTCCGACACCAGCGCAGGCGCGCAATATGGCCTGCAGCGGCAATACAACATCGCCTATGCGCAATGCATGTCGTCGAAAGGCGACAAGGTCCAATGGGGTCCGCGGCGCGCTTATTACGGGCCGCCTCCGGGTTATGGTCCGCCCCCGGGTTATGGTCCGCCCCCGGGCGCATATCCGCCGCCTCCGGGCGCGTATCCGCCTCCGCCTGGCGCATATCCGCCGCCACCGCCGGGCAACTGAAACCGTTTGAAAATGTTTGCGCGAGCCGCGCTTCGGGAATCGCCCGGAGCGCGGTAACGTTTCAGCCGCGCGGCAGTTCGGCCATCTTTGGCACGAGATTCGCGGCCTGATCGACCGGCTCGGGCGAGAACTGGGTCGCTGCCGTCTGCGCGGCGGCAAGATCTTCGGCGCTCATCTGGGTCTTGAGCGTGGCGATGCGCGCGACCGAACCCTTGTCGCCCGCCGCCGCCGCGATCGCATACCATTTGTAGGCATCGAGCAGGCTTTGCGGCACGCCGAGCCCGCGCTCATAAAGCACGGCGAGATTGAATTCGGAATCCACATAGCCGAGGCTTGCCGCGCGCGAGAACCAGCGCGCCGCTTCGCCGTAATTTTTCGGCGCGCCCCAGCCTTCCGCATAGGAGACGGCCAGTTCGTGCATCGCCTTGCGATTGCCCTGCATCGCGGCCTCTTCATACCAGTGCAGCGCCTGCGATGGATCCGCAGCCACGCCGCGGCCATTGCCGTAAAGTGCGCCCAGCAGCATCTGCGCGACCGCTTCGCCGCGCGCCGCCGCGCGCGAAATCCACGTCGCGGCCTGCGATTCGTTCTTCGTGGCGCCCGTGCCGTCCAGATATTCGAGACCGAGAAGAAGCTGGGCCTGCGCGTTGCCGCCATTGGCAAGCCTGGCGAGCCGGATTTGCGGCGCGAGCACGGCGCGGCGTCCCGTCGCCGCGGCGGTATGAACCGGCGGCGCGACTTTGGTTTCTGCCGTCGCGTGCGACTTCAGAGCCAATCCCGCACCCGCGAGCACCACCAAGAGCGCAATCGAGCCGGCGATGAGCAGGCGTGTGCCGGAGGACGCCGCTTTGAGCGATGCCAGGACCTGGTTCAGCCGGCTGGCACGCTGCCCGGCGTCCTGTTCGGTTTGCTCCGCGGCGGCCTTGGCCGAGCGGCGTGCCTGCGACAGATAGGAATCTTCGCCGGTTGCCTGCGGTGCTGCTTCGGGCGCAGGTTCGGGCGTGGCTTCGGCGGCCTGCGGCTCGAGGCGCGGCAGCACCTGGACGCTGCCCAGCCCGCTCGCGATATGATCCGTATGCGGCATATCTCCACCGCCATAGGAGGCCTTGATCTGCGCTGCGCGCTCGACCGCATCGACACGGCCGGAAACTTCCAGCACCAGCGTGCGCACATCGAGGATCGACTGGCGCAGCTCCTTCTTCGAGGAATCGAGGCGTATTGCGAGGTCTTTGGCGCTGTCGTCGATCGCCGCGCGCTGAATATCCTGGCCCGCATCGAGGCGCTCTTCCAGGCTGCGCAAAGCGGCTTCCGCGGGCGCGCCGCCACCGCTCTGTTCCGTCTTGCTCTGGCGATCGTCGAGCGACACGAGCGCGCGCTCGAATTCGCGCAGGCGCCGCTCGAGCCACGCATCCACGGGACGCGCTTCCAGCTTCGCGACCATCGCTTCGAGACGTGCGACGGTTTGCGCCAGTTCGTCGACGCGGGACGGATCCACCGTCGGCGCGACGGGCGCACTTTCGGGCGGCGGTTCTTCGCGAGGCTGTTCGGGCGCTTCCGGTTCGGCCGGCGTTTCCTGTTGTTCGGGCAGCGCGTCTTCCATGTGCACGACGGGCGTGCTCACCGTCTCCGGCTGGGCAGGCGCTTCGGCCACCGGGATTTGGCATTGAAGCGCGTCGTCCGGAATCAATTGTTCCGGCGTGAATGTGACATGCGCTTCCGGAACCGGCGTCTCCGCTTCCGGTTCCGGCGCTTGCGGCGAATTCTCCGCTTCGGCGGGCGCCTGCGAATTCTCTTCGCGCGCGGCCGGCGCATTCGATTCGTCGACCCAGTCGGCCAACGCAGCGAACTGACTTTGAATATCCGCTTCGGCGGCGGGCGGTGGCTGGCGTTCCGGTTCGGTCGGAGCTGGCGCCAACTCTTCCACGGCGCTCGCCTCGGCGATCAAATCCTCGGCGCGAAATTCCACCTCCGGCGCAGACTCTTGCGCATCGGGCTGGGCGCCGGGTTCGGCATCGGGCTGTTCATCGGATTCGGGGGGGCTTTCCTCTTCGACATCCCCGTCGTCTTCATTGGCGGGGAACACGTCGACCATGCCATGCGCCAGCGTCGCGACATCGTCCGCCACGATGGATTGCAGGAGGTCGTTCTTGTTGAGGAAATAGGCATAGACCGTGGGCGGCGCGAAGCCCGCTTCGTCGGCCACCCGGCCCAGCGAGAATTGTGCGACGCCGTCGCGCGCGACCAGATGGCGCGCCGCCGCCACGATGGCTTCGCGCGTGGTGTTGCGCACCCAGCGAGGGGGCGCGGTCTTCTTCGCCTGTCCTGTTCGTTTCGCCATGGCCCCACTTGCCCGGGGAGCGCGCGCGGACGCCCCAGCCGCAAAGGTTACCGATGAACACTGAAGGAGCCGTGAAAAACTCCGTTACAAGCCTTTGGAATGGCTCGATTTGGCACCCGACGGCGGCGCGGGCGCAGCGCGACAAGCGACCGGGCGGCGGGTATCGCGGCCCGTCATCGGGTCGCCTGTTAAACAGGTGAATTAACAGGCGACGGCCCAAAAACCCAGGAAGTCCGCGGCTTTTTTCGGGCAGAATTGCAAATAACAGGGCCTGTTCCTTTCCGGAGCACGCGGCGCGCCAGAAACAGCCAGGAATTCCAATGCCTTACGGAATGCCTCCAGGCACGATGCAGGGATTCTCGACACGCTTCGCAACTCCATATGCGCCGCATCGCACCGATGGGCGGCTCGTGGCTGTCCAATTCGGAATTGACTGTAGCACCGATTTGGTCATGTTACAACCGTATTGGTTATATGCTTATGAACGTCATACCACGAAGAGAAGACCAAGGGCTTGGGAAGACCCCCACATTGCCGCGAACTTATGGCGCAAACGCCCGAAGGGTTTCGCGCCCGGCCTTCCCACGTGAAGAGCGAGACGATCGCCCATCCACAGCAATTTTGTTGCGTGATTCGCGGTTGGCGCGGGACTCGGATAGGAGTCCCGTCATGTCGAGAAAAAATCGACGGAATCGTGGGAGGGGACAGCCCCCGCGGTCCACCCCGCTACAACAGAGCCAACCTATCGCGCCCGCCCCGGCAAAAGACTTGGATTCTTACCGATTTATTCCAGCCAGCATCATCCAACTGTGGGGTCGCGTGGTTGCGGCCAGCGCATTTTCCGTCGAATGGTTGCGCAGATTTTCCCTGTGGGAATTTGTCATCGGCCTCTTTGCCGGAATCGTCGGACAGATTCTGATGACCGCAGGCTGGTACATAACTTCGGAGTTTTTTTCGTCTCAGCCGGGATTGCCGGTCTGCTATGGGTAATCAGTCTCCAGATCGGCGTCCTCTTACGGACTGTATTTTCCTTATCCGCTATCGCGCTCGCGGTATTGGTTGTGGGGGCCGTTGATAGTAAAAGGCGAACCGATGCAGGGAGCGCCGTTGCTAATGCCGATCAAGTAGCAGAGATGGAGAGGCTCGCGGATTTCTTGGGGCGCGGCACAGAGATAGATTTGCGTGACAAATTTGATTACGCATCAGTGATATATTTGAACATCCGCGCGGATGCTCAGGTGTTCAAGACCTGTAGTAACTTCGGCAAACCCCCATGTGCATATAAGGATTTCGAGCCTTACGGCGGAGATATGGTTTTGGATACTGCCGCTTTGGGAAATCGTCTTTATCATTTTTCGAGGGGGGTAGCATGCAACTGTGATCTGAAAACCGTATATTGGTTGTTTCGAACAAAACGTGCTGTCGATGCGGATTTGGAAATGCACAGATTTGAGAAATCGGAACTATTGCCGCTTGATGTCTTGAACGCCACAAAAAGTTTCGACTTAGTTTTGGATAATAACCGCGTCGCCCTGATTTACGCTCTTAATCAGGAAAAGCAGGACTCGCTTCAGAATTTCTATCAAGCTGATGATACTGATTCGCCATACGGCAGTCAGGCATGGGACGCGTGCGTGCGCTCCGTTGAACCTCTTGAACCGCAGGCGAACGAAATTATTGAGGCTATTCGATCCGATCTGAAGGCCGATCACGTAATTCCTTAAATCTGATCCAACTTCTACGGAATAAAATGACTGCGGCAACGTTCCCTGGTCACTCAAACGCGGGAATGTTCGCCCGCACGGCGCGAGGGGAACGTTACCGCGATTTCAAGCGTCGGTGCCCGAACAGCGCTGTCAGAGAGCGGAAGATCCGATTTGATGGATGCAGCGGGCGGCTTGGGAAGGCTGGGTCTTGATGAAGACGATCGTGATGACGGGGGGAACGAACGGCATAGGGCTCGTCGCCGCGGAGCAAATGCGGCGAGCGCCGGATGTCCGGCTCCTGGTTGGCGCGCGCCGCAAGGCGCCGGCGGAACTCAAGTCTCTCCCGCTTGACCTCATGAGGCTCGCCAGCGTGTGCAGCTTCGCGGCAGAGGTCGAACAATGGCTGGGCGACACGCGCATAGACGGACTGGTGCTCAACGCCGGCATGCAGGTCCGCAATATCGATCAGCGCACCGAGGATGGGTTCGAGCCCACCTTCGCCGTGAATCATCTCGCCCACTATCTCCTGCTCCGGCTCCTGAGCCCGCGATTGGCCTTCGGGGCCGTCGTCGTGATCACAACGAGCAACCTCCACGATCCTGAGACCAATCCCATCGCCCCGCCCGAGCACGCCGACGCCGAGAAGTTGGCCAGGGGCCAGGTTTTGCTGAGCCCCAAAAAGGATGCCAGGGCGGTGATGCGCGCTTACGCAGCCTCCAAGCTTTGCAACGTGATCACGGCGCGCGCCTTGGCGGCATCTGCCCTGGCGCGGGAGCGGGAACTGCGAGTGATTGCATTCAATCCGGGGTTCACGCCGGGGACACAGCTCACGCGCAACCACGGGCTCGCGTTCAAAACCTTCTTTGCCGTGTTGGTCCCGATCCTGAGCTTTTTCCAGCCTACGAACACCGTTGGCGGCGGCGGCGCGCTATTGGCGGACTTGGCGCTTGGGCGGATCGTTCCACCGGCGGGGCGGTTCTACGCCTCGCAGACTAAGCGCCACCTGACATGGCCGGATCCCTCCCTGATCGCGAAAGACGACGCCGTGACGGCGAAACTCTGGCGCGACAGCGCGACACTGGTCGGACTGCCCCCAACATGATGCATGGAATGAGGCAACAGCGGCAGCGTTCCCCAGCCGAATGCGACAAAGCGCGACGGTTCGGCGTCTTGCAACAACGCGCGACGGTTCGCCTCTCGCGATGCGAGGGGAACGTTGCCGCTGTCACCGCAATTTAGTATCCTCGAACAATATTGATAACTTGGGAGTCTATATTTGTAGAAGCATTCGTACCCATTACGCGTTTGAACCGTAGAGGCCGACACAATTTTGGATATAAAGATGTTTTGGTAGCTGGCCTTGACGTGGTCGGCATATTCTTCGCCGTTGGCGGTCGTGCACAGCGCTAAACAAAATAGGACGGTTAGCCTGAGACACACCAATCGAATCCGCGTCATTGTCCCATCACCGCATTTTGTTCCAAATACCAATAGCATAGTCATCGGCAGCTCTCTCAACCTCTGGAGTGTTTATATTTGCCTTCATGCCTTGCGCAGTCAAAATGCTAATGGATTCTGCGACAGCAGCCGGACTATGGTGTCCGTACTCGTGCAAGATTTCTTTTATAGCAGTTTGTTGCGAGTTCGCCGATCAAAATTAAAGTGACAGCAGCAACGTTCCCTGGCCGCACAAACGCAGGAATGTCCGCCTGCACGGCGCGAGGGGAACGTTGCCGCCGTCGCCGTAATTCTCTGCGTCACGTTCCCGGATTTTTTGTCTTCTACCTGAATGCGAGCGGGCCCAATACCAACAACGTAAAGATCATGACAACAGACAGGCAACGAATCATATAGATCGCGATCGATAACTTCGTGTCACTAAGCGTCCGAATGCTTTACGCTCCAGACGAATCGCAACATCTCCCAGCTGTTGGAAATCGTATGGTTCGTGACCAGCGACGGGCTTCCGAGTTGCATCCAGATCTCTTGATGGGTCCGTTTGAGACGACGCAATAACCATATGTCGGCCGCATAGACGACAGCAAACAAGACGAGGATTGCGACACCGGCTACGCTCAATGGATGATTGCGCGTCGATCCAACAGGCGGCGATGGAATTGAATGGACATGCGGGGTCCAAAGGATCATCGCAAGCGCTGCTGCGAAAAGCACGCCGACCAGGCAGAAGATCAGTTTGCTCGCAAGGGCAAGCCTGTCAAAAGTCGGATCGTTCAGTTCGCGATGGCCGGAGCCGAAAATGTAGCGCCGAAACCTCAGATTGTTGCCGATGGAATTGTTCAGCAGAAAGCTCGGACGACCCAACGCCTCCCACCGCGCGCGGTTGAGCACTTTCAAGCGCCGGCGCAGAAATGCAGAAATCACCATTCCGCTCACGACGACCACAGCGTTCGCGGCGATCATAAAGCTCAAGAAGTGCCCGGTCAGACCAACCGACATCCGCATTATGCCCCTACTCCGCCGCCGCGGCCTTCTTCTTCGCCGGATCCTCCAGCGGGATCGCGCCGCTTTCTGACCATCGCCGCGCGGCTTCCTGTGCTTTCGGGTCGGCCGGCTGTTGCGTGATCTGGCGGCCCAGCGCGATCACGTTGGGGATTTCGTCGTCGCTCAGCTCCTTCATGCGCGTCTTGCGCGCAAATGCCTTCTCGATGAAGGGCGCGAGTTCTTCCGCCTTGCGCGCCTGGCGCGCCGCGGCCTTCTCCTTGAACTCCGGCATCACGTCGCGTGCGAACAGCTCGAGCGCCTCGCAGATGTGCTCATGCTTGTTGCGGCCGCCCTGCTGGATGAAGGCCACCTGGTCGACGCCCGCGTCCGCGAACTTGCGCAGATGCGTGCGCATGTCCTCGGGCGTGCCGATGCCGCCGGCGCCTGCTGTGCGGCAGCGCGTCTTTCACCGCCTCGAAATTCTTCCAGATGTCGGTGCGGCCCGGCTTGTGCTCGCCGAAAATGTAATGATGGCCCAGCGCGTAGCCGAAGAAGCTGAACCCGTCGAGGCCGCGCCGGCGCGCTTCCTCGCCGTCGCGGTGGACCGAGAAACCCGTCACCATGCAGATGTTGGGGTTCACGGCATGGCCGATCGGCACGCATTCCTCCTTGAAGATGCGGTAGTAGTCGTCGACCCACTGCTTCGCCTCGGCGGGATCGACGAAGGCGAAGGTGAGCGCGCCGATGCCGAGCCGCGCCGCCAGCTTGATCGTCTCGCGGTTCGAGCACGCGACCCACACCGGCGGATGCGGCTTCTGCACCGGCTTCGGCACGATGTTGCGGCAGGGCATCTCGAAATACTCGCCCTCGAACCCGGGATAGGGGTCCATCGCCATCATGTTGAGGCATTGCTCGACCGCCTCGCGCCACATTTCGCGCTTCTTCTCGACCGGCACGCGATAGCCGCCGAGCTCGAGCAGCGCGGAGGATTCGCCCGTGCCGAATTCCACCCGCCCGTTGGAGACGAGATCGAGCGTCGCGATGCGCTCGGCGACGCGCGCCGGATGGTTGTAGCCCGGCGGCATCAGCACGATGCCGTGGCCGAGGCGGATGTTCTTCGTGCGCTGCGAGCAGGCGGCGAGGAACACTTCGGGCGCCGAGGAATGCGAATATTCCTCCAGGAAATGGTGCTCGACTTCCCAGGCGTGGTCGATGCCGAGCCGGTCGGCCAGCTCCACCTGGTCGAGCGCGTCCTGAAACAGCTTCAGCTCGTCGCCCTCGTGCCAGGGTCGCGGCAGCTGGTGCTCGTAGAAAATGCCGAATTTCATCGCGTCACTCCTATTGGGATTTTCCGATGTTGACCGGCGCGATCGGCGTCCATTCCTTCACCGCCTTCAGCGCCTTGCTCCTGTCCGCGGCATCGAAGGCCGCGTTGATCGTCTGGAAGCGAGCCTGGACGAATTCCCGGAAATTCGGATGGGTGAAGAATGTAGAGCTCATTCGCCTCGACCGCTTCGAGCACGCGCGCGCCCACCACGTCCGCGTCGATGCCGTGCATCACATTTTGCGCCGCTTCTTCGCGCGTCGCGCCGACGCCGGGGTCGACCTCGCCATGGCCGCCATAGCGATCCTGCCGCGTGCGTCCGCTTTCGTGGATGCGTGTGCGCACGAAGCCCGGACAGAGCACGGACACGCCGATATTCATCGGCGCCAATTGCTGCGCCCAGCCTTCGCTCATCGCGACGACGGCGAATTTCGTGGCCGTGTAGGGCTCCATGCCGGGCGGACTGACCAGGCCCGCCATCGACGCGGTGTTGACGATGTGGCCGCCTTCGCCGTGGCTCTTGATCAGGGGAACGAACGTCTCCACGCCGTAGACGACGCCCTTCAGATTGACGTCGAGAATCCAATCCCAGTCGTGCTCGCCCACGCTGCCGATCGGGCCGCCCACCGCGACGCCGGCATTGTTGCACACGACGTGCACCTTGCCGTACGCCGCCAGTGTGTCGAGCGCGGCGCGCCGCACGGCGTCGCGCTCCGTCACGTCGCACTGGATGGGCAGGGCCTTCACCTGTTCGTTCGCAAGCCGCTCCACGGCAGCTTTCGCGGCGCCGAGGTCGATGTCGGCCACGACCACGTTCATGCCGGCATGGCCGAACGCGCGCGCCATGGCGAACCCGATGCCGCTGCCGCCGCCCGTGATGAACGCCGTCTTGCCTTTGAAATCCTTCATTGCGCGGCTTCCTTGTGATCGAGAGCGTTGAAGCGCCGGACGAGATCGCGCCCGTTCGCGCGTTTGCCGAGTGCGTCGACGATCGCGGCGCGCGCCTGGCGCCGGACGAATTCGTTGTTGGTGACGGAATGCCAGTAAAGCACGCCCCGCCACACCGGTTCGATCATCTCGACGCCGGACACCGTGGCGCCGTCGGCGGCCCGGAAGGTGAAGCTGCGCAGTTCCGACAGCACGGTCGTGAGATAACCCACATGCGGCGTCTCGTCCTGGCGGATCCGCTCGACGAGTTCGGCCGCGAGCAGCGCGTCGGCGCGGCGATCGCGAAAATTCGCAGGGTCCCGCAGCACATTCATGCAGAACTGAAACACGTCCTCCGCGCGCGTCTCGATCATCAGCGCGTTCATCAGGAGCACGATCCAGTATTCGTATTCCTGCGGAATCTGCGGCATGAGCCGGCCGGTCTCGGGCTTCGCGAGACTCTCGGGAACGTTCGGCAGCGGATAGGCGTCCTTGCCGAACGCGATGTCGCGCACCGCGAACCACATGTCGCCATGGCCGCCTTCGCGGCGCTGCTCGCAACCGCCCTCGTCGAGCCCGTGCGACATCAAGAGACCCTTGTTGAGATGGCCGGTCGCTGTGTTTGAAATGTCCTCGACGATGATCGCCTGGAAATCCGGCGCCACGGCATCGGCGATGCGCCGTCCCCGCTGCTCGATGACGCCCGTAACCGTCATGGGATCCCACAGCGTTTCGCCCATGCCGAGGCTGAGGAGAAACCGCTGCTGCTCGACGGTGGGAAAATGTCCGCGGATCAGCTCCGAGCAATCGAACAGTTCGAAGCCGCGGGCACGCAAGGCTTCAGCCCACGCGTCGATCGCCGGCAGCCGATTCAATGTGCGCGGGGAAATATAGCGGCCCTGGGCGTCGAAGCCGCCATGGAATTGGAGACCCGCTTCGATATGGGGGCGCACATAGGGATGGTGCGCCATGATCTCGTCGGTCGAGTAGGAAAGCTTCGCCATCGCCGTCGTCCTGTCCTCCCGCCGCGCGGCCAGAGCGGTTGCCCTGCTAGCGGCCGGGAAAGAGAGCGGCATGGATTTCGCAAACCCCCGTCAAGCCGCTTCCTTCTGCTCCAGCATATCGAAACGCCGGACAAGGTCACTTCCATTCTGCCTGCGGGCGAGCGCTTCGATGAGGGCGGCGCGGGCCTGATTGCGGCCGAATTCGACGTTGGTGACGGAATGCCACCGCACCATCCCGAGCCAGATGGGGTCGATCATGCGGGAGCCGGGGACTTTGCTGCCGTCGGCCGCCTTGAAGGTGAAACTGCGCAATTCCGATATGACGGCCGTCAGGTAGCCCACATGGGGCCCTTCATCCTGCCGGATGCGATCCACCAGATCGGCGGCGTGCAGCGCAATCTCGCGCCGGTCGCGGAAATTTTCCGGATCGCGCATCACCGTCGTGCAAAAGGCGAAGAATTTTTCGGCGCGCACTTCGATCATCAGCACGTTCATCAGGAGCAGAACCCAATCTTCGAATTCCTTCGGAATTTGCGGCATGAGGCGGCCGATTTCGGGGCGCGAAAGGTTTTCGGGAACGGTCGGAACGGGATAGGCATTCCTGCCAAACAGCATGTCGCGTGCGGCAAACCACATCGTATCGTGGCCGCCTTCATTGCGCTTCGTGCTGCCGCCCTCGTCGAGCCCATGCGCCACGAGAAGGCCCTTGTTCAGGTGACCCGTCGCGGTGCCGGAAATATCTTCCACGACGATCGCCTGGAAATCGGGGGCCACGGCTTCCGCGAGCTTGCCGCCGCGCGCCTCGATGATGCCGGTGACGGTCAGCGAATCCCACAGGGTCTGGCCCATGCCCAGATCGAGCAGGAAATTCTGCTGCCGTTTGGACGGGAAATTACCCTGGAGCATCAGCTGCTGCGATGAATTGACCAGCGGATGACCGTGCTCCTTGACGGCGTCCGACCAAGCGCGGATCGCGGGCCAGCGGTGAAACGTGCGCGGAGAGACGTATTTCCCGTCGGCATCGAAGCCGCCATGCAGCCGGTAACCGGCCTCGACATGGGGTTTGAGCCCGGGATGGTCGGCCAGGATTTCGTCGCTCGAATAGGTCAGCTTCGGCATTCTTTTTATCCTCCCGTCCGCCGGCCCCGGAGGCGCCAGCGATCAGCTGATAATTTGTCAGTCTGCGTGCGCTGTCAATCGGGACCGGCCCGCGCAAGTCTCAAATCACGATTCGACGGCAATCGTGTTAATGCCCGGTTTCAAGGTTTCAGAGCGCGCACGAGAAACTGCGTCAGATTGTTCACCACGTCGCGCTGGCCGCGGCCCGAACGGTAGCCTTCGATCGCCGTCTGGTGAATGGCGCCCACGATCGCCTGGCCGACAATGTCCCAATCATAGAGCGGAGCGGCCTGGCCCTGGCTCGCGGCCGCGCGCACGGTCCTGGCCCAATCGCTGCCCCAGCGCTGGAGCAGGGGTATGGTCTGCACGCCCTCGGCGTCGATCACCGCCTCGTCCGTCATGGCCGCCTTCAGCACGCCGGGATGGCTTTCCGAATAGTCGTAGATCGCGCGCAGCGTGTTGGCGATCAACTCTTCCAGCGTCTGGTGCGATCCCACGCGCGCGCTCACATGCGCGTCGAGCTCGTCCCGCGCTTCCTCGACGAAGGCGAGAAAGCACGCGCGCTTGTCGGGATAATGCAGATAGAAGGTGCCGTGACCGAGGCCCGCTTCGCGCGCGATGTCCTGCGGACGGGTCGCGTGATAGCCGCGCTCCACGAACAATTTGCGCGCGGCTTTCTTGAGCTTGGACAGGCTCTCGGGTTTGCGGCGCGTGGGCCGCGTGTTGTCGTTCGTCCGGACGAGTGTGGGCGTGCGCATGGCGGACTTTCAGCTTGCCGCGGCCGGCAAGTCAAATCCTGGTGATCGACACGGCATGAACGGGCGGAGGAACCGGGCAGTTCGGCCAAAAAGAGAACCTGCGCCGCAGAAATTTCGCGTGTGCAGCAAAATACGCACGTCGGGCGCCCTTTACCGTCCCGAACGCCCGAGCCTATCGTCCGGCCACCTTGGATTTTTGGGGGTAGCCATGCGCAAATCTCTTTTTGTCGCGGTTCTCACGCTGGCAGCCGGCACGGCCGTCTCGCCGCTGCTCGCCATGGGCGGAGGCGGCTATGGTGGCGGATCGATGGGCACCATGAGCGGCCCGATGCAGGGCGACGATTACGGCATGGCATTGAGACTGATCCACCAGGACAGATTCGCCGATGCGATTCCCTATCTCATGCGCGAACTCCGGCGGCGGCCGCATAGTGCGGATGTCCTCAATTATCTCGGCTTCACCTCCCGCATGGTGGGCAATTTTCAGAACTCGCTGATTTTCTATCAGCACGCGCTGCAGGAGAATCCGGATCACAAAGGCGCCCATGAATATCTGGGCGAGCTTTATCTCAACATGCACGATCTCGCTTCGGCGCAGGGGCAGCTTGCGGAACTGGTCCGGATTTGCCCAACGGACTGCGACGAGCGGGACACCCTCACCAAATCGATCGCGACCTATGTGGCCGCGAACCCGCAGCCCGCACCGGCAATTGTGCCTCCGACGACGGCTCCCCCCACACAACCTTCGGGCACGAATTAGAAATCGCGCGCAGCAGGAGTTTCACGGCCTTTGCCGTTCTCCCGGCTTAGGGTTATCGTGCCGCCAGCGCCATTCTTGGGGAGAGCGATATGCGCAGATTTCCCGTCATCGCGATTTTGCTGCTCGCGGCCGGCGTGCTGCCGGTCCCGGTCATGGCGCAAATGGGAGGAGGACCCAGCGCCTATGGCCGTCCGATGGGCACACCCCAATTCGACGATTATGCGATGGCCCTCCGGCTGATCCATGAGGAGCGCTACTCCGACGCAATTCCGTTGCTCAATCGCGCCCACGACGGCCGGCCGCACGATGCCGATATTCTCAATTATCTCGGCTTCACCCATCGCATGATGGGCGATTTTAACGTGGCGCTCGACTTCTATCAGAGGGCGCTGCAGGAAGATCCCGACTTCAAACGCGCCCACGAGAATTTAGGCGAGCTCTATCTCAACATGCACGATGTCGCGTCGGCGAATGGACAGCTTGCGGAGCTGACGCGGCTCTGCCCGTCGGGCTGCGACGACCGCGATACGCTCACCAAATCGATCGCGACCTACGTAGCGGCAAATCCCGCCCCCGCCGCGGCACCGACGCAGGCACCCGCGCCGAAACAGTGACTCACGCGGAGACGCGGAGACGCGGAGACGCGGAGAAGAAAGATTTAGCGCAGAGGACGCAGAGGGCTCGCGGAGGGCGCCGAGAAGGGCTTGCGCGCGAATGCGCGCAAAAAGAAGATTCGCGACAAATATCTGATGTTCAGAGCAATGGAAGCGATTCCTGCGTCCCCAGCGAGTCCTTTGCGTCCTCTGCGCTAAATCTACTTTTTTCCGCGGCTCCGCGGCTCCGCGTGATTCCTATTTCCCCCGCATCGCGCGCCAGACGCGTTCGGGCGTGGCGGGCATGTCGATGTGGACGATTCCCAAAGCATCGGCGATGGCGCTCATCACCGCGGGCATCGCGCCCACGGTTCCCGCTTCGCCGCAGCCCTTGGCGCCCATCGCATTCGTCTTGCAGGGAATCTCCTCATAGGCGAACTGGATGTCCGGCAGATCGTCGGCGCGCGGCATCGCGTAATCGGTGAAGCTGGCTGTGAGGATCTGTCCCGTCTCGGCGTCGTAGACGCAATTCTCCAACAGCGCCTGGCCGAGGCCCTGCGCCACGCCGCCATGAACCTGCCCGGCCACCAGCATGGGATTGATCACGCGCCCGAAATCGTCGAGCACGCGATAGGACATGACATCGACCTTGCCCGTATCGGGATCGACTTCCACTTCGCAGATATGGCTGCCGTTGGGAAAGGTGGACGCGCTGCCCTTATAAAGCGCGTCGCTGTCCAGACCCGTCTCGAAGCCCGGCAACTTCTCGCGCTTCAACGTAACCGCAAGCTCGCTCACGCTCATGCTGCGATCCGATCCCGCCACGCGGAACGTGCCGATCCCTTCGACGATGTCGAAGCCGACGGGATTGCCGCCCGCCTGCATCACCTGCCCGGCCGCCGTCTTGCCTTTGCGGATCACTTCGTCCGACGCCAATTCGAGTGCGCCGCCCGCCATGTTGAGCGAGCGCGACCCGCCGGTGCCGCCGCCATTCACCCAATCGGAATCGCCCTGCTTGACGGTGATGGATTCGAACGCGACGCCCAGCCGCTCGGCCACGACCTGCGCGAACGCCGTTTCGTGGCCCTGCCCGTTCGATTGCGTGCCGACATAAAGCTCGACGCCGCCATTGTCGGTGAATTTGACGGCCGCGGGCTCGCTGCCCGCCGCCGCCGTGATCTCGACATAATAGGCCACGCCGAAACCGCGCTTCCTGCCGCGCGCTTCGGATTGCTTGCGGCGCGCGGCGAAGCCCGCCCAATCGGCGCGCTTCAGGCTTTCTTCCAGCATGCGCGGATAATCGCCGGAATCGAACGACACGCCCGTCCAGTTGACGTAAGGCAGTTCCGCAGGCCCCGGCAGATTGCGTTTGCGCAGTTCGACGCGGTCGATGCCGGTTTTCGCCGCAGCCGCATCCATCAGCCGCTCCATCAGATAGGCGGCCTCGGGCCGTCCCGCGCCGCGATAGGCATCGACCGGCCCGCTGTTGGAGAAATAGCCCTTGATGTTCGCGAACATCATCGGCACGCGATAGACGCCGCCGAAAATCCGCCCACCGGCGAGCGTCGGAATGAACGGCGCATATTGCGAAAGATAGCCGCCCATGTTCGCGCTTCCGGTGATCCGCATCGCGAGGATGCGGCCGTCCCTGTCGAGCGCGAGTTCGCCGATCATGCGCATGTCGCGCCCGGCGTCGTCGCAGAGAAACGCCTCGGTGCGGTCGCCCGACCAGCGCACGGGCTTTCCCAGCGCCTTGGCCGCGATGAGGACCAGCGGCTGTTCGGGATACATGAATCCCTTCATGCCGAAGCCGCCGCCCACGTCGCGCGTGACGACGCGCAATTTCTCGAGCGCGACCTTCAGCACGTTCCGGGCGACCATATCGCGCAAATTTCCCGCGCCCTGCGAGCCGGTGTAGAGCGTGTAGCTTTCGTTGCCCGGATCGTAGACGCCGATCGCGTTGCGCGTCTCCATCGAATTGGCGACGACGCGATTTTGCACGGTGTCGAGCGTCACGGTGTGCGCGGCGCTCGCAAAAGCCGCTCGCGCATTCTTCTTCCTTGCCCTCGGCCCAGTCGAACACGACATTGCCGGGCGCGCTGTCCCAGATTTGCGGGCCGGTCGGCGCCGAATCGAGCGTGCCCGCCGCCGGCAGCGGTTCGTATTCGACCGCGACGAGTTCGGCCGCGTCCTTCGCCTGCGCCAGCGTTTTCGCGATCACCATCGCGATCGCTTCGCCCGCGAACGTCACGCGATCTTTCGCGAGCAACGGCTTGGGCGATTGCCTGACACCCTGTCCGTCGCGCGTCTTGAGCGGCACGAGACACGGCATGTCGCCCGCGCCTGCGGCTTCGACGTCGGCCTGGGTCAGAACCGCCACCACGCCGGGCGCCGCCTTCGCGGCCGAGATGTCGAGCGAAGCGATCCGCGCGTGGCCTTGCGGGCTCCTGTGGAAGATCGCGTGCACCTCGCCCTCGAAGCGCAGATCGTCCGTATACTGACCTTGCCCCGTGACGAAGCGGATGTCCTCCGTCCGGCGGACGGATTGCCCAACGCCGAATTTCATGTCGCGTGCCTTCGCGTTCAGTGCTTGTAGCTGGGATCGGTGCGGTCGAGCTTGCGCAGCAGCGCGGGCCAGGCGAGCGAGCCGATGGGGCCGTCGAAGGCCATCGTGCCCTGTTGCGCGGTCTTTTCGGGCACGCCCTGGTTCGGCCAATTGGGCTTCGCCCCGCCGCCGAGTGCCGCGACCTGCATGGAGCAGGCCCGCTCCAGATAATACATGCGCATGAACGCGTCGGCGCAGCTCTTGCCCAGCGCCAGCGTGCCGTGGTTGCGCAGGATCATCACATGCTTGTCGCCGATGTCGTGCACCAGCCGGTCGCGCTCGTCGAGATCGAGGGCCACGCCTTCATAGTCGTGATAGACCGATATCGCCGCAGATCAGCATCGCGTGCTGGTCGAGCGGCAACAGCCCGTCGGCCTGCGCCGACACGGCCACGCCGTCCGTCGTGTGCAGATGGATGATGCAATGCGCGTCGTCGCGGTTCATGTGCAGCGCGCTGTGGATGGTGAAGCCCGCGGGGTTCACCGGGTAAGGCGAGTCCTGGACCTTGTTCCCGTCGACATCGATCTTGACGAGGCTCGACGCCGTGATCTCCTCGAACAGCAGCCCATAGGGGTTGATCAGAAAATGATGCTCGGGCCCGGGCACGCGCGCGGAGATATGGGTGAAGATCATGTCGTCCCAGCCATGCAGCGCGACAAGGCGATAGGTGGCGGCCAGATCGACGCGCAACCGCCATTCCTCGGCGCTCACCTTGCCTTCGAGGGACGCAATCGCGTGCTCTTCGGCACGTGGACCTTGATCTTTTCCAGCACGTTCATGACGGAACTCCCAGGATCGAATATCGCTGTGTATAGAGTGTCCCCCAGGGCCGAGTCCTGTCAAACGGGCGTGTTTGGGCCCCAGATTTTTCCACCCTCCCCTTGAGGGAGGGTCGAATTGCGAAGCAATTCGGGGAGGGGTGCTGCTTCAACAATACCCCTCCCCGAAATTCTTCTTTTTCGCTTCGCTCAACGAAGAATTTCGACCCTCCCTCAAGGGGAGGGTAGTTTTTTGTGCATGCCCCAACCCTCAAGTCGCAGCTGTGCGAACCCGCGCCACCGCCTTCTTCCAGCCGTCATACAGCGAATCGCGCGTGGCGGCGGCGAGATTGGGCTCGAAGCGGCGGTCGAGCGCCCAGCCTTTCGAGATGTCCGAAAAATCGCGGAAGATGCCCGTGGCGAGCCCCGCCAGATAGGCGGCGCCCAGCGCCGTCGTCTCGGTGATTTTCGGCCGGTCGACGGTCAACCCCGTGAGATCGGCCAGCCGCTGGCAGAACCAGTCGTTGCGCACCATGCCGCCGTCGACTTTCAGCGCGCCCGGCGAGCCCAGCCGCGCCGCGGCCATGTCGCGGGCCATCGCATCGAGCAGATCGCGCGTCTCGTAGCAGACCGCATCGAGCGCCGCGCGCGCGATTTCCGCCACGCCCATGTCGCGCGTGAGGCCCAGGATGGCGCCGCGCGCATCGGGGTCCCAATAAGGCGCGCCGAGACCGGTGAAGGCCGGCACGAAATAAAGCCCCTCCGCGCTCTTGGCCGTGCGCGCCAGCGCCTCGATGTCCTCCGCATTGCGGATCACGCCCAACGCATCGCGCAGCCATTGCACGATCGCGCCCGCCACGAAGATGCTGCCTTCGATCGCATAAGCCGTTTCGCCCTTCGCGCGATAGGCGGCGGTCGCGAGCAGGCGGTTCTGCGACGCGGGCACGCCCTTGCCCGTATTCACCAGCGCGAAACAGCCCGTGCCGTAGGTCGATTTCACATCGCCCGGCGCGAAGCAGGCCTGCCCGAAGGCGGCGGCCTGCTGGTCGCCGGCGACGCCGCGAATGGGAATGGAAGCGCCCAATATATCCGCGCGCGTGGCGCCGAAATCGCCCGCGCTGTCGCGCACGTCCGGCAGGATCGCGCGCGGCACGCGGAACAGGGTCAGCATCTCGTCGTCCCAGGCGAGCGATGCGAGATCGAGCAGCATGGTGCGCGAGGCGTTGGTCACGTCGGTCGCGTGCACCGCGCCGCCCGTCAATTTGAAGATGAGCCAGCTGTCGATGGTGCCGAGCGCCAGTTCGCCCCGCCCGGCGCGCGCGCCGCGCTCCCGGCACGTGATCGAGCAGCCATTCGGCCTTGGTGGCGGAGAAATAGGGATCGAGCAGCAAGCCCGTCTTCTTCGTGACGGCGGGTTCGCGGCCCGCGTCCTTCAGCGCGCGGCAGCGCTCGGCCGTGCGCCGGTCCTGCCACACGATGGCGTTGTGAAGCGCCGCACCCGATTTGCGATCCCACAACACCGTCGTCTCGCGCTGGTTGGTGATGCCGATGGCGGCGATCTCTTTGGGCGCCACACCCTTCGCCGCCACGCGGCAGCAGGTGAGCGCCGCCTGCCAGATTTCCTCCGCGTCATGCTCGACCCAGCCGTTGGCCGGATACATCTGGCGCAACTCGACGGAGTGCGACGCGACCGGCCGCGCCGCCGAATCGAACAGGATCGCGCGCGTGGAGGTGGTGCCCTGGTCGATGGCGAGAATGAAGGGTGGTTCGAAGGTCATGGGGGAACTCGGGAGAAGCAGAGACTTGCTAGTCTAGCACGACAGATGCTTCCCTTAGGCGTCCTAGGATCGCCGCTGTAAGCCATTCGATATCAACACAACGGACTTTTCGGGTGGTACGGTGCAATGAGGAAAATAAAGACGGCGTTGTCGGACGCGCCGTGCCAGAAGGGCGTACTGCCGCGCCCTTCCCCGCATTTCGGGGCTGACGCCGCCGCTTCCATCCGTTAGGGTCTGCCCGCTACCGACATTCGACGGCTCCGCCTTCCATGCAGCGCAAACTAACCGCTATTCTGTCCGCCGACGTGGTCGGCTATAGCGGCCTGATGGAGGCCGACGAGGCCGGTACGCTGGAGCGGCTGAAGGCCAACCGCGCGCGGATATTCGATCCCCACGTCACCATCCATGGCGGGCGGCTGTTCAAGCTGATGGGCGACGGAGCGCTGGTCGAGTTCCCCAGTGTCATCGCCGCCGTCAATTGCGCTTTGGCGATCCAGGAGGCGACCGAGAAGGCGGAGTCCGGCGATGCCGGGCCCATCCGCTACCGTATCGGCATCAATCTGGGAGAAGTCATCGTCGACGGCGACGACATCTACGGCGAAGGCGTCAACGTCGCTGCCCGAATCCAGGCGCTGGCACCGGTCGGCGGCGTCGCCCTTTCCCGGATCGTCCGCGACCAGGTCAAGGGCAAAACGCCCTGCGAATTCGACGATATGGGCGAACACAGCGTCAAGAACATCGAAGCGCCGGTGCATGTGTTCAGCGTCCGCGCCGCCAGGCCGGACCGCGCAGACGGTTCCAGGGCGGAATCGACTCACAAACTGTCCATCTGCGTCCTGCCTTTCGCCAACATGAGCGACGACCCGCAGCAGGAATATTTCAGCGACGGCATCAGCGAAGATATCATCACCGATTTGAGCAAGATCTCCTCGTTGTCGGTCGTCTCGCGCAACAGTGCATTCATGTACAAGGGAAAGCACGTCGAGTTGCCGAAGGTTGCGCGCGAGCTCAAGCTGAGCCACGTGCTGGAAGGCAGCGTGCGCAAGGCGGGCAATCGCGTGCGCATCACCGCGCAGCTGATCGACGGAGCCACCAATGATCACGTCTGGGCCGAGCGCTATGACCGCGATCTCAACGATATTTTTGCGCTTCAGGACGAAATTTCCGAAGCCATTGTCAAAGCACTGAAGCTGAAGCTTCTGCCCGAAGAAAAAAAGGCCATCGAGCAGCGCTCGACCACAAATGCGGAAGCCTACAAGATTTATCTGATGGCGCGGCAATTCAGCCAGATGGCCAATGCCCGCCATCGCGAGATCATCATCCGGCTGTGCCGGCGGGCGGTGGAGATCGATCCGAATTATGCTCGCGCCTGGGCGCTGCTCGCCATCAGCCAGTCGAATCTCATTATTCTCGGCAGCATGGAAGGCGGCAAGGGCTGGGACGCCGCGCAAAAGGCGCTTGCGCTGGAACCCGATCTTGCCGAAGCCCACGCCGCGCGCGGCCGCGTGCTGGCCGACGAAGGCCGGTTCGAGGAAGCCATCGCGGCGCACAGGACGGCACTCAAGCTCGATCCCGAATCCTATGAAGTCAATGCAGCGGCGGCGCGCTGTTTCGTGCCGCTGAGAATGTTCGATGATGCGATCCGCTGCCTGGAGAAGGCTGCATCGATCGCCCCGACGGACTTCTGGTCGACGGGCATGACGATCCAGTGCTACGCGGCCAAGGGAGACCAGGAAGGCGAGAAGGACGCGGCGCGTCGTACGCTCGCGCGGGCCGAAAAAACGATCATGGCCGAGCCCGACCACGGCAACGCCATGAGTTTCGGCGTGAGCGCCATGACCGCCCTCGGTGAAGTCGTACGGGCGAAGGAATGGGTCGAACGCGCGCTGCTGCTGGATCCCAACAATCTCGACCTGCGGTACAATCTGGGTTGCAGCATGGCGCGGCTGGGTGAGTTCGAGATGGCGTTGGACCTTCTCGACCCCATTTTCGAGACCACGCTGCTGCCTGGGTTGTTGTGGGCGAAGAATGACAGCGAACTCGATTCGGTGAGGGAGTTGCCGCGCTTCCAGGCGATGGTCGCTGCCGCCGATGCGCGCCTGGCAGGATCAAGCTGATGCAGCGCAAACTGACCGCGATTTTGTCCGCCGACGTGGTCGGCTATAGCAGCCGCATGGAGGCCGACGAGGCGGGCACGCTCGAGCGCCTGAAGGCCAACCGCACCCGGATCTTCGATCCGCAGGTCGCCATCCATGGCGGGCGCCTGTTCAAGCTGATGGGCGACGGCGCCCTGGTGGAGTTTCCGAGCGTCATCGCCGCCGTCAATTGCGCGCTGGCGATCCAGGAGGCGACGGAGAAGTCCGAGACCGACCTCTCCGAAGCCAAGCGCATCCGCTACCGCATCGGCATCAATCTGGGCGAGGTGATCGTCGAAGGCGACGACATCTATGGCGAGGGCGTCAATGTGGCGGCGCGGCTGCAGACGCTCGCGCCGGTGGGCGGCGTGGCGCTGTCCCGGATTGTTCGCGATCAGGTCGAAGGCAAGGCGCCTTGCGCGTTCGAAGACATGGGCGAGCACACGGTCAAGAACATCGAGCGCCCGGTGCATGTGTTTTCCGTCCGCGCCGCCGCGCACAGCGAAGCCGAGTTCCCCAAGACGGAGCAACCCCGCAAGCTCTCCATCTGCGTCCTGCCGTTCTCCAACATGAGCGGCGACGCCGAGCAGGAGTATTTCAGCGACGGGATCAGCGAAGACATCATCACCGACCTCAGCAAGGTCTCGGCGCTTTTCGTCATCGCGCGCAACACCGCCTTCCAGTTCAAGGGCAAGAGCGTCGACGTTCCCCAGATCGCACGGCAGTTGAAGCTCAGCCATGTGCTGGAAGGCAGCGTCCGCAAATCGGGCGGCCGCGTGCGCATCACCGCCCAGCTGATCGACGGCGCCACCGGCGGCCATGTCTGGGCCGAGCGCTACGACCGCGACCTCAGCGACATCTTCGCGCTGCAGGACGAGATCTGCGAAGCGATCGTCACGGCGCTGAAACTCAAGCTCGTGCCCGAGGAGAAGAAGGCGATCGAGCGGCGCGGCACCGACAACGTCGAGGCCTACAACCTCTACCTGATGGCGCGCCAAACATATGTAACCGGCTTTGAAACCGATCCCCGGCAAGTGGAGGGGATCGTGCGCATCTGCGGCCGGGCCATCGAGATCGATCCCGATTATGCGCAAGCCTGGGCGCTCATGGCGCTCGGCCAGATGCTGCTGCGCTTCACGCATGGGCGAAGCAGCGATGACGGCATGGCGGCGGCGGAGCGCGCCCTGGCGCTCGACGGCACGCTGGCCGAAGCCCACGCCGTAAAAGCCAGAATCTTTGCCGAAAGCGGCCGACATGATGAGGCCACGGCGGAGATTCAAATCGCGTTTCGCCTGGACCCCGAATCTTATGAGGTCAACAGATCGGCGGCGAATTTGAGCTTCAGGCAGCGCCGGCCGGCCGATGCCATTCGTTATTTCGAAAAAGCGATGTCCCTCATGGAGACGGACTTCAGCTCGGCCGGCATGCTGATCACCTGCTATAATGCAATCGGAAATTCCCAGGCTGCGCTCAACGCCGCGCAAATCACGCTCGCCCGGGCCGAAATGGTGTTGGCGCAGGATCGCGGCAACGGGCTGGCCATGGGCCATGCCAGCAACGCTCTCGCCGTCCTTGGTCAGGCCGAACGGGCCAAGGAATGGATGAACCGCGCGATGCTGATCGACCCGGAAAACTGGAATATGCGCTACAACTTCGCGTGCGCGCTTGCAGCCTATTTGAAGGAGACGGACGCGGCGCTCGACATGCTCGCTCCCGTTTTCCCAAAAGCGTCATCCGGCTTGCTGAATCACGCCAAAGTCGATCCCGACTTCGACGGCATCCGCGACGACCCCCGCTTCAAGACCATGCTCGCAGCCGCCGAAGCGCGGCTGGCGAAAGAATAATCCGCAACGGCCTTAGCTGTGTTGATCGGTCCGCCCCCCACCCGGCTCGCGCTCCATGTTTGGCACCCGTCGCTCTCCAAGCTCGCCAGCCTCCCCGCAAGGGGGAGGCGAAACCTCTTTCTTCATCTCCCCTTGCGGGGAGGTCGATCCGTCGTAGCGGAGCAAAGCGTAGCGGAGACGGACCCGCCTACGCTGAAGCTACGGCGGGCGAGAAGAGCTAAAGACTTGTCCGCCGTAGCCTTGGCGAAGGCGGATCGGGTGGGGGGAGTCGCCAACAAAGGCCACTGGTATAATCCGCAACGGTGCTGCCGGAAGATAACCCAACGACGGACTGGTCTTCACGTCGAAGCGATCTTGTCGGTCGACAGCAGCGGATTGGGCAGCGGCGCGCCGCGCGGCGTCGCGGGGCACAGCGCGTAGCTCTGCTCCACGACGCGGGAAAGATCGTCGCCCAGTTCGCTTGCCACGCGGGCATGTTCTTCGCGCCGCGTGTTGGCGTCGAACCCCTCTGCGGCGGTTTTCGCGTTGCGCCGGAACAACGGGCCTTCCGCCACCTGCCGAAGATGGTCCGCACCCAGGCCCAATGAAAAATGCGCGTCCAGTTTCGCGAGCGTCTCGGCGGGCGCGGCAAGAAACGCATCGCAATCGAGCGAGGCGGCGCGCGCCGCCGGCCAGTGGCGCGTGAACTCCGCGATCTGCATGTGCCAGACGATGGCGGCGAGTTCGAGATCGGACAATGCCAGGAGCCTCGCGCCCGGCCATTGCGACTGCAGGTGCCCGTCGCCCAGGATCGCGAGAAGAAGCGTGCGCACATATTTGCGGCCCCCTTCGCCCAGCTTGGCGATCGAGGCGACGAAGCTTTTGCAGTCGGAATAGAGAAACAGCATCGCGCCCTCAGTGTGCGCCGCGGCGTCGCGCAGAAGATGACTGGCGGCCGGCGCGGGCTTCAGCGTGATGCGTTCGCCGGGCGCGAAACTCCGGCCGAGAAGGCCGAACGCAAGCTGCGGAACGGATGCGAGCGAAGGACGTCCGAGCGCGCCCGCGCGCTTCGCGTCTGTGATTTCAATCAGGATCCAGGGCTCGCACAACGACAGATTACGCCCCTTTTGGTCTATCGCCTTGGCCAGCAACGTCGAGCAGCAAAAGCCGGTGTGCCAGATGAAGTTCAGTGGCGGCTTTTGCCGCGGCAGGGCGTCGGCCGCCGCTGCGACACCCGTGCGCATGCGCCGCGCGCCGGCGCGGTCCCATCGCCGGTCGAGAAAATTCTGCTGCGCGAGCGTGTCGCGATCGGTAGCGACGAAACCGAACTCGCCATTGCGCGGATCGAAGCTTTCCGGAAACCAGCCCGCATCGGCGAACGGATTCGGTCTGGAGCCCTGCCCCGGACCCGGGCCGGTTCGCGGACCGCTCGGTGCGTCGTTTGCCACGAATTCCTCCCTTGCGGGCGGAACGTGCACGGCTGGACGGCCGCGAACAAGAGAGAGATGATCCGGGAGTCCCATTAATAGGCGATCCGGTCCCTTTTCCATGAACGGCACAGAACTCGGCGATCTCGAGCTGCGCGCCAAGCGGGGCGACGGCGAAGCCCAGATCGCGCTCGCTCGCCATTTCGAGGCGCAGAACAACCTGCAGGCCGCGCGCGGCTGGTTTGCGCAAGCGGCCAAGCTCGGCAGCGTCGCCGCGCTCCGGTCGCTCGCCATCAATCTCCTGACCCGGGAACCGGTCAGGGACGGCGACGGCGTGAACATGATCCGCGCGGCGGCCGACAAGGGCGACGCGGAAGCCGCTTACGTTTGCGCGATGCTGGCGGCGCAGGACGGCAGGCTCGACAGCCGCTGGAAGGTCGCCGGCGAGGCTCTGGAGCGTGCGGCCGAAAGAGGCTGGCCGCTGGCCCGCAAGCAGCTTGAATTTCTGGGCGCCGATTTCCCGCCGGCGAACGCCGGGTCTCCGTGCGCGGTGCGCGAGATATTCGGTTCGCCGCGCATTGGCATCATCGAGAATTTCGCCACGGCCGCGACGTGCGACT
The DNA here is from genome assembly GCA_963760345.1 of uncultured Alphaproteobacteria bacterium. Taxonomy (GTDB): domain Bacteria; phylum Pseudomonadota; class Alphaproteobacteria; order Micropepsales; family Micropepsaceae; genus Rhizomicrobium. Next base: position 46,977 of record CAVXCU010000004.1, read on the forward strand.
GGCTGATCGAGCGGGCGCGGCCGCTCCTGGGGCGCGCTCCGGTCTATGACAGCGCGACCGGCGGTTTCCGCGTCGAAGAGGCGCGCTCGAACAGTTCCGTGGCCTTCAACGTTGCGCAAACGGACATGGTGCTCATGCTGCTGCGCGATCGCATTGCTGCGGTTGCCGAACTGCCGTTGTTGAGCCTGGAAATGACGGCGGTCCTGCATTATGCGCCGGGCCAGGAATTCGTGCCGCATTTCGACTTCCTGGATACGGACGTGCCCGCCTATGCGCGGGACATCGCCGCGAGAGGGCAACGCGCCGCAACCTTTCTGATCTATCTGAACGACGATTACGAAGGCGGCGAAACCGAATTCCCCAAGCTCGACTGGCGCTGCAAAGGCCGCAAGGGCGACGCGATTTTGTTCTGGAATCTTACGCCCGAAGGTGCGCCGGACGAACGGATGCTGCATGCCGGCCTGCCGCCGACCAAAGGCGAGAAATGGCTCCTGTCGCAGTGGCTACGGCAAAAGGGGCACTGATGCCCGGTCCGGCGGCCCCGCGAGTCGGCAGGGCTAATGACCGATTACCTTAACACGCTGTTAACGCTGACTGCCTAACCTCGCCCTTGGCCGCCTATAGCGGCTGCAGAAGGCAGCGGGGGCAGTTCGGTGGGGTTGACAGCACAGGATCTGACGGATGTGAGCCAGCTGGTGCGGCTCGCGGCCGATCCGAACGGCAAGGGCCGCGGCGACATTTACCTCGCCATTGCCTCGCTCTATCGCACCCAGGCGCCCCAGCTCAGCGAACGGGAACGCGCGCTGATGCGCGATATCCTGCAGCGCCTTACCCATGACGTGGAAATGGCCATCCGCATCGCGCTGGCCGAGCGGCTGGCGGACGATGCCGAAGCACCGCTCGATCTGATCTTTCTTCTGGTGGACGACCGGATCGAAGTCGCCCGTCCCATCATCCTGCGCAGCCGCAAGCTGACGGACCGGGACATTCTCAAATTCCTCGCCGACGCCGATACCGCGCACCAGACGGCCTGCGCCGAACGGCCCAATATCGGCGAGCCGGTCACGGACATCCTCGCCAAAAGCGAAGCGGAATCCGTGCTCGTCGCGCTGGTCCGCAACGCGACCGCGAAGATCGGGCCCATCGCGTTTGAAACGCTGGTGGAAAAATCCCGCCGCCTCGCGGCGATCCAGGAACCGCTGGCGAAACGCGAAGACCTGCCTGCGCCGCTGGCCACCCAGATGTGCGCCTGGGTCTCCGACGCGCTGAAGGCCCATATCGCCCAAAGACTCCCCGCGGATGTCGCGGCGGCGGCATTGGGACGCGCCGTGAACTCCGTGCAGACGCCTGCCGGCGCGGATGCGCCGGACAGCGCCCGCAAGCTGATCGACAAGCTCGCCGCAGCCGGCCAGCTTCGCGCCGGTTTCCTGTTGCGGGTTCTGCATCAGGGCCAGATCGACCTGTTCGACGTGGCGTTCGCGCGGATGCTGGAGATCGACCTGCCCGCCTTTCGCGCCGCGTTCTATCGCAACGGCCCCAAGAGCGTAGCGCTGGCCTGTCGCGCCGTCGGCATCGACCGCTGCGTGTTCACGACCGTTTTCAACCTGTCGCGCCAGGCGCGCAGCGTGCAGCCGGCCATCACCAACGACGAACGCATCGACGTCGAAGGCATCTTCACCGGCTTCACGAAACCCGAAGCCCTCGCCCGTTTCGCCCGCACGCAGGCGGCCTGATAATTGATTGGACCGCGGCCGTCCCGGCCGCATGGCCGGTCAAGCCCCACCAAAAATGCGGGCAGGATGCCCGCGCTCCCAGTTGAGGGATGAATCGCGGGCTCCCGCCTGCTAGGTTGGCCGCATGATCGACCCGTTCGGCCGGCATATCACCTATCTGCGCGTGTCCGTCACGGACCGCTGCGACTTCCGCTGCGTCTATTGCATGTCGGAACACATGACGTTCCTGCCCAAGAAGGAACTCCTCACGCTCGAAGAACTGGAGCGGCTTTGCGGGGCCTTCATCCGCAAGGGCGTGTCGCGCATCCGCATCACCGGCGGCGAGCCGCTGGTCCGCCGCAATGTGATGGCGCTGTTCGAAAATCTCGGCGCGCGCATCGGCAAGGACGGCTTCCAGGAACTGACCCTCACCACAAATGGCAGCCAGCTCGCCCGCTTTGCCCGCTATCTGCGCGCGGCGGGCGTCGCCCGCGTCAACGTCTCGCTCGACACCCGCGATCCGGCGAAATTCCGCACCATTACCCGCTGGGGCGAACTGTCGAAAGTGCTGGCCGGGATCGACGCGGCGCAGGATGCGGGCCTGGCGGTCAAGATCAACATGGTGGCGCTCAAGGACATCAACGAAACCGAGATCGCGCCCATGCTCGAATGGGCGCATGGACGCGGGATGGACCTCACCCTGATCGAGACGATGCCCATGGGCGAAATCGACGGCGACCGGGTGGCGCAATATCTGCCGCTGTCGCTGGTGCGGGCGGATCTGGCGCAGCATTACACGCTCGACGAGAGCGATTACCGCACCGGAGGTCCCGCGCGTTACGTGCGCGTCGCCGAAACGGGCGGGCGCCTCGGCTTCATCACCCCGCTCACGCACAATTTCTGCGAAAGCTGCAACCGCGTGCGGCTCACCTGCACGGGCACTCTCTTCATGTGCCTAGGCCAGAACGACGACGCCGATCTGCGAGCGCCGCTCCGCGCGTCGCCGGACGACGCGCTTCTCGAAAAGGCGATCGATTCCGCCATCGCGCGCAAGCCCAAGGGCCATGATTTCGTGATCGACCGGCGTCATCGCGAGCCGGCGCTCGCCCGGCACATGTCTCTGACGGGGGGCTGACATGGCGAAGGCGCTCCATTTCGTCGCCTCCGCGGCGGCCGACGCCCAGGCGGCGCTCACCTCGATGCGCATGCATCACATGGACGCCGGCCCCGACCGCGCGGACGTCATTGTGGCCTTGGGCGGCGACGGCTTCATGCTGCAGACGCTCCACAATTTTCTCGGCAAGGGCAAACCGATCTATGGGATGAATCTGGGCTCGGTCGGATTCCTGATGAACGAATACAAGGAAGCCGGAACTCGACGAACGTCTCGCCGCCGCGGAGTCCGCGCAGGTTCATCCCTTGCGCATGCACGCGACCACGGACAAGGGCGACACGACGGACGCGCTCGCCTTCAACGAAGTGTCGCTGCTGCGGCAGACGCAGCAGGCGGCCAAGATCAGGATCGTGGTGGACGGCAAGCCGCGCATCCGCGAGCTCATCTGCGACGGCGTTCTGATTTCGACGCCGGCGGGATCGACCGCCTACAATCTCTCCGCGCACGGGCCGATCCTGCCGATCGATGCGGCGCTGCTGGCCTTGACTCCCATCAGCGCGTTCCGGCCGCGGCGCTGGCACGGCGCGCTACTGCCCCACCGCGCGAAAACACGCTTCGAGATTCTGGAGCCCGAAAAACGGTCCGTCAGCGCGGTCGCCGACGACGTTGAAGTGCGCAACGTCATTTCCGTCGACGTGGCCGAAGACCGCTCGATCGCGATGACGATGCTGTTCGACGCCGGCCACAGCTTGGACGAACGGATTCTGGCGGAACAGTTTCTGGATTGAGGGCGCGGTGGCTATCGTGGCAGAAAATAGGAGGTCAAATTGAATTTGTGGCAGAAGCTAACAATTGACTGGCCTTGTGCCCTGGGTGATGCGCTGGGTGACCGGCTTTGGGCAGCTTTGGTTGTGGCTCCGGCTGCTTTTCTGGATCGGCTGACCTTTAAGCGTGTCGTTTTGCTCGCCATACTGGCGCTTGCAATCATCGCTTTCTTGCAAATTGTCTCCATCGATCTTGCCGTTGTGTGGGGCATGGATGTGACGTTCTATTTCGATGTTGCGGTCGCCGTCATGCTCGTTACGGCGAGGACTCGCGCACACCAGATGCTTTTGGTCGTGGGGCGGACGATTCGGCGGTTAATGTTCGCCGTCTCGGCAATTGTCGGGCAATACCATATTCGGGGACGCCAGCGGCGCGGTGCCAGTGCGATGTTGCGGAAAAGAGGGTCCCGCAATCCCAAGCGTTCCGATGACGAACCGGCTGCATGGATCGGCGGCATATACGCTGCCGGATAGGCCGGAAATTCAAATCGGGACGCTACCCGAATTCACCAACCCTTAATGCATATTAAGTAACTTCGCGTCCAGCGGGGAAAGGAATCCGGGCCACAGCTTTCCCACCGGACAAGACATGAGCGGCTATCGGTTTGACCGGCTGAAAGTTCTCGTCGTCGACGACAACCCGCATATGCGCAAGCTCGTGGGCACGATCCTGCATGCGTTCGGCGTGACCCAGATCGCCGAGGCTGTCGATGCGCAGCAGGCCTGGGCCAATCTGCGCGACACCAACCCCGACATCATCCTGCTCGACTGGATGATGGAAGGCATGACCGGTCTCGAATTTGCGAAAATGGTTCGCACCTCGGCGGCGAGCCCCAACCCGTTCGTCTCGATCATCATGCTCACCGGCTATACGAGCCTCGAGCGCGTGCGCCAGGCCCGCGACGCGGGCGTGAACGAGTTTCTCGCCAAGCCCGTATCCGTGAAGGCCATTCTCACGCGGCTGACTTCCGTGATCGAGCATCCGCGGTCTTTCGTCCGCACCAAAGTCTATTTCGGACCGTGCCGGCGGCGGCGCGGACGCGAAGAGTATCGCGGCCCCGAACGCCGGTCGGACGGCAGTCTGGTCGCCGTCGAAGACAACTCCGCCGACAAGGCGGCATAGAGGTATCTCCATGGCCAGGCAGCAACCGATCGAAATCTTCACGCCGCCCAATCTCCTGAAGGCGAAAGTGGGCGGCTCGCTCAACATGCTCGACACGTCCGCCCTCGCCCGCGCGGAACAGGCGGTCGAAGGCCTCAAGAGCGAATTCACCAACTGGATCAATGCGGATGTGCAGCGGCTGGGCGAATGCCGCGACGTATTCGCCAAGGCGCCCGGCAAAGACACGCAAAGCAGCCTCTATCGGGCGAGCCACGATCTGAAAGGCCAGGCGCTGACCTTCGAATATCCGTGGGCTGCGCGCGTGGCAGCGTCGCTGTGCAAACTGCTCGACGAAGGCGACGCAGCGGCAGCGCTCCACCTGGTGGATGCACATGTGAGCGCCATCCGCGTGATCGTGCGCGACAATGTGAAGGATCAATCCAACGGCACTGCAGCGCTCCTCGCCACCGAACTCGAAGCGCGCGTGATCGAAACGCTGGCGCAACAGCGCAAGGGCTGAGGCACCCTACACCGCGTCCCTCAACGAGGTCGAGGTCTGTTCGTAGCCCGCGTCGTCGCGGATGCGCAGGATATTGCCGTCGGGGCCCGCTTCCATCCACGGTTCGACCGTCAATGGCGGCGCGGCGCCCGCGGCCGCAAGCGCGTCCGCCACGCTATGACTGCGCGCGAGCTTCATCAGATTGAGCTTCGTGGGAAAGATCACGTTCCATTTCTTGCGATCCGCGATCGCGTCTTCGGGCCTGATCCAGATCGAGTCCACGGATTCGCGCCCGTCGTGACGGCCGGCATGTCCTTCCGGCGCCGCGGCCAGGAAGAAATGCGTGTCGAACCGCTTCGGCATGTTCTTGGGCGTGATCCAATGGGCGAAATGCACGAGCTTGTCGCACGCGATCCGCAGCTTCTCCGCGCGCAGCACGTCGAGCAGGCTTGTTTCGCCTTTCTCCAGCGCGTGGCGGTAGTGTTCGAGCTTCGCGAGCCTTTCCTCGCTGACGAATGCATCGCGCCCCGCTTCGCGCGCGAACAATATGCCCGATTCCTCGAACGCCTCGCGGATCGCGGCCGCGCTGAGCGCCCGCATGTAGTCCGTCAGCGGCGCGGCGCCGTCGGTGTGGTCGGACAGCGCCACGTCGAAATCGGTCTTCGTCGCCTTGCCGCCGGGGAACACCAGGGCGCCGGCCACGAAATCGATCTGGTGATGGCGTTTCACCATGAACACTTCGAGGCCGCCCGGCGCATCGCGGACGATCAGGATGGTCGCCGCCGGAACGGGCTGAGGCGCCGGCTTGGCTGCAGTGTCGGACATGGTCCCTCGCTTTCGGAAAAACACTAGCGGCTGAGCGACGCCGCTGTCACGCACGCGGCCATCACGGCGGCCAGAACCTCGAAGAACGCGGCCGGACCGCCCGCCGTCATCGCCCAGCCGGTGGCGAGCGGACCCACGATCGAGCCGAGGCCGAACAGCAGCACGAGCCCCGACGTCGCCGCCACGCGCAATTCCGGCGGAACGGAATCGTTGGTGTGGGCGACGGAGAGCGCATAGAGCGGAAACGCCAGACCGCCCGCGAGCGCGGAGGCCAGATCGAGCGCCCACACGCCGTGGTCCACAGCCCAGATGCCGAAGAGCGACGCGGCTGCGGCGCCCGCGCACATCGCGCCGATAGTGAGCCGGCGGCCCACCGCATCCGAAATCCAGCCCAGCGGGAATTGCAGCACGGCGCCCACCGCCATCGCCACACCCATGAAGAACCCCACCTGCCCCAGGTTGAAATGCTCGCGCTCGGCGAAGACGGGACCGAAGGTGAAAATGATGCTCCAGGAAACGCCCGCGAACACGGTCGCGATCGTCCCCAGCGGCGAAATCCGCAGAAGATGCACGAGACCGAACGGCAGCGGCGGGGCTTTGCCGGGCGCCGATCCTGCTGCGACCACAATCGGCACGACGCTCACGGCGAACAGCACCGCAGAGACGACAAACAATCCCAAATTTCCCGGATTGCCGCCGGCGAGCAGGAATTGCGCGCCCGTCATGCCGATCATCTGCAGCACCATGTAGATGCTGAAGATGCGGCCGCGCACGCGATTGGGCGCACGGTCGTTGATCCAGCTTTCGCCGGCGACATAGACCATCGACAGCGTGAGGCCCGACACCGCGCGCAGCAACGTCCACACGACCGCGGAGACGAACACTCCATGCAGCACGATGATGGTCGCGGCAATCAGGAGTCCCAGAGCGATCGTGGGCACGCGGCCGACGCGCCCGATGATGGCGGGGCTCAGAAGCGGGCCTGCCGAATAGCCCACATAGTAGCCCGCCATGATGACGCCGATGCTCAGCGCGGAAAATCCGGCGATGCCGCCGCGCACGCCCAGGAGATCGGTCTGCAGCGCATTGGCCGCCTGCATGATGCCGCCCATCACAATGACGGCCCAGACGGAAGCCAGCGTGGCGCGCATCGAAATCCCTGAAAATTTCCCGCCCGCACGATCGCGCGCGGCTGCGAGCCTTAAAAGGCTCCGCGGCGCGATGCAAATTATGTCAGGATGCCCGGTGGGCGTGCGGGCTGCCGGCCGGAGCCTTGAGCGAGCCCAGGAGATCGACGACGCCCGGCGTCACGGCAAACGGCGATTGCGGTCCCGTCGAACCGAACGGCGATGTGGCGAGATAGAGCCGGATGGACGTCCAGTCCTCGGATTGGCTACTCGCAAGTTGGGGGTCATCGGTCAGTGCACCGTTCGGCATCGCGATCGATGCCGTCGCGCGCGGTGTTGCCGCGGGACCGTCGGCGGCTTGCGCGCCGGAAGGCTGCTTCAGCGCCCAGTCATAGACTTCGCGCACCGACTTGGCGGAGCCGTCGGCGTGAAAGAATACGCTCTTGTTGGAGCTTGCGGCCTGGGGAAACGCGGACGCGGCGCTGGCGGTAGGCTGGGACTCGTTCATACGGATGAGGCGGCAGGCGGCATCGTTGCCCAGGAAATGCGCCGCGTAGAGTTCGCCGTTGCAGACGCCGCGGCCCAGCGAGCTTTCGAGCGATGCCTTGCTCTCATTGGCATATTCGCCCTCCATCAAGGCGGCGATCCGGGGATCGTTGCGCAGGGCAAGAATTGCCTGGCGGTCGTTTGGGTCGGTGGTCTTGTAGCGGCCGTCGGAGCCCTGCTCGATGGCGTTGGCACAGGAGCCGAGGCCGTAGCGGGCGCCATGCTGCTTGACGAGACCGAGCCAGGTCTGGTCGACGAACTGGAACAGCCCGGAGGCGCTCGAAGCCGTTGATTTGGCTTGCGGTTTCAGGCTGCTCTCCCGCATGGCGGTGCCGAGCAGATAGTCGAAGCCAGCCCCGGTCTGGGCGCTCGCCTGGTGCAAGGCGGCGAGCACGTCGGTCCGGGTCGAGGCGGCGGTTGTGGCTTCTGCCAACATGTCGCGCAAATCCGTTAGGTTCTCCTGACCCGATCAAACGCAACCCTTGTGCCAGTTTCGGACGGGCTCAGAGCGCCCGGCGCAGGCGGGCGACAAAAGCGGCCAGTGCGGCCGTCTCATAGGGCGTCGGGGCGCCCTGCCCCCAAACCGGACCCGGCCATGCCGCATCGCCCGGATTGCGGGCCACGACATGGATGTGGAGCTGCGGCACGAGATTGCCGAGCGCCCCCAGATTGATCTTGGCAGCGCCGGTGAGCGCCTTCAGCCGGGCACCGGCACGCGCGGTCTCCTCCGTCAGCGTCGCGCGTGCAGACGTGTCGAGGTCGTGAAGCTCCGTCAGGTCCGGCCGCCGCGGCACCAAGATAAGCCACGGATAGCGCGCATCGTTCATCGCCAGCACCCGCGACAGGGACCAGTCGGCGACGAATTCCGTGTCGGCCCTCAGGCGGGGATGAAGCGCAAAATCTGGCATCGTGCGAGCCCGTATTTCCTATCCATCTCGCTGTCATGGCCCGCCGAGAGCGGGCCACCCAGTTGAAACTTGTTCGACGTCAACGCGATACTTCGGTCTGATCTTCGCTAACAGATGAAACGGTACGCTTCAAATCGGCATGTCCCACCGACACGATTTACGAGACACGCTCCACATCCAGCTTGTGTCACCTGGGTGGTCCACTTCCCTCCTTCGCCAAGGCTTCGGAGGGTTTGCGATAGTCCTCCGAAGCTGCGAAGCAGCGTAGGAGGATCGCGGACCATGACAGATGAGCGTTGCGTTGCGCATCGGGATTATCGGCTGCGGCGTCGCGGGTCAGGCGGCAGCGATCGCGCTTGCCCGCGACGGCCACGAAATCAGGCTCGTCGAGCGTTTCGCGGAAGCGCGGCCGCTGGGCGCGGGGTTGCTGGTGCAACCCTCCGGCCTCGCCGCGCTCGCGCGATTGGGGCTCGCGGACGCCGCGCTCGCCTGGGGCGCGCCGGTCGAGCGGCTCTACGGCCGAACTGTGCGCGGCCGGATGGTGATGGATCTGCGCTACGCCGACATCGCGCCCGGCGAGCGGGGCCTCGGCCTGCACCGTGCGGCATTGTTTTCCATTCTGCATGACGCCGTGACATCCGCGGGCGCAAAATTGCATCTGGCATTCGAGGTCGAGCGCATCGCGGACGCGAAACGTCCGGCGCTGATCGCGCGCGACGGACGCGAAGAAGGTCCGTTCGATCTCGTGCTCGACTGCGCGGGCGCGCATGACCGGCTGCGGGGCACATTCGGCGCGGCGTTACGCGATCCACTTTATCCGTGGGGGGCGCTATGGGCCGCGTGTCCGGATCGCAGCGGCGCCTTCGGCCGCGAGTTGCGGCAGGTCTACGATGGCGCGCAATTGATGATCGGCATTCTTCCCATCGGGCGCGCGCCCGGCGCCGCGTTCGACGGCGATCACGTGGCATTCTTTTGGAGCCTGCGCATCGCCGAATTCGAACTCCAGCGCGATGCGGGACTGGCGATGCTCAAGGCGCGCATTCTGGCGGCGTGGCCCGAGGCGGCGCCCATCGTCGAGGAGATCAAGAGCTTCGACGCGTTGTCGCTGGCCACCTATCGCGATGTGAGATTGCGCCCCAGCCATTCCGGCCGCGTGCTGGCCATCGGCGACGCGGCGCATGGAACGAGTTCGCAATTGGGCCAGGGCGCCAATCTCGCACTCATCGATGCGGTCGTACTGGCGCATGTGCTGCGCCGCGAACCCAATGTCGATCATGCAATTGCGCGCTACGAAGCCCTGCGACGGCCCCATCTGCGCTTCTATCGGCTCGCTTCGCGCTTCTTGACGCCCGCGTTCCAGTCGGACAGCCGCCTCGCCGGTTGGGCGCGCGACATGTTCCTGGGCCCGATGGGGCGCGTGCCCGGCATCGACCGCGTCATGCGCACGACGCTGGCAGGCGTGCGGAAGTTTCCGTTCGGGTTGAATCGCTTGCCGGATTGAAGGCGACAACTCAAGCACGAACACCGATTGCTCGGGTTCTTCACTCCTCTCGGTGTCATTCCCGCGGAAGCGGGAACCTAGGAGAACCGGTTCGGGTTTTAGATGCCGCGAAGCTCGTTCTGTTCTTTCGAATTCGCGCTCTGCATCCTCTGGATGGCCGCTTCTGCGGCCATGACAGTTAGGGAAAATGAGTCGTAATTTACGGCCGCTGGTAAAACACTTATTATTGACATGCTGAGTTTGTGGATTGCGGATCAATGCAGTCCCGGCAATGGCGGCAGATGATAACCCAACCGCCACGCGACGAAGCCGATATAGCCCGCATAGCAGACGATCAGGAACAAGCCCTGCAATCGCGTAAGCCGCCAGGACGACGCGAGCAGCGGCACCAGCACCACGGCCGCTCCGACCATCACGAAAATATCCGCGCCCGCAATCGCGGGCGATACCGCCAGCGGGTGGATGGCGGCCGTGAGACCCAGTCCCAGGAGGATGTTGAAGATGTTCGAGCCGATGAGGCCGCCCGACGCGATTTCCGTGTGGCCGCGGAAGGACGCCGCGACCGTCGTGGCCAGCTCCGGAAGCGAAGTGCCCAGCGCAACCAGCGTGAGTCCGATCATCGCTTCGGGCACATGGAACGTGCGGGCGACCGTCACGCCGCCATCGACGGCGAAATGGGCGCCGAAGAAAAGACACACCAGCCCGAACAGCATCAGAAACACGCTGAGCGCCGGCGAGGTTTCGCTGTGGCGCGAATGAACGCGCGCTTCCGCGACCGAGAGCGGCGCGGGCCGCCGCCAATCGGTGATGAAGGCCAGCACCAGATAGGCAGCGTAGCCCGCCAGCAGCAGCAACCCGAACTCGCGCGTCACGCTTCCGATGCGAGTCATCACCAGAAGCGCGAGGCTGGCGACGATCATCGTACCGCCGTCGCGCCAGACGATCTTGGGCGAACTGGGCATGGGCCGTATCAGCGCGCCCAGCCCGAAAATCAGCAGCGTGTTGACGATATTGCTGCCGATGACGCTGCCGAGCGCGAGGTCGGGTGCGCCGTGTGTCGCGGCCTGCAGCGACACGATCAGTTCCGGCGCGGAGGTGCCGGCCGAAACGACGAGCAGGCCGATGAGCAGCGGCGACAGACCAAAGGTCTTGGACAGGCAGATGCCGCCGCGCAGCACCGCTTCGCTGCCCAGGAGTAGCAGCGCGAACCCGATACCTAGAAACGCATAAACCATTACGCCAGCCCAGGGCCCCCCGCATAAGCCCCGCACAGCGTCTCGTTAACGAAGCCGGCCCGCCTCCGCAAGCAAGCCGCCTTCCTCGAACCGTCGAGGGTTAAAGGCGGCGATGATTTGCGGCATGCGGCGTTCCAGAATGAGACCGCGCAGGACTTCCGCAATGGCCGGTGCAAGCAGGATACCGTTTCGGAATTGCCCGCTGGCGACGTAGAGGCCCTCGATCCGGGTCTCGCCCAGAATGGGCAGATCGTCGGGCGATCCCGGCCGTAGGCCCGCCCAATGCTCTGCGATCTCCCAATACGCGAGCGTCGGCATGGCGGCCGAGGCGTGGGATTTGAGCCAGTTCGCGGCGCGATCGGTGAGGCTCGTGTCCCAGCCGTCCCAGGTCGCCGTGGCGCCGACGAGCAGCCGCCCGTGGCGAGGGACGAGATAGACCTCGTTGCTCCAAATCTGGCGCGAAGGCAGCAGGCCGGGTTCGGGCGTCGACAATGCGATCATCTCGCCTTTGACGGGCACCACGGGCGGCACGGCTCCGGCCGGCAGGCCTTCGATGCGCGCCGTCCAGGCGCCGGCTGCCAGGAGGAAAGCATCGGCGCTGTAGGTCGCAAACGGCGTCAGCGCGGCGGTGGCGCGCGAGCCGGTCAACTCCAGGCGCACGACGGCTTCGTTGATGCGCAGATCTCCTCCGGCGCGCACGAACGCCGACGCGAGCGCCGGGCCCAGCGCGCGGTTGTCGACCTGCGCTTCCTGAGGTTCGAACAACGCGCCTGCGACGTTCGCTCCGAGGAGCGGCTCGAGCGTGCGCGCCTCGTCAGGCGTCAGAAATTTCCCGCCGCGTTCCCGGCCGCCGGCAGCGCGTTGCGAAAGCCGTTCGGCGTGCGCGGCATCTGGCGCGACGACCAATGCGCCGTCACGCCGGTAGCCGATCCTACGACCCGATTGCGCTTCGATCTCTGCCGCGAAATCCGGCCACAGGCCGCCGGAATAGCGCGCGAACTGCGCCAGCGGCGCAGTCTCGTCGCCATCCTCCGGCTCAACGGAGATCATGCCTGCCGAAGCCCAGGTGGCGCCCTGCCCCGGTTGCGCGCGATCGAGAACGACGACCTCGGCGCCCGCTTGCGCAAGCCGCCATCCGATCGAAAGGCCGGCGACACCGGCGCCGATAATGACGATCTTCATGATTCCCGGAAACGCGCGACGCCGGTCGCAAGCCGCATGCCCGCCGTGACGAAGCACAACGCGCCCAGCACATAGGCGACGATGCCGAACCAGGCGGGCACGATGCAGACGATCGCGAACGCGACGAACGTCTCGCTGCCTTCGATCAGGCCGCCGAGTGTGTGAAACGAAGCGGGCGCGTCTTGCCGTTCCGCGAAGCCCCGCTTGGCGGCGAACACGGCATAGGCGAGGAAGATCGAGCCCGACGCGGCGAAGGCGAAGATCAGGAACGCGGCGGCCAGCGCCCGGTCGGGATCGGCCAGCGCGAAGGCGAAGGGCACGCCCGCGTAAAACACGAATTGCAACGACGAAGCCGTGAAGGCGCCCAGATCGGTGACTTTCGCCAGCCGCGCCACCGAACCGTCGAGCCCGTCGAACAACCTGTTGGCGACGATCAGGCCAAGGCCCAGGAGATAATTGTGCGTTGCAATGGCGCCCAGCGCGCCCAGCCCGGCCAGGAATGCGGCGGCGGTCACCACATTCGCAGGGACCTTGGCGCGGGCGAGCATCCCCGCGGCGGGCGCGAGCGCGGGATCGATCACCATCCGCAAGGGCCGGTCGAGCATGGTGCGACCGGGTTACGGGGTTGGGCTTCAGGCGTCAATGCAATGCGCAAACAGGGTTTCCAAGTCTTTCACGGAGCGGCCCGCCCTTAAGTGGCGGGCATGAAATCATCCCGGATTTGCCGCGCCGTCGGGCTGCCGCCGGAGCCCGGCTTGCGGCAAAACACGGCGTGACGCTGGGCTTCGGGCTTTCTATAGTCCGGCCCGCATTCAGCGAGGTCGTGACATGGAAAAAGCCACTTTCGGAGCGGGCTGTTTTTGGGGTGTCGAATCCTTCTTCCGCCAGGTGCCCGGAGTTGCGGACGCCGTCAGCGGCTATGCGGGCGGCAACGTTCCCAATCCGACCTACAAGCAGGTCTGCACCGACCGCACGGGCCATGCCGAGGTCGTCGAAGTGACGTTCGATCCCGCGCAGGTCTCCTACGGCAAGCTGGTCGATGTGTTCTTCATGAACCACGATCCCACGCAATTGAATTGCCAGGGACCGGATTTCGGCTCGCAATACCGTTCGGCCATTTTCTTCCACTCGCCGGAGCAGGAAAAAATCGCGCACGAGAAGAAAGACGCGCTGTCGCAATCGGGCCGCTTCAAGCGTCCCATCGTGACCACCATCGAACCCGCGCCCACATTCTGGCGCGCCGAGGAATATCACCAGCGCTATTTCGAGAAGAACGGATTGCCGTCCTGCCACGTCAATTTCGCGGAGCAATCATGAACGCGCGGCGCGCAATTGCGGGAGTGACGATTGCCATGGCGATGGGATTTACGTCGATGTCGGCTTACGGCCAGCTGAGCCGCGGCGACCGCTACTCGGGCGCGCCCTGGGCGACGCGCTCGCCGGTCCTCGCGCAGCACGGCATGGCGGCGACCGAGCAGCCGCTCGCCTCGCAGATCGCCATCGACGTGCTCAAAAAGGGCGGCAGCGCGGTCGATGCGGCCATCGCCGCCAATGCGGCGATCGGGCTGATGCAGCCGGTGCTCAACGGCATCGGCGGCGACCTGTTCGCCATCGTGTGGGATCCCAAGACGAAGAAGCTCTACGGCTATAACGGCTCGGGCCGCGCCGCGATGGGCCGCGACCTCGCGAAAATGCAATCCGAAGTCGACGCGGCCTGGACGCGCGCCGGATTGCCCGTCAAGCCGCACATTCCGCCCATGGGTTCGCTTCCCATCACCGTGCCGGGCGCGGTCGATGCGTGGTTCGCACTGCATCAGAAATTCGGCAAGCTTCCCATGGCCGACGATCTGGCGCCCGCGATCGGCTACGCCACGAACGGCTTCCCGGTGACCCAGCTCATTTCCGTCTACTGGAAAGGCAACATGGCCGCGTTCGAGAAGAACGCGAAGCTGATCGAGGAACTCGACAACACGCGCGCGACCTATCTGGTCAATGGACACACACCGGCCGAAGGCGAAATCTTCCGCAATCCCGATCTCGCCCACACCCTGTCGCTGATCGCGAAAGGCGGCCGCGACGTCTATTACAAAGGCGAGATCGCGCACACGATCGACACCTATTTCAAGCGCATCGGCGGCGATCTGCGCTATGCGGACTTTGCCGCCCATCACGGCGAATGGGTGACGCCGCTGTCCGTCAATTATCGCGGCTACGATGTCTACGAACTGCCGCCGAACGGCCAGGGCGCCGCCGTTTTGCAGATGCTGCAGATTCTGAAAGGCTTCGACCTGAAGAAGATGGGCGCCGGCTCGGCCGATACGCTGACCGCGATGCTCGAGAGCCAAGCGGCTGGCCTATGAAGACCTCGCGAAATGGTACGCCGATCCGGCTTTCGCGAAAGTGCCGATGAAGGGATTGCTGTCGGACGCCTATGCGGACGAACGGCGCAAGCTGATCGATCTCACTCACGCCAATCCCAATTTCGGTCCCGGCGATCCACGCCTGCATGACGGCGACACCATCTATCTGACGACCGCCGACAAGGACGGGATGATGGTTTCGCTCATCCAGTCAAACTATCGCGGCATGGGCTCGGGGCTGGTGGCCGATCACCTGGGATTCATGTTCCAGGATCGCGGCGAACTCTATTCGCTCAATCCGAAGGACGCGAATGTCTACGCGCCCGGCAAGCGGCCGTTCCAGACCATCATCCCGGGCTTCGTGATGAAGGACGGCCAGCCGTTCCTCTCCTTCGGGCTGATGGGCGGCGATATGCAGCCGCAGGGCCATCTCCAGGTGCTCACCGACATCATCGATTTCGGAATGAACGTGCAGGAGGCCGACGACGCGGCGCGCTGGCGCCACTATGGCGGCGCGGAACCGACGGGCGAACCTTCGACGGGCGTGGGCACGGTCGAAATGGAATCGGGTTTCGATCCGGCGGTGAAGGCCGAGCTCGAGAAGCGCGGTTACAAGATCGTAGGCGGGACCGGCGGTTTCGGCGGCTATCAGGCGATCATGTTCGACCCCAAGAACCACGTCTATTGGGGCGCGAGCGAGATGCGCAAGGACGGCGAAGTGATCGGCTACTGATCAGCGGCCCGCCGCATTCTTCACCGCAAAGGGCAATGTCGCCTTCGTGCCGTCGGCGAAATCGAGCGTGACGGAAACGCTCGCGCCCGGCTTCATGGCGGACGTGGGGTTCGTGCACATCAGGTGATAGCCGCCCGGCGCGAATTGCAGCGTGCCGCCGGTGGGCACCGGAACGCTGGCGACATCCGACATGCTCGACATGCCGTTCATGTCCGAACTCTTGTGCAGCATCAGCATGCCGCAGGCGGGAGACTCCGCGCCCGTCAATGTGATCGGAGTTTTGCGTCCGTTGTGCAACGTGAAATAGCCGCCCGACGGAAGCTTCGCCGGCAACGCCCGAAACCACGCATTCGTCACGGTGACCTGCGCGGCGAGTGCGGGGGTGGTGAGCAGCGCGAAGAAAAGAAAAAGACGACTGCCGACGGTTCTGAGCTTTATCCGTTCCCCCCACCCGGAGCGCGTACCACGCTCCGACCTCCCCACGAGGGGGAGGTGAAGAACGCGCGCAGTCCGCGATGAAATACTCGGTGGAATCCCCTCCCCCTTGTGGGGAGGGATAGGGTGGGGGGCGAACCTCTCCGCTGCTCTAAACCGTCCGTAGTTCATTTTCCGCCTTTTCTTCGTTGATGCGCATCGCGATGAGAACGCTGATCATGCCGGCGAAGCTCGTCAGCGTGCTGGGCAGCCAGATGATCAGGCCGCCATAATGCTGGTCGCTGATGCCGGTGATGTCGAGAACGCGCCCGCAGATCCGGTAGACCGGATAATAGTCGATGCCCGACAGCGACAGGATCGCGCCCAAGACCATCTGGAACGGCTCGACCGCGAGGACGAGGAGCGCGCGCATGCCGCTGCCGATCCGCGCCGGCGGCTTCGGCCGGGGATCGAGGATCAGGCACCAGAAGAAAATGCCGTCGATCGCCATGGACGCATTCATCAGATCGTAGAGGCGCGCATCGAGCATCACGCGGGTGTGGAATTCCGGAATGAGCCACAGATAGATCAGCCCCACGAACAGCACCGGCGCCACGGCCGGATGCTGAATGACGTCGACGGTCGCGCGCACGGGCCGCGAACGGAAAACCGGCTTCAGGAAATCCGGCATGCCGGCCCAGAGAACCGGCCCCGAGGCGCCGAGCCCGATGAGGAACGCGCCGACATGATGCAGTACGAAATGCTGCGCCCGATGCACGAAGAACATGTGCAGCGCGTAATAGTCGATGCGGGTCTGCAACACCGCGTAGATCGACACCACGCCCAGGACGAACGCGACATTGCGCCAGAGCGGCGGGCGTTCGACCTTGGGCAGACGCTTCAATCCCAGCGCGAACCAGCCGAGGCTCAAGCCCGTCACCAGAAATTCCGGCCAGGAAAATTCCCACGGCATCCAGACCGGCATTTCGGCGGGAAAGAACGTCGACAGCACATAGAGCGTGCCGCCGAGCACGAGCAGCGCGCCATAGCCGAGCCATTCGGCGCGGCTTCGTCCCCATTGCGGCGCGAGTGCAGCGGTTGCGGCCATACGTCTGCTACGAAGCGAATGCGAGCGGTCTTATAGCGCCCGCCTCTGCCGCGCCGCGAGGCGATTGGTCACAGGCCCGCTTGCATCCGTCACGGCGAACCGTGCTATTCCCGCGGCCGATGATGGCGCTTCCCCCTTTGCGCGAGGCTTGGCGCGCCGCAGCGCTCGCGGCGCTCCTTGCGCTCGCGGCCTGCGGTCGCGCGGCGCCCAGCGCGGGCACCGACATCACGGGCGTCATGCCCGCTCTCGAATTCCAGCTGGTCCGCGCGAATGACGGCGCAGCGGTGAGCGCCGCCGACTATCGCGGCAAGGTGGCGATCCTCTATTTCGGCTACACGCATTGCCCCGACGAGTGTCCCACGACGCTCGCCAATCTGGCGTCCGTGCTGCAACGCCTGGGGCCGGAAGCGCGAGACATTCGCGTGCTGTTCGTCAGCGTCGATCCCGACCGCGACGCATTGCCGGTCCTCAAATCCTATGTCGAGGCGTTCGCGCCCGAGATCGACGGATTGCGCGGCACGCCAGATCAGGTCGCCCGCCTCGCGCGGCGCTATCGCGTGACCTATCAGGTGACGCCCGCGTCGGCCGGCCACCCCTACGAGGTGATGCACTCCGCATCGGTGTTCTTCTTCGATCCCGACGGCCGCGCGCGCCTGGTGGCGAGATCGGTGGCCCACACGGCGACAATTGCTGCGAATATTCAAGCGTTGCTCAAATAAATACTGTCATTCCCGGCGGGCGCGAACGCAGTGAGCGCGAGGGAAGGGAACCCAGGTGGATTGGCAGTGCGCGATGATAAAAAAATGCTCAGCATTCACTTTGCATAATGAAGACGCTCGAACACCTGGGTCCCCTTCCCGCGCCGCGCGAACGCGCGGCTCGCCGGGGATGACACCATAATTGAGTGCGCAACGCGGTATTATTGAGAGCGTAGCCCGCTCAAATGTGCAGCGCGCGTTTATCCGCGTCGAGCACCGCTTCGTGCATCATTTCGGACAGCGTCGGATGCGGGAAGATCGTGACGGCGAGGTCGGCGTCCGTCGCTTCCAGCGCGCGCGCGATGGTGTAGCCCTGGATCAACTCTGTCACTTCCGCGCCAATCATGTGCGCGCCCAGAAGCTCGCCCGTCTCCGCATCGAACACGGTTTTGACCAGCCCCTCGGAATCGCCCAGCGCGATCGCCTTGCCGTTGCCGATGAACGGAAAGCGCCCGACCTTGATCTTGCGCCCCGTGGCCTTCGCCTTCGCTTCCGTCATGCCGACGCTCGCCACCTGCGGCCAGCAATAGGTGCAGCCGGGAACCTTCGACACATCGAGCGGATGCACGCCCTTTACGCCCGCGATGCGTTCGGCCACGATCACGCCTTCATGCATGCCTTTGTGCGCGAGCCAGGGCGGTCCGACGAGATCGCCGATGGCGTAAAGCCCGGCCACGCCCGTCTCGCCCCATTCGTTGACGACGACATGCGTCTTGTCGATTTTCACGCCGGCCTGTTCGAGCCCGATATTCTCGACATTGCCGACGATGCCGACCGCCAGGATCACGCGGTCGGCCGTGACGGTTTCCGTCTTGCCGTCCTTCGATTTCAACGTCGCGGTGACATTGTCCGCGCCCTTCTCGAGTTTCTCGACTGTGGTGGAGGTCTTGAGTTTCATGCCCTGTTTCGCGAAGGCCTTGGCAGCCAGTTGCGAAATCTCCTCGTCTTCCACCGGCAACACGCGGTCGAGCACTTCGACCACCGTCACGTCGCTGCCGAGCGTGCGATAGAAGCTCGCAAATTCGATGCCGATGGCGCCCGATCCCACGACCAGCAGCGATTTCGGAAATGCCGGCGGCACCATCGCCTCGCGATAGGTCCAGACCAGCTTGCCGTCCGGCTTCGAGCCCGGAAACGTGCGGGCCCGCGCGCCCGTCGCGAGCACGATGTTCTTGGCGGCGTAGTCGGTGGTCTTGCCGTCCTTCGCGACTGCGACTTTGCCGCCACCCGCGAGTTTCGCTTCGCCGGAAATGACCGCGATCTTGTTCTTCTTCATCAGGAACGCGACGCCGTTCGACAAGTTGCGCGGAGACTTTGCGCGAGCGCTCCACGATCTTCGCAAGGTCGAAACGCAGATTGTCGGCCGAAAAGCCGAACTCGCCCAACCGGTGCATCAGATGCCAGATTTCGGAGGACCGCAGCAGCGCCTTGGTGGGAATGCAGCCCCAGTTGAGACAGATGCCGCCCAGTTTGTCGCGCTCGACGATTGCGGTTTTGAGGCCCAACTGCGCCGCGCGGATGGCGCACACATAGCCCGCCGGCCCGCTGCCGATGACGATGACGTCGAATGAGTTCAGCCAAACGAACCTCCGAAGAAGCTGAGTGAAATTGCGGCGGCCAATGCCGGAGCGAGGAAGAAGATCGAATAGATGAACGATACCGAGCCGAACTTGATCGCGGTCCAGAACCAGCCCTGCTCGTAGAAGCGCTTCATCGCGATGAAAATATAGACTCCCAGCGCAATGACAGTCAGCCAGGCGACGATGTCGGCGCGCACGATCTGCGCCAGCCCGATATCCACAATCAACGCGACAAACAGGAAGGTATGAACGCTCAGCGAAAATATCAAATGATCGACGAAGTAGAATTTCTTTCGTTGCCGCCAATAGAACGCCGCGAGCAACAGCGCATAGAGCGGCAGCAACAGGAACAGAATGCGCGGCATCCACGTCGTCAAGCGGCCGTTGAGTGCCGCAGGATCGGAGACAAGGCCGTTGAGGCCGCTGTAAACGCTCTTCTTGATCGCACCTCCCAGTTTTTTCGCTCTCTCGATTTCGGCTTTTTGAGTGGGCGACGTCCGGCGCAGGGGCACGATCTGGAGATTGAACGTATTGTCCTCCGCGAGTTGCGCCCGTTGCGCGGCGGTCAACGTCGAATGATAGGCGCCGATGCGCGAAAAGAAATGGGATGAGGTGGAGAAGCTGTAGAGCCCGCCGGGCCGCGTCGCCCGTTCTTTGGCAATCGGAATCAACGGCTTGAACATCTGCGTGTCCGGGTCATGGGGGTCGTAGGCCGGATTGGGGATGAAATAATTTCCTTCGGCGTCGCGGACGGTCTTTGTGGGGGTCGCCGTGACTTCGATCTGCAGCAGCGCGATGCCGGTCATGCCCAGGATCAGGAAAAACGCCAGCGAGACGAAAAAATAAAGCCGCAACGCGGGCATATAGCGGACGGTCCGGCCCTCGCGGAACGCTTTGGGAATTTCTCCCGGCTCGACCAGCAACGCGAGAGCGGTGCGCAGAATGCGGCTGTCGAAGCTGACGATATCTTCGATCACATCGCGCAGCAGCCGGTAGACCGAGCGGCGATGGGTGTCGTGCTCCTGGCCGCAGGCGGCGCAGTAAGGTCCAATCAACGGCGCGTGGCAATTGTGGCAGGGACCGGCGCCTCGCCCCGCCACGGCGGACGCGGCCATCTCGGCGGCCAGCGCCCCGCCGGTTTCCACAATCGCTTCCAAATCGTCAGACATGACCGCCGCTCCGTGCCGGAGCTTATAGCAGCATCGCCGCAGGTTCCTCGACGAGGGTCTTGAAGACCTGCAGGAACCGGGCGCCCGTGGCGCCGTCGATCACCCGATGATCGCAGGAGAGCGTCACCGTCATCACGGTGGCGGCCTCGACCTTGCCGTCGCGAACGACCGCGCGCGGCTCGCCTGCGCCCACCGCGAGGATCGCCGCGTGAGGCGGATTGATCACCGCCGTGAAATCCTTGATCCCGAACATGCCGAGATTGGAGATGGCGAAACTGCCGCCTTCGAATTCCTGCGGCTTCAGCTTCTTCGCCCGCGCACGCTCGGCCAGCGATTTGACTTCGTTGGAGATGACCGAGAGGCCCTTCTCTTCCGCGCGGAACACGATGGGCGTGATAAGCCCGAAATCGAGCGCCACGGCGACGCCGATATCGGCATGCCTGTGGCGCAGCATCGCATTCTCGGTCCAGCTGGCGTTCACTTCCGGCACGCGCATCAGGCCCAGCGCGCAGGCCTTCACCACGAAATCGTTGACCGACAGCTTGTAGGCGCCGTCGCCCTTCGGCGCGCGTTCGTTGAGCCGCGCCCGCATGCCCATCAGATCGTCGATGCGGCAATCCACCGTCAGATAGAAATGGGGAATGAGCGTCTTGGCGGAGGTGAGCCGGCGCGCGATCGATTTGCGCATCGAATCGTGGGGGATTTCGTCGAATTCGCCGGGCTTGAAGAAAAGCCGCGCATCGGGAAGCGGCGCGATCCCGGGAATTCCGGTGGCGGCCGTTGCCGAAGGTTGTGCCGCGGGCTGTGCCGCAGGCTTTGCGGGCGCTTTCGCAATGCCGGATTTGGCTGCGGCCTCGATGTCGGCTTTGACGATGCGCCCGCGCGGGCCCGAGCCGTTCACCGCAGAGATATCGAGACCTGCCTGCGCCGCCAATCGCTTCGCCAAGGGCGAGGCGAACACGCGATGCTCCGTAGACGGAACACCTCCCCCTGCAAGGGGGAGGTCGGAGCGCGCAGCGCTCCGGGAGGGGGTCTTCTGAACGTCCGCCGCTGGACCCCTCCCCGAACCGGCTTCGCCGGTTCGACCCTCCCCTTTCAGGGGAGGGTTTTTGGTCTTCGTTTCCGTCGCGATTGCATCCTTGATCGAGGCCATGGCCGCGGGGATATCGGCGGAAGCGGCGCTCTCGCCGTCGCCCAATAGCACGGCGATGGGCTGATTGACTTTCACGCCTTCGGTACCTTCGGGCACCAGGATCTTTCCGATCTTGCCTTCGTCGACCGCTTCGAACTCCATCGTCGCCTTGTCGGTCTCGATCTCGGCCAGGATGTCGCCCGACTTCACGGCGTCGCCTTCCTTGACCAGCCATTTGGCGAGCTTGCCCTCCTCCATGGTGGGCGACAGCGCGGGCATGAGGATTTGCGAGACCATGTCAGTTGCCGCCCTGGAGCGGCGCCAGCTCGTCCACATGCTGTTCCCAGTTCCGCCCGTCGAAATCGACCGTCAGCACGGAATGGAAATCCTCGGCGTCGAGGCAGCGGAAATTGACGCTGTAGCCGTCGGGATGCGAGCGCGGCACGTAGAAGGATTTGATGCCGCACACCGAACAGAACAAATGCTTCGCCGTCTCGGTATTGAACGTATAGGTCGTAAGCCTGCTCTTGCCCTTGACGAGCCGGAAGCGCGATTTCGGCACGATCAGATGCAGATAGCCCACCTTCGCGCACATCGAGCAATTGCACGCTTGCACTTCGACCTCGTCGGGCGCCAGCACTTCGAAGCGCACCGCCCCGCAATGGCAGCCGCCTTTCTTCCAGGTCATTTTCGACTTCGCCATCGGCCCTACTCCCGATAGCAGACCGCTTTGACCGCCGCGATCACGTCGTCGACATGCGGCAGCGCAAGCTTTTCGAGATTGGCGGCGTAAGGCATCGGCACGTCGCGGCCCGTCACTTTGGTAGGCGGCGCGTCGAGATAATCGAATGCGTCGGCGACCACCTGCGAGGCGATCTCCGAGCCGATCGAACAGATCGGCCAGCCCTGCTCGACCGTCACGACGCGATTGGTCTTCTTCACGGATTCGATGACGGTCGCGGTGTCGAGCGGACGCAAGGTGCGCAGATCGATCAGTTCCGCGTCGATGCCTTCGGCCGCGAGTTTCTCGGCCGCTTCGAGGATGAGGCCGACGCAGATCGAATGCGCCACCACCGTCACATGCGCGCCGGCCCGGATCACGCGCGCCTTGCCGATCGGCACCACATAGTCATCAAGCTTGGGCACCGGGAACGAGCGGCCATAGGCGATTTCGTTCTCCAGGAAGATCACCGGATTGGGATCGCGAATGGCGGATTTGAGCAGGCCCTTCGCGTCGGCCGCAAAATAGGGCGCGATCACCTTGACGCCCGGTATATGCGCGTACCACGAACCGTAATCCTGGCTGTGCTGGGCGGCGACGCGCGAGGCGGGACCGTTCGGTCCGCGGAACACGATGGGGCAGCCCATCTGGCCACCGGACATGTAACGGGTCTTCGCCGCCGAATTGATGATCTGGTCGATCGCCTGCATCGCGAAATTCATCGTCATGAATTCGACAATGGGCCTCAAGCCGCCGAATGCCGCGCCGACGCCAAGGCCCGTGAAACCGTGCTCGGTGATGGGCGTGTCGATCACGCGATCGGCGCCGAATTCTTCGAGCAGGCCCTGGCTCACTTTGTAGGCGCCCTGATATTGCGCCACCTCTTCGCCCATCAGGAACACGGTCGGGTCGCGGCGCATTTCCTCGGCCATCGCATCCCGCAACGCTTCGCGGACCGTCATGGTGACGAGTTCCGTCCCCTCGGGAACATCGGGTTCGGACATTCCTCCCCCTGCAAGGGGGAGGTCGGAGCGCGCAGCGCTCCGGGAGGGGGTCTTCTCCTCGACTGCGGCCGGACCCCTCCCGAACCGGCTTCGCCGGTTCGACCCTCCCCTTTCAGGGGAGGGTCGGCTGGCGCTTTCGCAACGGATTCCGTTTTCGCCTTCGCAACAGGCGCCGCCGCTTCGCCGTCCTGCAGCAGCACCGCAATCGGCTGGTTGACCTTCACGCCTTCGGTGCCTTCCGGCACCAGGATCTTCCCGATCTTGCCTTCGTCGACCGCTTCGAACTCCATCGTCGCCTTGTCGGTCTCGATTTCGGCCAGGATGTCGCCGGACTTCACCGCGTCGCCTTCCTTCACCAGCCATTTGGCCAGCTTGCCCTCCTCCATGGTGGGCGACAGCGCGGGCATGAGGATTTCGCTGGACATGACGATTACGCGAGCACGTCGGTGTAGAGTTCTTCGGGCGCGGGCTCGGGGCTTTCGGTGGCGAATTCGGCGGCCAAATTCACGACCGCGCGGGTTTCCTTGTCCACCGCCTTCAGATCGTCATCGGTCGCGAGCCCGCGCGCGACCAGCTTCTGGCCGAAATGCTCGATCGGATCGCGCTTCTCGCGCACCGCCTGCACCTCTTCGCGCGTGCGGTATTTGGCGGGGTCCGACATGGAATGGCCGCGATAGCGATAGGTCTTCATCTCAAGAATGATGGGGCCTTTGCCCGCGCGGCACCACGCAACGGCTTTCTCGCCTGCCGCATGGACGGCTTCCACATCCATGCCGTCCACTTCCTCGCCGGGAATGTTGAACGAGGCCCCGCGCTTGGAGAATTGCGCCTGCGCGCTGGAGCGCTCCACGCTGGTGCCCATCGCGTATTGATTGTTCTCGATCACATAGACGACCGGCAGCTTCCAGAGTTCCGCCATGTTGAAGGATTCGTAGACCTGGCCCTGGTTGGCCGCGCCGTCGCCGAAATAGGTGAGCGTGACGTTGTCGTTTTTGCGGTAGCGGTTGGCGAAGGCGAGGCCGGTGCCGATCGGCACCTGTGCGCCCACGATGCCGTGGCCGCCGAAAAACTGCTTGTCGCGGCTGAACATATGCATCGAGCCGCCCTTGCCCTTGGAATAGCCGGTCGCGCGTCCGGTGAGCTCCGCCATGACGCCTTTGGGGTCCATGCCGCAGGCCAGCATGTGGCCATGGTCGCGATAGGCCGTGATGACCTGATCGGTGGGCTTGAGCGCCGCCTGAAGGCCGACGACGACGGCCTCCTGCCCGATATAGAGGTGGCAGAAGCCGCCGATCTGCCCCATGCCGTAGAGCTGGCCCGCCTTCTCCTCGAAGCGGCGGATCAGCAGCATGTCGGCGTAGAACTTCTTGAGCAGCTCGGGCTGGGGTTCTTCTGCCTTGGATGTCTGGGCTGCCTTCGCGTCGGCCATTCCCGGTAGTCCTCCCTTGCCCGCCCGGAGCGCGGCGGTTGTGGCAAGCGGCTTGGATTTTGGCAAGCGCTGACGGGTCGTCAGTGAGGCGGGAGACTATTGCCTGTCGCGGGGGACGGCGACCTGGCCGGGGGTGCTGCCCAGCATCTGGCCGCGAACGATTTCCTGCACGAGATCGGGATCGACGGACCCCGGCTCCAGGAGCTTGATACGGTGTTCGAGCCGCGCGCGGTCGGACTGGAGCGAGGCGAGCTGTTCCTGCTGCACCGCAAGGCGGGCCCGCACGTCGGACAGCGCCAGAAGCCCCCGCGTGCCGAAGATGGTGTAGTAGCCGAAATAGACGACGACCGCGGCGCAGATCGCAGGGATCACAAGAATGCCAAAGAACCGTGTCACGCTACGTCTGATTCGCATGCCGCGACCGAATCACACAGTGATTCGGGTGGTCAAGGGGGTCGCCGCTTATTTTTCGTGAAATGCGTACTCATACCGGCGGCTCTTATCCTTCACCCCTCTCGGCGTCATTCCCGCGCAAGCGGGAACCCAGTCGCCGCGCGTCGGCGCGGTGAATGGCTCTTTATCGCTCGCGGACGCTCGCTACTAGGTTCCCGCTTACGCGGGAATGACAATTGAGGGAAGGCGCGACGCAACCTATGGCCGTCGATATTATTCGCATTCTCTCTGACTCTCCATGACCGGGCTTGACCCGGTCATCCATCTGGCGAGCAGTACCAAGCCGAATTGACGTGACCATGGATGGCCGGCTCGGGGCCGGCCGTGGTGAGTTTTTGTAATTCAGCAGAATTCGAAGACATCCTGAGTTTCAGCGACGATAGCGATCAAAGACTTCTCGAACCTCTTCGTCAGTCGCAAACTCACCCTTTCACACCTCTTCCAGGCCGCGCCGCACGGCCGCCTCTTCTTCTTCGGAAAGTTGGTATGGCTCGTTCTCCAACCGCTTCAACTCCTGAGGACGCCGCGCCCCGCATAGACCGCCTGATTGCCCAGTTGTTCCTCGATCCGCAGGATCTGGTTGTATTTCGCCAAGCGATCGGAGCGCGACAGCGAGCCCGCCTTGATCTGGCCGCAGCCCGTCGCCACCGCGAGGTCGGCGATGGTGGAGTCTTCCGTTTCGCCGGAGCGATGCGACATCACCACGCGATAGGCCGCGCGATGGGCCATACCCACGGTCGCAAGAGTTTCGCTCAAGGTCCCGATCTGGTTGACCTTTACGAGAATGGCATTGGCCACGCCCTCGGCGATGCCCCGGCTGAGCCGCGCCGTGTTGGTGACGAAAATGTCGTCCCCCACGAGCTGCACTTTTGCGCCCAGCGACTTCGTCAATTCCACCCAGCCGTCCCAATCGTCCTCGGCCATGCCGTCTTCGATCGACACGATGGGGTAGCGGCTGCACAGATCCTCATAGACCTTGACCATGCCCGAGGGATCGAGCGTCTTGCCTTCGCCTTCAAGGACATAGCGGCCCTTCTTGAAGAATTCGCTGGAAGCGGGATCGAGCGCGAGCGCCACGTCGTGGCCGGGCTTGTAACCCGCTTTCTCGATCGCACGCATGACGAAGCCGAGCGCCTCGTCGGCGCTTTTGAGCCCCGGCGCGAAACCGCCCTCGTCGCCCACATTGGTGTTGTGGCCCGCGTCCTTCAGCGCCTTCTTCAGAGTGTGGAAAACCTCCGCGCCCATGCGCAGGCCCTCGCGGAAACTGTCCGCGCCCACGGGCATGATCATGAATTCCTGGAAGTCGATGGGATTGTCCGCATGCACCCCCCCATTGACGATGTTCATCTGGGGCACGGGCAGCAGGTGCGCGGACGCGCCACCCACGTAACGATAGAGCGGCTGGCCGGAAGCGGCGGCAGCCGCCTTCGCCAGCGCCAGCGACACGCCCAGGATCGCGTTGGCGCCCAGCCGGCTTTTGTTGGCGGTGCCGTCCAGCTGGCACATCACGCCGTCGACGCGGATCTGGTCTTCGGCTTCGAAGCCGCTCAGCGCATCGAAAATCTCGGTGTTGACGGCAGCCACCGCCTTCTGGACGCCCTTGCCGCCATAGCGCGGGCCGCCGTCGCGCAATTCGACCGCCTCATGCGCACCGGTCGAGGCGCCCGAAGGAACCGCAGCCCGGCCGAACGAGCCGTCCTCCAGCCTGATGTCGACTTCGACCGTGGGGTTGCCGCGGCTGTCGAGGATTTCCCGGGCGACGATATCGACGATGGCGGTCATGTGCGGCTCGCGGAAAGCTGGATTTGCCTTCTAGGGGATGGCGTTCGGGCCAGCAAGCCGCACCTATGGCCTAGATGGGCTATTGTCTGGCCGAGGCGCGAATCAATCCGCCCGCCCAGAGAGGAACCTCCATGTTCACGATGTCCACTGAAGGCGCCATGCTGTCGGCGCTCGTCACCATACTCGTCGCGCTGCTTTTCATTTACATGACCATGCGCGTCGGCGGCTTGCGCGGCAAACACAACATCGCAGCGCCGGCCGTCACCGGCCACCCCGAATTCGAACGCGGCTATCGCGCGCAGCTCAACACGCTCGAGCAGGCGCCGATCTTCCTGCCGGCCTTATGGCTCGCCACCGCCTATTTCGATGCGATCACGTGGCTGCCGCTGCCGTGGCTGCCCGCGCTCCTCGGCCTCGTCTGGATCGTCGGCCGGTTCATCTACATGCAAGGCTATATCGCCGATCCGGCGAAGCGCAGCACCGGCTTTCTCGTCAGCGGCATCGCCTCGATCCTCCTCATCATCCTCGCGCTGGTTGGCATCGTGATGACGTGGATTGCGATGAGCGCGACGCCGGCATAGTTCGCCGACAGGTTCTCTGGTCTGGCTCTCCGGCCCTAGTTCGCGTGCCGCTTCACGATGCGGTCGATCTCGACCAATTCGGCAAGCAGCGCGGGCATGTCCTTGAGCTTGACCATGTTGGGACCGTCCGACGGTGCGTTGTCGGGGTCCTGATGGGTTTCCATGAACACCGCGGCGCAACCCGCGGCCACCGCTGCGCGCGCGAGATAGGGCACCATCTCGCGATCGCCGCCGGTCTTGTCGCCCTGCCCACCCGGCTGCTGCACCGAATGGGTGGCGTCGAACACAACGGGCGCGCCGAACTTCGCCATGATCGGCAACGCGCGCATGTCGGAGACGAGCGTGTTGTAGCCGAAGCTCGCGCCGCGCTCGGTCACCAGCACGTTGGGGTTGCCCGTGCCCGTGATCTTGGAGATCACGTTCTTCATGTCCCAGGGCGCCAGGAACTGGCCCTTCTTGACGTTGACGGTCTTGCCGGTTCTCCCGGCCGCCACGAGCAGGTCGGTCTGCCGGCACAGGAAGGCCGGTATCTGCAGCACGTCGACCGACTCCGCCACGGCCGCGCATTGGTCGCGCTCGTGGACATCCGTCAGCACGGGCAGGCCCAGGCTTTCGCGGATCTCGTCGAAGATCGGCAGCGCCAGCTCGATGCCGATGCCGCGGCCGCTATTGGAGCTGGTGCGGTTGGCCTTGTCGAAGCTCGTCTTGTAGATGAGGCCGACGCCCGCCTTGGCGGCGATCTCCTTGAGCGCGCTTGCCATCTCCAGCGCGTGGGCGCGGCTTTCGAGCGCGCAGGGCCCGGCGATGATGGCGAGCTTGCGGTGGTTTCCGATCTCGACGGAACCGACTTTGACGGTGGCATTGGGCTGGGTCATGGCGCGATCCTAACGGGAAACCCTGGGGGGTGCACCATAGGGTAGAAAAATGCTGCACTTGTCGCCAGCAGCAATGGGAGCCGCACCATGACCAGCCACACAGCTTCCGATCCGGTCGAGCATGTGAGCGCCGTGTCTTTCGGGCCGACGCTTGAACGTTTGATACGAGCAATCGAAGGCGCAGGAATGATTATATTCGCGCGTATCGACCATGCCGCGGGCGCCCGGGAGGCAGGGATGGCCATGCCGCCGACCATGGTGCTGATTTACGGCAATCCCAAAGGCGGCACTCCGATGATGCTTGCTGCGCCACAGATTGCCCTCGACCTGCCGTTGCGCGTGCTGGTTCGCGAAGACGCCGGCCGGCGCGCGCTGGTGTCGTTCCGCCCGGTGGTGCCGATGCTGCTGCATGCCGGCGTACCCGACGCGCTTGCGGCGCATCTGGAGCCGGCGCAACGCGTGCTGGTCGACGCGATCCAACCGTGACCACCGGCATTGTTGATGTCATTCCTCACAACGGTCGATCAGACCCGCAGATCAATTCTGCGCCCGACTACGATTGGGCGCTTTTCGGGTAACATCGAGCAGTCGTTTCGCCCTCTCGACCGCTGGCATCGGCTGCAATAATAGCGTAGCCATGCCTCCATGGACGATATTCTTTCGCGCATCACCATCCGTCCGGAGGAATGTCACGGCCGTCCGTGTATCCGTGGCATGCGTATCCGCGTGACGGATGTGCTGGAGATGCTAGCGGCCGGAACGCGGGAAGAAGAAATCCTGCGCGATTTTCCCGATCTGGAACACGACGATATCCGCGCATGCCTCGCCTATGCCGCGAACCTGGCCGGACATCCCGTCGTCATCGTTGCCGAATAGGAAAACTACGGCCCCAACCCTCGCACGGCTTTCAGGAGTCGGGAATCGCGGCGGCGGCTTCCCGTCCCATTTCGTCAGGGTCTTCGCCGGCGATCGAATCGGAGCGGAACAGCCAGCCGAAGACGAATGACGCCACGATTGCGCCGGCAAGCTGCACCGCGATGAAGACCGGCGTGCTGGACGGCGCAATGCCGGCAAATGTATCCGTCAGGCTTCGTGCGAAGGTTACAGCAGGATTGGCGAACGATGTCGAAGCCGTGAACCAATAGGCCGCGGCGATGTAGAGCCCGACCAGTGCCGGCGTGGCCGCGGGCCGGTGCCGGCTCGCGCCCAGGATGGTCGCAATCAGCCCGAACGCGGCGACGAATTCCGAGAATGCCTGCCCCGGCCCGTCGCGAAGTTTCGTGGAAATCTGGAACGCCGCTTCGCCGAACATCAGATGCGCCGCGAACACGCCGAACACAGCCGACAAAATTTGGACGGCAACGTATGCGCCGAAGTCGCGAATGCCGATCTCGCGCCGCAGCAGACATACGAGCGACACCGCGGGATTGAAATGCGCGCCCGACACGGGCCCGAAGATGGCGATCAAAACCGTCAACGCCGCGCCCGTCGACAACGTGTTGGCGAGCAGCGCGAGCGCGCCATTGCCGCCTGCTAGGTGCTCGCCCATGATTCCAGAGCCCACCACTGCGGCGAGCAGGAACGCCGTCCCCAACCCCTCGGCCGCGAGGCGACGGACGAGCGAAGGCGCTCCGGTACTTGCGCAGATGTCGCGCTCCACTGAATTTCCGGCTGCACTCACGTTGGCGATTTCGCTGCGTCGGCGTTGCCGATGTCGTCGAGCCGCCGCTTGAGCGACATGCGGTCGAGGCTCGCCACCGGAAGCGAGACAAACAGTTCGACGCGGCGCGCGAGAATGCGATAGGCTTCGCGGAACGCATCCGCGATGTCCTTTTCCGTGCCCGAGACCGCGGCCGGATCGGGAACGCCCCAATGTGCGGTCATGGGTTGGCCCGGCCACACGGGGCACACCTCGTTCGCGGCGTTGTCGCAGACGGTGAACACGAAATCGAGCTGCGGCGAAGCCGCGAACTCGTTCCAGCTTTTCGACCTCAGGCCATCGGTGACATAGCCAAGCCGGCGCAACAGCGCGAGCGCCTGAGGATGAACCTCACCCTTGGGAAAGGAGCCGGCCGAAAGGCCCACGAATTTGCCGGCACCGATCCTGTTCAGGATCGCTTCGGCCAGGATCGAGCGGGCTGAGTTGCCCGTGCACAGGAACAGGACGTTGTAGGGCGCGCCCATTGCGACACCTCCGTCACGGGCTGCAGCACGAGCACGCGATCGGCGACTTGATTTCGGGTGGCGCGATCTCCACCGCCGCGTCTTCGCCGTAACTTGTCGCATCGCCGAAGGTGAAGAAGGTTTCCCACCGGAGGCCAGAAGGATCGGCGATCCACGATTTGTTTCCCTGGGCGTAGCAGCACGTGACCGCTTCCTCGTCGCGCGTTGTTTCTCCCGCGGCTTTGAGACGCTGGGCCAGTTCGCGCAGCTCGCCGTCGCTCTCCACCTGAACGCCCAGATGATCGAGACCGGCCGCCTGTCCGCGCGCGGAGATCGCGAAGTTCACGCGCGGATCGTCCAGCATCCATTTGGCGTAGTCCGCTTTGACCACATCCGGCCCGGCCGCAAACAGCGTCGAATAGAAGCCGATCGAGCGGCGGAGATCAGCGACCGCCACGTGCACGTGCAGGCGTTTCATGGCGTTTTCCTTTCGCGGGTTCGCAACAGACCGCGCGCGACGCGATTTCGGCCAGCGGCGCGCACACCGCGGGATCGCCGCGGCAGCAATCTTCCGTGAGATAGACGAGCAGATCGCGCATCGCATCGAAGCGGACGGCATAGATGATGGAACGGCCGTCGCGCCGCGCGCCCACGAGGCCGGCGTTCGAAAGCACGAGGAGCTGCGCGGACAGCGTGTTGGCGGCGAGGCCCAGCCTGCGCGCAATATCGCCCGCGGCCACGCCGTCGGGCCCCGCTTTGACGAGCAGCCGGAACACGTCGAGGCGCGAATCCTGCGCCAGCGCCGAAAGCCGCTTGATGGCGTCATCCGATTTCATATTTCAATGATTCCTGAAATGATGAAGTGTGTCAAGGCAGATTCGCGGCGACGTCCATTGCCGCGTGGCGCTGGAATGAGGCGCCTGGCACTCCGCTCAAAGGTATGCGCGGACGATCAAAACATGAGCACCGGAACACTTCTCTGCGCGCTCACGAAACCAGCCTGAAACCGTCCAACTTTGCCGCCTGGCGGTCGAATGTGGCCGTTGTTTCGCAGCCTCGGGCGCGATTCACCTGCGCCATCAGCGCATCGGCGAAATCGACGCCGCTCCGCTCATACGCGGACAGCGCGACTTCGACGAGTTCGCGGTCCTCAAGCACGATATCGGCGCTCGCGACCAGCTTTCTCAAGACGCCCGTCACGGCAGCCCGGCTGTAGCCATAGGCACGCGTGAGAACCCACACCGTTTCGCACAGCGCGACGCGATCCATGAAACCGGGATTGGCCGGCGAACAATGCTTGCCGATGAACCGGGCCGCCAGCCGGGTCTGTTCGGGATCGTCCTCGACGAAAAGCCGGACGACGACGTTGGTGTCGAGCCCGATCATCCGGACGCGCGCCGGTATCTCTCGGCCGCGGCCTCTGCGATTGCATTGTCCATCTGTTTCAGCGTCACGCGCTTGCGCCGTTTGCCCAGGATGCCCGCCAGGCGCGTGACGCTGAGACCGGCTGGCTGCATCTCGACCCCGTCTTCGCCGACGACAAGTTTGACGCTGCCGCCGCGACGAACGCCGAGCCGTTCGCGCACCTCTTTCGGCAGAGTGACCTGACCCTTGCTGGTGACCCGCATCTCGAACGCGGCCCGGGACGGCGCAACCGCGCGATAACGCGTTGCGCGGCCTTCCTTGATCTTGCGGATCTTGTAGCCGCGCGCTTCGAGCCGGCGCAGCAGATTGTATTGCGGTCCGCCGGTCGCCGCGATGAGTTCGTCCATCGTCGCGCCGGCCGCGCTGGTCAGAAGCTTCTCGGCTTCTCTGGAGCCGGGCAATCGCTCATCCATGGCCTTACAATCCGTGAGTAGCTACTCACGTTGTTTCTTACCATTTGAAAGCTGAAAACGCAACCGGCTCTGCCTACACCAGCCTGCTCTGGTGCACCGCCGCCGCGACGAACGATGCGAACAGCGGGTGCGGCGCGAAGGGGCGCGATTTGAGTTCGGGGTGGAACTGCACGCCGATGAACCAGGGGTGGTCCGGAATCTCCATGATCTCCGGCAGGCGGCCGTCCGGCGACCAGCCCGACACCACGAAGCCGTGCTCGGCGAGCTGGCGCGTATAGCCCACATTCACTTCGTAGCGGTGGCGATGGCGCTCGCTGATTTCGGTGGCGCCATAGACTTCGGCGACGCGGCTGCCGGGCGTCAGCATCGCGGTATAGGCGCCGAGCCGCATCGTGCCGCCCAGATCGCCGCCTTCGTTGCGCGTCTCCGTCATGTTGCCCTTGGTCCATTCCGTCATCAGCGCGATCACGGGATGGCGCGGCCGGCCGTTCTCCGTCGTGCCCGCGCCTTCGAGCCCGGCCAGGTCGCGCGCCGTTTCGATCACCGCCATGTGCAGCCCGTAGCAGATGCCGAAAAAGGGCACGCGACGCTCGCGCGCGAATTTGACCGCGGCGATCTTGCCTTCCGTGCCGCGTTCGCCGAAGCCGCCCGGAACGAGAATGCCCTGAACGTTTTCGAGATAGACCGCCGCGTCGTCGCGCTCGAAGACTTCGCTGTCGATCCAGTCCATGTGGACGCGCACATTGTTGGCGAGACCGCCATGGGTGAGCGCTTCCGAAAGCGATTTGTAGGAATCCTTGACCTGCATATATTTGCCCACGACGGCGATCCGCACCTCGCCTTCGGGATTGGTCACCCGGTCGACCACCCATTTCCAGCGCGACAGATCGGGCTCCGGCGCGTCCGTGATCCCGAACACCTTCAGCACCTGGGTGTCGAAACCTTCCTCGTGATAGCGGATCGGCGCGGAATAGATCGTGTCGAGATCGAGTGCGGGGATGACGCATTCCTTCCGCACGTTGCAGAACAGCGCGATCTTGCGCCGCTCGTCTTCCGGGATCGGATGGGTCGAGCGGCACAATAGAATGTCGGGCTGGATGCCGATCGAGCGCAGCTCCTTCACCGAATGCTGCGTGGGTTTGGTCTTCAGCTCGCCCGCCGTTTCGATATAGGGCACGAGCGTCAGGTGCACGAACGCGGCGCGGTCGCGGCCGAGTTCGTTGCCGAGCTGGCGGATCGCCTCGAAGAACGGCAGGCCTTCGATGTCGCCCACCGTGCCGCCGATCTCGACCAGCAGGAAATCGACATCGCCCTCGTCCGCCATCACGAAATCCTTGATGGCGTCGGTGACGTGGGGGATCACCTGCACCGTGCGGCCCAGATAGCCGCCCCGGCGCTCGCGGTCGATCACCCGCTGATAGATGCTGCCGGCGGTGATGTTGTCGGATTTCGCGGAAGACACCGCCGTGAAGCGCTCGTAATGGCCGAGGTCGAGATCGGTCTCCGCGCCGTCGTCGGTCACGTAGACCTCGCCGTGTTGGAACGGGCTCATCGTGCCCGGATCGACGTTGAGATAGGGATCGAGTTTCCGCAGCCGCACACGATAGCCGCGTGCCTGCAAGAGCGTGCCGAGAGCCGCCGACGCCAGACCTTTGCCCAACGAGGAGACCACGCCGCCGGTGATGAATATCAACCGCGCCATGGAATTAGACCATACGCAGAACTGGTATGGAGGCTCAAGCGCAAAGACACATGATTGCAATAATTCGCGCGCGGCTCGCGCGTATGTGCGCGAAGCCTATGAAAGCAAAGCGTTTGTCAGTGCGGCGTGGGGACCGACGGCGCCGCCGGTGCGGCCGGATGCGGCGTATGCGCGGGCAGGAGAAGAGGGGCGTGTGTGCTGGAAACCGGCGCCGACTGAAGAATTGATTCGGAGCGGCCATGCAGCGCGAGGATCGTCAGCGCGAGGCTCGAGGCGAAAAAGAGAACCGCCAGCACTGCCGTCGTCCGCGTCAGCGTGTCGGCCGCGCCGCGGGGCGAGAAAAATCCGCCCAATCCCGAGCCGCCGCCGCCCATGCCGAGCGCGCCCCCTTCGGAGCGCTGCAGCAGCACGACGACGATCAGGCCTATGGAGACCAGAAGCTGGATAACGATCAAAACGCTTTGCATGGGGTTGGGGCCGCCGGTTTCGGGGCCGCTCAATAGACCAAAGGCGGGATCGGGGAAAGAGGGCGTCCTACCCCGCCGTCAGCCGGAACCGGACATAGACCTTGACCGTGGCGGCGACCGGCTTGCCCTGGCGAACGGCCGGCAGATAGCGCCAGTAGCCGGCGCTGACCAATGCGGATGCGTCGAGCTGCGGAAACCCGCTCGATTTCAGCACTTTCGCGTCGCCGACCTTGCCGTCCGGCAGAATCGAAAGCTCAAGCAGCACGTCGCCTTCCTGCCGGTTGCGCACCGCGATCCGGGTATAGGCCGCCCGATGGGCCGGAAATGCCGGATCGGCAACGGGCATCGGCCGCGACGCGACCGTGGCAGACGTGTGCCAGGGAATATTATAGTTAAGATGCCATGTCGAAGCGATCGACCAGAAGCGCAGCGCGCCGAACAGCGAAACCAGGATCAGCGCCGTCACATAGACCGCGACGAACGCGATATGCGCATCGCGGCTCAAGCCGAAGCCGTAGCGCCGGCTTTCTTCCTGCCCCATCGATACCCCCACCGCGAGACGGGAAGAGGATGTGGTTGCGGGCTCAGGGAGTCAAATTGATCCGGCGCCTTACGACGCCATCGCGGGTTGGATGCGGGCCTTAACGATGGCGACCGTCGCATCGATCGCGTTCAGATGTTCGGCCGCGCTTTTTTCCGGCGAGAATATCTGGTTGAGATTGAGCGCGGCGTGACCCAGAAGGTGCATTGACGCATTGCGGTCGACGCCCGCCTCGAGCCCTTCGATCGCCGCCAGTATGGAATCGCACCATTCGAACGCGGGCTCGAATTCGGTTCCCATGCAGCGGCGTGCGACACCGCGCGTCACGTCGCGGAGTTTGGCCAGATCGAATGTGTATTTGCCGGAATTCGGCACATGCTCCTGCGTCAGCCGCCACAGGACGCAGATCTGGAAGGCGTCGCGGCGCAGTTTTTCGATGTTCAGGATTTCGCGCGCCTCTTTCAATTCGGCATCGAGGCGCTGGGCGGCTTCTTTGGACGTCAGGCGCTCCTGCGCCTTCATCTTGAGCGAATTGGGCGGTTCGAACAGTTCCACATTCGAGGGCCGTGCGGAATCTTTCCGGCGATCCGGCCCCACATATTCCGAGGTGATCACGAAGCCTTTGCGCCGCTCGATATGCGCCTGAATGCGCTGCCCCAACATCGCCGTCGAAAACGGGCGCAACAACAGATCGTCGGCGCCGGAATTGAGAACGCGCGTGACGAGCGCACTGTTCTGTTCCCACGCGGTGACGATGATCACGATGAACGGATTGTAGCCGGTGGAACCCTGCCTGAGGCTTTGAATCAGGGCGCAGAGTTCGTTCTCGGCGCCCTGGGACTCGCACACGGCCAGATCGGGCGGCCGGCGCCGGATGCATTCGATCACGGCCTCCAGGCTTCCGATCGTTTCGATCCTGCGGAAGCCGAGATTGTAAAGCGCCGCTCTCGTCGCCGTGCGGTTGCCCGCCACGGGATCGTAAACCAGCGTTTCCGCCGTATCGTAGGAAAGTCGCGCCATCCCAATTCCGCACTCTGCCGGGCTTTAGCATTGCCGATGTGCGTTAAGGAATAGTGCGCCGGAGTGGTTAAGCGCGTATGGCCGCGGCGGCAAAAATCGCCTGGAAATCCACGGCCTTGAGGCTTGCGCCCCCGATGAGCGCGCCGCCCACCTCGGGAAGAGCGAGGATTTCCCGGGCATTTCCGGGCTTGACCGAGCCGCCGTAAAGAATGCGGAGGCCGCTTCCCTCGCCGCCCAGATGACCCGTCAACGTCGTGCGGATATGGCCATGCATCTCGGCGATTTGCGCATTGGACGGCGTCTTGCCGGTGCCGATCGCCCAGACCGGCTCGTAGGCGACAGCCGTCGTCGCAGCCGATGCGCCAACCGGCACGCTGGCCC
This sequence comes from uncultured Alphaproteobacteria bacterium, assembly GCA_963760345.1. Taxonomy (GTDB): domain Bacteria; phylum Pseudomonadota; class Alphaproteobacteria; order Micropepsales; family Micropepsaceae; genus Rhizomicrobium. The sequence goes on from CAVXCU010000004.1 coordinate 83,763, forward strand.
GCAACTGGCCCGTGACGATCGCGAGCGCCTTCCCCGCTTCACGCTCGGCTTCCGTCTCGCCGACACAGACGATCGCCAGAAGTCCCGCGCGCCACGCGGCCTTCGCCTTGGCCGCGACCTGGGCATCGGTTTCGCCGTGATATTGCCGGCGCTCGGAGTGGCCCACGATCACCGCCGATGCGCCCGCGTCCCGCAGCATCTCCGCGCTGACATCGCCGGTAAACGCGCCCGATGCTTCGGCATGGCAATCCTGCCCCCCGATGGCGATGTGCCCCGCCGCTGCGACCGCGGCGCGCGCCACGAGCGTTGCGGGGGGACAGAAGAGAATGTCGGCCGGTGGCGGCGCGGCGCTCACGGCACGCGCCACGGCATCGATCTCGCCCAGCGAGGCGGCGAGCCCGTTCATCTTCCAGTTCCCGGCGATCAGCTGGCGCATGCCAGATCCTTCCCATTTTCCAGCCCCTGTGATGGTTTTGCGCCGCCACTTCGTCAAGCCCGCGCCTTGCCGTTGGGCAGGCCCATCCCTATCATCCGCGGCCTTTTGCAGCCCCACCCCCGGATTCCGTCATGCTTCAAGAATTGCGCAAACTGTCGAAGTCCTGGGTCTCCAGCGTTTTCCTGTTCGCACTGGCGGCCAGCTTCGGCATCTGGGGCATTGCGGACATTTTCCGGGGCAACACCGACACCTCAGTCGCCACCGTCGGCGACATCAAGATCGGGGCCGACGTCTACCAACGCCAGGTCAACAACGACAAGCGCAGCGAAACCCAGCAGAACAACGGCGTCTTGCCGCCCGACCGGGCGAAGGCGCTCGCGCAGCAATCGCTCCAGCGCATGATCAGCCAGACGGCGCTCGACGAACTCGCGGCGTCCAAGGGTTTCGTCGCCAGCGACGACCAGATTCGCGCCGAGGTCCAGTCGATCCAGGCGTTTCGCGGACCCTTGGGCACGTTCGACCGGCCGACCTTTCTGCAATTGCTGAGTACGATCGGCTACACCGAGAATTCCTTCATCGATCAGACCCGTCGCGACATCATCCGCAGCCAGCTCATGGATCCGGCCGGCAACGGCGTGGAAGTGCCCGCGGGTTATGCGCGTGCCGTCTTTCTGTTTCTCAATGAGCGCCGCGCCGCCGAATATGTCGTGCTGACGCCCGACGCGGCGGGGTCCATCGCCAACCCCGACGATGCGACACTCGCCGCCTATATCAAGGCCCATCCGGGCCGCTTCAGCACGCCCGAATATCGCGACGTGTCGTATGCCGGCATCGGCCCCGACGACGTCATGAACCAGCTCACGGTCAGCGACGACCAACTGCGTCAAGCCTACGAGCTCCAGAAGGACAAATATGTCATTCCCGAAAAGCGCGACGTCGAGCAGATCACGTTCCCCGACGAAGCCAGCGCCAAGGCGGCGCGGGCGCAGATCGACGCCGGCAAGAGCTTTGCGGATATCGCCGCCGCACGCGGGCTCAAGCAAACCGATATCGATCAGGGAACGGTCACCGCGGACTCGCTGGGAGCGGAACGCGGCGCCGCCGCGTTCGCCGTGCCGGTCGGCGGGGTCACGCAACCCGTGAAGTTCATCCTCGGCTGGGTGCTGATCCATGTGACGAAGGTCACGCCCGGCGCGTCCAAATCGTTCGACGACGTCAAGGCGTCGCTGAAGCAGGACGCGCTGACGGCGCTGTCCGGCGACAAGATCAAGGACGTCATTGCGGCATTCGAGGACGCGCTTGCCGGCGGCGCCACGCTCGCCGAAGCAGCCAAAAAAGTAGGCATGCATGTCGGCCATGTAGCGGCCGTCGATCAGAACGGGCTCGCGCCGGACGGCACCAAGGCGCAGCTTCCGTCGGCGCCGGAATTTCTGCCGCAGGTTTTCAAATCCGATGTGGGCGACGAAGGCGATCCGTTCGGCACCGCCGACGGACATCAATATGTGATCAAGGTCAACGGCGACATTCCGCCGAAACTCAAGCCGCTCGATGCCGTGCGCGCCGAGGCCACCGCTGCGTGGATTGCGGAGCGGCGCGCGCAACTCCTGGCCGACAAGGCGAAGGCGCTCGCTGCTGAGGCCAATGCGTCGCACAGCATCGCGGCCGTCGCCGCGTCGCTGCATTTGACGCCGCAATCGAGCGGCATGCTGCTGCGCGACACGGCCACACCCGCATTGCCCAAGGACCTGGTGACGTCGCTGTTCCATGCGCCCGCCGGCGGCGCCGTTTACGGGCGCGGCGCCAATGGCAGCTACATCGTCGCGCGCGTGACGGGCATTGCGCATCCGCCGCTGCCGCTCGGCGATCCCCGCTATCAGCAATTCGTGCAGCAGCTGAGCCAGCAGGTCAGCTCGGATGTGGTGACGTCCTTTGCCCAGGCCGCACGCGACAAAGAGGGTGTCGTCATCAACCAGCAACAGGTCGACCAGGCCCTCGGCAACCAGGGTTCGTGAGCGCGCGATGGCCATCGAACCCGATTTCGCGGCCTTCGCGCGCGCCTATGATTCCGGCCGGCCGCAAGCGCTTTACGCGCGCCTGATCGCCGATCTCGAAACGCCGGTTTCCGCGTTCCTCAAGCTTGCCGGCAGCCGCGACAACGCGTTTCTGCTCGAAAGCGTGCAAGGCGGCGAGACGCGCGGGCGCTATTCCATCATCGGCATGAAGCCGGACCTGATCTGGCGCTGCCGCGACGGCAAGGCCGAGATCAACGTCAAGGCGCGCAGCACGCCGGACGCGTTCGCACCCGCGGACCATTCGGACCGCCCGCTCGAATCCCTGCGGCGGCTGTTCCATGCCATGCAGATGGAATTGCCCCGCGAATTGCCGCCGATGGCGGTCGGCCTGTTCGGCTATCTGGGCTACGACATGGTGCGCGCGATCGAGCGGCTCGGACCGCCGCCGCCCGATCCCCTCGGTCTTCCCGATGCGATCCTGCTGCGCCCCACGATCACGGCGATCTTCGACAATGTGCGCGACGAGATCACGATGGTCTCGCCTGTGTGGCCGGAAGCGGGGCTGGATGCGCGCGCGGCCTATGCGCGGGGGTCGGAGCGGCTTGCCGACGCGATGGCCGATCTTGAGCGGACGTTGCCTTCGATGCCGGCGCCGCCGAACGAATTGCCGGTGATGGAAGCGATCCATTCCAACATCGGGCACGACGAATATCTCGATATCGTGGAGCGAGCGAAGGAATATATCCGCGCGGGCGACGTCTTCCAGGTTGTGCCGAGCCAGCGCTTCCGCCGGCCCTTCGCGCTGCCGCCCTTCTCGCTTTACCGCGCGCTGCGCCGCCTCAATCCTTCGCCGTTTCTCTATCACCTCGCGTTTCCCGGATTCGCTATCGTCGGTTCGAGCCCGGAAATCCTTGTGAGGCTGCGCGACGGCAAGGTGACGATCCGGCCCATTGCGGGCACCCGCAAGCGCGGCGCGACGCCGGAAGAAGACGCGCGCCTCGCCGAGGAACTGATCGCCGATCCCAAGGAACGCGCGGAGCATCTGATGCTGCTCGATCTCGGGCGCAACGACGTGGGGCGTGTCGCCAAAACCGGCAGCGTGAAAGTCACCGACAGCTTCTTCATCGAACGCTATTCGCATGTGATGCATCTCGTCTCCAATGTCGAAGGCACCTTGCGCGAGGGCCTCGACGCCATCGACGCGCTGGCGGCCGGGCTGCCCGCGGGCACCCTGTCGGGGGCGCCCAAAATCCGCGCCATGGAGATCATCGACGAATTCGAAAAGGAAAAGCGCGGCGCGGTCTATGCGGGCGCGGTCGGCTATTTCGGGGCCAACGGCTCAATGGACACCTGCATCGTGCTGCGCACGGCCGTGGTGAAGGACGGGACGATGTATGTGCAGGCAGGCGGCGGCGTGGTCGCCGACAGCGTGCCCGAGGCCGAATACGAAGAGACGGTCAACAAGGCGAAGGCGCTGATGACGGCCGCCGAAGACGCGCTACGCCAGGCCGCGCAGGCCAGGCGCGGGCAATAACAATGAAACGAACAGCGATTGCGCTCACGATTTTCGTTGGGGCGATCGCAGTCATCTTCGCGGCGTGGGTCGCAACATATCCGTCGCCGGGTGATCCCAAAAGCATCCAATATGTTCTTTGGAAAGCAGGTCTTTACAATTTGCCCCCCGACCTAGCAACGGGTGCGATGGTCGGGGACGTCAACAGAGACGAGCTTGTGGCAGGCAAAACCGAAGAACAGTTGCGTCGCAGATTCGATCTCTTGGCGCCGGCCGAAGCCACGCCATACTACAGAGCCTGCGATACAGGCCCGTTCCGGAAAAATCGCAGAGTGATGTTCATTAAGAACAGTGGATGGCTGATCGAATTTGACCGGGACAAAGCAACAGATCTCGTACTCTGTAAGGGGTACTGAAATCGATCTGTTCCCAACGCGGCACGGCCCGTATGGGTCGCAGCCGTTCACTTCCGCAAAACGGCTAGCACTTCGGTTTCCGTCTTGCGGCGGATTGCGACGCTTACCGGGACAAGATCGAATCCGTTCGCGTTTGCATGCGCCGCCCACACGGCGAGTGCCGCCAGCGTCACGTCATGGGGATGACCGATGGCGATGGCCACGCCCTCTTCGCGCGCACGGCGTTCGAGTTCGGCCAACTGCTGACCGACCGCGCCCGCGGATTGCTCGTCGTCGAGGAACACGTCGCGTCCCGCGCTCGCCACGCCGAAAGCGCGGGCCAGCGGCACGACGACGGTGTCGGGCGTGGTGCGGGAATCGAGAAAGAACACATGCCGCCCCGCCAGATCCTCCATCACGGGCACGAGAGCCGCGCGATCGGACGTGAAGCGGCTTCCCATGTGGTTGTTGATGCCGTTGAAGCCGGGCACGCGCGCCAGCGCCCAATCGAGCCGGCGCGCGATCTCGCCTGCGTCGAGCCCGGTCAGAAGCGCGTTTGGTCCAGTATTTTCTGCGCCGTCCGGCTCCATCGGCACATGGACGAGGATTTCGTGGCCCGCGCGCGTTGCCTCGCTGGCGAGTGCGGGCGTGGCGTCCGGATAGGGGAGGAACGACATGCTGACGGCGGCAGGAAGCGCGATCGCGCGGCGCGTGGCGGCCGCATCGGCGCCCAGATCGTCGATCACGATGGCGATGGCCGCGCGACGCGGCGCGGCCGCTTCGGACCCGCTCGCTGCCGCACGATCGAAAAACCACGCCGGAAAATCATGCGATACCACCGGCAACAGGACCGCCGGTGCAAACACGCTGGGATTCGCGTTCATACGGACCGGCAGGGTGACGTCGTTGCTGGGCCGCTCGCCCTGCGCCTCGGCGGCCAGCAATCCGGACGGCAGCAGAGCCGAGGCCAGAACCGGAAGGCCCGCGACGGCGCGCCCGCCACCCACGCCGATCGCCAGGACCAGCACGAACCAGAACGCCGCTTCGGCGCCACGCAGCGTGGCGTCGCGTCCTGCTCGCCTGCGAGCGCGAATCACACGGCGTCGCGTCATGGCCGATGTAGCGGACGAGCCCGAGGGGCTGTCAACGAGGAAGAGCTCTACTCCCTCGCCCCCACCGGGGGAGAGGGTCGGGGTGAGGGGGTCTATCCGCCGCTCAGCCGCTCAAGAAAAATTCGGTCGCATTTTTTCAGATTCATCCGCGGCGATTTCTTTGCGCGAATTTCGATATCGCGTTCTACGACGGGCACCCCCTCATCCTAACCCTCTCCCCCAAAAGTGGGGGCGAGGGAATGAGTTTTGCTAAGCCGCCTGGAATCCGAGAACGGCTTTGACTTCGAGGAATTCGTCGAAGCCGAAATCGCCCCATTCGCGGCCGTTGCCCGATTGCTTGTAGCCGCCGAACGGCGCCTTGAAATCGGCGCCCGCGCCGTTCAGGTGCACGTTGCCGGTACGAAGCTGCGAGGCGACCTTCCGCGCATGCTCGATATTGCCGGATTGCACATAGCCCGACAGGCCATAGACCGTGTCGTTCGCCTGGCGAATGGCGTCGGCCTCGGTGTCGTAAGGCAGGATCGACAGCACCGGCCCGAAGATCTCCTCGCGCGCGATGGTCATGCTGTTGGTGACATTCGCGAACACGGTGGGCCGCACGTAATAGCCGCGGTTCAACCCATCGGGCCGGCCCACGCCGCCCGTGACGAGCGTGGCGCCTTCGTCGATGCCCTTCTGGATCAGGCCCTGGATCTTGTTGAACTGCACTTCGCTCACCACCGGGCCCATGGTCGTGCCGTCCGCGAACGGATCGCCGACCTTCACTTTCGCCGCCGCGGCCTTGGCGACTTCGATGGCCTGCTCCTGCTTGCCGCGCGGCACGAACATCCGCGTGGGCGCGTTGCAGGATTGTCCCGAATTGCTGAAGCAATTCGCCACGCCCTGCGCCACCGCCTTCTGCAGATCGGCATCATCGAGCACGATGTTGGCGGACTTGCCGCCCAGTTCCTGCGACACGCGCTTGACGGTGTCGGCGGCGGCCTTGGCGACCGCGATGCCGGCCCGCGTCGAGCCCGTGAACGACATCATGTCGATGCCCGGATGCGACGACATCGCTTCGCCGACCGTGGGGCCGTCGCCATTGACGAGATTGAACACGCCGGCGGGAGCGCCCGCTTCGTGCATGATCTCCGCGAACAGGAGCGCGCTCATGGGCGCCACTTCGCTGGGCTTGAGCACCATCGTGCAGCCGGCCGCGAGCGCAGGCGCGACCTTGCAGGTGATCTGATTGATGGGCCAGTTCCACGGCGTGATGAGGCCGCACACGCCGACCGGCTCATGCATGATCGCCGTCGAGCCGCGCACTTCCTCGAAATTGTAATCCTTCAGGATGCGCATGGTCTCGCCGAGGTGGCCGAGCCCGGTTGCGGCCTGCGCGGCCTTGGAAAGTCCCAACGGGGCGCCCATTTCGCGCGAGATCGTCTCGACCATTTCGCCGTAATGCTTCTGGTAGGCTTCGAAAATCTTCTGCAGCAGCGCGAGCCGTTCTTCCTTCGTCGTGCGCGAGAAGGTTTCGAAGGCGCGCCGCGCGGCGGCGACCGCCTTGTCGACATCGGCCTTGGAACCCAGGCTGATGCGGGCATAAGCCTCTTCATTGGCCGGATTGATGACGTCGAGCGCCCTGGGCGTGGTCGGAGCTACCCATTTGCCGTCGATGTAGAAATTGAGCTTGTCCTGCATGGTCGTTTCCCGGGGTTTTGTCGCGGAGCGGACGGGATAAAAGCACATGCGGCGCGCCCGCGAAAGGGCGGCGTTCCGTGCGTTTGCCGGCCTTGGTCCATCGGGACCATATGCGCGAGCGGCAGCTGCGCCACCTGCCCATCCGGCAGAGCGTTTGGGTGTAGACTTGATTCTGATGGTTTCGTTCCCGGGGGGCTCGAGTGGGACCGGTATTTGCGCGCCTGTCCGCGATCACATCGCAGTCGATTGGGTATGTTGCGCGAACTTGGCGTCAATTTTGGGCACTCGTCGTCCGGAAAGGCTGGCGCCACTGGGCCGGTGCTTTCGCGATTCTGGTCGTCAGCATCATGGTCGAGCCGCTTGTCGACAAATATCTGGAATTGTTCAGGGTCCGCTATTGGCTTTATCAGCAGATATCCGTTTTAAGTCCTCGCCCCCTCGAACCGCGCTTTACCAAAGTGGCGTTGATCGGGGACTACGATTTTTGGAAATGCGAGCCGGAGGGACGTAACCCCATCAGCCGCGATTACCTCGCACGGATCGTTGACGCGCTGGATGTCGCAGGGGCTCCCATTATTGCTCTCGACATCAAGGAGCGACTTCCAGATCCGCAATCCAATGAAATACCCCCGCCCTACCTGGCCGAGACCGATACACTGATCCGCTCCATAGCGCGTGCGGCGGAACATGGCCGGTTAATCGTGCTGTCCAGAACGATCGTGGACGACGGCGACGGCGGATTCATTACCCAGCCCGACATCTATCAATCCTACGGTATCTGCGTTGCCCGCGATCGCTACGGCAAGCCGCTCACTCCCTACCCTTACAAGATACCGATCTCTCCCAAAGCACAGCGGAATATCACTTGCGGATATATTGCCCTGCCGCCCGATAAGCGCCGACTGCCGCTGACGCTCGACGTGGGCGCCAATCATCATCTGGATTCTTTTGCGCTCGCCATCGCCCGGGCCTGGGACCACTACGGCGTCCCGGCGGCCAATGCGCGCACCGACTATGGCAGCTATATTTCTGGAGCCGCGCTTGAAGCGAGGCATGCCACTTTCGATGCCGCGCAGCTGTTCCGCGGTCCGCGGTCAGACCGCGATCCCAAGAAATGCGACCCGAAAAATGGTTCGAGCAGTTGGGACCACGCCCTGGACCCAGATACGGCATTCTGGAAATCCCTGAGGCATTTCGCGGTCATTGTTGGCGGTGAGTGGAGTTCGTCGGGATATGGGGCGGGAGACTTGATTGACCAACATTATACTCCCGTCGGGACCATCAACGGGGCAATCATCCACGAGAACTTCGCAGAAGCGATACTAGACGGCAGGACCTTTGCTTATTTTACCGAACTGGACCTTCACTTGCTGGAAATCGTATTCGCAATTGCGGCCGCGTTTGTATTCGCCGCCTATTCAGGCTTCTGGGTCAAGTTGGGAGTATTCGCGGGGTTGACCACGATTCTCGTGCTTATTCAATGGGCTATGCTGCTCGTTTTCGGCACATTTTTCGACGCGTTTATCCCGCTCCTGGGGCTTTGGCTTCACTCGCTGATCGAACGCTTTGTCGGTCATTGACGCAGCACGTCTCTATCCGTCGGAGCATTAACGTGATAGCAGCGTAGTGACTGGGGATGGGGGCGATGTCGGGACCGCAGTTCTTCGGATTGCTGCTTGTCGGCTTTGTCGCTGTCGTCGCAACCGCACAAGGCGCTCGCGCCGATCTTCCGGCCGCGCCCGGCGCCGGTGCGCTCGCTACCGGGGAACTCGCTGCGACCGCGTCAATCGCGAACCCGTCAGAACCGCCTCTGACATCGCCGACGTTGTTTGCGCCGCCAAGTGTGCCGCCCTCGCCGCAAATTCAGCTCGCGCAATCGAACTCCGGTCAGCCGCCAGCCGACACCCATTCGGGTGACAGGAAAGGCGCGGCAAAGGGACGATTGGCAAGATTCTGTGCTTCATGGCCGATCTGGCCGATCTGCCCCGAGCGTCTGGTCGATACCAACGACGTAGGAGCCGCATATTCCAGCAGCGTGTCCAATTTCGCGAGTCCGATCTATATGACTAAGGAGGGTCAACTATTCGGCGATACTCAATATTATATCATTTCCGATTACGGCGACACGTTCGAATCTCCCGACACGAACAAGAAATTTCGATCTAACGCTCAGGAAGTCTATCAGGAAATCCGATACGGCGTGACGAACGATCTATCGCTGCGCGCAGTATTCACAGAAGACCCCTCTTTCGTCCAAAAAACGGAAATCATCGGTGGCCGCACCACCGAGACCGACAGCAATGGCTGGGGTGACCCGCAATTCGGCGTAATCGACCGGGTGCTCGACCAACAGTACGATCCGATTTACGCGGACATTCTTGTATCCTATTCGCCGGACCTGTTTGAAGCGAAAGAGGCGACGGCCACGACGCACGGAACGGTCGCCGCCGGCGATCAGAATTTTGAATTCGAAGGAAGGTTCGGCTACCAGATTGACGATCTTACATTCGAAACGAGCGTAACGGAGGCCGTATTTACGGCCGGCCGCAAGGAACAACCGCAAGCACGTTCCGGATACGTCAAGACAAACGCGTACACGTCGACGACGGCCGATTTGGAAGCATTCTATGCGCCCGGTGAGCGGTGGTCGTTCAAGGGGGTTTTCTCCTACGAATCGGAAAGCGACGTCAATTCATGGGGTCAAATCGATCTTCAGGGTGAAGTCGACTACGACCTGATACCAGCTGAGCTTCAGGCTCAGCTCATGTACAGGCACTACTTCAAAGGCAATTCGAGCGACGATACTCCAACCCGCACGCTGAACAGCAACCTCGGTACGGATTTCATCGGCGTGGGGGTCGCATATGCGTTCGACGTTCCCTGAGGGAATGCAAAAGAACGGCGCTCGAGACCGCGGCCCGCGCGCGCCGGCCGAACGCGGGAGATCTGGAATGCGCATGTCCAACCGATTCGCGTTTTCCATTTTCGTGACGATCGCTCTCGTCGCGACTTTCCCCGCGTTCGCCGATCAGCCTTGCCTCCGGGGACAATCCGCGTCGCTTGATTTCGCCGCGGACCCGACCGGAAATGTGTCGATCCCGGCAACGATAAACGGTCAGTCCGTCTTTCTCACTGTCGACACGGGCGGTGGCGCGAGCATGCTTGACGACGGCACGGCGAAAGACTGGCATCTCACATTCGAGCATTCGCGCCACCACACAACGGTCACTGGCGGCATCGATACCAACAAATATGCCGAGGTGGATACGTTTAAGCTGGGATCCCTGCCCGAGACCCGGCTGAAATTTGCAATCCTGCGTTCGAGCAAAACCGGCAACCAAGCGGTGCATACATTGGGCGCAGACGTATTAGGTCAGCATAGCATTGAGATCGATTTTGCCGCCCGGAAATTCAATGTCTTCCCACCGAACGCTTGCGAAGATGGCGGTCTCGCCTGGATCCGAAACGCCCAAGCGGTCGTGCCGATGACGCCGGACGATCAGAATAAGATCATCTTCCCGGTCATGGTTGATGGTCATCCGGTGACGGCGGAGTTGGACACCGGATCGGACGCAACAATCATGAGGTTGAAAACGGCCCGCGATGTGTTCGGCTGGAATGCGGACAGTCATCAATTCCAATCGCTGACGATCATGAACATCGAGATACGGGATCGCGAGATACAGATACGTCCGGACGATTTTTTCGACACGGACGTGCCGCAAATGTTGCTCGGCAGGGACATCCTGCGGCAATTCCACATTTTCGTCGCCTACCGGGAACATGAACTCTATCTCACGACCGCGCCTTGATGGCGTCGATCGATCACCCATGCCGATCGAGGGTGAGCATCCTGCCGATTGTCCCGGATTGTGAAGTACCGCACACCTACGACCACATACGTCATCGTGTTGGGAAATAAGCGGCGAGGTTCCGCCGGACCCGATCGAGGATCGGTTCGCCGGGCGGCTCGAAGGTGCGGCCCGTGATGGTTTCGAACGCGCGCACATAAACGAGAGCCGTGTCGAACACGACCTCCGGCGGAATCTCAGGAATCGGCTGCTTGTAGGGATCGCAGCGCGCCGCCACCCAATTGCGCACGAAATCCTTGTCGAAGCTTTCGGGGTTCTGCCCGCTTTCGAAACGGCCCTGGTAACTCGCACCGAACCAATAGCGGCTGGAATCGGGCGTGTGGATTTCGTCGGCCAGCACGATGCGGCCCTCCCGATCGGTGCCAAATTCATATTTCGTGTCGACCAGGATCAGCCCACGCTCGCGCGCCATCGCCTGCCCGCGCGCGAACAGCGCAAAGGCGTAGTCCGAAAGGGTCTGCCATTGATGGGCGGTCAGAAGGCCCTGCGCCACGATGTCTGCAGGCGCCAGCGGCGCGTCGTGACTGCCGGCATCGGCCTTCGTGGTGGGCGTGATGATCGGATGCGGCAGCTTCTCGTTCGGCCGCAACCCGTCCGGCAGCCGCACGCCATACATCTCGCGCTGGCCCGCCTTGTACATCGTCAGGATCGAGGTGGCGGTGCTGCCCGCGAGATAATCGCGCACGACGATCTCGACCGGCAGGATATCGAGCCGCTGGCCCACCACCACATTCGGATCGGGATAGTCCAGAATGTGATTGGGGCAGATATCGGCCGTCGTCTCGAACCAGAACCGCGCCGTCTCAGTCAGCACCTGCCCCTTGAACGGGATGGCAGCCAGGATCAGGTCGAAGGCGCTCAGCCGGTCGCTCGCGACGATGATGCGGCGGCCGTCCGGCAGGTCGTAATTGTCGCGCACCTTGCCGCGATAATGCTTCGGCAACTCGGGAATCGTGGCATCGCGCAGGATGTGATGTGCACGGGACTTGAGGACGGCGATGTCCATTGTGTTGATCCAAGCTCTTCGAGCGAACTAGACGATTATCTTCTTTCCCCCCTTGCGTCCGGCTTCGCCAAGGCTTCGCCGGATAAGGCGGTAATCCGCCGAAGCTTTAGCGAAGGCGGATGGCGGGGGAAAGTGGCGAGCGAATGCGAGCCGAAAGGGGGGATGCCACTCATATTGGAAATTGTTCGCGGCAACCGCGGCCCCCCCTCCGTCCGTCTCGCAAAGTGCGCGACGGACACCTTCCCCCGCAAGGGGGGAAGGAAGTACAGAAGACATCGTCTCGACCGAAACAAGTCGAATTTCAAAGGTATATCGCCGTGCAGGAACTCTTGCCTTTGGCCGAGCGGGCCGGCCGCCTTCTGAAAGCGCGCGGAGAGACGATCGCGGTCGCGGAATCCTCCTGCGGCGGGCTCCTGTCGGCCGCACTCCTAGCCGTCCCCGGCGCGTCGGCCTATTTCGTGGCGGGCGCCGTCGTCTACACCGCCAGGGCCCGCATGCGCCTTCTCGATCTGCCGCGCGAGGCGGTGGCGGGCATGCGCTCCGCCAGCGAACCCTATGCACAATTGCTCGCCCGCACAGCGCGCGAGCGTTTTGGGGCGACCTGGGGCCTGTCGGAAACGGGCGCCGCGGGACCGACGGGCAATCCCTATGGCGACGCGCCCGGTCATAGCTGCATCGCGCTGGCAGGTCCGAGCGAGGCCGTCATCACGCTCGAAACCGGCGATCCGGACCGCGTCGCCAACATGCGCGCCTTCGCGAAAGCGGCGCTGGAATTGCTGCTGAAGGCGATTGATCGGGCGAAGCCTCACGGGCACGAAACGTCGCGTGGAACGTAACGCCGACCCCACCAACGCCGGTACAAAAATAGCAACTACGGAGCGCGAACGAGATCGGCGAGACAAACGATCACCGGCTCGCCCAGTTCTCGATGACGAGACCGGGAATGTCGGCGAAATCGGCGACGTTGTTCGTCACGAGCACGGAGTCGGTGACGATGGCATGGGCGGCGATCATGCGGTCGTAGTCGCGTCCCCTGACCCATCCGCATTGGGCAATGATCCGGCCATAGGCGAGCGCCGCGCCAACGTCAAACGGAAGAACGGGAATGTGCCGCAACAAGACGTCCAGCCGCATTCGCCGGAGATCGGCGAAAGACGGGTCCTTGTAGAGCCCGCGCTGCAGTTCGGCGAGGCTCAGCGCCGACAGCAATATGGCGCCGTCATGCGCGGCAAGCTTGTCGAGGACGGCATCGGTGCCGTCGCGCGCATGAATGGCGATGTTCGTATCGATGAGATAGGCCACCGGCCTGTCAGTCCCGCTTGCGCGCCGGGACATCGATCGGTTCGCGCTTTTCGACGGATGGCGGTTTCGGCATGGCGCGGAGCGCGGCCACTGCGTCTTTGAGGCTCGGCCGCACGGGAAAGATCGTCACGACGTCGCCCAGGCGCGTGATCTCCAGCTCCACGCTCATGTCCGCATAGGCAAACTCGGCTGGAATGCGAATGGCCTGGCTGTTTCCGGACTTGAAAGCACGCGTGCGCGGCATCAGGTGCTCCTCCATGCGCCGATAATCTCCCATAGATATTCGCTTATGTCAATCCTTGTATATACATACTGAACATCGCTTGGCCCCGATACTTTCGGGAAGCGCGTCGCCGCCAACGATGATAACAAACGACCTTCGCCTTACTGGGACATGCCGCCGTGCTTCTCTTGATCGATAATTACGACAGCTTCACCTACAACCTGTTCCACTATTTGGGGGAATTGGGGGCGGAGGTCGTCGTCAAGCGCAATGACGAGCTGACCGCGGCTCAGGCGCTGGCGCTTAAGCCCGAGGCCATCGTGCTGTCGCCCGGTCCCTGCGATCCCGACCGCGCGGGCATCTGCCTCGACCTGATCGCCGCCGGCGCCGCCGCTGTTCCGATCCTGGGCGTGTGTCTCGGCCATCAGGCGATCGGCCAGGCCTATGGCGGCCGCGTCGTGCGTGCGCCCGCGCCCATGCACGGCAAGCTGAGCCGCATCCATCACACGGGCAAAAGCGTGTTCCGCGGCCTCAACAACGATTTCGAAGCGACGCGCTATCACTCGCTCACCATCGCGCCCGAATTCCGTGCCGGCCGATCTGGTGGTGACGGCCACCTCCGGCGACGGCGTCATCATGGGCGTGATGCACAAACGTCATCCCGTTCACGGCGTGCAATTCCATCCCGAAAGCATCGCGTCGGAAAACGGTCACGCGCTCTTGCAGAACTTCCTCAACATCGCGGCCGAGCATGCGCGCGTTCCCGCATGAACCCGGCGGATGATTTCGGCGCGCTGCTGAAGCGGCTCGCAGGCGGCGAAACCCTCGATGCGGATGCGGCGGCAGAGGCGTTCGCGACGCTGATCTCGGGCGAGGTTTCGCCCGCCCGCATGGCCGCGTTCCTGACGGCACTCGCGATGCGCGAAGCCACCGTCGACGAAATCGCCGGCGCCGCACGCGCGATGCGCGCGGCGATGCGGAAAGTGGTGGCACCCGCGGGCGCCATCGATCTGTGCGGCACGGGCGGCGACGGCCACGGCACGCTCAACGTCTCGACCGCCGCGGCGTTCGTGGTGGCGGCGTGCGGCGTTCCCGTGGCCAAGCACGGCAACCGCAACATGTCGTCGCGCACCGGCACAGCCGACGTGCTCGAAGCGCTGGGCGTCAGGATCGATCTCGAACCGCAGGCAGCGGAGCGGTGCCTGCGCGAGGCGGGTCTCTGTTTCCTGTTTGCGCAGACCTACCATCCCGCGATGAAACATGTGGCGGCGGTGAGGAAGGAATTGGGCTTTCGCACCATCTTCAATCTGCTCGGCCCAATCTCCAATCCGGCGGGCGTGCGCCGCCAGTTGCTGGGCGTGTTTTCCCGCGACTGGATCGAGCCGCTGGCGCAGGTGCTGGCGAGGCTCGGAACCGAAACCGCATGGATCGTGCACGGCAGCGACGGCCTCGATGAGATGACGACGACGGGCACGACCCATGTGGCCGTGCTGGAGCGTGGCAAAGTCACGCGCCGCGAGGTGGCGCCCGAAGATGCGGGTCTCACGCGCGCGCCGCTCGCCGCGCTCAAGGGCGGTGAGCCGGCGGAAAATGCCGCGGCGCTGCGCGCGCTCCTCGACGGCGCGCATGGTCCCTATCGCGACATCGTGCTGCTCAATGCGGCCGCGGCGCTGATCGTGGCGGGCAAAACGGCGGAGCTGAAAGACGGCGTGGCGCGCGCGCGCGACGCGATCGATTCCGGCCGCGCGAAGACGGCGCTCGCCAGGCTCGTCGCGAGTTCGCAAGAGGCGAACCCATGACCATCCTGGACGACATCGCCGTCTATAAGCGCCGGGAGATCGCAGCGGCGAAGGCGCGTATTCCCGAAGCCGAAATCGAGACGCGGGCGCACGCCGCCGCTCCGCCGCGCGGCTTTCGCGCAAATCTCCAAGCAAAAAGATCCCGCGGCGAATATGGCCTCATCGCCGAGATCAAGAAGGCGAGCCCGTCCAAGGGTCTCATCCGCGCCGATTTCGAGCCCGCCTCTCTCGCGCGCGCCTATGAACAAGGGGGTGCCGCGTGTCTCTCCGTGCTCACCGATGCCCCCTCGTTCCAGGGCGCGCCGGAATATCTGGGCCTCGCGCGCGAGGCGACGCATCTGCCCGCTTTGCGCAAGGACTTCATGTTTGAGCCCTATCAGGTCGCGGAAGCGCGCGCCTGGGGCGCGGATTGTATCCTCATCATCATGGCCGCCGTCACCGATGGCGAAGCGCGCGCGCTGATGGGCGCGGCGCGGCGCTGGAAGATGGACGCGCTGGTCGAAGTTCACGATCGGCCCGAACTCGTCCGTGCGCTGGCGCTGGAGCCCGATCTCATCGGCATCAACAACCGCGATCTCAAGACCTTCGTCACCGATCTTAGCGTCACGCTCCGGCTGGCGCCACTGACTCCCGGGAACGCACTCGTGGTGGCCGAAAGCGGGCTTGCCACGCCCGCCGACCTGAAGCGGCTGGCGGACGCGGGCGTGACGACGTTCCTGATCGGCGAAAGTCTGATGCGCGCGCCCGACGTGGCCGCCGCGACGCGGGCGCTGATTGGCGCTAGGCTTCCGCCATGACCAAGCTCTCGCATCTCGACGAACATGGCGCGGCGCGCATGGTCGACGTGTCCGGCAAGGAGACGAGCGCGCGCGAAGCGGTCGCCGAAGCGGTGATCGTGCTGTCGGAAGAAGCGTTCGCGGCAGTCATGTCCGGCGATGCGCCCAAGGGCGACGTACTCGCCGCCGCGCGCATCGCGGGCATCATGGCGGCGAAGAAGACTTCCGAACTGATCCCGCTTTGCCATCCCCTGCCGCTCACCAAAGCCGGCATCGATTTCGAGCCGCAGCCCGAAGCCGGCGCCATCCGCATCGTGGCGACCGCCGGGACCAACGCACAGACGGGCGTCGAGATGGAGGCGCTGACGGCGGCCAGCATCGCAGCGCTCACCATCTACGACATGGTGAAGGCGGTCGACAAAGGCGCGGTGATCGAATCCATCCGCCTGCTGACGAAATCGGGCGGCAAGAGCGGCGCCTATGTCGCGCCGCACCGTGCGAGGCCCGAGCGCGCCGCTTCGCCGCGCCCGCGCGCAGCCCCGTCCGTTCTCGTCCACGAAGCGGCAGCCCCGCGTCCCGGCAGCACCGACGAGCGCGAAGCGTTTCGCGCCTTCATGATCTCGCGCCAACTCCGCGCGACGGAATGGGCGAAGCTGGCGGGCGTTCCCGCTTCGCAGATCTATTCCTATCTGACGGGGCGTTCGCGCGCGATTCTCCCGGACGTGGCCGAGAAGCTGGCCCGCGCGGCCCGCGTCCGCGTCGAAGACATGTTCGCCAAACGATGATCTCCGTCGCCGAAGCCACGGCGCGGATTGCGTCCGCCTTCGCGCCGGGCAAATCCGAAACCGTGGCGATCGGCGAGGCGTATGGCCGCGTGCTCGCAAAGGACGCGATCGCCGCGCTCGACCAGCCGCCGGCGCCCGTCTCTTCGATGGACGGCTACGCTGTCCGCGCGGCGGACGCCGCATCGGCACACGCGCGCCTGCGCGTGATCGGCGACGCGCCCGCCGGCCATCCGTTCGCGGGCAAAGTCGGCGCCGGCGAAGCGGTGCGCATCTTCACCGGCGGCGTGGTGCCCGAAGGCGCCGACGCCATCGTCATCCAGGAAGACGCGGACGCGGGCGACGGCCGCGTCGTGCTGAAGGTCGCCGCGGCGCGCGGCCACCACATCCGCCCGGCCGGTCTCGATTTCCAGCGCGGCGCGATCCTCGCGCCCGCGGGTCGGCGGCTCACGGCCCGCGATCTCGCATTGCTGGCGGCGGGTGACATCGCAAATGTCGACGTGCGCGCGCGGCCGCGCATCGCCTTCGTCGCGACGGGCGACGAGCTGTCGCGTCCCGGCGAGGCGCGCAAAGAGGGCGGCATCGTCGCATCGTCCGGCTACGGATTATCCGCGCTGATCGCGAAATGGGGTGGGCAACCGCACGACCTCGGCATCCTGCCCGACACCGTCGAAGCGCTGGCCGAACTGCCGGCACGCGCCGCGGGTGCGGATCTGATCGTCACGCTCGGCGGCGCGTCGGTCGGCGATCACGATCTCGTCCAGCGTGCGCTCGGCCCCAAAGGCTTCGTGCTCGATTTCTGGAAGATCGCGATGCGCCCCGGCAAGCCGCTGATCTTCGGCCGGCTGGACGCCACGCCGCTTCTCGGCCTGCCCGGCAATCCCGTCTCGACGCTGGTGTGCGCGATCCTGTTCCTGAAGCCCGCCATCGCCGCGATATTGGGGACGCCGATCGACACGCCATTGCGCGCGGCGCGCCTCGCTCGCGATCTCGCCGCCAACGACACGCGGCAGGATTACATTCGTGCGCGCGTGGAACTGCGCGACGGCGAGTTGTGGGCCGATCCCTTTGCGATCCAGGACTCTTCGATGCTGAGCATGCTCGCCGCGGCCGACGGGCTCATCCTGCGCGCGCCCCATGCGCCCGCGGCCAAAACCGGCGACCGCATCGACCTCCTCTTGCTGGACGATTGCTAGGGTCCGGGCGGGTAAAACACCAGATATTGGGCGTTGACCCGGCGACGTTACACTTGACAAACCAACCCCCAAAGCCTAGTATTCTGGCCATAGGAGAACTGCCATGGCCAACCCCATTCTTTCGCAAGCCCACTTTCAGGACGAAGCCGCCGCCTTCGCGTTTGTCGAGGCTGCCCTTTGGCCGACCGGCCCGGTTTGCCCGCATTGCGGCGAAACCGCGAGGCTGAAGCGGCTGGCTGGCAAAGCGACCCGCCCAGGTCTCGTAAAGTGCTATGCCTGCTCCAAGCAGTTCACCGTGCGGATCGGGACCATCTTCGAGTCCACCCACCTTGCGCTGCATCTGTGGCTGCAAGTCATCCATTTGATGTGCGCCAGCAAGAAGGGCATTTCGACCCGCCAAATTCAACGCCTGCTCAATTGCAGCATGAAGACCGCTTGGCACCTTACCCACCGCGTTCGCGAGATGATGGCGCCGGAAGGCGCTGGCCCGCTCGGTGGCGAGGGAAAGACCCTTGAAGCCGATGTCACCTTTCTGGGACGCAAAACCGGCATGAAATTGGGCAAGCCGGGAAAGGCGACCGAGACCGCTGTGTTCTCGCTTGTAGAGCGTTCCGGCCCTGCGCGCTCGGTCCATGTTCCGAACATTCGCGCAAACACCTTGCGCGCCGCAATCGAGGCTAACGCTTCGCGGAAATCCGATTTCATGACCGATGAAGCGCAAGCCTTTGTCGGCATCGGCTGGAATTTTGCCTCGCACGAAACCGTCACCCATAGCGACGATGAATATGTGCGCGGCTCGGTCCATACCAACACCGTCGAGGGATTTTTCAGCATCCTGAAACGCGGAATTTACGGAACCTACCAGCATGTGAGCGACGCTCATTTGCAACGTTATTTGCACGAATTCGATTTCCGTTATTCGAACCGTGAGAAACTTGGAGTTGATGACGTGAGCCGTGCCAATGCCGCCTTGCAAGGCGCAAAGGGTAAGCGGCTCACCTATCGAACAACTCGTGCGGGACAGTAAGTTCTGCAAAGGCCAAGCCAAAATTCGGCTCATTCTTACATTGCTGGAACGGGACCGGGGATGACTCCCGGTTCCCGTTCCGCTTATCCTTGGAATTGCGAAAGACCAAGGAGATGCAACGTGACAAAGATTTCGATCAAGCCGCCTATTCATGCGAATCCACTCGCGCCCGGTCATCACGACATTCATCAACGAGTGTCTGAGATAGTGGTTGATCTTGATGCAGCGGAGGATTCGTTGTTGCATGTTTGCGTAAGGCTCGAACCTCTTCCAGACTCAACAAACCCCGGAGACCGGGCGGCCACCACGCTGGCATTCCGTATTGCCCCGGAGATGGCACTACATCTTGCGAAGCAACTTTGCGCACATGCACACGAAATGGGTTGGTCGCTGCCGCAAGAAGGCGTAGTGCCAGCCGAATTTCAAGGCCGCGTTGATACAGCGATGAAGAAGCCTGCGCCAAAAAGGCCGCGTTAGTTTTTGGCGCGGTTTGTTTTTGGCGCATTTAGGCTATACTACCGCCATGCCAGTGAAGAAAACCAAGCGTAAGCCGCAAAAGAAACGGCCCGATAATGACCCCGCGCAGTTCGGTCGGTTCATTGAAGCCGCGCGTGTTGCTGGGGCGTCTGATGATCCGAATGATTTAGCGTTGGCGCTCAAATGGGTGGCTCCGAAAGGCGCTCGGCCAAGGTTGAGAAAAAATCCGTAACATGGCCAAGAACTTTTTTGGCCTGATCATCTTCGTAAGTTTCTCGTGAATGTGCCGCACGTATGCGCCAACCGTTATTGAAGTGCCTGAACTGCGCAGCCGCTTCTGAATAAAATTTTATATCTTCATCGTTTTTTGTAGAGCGTTGACCTTTTTTGATAAGGATTATTTTGTCTTCGATTTCGCCGATCAGCTTGCCAAATTCAGCAAGTTCCAACGGGTAGGTAAGAACCACGCCAAGCTTTATGGCCATTGTCTGAACGCCGATTTCTGCTGCTCGCATCGCGTGAAAAACGCTCGCGGTGGCAAGTCCCATCGCGAAGCAGGTCCCGGCGTTCATAATTTCCGCCGTGGCCCGAGGGAAGGCTTGTCTAACCTCAAATGTTACAATTTGGTCGTTACAGAAAAAATCAAGACGATCAGGGGGAATATATGCGAACCACCTGTCGCTTATTTCGGTATAGACCATATCCTTGAGCGTCTCGAATGCCTCCGAAGTGCGCGGTAGACTGCTGCTGGCGAGACGAGCACGGATTAGTTCTTTTGAGACCGACAATTTCAACTCGTGGCAAAGTATCATAACCTTTTCGAAATGCGCTTGTATGACACCGAAATGCGTGCCGGTTAATTTTGTCGGCCGCTCATCATTCGCCGCAATAAACAACACCGATAGTTCATGAAACTGTTGGCCGAGATCGATGAAATAGCGCGCCTTGAGGGTTAGCATATCTAAGAGACTCCAAAGCCGATCCGGCCGAAGTCCATCATGGGCACGTTCTTAAGTCGGAGCGGTCATAAACTACCCCTAACGGCTCGGTTTGCCAAGTGTAACGTCGCCGTTGACCCCTCAGGAGAACTAAAGTAGAACAATTCTCCATGTTTCGTATTTGTTCGGCCTGCTTCGGCCGACGCCACCGGGAGACATGGTTCGATGCTCACGCGCAAACAACATGAATTGCTGATGTTCATCCATGAGCGCGTGCGCGAAAGCGGCATTCCGCCCTCATTCGACGAAATGAAGGACGCGCTCGACCTCAAATCCAAGTCGGGCATTCACCGGCTGATCAATGCGCTGGTGGAACGCGGTTTCCTGCGCCGGATGGAAAAGCGCGCCCGCGCGCTCGAAATCGTCCGCCTGCCCGAGAACATGGCCGACAACCAGCGCCCCGCCACCAGCCGCAGCCAGGCCCAGCGGCTGAGCCATCTGCCCGGTGCGCGCCCTGCCCGCGGCGAGGGCCGCGCCGCCGCCGACACGCGCAGCGCCGGAAGCCCACGCCGCACCGAAAACGAAAACGCCATCTCGGTGCCCGTGCTGGGCCGCATCGCGGCGGGCACGCCCATCGAGGCGCTGCAGCACAAGGTGTCCGAAGTGCCGGTGCCCGGCAGCATGCTGAGCCGGGGCGATCATTACGCGCTCGAAGTGACGGGCAATTCCATGATCAACGCCGGCATCCTCGACGGCGACACCGTCATCATCAACGAAACGAGCACGCCAATACCGGCGACATCGTGGTGGCGCTGGTGGACGAATCCGAAGCGACGTTGAAGCGGCTGCGCCGGCGCGGCGATTCGATCGCGCTCGAGGCGGCCAATCCGGCTTACGAAACGCGTCTCTACGGCGCCGACCGCGTGCGCATCCAGGGCAAGCTCGTGGGGCTGATCCGGCGGTATTGAGCGACGCCCGATGACCTTCACCAAGCGCCTGCGCGAGCCCATCATGCGCGGCGAGATCACCTGCAGCGTGCGCATCTGGCAGCGGCCACATGTGAAGGTCGGCGGGCGGTACGCATTGGGGTCCGGCTTCGTGGAAGTGCAATCGATCCGTCAGATCGAGATCAGCGACATCACGCCCGCGCTGGCGCGCCGTTCGGGCTTCGCGGGCGTCGTCGATCTTCTGAAGATCGCCAAGCACGGCCCCGGCGAGAACGTCTACCTGATCGATTTCGAATATCGCGCGGCGTGACGCTCAATTCGGCGGCGATTTCAAGAATACCTGCTCAGTTGACGCGGCGGAGAACCGCATAGGGGTCCGTGAACAGTGATTGCGCGTTCTTCGCAAAGAACCGATCAAGGGATTTCGGGTCAGCCGTCAAACGAGCCCTTTTGGATTTATCATCATAGGTTCCAGCGACGCCGCCCTTATGAAGTGCATCTGCCGCGCCCGAGGACAACATGAAAACGTGCATCGTGCCGTCGGGGTCAAAGCGGTAGAGAAAAGGAATGTAGTCTTGGGTCTGGGTTGTGACCTGTTCGCCCCCGCTAGAAATAAACTTCACATTGAAAATTCGATTGTCGCCGGCTTTGCCTGTGAAAATATCGACGTTCAACCAGCAATCGCGGCATTTTGTTTCGCTCGACTTATGATCCTTGGACACGCCAAGCATGACGGCTTGCAGGTGTCCGTCCTTGTAAGGGTAGAAGAAAACTAGAGCGTAGCCCCCTGGGTCTTTTTTGCTCGCCGGGGTATCGATCCTCCAAACACCCAACAGGCTCTCATCCTGTGCCGCTCCAGATGAAATTCCGATCGGGTTGACGGTCGTGACGCCGCAGCCGGCCAATAGTGTCACGGTCAAAACGACCGCGAGAATTCTCAAACAATGCGGCGTGGCTGCTCCAATCTATGGCGAGCTGCAAGGGCTGCGATGCCCGAGACGCGGTTTCAATGAAAGCGCCGAATTCGATCCCGACACAATGCCCGCAGTCTTCAATTGCCACCGCTCGCCACCGGCCGATGTCTCAGCGCCGGACTCCATGGCCGTTCGCCGCGCGCGTCCTCGACCGTTTCCACCGTGAGGCTCTTTCCCAGCCAGATCGCATAGGCGCCGCGGCGCGCGGTGTCGAAGCGATCGACTGCGAGCTTGGGGCCGACGCAGGCACCGCGGGCGGGAAACGCAGTGACGACGATTGCCGCATTCGCGCAATCTTCGGCCAGCGCGTCCGCGCGCGCGACCGCGGCGATCATTTGGCCGCCGCCGAGGCGCGCGATGCAGCCATAGGCGTCGCAGCGCACGCCGTCGTGGGGAGACGCGACGGCAACGGCAAGCGCGCGGGCATCACCGTCGCGCTTCAGCCATTCGGCGGCGGAATATTCGTCGGCCGGTGCGCGCGTGAAGCGGAGCAAACCGTCGGCGCCCCGCACCGCAATCGTCCGCGCGTCGCCGGCAATCAGCAGATCCGGCGCGGGCGCGAGCCACGCAACCACAAGGCCGACCAGCACAGGAACGAGACCGAGCCAGCGCCAGCGCGGCCGCCAGAACGCGATCCACAAGCCGCCGGCCGAAATCAGAACGAGCGCCGCCACCGGCCACGCCGACACGATCGACACCGATCCCGGCAGGTGCGAGACCCAGCGCCCCACCGCGAGCATTGCATCGATCCCCCACCCCATCACGCGAAGCGGATACGCCTCCAGCCCGAACGGCATCAGGATCACGGCGATGGCGGCGGCGGGCATGGTGACGAAACCCATGATCGGCATGGCGCCCAGATTGCCCAGCACGGCGTAATGCGTGGCGCGGTCGAAATGGAACGCCGCAAACGGCATCGTCGCAAAGCTGCCCACGAAGCTCGTCACCACGATGCCCCGCAGATAGCGCCTGAGCGTGGCAAATCGCCGGGGCGCGATGTCGTCGGTCCGCATGCGCCGCTGTTCCCATTCGGCCACCGCGACAAGCCCCGTCACGGCCGCGAACGACATCTGAAAGCCGGGTTCGGTGAGGCTCTCGGGCCGCGCCAGCAGGATGACGGTCGCGGCCAGCGCCGGCGAACGCATCGAAATGGCCGGGCGGTCGAACAGGATCGCCAGGAGCATCATCGCCAGCATGATGAAGGCGCGCGTGGTCGCCGCACCCGCACCGCTGATCAGGAGATAGAACCCCGCGCCGAACAGCGCCGCCACCGCGGCCCATTTCTTGATCGGCTGGGTGAGTGCGATGGCGGGCACGAGCGCGAGCGCGGCGCGCACCGCCCAGAACAATCCCAGCCCCACCAGCGCCATGTGAAGCCCCGCAATTGCGAGCACATGGGCGAGGCCCGCGTCGCGCAGCGCCGCTTCGTCTTCCTCGGAAATGCCGCCCCGGTCGCCCGTGATGATGGCCGCCGCGATGCCGCCGGTGCTGGCGGGCAGGACGGCATGGATGCGTTGTGTGATCCGCCAGCGCAGATCCTCGATCCCGCCTGCAACGCGCTGCGCAATCGTGGGCGCGTTCGGTTTCGAAATCAGCGTCGGGCCGCCATAGGCGAAGCCCACCGCGCCCATGCCTTCGAAATAGGCGGCACGGCCGAAATCATAATCGCCGGGCGACGACGGCGCCGGCGGCGGCATCAGCACCGCCTTGACGTGCACCATGGCGCCGGGAACGAGCAACTCGCCGCCGGTGCGCAGGGAGATGCGCACGCGGCGCGGCATCGGGCGGCCGTAATCGCGATCCATCTGCGCGATGTCGAGCACCGCGCGCACGCCCTTGCCGTGGAGCTGCGCGAACACCACCTCGCCGTCCATGCCCACCGGCCCGATGCGATGGGTGAGCACGGGCGCGGCCACCATCTCGGTGCGCAATTTGGCGTCGTCGAAGCCGATCAGAAGCGCCGCCACAAGCGCGAGCGATGCGCGCACGACGAGTTCGGGGCTTAACGCCGCCGCTGCCGCCACCAACACGCCGGCGATGCCGAGCGAAATGCCGATTGCAGCGGAAGGCTCGAATGGCAGCGCAAAATAGATGCCGATGCCGGTTGCGAGAGCGACCGGCAGCCATAGCGCCCAGCGGTCGCGCTCTTTGACAAGCGCCGGTCCGATCGCGCCTGTCATCTGCGCCCACGGTATCGCGCGCAACCGGAGCCGCGGCATGGCGCGGCGCGGCCAGAGACGGGAAGAGAGACCTACCCCCACGGGAACCGGTTCGTTATAAGCCTCTGGCCCCGATGCCAGCCTCCCCCGAAGACCCCATCATGCCGCAAAACACCAAACCTGTCCTGCGCTTTGCGCCCTCGCCCACAGGCATGCTGCATATCGGCGGCGCGCGCACCGCCCTGTTCAACTGGCTTTATGCCCGCCACACCGGCGGCACGTTCCTGCTGCGCATCGAGGACACCGACCGCGAGCGCTCCACGCCCGAAGCGGTGGCCGCGATCCTGAACGGCATCGACTGGATGGGGCTGAACTGGGACGGCCAGATGCATCTATCAGTTCGCCCGCGCCGGCCGCCACCGCGAAGTGGCCGAAGAGATTGCTGCGCGAAGGCAACGCCTATCGCTGCTATGCCACCGCCGAAGAACTCGACGCAATGCGCGAGGAGCAGAAGAGCCGCAGGCAAGCCCGATGCGCTATGACGGGCGCTGGCGCGACCGCGCGCCGTCGGAGGCGCCGACAGGGCGCGCCTTTCGTGGTGCGGCTGAAGGCGCAGCAGGACGGGCGAGACCATCGTGCATGACGTGGTGCATGGGCGACGTGCGCTTCGCCAACGACCAGCTCGACGACATGGTGCTGCTGCGTTCCGACGGCACGCCCACCTACATGCTGGCGGTGGTGGTGGACGATCACGACATGGGCGTGACCCATGTGATCCGCGGCGCCGATCATCTCAACAACGCCGCCCGCCAGCTGCAGATCATCGACGCGATGGGCTGGCCGGTGCCGGTCTATGGCCATCTGCCGCTGATCAACGGGCCCGACGGCGCCAAACTTTCCAAGCGCCATGGCGCGCTGGCGGTCGAGGCCTATCGCGACATGGGCTATCTGCCCGAGACCATGCGCAACTATCTGCTGCGGCTGGGCTGGAGCCATGGCGATGACGAGATCATCTCCACCGCAGCAGGCGATCGAATGGTTCAATCTGGAGGCCATCGGCAAGAGCCCGGCGCGGATGGATTACAAGAAGCTCGACAATCTCAACGGCCATTACATCCGCGCAGACGGACGATGACGTGCTGGTCGGCGGAAGTCGCCGCTTTCCTGGCGCGGCGGACGCCGCCGCGCATTCTGTCCGACGACGGCGCGCGCGCGGCTCGTGGCGGCGATGCCGGCGCTCAAGGAGCGGGCCAAGACGCTGGTCGAACTCGATCAGGGTGCGGAATTTCTGTACACGGACGGTCCGCGCGACCTGGACGCGGCCGCCGCCAAGCTGCTGACGACCGGAAGCGCGCGCGCTCGCTGGCCAACGATCCTGCCCGCGCTGGAGGCACCGACTGGAGCGCGCGCACGCGCTGGAGAAGCCGCGGCGCGCGTTCTGCCGAGGCGAACGGCCTGAAGCTGGGCCAGGTGGCGCAGCCCCTGCGCGCCGCCCTGACCGGCAAGACGGCTTCGCCGCCCTTCTTCGCGATGTTGGCGCTGCTGGGCCGCGAAGAATCCCTTATCCGATTAAGGGCTTACGCCGCCTGATGAAAATTCAAATGCTGTGACGCGCTGCAAAATCGGTGACGCGAGCGCGCAAAGGCCGCGTTATATTGCAGCGCAAGATAAATCGACGGTGCCAGTGAGGAGGCTTCACATGCGAGAGAGCAAGATCAAGCCGGCCGGCACGGCCAGCCTGACTGTACGAGCGGCAAGGATTACGAATTCCCGGTCTTAGCCGGCACCCAGGGCCCCAACGTGGTGGACATCCGCAAGCTCTACGACCAGGCGGACATCTTCACCTACGATCCCGGCTTCACCTCCACCGCCTCGACCGAAAGCAACATCACCTTCATCGATGGCGACAAGGGCGTGCTGCAATATCGCGGCTATCCCATCGCCGATCTGGCCGAACATTCCAACTTCCTCGAGACCTGCTACCTGCTGCTCTACGGCGAACTGCCCAACCAAGCGCAGATGGAGGAATTCAGCCATTCCATCACCCATCACACCATGGTGCATGAGCAGATGGCGAGCTTCTTCCGCGGCTTCCGCCGCGACGCCCACCCATGGCGATCATGTGCGGCGTGGTGGGCGCGCTGTCGGCCTTCTATCACGACTCCACCGACATCAACGATCCGCGCCAGCGCGAGATCGCCAGCCACCGCCTGGTCGCCAAGATGCCCACCATCGCGGCGATGGCGTTCAAATATCACGTCGGCCAGCCCTTCGTGTATCCGCTGAACAATCTCGGCTATACCGAGAATTTCCTGCGCATGTCGCTTCTCGGTCCCGGCCGAGGAGTACAAGGTCAATCCGGTGCTGGCCAAGGCGCTGGACACGATCTTCATCCTGCACGCCGATCATGAGCAGAACGCCTCGACCTCGACGGTGCGGCTGGCGGGTTCGTCGGGCGCCAATCCCTTCGCCTGCATCGCGGCGGGCATCGCCTGCCTGTGGGGCCCGGCGCATGGCGGCGCCAACGAGGCGGCGCTCAAGATGCTGGAAGAGATCGGCACCGTCGACCGCATTCCCGAATATGTGAAGCGGGCCAAGGACAAGAACGACGGCTTCCGCCTGATGGGCTTCGGCCACCGCGTCTACAAGAACTACGATCCGCGCGCCAAGGCGATGCAGATCCAGGCCCATGCCGTGCTGGACGAGCTGGGCGCTGCACGACGATCCGCTGCTGAAGGTGGCGATCGAGCTGGAGAAGATCGCGCTGCAGGACGAATATTTCATCGAGAAGAAGCTCTATCCCAATATCGACTTCTATTCCGGCATCACGCTGAAGGCGCTGGGCTTTCCCACCTCCATGTTCACCGTGCTGTTCGCGCTGGCCCGCACCGTGGGCTGGATCGCGCAGTGGAAGGAGATGATGGAAGACCCGCACCAGAAGATCGGCCGTCCGCGCCAGATCTATACCGGGCGCCGACCGAGCGCAAATATGTGCCGATGGACAAGCGGAAGTAGTCTTCGGCACGAAGTCCAGCAGCGCGCGCGCGGCGCGCAGGCTCGGCGGCTTCGCCGCCCTCGCCCAGTGCGCAACCGACTTCGGCCAGATCGCGCAACTGCTTCTGCCGCGCGCGCCGCGTGTCGGCGAACAGCGGTTCCAGCGCGTCCGCCAGGACTTCGCGGCCGTGGCCTGCGCCTGCATGAATTCCGGCACGGCGTCGCGGTCCAGCAGGATATTGACCAGCGTGATATGGTCACGCGTCATCACGGCGTCGCCAGCGCATAGGTGAGCCCGCCGACGCGATAGGCCACCACCATGGGCGTGCGCGGCAAGCGCCAGTTCCGCCGTCACCGTGCCGGACGCCGCCAGCGCCACATCGGCGGCGTCGAAGGCGGCGAATTTGTCGGCTTCGCTGTCGAGCACGATATGCAGTGGCGTCGGCCAATCCGCGCGTTCCCCGGCGCACTGCGGCCGCGACATGCGGCACGGTGGGCAGGACGGTGACCAGGCCGGGAACTTTCGCGTGCCAGCAGCGCCACCGCATCGCGGAAATGCGGCAGGATGAAGCCGGATTTCGCTGCATGCGGCTGCCCGGCAGGAGCGCCAGCAGCGGCGCATCCGCAGCGATGCCGAGCCGCGCGCGCAAGGCGCCGCCGCCCGTCATGCGGCCGGCCCGCTCGATCACCGGATGGCCCGACAAACGCGGCCTTCAGGCCATGCCGCTCGAAGAACGGCACCTCGAACGGAAACAGCGCCAGCACCAGATCGAAATAGCGCGCCATCGCTCCTGGCGCGATAGGCGCGACTGGCCCAGACCTGCGGCGCGACATAATTGACGGTGCGGATGGAGGGATCGCGCTTCTTGAGGCGCGCGCGATGCGGTGGGTGAAATCGGGACTGTCGATCAGCACCACCGCGTCGGGCTGGGTCGCCAGCGCGAAATCCGCCGCCTCGCGCACGCGGCGCAGGATCGCGGGAATGGCGGGCACCACTTCGCGCAAGCCCATCACCGCCGTGGCGTCCAGCGGAAAGAGGCTTTCAAGACCCTCGCGCGCCATCGCCGCGCCGCCGACGCCGACGATGCGAATGCCGTCGCCGGCCAAGTGCCTCAGCCCCGCCATCAGTTGCGCGCCCAGCTGATCGCCCGACGGCTCGCCGCACACCAGCATCAAGGTGAGCGGTTTGCCGAAGCGACGTTCGCCATGTCATCGGACGCGGCGCCGGGCGTCACGCCTACACGAACAGGCCCAGCCGGTCGGCCGCGTCGACCACCGCCCGCTTGTCCATGATCAGCGACCGCCCCGCTTCCAGCGCGATGCCGGCCAGGCCCACGTCCGCGGCGTTCTTCACCGTCTCCACGCCGATCACCGGCATGTCGGTCTTGCCGTCCTGGGTCGGCTTCAGCGCCTTGACCAGCACGCCGCGTCTTTTTCCTGGCGTGCCGCGCAGATGCTTTCGCGCAAGTTGGCCGACGCGCGCGATCATCGCGTCGGTGCCTTCGGCGGCCTCGACGGCCAGCGCCAGGCCGTCGCACACCACCGCCGCCTGTCCGACATCCAGCGCGCCCAGCGCGGCGGACGACTTGCAAGCGGCGGCGCGATATCGGCTTCATGGTCTGCGCGATCGGGCTTGCAATCTTGCCCAGCGCGCCTTCCGTCGCCGACAACCCGGGCGCGGCTTCGGCCACGCTGACGGCGCGAAAGCCTTCGTCCTCGAACATGTCGACCAGGGCGCGCAGCAGCGCGTCATCGCCCTTGCGCGCCGCGGCCAGCGCCTGGGGCAACAGCAGCATGCCCTTGGCGTCGAGCTTGAGTGTCGGAGAATTTTGGCCGCGCCACCCGCCCGGCCAGCAGCACATCGCTGGCGCCTGCGCCGTGCAGCAGCCTTGAAGGCGCGGCCCGGCTCGCCCAGCGAAACCCACTCATGGGGAAAGTCGTCTCGATCTCCTGCCCCGCCGAGCCCGCGCAGGCCGACCACGAACACCGGCCGACCCGCGCTCTTGCGCGCTCTCGGCCACGGCGCGCGGCAGATCGCCGCCGCCGGCGATGATGCCCGAGCGTTCCATGTGCTCAGCTTCGTCGCCGTCCGCATCCGCGCCGCGCTGCGGGCCGGACAGATCGGCTGCTTGGCGTCGGCCAGGATGAAATCGACGATCTCGCCCACTTCGGGCACGTCGGGCCAGCGCGTCCTGCGCGCTTCGCGCGTCGTCGCTGTCGATCGAGCCGTTGCCGTCCAGAAAAATCGCGCGAAACGCGCCGCGCAGGGCGTTGATGGTGTCGCGCGAAAGCCCGCGCCGCTTGAGCCCGATCAGATTGAGCCCGCCAAGCCGCACATGGTCGCCGAACGCCATGGCATAGGGAATGACGTCGCGTGTGACGCCGGTAAGGCCGCCCACCATGGCGCCCGTGCCGACCCGGCAGAATTGCTGCACCGCCGCCAGGCCGCCGAAGATCACGCCGTCGCCGATCTCGACATGGCCGCCCGAGCGCACGCCGTTGGCGAAGGTGACGTCGTCGCCCACATGGCAATCATGGCCGACATGGCTGTTGGCCATGAAATAGCCGCGCTCGCCGACGCGTGGTGACGCCGCCGCCCTCGTGGCTGCCCGCATTCATCGTGACGCTTTCGCGCATCACGCAATCCGCGCCGATGACGAGGCGTTCCGTCGGACGGAATCATTGCCGCGGATCTGGCCCTCGCCGCCCAGCACCACGTGCGGATGGATCACCGTGCGCGCGCCGATCTCGGTGATGCCCGTGACGACCGACATGGGAGAGCAGCCGCACGCCCTCGCCAGCACGGCGGACGGGCCGACATGCAGAAGGGGCCGATCTCGACGTCCGCGCCGAGACGCGCGCCGTCTTCAACCATCGCCGTCGGATGGATTCGCCATCGCCGTCCTGCTGATCTTCACGGATCATGGCGCTGAATTCCGCTTCGGCGCAGAGCGTGTCGCCGACATAGGCTTGGCCCATGAATCGCCACACCGGTCCGCGCCGGCGCAGCGCCTTGACCGGCATGCGCAGCAGGTCGCCCGGCCGCACCGGCTTGCGGAAACGCGCCTTCTCGATGGTCATGAAATAGACGATGCGCTTGTCGCGCGGCGCAGCCCGAGCGAATGCACCACCAGCGCGCCCGCGGTCTGGGCCATCGCCTCCACGATCAGCACGCCCGGCATCACCGCATAATCCGGAAAATGGCCCAGAAAATGGGGCTCGTTGAACCACACCGCCTTCTAGCCGATGGCGCTTTCGCCGGGCACGATGTCGGTCAGCCGCTCCACGAAACAGCAACGGCGCGCGATGCGGCAGCAGTTTCTTGATCTGCTCGACATCGAGGACCAGATCGTCCGGCTTCGTCATTCATCCATTGCGATCCTGCTTGCGGCGCCTGGCCAGCAGCGTCACCGCAGGCAACTCCCGCCGCCAATCCTTACAGGTTTCGCGGGCACGCCGCCATAATCCTGTCCGCCCGGAAGATCTCCGGGGGCGACACCGCGCGCGCGCCGCCATGCGCGCGCCATCGCCGATATGCGCGTGATCGGCCACGCCGACCTGGCCGCCCAGCACCACGAAATCCCCCAATTCGCAACTGCCGGCAATGCCGACCTGCGCAACGATCACGCAGTGGCGACCGATCTGCACGTTGTGCCCAATCTGCACCAGATTATCAATCTTGGTGCCTTCGCCGATCACGGTATCGCCCAGGGCGCCGCGGTCGATCGTGGTGCTGGCGCCGATCTCGACATTGTCCTGGATGATGACCCGCCCGAGCTGCGGAATCTTGATATGGCCGCCCGCGGCCGACGCGAAGCCGAAACCCGGCTGGCCGATCTGCGCGCCCGGCAGGATGAGCACCTCGTCGCCGATATAGGCGTGCGTGATGGCGACGTTGCTGCCGATCTCGCAGTCGCGGCCGATCGTCGACGCCGCGGCCGATCGACGCTGCCCGGGCCGATGCGCGTGCCGTCGCCGATTTCCGCGCCAGGCCCGATCACGACGCCCGGACCGAGACGCACGCCCTCCCCGATCCGTGCGCTGGGATCGATCGGCAAATCCTGCGACCATGCGGCAAGGCCGTTCTCGGGATAGAAGAGCGCGTGCTGCCGCCGCGAACGCGTGAATGGCAGAGCCGCAGCGCAAAGCGACCATTCCTTGCGGAATATCCGAGGGAGCGACATCCGCCCCGACAAAGCAGAATCGCGCTTGCGATTGCGCGAGTGCGCGAACCGCGGCTTTGCCGGCGCAGAATGTCAGATGCGCCCGGCCCGGCCCCCTCTAGCGTTGCGAGATCGGCGATGCTCGGCAGCCGGATCGGACGCGTTCTCCGCAACGGCGCCGGTCTGCGCGCACACATCGCGCGAGCGTGAACGGACCGCGATTGTCGTAGAAGCGGGGATCGGCCATCGACCGCGATGGAGAGGGCAAGGGCGCCCTCGAGGGGCGCCCTTCAAACCCTACTGCCCTTGTTGCTGCTGCATCATGCCCGGCGGGGGATTGACGAGCTGGACTTTGACGGTCGGCAGTTTCTGATCGAGCCGCTGAATCGCGACCGGCGTGATGTCGAACGCGCTGTTGGTGCCGAAGATCACCGCAGAGCGATCGAGCAGCAGATTCGCGCCGCGTTCCTGCATGATGCCCTGGATGATCGGACCCAGCGCCTGATCGATCTGCTTGCGCGCCAACAGGACCCCATACTGAATTTGGCCCTGCCGTTGCTGCACCTTCTGCTGGAAGGCCGCCTGCTTGGCCTGGAACGCCTTGATCTTCTGGTTCTTGACGTCCGGCGCGAGAATGGCGACCTGCTGCTGCAGAGCGCCGCCTTCCTTGCGCAACCCTTCGGCCTCGCCCTTCAACTCGGCTTCGGCAGACTGCGTGTAGCCCTGAACCTGCCGGGCAATGTCCTGGCCGACCTTTGAACCCCGCAATACGAGATTGCGGTCGATCACGAGGATTTTCGGTTCCGGCACGCCCGCGGACGCTGGAGCGGCGGCGAAGGCCGGCGCCGATTGGCCGGCGGCAAGGATCGCAAGCGCGATCGTGAACACGATGCCCGCAACGGCCCTGGCCGAACGGGAGGCGATTGTCATATTTGTCATGGGTTTACAGTCCTGATGCTGCGCTGAAGTAAATGATTTGGCTCTTATCGTAGCTTTGCTTCACATAAGGCAAGCCCAGCGAGATCGCAATCGGCCCGAAGGGCGACTTCCAGGAGATCGCGACGCCGGCGGAGGCGCGCAACGCCATGTCGTCCTTAATGCAGATCGCGCCGGGAATTGCGCAATCCGAATTGACCCTGACCGCGTCTTCCAGATGTCCGAGCGTTCCGACATCGGTAAACAGCGACAGGCCTACGCCGTACTCGGCGGGCAGGAAATCCGGCAACCGTACTTCGGACTGGCTGACCAAATAGGCGTTGCCGCCCAGCGCATTGGCGCCGCTGGCGCTGATTTCGCGGGGGCCGACGCCAGCCAGCGCAAATCCCCGGAATAAGTCTCCACCCTCGAAGAACCGGTCTTCCAGCCGGATGTCCCTTCCGGCATAGCCCTGCGCATAACCGCCATTCAACGTGAATTTGGCAATCATCGAATCCCAGAACAGAGGATGGTGGTAGCTGAAGGTGGCATTCGTCTTGATGTAGTTCACGTTGCCGCCGAAGCCCGCAAAGTCCTGGCTGAAATTGAAGGTTAAGCCTCTTGTCGGCTTAATGGGATCGTCGAGCGTGTTGTAGGCGTAGCTGTAGCCGAACGCCGACGTGGTCGCGTTGCCCGCCGCCTCCTGAATGACGGTGGGCGCGCCGTAGAATGGCTGGATCTGATCGAAGCGGAGCGTGTAGCGCAATCCGACCGAACCGAATTCCGAAACAGGGAAACCCAGGCGGAATCCGAATGAGGTCTGATCGCCCTCGTAGTCGGCCTGCTGGTAATCGGTGAGCGTTTTGTAGAGATCGATGCCCGCGGCAATCGGCCGGTCCATGAAGTAGGGCTCGGTGAAGCTGAACTGGGCCTGCTTGCTGATCGTG
The DNA here is from genome assembly GCA_963760345.1 of uncultured Alphaproteobacteria bacterium. Classification (GTDB taxonomy): domain Bacteria; phylum Pseudomonadota; class Alphaproteobacteria; order Micropepsales; family Micropepsaceae; genus Rhizomicrobium. Next base: position 117,408 of record CAVXCU010000004.1, read on the forward strand.
CGAAGCCGACAGGCTCAGCGCGCAGATATTGGCCGCGGCCGAACAGATTGCGCTCGGTATAGCTGAACTGTCCGACGAAGGAGCTGGTCGAGGAATAGCCCGCGCCGAGCGACAGTTCGCCGGTGGATTGTTCGGTCACGGTGACGTTGAGTCGGTGCGGTCGGGCTGCGACCGGGCGTGGTCTTGACGTCGACATCCTTGAAGAAGCCCAGCGCCCGGATGCGCGTGCGCGAGCGGTCGACCAGTACGCGGTTGAAGGCGTCGCCTTCCACCAGCCGGAATTCGCGGCGGATCACCTTGTCCAGGGTGCGCGTGTTGCCGACGATATTGATCTTCTCGATATAGACGCGCGGGCCCTGCATCGATATCGAAGACCAGGTCGATGGTGCGGTTGTCGCGGTTGCGCTTGATGCGCGGATGAACTTCGGCGAAGGCATAGCCCTTGGTGCCGGCGGCATTGGTCAGCGCGTCGATCGACTTTCGACGGGTTCGGCATTGTAGATGCTCGCCGGTCGGTGATCGGCACCAGCGGGCGCAGAGTCTTCGGGGTCAGCTCCTTGATCTTGGAATTGATCACGACCTTGCCGAAATTGTAGCGAGTCGCCTTCGTCGACGGTGAAGGTGATGTAGAAATTCTTGCGGTCGGGCGCGAGCTGCGCCACCGCCGACACGACCTTGAAGTCGGCATAGCCGTGGTTGATGTAGAAGCGGCGCAACTGCTCGCGGTCGAAGGTCAGCCGGTCGGGATCGTAATTGTCGTTGCGGGGACAGGAATTTCCACCAGGCGCTTTCTTCGGTGGCGATCTGGCCCTTCAGCGTGTCGTCGTCGAAAACTTGTTGCCGATGAAATTGATGCGGGCAACGCCGGTGGTGGGGCCCTCGGTGATCGAGAAGATCAGATCGACGCGGTTCTGCGGGCCGCTGGATGATCTGCGGGATCGACGCGGGCGGCGAATTTGCCGTTGCGGCGATAAAGCTCGATGATGCGCTGGACGTCGGCCTGGACCTTGGCGCGGGTGAAGACGGTGCGCGGCTTGATCTGCACTTCCTTGGTCAGGTCCTTGTCCGAGACCTTGGCGTTGCCCTCGAACACCACCTGGTTGATGATCGGGTTCTCGGTCACCTGGATGGTCAGCGTCGAGCCGTCCAAGTGGATCTTCACGTCGGAGAACAGGCCGGTGGCGAACAGCGTCTTGAGCGGCGGTCGACTGGCCGTCGTCGTAGGGATCGCCTTCGCGGATGGAGACATAGGTGAGCACGGTGGCGGGCTCGACGCGCTGGGTGCCCTGGACCACGATGTGCTTGACGATAGGACTCGGCGCGGCTGCACCGGGGGCGCGGCGCTGTGGCGGTCCCGCAATGCGGCGGCGTTCCGCCTGGGCGAGTGCCGGCCCAGCGGCGTGCGCACAGCCGCCGCGATAACGGCTGCCAGCAAGCGCCACGCGCCGAATCCCGGCGAAAAGGAGGGCGTTCAGAGCTCATCCGCTCGTCTCAAGGCCTGCGCCAGTGGGCAAGCTGCCCGCTGCCGCAGCCTAGGTTTCAGAAAAATTCAGCCGGACCAGGTCATTCCAGGTCGTCAGGAGCATCAACCCCAGCAGACCACCAGCCCAAGCCGAAATCCAACGTCCTGGGCCCGCTCACCCAGCGGCCGCCCCAAAACAGCTTCGCATCCATAGTACAGAAGATGGCCGCCGTCGAGCAGCGGGATCGGAAAAAGGTTTGCCAGCCCAATGCTTACAGAAAGGACAGCCGCCAGCTGGAGAAGCGCCAGAAAGCTCACGGACGCGACCTCTGCGGCATTTTGGCGATCCCCAGGGGACCACGGAGCTGGTCGGCACTGGCATAACCGGTGACCATCGCGCCAGAGATGGACGAGGGTCGTCGCAACGATCGACCAGGTCTCGCGGGACGGCCTCCGCGACCGCGCCCACGGGACCATAGGTCTGACCGGTGCTGGGCGCGCCGGGCGACGTGACCCCGATTGCACCGACATGCTCGACCTCGCCCAGCGCGTCCTTGAAGGTCACCATGGCGCGGGCGTCGCATGCAGCACCATGTCTGCGCCCCGCCGCCGGATCGCGATGGTGAGTGTCTCGCCCGCACGGTCCCAGATGATGGGCCGGATCTGGTCGAAATCTCGGATCGCGGATGCCGTCGATCGCGAAGAACGGGTCGCCCGGCTTGAAGCCCGCGGCCGCGGCCGCGCTGCCCGTCGCGACCTCGTCGACCACGGGCGGCGGCACGTGCTGCCCATCGCCAGCAGGAAGACTGTGAAAATGGCGATGGCGAGAATGAAATTGGCGACCGGTCCGGCCGCGACGACCAGCGCGCGCTGCTAAAGCGGCTTGAACGGAAAGCGCGCGCGCGCGCTCCTCCGCCGACATCGTTTCGAGCTTCTCGTCGTCCGGCCTGCTGGCGGCATTGGCGTCGCCGGCGAATTTCACATAGCCGCCGAGCGGCATCCAGGAAATCTTCCAGCGCGTGCCCGTGCGGTCGATCCAGCCGAAGATCTCCGGCCGAAACCGACGAAAATGTCTCGACCTTCACGCCGCAGGAGCGCGCGACCGAGAAATGGCCCAGCTCATGGAAGAACACGACCAGCGTGATCACAGGACAGGAACGGCAGGACGTCATGCAACGAGCCAGCCGCCAAAACATCGATCGATCCGAGCATGCTACGCCGACGCCACCGTTGTTCGTTAAGCCGCTACCCGTTGGCAAATTTCGCCGGCCGAGCTCCGCGCCCGCGCGTCGACCGCGAGAACGCGTCGAGGTCGCTGGCCTGGCCGTTCGAGCCGTCATTCGTCGGCACAGCGTGTCCTCGATGACGCGGGCAATATCGAGAAAGCCGATGCGGTGATCCGAGGAACGCCTGCACCGCGATCTCGTTGGCGGCGTTGAGAACGGTAGGTGCGAGCCCGCCCGAGCGCAAGGAATCCATCGGCAAGTCCCAAGGCAGGGAAACGGTCATGGAGACGGGCGCTTGGAAGACGAGCTGCTCCACGCGGCGAGATCGAGCCGCCGCGACGGCGAAGCGATGCGGCGCGGCCAGGCCAGCGCATGGGCGATGGGCGTGCGCATGTCCGGCGCCGAAAGATGCGCCATGGTGGTGCCGTCGTCATAGCTCACCAGGCAATGCACGATGGATTGCGGATGCACCACCACGCCCAGCTTTTCCGGCGGCAGCGCGAACAGGAAATGCGCCTCGATCAGCTCCAGCCCCTTGTTCATCAGGGTGGCGCTGTCGACGCGAAATCTTGCGCGCCCATCGCCCAGTTGGGATGGGCGACCGCCTGCTCCACCGTGGCGGCGCGCATGTTCTCCAGCGGCCATTCGCGGAACGGCCCGCCCGAGGCGGTGATGGTGACGCGTTCGAAGGCATGCGCCTGATCGCCGAACCCAGCACCTGGAAGATGGCGTTGTGCTCGGAATCGACCGGGATGACCGATCGCGCCGGACTCGTCCAGCGCGTCGCGGAACACCTCGCCCGCCGCCACCACGCATTCCTTGTTGGCGAGCGCGACGGTCACGCCGCGCGCGATGGCGGCAAGCGCGGGCTCGATCGCCGCCGCGCCCATGATCGCCACCATCACGAAATCGGACTGTCGCGCGGCCGCCGCCTCGATCACGGCCTCGCGCCGCGGCCACGTTTCGATGCCGGTGCCGGCAAGCGCCTCGCTTCAGCTTCGCCATAGAGCGTTGGCATCGCCGATCACGGCGAGGCGCGGCCGGAACGCGCGCGCCTGCTCGGCCAGCGCTTCCACATTGGTCTGCGCCGTCAGCGCCGCGATGCGGAAACGCATCGGCGCCATAGGTCGCGCGCGCATGGGCGATCACATCCAGCGTGTTGACGCCGATGGAGCCGGTGGAACCCAGAATGGTCACGCTGCGCGCGAACGTCGCGTCGAGGCCCGGCGTTCGTCGAACGGGTCCGGTGGTCGCGATGGGGTCATGGATGGCCCCCGAACAGCGGATCGAGGCCGAACACGAACACCAGAGCGCCGCGGCGACGGGCGCCACGAACAGGGTGGAATCGATGCGGTCGAGCACGCCGCCATGGCCCGGAATCAGGCTGCCGCAGTTCTTGCGGCCGAAGCGGCGCTTGACCAAGGATTCGAAAAGATCGCCCGCATGCCCGGCGAGCGCGAGCGCAACAGCCCAGGAGTGCCGCCTTCCAGGCGCTGCCGTGCAGCAGCCAGACGTAGAGCGCCGATAGCCGCGGCCGGAGCGACGACGCCGCCGGCAAAGCCCGCCCAGGTCTTGTTGGGCGACAGCGCAGGGAATGAGCTTGGGTCCGCCGAACAGGTGGCCGGCCAGAAGCGCGCCCGTATCGGCCGTCCAGATCACGATGAAAACGCCGATGACGGTCCATGCGCCACAGCGGAACGTAAGTCCGCAGCGCGACGAGCGAGACCGCGGAGGCTCCCAGATAGAGGGCGCCTGCCCCATTCCATGCCGCCAGCGCACCGCTCGAATAAGACGATGCCGCCGCGGCCAATCCGCCGCTGGCCAGGATCAGAACCGGCCAAAGCGGCTGCGGGGCCATGATCATGCACACCAATGCCGCCACGATGGCGCAGCCGGTCAGCACGGTCTCGCGCAAATAGAATTGCGAGCCCACCATGCGATGCCATTCGCGCGCGCCGGCGACTGCGATAAGCCCGACGAAACCCGCCAGGTAAAAGCCGCCGCCCAGCGTGCTGGCGACCGCGAGGACTGCGAGAAGGCCGCCGAACAATGCCCGCGCCGGCCATTCCATGTTTGTCGTTTGGGCCGGGCCTGTTTTTTGCGAAAGCGCTGCGCCGGAACTCGCGGCGTCGAGCCCTTTGCCATCGGCGATCTCGGGCGCGCTGCTCAAGCCACCGCTTCCGGTGCACCGCGCCGAACCGGCGCTCGCGCTGCGCAAAGACATGCAGCGCTTCGAACAGATTGGCGCGGCCGAAATCGGGCCACAGTGTGCCGACGAACGCAATTCCGCATAGGCCGACTGCCACAGCAGGAAATTGGACAGGCGCCGCTCGCCGGTGGTGCGGATCACCAGATCGGGATCCGGCAGCGCGTCTGGAAAGGCGTGGCGAAAAATTCCGGCGTGATGGTCTCGGGATCGAGCTCGCCCTCGCGCTGCGGCGCGCGCCAGTTCGCGGGCCGCGGCGGCGATCTCTTCCTGCCCGCCATAGTCGAAGGCGAAGGTGAGATTGAGACCGGTATTCTGCGGCGGTGCGGCGTTCGCCGTCCTGGATCATCGGCAGGATGTCGTCTCGGCGACGCGGCCGCGATGGCCGATGATGCGCATGCGCACATTGCGCTCGACCAGCTCGTCCATGTCGCTGCGGAAATAGGTGCGGAACAGGCCCATCAGATGGCGCCACTTCGGTCTTGGGCCGCTTCCAGTTCTCGCTGAGAGAAGGCGAAAAGCGTGAGGTTTCGAAGCCCGATATCGCAGGCGGCGCGCACGACGTCGCGCACCGCCGCCATGCCGGCGAGATGGCCGGCGCTCGCGCGGCAGATGCCGCTTGCGCGCCCAGCGGCCATTGCCATCCATGATGATGGCGACGTGCCGCGGAAGGACATCCTTCGCGGGCAGGGCGCTCGTCGGGGCCATCGCGTCACACCTCACTCATCCTCAGACCTGCATGATTTCCTGTTCCTTGGAATGGAGCGCGTTGATCGATATCCTGATATGCGCGTCCGTCAGCTTCTGCAATTCATCGCCGATGGTGCGATGCTCGTCCTGGCCGATCTTGTGGTCCTTTTCGAGCTTCTTGAGGAGCTTCCATGCCGTCGCGGCGCACATTGCGCACGGCGACCCGCGCGTGCTCGGCATATTTGTGAGGCGAGCTTGGACAGTTCCTTGCGCCGCTCCTCGTTGAGTTCGGGCAGCGGGATGCGCAGCAACTGGCCGTCCATCTGCGGATTGAGGCCGAGGCCGGCGTCGCGGATCGCCTTGTCCACCGCCTTGGCCAGGCTCTTGTCCCACACCTGCACCGTGATCATGCGCGGCTCGGGGGTGGTGATGGTGCCCACCTGGTTGATCGGGCACGAGTTGCCATAGGCCTCGACCGTGACGGGATCGAGCAGCGCGGCGCTGGCCCGGCCGGTGCGCAGGCCGGCGAATTCGCTCTTCAGCGGTGGCGACCGCGCCGTTCATGCGGCGGTTCATCTCATCCTTGTTATAAGCGTCCGCCATGTCCTCGCCTCGATGCCCTGGCTGAATGCTAACCCAAACCGTGTCCAGGACTCTTCACTTTTCCTCGATGATGGTGCACCGGCCCTCGCCCCTGAGCACCTGGCGGCAAGCGCGCCGCGGTCGTGCGATCGAAAAGACCAGGATCGGGATGCGGTTTTCCCGCGACAGGCGAGATGGCGGACGCATCCATCACCTGAAGATCGCGCGCTAACACCTCGTGATAGCTCAAGGATTCGTAGCGCTCGGCGTCGGGTACCTTCTTGGGGTCGGCGCTGTAGACGCCGTCCACCTGGGTGCGCTTTGAGCATCGCGTCGCAGTTCATTTCGGCCGCCCTCAGCGCCGCCGCCGTGTCGGTGGTGAAGAACGGATTGCCCGGTGCCGGCCGCGAAGATGACCACCCGGCCCTTTTCCATGTGCCGAATCGCGCGGCGGCGGATATAGGGCTCGCAGACCGTGCTCATGGGGATGGCCGACTGGACCCGGGTCGGCAGGCCCGCGCGCTCCAGCGCCGCCTGCATGGCGAGCGCGTTCATCACCGTGGCCAGCATGCCCATATAGTCGGCGGTGGCGCGGTCGATGCCCTTGGCGGCGCCCGCCAGGCCGCGGAAGATGTTGCCGCCGCCGATCACCATGCAGATCTGGGTGCCGGCGTCGGCGGCCTCCTTCACGTCGGCGGCGATGCGGTCGACCGTGCCGATGTCGATGCCGAATTGCTCTGGTGCCCATCAACGCCTCGCCGGAGATCTTGAGCAGGACCCGGCGGATATTTCGGCGCGCGCCCATTGCGAGCCCTCCGGCGGCTTAGTGGCCCGCCATCTGTGCAACTTCGTCGGCGAAATCGCTTTCGGCCTTCTCGATGCCCTCGCCCACCGGCGAAGCGGACAAAGCCCGCGATCGTCGACCGGCGGCGCCCAATTCCTTCGACGCTTTCTCGATCACCTTGCCGACCTGGGTTTCGCCGTCGATCACGAAGATCTGCGAAAGCAGCACCGACTCCTCGTAGAATTTGCGCATCCGGCCCTCCATCATCTTCTCGATGACGGTTTCGGGCTTGCCGGACTGGCGCGCGAGATTCGGCCTGGATCGTCGCGCTCGCGCTCGACGACCTCCTTGGCGAGATGCTCCGGCGTCATGGCGAGCGGCGCCGCCGCGGCCACATGCATCGCGAGCTGCTTGCCCAGCGCCGCGAGCTTGGTCTTGTCGGCGGTCGATTTGAGCGCCACCAGCACGCCGATCTTGCCCAGCTCGGGCGAGGCGGCGTTGTGGACATAGGCCGCCACCACGCCCGGCGACGACCGAAAGCGCGACGGCGCGGCGCACGCTCATATTCTCGCCGATCTTGGCGACCAGTTCGGTCGAGCGTCTGCTGCACGCTGGCTGCCGCCATGCTTGCGCGGCCAGCAGCTTTTCGACGATCGCCGCCTTCGCTTCAGCGCGAGATCGGCGGCGCGCTTTGACGAAGTTCTTGAACTCGTCATTGCGCGCGACGAAATCGGTCTCGGCATTGACTTCGACCAGCGCGCCCGCGTCGCCGCCCACGGCCACGCCGACCAGACCTTCGGCGGCGGCGCGGCCGGCCTTCTTGGCGGCCTTGGAAATGCCCTTCTTGCGCAGCCAGTCGATGGCGGCTTCCATGTCGCCATTGGTCTCGCTCAGCGCGTTCTTGCAATCCATCATGCCCGCGCCGGTCTTGTCGCGCAGGTCCTTCACCATGCTCGCGGTGATGTTCGCCATGTCGAATCTCCTTTCGGCACAACAGATTAGGCGAGGTAGCGGTCGCTTCGGCGGCCGGTTCGGCGAGCGCGGCGTCAGATCCGGCAGCGTCTTCGGCTTGCGCCCACATCGACGCCGGCTGCGACCTGGCTTTCCGACAGGCCGTCGATGATCGCACGCGCCGCCAGATCGCAATAGAGCGCGATGCGCGCGGGCGGCATCGTCATTGCCGGGGATCGGATAGGCGATGCCGTCCGGGATCGGAATTGGAATCGAGGATCGCGGTCACCGGGATGCCCAGCTTCTTGGCTTCGGCGACGGCGATCGCTTCCTTGTTGGTGTCGATCACGAACAGCATGTTGGGCAGGCCGCCCATTTCCTTGATGCCGCCCAGCGAGCGTTCGAGCTTGTCGCGCTCGCGCAGCAGACTCAGCAGTTCCTTCTTGGTGAGGCCCGAGCCCTGCGCCGTGGTCAGCGTCTCTTCGATGCTGCGCAGGCGGCGGATCGAATTGGAGATGGTCTGCCAGTTGGTGAGCGTGCCGCCGAGCCAGCGGTGGTTGACATAATATTGGGCGCAGCGCTTGGCGGCGGCGGCGATCGGCTCGGACGCCTGGCGCTTGGTGCCGACGAACAGCATGCGCCCGCCGCCGGCCGCCACGTCGCGCAGCGCGACCAGCGCCTGGTGCAGCAGCGGCACCGTCTGGGTCAGATCGATGATGTGGATGTCGTTGCGCGAGCCATAGATGAAGGGCGCCATTTTCGGGTTCCACCGCTGCGTGCGATGGCCGAAATGGGCGCCCGACTCCAGCAGTCTGACGCATGGAGAATTCTGGCAAAGCCATGGGAAAATTCTCCTTTTCCGGTTGGCCTGACGCGAGGAGATTATCCCCTTGGGGGCACCGGACGGGGATCAGGCAACTCGCCTCACACCCACCCTCGCGTGCGGAATGGCCGGGGTTATAGGGATTGGGGCCGCGAGGTGCAAGGCGGTTCGCGGGGCTACGTTCCATCTCGTCCTCCCCCGCGCGCGGGGGAGGTGTCGCGCGCGCGGCAGCGCGCGAGACGGAGGGGGCCCCCTTCGGCCGACTACGTCGGCCACTTCCCCCGCTCGCGGGGGAAGAGGAGAGACAAGCAAGCGCAGTCCAAAGCCTTTCTTCGGTAACCGCCGGTTCGAACATTTCTGCTATGCGTCGGGCTCCATTGCGACCAGCGGCGCGGCGCGGCCTATGGTGCGTCGCCCGACCACGCGTTCGAAGGATTCATGGCGAAAAGTCCCATCCGTTCCGCGATCACCAACCTCGAACCCAACGGGATCGGCGCCGTGGCCATGCTCGGCCTGGGCGAGCCCGATGTGATCGCGCTGTGGTTCGGCGAGACCGACCTCGTCACGCCCGCCTTCATCCGCGACGCGGCCAAACAGGCGCTCGACGAGGGCCGCACCTTCTACACCAACGCCCGCGGCATCCCGCCCCTGCGCGATGCGATCCGCGATTTCCATCGCCGCACGACGGGCGCGGACGTGGCGCTGGAGCGCATCACGGTTCCGGGCGCGGCGATGCTGGCCGTCATCATCGCGCTCCAATCGGTGATCGAGACGGGCGACAATATCGTGGCGATCTCGCCCGTGTGGCCGAACATTTTCCAGGCCGCGCAAATCTGCGGCGCCGAGGTGCGCTTCGCGCGCCTGGACGAGGAATGGAACTCGCCCGCGCCCCGCTGGCGGCTCGATCTCGACAAATTGTTCGCCGCCTGCGACGCGCGCACCAGGGCATTCTTCATCGCGTCGCCCGGCAACCCCACGGGCTGGGTGATGACGGGCGACGAGCAGCGCGCGGTGCTCGACTTCGCCCGCAAGCGCGGCATCGCCATCATCAGCGACGAAGTCTACGGCACGCTCACTTTCGACGGCAGCACCCATTCGCCGTCGTTCCTCACGATCGCGGAGCCGGACGACGCCGTCTTCGTCATCAACAGTTTCTCGAAGCCCTGGGCGATGACCGGCTGGCGCATCGGCTGGCTGGTGCATCCCGCGCATCTCGATCTGCAGATGTGGATGATGTCGGCGGCCAACAACACGGGCGCCACCACGTTTGCCCAATGGGGCGCGCTGGCGGCGCTGTCGCCGCAGGGCGACGCGTTCCGCAGCGAGATGATGGAATTGTGCCGCACCGGCCGCGACGTGGTGCGCAAATTCCTTGCCGCGCAAAACCGCATCCGCTGGATCGAGCCCGAGGGCGCGTTCTACGGCTTCCTGCACGTCGAAGGGATGACGAACAGCCTCGGCTTCGCGTCCGATCTCGTGCGCAAGGCGCGCGTGGGCGTGGCGCCCGGTTCCGCCTTCGGCCCGCCCGACGACACGCGCTCCGATTCCTTCATCCGCATCTGCTTCGCGCAGAACGCCGAGCGAGTGGCGACGGGGCTGGAGCGGCTGGGGAAAGCAGTGGCGGGGATATAGGGCCTCGCGTTTCCACCGCCGCCGAGGAATTTTTGAAGACGTGAGCTATCTCCAAAAGCAGAGAAGCGCTACTCTGCTGCGGTCGCAAATCGATTTGCGGAGCAAGCCATGTCCACAACATCAACCACGATCAAGAAGAAAAAGATCGTCTTTGTCTGCGACACTTGCGGCAGCGAAGAGGTCGTCGTCGACGCTTGGGCGGCATGGGACAAAGACAGTCAGCGCTGGGAACTCTCCAACACGTTTGATGCCGCCTACTGCACCGAGTGCGATGGCGAATGCACAGTGATCTCGCGAGCGGCAAGCTGAACGAGCCCGTCAAGAATTCGTGCTATGGCGGCGCATCAGCCCGCCCGCGCCATTTAGATCGAATCGAGTATACTCGCCCCAGCCGTCGACGACACGCGCTCGGATTCCTTCATCCGCGTCTGCGTCGCGCAGAACGCGGAACGCGTGGAGACGGGCCTTGAATGGCTCGGCAAAGTGGTGGCGGGGATATCGGTCTACGTTACGTGCCAATCGAAAGAATGTGCCAACCTTTAGAAGTAGCTTTCAAAATAACTCGGTATAAATCAATTCATTTTCTTGTAATCTTCAATCTCGCGTTTCGTAAATCCTAAGCGACGCAGGCTTCCACCCAAAGTGCTCTTGCCGCTTTTTCCCGTCACAGCCAGATCGAATAGTTTGCGTTCGCGAGCCGTCAAATTAAAGGCAGGAATCGTGAACGGCTTTGCGTTTCCGGCGGGAAGCAGAAATCGAAAATCGCTCTTGAGCCGCTTCCGGAAACCGTCAGCCACGTCAGGCTTCGAGAAACAAGCCCCGACTGTCACCATTAGAGCGGAATCTTTGTAGAAGACCCGAATTAGAGGCACGAAGACACCATCCGAACGACGTGAAAGCGATTCACTTATCACGGACCAAACTACGCGTTCAACAAATTGCGGGAACTCATCGGCACTTAACTCATCAGGGCGCTCAGCAAGGGCCATCGCCCCATAGGCGAGTTCGCGCGCAACGAGTTGAATGTTCGTAAAGAGCCCTGGACGGATCCCGCCATGACGCGGGCCCAGAAGATATTTCTGGCGCGGAATTGGCCGCAGCATTTCGAGCGCATGAAGGGTGTGCCCGAGGAACTGCTCGCCGATACGCCGCAGGGCATCGTCGACACGCTGTTGACGCGCCACGCCACACTGCGAAAGGGATTCGACGAGGCTTGCCGTGCGCTCGTAAGTGCGACAATGGCCGCCGATCTGAATTCGGGCCATTCTCTTGCCAGCCGCACACATGCCTGGCTCGAGCGCGGGTTCGCTAAAGTGTACTTCATCAACAACTTCATGCGGGGAGACAAACGCGCCGCCGCCAAAGTGGGCGTTCGGCTCGGCGTCGCCGATTATATTGGCGCTGTGGCGGCTGGTGTCCTGATCGCGTCGCGAATGACGGCCTATGCGATCGCCGCGCGCATGCCGCTTCTGCGCGATGCAGCGGACCGCTCGCTGGTCCGGAAATTGACCCGGCAGCTCGCGCGTTATGGCCATGCCGAATTCACGACCAACGCGGATGCCTATCGCCCGGTACACGTTTAGTTGCTCTGATTGACGCCCCTCAAGGCACTGCGGAGAACCAGCATGGCAAGTACAGCCGAACTTTCGCGGATTGGCGGGCGGGTCGCGCTTGTCGAACTCGACAATCCGCCCATGAACGCCATGAGTGCGGATTCCTGTGCGAAGATGATGGAAATCTTCGGCGCGCTGCAGACCGATCGCGAGATACGCGCCATCGTGTTGACCGGACGCGGCAAGGCGTTCTGCAGCGGCGCGGATATGAAGGAGGCGCGCCCGGGTTCAGGAGAAGGCGTGTCGGCCTTCGGACGCGTTCTGGAGCGCGTGGCTGCATCGCGTGCGCCCGTGATCGCGGCCGTCAACGGCCACTGTATCGGCGGTGGGCTCGAATTGGCGCTATGCTGCGATCTGCGGATTGCGTCGAGGAGGGCGAGTTTCGTTTGCGCAGGCGTCAATGTCGGGCTGATGGCTTCCACATACCGGCTTCCGCGCCTGATCGGTATTTCGCGGGCGAAAGCGATGCTGCTCACGGGCTCGCCGTTCGACGCTGCCGTCATGGAAGCTTGGGGCCTTGTCACGGCGCTTCACGCGCCCGAACACCTTGTCGATGCAGCCCTCGCATTGGCAGCGCGTGTCGCGTCGAGAGCGCCTCTGTCCGTCGAAGCCACAAAGAGATTCGCCGACAGGGCGGTCGACATGTCTCCCGCGGAGGCGCGCGAGATGATGGTGCGCGAGTTGCCCGTCCTGCAGGTGAGCCGCGATCACCAGGAAGCGATTTCCGCCTTCATCGAGAAGCGGGAGCCGGTCTTCTCCCGAACCTGAATCCCGGCCAACGAAAAAGGGAAGATGAACATGCCGCAATCCGCATTAGCCGACCTTCGCGTCATCGACTGCACGCATGTCATCGCGGGCGCCTATTGTTCAATGCTGCTGGCCGATCTGGGCGCGGATGTGATCAAAGTCGAGCCGCTGGGTGGCGAGGGCGACCGCATCAATTCGGACAGAGTCTTCCGGCCTTTCGAGATGGCGAACCGGAACAAGCGCGCCATTGCCGTCGACATCCGGCGCCCCGAAGGCGCGGACATCATCCGGCGCCTCGCAAAGACCGCTGATGTGTTCGTTGAGAATTTTCGTCCCGGGGTCTACGACAAACTTGGGCTCGGTTACGACGATCTGAAAACCGAAAACCCTGGCCTGATCTATTGCTCGATTTCAGGATTCGGGCACAGCGGGCCCTATCGCGAACGCGGCGGTTTCGATCTTGTCGCGCAGGCTATGAGCGGAATCACAAGCTTCACCGGGGAAATCGGGAGCACGCGCCCCGTCGCGGCCGGCGTTCCGCTGTCCGATCTTTCCGCAGGATGTTTCGGGGCTCTGGGAATCCTGGCGGCACTCAATCATCGCTGCACGACAGGCGTGGGGCAGAAGGTTGAATCCACGCTTCTTGAATCGGCGTTGGGATACGCGCTGTGGGAAACGGGCCTCTTTCTGGCGACCGGTGAAGTCGCCAACCTGCCAGCACATACTGCCGCCTGGCTTCAGAATTCGAACTATTTCAGGAAAAATTCGTCGATGGTTTTCGAGAAAATCGGCAACAGACGTCGATTTCTCGTATTCCTTTCCCATGCAATAGGGAGGAGATGTCACAATCAGATCAATAGATCCGTCGGGCAATGTTGCCAGAAGAAGTTCGGCACTGACATTGAATAGGCTCGCGCTTCTGCCTTCCTTTGCAGCTCGAAACCAAGGCCGAACCAGCTGAGTCTCGGCGTTCATTAATTCCCCGGCAAGGCGATATATGGATTCCCCATGTGAATCCTATCGAATTTTACAGCCGTGCCAAGTAGTTTCTACAACGTCTCCACCGCCGCCACTCCCGGCAGCGATTTGATCGCGCTGCGGATGGCGGCTGTGACCTGCTGGCGGTCTTTGAGCTGGATTTCGACTTCCTGGCCGCCGGCGCCGGGCACCACCAGGGTGACGAGGCCCTTGCCCGCCTGGCGCAGCTGGCCCGCGATGGCGTTCAGGGGGCGGGTGTCCTCCAGATAGATGCGCAGGCCCTCGCCCGCGTCCGCCGCGGCCTGGTCGAGATCGGGGATCGAGGCGGCGCGCAGCTTGAGCTCGTCGCGTCCCAGTCGGCGCCGCCGTGATCAGGAGAACCGACTTGCCCGCTTCCAGCAGCGGCCGCGATGCCACCAGCACTTCGGGAAACAGCATCACCTCGAACATGCCGGTGGGATCGGAGAAGGAGACGAAGGCATACATCTGGTCGTTGCGGCCGCGCCGCTCCGATTTCTTGATCAGGGTGCCGGCGAGCACGGCCTTGAAGCCGCCGCGGCGGCGGTCTTCGACCAGCGCGGCATAGGTCGACGCGCCCAGCCGCTTCAGCGCCGAGCCATAGGCATCGAGCGGATGGCCGGAGAGATAAAAGCCCATGGCGGCGAATTCCTCGCCCAGCCGTTCATGCGCCGGCCAGTCGGGCACTGGCGGTCAGCCGCAGCTCCTCGGTCACGGCCCGCCGCCGCCGAACAGCGTCGACCTGGCCGCTTTCGCGCTCGCGCTGGGCCGCCTGCGGCGCCGCCCAGGATGCGGTCGGAATTTTCCACCAACTGGCGGCGGTTGTGGCTCGAGGCTGTCGAAGGCGCCGGCCCGCGCCAGATTCTCGAAGGCGCGCTTGTTGACCAGCCGCGGGTCCACGCGGCGGGCGAAATCGGCGAGCGATCTTGAACGGTCCGCCCGCGTCGCGCACCTCGACCACATGGTCCATCGCCTGGCGGCCCACGCCCTTCACCGCGGCCAGCGCGTAGAACACGATGCCGGCCTCGGCATCGCAGGCGAACACCGCTTCGCGAGCGGTTGATGTCGGGCGGCAGCACCTTGACGCCCAGCCGCTGGGCTTCCTGGCGGAAGATATTGAGCCGGTCGGTGTTGCCGATATCGAGCGTCATCGAGGCGGCGAGGAATTCGACCGGATAATTCGCCTTCAGATAGGCGGTCTGATAGGCGACCTGGGCATAGGCCGCGGCATGGCCCTTGTTGAAGCCATAGCCCGCGAATTTCTCCGCCTGCTCGAAAATCTGTTCGGCGATGTGACGGAAGGATGCCGCGTTCCGCCCGCGCCCTTGATGAAGTTCTCGCGGTGCGGGATCATTTCCGCCGGGATTTTCTTGCCCATGGCGCGGCGCAGGAGATCGGCCTCGCCCATGGTGTAGCCGGCCAGTTCGCGGGCGATGCGCATGACATCGTCCTGATAGGTCATCACGCCGATAGGTTTCGTTGAGGATCGGCTCCAGCGCGGGATGGAGATATTCCGGCTTCTCCTTGCCGTTCTTGCAGGCGATGTATTTCGGGAATCGAATCCATCGGGCCCGGGCGATAAAGCGCCACCAGCGCCACCAGATCGTTGATGTGGTCGGGCTTCATCTTGCGCAGCAGGTCGCGCATGCCCGCGCCTTCCAGCTGGAACACGCCCACGCTGTCGCCGCGGGAGAGCATCTCGAAGGTCGGCCGCGTCGTCGAAATCGATGGTCTGGGTGTCGAGCATCGATGCCGCGCCTCTTGCAGCAACTCTTCCGCCTTGGCGATGACGGTCAGCGTCTTGAGGCCGAGAAAGTCGAATTTCACCAGTCCCGCTTTTTCCGCGTCCTCATAGTCGAACTGCGTCACCGGCATTTCGGAGCGCGGATCGCGATAGAGCGGCACGATCTCGTCCAGCGGCCGGTCGCCGATCACCACGCCCGCCGGATGGGTCGAGGCATGGCGGTAAAGCCCCTCGATCTTGCCGGTGATCTCGAACAGCCGCTGGGCCATCGGCTCCTGCTCGGCGATCTGTCTGCAGGCGCGGCTCGCTCTCGATCGCGTCCTCCAGCGAAATCGAGCTTGCCGGGCGGATTGGGGATCAGCTTGGCGATGCGGTCCACAAGCCCCAGCGGCATCTGCAGCACGCGGCCGGCATCGCGCACCGCCGCGCGTGCCTGCAAGCGAGCCCAGCGCGATGATGTGGGCCACGCGGTCGGCGCCATATTTGTCGCGCACATAGCGCACGACCTCGTCGCGCCGCTCCTGGCAGAAATCGATGTCGAAATCCGGCATCGACACGCGTTCGGGATTGAGGAAGCGCTCGAACAGCAGGCCGAAGCGCAACGGGATCGAGATTGGTGATGTCGAGCGCCCAGGCCACCAGCGAGGAGGCGCCGGAGCCGCGCACGCCCACCGGAATGCCTTGCGCCGCGCGTCCATTTCATGAAGTCCGAAACGATCAGGAAGTAGCCGGGAAAGCCCATCCGGTTGATGATGCCGAGCTCATAGGCCAGCCGTTCGTCGATAGACCTCTTCGGTCGGCGGACCAGCGCGTGCGCCTGCCAGGCGGCGCGCGAGACCCGCTTCGGCCTGCACCTTCAATTCCTCTGCGGCGCGCAGGCCGGACTCCGGCACGAATACCGGCAGGATCGGATCGCGCTTCTTGGGCCGGAAGGCGCAGCGCCGCGCGATCTCGATCGTGTTCTCGATCGCTTCGGGCAGATCGGCGAACTGCGCCGCCATTTCGGCCGGCGCTCTTGAAGCGATGCTCGCGCGTCAGCCGGCGGCGATCGTCCTGCGAGACGAAAGCGCCGTCGGCGATGCAGAGCAGCGCGTCATGCGCCTCATACATCGTCGCCGCGCCGAAATGCACGTCGTTGGTGGCGACGAGCGGCAGGTCCTTGGCATAGGCGAGATCGATCAGCGCGCTCTTCGGCGGCGCGCTCTTCGGCAAGCCCGTGGCGCTGCAACTCGACATAAAGCCGGTTGCCGAACATCGCTGCGAGACGATCGAGCAGCGTTTCGGCCGCCGCGGGCTGGCCTTCCAGCGACCAGCCGGTTGAGCGGGCCGCCCGGGCCGCCCGTGAGCGCGATCAAGCCTTCCGCGTGTGCGGCCAGCAGCTGCGGCCTTCACATGCGGCCAGTCGCCCGGCTCCGCGCCCAGATAGGCGGCGCTCAGCAGCTTCGCGAGATTGCGATAGCCCGTCTCGTTCTGCGACCAGCAGCGGCAGGCTGCGGCGGCTGCTCGCGGGAGACCATGCCCGGCGCGGGCGCCGTGTCCGACAGATCGACCGACAACAGCGCAGCCCACGATCGGCTGCACCCCCGCCTTGGCCAGCGCCTCGCTGATCTCATAGACGCCGAACAGATTGCTCACGTCGGTGACGGCCAGGGCCGGCATGTCGTGGCCGCGCGCGAGCCTGGCCAGTTCGTCGGGCCTCACCGCGCCTTCCAGGAGCGAATAGGCGCTCTTCACCCGAAGATGAACGAAGCCGGCAGGTTTGTGCGCGTCGGCCATCGGGGTGCCGATTCCTTTTCACGGTGCGGCGCGAGTATCGGCGTGCGGCCCGCCCCGCGCGAACGCGCAATGGCGGTCATCCACAGAAGCTTTCGCGCCAGCGCTTCGAGGCCGCCGTCAGGCCGCGAACAGAACCGCCTGCGCCACGTCGGCGAGCGCAAACGCTCCCGCCACGAACACCAGAAACCCCGCCGCCGCCGCCGCGTCTTTCATCCAGGCCATCATCGCCGCCCTCCAGATTGGAGGGTCAGCATATGTTCTCTTTTCGTTCTGTCAAGAACAAAACGGATACATTGTGCGTCCGGCTGGAATGCCGGGTCCCAAACTTCGACAATCGGGGCCGCAATCAGAGGGGATGGCCCGATGCTCACTGGAAGCTGCCTGTGCGGGAGCGTGGCCTACGAAGTGGACGCGCCCGCCGGACCGATCGTTCATTGCCATTGCGAGACCTGCCATGGCTCCGCCTTCTCGTCGGTCTCGCCGGTGCCCCGCGACCGCTTTCGCTGGACCAAAGGCGAGGACCTGCTCGCGTCGTTCGAGTTCCTCGCCCGAAAGTTTCGCCGAATTCTGCTCGCGATGCGGTTCGCATCTGTTCGCCGAACGCGCCGGCCACCCGCATGTGATGCTCAGGCTTGGGTGCCTCGACACGCCCATCGAGGATCGCCCGAAATGCCACATCTGGAGATCGGACGCCGCCTCCTGGTACGACCCGAAGGATCAGTTGCCGGAATATGCGGAAAGCATTCCCAGGAAATAGCGATACTCCGACAGCGGCGGCGCGAACTCCCGGCTTGCGGAGCGCCAACCTTTTATTTGCCGTCGGAACTGTTTCGCAACAGGCCCGACACGCCCGCAGCCGTGAAGATGCCGAGCGTCCAGCCAAGAAACGCGTTCATCAAAAGGAAGAACGCCGGCCAGGAATCGGGCACCAGGCGCCATGGTTGCGACAAGGCGGACAAATAGGACTTCGGAGATCCCAACGTCAGGTCGTCACATTCACCTTTGCTTATTCGTATGACAGTCCAGTTTTTCTTCTGGTCGAGATCGACCAAAGGCACAAGCGTTTCCAACGCGAAGATGAGAGAGTTGAATTTGACGGGTGCGCTCGCGACCGCATTCTCAATAGCGGCTTTCTGTGCTCGCGGGTTGGCGCCAGGGCAAGCGAACGTCCCGGATTTCGCGTTCTCGGTCGAAGCCGACTGATGCTGCGCCTCGTTGTCTTTTGCCGGAACGATCATCTGTGTCTGGAACGCGATCTCGAATACGGCCGCACTGATCACGAACCAGACAAAAAGTATTTGCAAAGGCCGGAACGGAGAATATCCGTATCGCAGCAATATGCAGAGAATGAGCCGCCCGACGAATTTGAACGGCCCCAAATCGCCATACATCGTCCTGTTATGTTCCAATCGCACTAGGATGCGAACGGCCGAAGCTTCAAACCCGCCGCTGCGCACAATCCGCGCCAGTTGCAAATAGGGCTGCGGCGCGAACCGCCTTATCGCCTCATCCATCCCCTTGGTTTCTTCAGTTTTGCCTTTGATCTCTCCGGGCGGCCGCGGCGCTTTAAACAGAAGGTGCCATACGCTTTGGGCATACGCGATGGGGTCATGCCAGAGGGAACGCCAAAGCGAATGCAAAAATGCGCACGCCGGCAACGCGGCGCCCCGCCCCAACGACACCGCATACTCTTTGAACGTCCGACTGCCGAAAAGTCGCGCATTCAAAATCGCATATTCGCGATCGAGTTGACCGAGACGTTCGCCAACGTCATCCGTCAATTCCGCGATGCTGTCATATTCGCAGTTGATTATGTTAAATCTGTCGACCGGTCCGTCGCCCGGCTGCCAACCGTTATTGTCATCTTCAATCTCGTCGATCTTGGCGCCGAAGAGACACAGCCAAACACGGTCGCGCCGGTCGCGCTGCACTCCCGGACACGGCTTAATTTCCCGCCAACGGAATCGGCTCCCGATTGTTGCGAATGGCGCGTACAGGCCGCACACGGCGTCCTTCCCGAGATCTTTAGCGGCCGAACCTTCCTCTGCCTCTGCCGGGAATGGGGGTTCACCGGAATCCGGTCCGGACTGGAAGTAAACATTGCTCGCGTAGAGGCCGCCATTCAAAGACGCCTGCATAAGGCGAATGAAGCCGTTCGTTTCAAGTCCGTTTCGAAGATAGGTCGATCGCTCGACGGTGATTCCGTCCGCAAATAAACAATCTCCCCGCGGCATGTCGAATTTCGCCAATTGGCAAATGAGATCGCGGCCGATAGTTGCTTTAACAAGTTTGACTTGACCCTTCGCGATAAATTCGCACGCAGGCCTGGAATCCTCCGCAACCTCACCTTGAAGCAGAAGTTTTTCGCCAATTTTTGCGCCGGTGGCATCTATGGCAATTTTGCCTGCCGGCATTCCGTTTCTGGGCGGACCATTGTTCGAAAGATAGAAGGGCGCCGTAAATGACCCTCCGCTGCAATTGACGTCTCCGTCAATCGTGGCGCCGGCAAGATGCAATTCCCCCTCCGAACGGAAGCGAACGCGATCTGAATCGCGATCCCACGATTGCGTTCGGCAAAAGTAAGCGGCTCCATTGATCTGAGCGCCAATCGCAGACAGACTGGAACCATTGTGATTCACGAGTGTCCCGCCGCTGCAGTCCAGATTGCGGGATATTCGACAGCCGTTCAAGCGCGCCGCACATCTTGTCTTCCAATCTTTTCAACTCACCGAATGCGGATGGTATGTCGACCGGAAAATTGTGCGGCATGTCGCACCCCTCTATTCACGATACACTAGAATATATGATCGGTATTCTTAGAATATACCAAGTATAGAGTGATGCGATCTGTATGTCTATATTGTCGGCAACATCGACCGTCAGGCTGGATCAAAAAACGTGGCAAGAGTTCACTGCCCTGCGGCCCGGTGCGACCCGAGGGATCGGTTGCCGGAAGATGCGGAAGGGGTCGTTCGCTGAACACGGCAGCTCCCGAAGCAACAGATGTCCGCGCCCGATCTTTCGGTTCGGTTCAACAAACGCTCTCAGGCAAACGCGAGGCAGATTCTCACCCTTCGATCAGGCCGATGCGAAATCCGGCCGGGTCCAGAAACTGCCCGAGCGTGGGGCCGTTGGGCACCTTCTCCTTCGCCATGACGATCTTGCCGCCGGCCGCCACGATCTGTTCGAGCGCCTTATCGATGTTCGCCACCTGGATATAGAACGTCAGACCGCTGCCGCTGCCCATCGCCTCGCCGATGCCGCCATTGATGCCCGTGCCCGCTCCCGTGTCGGTCATGCCGTATTTGAACGGATTGTTGGCATCGATCTTCCAGCCGAAAATCCTGCTGTAGAACTCGTGCAGTTTTTCGACATTCTTGGCCGTGATCTCGAAATGGACGACGGGATTGCCCATGGGAACCTCCTTGGCGGGCGAAAAATGAAGCACTTTTTCGTGTGACAGGCTATCGCGGGGCGTTCCCGGCTGAGCCCGGTAACCGGGCCCTCGTACCCCGGATTGTCCCCGAAAGCCCGGATGGCTAGTGTCCCGCCCGGAGCGCCAGTCAATAAAACAAGGATCATCTTCTGATGTCTCGGACTCGTACGCGCCTTCTGTGCGCCGCCGCGGTTGCGGCTCTTGCCGTTTGTTCCGGCCCCGTGAGCGCCGCGCCGGATGCGGCGAACCCGTTCGCCGCGCCCAGCACATTGCCGTTCGAAGCGCCGCCACTCGACCGCATCAAGGACAGCGACTTCCAACCGGGCCTCGAGCAAGGCATGGCGCAGCAACTGGCCGAGATCGAAAAGATCGCCGACAACCCGGCGCCCGCGACCTTCGACAACACGATCGTGGCAATGGAAAAATCGGGTCGGATGCTCGAGCGCGCGCAACGGGTGTTCGCGGCGTTGACGCAGGCCAACACCGACGACGCGTTGCAGAAGGTGGAAGAGACCGAAGCGCCCAAGCTCGCCGCCCACAACGATGCGATCTACCTCAATCCCAAATTGTTCGCGCGCGTCCAGGCGATCTACGACAAGCGCGATACGCTGCATCTCGATCCCGAAGCGCTGCAACTGGTCAAGGTCTATTACCAGCAATTCGTGCATGCCGGCGCCAAACTCTCCGACGCCGACAAGACCAAATTGCGCGCGATCAACGAACAGCTTTCGACATTGGAAACCGCCTTCGATCACAAACTGCTCGCCGCGACCAAGGCCGCCGCGCTGGTCGTGGACGACAAGGCGAAACTCGCAGGCCTCGGCGACAGCGCCGTCGCCGCGGCGGCGGGTGCCGCCGAAGGCCGTGGCCTGAAGGGCAAATGGGTGATCCCGCTGCAGAACACGACGCAGCAGCCATCGCTGCAGTCATTGACCGACCGCGCCGTGCGCGAGCAGCTGTTCGAGAATTCCTGGACGCGTACCGAAAAAGGCGATGCCAACGACACGCGCGACACCATCGCCGACTCTCGCGCAGCTTCGCGCCCGGAAGGCAGAGCTGATCGGCTTTCCGAACTACGCCGCCTATGTGCTGGACGACCAGATGGCGAACACGCCCGACAAGGTCGAGACCTTCATGGCCCAGCTCGTGGCGCCGACGGCCGCCAAGGCGCGCGACGAAGCGAAGGACATTCAGGCCGTCATCGACAAGGACGGCCCGCATTTCGATCTCAAGCCCTGGGACTGGGAGCACTACTCGGAACAGGTGCGCAAGGCGAAATACGATCTGGACGAGAACGAGATCAAACCCTATTTCGAAATCGACAACGTGCTCAGGAACGGCGTGTTCTTCGCCGCCAACCAGCTTTACGGCGTGACGTTCAAGGAGCGCAAGGACATCCCCGTCTATCAGCCGGACGTGCGCGTGTTCGAAGTGACCGACAAGGACGGCTCGCCGCTCGGCCTGATGTATTTCGACTACTTCAAGCGCGACAACAAGTCGGGCGGCGCGTGGATGGATAGCTTCATGGGCCAGTCCAGGCTGCTCGGCACCAAGCCCGTGATCTACAACGTCGCCAATTTCACCAAGCCCGCGCCCGGCCAACCCGCGCTGATCTCGTTCGGGGACGTGACCACCATGTTCCACGAATTCGGCCACGCGCTGCACGGCCTCTTCGCCGACCGAGGAATATCCCACGCTGTCGGGCACCAATGTGGCGCGCGATTTCGTGGAGTTTCCGTCGCAGTTCAACGAACATTGGGCGCTGAACCCGGACGTGCTCAAGCATTATGCCGTCAACTACAAGACGGGCCAGCCAATGCCGCAGGCGCTTGTCGACAAGATCCAGAAAGCCGCGAAGTTCAACCAGGGCTATTCGCTGGGCGAGACGCTCGCCGCCGCCGAGCTCGACATGCAATGGCATACCTTGCCGGCGAGCGCGCCGAAACAGAACGTCGACACATTCGAAACCCAGGCGCTGAAGAACACCCACATGGATCTGACCGACGTTCCGCCGCGCTATCGTTCAAGCTATTTCCTGCACATCTGGAGCAACGGCTATGCAGCCGGCTATTACGCCTATCTGTGGACGGAGATGCTGGATGACGACGCGTATCACTGGTTCATGGATCATGGCGGGCTCACCCGCGCCAACGGCCAGCGCTTCCGCGACCTGATCCTGTCGCGCGGCCACACCGAGGATTACGGCAAGATGTTCCGCGACTTCTACGGCAAGGACCCGGAGATCGGCCCCATGCTCGAACACCGCGGGCTGCCAGCGCAGTGAGGGCGGAGAAATTTGGTTTGTCGTTGAAGTAACGGTCTGACCCTCCCCTTGAGGGGAATTATCACTTTAACATAGTACCTACTAGAGGTAGTATCGCGCCGCGATGCCGATTCTACCCCTTCCCTGCCTTGCCTGGCAGCCAAAATCCCCGGCAACCTTCCGGCCATGAAGGTCCGGGTGAGCATCCTGACGCCGAAGCGCGTCGTCCAAGAGGGCGGCTGGAAGCTCATCACCGGCACGAGCAAAATGCCGAAGAACGCCTTCCCCGTCGGCAGCAATTATCCGGTCACGTTTGCGAGAAATTGGCATTGGCGAGTTGACGGACTGATTGACGACGCCACCGGCACGACCTTCCGACTCTTAACGGCGTTCAATGCGCACATCGAGAATTTCGCGCATGGCTCGCAATCAATCATGAGAAAGGTGCGACACTTCTCGCGCGATATGAGTTTCATGGCTCACATCCTGGCTGGCACTGCCACGCGCCTTGCGATGAAATCGAAGCAGGCGATTTAGGCGCGTTACGCACGCGCGGTTGTCTTCGAATTCCAGAGGGCAAGGGATTTCATCGCGACCAAGAATTCGATATTACTTCGGAAGTCCGCGCGTCGGCGCGGTCGTTTTCGTTCTTTCGCGTAGTGACGGCAGAAGGTGAGTTGATATGAAAGAGGCACTATGCAAGGCGTTCTGTAACGACCTGCTTGTGCGCAAGGTGCCAGCCGGTCTCGCTATCAGCACGGGGTTTTTGGGATGCGACGGAGACAAGATCGGCTTTTACGTTGTCGAATCCGAACAGGGGCCATTCAAGCGCATTGAAGAAAGCGGCACGACGTATGCGCTGCTTGAGGCGTCCGGCGTCGACTTTCGATCCGACACGCGACGCGAGGCGCTCAACTCTTTGCTGGAAGAACATTCGGTCGCTTTCGACGAAACCGACCATAGTTTTTTTATCGACCGTTTGCGTGAAGATGATATTCCGGGCGCTGCGCTGCGCTTCGTCTCATTCTCTTTGCGCGTGCGCGACTTCCTTTTGATGACCGAATATCGCGTGTCGAGTACGTTCAGAGAAGACGCCGCACGCGAGCTTCACAAGGTTGTGGGCGCAAGAGCGAAGATCGGCACCGATGAAGCCATCGCGCCGGCGCTTGCCGATTCGCCTGCGGATTTCGTGCTCCGTGCTCCGGGGCGTCCGCCTGTGGGCATTTACCTTGGCACTTCCGACAATCGCGTGTATGAGGCTATGCTTGTCAATATGCGCGCAGTTCATGAGGCGAACGTCCATTGTTCTGTTGCCGTGTTAGTCGAGCGTCTGTCGGCGGTATCAAGCAGGGTGAGGCAACAGGCGCTCAATCGTCTGTCTGCCTTTGCGGAGTTTCGAGGGGATGAAGAAGCAGCCATCCAAAGGGTCGCGCGCGACGCGATCGGAACAGCAATCCACTAACGCTACCGACGACGCCTATTCCGAACGGGAATCGCGGCAACGTTTTGAGCGGGCCGTTGACATTGCTGTTGCGACACGCCCGATGCACCGAGAAGTGCCGCCAGCGCGGAAGCGGCGGAAGAAGTGAACTCGCTCTATTACGGCGACAATCTCGACATTTTGCGCGAGTACATCGCGGACGAATCTATTGATCTGATCTATCTCGATCCACCGTTCAATTCCAACGCTTCCTACAATGTGCTGTTCAAAGCGCCGGACGGGCATCAAAGCCACGCGCAGATGGAAGCGTTTGAAGACACTTGGCATTGGAACGAAACGGCGGAACGTGCTTTCGATGACGTGATGCAGTCCGGCAATACGGACGCATCTGAAATGCTTCGCGCGATGCGCGATTTTCTGCACGACAACGATATGATGGCATATCTCGCTATGATGGCGGCGCGGTTGCTAGAGCTGCATCGAGTTCTGAAATCGACCGGCACGCTCTACCCGACACAGAAACCGTTGGCGCTCCTTGAAAGAGTAATAGAAGCATCTTCAACCGAAGATGCTGTTATTCTCGATCCGTTTTGTGGATGCGGAACGACCGTTCACGCCGCGCAGAAACTCGGTCGAAAATGGATTGGGATCGACATCACTCATCTTGCGATCTCACTCATTCAAAAACGCTTGCGCGATGCTTTCGGCCCTATTCCAATCGAGATTCACGGCACGCCGCGCGATCTCGACGGCGCACGCGCACTGGCGGCGCTCGACAAATATCAATTCCAGTGGTGGGCGGTTTCGCTTGTCGACGCCGTGCCCTATGGCGGCAAGAAGAAGGGCGCGGACACCGGAATTGACGGCTTCATCTACTTCAAGCCGGACGGCAAAACGACCGAGAAGGCCATCGTCTCAGTGAAGGGTGGAGACAACGTCGACGTGAAGATGATCCGCGAACTGGCGCAAGTGGTGAACCGGGAGAAAGCAAAAATTGGCGTCTTGATAACGCTTACCGATCCGACCGGCCCCATGAAGAAAGAAGCCATCGCGGAAGGTTTTTACAAGACGGAATACGGCGAGTACCCCAAGGTTCAAATCCTGACCGTAGAACAGTTATTCGCGAACCAGCGCCCCAATATGCCGTGGATCAACTCGACGGTCTTCAAAAAGGCGAAGCAGGAAAAGGGAAAGCAGGGAAAACTGCTTTAGAACAATTCTCCCTGCGCAGGATTTTTGTGGACTGTATTTCGCTTGGTTTTGAGACGGCGTCGTTTCGGGCCATGGTACTTATGCCCTGACTGGCTCGCCTTCGCGACAAGTCCGCCGATAGGTCAAACGCTTTCCGACAATCCCGCCAACGCTCTTTTCCATGCGCTGCGCGTCGTCTACTTCAAGCGCAGAACGCTCATTATAGCGGTAGTCGAATTCGGCCAGATAACGCTTCAAATGTGCCGGTGAAACGTGATGGTAGGTTCCGACAATCCCGCGTTTTAGGATCGAAAAATATCCCTCAATCGTGTTGGTGTGAGCTTCGCCGCGCACATACTCGTCAATTTCGTGATTGACCGTTTCGTGGCGCGCAAAATCTTTGTGCATCTTGCGATACTGACCCGCGCCGTCGGTCATCAAGGTAGACGCAGCGTCAATCTGCTCCGTCAGGATCGGGCGAAGCGTTCTGGCGCTCACGCTGGCGACACGTTGCGAGCGAACTTTGCCGCCACGCTCGACAAGCGAGAATACGGCTTCCTTGCCCATGCCGCCGATATTGCCGCGCTTGCGTTGCCCGACATGCTTGTTCTTTTCCTTGCCGCCAATGAACGTCTCGTCCACTTCCACAACCTTCCCGCTGCCGCCCATCGGCGCGAGATCGGTTTCCCGTAGGCTTTCACGGATACGATGCATCAAGAACCATGACGACTTTGGGCTAATGCCGAGCAAGCGGCCAATTTCGAGCGCGCTCATGCCCTTTTTTGACGACATGAGAAGCTGAGTCGCGGCCAGCCACTTGTTCAGAGGGATTTTGCTGCGCTCATACAGCGTGCCGACCGTGACCGTGAAGGGCTCGCGACAGGCGTTGCACTGGTACAGGCCGGGCCGTGTCGTCTTGCCCTGCATGAGCGTGGAAGCGTCTACAACGCCACAGTGCGGGCATATGCGGCCATCCTTCCAAATCCGTGCCTCAAGCCACTCGCGGGCTTTTTCGGCGTCGTGGAAGATCGGATTGGAGAGAAGGCCCTTATTCATGATACGTCCCTTTCAGTACCCCGAATCTAGGGCTTGGGCCGTACTATGTCAAGGTGATAATTCCCCCCTTGAGGGAGGGTCGAAATTTTTCGTCGAGCGGCAGCGAGAAGAGAATTTCGGGGAGGGGTGCTGCTGCTTCAACAGCACCCCTCCCCGAAAAATTCTTCGCGTCCGTTCGCTGTCGCTCTCGGACCTCAGAATTTTTCGACCCTCCCTCAAGGGGAGGGTAAATTTTTTGGGCTCAATCTCGAGAACTCTAATGCCCGCCGATGTGGATGTTGGAGATTGTGGAAAGCAGACCGAAGACCTTCAGCAGCCACAGAACGACCGCGATTACCACCACGGCATTCAGGATTCCTTTGATCTTCCCGTCCATGGGAATGTACGTGTTGACCAGCCAGAGCAGCACGCCCACGACGATCAGAATGATGACGAGAGTCACTAACGGCATGAAGAATTCTCCCCTGGCGAGTCGCAATGGAACGCCATAGGAACGTGCGCGCGTGCCGAAAGTTCCCTGCCGCGGTTTCCGTCGAACCGCGCGCGCCGGCCGAAACTATCCGTTCGGCTTGATCTTGCCGCCGTCGATCAGGCGGCCTTCGTGAAGGATGAGCGTGCGGTCCATCTTCACGGCGAGTTCGAGGTTGTGCGTGGCGATCAGCCCCGCCACGCCTTCGGCGCGCACGATCGCGATCAGGATGTCGAACACACCGGCCGCCGTCTTGGGATCGAGATTGCCGGTGGGCTCGTCGGCCAGAAGCATGCGGGGCTGGTTGGCAAGCGCGCGCGCGATGGCGACGCGCTGCTGCTCGCCGCCCGAAAGTTGTGCCGGGCGATGGGTGAGCCGCTTGCCCAGCCCCACGAGCGTCGAGCAGCCGCTCCGCTTCGGCCTTCGCCGCACCGCGCGCGGCTGCCCGCGATCATCTGCGGCATCATGACATTTTCCAGCGCGTCGAATTCCGGCAGCAGATGATGCGCCTGATAGACGAAGCCGATGATGTCGCGCCGGATGCCGCGTGCGCTCGCGGTCCGGCAGCGCGGACGCCGCCGCGCCGTTGATATAGATCTTCGCCGGCCGGTCGGCGCTTCCAGCAGCCCCGCCATATGCAGCAGCGACGATTTGCCCGCGCCCGACTGTCCGACCAGCGCCACGATCTCGCCCGGCCTCAGCGTCACGTTCACATCGCGGAAGACTTCGAGCTGGCCTTCGCCCTTGCTGGTAGCGGCGCGAGACATTCATGCGAAGCGCGGCGGCGGCGAAGCGTCACTCATAGCGCAGCGCCTCCACCGGATCGAGCCGCGCCGCGCGCCAGGACGGATAAAGCGTCGCCAGGAACGACAAAGTCGAGCGCCATCACGACCACGGCGATCACTTCGCCCGGGTCCATCTCGGCCGGCATGCGGCTGAGGAAATAGATGGTCGGGATTGAAAAGCTGCGTGCCGGTCAGCGACGACAGGAACTGGCGGATGGATTTCGATGTTGAGGCAGAACATGACGCCGATGACGAAGCCGAGCAGCGTGCCGGTGACGCCGATGCTCGCGCCGGCGATCAGGAACACCCGCATCACCGCGCCGCGCGTGGCGCCCATGGTGCGCAGGATGGCGATGTCGCCGCGACTTGTCCTTCACCAGCATGATCAGGCCGGAGACGATGTTGAGCGCCGCCACCAGGATGATCAGGGTCAGGATCAGGAACATCACATTGCGCTCGACCTGCAGCGCGTCGAAGAGGCTGCGAATTGATGTCCTGCCAGGGGACGAGCGCGTGATCGCGGACCCGCGGCCCTGGCAGATCGGAGCACCATGGCATTGATCGCGATCGGGATCGGTCACCATCACTTCGAGGCCGCTCACCGTGTCGCCCAGGTTGAAATAGAGCTGCGCCTCGTCCAGCGGCATGAAGACGAAGGTCTGGTCGTATTCCGACATGCCGATGTGTGAAGGTGCCCGCCACCGTATAGCTCTTGACCCGCGGCGTGACGCCGAACGGCGTGACGTTGCCCTGCGGCGCGATCAGCGTGATCTGCATGCCCGGCACGAGATGCAAGTTTCTCGGCGAGGCCGCGCACCGATGATGACAGCGTCGCCGCCGTGGAAATGTTCGAGCGCGCCCTCCGACAGCGCTTCGACACGGTCGTGAGCGTCTTCAGATCCTCGCGCCGCATGCCGCGCACCAGGACGCCGAGGTTGACGTCCGTTCGGCTGTCGCCATCACCTCCCGTCGACGATGGGCGCCACGCGGGT
Source organism: uncultured Alphaproteobacteria bacterium (assembly GCA_963760345.1). Classification (GTDB taxonomy): domain Bacteria; phylum Pseudomonadota; class Alphaproteobacteria; order Micropepsales; family Micropepsaceae; genus Rhizomicrobium. The sequence continues at coordinate 146,273 of CAVXCU010000004.1, forward strand.
GACGCCGGGCACCGCGCGCACCCGCGCCGCCACGGCGTCGTAATTCGGCAAGACCGCCTTCGAGGCTCTGCACGATGACATGGCCGTTGAGGCCCAGGATGCGTGACAGCAATTCGTGCCGGAAGCCGTTCATCACCGCCATCACGATGATGAGCGTGGCGACGCCCAGCGCGATGCCGACCAGCGAAAAGCCGGAAATGACCGAGACAAAGCTTTCCTGGCGCTTGGCGCGCAGATAGCGCAGCGCGATCATCCATTCGAAGGGCGCGAACGCGCGCGTGCCGCCCGGCGCCGGCGGCGCGTCGGTCATCGAGCCTATCCTCGCGGCAAGTTTTCGGGACTGGGCCAAATCCGTTCCTTCAGGTTCGGCGCGGCGCAAAACGATTCACAACCGCCTCGGCCGAAAGTTCTTCTCTCGCGCCGGTCCTGCGCGTCTTCACTTCGACGATGCCCTTTTCGAGCCCGCGCGGGCCGACGATGACCTGATAGGGAATGCCGATCAGGTCCATGCCGGCGAATTTCGCGCCGGGGCGCTCGGCGGTGTCGTCGTAAAGGACTTCTCGCCCGGCCGCCCTCAATTTTGCGTAAAGCTCTTCGCAGGCCCTGTCGGTCGCGGCATCGCCCGCTTTCAGATTGATCAGCGCCACGTCGAAAGGCGCCACCGGTTCGGGCCAGATGATCCCGGCATCGTCATGGCTCGCTTCGATGATCGCGCCCACCAGACGCGACACGCCGATCCCGTAGGAGCCGCCTTCGACGGGACGCTCCTGCCCGTCCGGCCCCGCCACGAACGCCCGCATGGGCTGCGAATATTTGGTGCCGAAATAAAAGATGTGACCCACTTCGATGCCGCGCGCGGAAAGCCGCTTGTCCGGCGGGCACCTTCGCCTCGAACTCGGCTTGATCGTGCTTGTCTTCCGTCGCCGCATAAAGCTCGGTGCGCGAGCGGATGATCGGCTCGAGGTCGCCGTCGAAGTCGACGTCTTCGCCCGGCACCGGCATGTCGACCAGATCGCTGTGGCAAAATACCTGGCTCTCGCCGGTCTCCGCGAGGATGATGAATTCGTGGGACAGATCGCCGCCGATCGGCCCCGTCTCCGCGCGCATGGGAATCGATTTGAGCCCCATCCGCGCGAAAGTGCGCAGATAGGCCACGTACATCCTGTTGTAGGATCTGCGCGCGGCGGCCGCATCGATGTCGAACGAATAAGCGTCCTTCATCAGGAATTCGCGCCCGCGCATCACGCCGAAGCGCGGTCGGATCTCGTCGCGGAATTTCCACTGGATGTGATAGAGGATGAGCGGCAGGCTCTTGTACGAGCGCACATAGGCGCGGAAGATCTCCGTCACCATGTCTTCGTTGGTGGGGCCGTAGAGAAGCTCGCGGTCGTGCCGGTCCTTGATGCGCAGCATCTCCTTGCCATAGGCGTCGTAGCGGCCGGTTTCCTTCCAGAATTCCGCGGGCTGCAGCGTGGGCATCAATATCTCGATGGCGCCCGCCCGGTCCTGTTCCTCGCGCACGATCTCTTCGATCTTGCGCAACACGCGCTGGCCCAGCGGCAGCCACGCATAAATGCCGGCCGCTTCCTGGCGGACCAGGCCCGCGCGCAGCATCAGCCGGTGCGAGACGATCTGCGCCTCGGACGGCGTCTCCCTGAGCAGCGGCAGGAAATAGCGGGACAGGCGCATGACGGTCGCAAACCTTGGGCAAGAGATAATGGATTGCGGACCTTCTTAAGGAAGCCGCGAAACAAGGGCAAACGCCGGGTGGAGGGCTAGAGTGTTTTTTGGATTCGATGGAATCGCGCGGCCCCCCTTCCGTCACGCGGCTGACGCCGCGTGCCACCTTCCCCCGCAAGGGGGGAAGGCTAAGAAGGAGATTCGCATTCGCCTTTTTCTTGACCTTCCCCCTTGCGGGGGAAGGCGGACGCCGAGCACTTCGCGAGGCGGACCGAAGGGGGGGCCGGCGACAAAAGCGGGCAGGATACCCGCGGTCTCAGTCCGGCCTTGGCTTTTTCCCGGATTTGCGCCATTCAGGTTGCCTCATGGGGACTCAAAAGTATTTTCAAGTTCCGTAGAGGGGACTATTGCATAGTACGAAGTTCATGCTATATAGGACTTCGTAATAGCTAGGGAGGCGGAAGAAGGCGCGTCGTGACAGAAGAATTGGCATTTACGCGCAAATTCCGCAAGGAACTGATGGCCGGGTTGTCCTCGCTCGTCCTCCTGGCAGTGCTCGCACGCGCGGGCCGGGAGATGTACGGATACGAAATCGCCAAAGCCGTGAAGGCCGAAGGCGAAGGCGGACTGATCTTCAAGCAGGGCGCGATCTATCCCGTCCTGCGCTCGCTCAACACGCTGAGGCTGCTCGACAGCCGGGTCGAAGCTTCCGCTTTCGGGCCGCCGCGGCGCTACTACAACATCACCGATGACGGCCGGCAGGCCCTCGCCGACTGGCAAGGCGCGTGGAAGGACATGCGGGAATTCGTCGACGACGCGCTCACGGCGGGAGGAGCCGTTTATGACCACCGACCGTCAGCCTGACACGGTCCGCAACTATCTGGACGCGCTGCAGCAGGCGCTGAAAGGCTCCTCTCCGGGCCTGATCAGCGATGCGCTGGCCGATGCGGAAGAACATCTGCGCGGCGAGATCGCGGCCAACCCCGAACGTACCGAAGCGCAGGTTCTCGCCTCCTGCATCGAAACATATGGAACCCCAGAGGAAATCGCAGAGGAGTATCGATCCATGGAAGCCACTCTTTCGGGGCCGTTCCCCAAGCCCGAACAGGCGCCCGAGCGCCACTACGGATTCTTCGGCGTCATTGGAGATCCGCGCGCCTACGGCGCACTGATGTACATGCTGTTGTCGCTTGTCACCGGCGTCTTTTACTTCACCTGGACGGTGACCGGATTGTCGCTGACGGCCGGCTTCATCATCCTGATCATCGGCCTGCCCTTCGCGCTGCTGTTCATCGGTTCCGTGCGCGTGCTGAGCCACGTCGAAGGCCGCATTGTCGAAGGCCTGCTCGGGGTTCGCATGCCGCGCCGGCTGCCGCCCGCGACCGCAGCCGACGAAACTTTGTGGGTGCGCATCAAGGATGCGCTCATCGACATCCGCACCTGGTCGTCGATGCTCTATCTGCTGCTGATGCTGCCGCTGGGAGTCGTATATTTCACTATCGCTGTCACCGGCATGGCGTTCTCCCTCGGGCTCGCCGGTTCATGCCTCGTCGCACTGGTGACCAATCACGTCACCATCCAGATGGACGTTCTTCCGTGGCTCGACCATCTGCTGCACACCGCACCCGGCCTGATCGCGGCGGCGATGTTCGGAATCCTTTTGTTCTTCATCATGCTTCACGTCTGCAAAGGCATCGGCTGGTTGCACGGCCAGATCGCCGAACTTCTTCTCGTGCGGCTGTAATCCCCCCTATAGCTGTCGCGAACGGGCGCGCCGCGGTCTCCGCGGCGCGTTCCGCTTTTTTTGGCGCAGCTCTTGCTCCTTCATGATTTGCAAAGGAATCGGGCATGTGCCCGGTGTCCCGTTTTGGGCACCCGCAATGTTAACGAGCCCGTAACGGTTGACGACGCTAATGTGGGTCAGGCTATATGACGCGCCCCGCTTCGGCCGGGCGCAATACCGAACCGGGGTGGCTCACCACCCTTACGCAAGAATGACGGGAGCCACCGTGGCGCGCAATAACGCGACAACAATCGAAAATATCGTGACAACCTGGCAGCGTGCCGCGCAATCGGTCAGCGCCGCCCTCGACACCACCGACGGCCGCTGGGCCGTCGTCTCCACATCCATCACCGCAATTATCGCCGGATCGATCGCCTGGCTCGCCGCCGGCACGATTCCGGCGGCCACGACACACGGCTTCGATGCGGCGCGCGGCCGCTCGCTGATGCCTTACGAACTGTTCCTGCAGCTCGCGTCCCAGAACAAGAATGCGCAGCAAAATTACGCGTCGTTCGCGCCGGCCGTTCCCGCCGCCAACCGGTTGTCCCAGATCGTGCCGCCGCCGGCGTCGCTGGACAATTCGTTGGGCGCGGAAAGCGCCGGCGACAACGCCGATCAGGGAAACAGCGGCGTCGACGCGCGATCGATCACATTGGATCGCGGCGACACGCTTGCCGGCGCATTGACCGATGCGGGTGTCACCGGAGAAGACGCGCTGGCCGCAGTCGCGGCGCTCGCCAAGGTCTACAGTCCCAAACTGGTACGCGCCGGCCAATCGTTTCAGCTGACGTTCGAGGCGGCGCCTCCGTCAGCGCCGGTCGCACAGATCACATATACGCCGCCCGGCCAGAGCGGCCTCAGCGACTCCGCCAGCGATGCGGACAATTCCTCGGATTTGAACGTCCAGCCCGCGGCCGCCACGCCCGTCGGCCGGTTGCTCTCGATCGGCTTCTCGCCGACCATCGATCACGATATCACCATCACGCGCGCCACGGACGGAACGTTCTCGGCGCAGGACCAGAAACTGATCCTCACCGCGCGGTTTCATCATGCGGGCGGCAAGATCGATTCGAGCCTCTATCTCGCGGCGATGCAGGCGGGCATTCCGGCCGAAGTCGTCGTGCAGATGATCCACATGTTCTCGTATGAAGTGGACTTCCAGCGCGATCTCAAGCCGGGCAATACGTTCGAAGTTCTGTACAACTACTACTACACGCCGGACGGCCAGCCCGCGAAACAGGGCGACATCGCCTATGCCGCGATGCATCTCGCCGGCCGCACCGTCGCGCTTTATCGCTATCAGCCGGGCAACGGCGATCCGGCCGACTATTTCGACGCCAAAGGCCAAAGCGCCAAGAGCATGCTGATGAAGACGCCCGTGGACGGCGCGCGCATTTCATCCGGCTTCGGCATGCGCTTCCATCCGGTGCTCGGCTACACCCGCATGCACAAGGGAATCGATTTCGCCGTTCCCACGGGAACGCCCGTCATGGCCGCCGGCAGCGGCACGATCCAAATCCAGGGCTGGCTCGGCGGCTACGGCAATTTCGTGCTGGTGAACCACGGCAACAGCTATTCGACCGCCTACGGCCATCTCTCCCGCTTCGCGCCGGGCCTGCACCAGGGCTCGCATGTGCGCCAGGGCCAGGTCATCGCCTTTAGCGGCGCCACGGGCCTCGCCACCGGTCCGCATCTCCACTACGAAATCCGCATCAACAACGTCCAGGTCAATCCGCTCACCGTGAAAGTGGCGCGCGGCCAAATCCTGAACGGGCACGAATTGCGGGAGTTCCTGCTCGGCCGCTCCAATGTGGATCAGGAACTGGCGTCGATGCCGGTCGAAAACCGCATCTCGGAAAGCCCCAGCGACCTTCGCGCCGCCAAGGATTGAGCGGCGGCCGTCGAATGCGTTAGTGCAGCACCCGGCTCGGCGCCTGCTCGGGCATCATCTCATCCGAACCTGCCGCGAATTCGCGTCCGTCGATGATGAGCCCGTTCTTTCCCGCGCTCACCTTGATCTTCTTGCCATCGGCGATCTTGCCTTCGAGCAAAAGCTGCGCGAGCGGATCCTGCAATCGCCGCTGGATCACGCGCTTGAGCGGGCGCGCGCCATAGACGGGATCGTAGCCCGCATCCGCCAGCCAATCGCGCGCCTTGGCGTCGAGCACGAGTTCGATCTTGCGATCGGCGAGCAGTTTTCCGAGACGTGCGATCTGGATGTCCACGATCTTGTCCATGTTCTCGCGGCTGAGCCGCTGAAACAGGATGATCTCGTCGAGACGATTGAGGAATTCCGGGCGGAAATGCGCTCGGACCGCGTCCATCACCTGCGCGCGGGCCTGCGCGGAATGCGCGCCCTCCCCGACGTTGAGGAATTCCGTGCCCAGATTCGACGTGAGGATGATAACCGTGTTGCGGAAATCGACGGTGCGTCCCTGTCCGTCGGTCAGGCGTCCGTCGTCGAGGACCTGGAGCAGCACGTTGAACACGTCCTGATGCGCCTTTTCCACCTCGTCGAACAAGATCACCTGATACGGCCGGCGCCGCACCGCTTCGGTCAAGGCGCCGCCTTCCTCGTAGCCGACATAGCCCGGAGGAGCCCCGATCAGCCGCGCCACGGAATGCTTTTCCATGTATTCGCTCATGTCGATGCGCACCATCGCGGTGTCGTCGTCGAACAGGAATTCGGCCAGCGCCTTGGTCAATTCCGTCTTGCCCACGCCGGTCGGGCCCAGGAACATGAATGAGCCGATGGGGCGGTTGGGGTCCTGCAGACCGGCGCGCGAACGTCGCACGGCGTTGGCGACCGCGCGCACGGCCTGCGTTTGGCCGACCACGCGCTTCTCGAGCGAGGCTTCCATGTGAAGCAGCTTGTCCCGTTCGCCTTCGAGCATCTTGTCGACGGGAATACCGGTCCAGCGCGACACGACGCCCGCGATGTGCTCGGCGGTCACCGCCTCGTTGACGAGCGCGCTGCCCTGCTGGCCCTCGATCGTCTTCAGCTTTTTCTCGAGTTCGGGAATGACGCCGTAAGTGAGTTCGCCCGCCTTCGCGAGGTCGCCCCTGCGCTGCGCGATCTCAAGTTCCTGGCGGGCCTGGTCGAGGCGTTCCTTGACCGATTGGGCGTCCTGAACCGATTTCTTTTCCTCGCGCCAGCGCGCCGACAGCGACGCGGCCTTCTCTTCGAGGCCGGCCAGTTCCGTTTCGAGAGCGACCAGGCGGTCCCTCGACGCCTTGTCGGATTCCTTCTTCAACGCTTCGCGCTCGATCTTGAGCTGGATGACGCGACGATCGAGTTCGTCGAGTTCCTCAGGCTTGGAATCGATCTGCATGCGCAGACGGCTCGCGGCCTCGTCCATCAAATCGATGGCTTTGTCGGGCAGGAAACGATCGGCAATGTAGCGATGGGAGAGCTGGGCTGCGGCCACGATCGCGGAATCGGTTATGCGCACACCGTGGTGGACTTCGTATTTCTCCTTGAGGCCGCGCAGAATCGAAATCGTGTCTTCGACCGTGGGCTCGGAGACGAACACCGGCTGGAAGCGGCGCGCCAGGGCGGCGTCTTTTTCCACATGCTTGCGGTACTCGTCGAGCGTGGTCGCGCCGATACAGTGCAATTCGCCCCGCGCGAGCGCGGGTTTCAACAGGTTTGACGCGTCCATGGCGCCGTCCGCCTTGCCGGCGCCCACCAGCGTGTGCATCTCGTCGATGAACAGGATGACCTTGCCGTTCGCGGAGGTGACTTCCGAGAGCACGGCCTTCAGGCGCTCCTCGAACTCGCCGCGGAATTTCGCGCCCGCGATCAGCGCGCCCATATCGAGCGCCATCAATCTTTTGTCGCGCAGGCTCTCGGGGACGTCGCCGTTGACGATGCGCAGCGCGAGTCCCTCGGCGATCGCCGTCTTGCCCACGCCCGGCTCGCCGATGAGAACGGGATTGTTTTTCGTGCGCCGCGACAGAACCTGGATCGTGCGCCGGATTTCCTCATCGCGGCCGATCACGGGATCGAGCTTGCCGTTGCGGGCCAGTTCCGTCAGGTCGCGGGCATATTTCTTGAGCGCGTCGTAGGAATTTTCCGCGGTTTCGGAATCGGCCGTGCGGCCCTGACGCAGATCCTTGATCGCATTGTTGAGGTTCTGGGGTTTCACGCCGGCATCCGCCAGAATGCGGGCCGCATCGGTGCCCTGCGCCATCGCCAGCGCCAGGAGCAGAATTTCCGCGGTGACGAAGCTGTCGCCGGCTTTCTTCGCGGCCTCCTGGGCCGAATTCGAGAAGCCGCGCCGTCTCGGGCGCGAGATACATCTGGCCGGAGCCCGCTCCTTCCACGCGCGGCAATTTCGCGAGTTCCAGTTCGGTCTCGCGCCGCACATCGTCGGGACGGCCGCCAGCTGAACGGATCAACCGCGCCGCGAGGCCTTCCTCGTCGTCGATGAGCACCTTCAACAGATGTTCGGGCTTTAGAACCTGATGATTGGAGCGGAGCGCCAAACCCTGGGCGGATTGAATGAACCCGCGCGCCCGCTCGGTGAATTTCTCGATATCCATATTGGCCTCTCAAGCACCCGCCGGGCTCCTAAAGGCAACCGAGGCAAGTCCCGTGGATTAGGTATGGCCCCGAATGGGCGCCACCCCTGCCTATATGTATAGCGGCAACCGGGCCTCGCAAGGGCTACGGTCGCGTTGGGCAAGCAGGAAATTCCCGTCCGCGGAGGACCGGCTATTCCGGGCCGCCGGCTTCGTCGCCTTCGTCGTCCCCGCCATCGACGTTCTCGGCGAGCGTAAAGGACGGACCGCTGTTGCCCGGGTTCTGAACAAAGGCCTCGCCCGGTCGGCTGCCATTGCCATTGTGGTGTTGATTCTGCGGGTTCTGCTGAGTTTGCTGGTTCTGTTGATATTGCTGCTGCTGGAGCTGAGCCGCGCTCAGGATGCGGTAATAATGTTCCGCGTGCTGGAGGTAATTCTCCGCCATGACCCGGTCGCCCGAGGAGTTCGCGTCCCGCGCCATCTGGAGATATTTCTCGTAGACGTGGGCCGCGGAGCCGCGAATCTTGATCTCCGGCCCGCTCGAATTGAACGTGCGGTTCGGATTGTGGTTGTTCATATTGCCGTTGTTATTATTGTTGTTGTTGTTTTGCGGCCGGCGGCCGCGTCCACGAGAGCGTTTCACCTGATCCCCTTTGACTGTTCAATAGAACCCGGCGCAGCGCGCCCGGGAACTCGTGCTGCCTGTTGCACTGGTTTCATCAGTCGCGCCCTAAGGCGCGTCCGCTTGCTTGCTGCATAGCGCGCAGAACTCGTCTTTCGCGTTGGGAGGGCCCCGGCGCCAAATTTGCGCCCGTGTTGTCCTCTCGGCCGTCCCGAAAAGCCCGTGCCGTGCTTCGGCTTTTCGGCGAACTCCCTCAATCCCCCGTATGGACCCGAAACTAGCGGCTTGGACCGGCCATTCCAACTGTTTTTTGAGCCCTGCCCGGCCCAGTGCCCGGCTCCAGGCTCACCACAACGCATCTAGGGATACCCCCTAGATCGGGAACAATACCCCCCAGGACAAGCCCCGAGGCCCTAAAGATGTCTGCCACCCGGTCGGCCTGGCCCGCCCCGATCTCGAAATACCCCTTGCCGCCGGGGCTCAGGTGCCGGGCCACGACGGGGGCAAGCTGGCTATAGGCCCCGGTTGCGTCCGCGGCAATCGCCAGCGCCTCACGCGGCTCGAACCTCGAGACTTCGGGTTCCATGGCGGCCACCTCGGCCATCGCGAGGTAAGGCGGGTTTGAGAAGATAACGTCGAACGTCCCGATTATATCCCCCGACCAGTCGGCCTCGGAAAGCCGGCATCTATCGGCGAGGCCGTGGCGGGCCAGATTGCGCCCTGCCCAGATGAGCGCTTCGGCCGATTTTTCGATGCCAAGGCCGCGCGCTTGGGGGTGGCCGGTCAGGAACGCCATCAAAAGACAGCCCGTGCCCGTCCCCAGGTCGAGAACATTCAACGGTTGGGCTGGATCGGGGAAATCGCGGAGCGCCGCCTCGATCAGCGTCTCGCTTTCCGGACGCGGAACAAGCGCGCCGGGACCAACTTCGAAAACGAGGCTCCAGAACTCCTTCTCGCCGGTGATGTAGGCCAAAGGTTCCCGCGTCTCGCGCCGCGCGAGAAGCACGGCGTAACGCGCGAGTTGGTCCTGGGTGGGGTCAGCGGCGGACAACAGATCGTCGGGCATCTTCGCCATCGCGCACGCCAGCAACAGGCGTGCATCGAGCCTGGCGGAATCGATCCCGGCAGCGCCCAGGCATAGCGCGCCTCTCGCCAATGCGTCGCGCAACGCGCTCATGGCGCGTCGGAGGATTCCAGCGTCGCGAGCCGGTTCGCCTGATCCTCCGTGATCAAGGCGTCGATGACTTCGCCCAGATCGTCGCCGGACAGAATCCGATCGAGCTTGTAGAGGGTGAGATTGATCCGATGATCGGTCACGCGGCCTTGCGGGAAATTGTAGGTGCGGATGCGTTCGGAGCGGTCGCCGGAGCCCACCAAATCCTTGCGCTCGGCGGCGCGGACGCTCGCCTGGCGTTCGCGCTCGGCGTCGAACAGTTTGGCTTTCATGATCTTCATCGCCTTGGCGCGGTTCTTGTGCTGCGATTTCTCGTCCTGGCACGTCACAACGATTCCGCTCGGCAGATGCGTGATGCGCACCGCGCTTTCGGTCTTGTTGACATGCTGGCCGCCGGCCCCGCTCGCCCGATAGACGTCGACCCTCAGATCCTTGTCTTCCAGTTGAACGTCGACGTCTTCCGGCTCCGGAAGCACGGCCACCGTCGCGGCGGACGTATGGATGCGGCCGCCTGCTTCCGTCACCGGCACGCGCTGCACGCGGTGCACGCCGCTCTCGAATTTAAGCTTCGCATAGGCGCCCTGCCCCGCGACCTCCAGAACGGCCTCCTTCACGCCGCCCAGATCGCTGTCGCTCAGGCTGAGAATTTCCACGCGCCAGCCCTGCAGTTGCGCGTAGCGCCGATACATGCCCACGAGATCGCCCGCGAAGAGCGCGGCTTCGTCGCCGCCGGTGCCCGCCCGGATTTCGACGATCGCGGAGGACGCATCCGCGGCGTCCTTCGGCAGCAATTGAAGTTTGAGTTGATGCTCGAGCGTAGCGAAGCGCTGTTTCAGCGCGGTGCGTTCCTCTTCCGCCATGGCCCGCATTTCGGGGTCGGACGCCGGGTCGTTCGCGATCGTCTCGGCCTCGGCGAGTTCGCGCCCGGCCGTGCGATAGGACTCGATGGCGCCCGCAATAGGCGCAAGCTCGGCGTGCTCCTTCGACAGCTTCACGTAAGCGGAGCCGCTTGCGCCGGAAGCGAGTTCCGCCTCAACGGCCGCGAAGCGGTCGGTCAGTCTGCCAAGTTTTGCTGCGGGAATCATGGGAACAAAGATGCCGTGCGCTACTGCGCGGGCTCAAGAGCCTCGCTCGGGCCGCGAGCGGCTTCGATTTCGTCGGCTTTCTTCTCGCAAAGCTCCACGATGTGGTCGACCATCTTGGCGTTGTCCATCTTGTAGGCCGGCTTGCCGGCCAGATAGACCATGCCGGCGCGCCCGCGCCGCCGCCGGTGAAGCCGACGTCGGTGACCAGCGCCTCGCCCGGTCCGTTGACGACGCAGCCGATGATGGAGAGCGTCATCGGCGTCGAGATGTGCTTCAGCCGCTCTTCGAGGACGCTCGACCGTCTCGATGACGTTGAAGCCCTGCCGGGCGCAGGACGGGCAGGCGATGATGTTGACGCCGCGGTGGCGCAGGCCCAGCGACTTCAGGATGTCGAAGCCGGCCTTGATCTCCTCGACCGGGTCGGCGGCCAGGGAGACGCGGATCGTGTCGCCGATGCCCGCCCAGAGCAGCGAGCCGATGCCGATCGCGGACTTGATGGTGCCCGACATGAGTCCGCCCGCCTCCGTGATGCCCAGATGCAGCGGACAGTCGATGGCCTCGGCGAGAACCTGGTAGGCGGCAACCGCCAGGAAGACGTCGGACGCCTTCACGCTGATCTTGAATTCGTGGAAGTCGTGGTCCTCCAGGATGCGCGCGTGGTTGAGCGCGCTCTCGACCATCGCCTCAGGGCAGGGCTCGCCGTAGCGCTCCAGCAGCTCCTTCTCGAGCGAGCCGGCGTTGACGCCGATGCGCATCGAGCAGCCATGGTCGCGCGGCGCCTGCACGACCTCGCGCACGCGCTGCGCCGAGCCGATATTGCCGGGATTGATGCGCAGGCAGGCCGCGCCGGCCTTGGCCGCCTCGATGGCGCGTTTGTAGTGGAAATGGATGTCGGCGACGATCGGCACGCGCGACGCCTTGACGATCGCCTGGAGCGCCTCCGTCGAATCCTCGTCCGGGCAGGACACGCGCACGATGTCGGCGCCGGCCTCTTCCAGCGCGCGCACCTGGGCGATCGTCGCCGCGGCGTCGGCGGTGACCGTGTTGGTCATGGACTGCACGGTGATCGGCGCGTCGCCGCCCACCTCGACCGAGCCGACGCGGATCTTCTTCGATTTGCGCCGGGCAATGTCGCGATAAGGTCTGACACTCATCGGTTCACCGTGCTCAGTCTCCGCCGCCGTTGGAGCGGTCGACGATGGACTGTGGGTCGAGGGAAAGCGCCTCGGATATTTTGTTGAGAGGGCCGGCGGTGCCCATCGGCTGCCCGTCGAGTTCCACATCGATCGCGCCGCTGTTCTGCGTTGTCAGCGTCATTCCCACCCGATTGGGGACGTAATAGCTGTCGCCGGACCGCAGCACGCGATCGAGAAAGACGCTCCCGTCGGGGCCCTGGACAAGCACCCGGGTAGCAGCGCGGGCGCGCAAAATAACGCGCGGCTGGTGGGACTGATCGCCGAAAATCTGGCCTTGCGGCAGAGCGGCGGTTTGAGTGGCGGCAGAGGGGACTTGCGGCGACGGCCCGGGAGCAGCAGATGCCTGGTTGCCGGCGGAAGCCGCGCTCGATGGTGCAGTTTGCGAAGCGATGCCCGACGCCGGGGCCGCAGGCGTCTGTCCATTGGTGGCTTGAGCAACGGGCTTGGCCGGCGTTCGCGACGATGTTTCGGCCGAGGTTGGCGGCGGCGGAGTCATCCGCGCCGGAACGGGCGCCACGGGCTGGTGCATCAACGTGTCGGCCGACATGGCGAGATGGTAGGCGCCATATACAACCAGACCCAGCAGCGCGATTGCGATAAAGACCCAGCCATGCGGCAATTGCCGCTCGGCCGCCTCGGCAGGAAATACGGCTGTCTGGGGCGCCTCGCTACGGCCGGCAATCTCGCGTTTGAACCGCTCGACACATTGGACCGCGTCCAGACCGAGATAATCGGCGTAGGAGCGCACAAAGCCGACGGCATAGGTGCGTCCGGGAAGGCCGTCCAGATGATCCTCTTCCAGCGCTTCCAGGTGATCCTTTCGGATTTTGAGGACACGCGAAACGGCCGCCAGGTCGTCGCCCCGGCGCAAGCGGGCCGCGCGCAAGTCCTGACCGACAGTCTCCAAAGGCGCGTCGGCGTCGCCCGAGATTTCCCGCAGGTGAATCCGCTGGCGGTTAAGGCCGCCATGTTCGTCGAGCGTCAGATGGGTGACTTTGGTCATCGAGACACGAATACCGCCAACGCGCTCCGCTATCCAGCGGGACGTAGCGGTTCCGGGCCGAATTTAGCTGCGAACAACTTTCATGCCGGACAACGGCTACCTACGGGCTGGATTCTTTAAAGAATCCAGCAACCGCATGCACCGGTCACAGCGGACCAAAAGCGTCGTCAGCTACCCGGTATCCTGCCCGTCCGGCCAAGCGCCTGGTCCAGATTTAGCTGCTGCTGCGCCTGCCGCTGCATGTCAGCCCATTGACTTTTGGTATGACACTCGCGCCTGGCGCCCAGCCGGGTCCCCGTCATTGGGGCCTCGGTCTTGCAAACGATCTGATTTGGGTCGTCCGCGGGCGCCGGCGCCATCGGCGCAACCGGGTCGGCCAATGCGACCACGCTGGAACCGAGAAGGCTTGCCAGGGCGATGGCAAGGGCAGTTGAGTTGCGCACGACAAACCCCTTTCTAGGTTGCGACGCATCAATTTAGATGACAGCGGCTCAAAAATGCAAGGTCGGTCGAGAAATTTCCGGAAAACCCTGCGGCTCGAGGGGAAATATTACTTGATCACGACCCCGTGTTCCGCCGCGAATGCCGCGAGGCGGGTCCGCAGGCTGTGATCGGTCCTGCCGCACAGATTGTCCACGAATTGCTTGATCTCCCGCGTATCCAGACTGCGAATCATCATTTTGACCGGCCCGATATTGGCCGGCTGCATGGATAACGTCCGCAATCCGGCCCCGATCAGGGCCATCGCGTCGAGGGGACGGCCTGCGATTTCGCCACACAGGGACACCTCCCCATTCGCTTCGGCGGCGCTGCGCACGATCTGGCGGATAACTGTCAGTGCGGCGGGGCTGAGCGCGTCATAGCGCCGCGCGACCCGCGGATTGGTGCGGTCCATGGCGAAGATGAACTGGAACAGGTCGTTGGAGCCGATCGAAACGAAATCGGCGCTTCGGAGGATTTGCGGCAGCATGAACATCAGCGCGGGAACTTCGAGCATGGCGCCGACCAGCGTCCGGCGCGGCTGGGGCAGCGACAGCAGCCGCGCCCGCTCGAGTTCCCGATCGATCAGGGCACGCGCCGCATTGAACTCTGCGACGTCGCTCACCATCGGCAGCAGAACGCGCAAGACCTTGTCCGCGGATGCGGCGAGGAGCGCCCGCACCTGGTAACGCAGCAGAGCCGGCCGATCGAGCGCGATACGAATGGCGCGCCAGCCGAGCGCCGGATTCTCTTCCCGTTCCCAGCGGCCGTAGGGAAGAATCTTGTCGCCGCCCAGATCGAGCGTGCGGAACACCACGGGCCTGTCTTCCGCCGCATCGATGATCTTGCGGTAGAACGCGATCTGATCGGCCAGCCTCGGCATCGTTTCGCCGATCATGAATTGCAATTCCGTGCGGAAGAGACCCACGCCGTCCGCGCCCGACTCCTTCAGATGCGGCATGTCGATCAGAAGGCCCGCATTCATCATCAGCTGGATGGTGACATTGTCTTTGGTCACGGCGGGCAGATCGCGCATGGCCGCCATCCGCGCCACACGCTGCGCCTGCAGCGCACGGCGGGCCTCGAAGACCGAGACGATTTCCGACAACGGGCGCAATTGCGTTTCGCCGGACTCGCCATCGACGACGATCGTATCGCCGGCGCGGGCCGTATCGGCGATGCCCGCCACGCCGCTGACCAGCGGCAACCCCATCGCACGCGCCACGATCGCGACATGCGACATGGCGGCGGCGTCCTCGAGCACCAGCGCAATCAGCCGGTCGCGGCCATAGTCGAGAAGTTCGGCCGGTCCCATCGAACGGGCGACCAGCACCGCATCGGGGGGAAGATCGCGCTTGCCGTCATTGCCGCCGTCGCCGCCCAGGTAGCGCTGGAGCCGGCGCGCGAGATCCTCGAAATCGTGCAGACGCTCGCGCAGGAACGTATCGCCCATGCGCGCCACACGCAGACGCAATTCGTCCTGCACCTGTTCGACCGCCGCTTCGGCCGTGAGGCCGGTGCGCACGGCGTCGCGCAGCTTTTGCTGCCAGCCCTGGTCCTGCGCGAACAGCCGATAGGCTTCGATCACTTCGCGGCTTTCGCCCGTCAGATCGAATTCGCCCGGATCGAGCATCCGGTCGACGGCGTCGCGCAGGCTGCGCAATGCTTCGTCCAGGCGCTGGAGATCGGCCTGCGGGTCGTCGGCAATCAACCGGTCTACTTTCACGCGCGGCTCGTGCAGCACGACCTTGCCGATCGCCACGCCTTCGGACAGTCCGTCGCCGTGGAACGCGCGCGGGCGATCGGGGCGCAGTTCCGGCTCGTCGAGTTCCGTAAGATCGAACAGTGCGCCATGGGCCACCACTTCGGCCAGCACCATCGCGACCGTCTGCAGCGCCTCGACTTCTTCTTCGGCATATTGGCGCGCCGCGCGGTTTTGCACCGTGAGCACGCCGAACACCTGACCGCCGCGCACGATCGGCACGCCGAGAAAAGAGCGAAACGGGTCTTCACCGGTTTCCGGGCGATAGGAAAAACTCGGATGGCCCGGCGCATCGCTCAGATTGACGGGCTCCGCCGTCTCGGCAACCAGGCCCACGAGACCTTCGCGCTCCTTCATGCGCGTGCGATGGACGGCGTCGCGGTTGAGGCCCTCGGTGGCAAAAAGTTCCAGCGCGTTACCGGCCCGGCGCAGATAGATGGAACTCACTTCCGCGACCATGTTGCCCGCGATCACGGAGACGAGGCGGTCGAGGCGCGTCTGCGCACTCGTCTGCTCCGCCATGATTTCGCGCAAGCGGCGCAGGAGCGTGCGAGGGCTTCCGGCGCCGACGGTGGGCATCAGCAGACCTCCGTCCCGGCCGGATCGTTCGCGCAACTCTTCATGCTTCGTCCAGTTCGTAGGCCGAATGGAGCGCGCGGACGGCTAGCTCCACATATTCCTCGGAGATGAGAACGCTGACCTTGATCTCGGACGTCGAGATCACCTGGATGTTGATGCCTTTTTCCGACAGCGTGCGGAACATGGTCTGCGCCACGCCCGGATGGGCGCGCATGCCGATGCCGATGATCGACACTTTGGCCACATCGGCGTCAGACGTGATGTCCTTATAACCGATCGCGGGCGCGGCCTTCTCGATCGCATCCAGCGCGCGGGTGAGTTCGCTCCGGCTGACGGTGAAGGTCAGGTCCGTCTTGCGCCCGTCTTCGGACACGTTCTGCACGATCATGTCCACATTGACGCCGGCGTCGGCGAGCGGCCCGAAAATCGCCGCGGCGACGCCCGGCTGATCGGGAACGCGGTGAAGCGTGATCTTCGCTTCGTCGCGCGAATAGGCGATGCCCGTGACTGGTTTCTTTTCCACGATGTCTTCCTCGTCGCACAGAAGCGTGCCGCCCGCGTCGGCGTCGAAAGTCGAAAGCACGCGGACGGGCACACGATAAAGCATGGCGATCTCGACCGAGCGGGTCTGGAGCACTTTCGCGCCCAGGGACGCCATTTCGAGCATTTCCTCGAAAGCGATTCGTTCAAGGCGGCGCGCCTTGGGCACGATGCGGGGATCGGTGGTGTAGACGCCGTCGACGTCGGTGTAGATGTCGCAGCGATCGGCCTGGAGTGCGGCGGCGACCGCGACCGCGCTGGTGTCCGAGCCGCCGCGCCCGAGCGTCGAGATGCGGTTGTCGGGCGCGATCCCCTGGAATCCGGCGACGACCGCGACCTGGCCCTGCGCCAGCCGTTCGTTCATCAGTTTGGCGTCGATCGATTCGATGCGGGCAGAACCGTGCATGGCCGAGGTGCGAAGCGGAATCTGCCAGCCCAGCCACGAGCGCGCGCTGACCCCGATCGCCGACAGCGCGACCGCCAACAGCCCCGCCGTGACCTGCTCGCCCGCGGCCACCACCACGTCATACTCGCGCGCGTCATGCAGCGGCGACAGCTCGCGCGTCCATCCCACGAGCTTGTTGGTCTCGCCCGCCATGGCCGAGACCACGACCGCAACCTGATGGCCGCGGTCGACCTCCCGCTTCGCGAGCGCGGCGACGTGGCGGATGCGATCGAGATCGGCAACCGACGTCCCACCGAATTTCATGACGATCTTGGCCATCCGCGTTCGGCCCCGGTCTCTCGCGAGAATATGCTGCCCGTGCCATACATAAAGGGCGGGTGCCCCGCGCTCAACGCCGAAGCCACCCGATGACCATGATTAGTTCGTCACTCCCGCCTGCCCCATCCGTCGATCCGGCGGAGATCGAGAAGTTCTCGGCGCTGGCCAAGGAATGGTGGGATCCCACCGGCAAGTTCGCGCCGCTGCACAAATTCAATCCCGTCCGGCTGCGCTTCATTCGCGACATGGCGGCGGAGCATTTCGGGCGGGACGCGAAAAGCCTGAAGCCGTTCGACGGATTGTCGCTGCTCGACATCGGTTGCGGCGGCGGGCTTCTGACGGAGCCCATGGCGCGGCTGGGCTTTGCGGCCACCGGCGCGGACGCCTCCGAGCGCAATATCGCGATCGCCCGGGCCCACGCGGGGAGCCTCGCCATCGACTATCGCTGCAGCTCGGCGGAAGCGCTGGTCGAGGCCGGGGCCGCGTTCGACATCGTGCTCAACATGGAAGTGGTCGAGCACGTGGCCGATCTCGCCTCCTACCTGCGCGCCACGGCCGCCCTCGTCCGGCCCGGCGGCCTGATGTTCGTGGCCACCCTGAACAAGACGCTCAAGGCCCTCGCGCTGGCCAAGATCGGCGCGGAATATGTGCTGGGCTGGCTGCCGCGCGGGACGCATGACTGGAACCGGTTCGTCGAGCCGCGGCGGCTC
Organism: uncultured Alphaproteobacteria bacterium; assembly: GCA_963760345.1. GTDB lineage: Bacteria > Pseudomonadota > Alphaproteobacteria > Micropepsales > Micropepsaceae > Rhizomicrobium. The sequence goes on from CAVXCU010000004.1 coordinate 164,135, forward strand.
CACGCGCAACTGCGCGGTGCGGGCCTGACGATCCTGAAGACGCAAGGGGTCAGCTTCGATCCGCTCGCCTGGGACTGGAAGCTTTCGGCCGATACGGACGTGAACTACATCGTCGTGGCCGAGCGGCCTAATTCGTCTCGCTGAGATCGGGCGGCAGGGGCGCCACGTCGACGCCCTCTTCCACAAGTTCGCGGGCTTCCGCCACGGTCGCCTCGCCATAGATGTGGCGCTCTTCGGTTTCGCCGTAATGGATTTTGCGGGCTTCGTCGGGAAAGCGCGGGCCGACATATTCGGCATTGTCTTCGACATATTTGCGCAGACCCGTCACGAACTGCCGCATCTTGCGAAGTTCCTCGGGGGCCTTGTTGCGCTCGCCCACCGAGCCCTTGAGCGCGGGCGCCATGGGCGCCTTCGTCACCTTGCGGGAATCGCAGACGGGGCACACGAGCTTGCCGTCGGCGGACTGGGCATCGAACGCGCCGCTGTCCCTGAACCAGCCCTCGAACGCATGCCCCTTCGAGCAATGAAGACTGTAAACGATCACGCGATGGGTCTCCCGGGGCGCCAAACAACATAAAAGATGGGGGTAAATCATCCGTTCCGCAACTGCCCGGCCCGAAATGGCGCGGCCGGCCGGCTTTCTACCAACTGGGAGCGCGGGCGTCCCCGCCCGCCTTTTTTGCCCGGGCCTGACCCAACCAAAGATGCGGGCAAGATGCCCGCGGTCCAACGCCCCAATTCGCTGGTAACAACGACAATAACAGCGAATTGTTTTCGACGCCCCGTATACGGAGCGCCGCAATCCCTCACTTCGTCGCCTGCTTCGCGCGCTTTCTGTAAGGGATGAAGAGGACGGCCGGTGTGAGCAACGGAATGAGCGCCGGGATGAGAGCGCACCACAGCCTGGGATGCTGCAACAAAAGGGCAACCACGGCATCGACGGCCACCACGGAACACAGGAGGATCGCCATGCGCCGCGCAGCGACGGGAACTGGGACGGTCTGCATATCGCTTTCTTCCGACGGTCTTCGATGAATCCGATAATACCGCCCCTCCGGCCCGCACGCTAGAGTTACGGCGACACGACTCTCCCTAGGCGTTCATGCCGGCGGCATCGCATGCGGCGTGTGGGGCTTCCGGGCGTCTTCGATATTTGCGATGTTTCCCGTGGATCGGTCGTCGTCGGGGGGATGCCCGTTGAAAGCTGCCGTCTATCGAAAATACGGATCGCCCGACGTTCTCCGCATCGAGGACGTCGCAAAACCCGTTCCCCATGACAACGAAGTCCTCGTGCGCATCCATGCGACGACGGTTTGCGCCGGCGATGTGAGATTCCGGAAGGCCGACCCGTTCTTCCTGCGTTGGCTCAACGGGATTTCGCGGCCGAAGAAGATACCCATCCTGGGAATGGAGTTCGCCGGAACGGTCGAACAGGTGGGCAAGAGCGTGACCTCGTATCGCATCGGCGATCAGGTATTCGGATCGATGGGCCTGAAGTTCGGCGCTTATGCCCAATACGCCTGCGTCGGCGCGAGCCCCCTGCTGGCGATGAAACCCGGCAGCGTGACGTATGAAGACGCGGCCGCGATTCCGTTCGGCGGCGTGTCGGCGTTGTTCTTCCTGAAGAGGGCCAACATCCGGGCCGGACAGAAGCTGCTGGTCTACGGCGCGTCGGGCAGCGTCGGCACATTCGCGGTGCAGCTTGCGAAGCACTTCGGCGCGCATGTCACCGGCGTCTGCAGCACCGCCAATCTGGAGCTGGTGAAATCGCTCGGCGCCGACGAGGTGGTCGACTACACGCGGGAGGATTTCTCGAAAGCAGGCCGCGTCTACGACGTCGTCTTCGATACGGTGGGCAAGAGCGGGTTCCGCCGCAGCATGAAAGCACTCCGGCACGGCGGCATATTCGTTCGCGCGGCGTCCGGACTGCTGTCCCCCACCATCGGGCGTCTCTGGATTTCGCTGACCGGCGCCGGAAAACTTGTCGGCGGAATAGCGAGAACCCGCGCGGACGATCTCTCCTTCCTCGTGGGCCTCATCGAAGCAGGGACCATGCGAACGGTCATCGACCGACGATTTTCCCTGGATGCCATCGCGGACGCGCACCGCTACGTGGAGACTGGACACAAGAAGGGCAACGTCGTCATCGATGTCGATTAGCGTCCTGAACCGGAAGTTCGTGACATCACTTCAAGAATGGACGCGGAGCCGCGGAGGATAATTTTGTTTTGGAGCGCGCGCATCTTGCTCGCAAGGAGCATTGCAAATGCGGGCGGGACGCCCGCGCTCCGACTTTGCTCCGCGTTCTCCGCGCCTTCGCGTGGCCACCCCTTCGTCCGCCTCGCGAGTGGTCGCGGCGCACTACAGCTTCATTTTGGCGCCCCCGACAGTGCGATGATAGGCTTCAGACGCAATCCCGAGACAACAGACGCACCATGCGGGAACTCGCCGGCAAGACAGCATTCGTGACGGGCGGGGCGAGCGGCATCGGGTTCGCGCTCGGTCGCGCCTTTGCCGAGGCGGGCATGCAGCGTGATGCTCGCCGATATCGAGGCGGACGCACTGGCGGCTGCCGTCAAAAGCCTGCGCGATTTCGGGCCGGAGGTGCGAGGCGTCGTCTGCGACGTGGCCGACCCGGCCAGCGTCGAGCGCGCGGCCGACGGCTTCGTTCGCAGGCATTCGGAAACGTCCATGTGGTCTGCAACAATGCCGGCGTCGCCGGCGGCAGCGGCATCGACGACATCTCGCTCGACAATTGGCGCTGGGTGCTCGACGTCAACCTGATGGGCGTGCTGCACGGCATCCGCAGCTTCCTGCCGCACATCCGCGCCCATGGCGAAGGCGGCCACATCGTCAACACCGCGTCCATGGCCGGAATGCAAAGCGGGCTCGGGTTCAGCCCCTATTCGGCGAGCAAGTTCGCGGTGGTCAACATGTCGGAGGGGCTGGCCGCGCATCTGAAGCCGCTCGGCATCGGCGTGACCGTGCTCTGCCCCGGCTTTGTGCGCACCCGCATCGGCGACAGCGGGCGCAACCGGCCCGAGCGCTACGGGCCGGCACTGGCGCCGGACCCCGCAAGCCCGGCGGGCGCGATGGCCGCCGAAATCGCGCAAGCTCCTCGCCGCCGGGATCGATCCGGCGGATGTCGCCGCGCAGGTTCTCGGCGCGATCCGCGAGGACGAACTCTACGTGTTCACGCATCCCGAAATGCGCGGCGAGGTGGACGAGCGGTTCGCGGCGATCCAGGCGGCGTTGGACAAGGCGGAGAAGCGGTAGCGAAGAGTTGGGATGCGGCGTGGAGCTGGCGTCCTCCTCCCCTGCGCGCGGCAGCGCGCGAGACGGAGGGGGCCCCCTTCGTCGCGCACTTCGTGCGCGCCACTTCCCCCGCTCGCGGGGGAAGAGGATGCCGCCGAAGACGTGCAGCCGCACGCAGACATACTCGCTCTTGGGCTGCCATATAAACCGCCAACTCATAGGCGGGCGCGCCGTCCTTTACCGTCATCCGCCCGCGCTGGAGCGAGTATGCTCACTCAGGAATGCCGCGACTTGCCGGTCGCCTTTGAGAACGATAACAGGAATTTGCGGCGCGAACTCTTGTATCCAACTCTCGATCCGCGGCCGCATCGAGGTATTGAACCCGCTGACATAGAACCAGAGCGACAGGCTCAGCCGCTCGGGACAATTTTCGCCCATATCCGGCCGGGTACGACCAAGGTGTCTGAGCGCCCGGCCGTAGACGCGAAGCGCCGAAAGATAGACGGGCTGCTCGATCCAGATTACCGCCTGCACGCGCGGCAACACGATATCGGCGACGCGGCCCAGATTTCCGTCGTAAATCCAGGCTTCGGCATTTGTCAGTCGGGAAACCTCGGCTCGGAACTCATCATTGTCCGGGTCCGTCCATCCCGGGCGCCAAAAAACCCTATCGCCATGAATGACGGGCAGATGGCGCAATTTGCCCAACGCCAACGCCAATCGCGTTTTGCCTGCGCCCGCAGAACCGACAACAATCATTCGCGCAGCGGCGTTCATCCCCTGGATGAAATCCACTCGTCGTGGAAGGCCCGTCGTCATTTCAGGCAGTTTCTCCGAGAGTTACGGCGACACGAGTCAAGTCGGACCGGCGCCTTATTCATAGATATGCCCGCAACGCGCGCACTGCTTCGGAACGATGAAGAAAAATGGCGTGAGCGAAATCCATTTATTGCTCAGGAAAACGGAATATCCGCAGTTGCTGCACCTGAGAAAAAGAAATCTAACGCCTGCGCCTGCCACGAGAAAGAACCCAAGCCACCAAAATATTGAATGAGCGTTGCGCGAGATGAGGGCGCTGTACACCCACCCGGCAATGCCGGCGAGCCCATACACAAGAGCCGTTCTTTGCGTCTTACTCATTAAGAATCCAAGAACGGTTTAAATATTTACGGCAACTCCTGCCGAGCATCGGCAGATACTGGCGGCTAGCTGTCGGTCGATACGCACGACCAACGATCAGGAAACACCATTCACGTCCACAATTTTAGTCATTCGACTTCCCATATTCGGGGGTGCGTTATGAAGGCTGCTATAAAGCACAGCGCCGCGACAAGTAAGAGGCCATATACTTGTTCACCTTGGTGAGGTTGAACATAAACAGTGCCATGGAGCTGAAAGGGAAACGTTCTGCCAGTAGGCGCGTCGGGAGTGCGCGATGCGGTGGCATAAAAACCAACAATCTCATTCGACGCATAGCCAAAGCTGAGGAAGAAGCCGAGAACAAAAATATACGCGATCGCAGATCTAAACCGTTTCCGCATAAAGCGCTCCGAGCTATGCCGGGTCACGGTGACACGAACTGTAATACCCGCGCCATTGCCCGCCGCTCACGGCCCCTGATACGGCCTGTCGTGTTTGAGGCTCGGCACGCGTGATCGCGCGTCGGCCGAAAGCGCCGGATCGATGTCGGCGACGATCACACAGGGCTCGGTCCCTGCTTCCGCCAATATCTCGCCCCACGGCGCCACGATCATGCTGTGGCCGTAGGTGCGTCGGCCGTTGGCATGCAATCCACCCTGGGCGGGCGCGATCACGAAGGCGCCGTTCTCGATCGCGCGGGCGCGCAGGAGCACGTGCCAGTGCGCTTTGCCCGTCGTCTCGGTGAATGCCGAAGGCACCGTCAGCGCGAACGCGCCGGCGTGCGCGAGTGCGCGATAGAGCTGCGGAAAACGCAGATCGTAGCAGATGGTGAGCCCCATCCTGCCCCAGGGCAGCGACGCGACGACGGTGCGGTCGCCGCCCGCGACCGTATTGGATTCGCGATATTTTTCGCCGGACGGAAGATCGACGTCGAACAGATGGATCTTGTCGTATTGCGCCGCCGTCTCGCCTTTGGGCCCGATGAGGAAGGAACGGTTCGCCGTCTTGGTGTCGCTCACCTTGATGGCGAGCGAACCGATGAGCAGCCAGATGCCTAGTTCGTCGGCCAGCGCGCGAAAGGCCGGCAGCGCGGGATCGCGGTCTTCGGCGAAGCTGCGTTCGAGCTTGGCGCCGCCGTCGGGCGCCATCAAGGTCGTGTTCTCGGGCGTCGCCACAAATTCGGCGCCCTTCGCCTTCGCCTCGCGGATGAGCTCGGACGCCACGCGGATGTTCTCCGCCACGTCGTCCGAGGAGCGAAGCTGAACGCAGGCGGCGCGGAACCCGCTCATCCTTCGCCCGCCAGCATCGGGTCGAGCCGGCCGTCGCGTTCGAGCGCATAGAGTTCGTCGCAACCGCCTACATGCGCCCCGCCGATGAAGATCTGCGGTACCGTCTGGCGTCCGCCGGATTTCGCTTCCATTGCGCCGCGCGCGTCGCCATCCATGAACACGTCGATCTCGTCGATCGCGGCACCCTTCTTCTTCAGAAGCGCCTTCGCCCGCACGCAATAGGGGCAGATGGGAGTGGTGTAAATCGTGACGCGCTGCATGGTCCGCAATTCCAGATTTGCCTGCCCTCTGTATATCTATATATGGCTTGCCATCGGCCGGACAACGCGCGCCAGCGTGAGCACGGTTACGCGCGCCGCACCTGCCCGCTTCAGCGCCCGGGCGCAGGCTTCGACCGTGGCGCCCGTGGTGAACACGTCGTCGATCAGGAGGACGGTCTTTTTCTTCACGGCGGCCGCGCGCGACGCCGGCACCCGGAACGCGCCCAGCACGTTGCGCCGCCGCGCCTTGGCGGAACGCATCTCGCCCTGGCTGGGCGTGGGGCGGACGCGGCGCAGGACGAGATTGTCGGCGGGTTTTCCCGACAGCTTCGCGAGGCGCTGGGCCAGCACGGCCGATTGATTGAACCGGCGCTGCCACAGCCGCCGCGGATGCAGCGGCACGGGCACGATCAGATCGGCGTCCGCCAGCAATTCGCGCCCCGCGCGGTCGAGCCAGCGCGCGAGTGCGGGCACGAGATCGAGGCGGTCGGCGCGCTTCAGCGCAAGCACGAGTTTCTTGCTCGCCTCGTCGTAGCGCATCAGCGAGCGGGCGCGTTCAAACGACGGCGGCTTGGCATGACAGGCGGTGCACAGCGCGCCCGGTCCGGGATCGAATTCGAACGGATAGCCGCAGCACGCACATTCCGGCCCGTCGAGAAAACCGATCGATTGCCAGCACGCGGCGCACAGGCTGTCCGGTTCGGTGACCGGCGTGCGGCAGGCGATGCACAAGGGCGGGAAGAGCAGATCGAGCGTGCCCGCGCCAATGCGCCTCAGCCCATCGCGCAGGGGTTGCGCGACGCGGAAAATCCCGCTCTCGAACATCGTGGCCATCGCGCCTAGTCTACGCCAACGAGGCCGCGCCATGAACGTCCCCCACCTGTTCGATCGCCGCACCTATGGGATGCGCCGCGCCCGCGCCGCCCGGCGCGGCGGCGAAAGCTTCCTGGCCCGGGAGGTGGCGGAAAACCTGGCCGAGCGGCTCGGCGCCGTGAACCGGTATTTTGCGCGCGGCCTGGACCTCAGCTCGCGCCGGGCTCCGTTCGAGATCCTGGAACCCCGCGCCGCACACTGGACCCGCACGGCGCTGTCGGCCAGCGAAGCCGCCTGCGAGTTGCTTCCACTCGTCGCCGACGAGGAAGCGTTGCCGTTCGAATCCGCCTCGTTCGATCTCGCGGTCAGCGTGCTGTCGCTGCATGCGGTGAACGATCTCCCCGGCGCGTTGATTGAAATCCGCCGCGTGCTCAAGCCCGACGGATTGTTTCTCGCGGCGCTGTTCGGCGGCGGCACGCTCGGCGAATTGCGCCGCGCGTTTGCCGCGGGCGAAAGCGATTCGACAGGCGGCGCGAGCCCGCGGGTGGCGCCGTTCGCCGAAGTGCGCGACCTGGGCGGCCTCTTGCAGCGCGCGGGCTTTGCGTTGCCGGTGGCCGATGTCGAGCGCATCGCGATCGAATATCGCGAGTTCGCAACGCTCGCGGAGGATTTGCGCGCGCTGGGCGAAACCAATGCGCTGGCGGAACGGACGCGCAAACCGCTGCGCCGCGACACGCTTGCCGCCACCCTCGCCCATTATGGCGCGCAGGACGGCGATCTCTCGGGCCGGCTGCGCGTGACGTTCGATGTCATCTATCTCACCGCCTGGGCGCCCCACGAAAGCCAGCAGAAGCCGTTGCGCCCCGGCAGTGCAAAAACACGCCTGGCGGCTGCGCTCGGCACGCAGGAACAATCCGCAGGTGAGCCGGCACCGGGACAAAAAAACCGCTAGGTCGCCTTGCGCGCGTTTCGCGGCGCTGGCGCTCAAGTCTCTTACCAGCGGCCGAAGGTTGCGACTCCTTTTCCCTCAATTGTCATGGCCGCAGAAGCGGCCATCCAGAGGATGCAGAACTCGAATTTGAAATAGCGGAACGAGGTCGTCAGCAGCAGGAGCCGCGCATCCGGGTCTCGCTGGGTTCCCGCTTCCGCGGGAATGACGCCGAGAGGGGTGAAGGGCTATGGGTCGCTTTTATCATAACCATTTGAAATATCGCGATAAATCTGCACCTCAGATTTTTCTTGCAATAGATTACTCTGTATTATAGAGTTATCTGTGAAAACTGAAGGACGCTTACCGATGCCCCTCTCCCCCAGCGAAGCCGAAGACACCCTTCGCGATATTTCGAAGACCGAGCAGCGCAGTTCCAACCTCTATGGCTACCGCACGGCGTCGCCGCATTTGTTCCTGTGGGGCGCCATCTGGGCCGTTGCCTACAGCGTCAATTATTTCCGGCCGGCATGGGTGGCGCTCTGGCTCGTGCTCGTTCCAGCCGGAATCATCGGCAGCGCCTGGCTCGGCCGGCGCGCAAAGGCCTCCGGCGCCGACTGGCGATATGGCGCGACCGCCGTCGCCGTGTTCCTGTTCATCTCCGCGCTCTTCGCGATCCTGCCGCCGAGGTCCGATGCGCAGGTGAGCGCGTTCTTTCCCATCCTCGTCGCACTGTTCTACATGCTGATCGGCATCTGGACGCGCGGCGCGCGCATGATCATCGCCGGCCTTGCGATCGGCGCACTCACGCTGTTCGGCTTTTTCTGGCTGCCCGCCTATTTCCTCCTGTGGATGGCGGTGGTCGGCGGCGGCGGACTGATCCTGGGCGGCTTCTGGCTCAGGAGCGCGTGATGGAACAGCCCAACGCGATCATCCATCAGCCCGTGCGCCTGAAGATCATGGCGGCGCTGAAGGCGCTGCCCGGGAGCGAACAGCTCGAATTCGTGCGTCTCAAGGCGATCGTCGGCGCCACGGAGGGCAATCTCGGCGCCCACATCGCGACGCTCGAAGAGGCGGGCTATGTGGCGGTCGAGAAGGATTTCGCAGGCAAGCGGCCGCGCACGCGCGTGTCGCTGACGAAAGCCGGCCGGCGCGCCTTCGAAGACTACGTCGCGGAGCTGCGCGCCATCATCGACACGACGCGCACAGGCTGACGGAGACGCCGCCATGCATGTTCACGACATCTCGATGTTCGGCTGGCTTCACACCGTCGCCTGCCTTGTGGCACTCGTCAGCGGCGGCTGGAACATCGTGGGCGCCAAGGGAACGCCGCGCCACATTTTCATGGGGCGCGTCTATGTCGGCTCGATGGTCGTGCTCAATCTGACCGTCTTCGCCGTCTACAAATTCGACATTGCGCATTTCGTGCCATTCAGCGCGGGACCGCATGTCTTCGGCTTCTTTCACTGGCTCGCGGTGGCGGCGCTTGTCTTTGTGTTGATCGGCTACTACGCGGCGCGCCACCAGGCCCGCGCCTTCTGGGCCTATGTGCATCCCATCGCGATGACGCTCAGCTACTACGACCTCATCGGCGGCGGCATCAACGAAGCGTTCGCAAGGCTCGATCCGCTGCGCGCGCTGGCCCGCGCCTCGGCGAAAAGCACCGGCGCTGCGGTCGGCGCCCCCATCATCGGCATGGTGCAGACCGCCGCGATGGCCGCCACGCTGCTGCTCATCGTCTATTTCGCCGCCAAGGTTGCGCTGTACCGGCGGCGCGCAACGATCGGGCATTTGGCGGATGTAAAGCACACTTGACATTGTTCGAAGTCATCCTTATGTAAAGGAAGCTTTACATCATGGCCTCGCGCAACGTCGCTCAAATCTCTGATCCGGAGGAAATTCCATGTTGAATTCTTTGACGCCAAAGCAAAACGCGATCCTGAAATCGGTCACGCTCGCCGGGCTGCTGATCGCAGGATCGTTTCTTCAGCCTGCCAGGGCACAAGACGCGCAAACGATCACGCGCGACCGCTTCAGCGACGAAATCGCGGGCGCCGGCCCGGATCTCGTTTTCATTCCGGGTCTCGCCTCCTCGCGCGATACCTGGAAGGCCGCAGCCGCGCGGCTCGAGAGTCATTATCGCGTGCACCTGATTCAAGTCGCGGGATTTGCGGGCGAACCCGCGCGTGTCAATGCGAGCGGCGCGGTTCTCGTTCCCACCGCCGAAGCGATCGATGCCTATCTCGTCGAGCAGCATCTGACGCCGGCCATTGTGATCGGCCACTCGCTGGGCGGCACGATGACGCTTTATCTCGCCGAACATCACCCGGCCGATCTGAAGAAGGCGATGCTCGTCGACGCGCTGCCGTTCTACGCGACCCTGATGGCGGGCCCATCTGCGACGGCCGAAAGCATGAAGCCCACGGCCGATGCCTTCCGCGCCAATCCCGCCATCGCCATGAACGGGCCGCGCTACGACCAGATGCTCAACGGCATGGCCACGGCGCAGGCCGACAAGGACATGATCCGGATGTGGGGCAAAGCGAGCGATCCGTCGGTCGTCGCCAATGGCGTCGCCGACGATCTGACGCTCGATCTGCGCCCTGGTCTTGCGCAGATTACGACGCCCATCACGCTGCTCTATCCCGATTACGCGCCGCTGGGTGCGCCGGCCGGCAGCACAAGCACGATGTACCGCGCCGTCTATGCCGCGGCGCCGGGCGTCAAGCTCGTGCCCGTCACGAATTCGCTGCACTTCATCATGCTCGACCAGCCGGCCCAGTTCGACGCCGCGCTCGACGCGTTTCTGGCGGAGTAGGGAGCCGCCGCTACCCGTAAGTGACGAAGGAAATCACGTTGCCGTCAGGATCACGGACATGAAAATCCCTGCCGCCCCAAGGCTGTTTGGTCGGCGTCTGGTCGAACTCCACGCCACGTTCTCTGAACTCCTCGAACAACCCTTGAACATCGGAGACCTCGATCGTGGCCAGGATCAAGGAGACCTCCCGCCCGGCGAGATCCACGAAGTTCGGCTGGTGGACGAAGCGAAGGTGCAGGCGAACTTCGTCGCGCGAGACCGAACCGTAAAACGGCGGCGCGCCATGAAGGAAGTCGATCTCAAACCCCAGCTTCTCCTGGAAGAATGCGGCGCTCGCAGGCACGTCCCGAACGAACAGGATCGGGACGATGGACTTCAAAGCTATTTCGCTCATTGAGTTTCCCGGCGCCCTCACTCGCCCGCTTTCGTGAAATCCACTTCCACGTGGACGGGCTGTCCCTGGTGAATGAAATCACCGAGGAAGATCAAGCCGTCGCCGTTGCGGCGATAGGTCATGTGTTCGCCGGCCTGCGTGCCCTGCCCGTCGAACACGACGGAGCTGGCGTCGCAGCGCGCGGCCGTGAATACCATCGGCGCGTCCTTTTCTTCCCGCGCCAAACTGAGCGTGCTGCTGAAATGGCGCAGGCGCATTGCGACGTTGTCGCCGTCGTTCTGGATGGTGCTCGCCTCGATGACGCCGCCGGGCGCGTCGCCGTGCAGCAGCCAGGAACTGCCCATGAGGCGGTCGCCCAAACCGATGGTCCAGCGTTCTTCGCTTTGGGTCGTGGCGGTGTCGTAGCGCCAGATGCCTTTCAGCCAATGAAGGTCGGAAAGCTTGCACGGCGCCGCATCGGCAACGGTCGCAGTCATCAGCGCTGCGATACTCGCGGCAAGAATTGTAAGCCTGCTCGTCATGATGCCCCCCGGAAAATCCAATAGCATTCGGCTGCGGCTTCGCGCTCAGCCGACGATAGCAGATTCAGGGAGACAGCATGCTGGCGATTTTGCTGAAGAACATGGTGTTGACGTTCGTCCCCAGGGTGTCGACGGCGCCGATGATGACGATCGACAGGAACCCCGCGATCATGGCGTATTCGATCGCCGTCGCGCCGCGCTCGCAGGCGGCGAACGCCCTCAGATGAGATCGCGCAACATGGGAATGAGCGGCAAATCCGCGGGCGGCATGGGGTACGCGCTCAATTCGCGCGGCCTGACCCATTTGATCGCCTGGCCTTCCCTGGGTTCGATCGTTCCCTCCCAACGCCGGCACAGATAGAGCGGCATCAGAAGCTGAAAATCCGGATAGCTGTGCGAGGCGAAGGTGAAGGGCGCCAGACACGCTTCCTTCACCGCAATCGCAAGCTCTTCCTTGAGCTCGCGGATCACTGCGTCTTCCGGCCGTTCGCCGGCTTCTACCTTGCCGCCCGGAAACTCCCATAATCCCGCCATACTCTTCCCCGGGGGACGCTGGGCAATGAGCACCCGTCCATCGGGATCGATCAGCGCGCAGGCCGCGACGAGGACGAGCCCTCTATGCGTCATGCGACCCCGCCACGATGACAAAGGCGCATTAAGTGCTTGCTAAGAAAATCGTTCAACTTCGATACGATCCATTGATGCGGAGATAGCCCTCCGTCAGGTCGCAGGTCCACACCCGAGCGCTGCCGCGGCCGATCCCGAGATCGACCCCGATCGCTACTTCGCGGCCGGCCACGGCGCGCCCGGCGGCGGCCTCGTCATAACGCTCGGCCCGCTCGCCCTTTTCGGCGACGAGATGTCCGCCGAAAGAGATCGTGAGCCTGTCCCGGTCGGCCGGCTCGCCCGCCTTGCCCACGGCCATCACCACGCGCCCCCAATTGGCGTCGCCGCCTGCGATGGCCGTCTTGACCAGGGGCGAATTGGCGATCGTCATGCCGATGCGGCGCGCGGATTCGTCGGATTCGGCGCCCGCCACGTCGATCTGGATCAGCTTCTGCGCGCCCTCGCCGTCGCGCACGACCTGCAGCGCGAGATTGAGCAAAACTCCGTCGAGCTTGTTGCGGAAATCCGTGAGGCGCTTGTCGCCGGCTTTGGCGACCGCCGGATGATGCGCACCCTTGCCGGTGGCGAACAGAAGCAACGTGTCGCTGGTGGAGGTGTCGCTGTCGACCGTGATCGCGTTGAACGAATTCTTCACGCCGGCCGAAAGCAGCTCCTGCAGAACGGCCGAGGGCAGATTGGCGTCGGTAAACACGAAGGACAGCATCGTCGCCATGTCGGGCGCGATCATTCCCGAGCCCTTGGCGAAGCCGTTGATCGTCACCTTGTGGTCGTCGATCAGCGCGGTCGCGGTGGCGAGCTTGGGATAGGTGTCCGTCGTCATGATCGCTTCGGCGGCGCTTCGCCAGCCGCTGGCCGAACCCGATTGGGCCAGCGCTGCCATGATGCGGGTGATGCGCTCGGCCGGCAGCGGCTCGCCGATCACACCGGTCGAGGCCAGAAACACTTCGCGCGGGTCGCAGCCGACGGTTGCCGCCGCCGCCACGGCAACGGCGAGCGCGCCTTCCTGTCCGCGCTTGCCGGTGAAGGCGTTCGCATTGCCGCTATTGACCACCAGCGCGCGCGCGACCCCCCGCTTGAGCTGGGTCTTGCACCATTCGACGGGCGCCGAGGCCGTCTTCGACTTGGTAAAAACGCCGGCCGCCTGGGTCCCCGGCGCCATGATGGCGAGGAGCACGTCTGTCCGGTCCCGGTAGCGGACGCCTGCCGCCCCCGTTGCGAGGCGGATGCCGGCCAGTGGCGGCAAATTGACGATTGCTTTCGGAGCCAGGGGCGAAACGCCGTCGGACGGCGCGGCCTTTTTGGGCGCCGTTGCGCGCGGCGCGGCCTTTTTGCTGGCTGCGGCCACCGTTCCTCCCTTCGCCATATCGGCCCCTTCCGGCAGGTCCCGCCGCCCTCGGCGGCCGGGCGGAATAGGCTGGAATCGCTTGAATTGACAAGGGGGAGGGCCGTTCTTATGTCTCCCGCGCGGCCGGCTTGCCGTTTCGGCGGCCGGGGCTTCGCGCATTCGCTGGGAATTCACTCCCCGCGGGGCTCATTCGGCCACCCGGCCTCACGAGGACTGCATGCTCGGCCTGAACGGGATTGCGCAACGATTCTTCGGCTCATCGAACGACCGCAAGCTGCGTCCGTTCTGGAAGCGCGTGGCCGAGATCAACGCCCTCGAAGAGACGTTCAAGCTCAAATCCGACGACGAGCTGAAGGCCATGACCCCGGCCTTCAAGGAACGGCTCAAGCAGGGCGCCGGCCTCGACGATATTCTGCCCGAAGCGTTCGCGACCGTCCGCGAAGCGGCCAAGCGTACCCTGGGCCAGCGTCATTTCGACGTCCAGCTCGTGGGCGGCATGGTGCTGCATGACGGCCGCATCGCCGAGATGAAGACCGGCGAAGGCAAGACCCTCGTCGCCACCCTGCCCGTCTATCTCAATGCGCTCGCCGGCGAAGGCGTGCACGTCGTGACGGTGAACGACTATCTCGCGCGGCGCGACGCGGAATGGATGGGCCAGATCTACAAATTCCTGGGCCTCAGCGTCGGTTGCATCGTGCACGGGCTCACCGACGAGCAGCGGCGCGACGCCTATGCCTGCGACGTGACCTACGGCACGAACAACGAATTCGGCTTCGACTATCTGCGCGACAACATGAAATACAGCATCGCGACGATGGTGCAGCGGCCGCACAGCTATGCCATCGTCGACGAAGTGGACTCGATCCTCATCGACGAAGCGCGCACGCCACTCATCATCTCCGGCCCGACGGACGACCAGTCGGAAGTCTATCGCGCCGTCGATGCGCTCATCCCGAAGCTCGAAAAAGGCGATTTCGATCTCGACGAAAAGCAGCGCAACATCACGCTCACCGAAGCCGGCAACGAACACATGGTCGCGCTCTTGCGCGAAGCGAAACTGCTGGAAACCGGCGACCTCTACGACATCGAAAACATCACGATGGTCCATCACGTCAACCAGGCGCTGAAGGCCCACCAGTTGTTCCAGAAAGACCGCGACTACATCGTGAAGGACGGCAAGGTCATCATCATCGACGAATTCACCGGCCGCATGATGGAAGGCCGGCGCTATTCCGAAGGCCTGCACCAGGCGCTCGAAGCGAAGGAAGGCGCCGTCGTCCAGCCCGAGAACGTGACGCTCGCCTCGATCACCTTCCAGAATTATTTCCGGCTCTACGAAAAACTTGCGGGCATGACCGGCACGGCGATGACCGAGGCGGCCGAGTTCATGGACATCTACAAGCTCGACGTGATGGACATGCCGACCAATCTGCCGGTCAGGCGCCCGGACTATGACGACGAAGTCTATCGTACCGTCGAGGAAAAGAACGACGCCATCATCGAACTGATCAAGCAATGCCACGAGCGCGGCCAGCCCGTTCTCGTCGGCACGACCTCGATCGAGAAGTCGGAGCACCTCTCCGACCTTCTGAAGAAACGCAAGATCAAGCACAACGTGCTGAACGCGCGCTATCACGAACAGGAAGCGGCCATCGTCGCCCAGGCCGGCGTCTCCGGCACCGTCACCATCGCGACCAACATGGCCGGCCGCGGCACCGACATCCAGTTGGGCGGCAACGCCGACATGCGCGTCCGCAACGAGCTGGGCGGCGTCATCGACGAAGCCGAGCGCGCGAAGAGCGAAGCGCAGATCCGCGCCGAAGTCGCCGCCGACAAGGAGCGCGCCATCGCCGGCGGGCGGCCTCTATGTGATCGGCACGGAACGCCACGAAAGCCGGCGCATCGACAATCAGTTGCGCGGCCGTTCGGGCCGCCAGGGCGATCCGGGCGCGTCCAAATTCTTCCTGAGCCTGCAGGACGATCTGATGCGCATCTTCGGCTCGGAGCGCATGGATTCCGTGCTGAAGCGCCTAGGCCTCGAAAAAGGCGAAGCGATCGCGCATCCCTGGGTGAACAAGGCGCTCGAGAAGGCGCAGCAGAAAGTCGAGGCGCGCAACTTCGAACATGCGCAAGAACATTCTCAAATACGACAACGTGCTCAACGATCAGCGCAAGCGTCGTGTTCGAGCAGCGCAAGGAAATCATGTCGTCCGACGATGTGAGCGACCAGATCGCAGACATGCGCGAGCAGGTGGTCGACGAACTTGTCGCGCGCCACATTCCGGAAAAGGCCTATGCCGAGCAATGGGACGCGATCGGGCTGCAGTCGGAAGTCGAGAAGATCTTCAACATCGCGCTCCCGGTTCACCGACTGGACGAAAGAGGAAGGCATCGCCGAGGAAGAAGTACGCGAGCGCATCCTCAAGGCTGTCGAAACGCGTGCGGCCGAGCGCGCGGCGAATACCGGCGCGGACGTGATGCGCTACATCGAGAAGGCGATCCTGCTTGCAGACGCTCGACCACGATTGGCGCGAGCACATCGTCAACCTCGATCACTTCGCCAATATGTCGGCCTGCGCGGCTACGGCCAGCGCGATCCGCTCAACGAATACAAGAGCGAGGCGTTCGACCCTGTTCGAGGGGCTGCTCAGCAAGCTGCGCGCCGACGTGGTGGGCCAGCTGATGCATATCCAGGTCAATGTGGATCAGCCGCCGCCGGCACTCGCGGAGCGCGCGCCGATCCAGATGCAGGCACACCATATCAATCCGCTTACCGGCGAGGACGAAGTCGCCGCGCCGGCGGATGCGCAGGGCGGTCAGCGCGTGACGCGGTTGCGCGACGTGGCGGTGGATCCGAACGATCCCAACACCTGGGGCAAGGTGCAGCGCAATGCGGCGTGCCCGTGCGGCTCAGGGCCGAAAATTCAAGCACTGCCACGGCGCGCTGGTCTGACGCGCGGCCGCTTTGAGCGACCGCACCACCTGTCATACCAACTGCTCCGGCCTTCCGCTCCTTTAGGTGTCATTCCCGCGCACGCGGGAACCCAGTCGCCGCGCGTCGGCGCGGCGAATAACTCTTCATCGCTCGCGGATTCTCGCTGCTAGGTTCCCGCTTGCGCGGGAATGACAATTGAGGGAAGGCGCGCCGCAACCTGCTCCCGCCGGCACAATGCATTCGTCGCAAGGTGTTCAATTGTCTGTTCTTGCGGCGAAAGCTGCGCGAAGATAGCGCCAGCTTATCCGAGGGACGTACCATGACGCCCAAACCCTTCCGAATCGAAATTCCCCAATCCACGCTCGATGTCATCCGCGCCAGGGTGCGCGCCTATGAATGGCATGAGATGCCGCGGGGGCCCGGCCTCGAAGGAAGCTGGGCTTACGGCGCCAATCTCGATTTCATGCGTGAGCTTTGCGACTATTGGGTCGAGCGTTACGACTGGCGCAAATGGGAAGCCGAACTCAATCGTTTTCCCCAGTTCACCGCGCCGATCGAAGACATCGACATCCATTTCTACCGCGAAGAAGGCTCCGGCGCCTCGCCGCGTCCGCTGATCCTCAGCCATGGCTGGCCGGGATCGATGTTCGAATTCCTGCACATCATCGAGCCGCTGGCCCATCCCGAGCGTTTCGGCGGCGATGCGAAGGACGCATTCACGGTCGTGGTGCCGTCACTGCCCGGCTACGGCTTTTCCGGCAAGCCTTCGCGGCCCATCAGCCCGCGCAGCATCGCGCGGCTGTTCGATGCGCTGATGGTCGACGCGCTCAAGCTTCCCAACTACATCGCGCAGGGCGGCGATTGGGGTTCGTCGATCTCGGGCTGGCTCGGCTATGACGGCAAAGACTGCCGCGCGGTCCACCTGAACATGATGGGCTGGCTCTCTCCGGGCGTCGGGCCCGAGACCGACGAAGAGCGCCGCTTCGCCGAAAGCTCGCGCCAATTGTTCGAGGCCGAAGGTGCCTATTTCCGCGAGCAATCGACCAAGCCGCAGACGCTCTCCTACGCGATGATGGATTTGCCGGTCGGCGCGTGCGCCTGGATCGTGGAGAAATTCCACGGCTGGTCCGACATTCGCCAGGGCTTCGAAAACGTCTACACGCGCGATCAGTTGCTCACCAATGTGATGGTCTATCTCGTCACGCGCAGCTTCAACACCGCGACCTGGCTCTATCGTGGCCTGTTCGAGGATTTCAGCGGCGCGCCGGTGCCGCCGAAAACGCGGATCGAGAAACCCGTCGGCATCGCAAAGTTTCCCATCGACCTCATTCCGTTTCCGCCCCGAAGCCAGGTCGAGAAGAGCTTCAACGTCGTGCGCTGGACGGATTTCAAGGAAGGCGGCCATTTCGCGGCGCTCGAACGGCCGAACGATCTGGTCGAAGATATTCGCACGTTCGCCCGCGAATTGTAATCCTCTTGCCCCGACTAGTCGGCGAACCCATAATCCGCCGCACGGACGAATGGCATCATTCAAGGATCAATCTCATGATTGTTAGATTGCAGATGATCATATGAAGCGCCTTTGGACGATCATCGGCGTAGCTGACGTGTCCCAGAGTTCAAAGTGGTACCAGTCGCTACTCGGCCTGCCGGAGACGGCTCCCGCCCACGACGACTTCGGGCAAATCGTCGACTCGGATGGAACGGTCTTGCTCTGTCTCCACGAGTGGGGTGCCCACGAGCATCCCCCGTTGACAAGTCCTCACGTCGCCAAGCCCGGCAACGGGTTCCTCTTGTTCTTCCGGGTCGACAATTTTGACGTGGCTTTGCAAAGGGCGCACGCGCTCGTCAGCCGGCTGGAAGAAGAGCCACATGTAAATCCCAGCACCGGAACTGCGGAGTTTTCGCTCCGAGATCGTGACGGATACTACGTCACCATCAGTGCGCTTGATTCGCCGTAACCCTCGATTGAGAGACCTAGCCGCCCAATTCTGACGCTGGCACGTCGACAAACAGCGGCGCTCGATCGCTGCACCCGACATCAGCATGGCCGGGTTCACGCACCGCGGCCAATGGCGACCGGGCGCACCTTATCGGTCAGCGCGGCTAGAAATGCATCCGGGGCGGTCATGAAGGCGAAATGACCGGCGTCCGGAATCAGAATCAGTTCTTTCTTCGGCGCCTGCACGTGTTCAAAATAATCGACCGCCGCGTCCGTGGGCGTGATCACATCGTCTCTTCCCTGAATAATGAAGAACGCCGTGTCGAGCTTGTCGGCCGTCGCCGGAAGATCGGTCGCCATCTGATCCGGCAGGAGACGCTCGGCGCTGAACTCAAAGCCATCCAGAAAGTCCTGGAAATTCTTGCCGTCCGCCGCCAGCAGAGCGGGTCCGGCGGCGCGCAACGACTTGATCCATTCCCGGTCAGCCGGGGCCATCGCGCTCGTGAGATCTTTGGTGAACGTGAAATACTGCTTGGCGTCGGCGGGATCGGGTCGCCCGATCGCCTCCAGCATTTTGAGCGTGGCGTCGTCGCCGTCCCGGCCCGCCTTTGCAAGCAGCAGATCGAACTGCGCGTCGACCGAGGCTTTCCAGCTCGCGACCTGTCCCGTTCCCACATAGGCAGCGAACAGTTCCGGCCTGATCTGCACCATTCCGACGGCGACAATCGAACCCCATGAATGGCCGAGGACGATGATCTTCTTCTTGCCGAGCGTGCGGCAAAGGTAATCGGCGACTTCAACTCCATCCCTGGCAATCCGCTCGAGATTGACGTCGGGCGTCTTGGCGCCATAGCGGCCATAGGTATGTCCGGCACCGCGTTGGTCCCATTGCACGACCGTGAAAGCCTTTTCCCAGGCTTTGTATTTGGCGGCTTGGGGCCACTGCGCCTCACCTGGTCCGCCGTGTACCACCAGCAGCACGGGATTGCCGCGATCCTCTCCCTTGATGTCGATCCACTGATCGATGCCGCCAATCGGGACAAATCCGGATTGGTCGATACCCGCCGAAGAGCTTTCCGCCGCCGCCGGCAAGGGAGCCATGACCAGAAGCAGGAGCGCTGTTGCCAGAACCGTAACCACGCGACGGTCGAAGAGCGCCTTCACTTGCTACGCCCCGATATTGCGGCCCATCGCGAGATATTTGTCGCGGCGCTGGCGGCGTAATTCCTGTGGCGACAATCCGTTCATCTCGCCCAACGCGCGGGCGATGGTTTCGCCCACGGCCTGGATCGTTTCTTCGGGCGCGCGGTGGGCGCCACCCAGCGGCTCCGGCACGATGCCGTCGATCACTTTGAGATCGAGAAGATCGGCGGCCGTGATGCGCATGGCGGCCGCGGCGTCCTGCGCCTTGTCCGAACTGCGCCACAGGATCGAGGCGCAGCCTTCCGGCGAGATCACCGCATAGATCGAATGTTCGAGCATGTAGACGCGATTGGCGACCGCGATGCCGAGCGCGCCGCCCGACATGCCTTCGCCGATGATCACGGCCACGAACGGCACGCCGATGGCGAGGCTCGCCTGCGTCGAGCGCGCAATCGCTTCCGCCTGCCCGCGCTCCTCCGCGCCGACGCCGGGATAGGCGCCCTGCGTGTCGGCGAACGAAATGACCGGCAGCCGGAAGCGGTCCGCCATTTCGAACACGCGCTGCGCCTTGCGATAGCCCTCGGGCATCGCCATGCCGAAATTGTGCTTGAGCCGGCTCTTGGTGTCGTTGCCCTTCTCGTGACCGACGACGGCGACCGCCTGACCCCGGAAGCGGCCGAAGCCCGCCACCACGGCCCGGTCCTCGCCGAACAGCCGGTCGCCTGCCAAGGGCGTGAATTCGTCGATCAGGGAGGAGACGTAATCCGAGAAATGCGGCCGCGCGGGATGGCGCGCCACCAGCGCCTTCTGCCAGGGGGTCAGCCTGCCATAGGTGTCGTTGATCAACTGCTGCGCCTTGGATTGCAGGCGCACGACATCGTCCTCGATGTCCATCGCGGGGTCCTGCTCCGCCAGCTTGCGGAGCTCCACGATTTTCCCTTCGAGTTCGGCAATAGGGCGTTCGAATTCAAGATAAGCGTGCATCATGTCTCGTCGGCGGGGGCGCAAACGCACCCGGAAGGTGGCAATCGCACCTGCCTATGTCAACAAAGCGGCCATCTTTGGGCAGGGAATCGCTATGTTTTCGGCGCATCGCCGGGCGCGCGGCGAGGCTGGGCGGCGCGGTTAACGCTCTCATTCCTGCCCGGAAC
The DNA here is from genome assembly GCA_963760345.1 of uncultured Alphaproteobacteria bacterium. GTDB lineage: Bacteria > Pseudomonadota > Alphaproteobacteria > Micropepsales > Micropepsaceae > Rhizomicrobium. The sequence continues at coordinate 184,696 of CAVXCU010000004.1, forward strand.
GAGAATGCAGACTCCGATCCGCCAACGGCAAATTTGCCCCCACCGGTCACAAACCGGCGTCCCTCGCACGTCTTCAGGATGTGACCCAAAGGACGGTTCCATGATTGTCCGCCTCGCGTTGCTATTGCTGGGCCTGTTCCACCTGGGGAACGGCCTGTGGATGCTGGCCGCGCCCGATGCCTGGTACGCCGCGATCCCCGGCGTCAGCGGCACCGGGCCTATGAACCATCATTTCATCGCCGATATCGGCCTCGCCTTCGTGGCGAGCGGATTGGGGCTCATGCTGGGCGCGCGGGCGCGGGCCTCGGCAGGCGCCTTCGCCATTGCGGGCGCGGCATGGCCGGCGCTGCACGCGCTGCTCCATCTGTGGGGCTGGCTGCATCATGGGCTCCCGGCAACCGCCGCCGAAACCATGTCCACCGGGGTAGGAGTTATTGTTGTCGGCGTACTCGGCGCGACGCTCGCCTGGCTGCGCGTTCGCCAAACAGGAGGCATCTGATGTTCAAGCAATTTCTTCACGGTCGCCTTGCGAGACTGGAGCGCGGTTTCGGCTATGACGCGAGCTACCTGCACGAAGTTCTCGATGCTTCAACGCCGGCGTTCTTCAAATTCGCCTTGTTCCAGACGATGTCGTCGCATCGCGATCGGGCGCCGCGCGACGCCTGGTATGCGGCGCGCATTGCGGCAGCGTTGTGCGAGGATTGCGGTCCGTGCACGCAACTCGTCGTGGACATGGCGCTGCGCGAGAACATGCCGCCGGAGGCCATCGCGGCGCTGCTGCGCGGCGATCTCGAAGCGGCGGGACCGGACGCCGAACTCGGTTTCCGCTATGGTATCGCGGTGGCGAACAACACTCCCGATGCGTTGACCCTGTGCGAGACCGCGGAACGGCGCTACGGCAAGCGCGGCCTCGTCTCGCTCGCCTTCGCGGTCGCGAGTTCGCGCGTCTACCCCACGATCAAGCGCGGCCTGGGCCATGGTGTGGCCTGCTCCAAGATCGTGGTATCGGATCAAACGGTCACGCTGAAACACGCCGCATGATGGACGACGGCACCGCCCGCTTCGAAGCGCATCGCGCGCATCTCACCGGCATCGCCTACCGCATGCTGGGCGAGATGTCGGCGGCCGAAGACGTGGTGCAGGAGGCGTGGCTGCGCTGGCAGCGCGCCGACAGGAGCGAAATTCGCGACGTGCGCGCGTGGCTGTCCGCGGTCGCGGTCAGGCTCGCGCTCGATGCCTTGCGCAAGACCCGGGCGCGGCGCGAAGCCTATGTGGGCCCATGGCTGCCCGAGCCGATCCTGCCCGACGACATGCGCGCCTTCGCGGCAGACGCGCCGGCGGCCCGCGCCGAGCTTGCGTCGGACTTGTCGCTGGCGCTCCTCCATGTGCTCGAACGGCTTTCGCCGGAGGAGCGCGCGGCCTTCATCCTCCGCGACGCATTCGATTGCGACTACCCCGTTATCGCCGCGACGCTCGATAAGACCGAAGCGGCCTGCCGCAAGCTCGTGTCGCGGGCGCGCGAGCGCGTGAAGACTGACCGGCCGCGCTATTCGGTTTCGCCCGACGTGCATCGCAAATTGATCGAACGCTTCGCGCAGGCGACCCTGACCCAGGATTCACGTGCGCTGACCGCTCTCTTCTCCCCCGACATTGTTCTCTATTCGGACGGCGGCGGCCGCGTCGCCGCGGCGCTCAATCCGATCTTCGGTCCCGACAAGATTTCGCGGCTGATCTTCGGTCTCGTGCGGAAATTCCTGGCCGATGGCGGCGTTCCCGGGATCGAAGCGTGCGAGATCAACGGCCGGCCGGGCCTCATTCTGACGGCCGCCGGCCAGATGGATTCAACGCTGGGCATCGAATCCGACGGCGAGCGCATCACCGCCATCTATCTGGTCCGCAATCCGGACAAGCTCAGGCGCTTCGCGGCCGCGCTTACGCGCCCGTCCGCGCGAGGATCATCTGCATCTGTTTGACGATGCCTTCGGCCTGGCGGATCGAGGCCGCATCGATCAGCACGCCCTTGAGCGCGACCGCGCCCATGCCGCTCGCCTGCGCCTCGCGCATCGCCGCGAGAATGGCTTCAGCGCGCTCCACTTCCTTGGCGGGCGGCGTGTAGATCTCGTTGGCGAGCGCCACCTGGTTCGGATGGATCGCCCATTTGCCTTCGCAGCCGAGCACCGCGGTGCGCATCGCCTGCACGCGGAATCCGTCGGGATCGGAATAATCGCCGAACGGCCCGTCGATGGCCGCAAGCCCATGCGCGCGGGCCGCCTGCACCATGCGGAACAAAGGATAGTGCCATAGATCGTTCCAGTGCCGCTCACGCGGGCCGTCGCCGGCGTCGGTCAGCATCACATAGTCCGCATTGCCGCCGCCGATATTCGTCGTGCGCATGCCCTGCGAAGCGGCGTAGTCGGCCGAGCCGAAATGCAGGCTCTCAAGCCTCGGCGACGCGCCCGCGATAGCGTCGATATGCGTGAGCCCCGCCACCGTCTCGATGATCACTTCAAGGCCGATCTTCCTCTTGCGGCCCACCGCGGCCGACGCCTGCGTGATGAGCATGTCGATCGCGTAGACGTCGGACGCGTTGCCGACCTTGGGAATCATGATCGCGTCGAGCGTCTCGCCGCCCTCTTCCACCAGCGTCAGCACGTCGCGATAGCAATAATGCGTGTCGAGTCCGTTGATGCGCACGGTGACGGTCTTGTTCTTCCAGTCCACGTCGTTGAGCGCCTGCACGATATTGTCGCGCGCGTTCTCCTTGTCGGCCGGCGCCACCGCGTCCTCGAGATCGAGGCACACGACATCCGCCGGCCCCGCCGCCGCCTTCTCGAACAGCGCCGGCCGGGAGCCCGGCACGAACAGCTTGGACCGATAGAGCCTGAGCGGCGCCTGGCGCCCGATGACGGTGAAGCTCAACGGAAGTTCCTCGAATTGTGAAGAGGAAACGTGACGGAGCACGGCCGCCCCGTCAACCGGATCGCTTGCCGCTGCGCTTGCGCGACAGCGGATGCGCGTTCTCGACGACGGCCTTCAGTCGCTCGTTGGCGACATGGGTGTAAATCTGCGTGGTCGCGATGTCGGCGTGTCCGAGCATGGACTGGACGCTTCTGAGATCGGCGCCGCCTTCGACAAGGTGCGTGGCGAATGCGTGACGCAGCACGTGCGGTGACAATTTTCCGGGATCGACGCCGGCCGCAACGGCCAACTCCTTCAGGAGCTGGTGGCAGCGCCGGCGCGTCAGATGTCCTTCGACGCCGCGCGACGGGAACAGGAATTTGGCGGCGTCGCGCCGCGCGCCGTCCGGCAGGAATTTGTCGCGCACCTTGAGATATTCCGCGATGGCCTTATGAGCCGAGGGATTGAGCGGCGCGAGCCGTTCCTTGCCGCCCTTGCCGCGCACGAACAGGAAGGAATCGCGCCGGCGCGTCGCGGCAAGCGGCAAGGTCGCGAGTTCCGAAATGCGCAAGCCCGACGCATAGAGAATTTCGAGGATGCACAGGAGGCGCAAGCCCTCGGGCGATTTCTGCCGGACCTTTGCGTTGCCCTTGCCTTTGCCGCCTTTCGATTTCCCGGTCGTGCCCGCGCGTGCGGCTTTGATCAGTTTCATGACATCGGATTCCGAAAGCACTTTCGGCAGGGGTCGCGCGCGGCGGGGCGAATCGATGGCCGCTGTCGGATCGTCCGCGCGATGGCCTTCGGCGTAGAGAAACGCGTAAAGCTGCCGCAGCGCAGACAGCCGGCGCGCCTGCGAAGTGCCCGCCGCACCGGAAGCCGACTGCTTGGCGAGATAGCGTTTGACGTCGTCGCGGGTCGCGGTCTTCAGATTGCGGCCGGTCAGAAAATCGTCGAATGCGATCAGGTCGCGGCGATAGGCGTCGAGCGTGTTGGGACTGGCGCCCCGCTCCGCGCTCATCATGTCGAGAAACAGCTCGATGACGCCGGCGCTGTCGTGCGCGCGGCTCATGGCGCCGCTTGCGGCTGGGCCGGCCGGTAGAGCAGCAACGCATCGATGGCGAGCCCACGCGCGGCATCCGCCATGCCTTCATGCTCCAGCGCGCGCACGAACAGCACCGTCACGTCGGGCGCGAGGTCGGCCGGACCGTGCGGGCCAATGGCATCCAGGATCGTGACGATCGCTTCGCCCTTGCGCCCCGGCTGCAAAACGGAGGCGGCCAGCCGCGACATGGCCTCGCTGCTGGGCCGCACGCCGGGCCACGCGGTCGCGCGCAATGAAGCGGCAGCAGAAGCGGCGTCGGTCGGGATGGGTTCGCCCAGCGCGTCGTAGAGCCCAAGTGCGAGAGCGGCGAAGCCTTGATCCAGCGGCACGCCTGCGGGCGGCGCGGCAGTCGCGCCCTCGGCCAGCATCGACAGCGCGGTTTGCGCCTCGGCCGCGCGTCCGGGGTTTGTTGCGACCAGATTCAACTCGACCTGGAACGCGGCCATCAGCGGCCGGCCGGCGGCGGACTTGAGATCGAGCACATCGTACCAGCGCGACGCCGCATCCGCGTTACCCGCGAGCATCTCGGCGCGGCCCATCAGGGGCGCCATGTCCCGCATGGTTTCGTCGGGCGCGAGCGAAGCCGCGACATCGCTCTGCAAGTCCGCGGACGCTTCGAGCAGATCGGCTTTCTCGCCAAGCGTGAACGCTTCGAACACGAGTTGCGATTTGACGTCCGGCCGCGCCTCATGCGCGGCAGCCTGGCGGAGCAACGCCTGCCCCTGAAAGAACGGCAGCGTGGGTGCGAGCGCTTGCGCGCCCGCAATCTGATCGGGCGCAAAGGGCAAGGCATCGGCGAGCCTCGCGAGTTGGGCGGGAGGCGCGGCGCCCGCGCGCAACACATCCTCCGCCGCCTCGGCCCGCTGGTCCGGTGGATTCTTTTCGTCGGCCAGCGCGAGCACCAGCGCCGGCATGCCCAATTGTTTCGCCATCGGCACGCTCACGGGCAACCCGGCCTGACCGAGCAGAAAGACATGCAGCGATGTCGGGTCCTTGATGGCGCCGGGATCCTTCGCCGTGTGCGAGATTGCATCGGCCAGCAGAATGTCGAACGCCTTGTCGGCCATTCCTTGCGAGTTCATCACCGCGCGCGTGAGATCGAGCGCCGGTCCGTCACCCGCCATGGCGTAGCAATAGGCCCGGAGTTCGATCCAGAAACGGTCGCCGTTTTGCAGCCGCGCCGCCGTCGCCTGGCCGCAGGCGTCGCCCGCATGTCCGACAAAGAAAATCGCGTCGGCCGCGACGCGGGCAAATTCGGGATCGTCGGGGAGTTGCGCGTTGGCGGCGAGGATTGCCGCTTCCGTCACGAAGCCCGCGTCGAGCAGCGATTTCATGCGGACGGTCAGGAAGGCATGCGGCGCCGCGCCGGCCGGCGCTTCCGCGGTGGTGAGGAGCACCCGCCTCGACAATTCGCGCACCCAGGAATCGGCCGACGCGACGGGCAGTTTCGCGACCATTTCTTCGAGATCGGTGCGGGGCGTTCCTGACCAAAGATCGGAGCCCAATCCGCCATTGCTCGCATCGAGAAGTCCGGCAGGTGCGCCTTCGGTCGAGCCGAGAGGCGCGACTTCGATTGGCGATGTCGCCGCAGGCGGCGCTGCGTCGGCGGGAAGCTGCGTCCGGTCCGGGCCCGGCAATTGCCGGGGTTCCCCGGTCGCGGCCGGAGCGGCGCTATCCGGCGCGCTTTCGGCGCCGGCAGCGACGGGCCACGCCAGCAGGATCGCGGCGAGCGCCGCTGCCCCGATCGCGTCAGCCCGGATTTGGAATGACCTGCTCATAGGTCCGATGCGGCGGCTTCAGCGTGCCGGCATAGAAGGCGAGCGTGCCCGCGCCCAGGATGACGAGCACCAGGACCGCCAGTGTAATGCGTGCCGTCCAACTCATGATCGCACTTGCTCCGGTTAAGCTTGCCGCGTGCCCCCTCTTCCCCGCCCTTTGTGGCGGAAAGAGAGGCGCGGGCGCAAGTCCCGCTGGTCGCCAGCGTAAAGGCCGTGTAAGCGGGAGCGCGATGAGCCGCTTAAGACGCACGGTTGCGCTCGTGGGAATGATGGGCGCGGGCAAAAGCTCCGTCGGCCGAAGGCTGGCGGCGAAACTCGGCTGCGAGTTCCGCGACGCCGACGCCGAGATCGAAATCGCCGCGGGCTGCTCCATTTCCGAAATCTTCGACCGCTTCGGCGAGGACGCCTTCCGCGACGGCGAGCGCAAGGTGATCACGCGCCTCCTGAACGAGGCGCCGCATGTGCTGGCCACGGGCGGGGGCGCGTTCATCGATGACGCCACGCGCGAGCGGATCAAGACGCTGTCGGTTTCGGTGTGGTTGCGCGCGTCGGTGGACCTCCTGGTCGCGCGGGTGAGCCGGCGCGACACGAGACCCCTGCTGCGGAACGGCGATCCCCGCGAAATCCTCGAACGGATGCTGCGCGAACGCGAGCCGATCTACGCCGAAGCCGACCTCTCGGTCGACAGTGAAGACGGCCCCCACAACGCGGCGGTCGAGCGGATACTGGCCGTGCTCGAAGCGCGCGAGCTTTTGGAGCGTCCATGAGCGAGACGATCCCGGTCAGCCTCGGCGCACGCAGCTACGACATCCATGTGGGTGCGGGGCTGATCGGCCAGGCGGGCGCGCTCCTGCGGCCGCTGGCGGGCCACGTCGTGCCGGTGGTCACGGATTCGCAGGTGGCGGCGCTTCACCTTGACCCTCTGCTCGCGGCGCTCAAGAGCGCGGGCGTGAACGCGCTGCCGATCGTGGTGGACGCCGGCGAGCAATCGAAGAGTTTTGCGGGGCTCGAAACGCTCTGCAATTCTCTTCTCAAATCCGGCGTCGAGCGCGGCGGTTTGATCGTCGCGCTGGGCGGCGGCGTGATCGGCGATTTGACCGGCTTTGCCGCGGGCGTGCTCAAGCGCGGCATCGATTTTGCGCAAGTGCCCACGACCCTGCTGGCCCAGGTCGATTCCTCCGTGGGCGGCAAGACCGCCATCAACACGGCCGAAGGAAAAAATCTGGTCGGCCTGTTCCACCAGCCGCGCATCGTCATCGCCGATACCGGCGTTCTCGCCACCCTGCCGCCGCGCGAATTGCGGGCGGGATATGCGGAAGTCGTTAAATACGGCGCGCTGGGCGACGCCGCGTTCTTCGCCTGGCTTGAAGCGCACGGTGCCGCCGCCTTGCGCGGCGACGCCCCGGCGCTGACCCACATCGTCGCCCATTCCTGCCGCGTGAAGGCCGACATCGTCGCGCGCGACGAGCGTGAGACCGGCGATCGTGCGCTGCTCAATCTCGGGCACACCTTCGGCCACGCGCTCGAAGCCGCGACGGGCTATTCGGCGCGCCTGCTGCATGGCGAAGGCGTCGCGATCGGCATGGCACTCGCCTTCCGGCTTTCGGAGCGGCTGGGACTTTCGCCTGCCGCCGATGCCGGCCGGATCGAAGCGCATTTGCGCGCGAACGGCCTGCCTGCCGGGATCGCCGACATCGTGGGCCCGCGCCCCGGCGTCGACGAATTGCTCGCCCATATGACACACGACAAGAAAGCGAAGGACGGAAAGCTGACCTTCGTGCTCGTGCGGGGGCTCGGCCACGCTTTCACCTCCCGCGACGTGCCGCTCGACGCCGTGCGCGCGGTGCTCGCCGCCTGACCAGCGGCGGCGCCTTATTCGCGCTATAGTCCGGCCCTCAGACCCAAGGATTGCCCCATGACGTTTATTCCGCTCGCGATCGGCGCGATCGTTTTGCTCCTGTTCGTATCGGCGTTCTTTTCCGGCTCCGAGACGGCGCTCACCGCCGTGTCGCGCGGGCGCATGCACCAGATGGAGACCGACGGCTCCCGCGCGGCGCGCGACGTGAACCGGCTTCTTGCCGATCGCGAGGGCCTGATCGGCGCCCTTCTGCTCGGCAACACGTTCATCAACATTCTGATCTCGTCGCTGGCGACCATGATGCTGGAAGCGACGTTCGGCCGGCGCACCGTCGCGGTCACGACGGTGCTGATGACGTTCGTCATTCTCGTCTTCGCCGAAGTGCTGCCCAAGACGCTCGCCATCGCGCGCACCGACCGCTTCGCGCTCTCGGTCGCCTATTTCCTGAAACCCGTCGTGGGCGTGCTGGCGCCCATCGTCCGGTCCGTGCAGTTCTTCGTGTGGAAAGTCCTGGGGTTGTTCGGCATGCGCCAGGAGCAGGACCAGGACGCCGTGCTGCCGCCGCATGAGGAAATCCGCGGCACCGTCGATCTGCACCACAAGGAAGGCGGCGTCGAACGCGAACATCGCGACATGATCGGCGGCATTCTCGATCTGCGCGAACTCAACATCTCCGATGTGATGGTCCACCGCAAGAACATGGTGGCGATCGAAGCCGACCAGAAACCCGCCGAGTTGTTCGACGCGCTGATCGCGGCCAATCATACGCGCGTGCCGGTGTGGCGCGACACGCCCGACAATATCGTGGGCGTGCTGCATACGAAGCAGGTGGTGCGCGAATTTGCGCGCCGCCGCGGCAACATGACCGGGTTCGACGCGCTATCCTTGCTGTCCGACCCCTGGTTCGTCCCCGACACGACGACATTGGAAGAACAGCTGCGCGCCTTCCGCGAGCGGCGCATGCATTTCGCGCTGGTGGTCGACGAATATGGTGCGCTGCAGGGGCTCATCACGCTCGGCGACATTCTCGACGAGATTTTCGGCACCATCCCCGACGAGCGCGAAGCGAGCCAGGCGACCAGTTTCCGCCGGCTTTCCGACGGCTCCTATTCCATCGACGGCGCAACGCCCATCCGCGATCTCAACCGCGCGCTCGAATGGAACCTGCCCGACGAACTGGCGACGACGATTGCGGGCCTCGTCATTCACGAAGCGCAGACGATTCCCGAAGTCGGGCAGCGCTTCGCGTTTTACGGCTATGAATTCGAAGTGCTGCGCCGCCAGCGCAACCAGATCACCGCGCTCCGAGTGATTCCGCCCAGCGCAAAGACGCCGCAGGTGCTAAGCGCGAGTTAGAATATTTCTGATTCGATTGAATCGCGCGGCCTGTCTCAATGCCCGGTGACGGTGCCGTGCTTGCTGTGGAGGTTTTCCGTCGTGTAGGTGTTGTCGTTGTCGAGCACGATGCCGGTGATCGCATCGACCGTCAGCACATCGGCCGCCGCGATCGTGCCGGCGGTCTGGTTCACGTCTCCCCGCTCGGAATCGAGCGTAACACTGCCGCCCGAGACAGCGCCGGTCAGCGTCAGGTTGCCGTGCACGAGCGTGATGTCGGTGTCGCCCGTGCCGCCGGCGACGGTTCCGTTCATCGTGAGGCTTTTCCCATCGGTGAGCGCGAAGCCGCCTGCGCCGCTATTGGCAAACGCGCCCAGCTTGTCGACCAGATTGGCACCGTCGAGCGTCGCGCCGCCGGCGGAACTGCCGGTGAGTGTGCCGGTCGCGATCGCGCCGCCGACGGTCTCCGCAATGGTTCCGTCCAACACGAGGTCGACGCCGTCGCCGGCCGTCAACTGAGCGCCGATGCCGAGATCGCCGCTGGCCGTCGAGAGCGTCAGATGGCCGGCGCCGGCACCGACCGCGCCCGAAACCGTCAGGGCTTCACCGTCGTCGAGCAGGACGCTGCCTGCCCCCGTGTTGGTGAAGGCATCGAGCGTGCCGATCATGTTGGCGCCGTTCAACGACGCGCCGCCGGCGGAACTGCCGGCGAACGCGCCCGCATCGATTGCGCCTTTGGCGTTCTCTTCGATCTTTCCGCCGGAGGTCAATGTCACCATACCGCTTCCGGCGTTGACAAGACCGTTGAGACGCATGAGCGCCGTGTCGTTCACGTCGATGTCGCCCGCGCCTCCCGAATCCGTGTCGCTCAGATAGGCGATGTCGTTGGCGCCCGTCAGCGAGATATCGCCGATCGAATTGACGACGAGTTGCTTCGCGTCGATCGCGCCCGTCGTCTCGTCGACGGAACCCGACGCACCGATCGTCAGATGATCGCCCGTGAAGTCCAGCGTGCTGTCGATGGTGAACGAGGAATCCGTGAAGATGGCGACGTCGATGCCGGACTGATAGCCGCCCGCCTGCGTGTAGACGAATTGCGAACCGGTCTGGGAGCCGATGGCTGTATTGAGACCGGATGTTATGCCGCTCGAATCCGCCTGGTCGGTCGTGATCTCGATTTCGCCGTCCTGGATGTTGAGACTGGTCAGCGAGCCCGTCGCATCCTGGTAATAGGCATTGCCGGCGCGCGGGGCTCCGCTCGCGATATAGGCGAGGACTTGGCTGTTCGAATCCGGAATCGTCCCCGGTGCGAGCAACTTGTAGTAATATCCATTGGCACCTGCTGTGGTCGCCACCAGCGGCGTTCCCGCCGCCGCGCCGCCGATCAGCAATCCGACACTGGCGCCCACGATCGGCGTCGAACCATTGCCGATAATGCCGGCTACCACTTGCGGCGTGCCTGTCGGCACCTGCCATTGCAGATAGGGATAACTCACGCCCGGGACGATGGCCCACACAGTGCTGTCGAAACCCGCAGACAGCGCGCTTTGCAAAGTCCCGGTGTCGTCGCCCGTGATCCCGGAGTCGTTTGGAACGTTGCCCTCGCCCTGGCTCGGATTGGTGATGCCGGTCGTTCCCATATCCCAATAAGACGACGTGATGGTGCCGTCTTTGGCTTGGTCATTGCCCACAAGCCCGCCCACAGTAGAACCGCTGCCTGCGGTAACGAGGCCTACGGCATAGGTTTGTGCGATCGTATCGCCATTGTCGCCGACGAGACCGCCGACATCGGATTCCGAGCCCCCGGAGACCGCGCCTGTGGCATAGGATTGCAATATCTCGGCGAAATTTATGGGAATTATATAGATGGCTCCCTTGGGGTCACGGTTTCGGGCCAATTACTATCCGAAGAGCGCCTTTCGGCACGCTTCCAGACACTCCCAGCGAAATTTGTCCGGTTGCTCCCAAAGCCAATGTTAGCGCGGACTCTAGGGAACCCGCTGTAAAGTCGTGTTCCGATTGTTCGTGCCTTACGAGTGTCACCCCGATTGGCTGGCCGCCGACGCTAGCGGGAATCCCTACCAGCTTTGGAGTTATATGCGGCCAGCCCAGCGTCGATAGGGCTCCCCCAATCCAATCCGCGAAAAACGGGCCATCGGGAGCGGCTTTGGCGTATAAAATTTCAACCGGCGTATTCGGCTTTCCCGCAAAGTGTGCCCGCAATATCTGGAAGTCGATTGTTCTGGGTTGGGCTAGGTTCCAAGCGGCGACGGCGACCAGCGCTGTATTCTTATCGCGCTCAATTTCTTGGTCCGCCGTCGTTTTTGCAATGTCGGCCACCTTTTGCGCGGTCAACGCGCCTGCTTTTGCCGCTTCTACTTCTCGATATGAGATAGCGTCTATTCTTGCGGACGCTACAACGAGTGTGCCGTCCGTAAATAACTCACCGACCACGCCAATTATGACAAGAATCTCAAAAGTGGCATGCCAAGAAAGCCATTCTTGTGATGATTTTCTCGCCTCACCTACTAGCCCAATGACGACGATCAGCGTCGAGACAGCGAACAAAATTCCTGCGGTAATCGTGGCATTGAACCAAAATGCTTCAAAATCCCAAATGGATTCAGACAGGGCCACTAAGGACACAATTTTGCTCTGGGTCGGAATCGGAAATTTCGCATCAGGTGGCGGAATCCTCTACTGGCTCGTGTTTTGGAGGCGGAAATGAGAGCACGTGCTAGTGCCGCTTCGGCTCGACGTGGGGCTGCTTGCTCATTTTCTTCACAAACTTTTTTATCTTCCGCTTACGCTTTTTCGCGCCGTCAGTTTTTGCCTTCGGCTTGTAAGCCAGCACAACGTCAACAATCGCGTTCAATATCGGCGGCGGCTTTGTGTCGCTCATTGGATCAGCGCCTTATAAGTCAAACGCTTTCCGGCCACGCCATCAATGAAGCTGTCCAGCCGGGAAAGTGTGTGGCGCTCGACATTCCCGTCATTGAGGCGGAACGCGAATTCATCGACGTAGCGGTGAAGATGTTTTTCACTGGCATGATGATAGACGCCGATCAGGCCGCGCTTCAGAACCGCGAAAACGCTTTCGACGCCGTTCGTCGTTACATTGTCGCGGACGTATTCGCCTGCGCTATGGTTCACGGATTCGTGCCTGTACGTCTTGCCGTCGAGACCGGAGTAGACCGATGCATCGTCGGTATTGAGCATGGACCCGGCCTTAATGTGCTGTTTGATCTTGCCGTGAATTGTCTCTTTGTTGGCCTGTTCAATCGGCATGGCAATCGTTTTGCCGCCACGCTGGCGCATGGCGAGAACTGCGGTTTTCCCGACAGCGCCGCGACCGGCCTTGAGTTTCTTGTGTTCGTGCTTGTTCTTTTCGATCCCGCCGACATAGGTTTCGTCGATTTCGACGATGCCCTGAAGCTTCGCCAGATCGTCGCCGCAAGCCTCACGGAGCCGTTGCAGGACGAACCACGCCGACTTCTGAGTGATACCGATCTCTTTGGACAATTGCAGGCTGGAGATGCCTTTGCGCGCCGTGACGAGCAGGTACATCGCGTAAATCCACTTATGCAACGGAACGTGCGACCGCTCGAAGATCGTGCCGGTGCGAACCGTGAAGTCTTCCTTGCACTGATTGCAGCGGTAATATCCGCCAGCGCGCGCGGTGATTCGCTCCCCAAGGCCACAGACCGGGCATTTGGGACCTTGCGGCCAAAGCCGACCCTCCAGATAGGTCCGCGCCGTTTCCGCGTCTGGGAACATCGCGAACAATTCAAAGGTGGAAATCGTGCTTTTCGACATCGCCGGACCCTCAGTTCATGGTCAAAATCTACCCCAAACCGGCGAGGGAGTCAAGTATATAATTCCCAAATTTATGCCCACCAGACCGCCAACTTTCGCGCCGGTCCCTCCCGTCACCGCGCCCGCGGCAAAGGATTCGGATATCTCGGCCGAACTGGTAGTTTCTCCCACCAAACCGCCGACGTAGCCGCTGAAGCCGCCAGTCACCACGTCCGTGGCGTAAGAGTTGGTGACGGCGCCGCCAACCTGATTTCCGACCAGACCGCCGGTTAGACTGCCGAGGCCGCTTTCCGTCACCGTGCCCGTGACGTAAGCATTGGCAACGCTACCGCCGTCGTCATATCCGACCAACCCGCCGAAATATGCGTTGTTCTTGGTACTGGTCACCGATACGCCGGTCAGGCCCAAATCGCGGATTGTTCCGGACAATTCGGCGAACAGCCCGATATTGGTATCGGCGTTGTCGTCGATCGTCACATTCGAGATCGTATTGCCGAGGCCTTCGAAGGTGCCTGTGAGAGTGGTCGGAATCGGCGCAGACGTGTAAGGCTCGCCGCCAGGGGCGTTGCTCGCATTGTAGCTGTCGCCAAGTGCGAAGTAGCCGCCCGGATTTGCCCGAATGTCGCTCGCAAGATACAGGATGCTGTTTTCCAGCGTGTAGACGTTTCCGTTGATGGTGAGGCTGCCATGCACGGTATATTGCTCGGTGATATCGGCGTAGTTGACATAGCCGCCGCTGAAATAGAGTTCCGTGAAGCCCAGACCTGATGTTGCCGCGTCGAGGTCGAGACCGCCTGCGCCCGTAAGCGTGAGGGGCGCGTCGATGTTGATGGCGCCTGCGGCGTCGAGCGTGAGCGTGTGGGTGGAGGCCCAGGTCAGCGTCGACGCCACCGTGATGTCGCCCGCCTGCGTGCCCGTCGCGCCTGTCGTCACGGCGACATCCGTCGCCACGAGTGCACTCTCGAGCTCGCCCACATTGAGGACGGAATTGTCGCCGGTGGGCGTGCACACGCCGGCCGAGCAGGAATCCGTCAAATCGCTGGCCGTCGAAATCGTGACGTTCTCGGGATCGATCGACCAGAGCCCCGTCGCGCCATGCGGGGCGGCAGTGGAAATCCACGCACCTTTCACATCGAGCACATCGCCCGACGTGTCGACGTGACCGCCATTGCCGGTTTGCGAGCCGCCGGCGGCCAGAGCCTGTCCGCGGAATCTGTCGACCGCCGCGGTCACGTCGATCGTGCCGCCATTGCCGGCTTTCGTGGCCGAGGCATCGACAACGGTATGCTTGTCGATATCGACGCTCGACTGGTTCCAGCCGCCGATGGTGACGGAGCCGCCGCCCTTGGCGCCGGATGCGTCGAGGCTGGCGTGCGAAACGTCGATACTGCCGTCGTCGCCCGCATCCAGAACGATCGTGCCGCCGACATTGTGCGCGCCCAGCGCCTGGATGGTTCCCCGCACATTGACGACGCCGGTGGCGACGCCTTCCGCGGCCCGTGCCGTCATCGAGACATTGGCACCGGAGAGGGTGCCGGCATTGGTGACCTGTGCCTTGCCGTTGACGTCGCCTTGGGCGGCGAAGGAGACAAGTCCGTCGCCCGCGAAGTCGACCGTGAAGGCGTTGGCGGCGCCCAGCGACACCGTGCCGAGCTTGGCCTGTACCGTGCACCTGTTGGTCACATTGGGCGCGACGAGCGCAACGGTGCTGCCGCCGGCCGCGGTGATCGTGCCGCGGTTGATGATCGACGCGTTCTGGCTGCCTGCTGTTGTGAATTTGCCGGCGACAAGATCGGAGTCCGATCCACCTGTCGTGGTTGCGATCAGCGAGCCGACATTGACCTGCGAGTTCCTGCCGAAGGCGAGACCGTTGGCGTTGATCAACACCACGCGGCCATTGGCGTCCAGCGTTCCCAATATGCTGCTCGCGCTCGCGCTGCCGATGCGGTTGATCGCGATAGCCGAGGCGTTGGGTTGCACGAATTGCGTCGTCTGGCCGTTGCCGATATTGAAGCTCGACCAGTCGATGACGACGCCTTCGCTCGCCTGGTTGACATTCGTGATCTTCGACGAAGGCGAGGAGATCGATGCCACGCCGCTCGTCACCGTGCCGTCTTTGGGATTCGCAAAAGCGACGGGCGAAGCAAGTAGCGCAATGGCCGCCGTACCCAACAACAAGCGCGAGTCGAGCCATTTCCGCGCTTGCGCGGATTCGTGAACATCGCAATACATGATTTCCCCCATGGCGGCGCGAGGCGCACCGGACGCCACGGTAGCCGGATCGGCGCATTCTGGATACAGCCAAAGCCGGGACGACCTGTCAGCGCGTGAGTCCGGACAGGACGGCCCGCGTCCGCAATTTTGTGTTGCTGTCTGAATGACTTGCAAGGCGCCGCATACGGGCAAATTTCGGCTGACGCAAACCAAATGCGCTTTCGCTAACCGCGCTTCGCCTCATCGGGCGTGAGCGTCACCAGCGCGAGCGCGTGCACGTTGGTGCGCAACTCCTCGGCCAGCACGGCATAAACGCGGCGCTGGCGTTCGACGCGGCTGAGGCCCTCGAACGTGCGCGACACGACGCGCACGCGAAAATGGGTTTCGCCGCCGGACCGCGCACCGGAATGGCCCGCGTGACGCGCGCTCTCGTCCTCGATCTCGAGGTCTTCGGGCGCAAACGCGGCGCTCAACTTTTCGCGAAGGGTGCTTGCAACTGTCATGGATTTGACGGCCATGCTGCTACCGATTGCCTTTCCTTGCAATTGACCATGCCGGCCGCGTTCGAACGCACAGCCGCGCGCGCTCGTCAAGCAATTCGTTTTCTTGTTTTTTCACGGTTGGGTCCCATAATTCGCTCATGGCAAAGTCGCGTTACAAACCGCGTTTCGGCAAGGACATCCGGATCAAGCCGGAAACGGAAGCGCCCGCTCCGGTCCGCCTGCGGCGTTGCGCGCGGCCGGACTGCGAAAGGGAGGGCATCCATCGCGTGCCCAAAGCCCGCGATTGCCTGAACGAACATCTGTGGTTCTGCCTGGAACACGCGCGCGCCCACAACGAAACCTGGGATTATTTCGTGGGCATGAATGAGGCCCAGATCGAGGCATTCCGCAACGATGCCGTCACGGGCCACCGGCCGACCTGGCCGCTCGGCAGGCGGGGCGCGCGTCCGCACAACGGTCACGACCGCCCCATGGTCGACGACGGATTCGCGGTCTTTGGCGAGGTTGCGGAGGAAGACCGCCCACGGCGTCCGGAGCGGCAATTGACGCGCACCCAGATTGTTGCATTGGAGGCACTCAATCTTGACGCATCCGCCACCTTGCACGAGATAAAGGCGCGTTATAAGGAATTGGTAAAGCGGTTCCATCCTGACGCCAACGGCGGCGATCGGGGCGCCGAGGAGCGTCTCAAGCAGGTGATCAAGGCCTACGGCGTGTTGCGCGCTTCCGGTCTGACCTAGTCGGGCGCCCTTTCGAACGCCCCGTTCTCCTTCAGGCACGGGGCATGCCGCCCCGAAATTGAACCGGACGATTTTCCATGACCACTGAGCCACAAGGCCTCGATCCCGCGGCCACGCCCGACACCTCGGTCGACGTGCGTGCCGCCTTCGGCATCGACGCCAAGATGAAGGTGCCGGCGTTTTCCAAACCGAACGAATATGTGCCGGATTTCGATCAGGCCTACCGTTTCGACCGCGAGACGACGCTCGCGATTCTGGCCGGCTTCGCGTTCAACCGTCGCGTGATGATCCAGGGCTATCACGGCACCGGCAAATCCACTCACATCGAGCAGGTGGCCGCGCGCCTCAACTGGCCCTGCATCCGCATCAATCTCGACAGCCACATCAGCCGCATCGATCTGATCGGCAAGGATGCGATCGTGCTGCGCAGATGGCCAGCAGGTGACGGAATTCCGCGAAGGGCTGCTGCCGTGGGCGCTGCAACACCCCATCGCGCTCGTGTTCGACGAGTACGACGCGGGCCGGCCGGACGTGATGTTCGTGATCCAGCGCGTGCTGGAAGTGCAAGGCAAGCTCACCCTGCTCGACCAGAACCGCGTGATCAAACCCCATCCCGCGTTTCGCCTGTTCTCGACCACGAACACGATCGGGCTCGGCGATACGACGGGCCTCTATCACGGCACGCAGCAGATCAACCAGGGCCAGATGGACCGCTGGAACATCGTGACCACACTCAATTATCTGCCGCACGACGCCGAAGTCGACATCGTGCTGGCGAAAGTCCCGCATTATTCTTCGCCCGAGAAGAAGAAACTGATCTCCTCGATGGTGCGCGTGGCCGACATGACGCGCAACGCGTTCATCAACGGCGATCTGTCGACCGTCATGAGCCCCCGCACGGTGATCACCTGGGCCGAGAACACCGACATCTTCAACGACGTCGGCTTCGCGTTCCGCCTCACTTTCCTCAACAAATGCGACGAACTCGAACGCGCCAGCGTGGCCGAATTCTTCCAACGCTGCTTCGGCGAGGAATTGCCGGAATCCTCGGCAAAGGTCCTGGTGGCATGAGAAGACAGCAAACGGCGAATGGCGAGTGGCGAGTGGCGAGTGGGGCTCTCTATTCACCACTCGCTATTCGCCATTGCGACCCATGAAACCTGAAAACCCCGCCGAACCCTTCAAGCGCGCTGTCGCCTGCGCGGTGCGTTCGCTCGCGGGCGAGCCGGAACTCGAAGTGAATTTCAGCGCCGAGCCGCCCACGCTCAAAGGCCTGAAGGCGCGCCTGCCCCTGCCGTCGCGCAACCTGCCGCCCAACGAAATCGCCATCGTGCGCGGCGCGGGCGACGCCTACGCGCTGCGCTGCGCCTATCACGAAGATTCGATTCACGATCAGTTCCGCCCGCCCTCGGCCGACGCCGCGGCGATCTTCGAGGCGGCCGAACAGGCGCGCGTGGAAGCGATCGGTTCGCTGGCCATGAAAGGCGTGGCGGCCAATCTCGCGGCCGGTCTCGAAGCGCGCTGCAATGCGCGCGGGCTTGCCAAGGCGCGCGACCGCGCCGAGGCGCCGCTCGCCGATGCGGTCGGCCTCATCGTGCGCGAACATCTGACGGGCGAAACGCCGCCGGAAAATGCGCGCCAGGCCGTCGATCTGTGGCGGCCGTGGATCGAGGAACGCGCGGGCAAGGATCTGGTGCGGCTGGAAGGCGCGCTGCGCGACCAGAAGGCGTTCGCGAAGCTCACCCGCACGATCCTCAAAGATCTCGAAATGGGCGACGATCTTGCCGACAATTCCAGCGAAGGCTCCGACGAATCCGGCGAGCCCGAGCCGCAGACCGAGGAAGGCAGCGAAGGCTCCGACTCGACCGCCGAGCCCGAAATGAGCGACGCCGAGATGAGCAACTCGGATTCCGAAGACGGCGACGAGACCACGGCGGAAATGCAGGCGGACCAGACTGCCGAGCAATCGGATTCCCAGGAAACCGACGAAGGCATGAAGCCCTGGCGGCCGGACCTGCCTTTCGCCAATCAGGACGATTGGGGATACCGCATCTACACCCCGCAATTCGACGAAACGCTGGCCGCCACCGATCTGTGCGACCCCGAGGAGTTGACGCGGCTGCGCAATTTCCTCGACCAACAATTGCAGGCGATGCAGGGCGTCGTCGCGCGGCTTGCCAACAAGCTGCAGCGTCTGCTGATGGCGCAGCAGAACCGCAGTTGGGAGTTCGATCTCGAGGAAGGCATTCTCGATGCGTCGCGGCTGACGCGCATCATCATCGATCCGATGTATCCGCTCTCCTACAAGCGCGAGAAGGACATGACCTTCCGCGACACCGTGGTGACGCTGCTGCTCGACAATTCGGGTTCGATGCGCGGCCGGCCCATCATGGTGGCGGCCATGTGCGCCGACATCCTCGCCCGCACGCTCGAGCGCTGCGCGGTGAAGGTCGAAATCCTGGGCTTCACCACACGCGCCTGGAAAGGCGGGCAAGCGCGCGAAAAATGGATCGCCGACGGCAAGCCGCCCCACCCCGGCCGCCTCAACGATCTGCGCCACATCATCTACAAATCGGCGGAAGAGCCCTGGCGCCGCGCCCGCAAGAATCTCGGCCTGATGATGCGCGAGGGGCTGCTCAAGGAGAACATCGACGGCGAAGCGCTGATGTGGGCGCACAACCGGCTCATCGTGCGGCCGGAACAGCGCCGCATCCTGATGGTGATTTCCGACGGCGCCCCGGTGGACGATTCCACCCTGTCGGTGAACGCCGGCAATTATCTCGAGCGGCATCTGCGCCGCGTGATCGACGAGATCGAGGACAAATCGTCGGTCGAGCTCGTGGCCATCGGCATCGGCCACGACGTGACGCGCTATTACCGGCGCGCCGTCACCATCGTCGATGCCGAACAATTGGGCGGCGCGATGACCGACCAGCTCATCTCGCTGTTCGTGGAAGAGGACGAGCGCAACAAGGCGCCTGTCCGCCGGCCCCGCGGCCCGCGCGCCAAAGCGGCGTGATAAAAGCAGCCTTTGTCGACGCCTCCCCCCACCCGATCCGTCTTCGCTACGCTTTGCTCCGCTGCGACGGATCGACCTCCCCGCAAGGGGGAGATGAAGAAAGAGGTTTCGCCTCCCCCTTGCGGGGAGGCCGGCGAGCCTGGAGAGCGACGGGTGCCAAACACAAAGCGCGAGCCGGGTGGGGGGCCGACCGATCAACAGCTAAGGTCGTTGGTATAAAACTTCGCTGCGAAGGAATGTTCAGTAGCCGCCGAAACCGGACAACGGCGGCACGATGGAGCGGAGCAGCCAATAGGGCACGACCATCGCGACCGCGGCCACAACCGTGACGCCCATGAAATCGACCATCGGTCCCTGCCACGCCGCACCCGTTCCCGCGTAAGCGAGCGGATAGGCGATCGTGCACAGAAATATGCCGCCCACGAGTGACGCGAAGAACGGCGCCTGCCACCAGGCCGGGCCGCGCATCCGGTCGAACACGAAGATCGAGACGAGCTGTGCTGCGAACAGCGCCCCGCCGAATCCGGCTGCGATGCGAATGTCCGGCAGCGCGCCTTCATGCAGCAAGGCGAGATCTGGCTGGAGCACCGGGACGGACGCCAGCGCAATCGTCCAGGCGACCAGAACCTGCGCCGTCGCGTAGCCTGCGCCGAAACGGCGGTTGGTCAGATGAACGGCGAAGAATGTCAGCAGCGAAAGCGAAAGTCCGAAACTGAGCGGCTTGCCCGCGACGTCGATATTGCCGAGCCATGGAGTCGACGCGCTGCTGTAAAGAAACGCCGCCGCGCCGATCGTGAGCAACAGGATGACCGGAAAGACAAGGCGCATGATCGCGCCGATGCTGCGCCCGATGACGCCGCCATTGCGGACTTGCGGCCTCGCGGCCGGAGCCCGGCCAACCAATTCCGCCGAACGCCGCAAACGGCGCGGACCGACATCCGCCACGCCCGACGCCAATCGCCCGATGCCGACGGATTTGTCGGAACGCACGCCCGATTCGTAAACTGACACGACACCCCACCCCGCGCCGGCGCGCCTTGATGGCGGCCTGACACATTTTGATACATTACCGAACATTTAGTGCAGACGCCATGCCCAAAAGCGGGGAATTCAGGCGTCAGGGTAAACGCGCTGGGGCGAAGCGATCGGAAGGGGAAAATCAGGCCGCGGCGGCCAATTTCTTCTTGGCGATGAGGCGCTTAAGCTTCAGCGCATGGGCCGACAACACGCTGTCGCGGCTTTTCATCAGGAACGCGTCGAGGCCGCCGATCCGGTCGACGGAACGCAGCGCATTCATGGAAATCTTCAGCTTGACCTTCTGGCCCAGCGCGTCGCTGG
Source organism: uncultured Alphaproteobacteria bacterium (assembly GCA_963760345.1). Taxonomy (GTDB): domain Bacteria; phylum Pseudomonadota; class Alphaproteobacteria; order Micropepsales; family Micropepsaceae; genus Rhizomicrobium. The sequence continues at coordinate 205,297 of CAVXCU010000004.1, forward strand.
CCAGGGACACGACCTGGAGGTTGGGGCGGAAAACCCGCTTGGTCTTGTTATTGGCGTGGCTGACGTGGTGACCCACCATCACGCCCTTACCGGTCAATTCGCAGCGCCGCGACATAGGCAGTCTCTCGGTTCAAAAGAGGCGCTCTCATAAGGGGCGCGGCCGGACCGGTCAAGCGCGGCCGCCGCGCTCAAGCCAGCCCGCCCAGCGGTCGGCCCAGCCGTCCAGAAACCCGTCATCCTTCAGCCCGAAGGCCGGATCACCGCGGTCGAGGGACAGGATGTACAGAAGGACGGGGCCGAACATGAGAAGTCCCAGCTCACGCGCGTCCCGTTTGGCCACGCCGGACCTCCGAAGAACATCCTCGATCCAGGGAACAACGTCTTGGGTGCCGAGCCGCTCGTTGGCGCGTCGGGCCGCCCGGCGCAAAGCCGGTAGTTTGTAGCCCTCGCGCTGCAGGATGAGCCTGAGCGGCCGATAGGTCGCGGCGTGCTGCATGAGGGCGCGCGCGATGGTGAAAAGTTCCGCCCGCGGCGATTTGAGAGCGACGATCTGCTCAAGGCGAATGTCCGCGATCATTTCTTCGGCCATGCGGTTCACGGCCTGGACGAGAATCTCCTCCTTGGACGCGAAGTGCCGATAGAACCCGCCCGCGCGCCGCGTCAGGCCGGCGGCGTCTTCGATGTCGCCCACCGTCGTCTCGCGATAGCCGCGTTCGGCGAACAGCGCGATTGCCGCGTCGAAGATCCGTTCCCGGCTCGGTTTTGAAGCCATATTCTCCCGCATGTAATCAGCTGATGACTTTTTGTAATCGTTCGATTACGATACCCTTTCGGCGAAAACAAGGAAAGACCATGCGGCTGGCCGGCAGGATTTTGAAATGGCTGGGGCTTGGTCTGCTGACCTTGCTCGTCGCCGGCGCGTTCTACCAGCAGATCGGGGTCGTGCTCGACGCGAAGCTGGCGCCACCCCCGAGCGAGATGGTCCGGGTCGACGGGCGCGCGGTTCACCTTGTTTGCATGGGCAGCGGGCCTCGCACATTCGTGCTCGATGCGGGCGCAGGCGCCTGGTCGTGGGAATGGTGGCGGTTGCAGCCTCTCCTGGCGAAGACAGGTCGCGCATGCGCGTTCGATCGTGCGGGCTTGGGATGGAGCGATCCCGCGGGCGGCGCGCATGACGGCGCAACGTCGGCCGACGAACTCGCGGCGCTCGTCAGGGCCGCGAAAATTCCCACGCCCTTCGTCTATGTCGGCCATTCGCTGGGCGCGAATATTGCGATGATCTACTACGCAAGGCATCCGAAAGACGTGTCCGCACTGGTGCTCATCGAGCCCGGCGATCCCAAGGATCTGCTCGAAGACTTTCACGGCACCCGGGCCGACGCGATGGCGGCGGCGGATTGCGGCATGACCTGTTATGCGGCCGGTGCGGCCGCCTATCTCGGCATCACGCGTATTGCGGCCCATCTCTTTATCAAGGAGGGCCGCAACGTCGCCGGAGCCGCGTTCGACGATTATCGCGCAGGACTGGCGCGGCCGTCATCGGTGATGGCGACCGCGTCGTCGTATCTCGATGCCTTGCCCAAGACAGCCTACGAAGACATCGACGTGCACAGCTTCGGCGACACGCCGGTATTGGTCTTCACGTCATCGAAGCCGCGTGAGCCGGAAGGCAAGGAAACCGTGGCCGACGTGAAGAAATGGCGCGTGCGGCAGCTGGCTTATCTGGCCTCGCTCGCAGCGAAATCCACGCATGGAAAGGGACCGGTCGTCATTCCCGACTCCTCGCACTCATCGATGGTATTAGGCGAGCAGCAATCCATTGTGCTGGCGCGGGAGATCGTGGCGTTCGTCTCGGGCCCGCGGCCAGCCGCATTGCATTGAAACAATGTCATCGCCGCAGATTGCGACTCGCTTTCCCTCAGCTGTCATGGCCGCAGAAGCGGCCATCCAGAAGATGCAGAGCGCGAATTCGAGCGAGTGGAATGGATTTGCCGGCGAAGCTGCGCACCGGCTTCCCCTAGGTTCCCGCTTCCGCGGGAATGACAGCCAGAGGAATGAAAAGCCGGGGCCGTTGGTATTATTCCGGCCGCCGGCGAAAGGCGCGGATCAGGGCGCGGGCGGCCGCATGGGGAAGCGCCCGGCCTTCGACGACGGCCGTCTCGATGCGCGCCGCCTCTTTCGCGGCTTCGGGGTCGGCCGCGATCTCGTCGGCGAGAACGGCCTGCACTTCGCTCCAGAACCAGCGGCGGGATTGGTCCTGCCGCAGCCGCAACAGATAGCCCGCCGCACTCAGCTGCCGGTGAAAATCCTGCATCGCGCGCCACGCGTCGGAGATGCCCGCGCCTTCGAGCGCCGACACCTTCATCACCTGCGGCGCGATCCCGGGAAATTTGGGCCGCATCAGATGGAGCGCTGCGTGATAATCCGACGCCGCGCGGCCGGCCGCTTTGGCCAGATCGCCATCCGCTTTGGTCACCAGGATCAGATCGGCCAGTTCCATCACGCCGCGCTTGATGCCTTGCAGGTCGTCGCCTCCGCCCGGGCTCACCAGCAGCACGAACAGATCGACCATGTCGGCCACGGCCGTTTCGGACTGGCCCACGCCGACCGTTTCGACCAGCACCACGCCGAAGCCGGCCGCTTCCGCCAGCAGCATCGCTTCATGGGTGCGCCGCGCCACGCCGCCGGCCGTGGTGCCCGCAGGCGATGGACGGATGAAGGCGGCCGGATCGCGCGCGAGGCGCTCCATGCGGGTCTTGTCGCCCAGGATCGAGCCGCCCGAGCGCCGCGACGACGGATCGACGGCGAGCACAGCGACCTGCTCGCCGGCCTTGGTCAGAACGCTGCCGAAGGCCTCGATGAAGGTGGATTTTCCGGCGCCCGGCACCCCCGAGATGCCGATGCGGATGGCCTTGCCGGTGTGGGGCAGAAGCGCCTCCAGCAGCGCCTCGGCGCGGGGGCGATCGGCGGCGCGGGTGGATTCCACCAGCGTGATCGCGCGGGCGAGCGCGCGCCGGTCGCCGCGGCGCACCGCACCGGCCAATGCCGACTTGTCCGTTTTTACCTTCCGCTCCATCACGATTGGACCATCCTGCCGGAGCCCATTAGCATGGCTCCACGCGGAAATTGACCGTCTGCCGGTTTGTCCTGGAGCGACCCATGGCCAACACACGACACCCCCTGATACTGGCCGCCCTCGTCTCGGGCGCCATGGTGCTGCCCGCGCTGGCGGGCGATGCGGGCAAGCCCATCCGGGTTGCCGATCTCGAGCCGGGCGGCTCGACGCTCGACGTGGCCTACACGATCAGCTTCTGGGGGATTCCGTTCGGCCATACGAATTTCGAACTCGAAATTCCGCAACGACACCTACAACACGGTCTCGCATTTCGAAACGAGCGGCGTGGTCAGCATGTTCTGGCAGGCCACCATCGACGCCAATTCCAACGGCCAATATGCGCCCCATGCCTTCATTCCCGACGTCTACGATTCCTATTATCACCGGGGCGACAGCAATAAGGAGCGGGTGAAGGTGAGTTTCGGCGCCGCCTCGCCCAGCGTACTCGCCGACCCGCCCTACGACACTACCAGCTATCCCGTAACCCAAGAGCAGAAGAAGGAAGCGCTCGATCCGGTGAGCGCGGTCGCCTATGTGCTGACCGCGGCCAAGGTCGATTCCGCCAATCCGTGCGGCACCATCGCGCCCGTGTTCGACGGGCGGCGGCGCTACAACATCCAGTTCACCTATGTGAAGGACGAGCCGGTCAAGCTGCAGAGCGGGCTTTTCACCGGCAAGGCGCATCTCTGCCAGTTGCATTACAACCAGATCGCGGGTTTCAAGCCGAAGATCCTGAAGGAAGGCAAGGCGTTCCCCCCGATCTTCGGCTGGTTCGCCGACGTGCCGAGCCCCAATTCGCCCAACGGGCACCTTCTGATCGCGCTCAAGGTCTGGGCCTCGACCGGCTGGGGCACGGTCACTGCCGATCTGAGCGAGATCAAAGTCAACGGCGGCGCGGGCTTGCCGAAGGGCTGAGGCGGACGTGGCTACGTCGGGGATAACGCGAACGCCATGACGACCTCCGCCCAGCAAGCCCTCATCGATTCGATTTCGCGGACGCTGGAAAGCGATGCGGGCATCGAAGCCGCGTGGCTCGCCGGAAGCCTCGGCCGGGGCAAAGGCGATGCCTTTAGCGACGCGGACATCCTGGTGCTGTGCGGCGACGGCAAGGCCGCAGAAATTTCTTCGGCCTATGGCCGCGATGTTTCCCGCATCGCGCAGCCGATACTGGCAAATGCGCTGTTCGGCGGCCGCGTTCTCAACGTCGTGACGGCCGATTGGCAGCGTTTCGACCTCACCTTCATCGAAGCCGCGCAGCTCGCGCTCTATAACCGGGCGCAGTTGCAGCCCCTGTTCAATCGCGGCGAACGCGAGCCGCCCGTTTCCCCGGCCACGACCTACCGCACAACGCCCGCACAATTGAAAAAGCTGGTCGACGAATTCCTGCGCGTCCTGGGTCTGGCGGTCGTTGTCGTCGGCCGCGAGGAATATGCGCTCGCACTGTCGGGCATCGAGCATCTGCGGCGGATGACATTCGATTTGATGCTGGAAGAAAACGGCACAGGTCCGCACGAGCGGGGCGGCGCGCTTCGTCTCAACGCATTGCTGACGCCCGAGCAGCGGCATCAATTGTCGGCGCTGCCGCCGCTGGCAGCCAATCGGGAGAGCGTCATTGAAGGCCATCTCGCCCTTGCCCGGCTGTTTCTGCCGCGTGCGCGCAAGCTGGCATCCGAGACAGGAATGCCCTGGCCGGAGCAGCTGGAGAGCGCGACCCGCGCGCACCTCAAGGCCAATTGGAATGTCGAGACGTGGTAGCAGCGAGGCGACTCGGGCACTGTGAAGAATCTCTATCGCGCGGGCGGAGATCATGAAACTCAGAATACCTCCGGAACTGGTTCGCGCCGCGTTTGTCCTCGGTTCCGTCGTGGCGACCGCCTGGCGGGTTCGCGCGTATTTCGACGCAGCCCAATATGGCTGGTCCGACGTCCACCTTAGTTTTTACGTTGCGGGCGTGTGGCTGTTCGTCGTGGTCATGTATCTGTCCTCCTCGTTCAGAGGCTTGCTGTACGCCATCTTCGCCACAGTCCTGGCGGCACTTGCGGTGATGATGATTTTGTTCGCGTATGCCGGCATCTACCGCATCGTGGGCATCGTCGACACCTCGGCCCATGCCGTTTCGCACGGCGCGGCGGACTGCCTCTATTTTTCCATCGTGACGTTCACGACGCTGGGCTATGGCGATTTCTACCCCGAACCCGCGACGCGCCTTGTTGCCGCCTCGGAAGCCATCGCCGGCTATTTCTCATTCGCCGCGTTCATCGCCCTGCTCGGATATACGTGGGGACAAATCAACCGGAAAAATTCGAATTAGGGTGCGACGTGAACTGCGTAAATCTTGCCGATCAATATAGGTCGCGCTGGAACAGGATTTCCCAACTCGGCTTGTGGCCCCGGTCGGTCCAGCCGTTCTTTCGGTAAAATTCTTCGGCGCGCGTTCCCGCCTCCGTGCCCAGGCTCGCGGTGCGATGACCGGATTGGCGAAGGGTGGAGCAAGCCAGCGCAATCAACGCCTGCCCGATACCGCGCCCCTCATAAGCGGGATCGACGAACAGCGCCCAGATCGTGCCGTCCCGCGGATCTGCGGCGGAGAAGCCCCGGATTTGCCCGTCTTCTTTCCACACCCAAATGGTCGAATGCGCGATGAACCAGAGAGTGTCGTCCACCGTCACCTTGCCTGGGTCGGACAGGATGTTCTCTTTGACGGCAAACCGGATTTCAAAAATCCTTGGGATATCGGCGGCGACAGCTTTGCGCACCTGGGGCGGGATGTCTTCGTGCGAGGCGTCGGTCATCGTGGAAAGCCCATAGCGAGCGTTTCGAATTCATAAGAAAAGCGATAATGTCGCGAGCTCGCATCAATTTTCATCAGATCGTGAAGTCGGTCGTACTAAGGCTCGCAAGATTTTGAGTATGTGTCAGATCGATAACGAGATCGCCGCCCGCTTGATAGCCTGCCTGCCCATTCTGATCGATGACGAGAAATGTCTGCCCCTTGAACGTGCCGCTCGTGGGTTCAAAGAGAATCGCGTGATCGGCCAAAAGGTGACCACTCAACGCGGACACGAGGTCGGTATCGAAACTGGCGGTACTGAGTGTCCCTCCAACGACCTCAGAATCAATACCGGTCACCGTGGACAACACCTGGAACTTGTCTAACAGCGCGTCGAAGCCTACCACGGTGTCGAAGTTCGAGCTCGTCGAATCCGATATTGCATTGTAAACAAACGTATTCTCGCCTGCGTATGCAGTGAGCTTGTCGGCCCCCCCGCCACCGTCCAGGATGCTGCCATCAGCGCCGCCGGTCAGCGTGTCATCGCCTGCGCCACCGATGACGACGAGTTGACCATTCCCCACATTGACGCCACTGAAGGTCAAGGAATTCGCTGCACCCAACGCCGAACCGTCGACCGTCATCGTTTGTCCGGTGGCAACATTGGCGTCGGCCAAGATGAGGTCATAGTTGTACCCAGCCGCGAAGCTGATCGTCTGGATATTTGACAGCGTCGAACCACTCAGATGCAACGCCGTCGAATAGTTTCCGTCCAGCGCAAGGGTGTTGTACCCTCCCTCGCCATTGATCCTGTCCGCGGCGGTCAAATTTCCGCCCATATCGAAAACGTCATTGCCGGCGCCGCCGGTGAGATCGTCAGTGCCCGCACCTGCGATAAAAATAAACTGCCCGTTCGTCTCATTCGATCCATTGATGCTCATCGAATTCGCTGTTCCCAATGCCGACCCGTCAATCGTCAGCGTTTGGCCTGCGGCGACAGTGGCATCGTTGGTGACCAACTTGTAACTGTAACCCGCGGTGAGAGAGAGCGTCTCGACATTGACCATTGTCGCGGCTTTGAAGGTCAGCCCGGCGGAATAGTCGCCGTCGAGTATTACGGTATTATTTCCACCCTCACCGTTAATCCTATCCGCAGCGGTCAAATTCCCGCCCATCTCGAAAATATCGTTGCCGTAGCCGCCGGAGAGATCGTCCGTGCCCGCGCCACCTATGACGACCAGCTGACCATTTCCTATGTTGATTCCACTGAAGATGAAGGAGTCCGTCGCGCCCAGAGCCGAGCCGTCGACCGTCATTGTTTGTCCCGGTGCGACGTTACTGTCAGCCAGCGTAAGATCGTAGTCGTACCCGGCCGCGAGCCTGATCGTCTGGATATTCGTCAGCGTCGGACCGCTCAAGTGCAGCAGCGTCGAATAATTCCCGTCCAACACGACGGTGTTGTTCCCTCCCTCGCCGTTGATCCTATCGGCTGCGGTCAAGTTGCCGCCCATCTCGAAAGTGTCGTTGCCTCCCCCGCCCGTGAGATCGTCCGTACCGGCGCCAGCAATAAAATCGAACTGCCCGCTCGCCTCATTCGACCCATTGATGGTCATCGAATTCGTCGTGCCTAATGTCGAGCCATTAACGGTCATGGTTTGGCCGGCAGCGACAGTACCGCTGGCCATGGTGAGATCGTAGCTGAATCCGGTCACGAGGCGGATGATTTGGATATTTTCCAACGTCGAATTTTGGAGGCGTAGCGCCGTCGAATAGTCACCATCGAGTATAACGGTGTTGTTTCCGGCCCCGCCGTTTAACATACCACCGTGGCCGACGACGCGTGATTCAATGTCGGCGCGCTGACAGGGCTCACCTGTTCCTGCTCAGAGTGGGACGTGAGCGGCGCCTGGATTTGTGGTACGAAACTGGGCTTATAGGCGCTTACAGCCGGTGCCTCTTTGAAATTATCAATGTGGAGCGTATTGGCTCGATCAAGTTCCGTCGCGGCAGTCAAAGAGATCGGTTCGAGCTTGGAATTCACGGATACAGTATCGACCCACTGACCGGGGGAATCGTCGGCCAACTCTCCGGCACGGAATTCGGACTGCGGAGCCTGCAAATTCCTGGACGCAGTAAGAAGATTGTCGTCGGGCGCTGCTTCGTGATTTGCCCCGATGAAAGCCCCCGTAGGCGCGGCGGTCGTGACACTCGCCGTTATGTCTGCACCAGTCGATGTTACTGTTGCAGGGGGAAGTATCAGGTTGACGTAGCACGCCACAAATGCTAGATTTGCCTCACAAGTCGAGGTTTTAGCACATGTCAAAGAAGTTCCTCAAGCAATCCATTGATCTTCGCAATCCCATCTTCAATGACGAGGATAAGGCGCGCGAGCATCTGGAAAAGGTGCTCTGGACGGATGGCGCAGAATGTCCCCGTTGTCACGTTCGCGGCGACCGGATCACGAAGATGGCGGGCAAGAGCCTTCGTCCTGGGGTCTACAATTGCAAGGATTGCCGCAAGCCGTTCTCCGTCACGGTCGGAACCGTCATGGAGCGAAGCCATGTCCCGCTGACCAAATGGGTTCTCGCGTCCTATCTGATGATGGCGAGCAAGAAAGGCATGAGCGCCCTGCAACTTCATCGTATGCTGGACGTGAGTTACGAGGCCGCTTGGTTTCTGGCGCACCGTTTGAGGGAGTGCCCGATTGCAAAGAAGCCGCGCCCTTTAGGCGGCAAGAACAAGGTCGTTGAAGGCGACGAAACCTATATCGGCGGCAAAGCGAAGAACAAGGCATTCGGGCCGCCGCCGGAAAAGGCCCCCGTCTTCGCGCTGGTGGAGCGCAATGGCGGACATGTCCGTTCGTTCCATGTGGCGAACGTCAACGCGGAAACGCTTCGCCCCATCATCGTGAAACACGCCAGCCGGAAATCCTATCTGATGACGGACGAAAGCCGCGTCTATCCGACCATCGGAAAGGAATTCTCAGGACACGGCACCGTGAACCATTCCGCCGATGAATATGTCCGGCTCGGCGGCTTCATCCATACCAACACGATTGAGAGCTATTTTGCGATCCTGAAGCGCGGCGTCTATGGCACGTTCCACAGCATCAGCGAGCAACATTTGCCGCGTTATCTCGCGGAATTCGATTTCAGATACAACAGCCGTCACATGACGGATGCAGCGCGCGCCGACGCCCTACTGGCGGGAGCGAAGGGCAAACGGTTGCTCTACCATCAGACTGACAAAACTCCGGTCCAATAAGCAAAAGGCGCGGGATTTCCTGCGCTGGCGCGCGAGGCGACGATCCAATGACTGATCGATATCAGGATCAGATTTGGGCAGAATGCGAGAGGATCGGAGAGGCCGAAGTCAGGGCCAACAAGAAGAAGGGCACCTACGCCGGTAAACACCTTCGCTATGTTGAAGCGTGGCTAGTTCACAGAGAAGTAGCGCGGTCCGCGTCGGACGACGCCCGCAGTCTGGCTTCCCAAGCCAAGCAAATGCGGATCGCGCGGAGTGCGAAAAACGCCGCGTGGGCAGCCGCAATCGCGGCAATCATCGCTGCAATGTCTGCGATCATCGCGATCTTTTATCACCATTAGACTGGCGGTGACAACGAAGTAGCCCTGCACGCTCGCGCGCTCAGCCGTTGGGATCGTCCTGCGGACCATCGCCCGGCCCGTAGACCGGCATTCCAGTTCCATAGGGATCGTTCGGGCTTTGCGGAGAGTACGGGCTGCCATATGTGCTGTAAGGATTGTTGACGCTGTCCTGAGAATAGGGGCTCCCATACCGGCCGTAGGGATTGGCGACGCTGTTCGGATCATAAGGATTGGCGTTCATGTCGCCGCGGAAATTACCTTCGTTGTCGTAGAGATGTGGACTGTTCGATTCGGTCCCGTATGGATTCGAGAATGTGTTTGGCGGCTGCAGCGGCGCGGGCGGCAGATACGGATTGGCCGTGTAGTTGCCCATGTACTGCGCCTCGGCGGTTCCGCAAAGCGCCAAGAACGCGACGGTAATCGCAAAAGTCATACGCATAGGAATTCTCCCACCAGCGCCTGTTGGCGTTCCGCGATCACTCTGACCCTCAATCGTAAGGAAGCCGTTAAGGGCGCTTCGCCGCTTGGGTTTTGGCCCGCTTCCGGGATTTTAACCGGCGTTTCTTAAGCTCGGATTGGGGCTGCGGCGGAGTCTTCAAAAGCTGGCGCAAAAGCGTGTCGGCTCGCCGGGCGGTCTCTTCCGGGCTGAACTGATCGTCGGAGGATTTTGCCACCATGGTCAATTATCCAGACAAGGAACACGATGAATTCTACAGCTGGCTTGGGCGCTGCATTTCGCGCTGGGCCTATACAGAAGATATCCTATTTGGCCTCTGCCAGATAGCCTTGATCTCCCCGGTCGAGTTGGTGGCGGTCGTCTACTATCGCACGCCGACGGTGGATGCCCGCACTAAGCTGGTAGAAGAGTTGGTCTCAGCAACGCTGCCCAAGCCAGCCAAGAAATCTGGCGGCCACAAGCATGACCTCGCGAAGAGACTCGAAGTTGCTCTGAAGACCATTCGAGATTTGCTGGAAACCCGGAACGCTCTTGCCCATCACAAAGTCCGACAACAGGTTTGGGTGATGGCGAAGGGAGAAGTGGGTAAGCCGATGGCTACCGAAGTCGTGCGCACCATCAATGTCGGTCCAAGCGAAAACGAGATGGCTCGGGGCCGCAAGATTGCCCACGCGATCAGCCTGCGCGATCTGAAGGCTCACTATCCGAAGATCGAAGATGCTCGGCAGGCGCTTCTGGAGTTTCAAGCAGCATGGCTCGAATGGCGACAGCAAGAACGCCTTCGGCAAGCTCCTCCAGATAAGAGCGGCTAAATTCCGGGTGCGCCCACAACTCGCGGTCCAAAAAATCCGCCGCCGCTTCGACCATTGTGGGCGCGATCTCAATTCCATCTGGTGTCGGCCTGTCACCAGACCTAGTAGGCGAATTGCTCATGCTACGTCAACCCGATACTTCCCGTTGCAGGCGACAGAAAGGGATTGAAAAGAATGTCATCAACCGTGTCGATGCGCCGGCTGATGATTTGGTCACCAAGTATTAGTCCCCGGCGGCCGCCTTCGTGACTTGCCATTTGGAAATCCCCTAGCCCTGAGAACTCATCTTTACCGACATTCCCCAGATGAGCCTAGGCTGAAGGAGACAATAATGTTTTTTTGAAGCCTTTAGCAGCCTCGGACGCCGCAAGCGCCGCCGCCAGCTTGCGGGCTCGGCGAGTAACGCACAAACGATTGATTTACTTGATTTTATTGGCATTCAGACACGCTCCTCCCGTGGGTATGGCGCTTAAGCTCCGGATGTCCGAGGTTTCGGGCGCAAATTATCGAGATGGCAGGGGGCAATCATGTATCTCATAAGCGTTGTTCTATTGATGTTGGTGTTTCCCGCGGGCTCGATCTATGCGGAGCATTTCTATTGGCACAGCGCCGTGCCGCCGATGCTGCTGGTGGGGAAGTGGTTCGTGTTCTGGAGCGCGGGCGTCAGGCTGACGCTGGCGGGCTTGCGGCAATTCTTTCAGCCGCAATTCACCTCCGAACAGATTTTCGGCATCAAAAGCGATGACGCGCTGCCCATCGTGCGCGAATTGGGCGTGGCGAATTTCGCCACGGGGGTGGTGGGAATTGCGTCTCTGGCGCGGCCCGGCTTCGTCCTGCCGGTGGCGATCGCGGCGGCCATATTCTACGGCCTCGCGGGCGTGCGCCACATCGCGCAAGGCCATCGCAACGCCAACGAGAACATCGCGATGATCAGCGACCTGCTCGTCTCTCTGGTCTTCGCGGCCTATGTCGCTTTTGTATTGCTGGCCTGAATTCTCGCCGGAACGCCCTTGATGACGCGGGGGCTCCAAACCGGATAAAGTCCGGGCGCAGACATTCCCCGAGGACGCCATGGCGCAGGATCCGCTTCCCAACGTGTTCGACCTCACTCCGATGAACCCGGAGTTCAACGCCAACCCGCATGTCCTGCTCGACCGGCTGCGCAGCGAATGTCCGGTCCGCCGCGACACGACCGCGGGGCTCTTTCTCCTGACGCGCTATGCCGATGTCCGCGGCACGCTGTCGGACATTTCGATGTGGCGCGGGCCGGATCGCGCGGAGGAAGCCGCGGTTCTCACGCGCGCAATCCTCAACCAGAACCTGGAAGGCCGCACGATTCCGGAAGACGAGCAGCGTGCCGGCATTTTGCTGATGGACGAGCCCGACCACATGCGCATCCGCGAGCCTTTTGCCAAGGCGCTTTACAAGCGCGTGGCGCGGGCAAAGCCGCTGGTGCATGGCGTCGTCGGCGAATGGCTCGACATGCTGAAGGGCCGCGACCGCTTCGACGCGATGGCGGATTTTGCGCTGCACGTTCCCATCGACGTGATTGCGCGGCTGCTGGGCGTGGACAATGCGCGGCTCACCGAATTCCGCGCCTGGAGCGAAGGCGTAATCCTCATTCTCAACCCGTTCCGCAACGAGGAGCAGACGAAGCATCTCGTCGTGGCGTCGAATGCGCTCTCCGCCTATATCGGCGAATTGATGCAGCAGCGCCGCGCGGAACCGAAGGACGATCTCGTCAGCGACATGGTCGCGTTGCAGGCGGAAGGCGCGCCGCTGACGGACGGCGAGATTTCGTCGAACCTGCAGGGCCTGCTGATCGGCGGCAATCTGACGACGACCGATTTGATCGGCAACGGGCTTTATCTGTTCCTCACCAACCCGGGCGAGCTTGCGAAACTCAAGGCCGATCCAAGCCTGATCAATTCCGCGGTCGAGGAGATTTTGCGGTTCGAATCGCCGGTCGACATCACCGGGCGCATTGCGCCGCGCGACATGGAAATCGGCGGCTGCCCCGTGAAGCAGTCGCAATCGATGTTCATGTCGCTGCGCGGCGCCAACCGCGATCCCGAAGCGTTCCACGAGCCGCACAAATTCGACATCGCGCGCAAGGATGCGCCGCATGTGGCGTTCGGCGGCGGGCTGCATCTCTGCATCGGCGCGCCGCTGGCCCGCCTCGAAGCGCAGGTCGCGCTGCCCGCGATGTTCGACCGGTTCCCGAATCTGCACCTCGCCGCGCCCGACGAACCGCCGGTCTGGCGCACGCTGCCCTTCTTCCGCGGCCTGCAGAAATTGGAAGTGGCGGCGTAATTTGAACGTGCCATTACCCGCCGGGCATGAATTTGACTTGTCATTCCCGCCCTCGCGATCCGGCAGGATCGCGAGGGGAAGAGAACCCAGGTGGAAGAGCCGCGCGGTTCTGCAGAAGGCGACGCCGAGTGAATTCTTGAACAATCCGACACGCGTCACGACCTGGGTCCCCTTCCCATCGCGCGAACGTGCGCTCGCGCGATGCCGGGGATGACAAGTGTTTTGCGTTCAGCTCAAATTCAATTGCCACGAGACGCCGTAGCGGTCGTTGAGCCAGGTGAATTGGCGGCTGAAGCCGTAGGCACCGAGCGGCATCAGGATCGTGCCGCCTTCCTCCAGTGCCGCGGAAAGCCGGCTTATGTCCGCTTCGGATTCGCAATCGACGAAAAACGAAAACGCCGGCGTGAAGGTGAAAGCGTGTTTCACCGGGCTGTCGATGCACATGATTGTCTGGCCTGCGACCCGAAAGCTCGCCGTCCTGACCGTTCCTTCGGCGCCCGGCTCGCCGGGCCCGTAACGGACCATGTCGACGATTTCGCCGTCGGGGAACAGCGAGACGTAGAATTTCATCGCCTGTTCGGCCGCACCCTGGAACATGAGGAATGGTCGGATTCTCGGCAACGATAATTCTCCCATTCCGCGGCGGAAGCATTCACTGAAGGCGGGCGGGACGCCCGCGGTCCAATTGGATTCTACACCGTGGCTTTGGCGCGGGCGCGGATGAGCGTGAGCACCTTGCGCGCCGCTTCGGGAATATTCGTGCCGGGTCCGAAGATCGCGGCCACGCCGGCGCGCTCGAGGAATGCATAATCCTGCGCCGGGATCACGCCGCCGCACACCACGAGAATGTCCTCCGCCTTCTGCTTCTTCAGCGCCTCGATCAATTGCGGCACGAGCGCCTTGTGGCCGGCCGCCTGGCTCGAAATGCCGATGACATGCACGTCGGCTTCCACCGCGTCCTTCGCCACTTCGTCCGGCGTCTGGAACAGGGGGCCGATATCGACGTCGAAGCCCAGATCGGCAAAGGCGGTTGCGATCACTTTGGCGCCGCGATCATGGCCGTCCTGGCCCATCTTGGCGACGAGGATGCGCGGGCCGCCTGCCCTCTTCCTTCGCGAACGCCTCGACGTCGCCGCGGATGGCCGCAAATTCGTTGTCGCCTTCATAGGCGCTGCCATAGACGCCGGAGATGGAACGGATTTCGGCGCGGAAGCGGCCGAACACTTTTTCCATCGCTTCGGAGATTTCGCCGACCGTCGCGCGCGCCCGCGCCGCATCGACGGCGAGCGCCAGCAGATTGCCGTCCTCGGCCGCGCCCTTCGTCAGCGCCGCGAGCGCCGCTTCGACCTTCTTCGCATCGCGCTTCGCCTTCACATCCTTCAGCCGCGCGATCTGCTGCGTCGCGCACCTGGCCGCATTGTCGATGTCGCGCACCTCGAGATGGTCTTCGTGCTCCGGCTCGAAGCGGTTGACGCCCACGATCACGTCCTCGCCGCGGTCGACGCGCGCCTGCCGCCGCGCGGCGGCTTCTTCGATTCGCAGCTTGGGCATGCCGGCTTCGACCGCTTTCGTCATGCCGCCGGCCGCCTCGACTTCGTCGATCATGTCCTTCGCCGCGCGCGCCAGCGAATGGGTGAGCGCTTCGACATAATAGGAGCCGCCCAGGGGATCGACGATGCGCGTCACTTGCGTTTCGTGCTGCAGGATCAGCTGCGTGTTGCGCGCGATGCGGGCGGAGAATTCGGTGGGCAGCGCGATCGCTTCGTCGAAGGAATTGGTGTGCAGCGATTGCGTCCCGCCCAACACCGCCGCCAGCGCCTCGAAGGCCGTGCGCACGATATTGTTGTAGGGGTCCTGTTCGGTCAGCGACACGCCCGAGGTCTGGCAATGGGTGCGCAGCATCGAGGCATTCCGGGTTCTTCGCGCCGAACCCCGCCATGATCTGCGCCCACAAAAGCCGCGCGGCACGCAGCTTCGCCACTTCCATGAAGAAATTCATGCCGATGCCGAAGAAGAACGACAGCCGCGGCGCGAAATCATCGACCGCCAGCCCCTTCGCCAGCGCCGCGCGCACATATTCGATGCCGTCGGCCAGGGTGAAGGCAAGCTCCTGCACCGCGGTCGCGCCCGCTTCATGCATGTGATAGCCGGAGATCGAGATCGAATTGAATTTCGGCATCTTCTTCGCCGTGAACTCGATGATGTCGGCGACGATGCGCATGGAGGGCGCGGGCGGATAGATATAGGTGTTGCGCACCATGAATTCCTTGAGGATGTCGTTCTGGATCGTGCCGGAAAGTTTCTCGGCCGACACGCCCTGCTCTTCTGCCGCGACGATGAAATTCGCCAGCACCGGCATCACCGCGCCGTTCATGGTCATGGAGACGCACATCTTGTCGAGCGGAATGCCGGCGAACAGGATTTTCATGTCCTCGACGGAATCGATCGCGACGCCCGCCTTGCCGACATCGCCCGACACGCGCGGATGGTCGCTGTCATAGCCGCGATGGGTGGCGAGATCGAACGCCACCGACAGGCCCATCTGCCCGCCCGCGAGATTCTTGCGGTAGAACGCGTTCGATTCCTCGGCGGTCGAGAAGCCGGCATATTGCCGGATGGTCCAGGGCCGGCCCGCATACATGCGTGGCGCGCGACCCCGCGCAGAACGGCGCGATGCCCGGCAAGCAATCGGCCGCTTCGATGCCCTTCAAGATCGGCCGCGGTATAAAGCGGCTTCACCTCGAAGCCTTCGGGCGTATGCCAGACGAGACTCGGCAAGCGGCCGGTTCTTCAGCTCCTTCGCCGCCAGCTCGGCCCACGCTCTGGGGTCTTTCCCACTCATCCTGTCGCAACTCTCCCGTGCCGGTGACCGCAGTATCGCAGGTGCGAGAATCGCGTCAAAGCGCGAAGGGGGACGTGTCGCCGGTTGCTGGCGGGCAATACCGCGATCCTCCTCCCCCGCATGCGGGGGAGGTGTCGCGCGCGCGGCAGCGCGCGAGACGGAGGGGGGCCCCTTCGGCCGACGGAGTTTATCCTCCGGCCGCGCTTCGCGCGGACCGGTGGGCCGGCCACTTCCCCCGCTCGCGGGGGAAGAGGAAAACCGTCGCCATAGCGTCATATATCCTCCGTCTACGGAGGATATGGACAAAAGCCGGGAGATCGACTCCATTCCTTGGCCGGTCCACAGGATATGGGTGTCACGAAACCTTGACAAACCAGCCATTGTATGAGAACAAAGGACGATATTGATTCGGTTAGTGATTCGACCCCGATTCGTTCGCTGACCGTTCACGCGCATTAACCGGGCGTCCACAGGCCCTCGCGCTCCCAAGATTCACGTCTTGTCGCAGGCTCCGAAAACCCCCAAGTTCGGGTCACGATGACCGCGAGGCGTGCGACCCGCAGCGTATCCCGCCCTTCGGAGGGCAGCCGGACCGCCGCGGTCCTTGGACCCACCAATACCGGCAAGACCCATTTTGCGATCGAGCGGATGCTGGCGCATCGCTCGGGCATGATCGGCTTGCCGCTCCGGCTGCTGGCGCGCGAGGTCTACGACAAGATCGTGCGCATCAAGGGCGCGCCGGCCGCGGCCCTCATCACCGGCGAAGAGAAGATCGTGCCGCCCGAGGCGCGCTATTTCGTCTGCACGGTCGAAGCGATGCCGCTCGATCTGCAGCGTCGCCTTTCTCGCCATCGACGAAATCCAGCTCTGCGCCGATCCCGAGCGCGGCCATGTGTTCACCGACCGGCTGCTGCATGCGCGCGGCGACGAGGAGACGCTGTTTCTCGGCGCGGAAACCATGCGCGGCGTGATCCAGCGCTTCGTGCCCAAGGCGCATTTCATCACGCCGGCCGCGCTTTTCCGATCTCGCCTATACGGGCGCCAAGAAACTCACGCGCCTGCCCCGCCGTTCGGCCGTCGTCGCGTTCTCGGCGGAGGACGTTTACGGCATCGCCGAACTCGTGCGCCGCCAGCGCGGCGGCGCGGCCGTCGTGCTGGGCGCGTTAAGCCCGCGCACCCGCAACGCGCAGGTCGCGCTCTACCAATCCGGCGAAGTCGATTTCCTCGTCGCCACCGATGCGATCGGCATGGGCCTCAACATGGATGTCGATCATGTGGCGTTCGCCGCGCTGGAGAAATTCGACGGCGTGGGCGTGCGGCCCTTGCGGCCCGAGGAAGATGGGCCAGATCGCGGGCCGCGCCGGCCGCCACATGAACGACGGCACCTTCGGCGTGACGGCCGAATGCGGAACCGCTGGAAGAGGAAACGGTGGCGCGCGTCGAAGGCCATCGCTACGAGCCGGTGCGCATCCTGCAATGGCGCAATTCGGCGCTGAGCTTTCATTCGCTCCCCATGCCTGATCGAAAGCCTCGAAGAGCCGCCGCCGGTCAAGGGACTGGCCAGGGCGCGGCCGGCGATGGATTTCGCGAGCCTGCGCATCCTGTCCGCGCAAGACGAGATCCGCGCATTGGCGCGCGCGCCTGCCGCCGTGAAGCGGTTGTGGGACGCGTGCCAGCTTCCCGATTTCCGCAAGCTGTCGCCGGACGAACATGTCCGCCTTGTCGGCCAGATCTATCGCCATCTGATGAGCGACGACGGCGTGCTGCCGGAAGACTGGCTGGCGCGCCAGGTATCGCGCGTCTGGACGAGACCGAAGGCGACGTGGCCACGTTGTCCGGCCGCCTCGCCCAAATCCGCACCTGGACCTACGCCGCGCATCGTCCGGGCTGGGTCAAGGACGCCGCCCATTGGCAGGAGCAGACGCGCGCGGTCGAAGACCGGCTCTCCGATGCGCTGCACGAGCGGCTGACTCAGCGTTTCATCGACCGGCGCACCGCAATCCTCATGCGCCGGCTGCGCGACGACGACGGGCTCGATCTCGTGCTCGACGATTCCGGCGCCGTCGCCATCGGCGGCGAAATCATCGGCAAGCTCGAAGGTTTCCGCTTCTTCGCCGGACCCGCGCGCCGAAGGCATTCATGGGCGCACCTTGCGCGCCGCTGCATTGCGCGGACTCGAAGGCGAGTTCGCAGCCCGGGCGCAGCGATTGGCGCGCGCGGCGGACGATGAGATCACGCTCAGCGAGCATGGCAGGCTGTGGTGGGACGGCGCGATCGTGGCGCAGCTTGCGCCGGGCCCCAGTGCGCTCGAGCCTGCGGTCGCATTGCTCGCCGACGAACATCTGCGCAGCGAATTGCGCGAGCCCGTGCAGCAGCGTCTGGAGAAATGGCTCGGCGATCGCATCGCGCTCAGGCTCGAACCCCTGCTCGCGCTACGCGAAGCCGCCGATGCGAAGCCGGGCACGCAAACCGCCCTTCCCGCGCAGGCGCGCGGGATCGCGCATCAATTGTGCGAAGCGCTGGGCGCGCTCGACCGGTCGCGCGCCACATTGCCGCCGGACGAACGCGTGGCATTGCGCGCGCTGCGGCCCTTCGGCGTAAGGTTCGCGCGTCACTCGGTCTTCATGCCCAAACTGTTGCGGCCCGATGCGGCGTCGCTGCTGGCGCTTCTGTGGGGCGTGCGCGTGAAGCTTGCGCAAATCCCGCCGCCGCCCACGCCGGGGTTTACCTCGTTCGATGTGGGCGACGATGTGCTGCCCGCGGGATTTCTCGCGGCGGCCGGATTCCACGTTGTAGGTTCGCGCGCCATTCGCCACGACATGCTCGACCGGCTTGAACAGGAACTGGAAGCCGCCGCGACGAGCGGACAAACGGCGGACGCTGTGTTCCCGAAACTCCTGTCGCTGCTCGGTTGCGACCGCGCCGCGCTCGAACATGTGCTTGCGGCACTCGGCTGGGCGCGCATCGAGGTCGCCAATGCGGACAATCCCACCACGGTGTGGCGCCGATCTGCGCCGAAGCGCGAACCGCGCCGCCGCCGCGGGCCCGACGTCAAACCGCCGGCCTCGCCCTTTGCGGAGCTGGCCACGCTGATCGCAGCCAAATGAAGAGATGACGGACCGCATCCGGATCGACAAATGGCTCTGGCACGCGCGTTTCTACCGCTCGCGCGCGCTCGCCCAGCAGGCCGCGATTTCCGGCCTCATCCGGCTCAACGGCCAGCGGCTGCAGAAGGCCGGTGCAGGCGTGGCGCCGGGTGACATTCTGACGCTGCCGCGCGGGCGCGAAGTCGTCGCCATCCGCATCGTCGCGCTGGCGCTGCGGCGCGGCCCCGCACGCGAAGCGCAGGCGCTCTACGAAATCCTCAATGAAACTGTGCTTGATCCCACTGCCGCACCGCCTTAATGGACGATGCGCCTGGGAGGCATCTCCCGCGCCCGGAGCACGCCATGACCTACGTCGTCACCGAAGCCTGCATCAAATGCAAATACATGGACTGCATCGAGGTCTGTCCGGTCGACTGCTTCTATGAAGGCGAGAACATGCTCGTCATCGACCCCGACGTGTGCATCGATTGCGGGGTCTGCGAGCCGGAATGCCCGGTCGAGGCCATCAAGGCCGATACCGAAACCGGGCTCGAGCAATGGCTGGCGCTGAACGCCGAATACGCCAAGAAATGGCCTAACATCGTCCAGAAGGGCGATCCTCCCGCAGATGCGAAGGAATGGGAGACGGTCCCCGACAAACTCGCCCAGCACTTCAGCGATAAACCCGGTTCCGGCTCGTAGAATTAACCCAGGTTGGGTCCGGCCGCCCGAGGCGATTCCCGCTCTATTGCGGGCATAGTGGCTCTGGAATATATGACAATTTCTCATAAATATCGAAATATATTACGGAGTTTCAATGCTTTGGCCGATTCGACCTTCACAAATGCCGAATGTTGTGGTAGGTTTTCGTTTGTCGGCGCGGGCCATCGGCGGCCCGCTTAGCGGCATGAGCTTTCTGCGTCCGTGAGTTCCGAATGCTTGGTCCAGATGCCCCCGAACTTCTGGAACTTCGTATTTGGACGGAGCGTTGGGTGCCGCCTTCATAAATCGGGGCTGGTTTGTTGCACTGCAGCGGAGCTGTCGGTGTCGAGGCGTAGGTTCGGCGCCGCTTGGTGCGCGCCTGCAATTGGAAGAAATGGAATAGGAAATGACCTTCAAGGATACGACCCCCCCGGCAATCGTGAAGAAGAAGATTCCCGCGAACTCGAACCGCAAACTCGATTTCAAGACCAACGATCATGTCGTGTACCCCACCCATGGCGTGGGCCGCATCATCGCGCGTGGAAGAGCAGGAAGTGGCGGGCGCGAAGCTCGAACTGTTCGTCATCACCTTCGACAAGGACAAGATGACGCTGCGCGTGCCGACCGCGAAGGCCAAGGCCGTGGGCATGCGCAAGCTGTCCTCGCCCGATGTCGTGGCGACGGCGCTCAACACGCTGAAGGGCCGCGCGCGCATCAAGCGCACGATGTGGAGCCGCCGCGCGCAGGAATACGAAGCCAAGATCAATTCGGGCGACCTCGTCTCGATCGCGGAGGTCGTGCGCGACCTGCATCGCGCGAGCGGCCAGCCGGAGCAGTCCTATTCCGAGCGCCAGCTCTACGAAGCCGCGCTCGCCCGCATGGCGCGCGAAGTGGCGGCCGTCGAGCGCATCGACGAGCAGGCCGCGGTCAAGCGCGTGGAAACGCAGCTGCTCAAAAAGGCCGCGTAAGCGCCCTCACATTCGCATGCAAAAGGCCCGGCTCCGCCCGGGCCTTTTTGTTTGGGCAGGGCACTATTTTGGACTGATGCCAACGGCCGCAAGTGACGGCTCTTTCTCCTTATGATTTACAGCCTTGATTAATGGCTATATATTATTCTCAACCGACCGATTGGAATGAATGATTTGAAAACTGTGATCGAACAAGGCTTTGATTACCATGAAATTAAAGCGATCGCTGACGACATCAGAGGTCCAGACCGACGGAATGTGGTGTGAAACAGACAAAAGAATACTTCTTCGGGCATCCACGCATTCAACTTCCGCTCGAGGTCGTGGCGGCAGAAAGAGGGTTTGGTAGTTTTTTGACCGTCGATTTAACGCCGAGCGGTAAGGTAACGGCTACCTCTCATCGCGAAAATATCCACATTTGGATATACCTCTGTGATTGGGAAATCTTCGAAAGCGACATGAGCGTATTGGATAGTGACGAAACGAGTGACGAGACTTATAGCGTCAGTCTTGGCAAATTGGTGGGTCTTGACTTGCTGGGGACGTCCAGCGAGGAAAATGACGAGGCATGCAAAATTGGTTTCTCGAACGGATTTCAGAATGGAGATTGAAGACGCAACGGACATATATGGTGTTGGCCGGGACTTATTCCACGTGTTTGAAGGGCGGACCTGTCTCTGGACTGATTCAAGTCAGGAGTGGGATTTATTCCGCCTGAATAGCAATCGCCCCTTCGGGTCGAACTGAAGCAAACCACCACGTCCCCCTCACCATGGCCGGCCCGGACCAGAGGCTTTGAGAGTCGTGCGGATTCCATCCAAACTCGCCCGACCGGTCTTCACCGGGATGATTCCGAAGGATCTCAATGTCATGCGCGCGAGCCGGTTGATTTCGATGCTGATGACGCTGCAGACGCGCGGACGCGTGACGGCGAAGGCGTTGGCCGACGAGCTCGAGATTTCGGTGCGCACGGTCTATCGCGACATCGACCAGCTGAGCGCAGCGGGCGTGCCCGTCTACGCCGATCGTGGTCCCAATGGCGGCTTCCAGCTTCTCGACGGCTACCGCACCAAGCTCACCGGCCTCACCATGGCCGAAGCGGAAACGCTGTTCCTGACGGGCGTGCCGGCCGCCGCCGACGAACTCGGCCTGGGCGGCGTGATGGCCGCGGCGCAGAGAAAATTGCTTGCGGCCCTGCCCGCCGGATGGAGCGACCGCGCCGAACGGCTGGGCGCGCGGTTCCATCTCGATCCGCTGGGCTGGTATCACGGACCCGAGACGAATGCGTTCCTGCCGGAGATCGCGCGCGCCGTATGGGACACGCTCAAGATCCGCGTCGCTTACGAAAGCTGGAAGGGCGTGGTGACGCGCGAGCTCCAGCCGCTCGGCCTCGTGCTCAAAGCAGGCATCTGGTACCTCGTGGCATATGCCGAAAAAAGCCCGCGCACCTATCGGATCTCCAACATTCTCAAGCTCGCCGTGACGGCCGAAACATTTGTGCGGCCGAAGGATTTCGATCTCGCCAAATTCTGGGGCACGGCCGCGGCGGAATTCGAATCCGGACGTTTCCGGGGCACGGCGTCCCTGCGCCTTTCGCCGCTCGGAATGAAGCTCCTGTCCGGATTGGATTCGGGTGTCGGCGAAGCGGCGGCCGCGAGCGCAGGCAATCCCGACAAGCGCGGCTGGCGTCCCGTGACGGTGCCCATCGAGACGCTCGATCACGCCTGCTATCAATTCCTCAAGCTCGGTCCCGAAGCGGAAGTTCTGAAGCCGGCCGAATTGCGCGCCCGCATGGCCGCGGAGAGCGTCAAGCTCGCGGCGATCTACAAGCGTTGATTCGTATTTCGGCGATAGCGTATTGCAGTGCACCTTTACCGTAATTTCCGACAATTCCGGCGCGGACAAACTTCATGCGGGCGATCATGGCGGGCCTCAAATCCTTATGTTAAGGTCTGTCGCTCTCAGCTTGAGCGACAAACATCGCACGCAAGTGGGGCGCCTCACTTCGGGAGAAAACCATGACAAGCATGACCAAACTCGCGGCCATCGCGGCTGCGATCGTTGTCGCGTTCACGTTCGCCGCACCTGCGAATGCGCAAGCCACGCGGACCTGGATTTCCGGCACCGGCGACGATGCGAATAACTGCGCCCGCACGGCTCCCTGCAAGACCTGGGCTGGAGCGATTTCCCAGACGGCCATGGGCGGCGAGATCGACTGCCTGGATCCGGGCGGCTTCGGCGCGGTGACGGTGACCAAGTCGATCACGCTGGATTGCGGCGGCGGCATCGGCGGCGAGGTCGGCTCGATTCTCGTCACCGGCACCAACGGCATCACCGTAAACTGCTCTGCCGCTCCGACTTGCCTCGTTAAAATCCGTAATATGACGATCGACGGCATCCAGCAGACGGGATCGCCGGGCCTCTCCGGAATCAAATTTCTGGCCGGCGCGGCATTGGTCGTCGAGCATGTGGGCATTTTCGGCTTCGGGACTACCGGCAGCACGGGAATTTATGGCGGCGTCGACTTCGAACCGAACACGCCCGCGAAGCTCTCCATGCACGACGTGGAAACGCAGTTCGGCCTCGGCGACGGCGTTCTTATCAAGCCCCAGTTGGGCGGCAGCGCGATAGCCACGCTCGATCATGTATCCGCCATGGAAAACGCCGGCGATGGGGTGAGGGTAGACAACTCAAATACGACCACCGGCACAGGCAGCAACGTGACGATCTTCGAGAGCCAGCTTTCGGAGAACAGCATCGGTGCCCAAACCTATGCCTTCAACCGCAACCCTGCGGCCACGATCCAGGTCACCAATTCGGTCGTGTCCGGTAACGGGGACGGCATTGAAGCCTACGGCTCCAAAGCGACGATCAGCATCGGCGGTTCGACCGTCAGTGCCAACAGCGTTGGTATGGCGGCCAGCAGCGGAAAGCTGCAGTCGTTCGGAGACAATTATTTCGTCGGGAACACGACCAACGGTGCGCCGACGGTCGCCAATCTGACGAAACTTTAGGCTGGGCAGCAACGAACGTCGTACCCGGGACGGCGAAAGCCGTCCCTGTTTTTGTGTGCCAGGCATGGTGTTGATCTTGGAGGTGAATGTCCTCTGCGGGCCGGTTGGCCGGAACCGCTAGCGGAAGGCAACTGCGTCGTCGCGAGGCGGGGTGGGGAGGAAGCCGGAAGCAAAACTCGGAGCTGACGAACAGGAACCGGATAGAAGGCCGGTGCGGTGGGGTAACCCGGCATTGGACGGGGACGCCCGAAAGCCAAACAGACACGCGCATTGGTAAATCCGGCGGCGACCGAGCGAAGGATCAGCGTCTTACCCTGGGAGATCTCTTTCGGTTTCGGGACGATCCCGAGCAGGTGCACGGCAACGTGCCAGCGACGCCGATGGAGAAGTCAGCAGAGGCCGTAGTAGTCCGCGTACGGACGAAGGGCCGAATTCGACAGCCAAGGAGCAGGTTCGACGCATTCGATGGGCGTGAAGCGGCATCAAGGCAGTGGCGACCAAAGGGACCTCTTCGACGAGGCTCTGAAGGCATCATTGCGCCACGGCGTATCCGGCAAAGGCAGAACCGGGACTGGAACGCACGAGGAGCCGCAAGCGCACACGGCATGGGCCGAGGACCGAGCCTTGACGCAGCATGTGATGGAGGAGGTGGCCAGTTCGGCAAACCTGAACCAAGCCTATAAGCGGGTCAAAGCGAATGGCGGCGCAGCAGGTATCGACGGCATGACCGTCGCCCAACTGCGGCCGTGGATTGGCCTGAACCGCGAAAAGCTGATCGCCTCACTGCTCGACGGCAACTACCGGCCGATGGCCGTGCGGGGAGTGGAAATCCCCAAAGCCGACGGCGGGATGCGCCAACTGGGCATCCCAACGGTCGTTGACCGCTTGGTGCAGCAAGCGATTCTGCAAGTCCTGGAACCGATCCTCGATCCGACATTCTCGCCATCGAGCTTCGGCTTCCGCCCGGAACGGAGTGCGCATGATGCACTCCGTCAAGCCCGGCAATACGTAGCCGACGGCTATCAGATCGTCGCGGACATCGACTTGGAAAAGTTCTTTGACCGGGTCAACCACGACATGCTGATGGCACGATTGGCGCGGCGCATTGGCGACAGATGTCTGTTGCACATCGTTCGGCGCTTTCTTGAAGCCGGCCTTATGCAAGACGGCGTTTGCACCGCTCGGCACGAGGGCACGCCGCAGGGTGGTCCCCTTTCGCCGCTGCTCGCCAATCTGCTGCTGGACGACCTCGACAAGGAGCTTGAGAAACGTGGCCATCGCTTCTGTCGCTATGCCGACGACTGCAACATCTACGTGCGGTCCGCGGCGGCGGGAGAACGGGTTATGGCCTCGGTGACTGCCTTCCTCGAAGGTAAACTCAAGCTCCGCGTCAACCGGCAGAAGAGCGCTGTCGCCCGGGTCGGGGAACGTCAGTTCCTCGGCCATCGCCTGAACGCCTATGGCGGCATGGGCATTGCGCCCAAAAGCCTGAAGCGGGCCAAAGATCGACTGCAGGAAATCACGCGGCGCAACCGCGGGGTCGCCCTCCACAAGATCGTGGCCGAAGCGAACAGCTTCGTCACAGGCTGGGTGACGTATTACCGTTATGCCCAGTGTCAGACGGCGCTGCGCGACCTCGACGGATGGCTCCGCCGAAAGCTGCGTTGCGTCCGACTCAAACACTGCAAACGCGCCAAGACCATCGCCGTCTTCCTACAAGAAAACGGCGTGCCGGAATGGCGTGCATGGGGGCTGGCCCTTTCGGGAAAAGGATGGTGGCGCATGGCTGGAAGCCCTCAGGCCTCCGAAGCCATGACCATCGATTGGTTCAACAAGCTTGGGCTCGTCAGTCTTGCCAATCATCATGCTACATTAAACGCTGCCGGAAACCGCCGGATACGATGAGTACGTCCGGTGGTGTGAGAGGGGGGAACCGCGAGGAACCCTCCTACTCTATTTGGGAGATTTCAAAAGGACGCGGCGACAGCTTACGCATGACCCGCAACGCAATTGGGAAGTATGACAACGACACTTCGATTGGATAACGGCAAATCCGTTACGGCGCCACCAGCACTTCGACCGCCTCCGGGCTCGCCACTTCGATTTCCGGACCGTTCAGCTGGTCGACAAAGCCCCGCACGCGCACGGTCTTGCCCGCGTAGTTGCGCGGATCAACTCCCTCGTCGCGAAAATTCTTCATGTCGTCGGGTGAGATCGTCACTTTGAAATCGCTGTGCCAGTCGGGACCGAAATCGATATAGGCCCGGCCGTCCTTCAGATTGGCGGAGACGACGGCGCCTTCGACGATCTGGAACGTGCCGAGCAGCCCCGCAAGATCGTCAGGCCCGCGCACGGCATAGGCGGGGTTCGCCCAGATGCCGTAGCGGTTCTTGCGCGCATCCGCTTCGGCCGCATAAAGCTCGGTGGCGCATTCGCGGCGGTCGGGCGCGATGGAGACGCGCGCCAGCCCGCGCCGCAGCATGGCGATCTGCAGCCATGGTTCGTCGCTGTCCTGGGGAAACGCCACCTGCGCGCGGATGCGCCCATAGCGGTCTTCCTTGGGAATGTTCACGAGGACGGTCACGCTGCGGCCCTGCGCCAGATCGGCGAGCGTGCTGACGGCCTGATCGGCGAGAAAAGACGGCGCGCGATCCTTGGCGCCCGCCGGCAGCAACAGACCTTCGAGATGAATGGCGCGCCCGTCGACCAGGACCAGCACGCCGTTCTTCTCGACGCGAGAGACTTTCACCCCCGACGCTTCGATGGTCGACGCGCAATCCGGCAATGGTGCGCCGTGCACGACAGGCGAGACGACAATTGCCGCGAGCGCAAACGCTGCGCCGGCCGCTCCCCGAATTGCCATTTGATCCCCCTCGGCCGCAACGGGCCGCTGCCCCACGCGATGTTGCATGGGACGGCCGGGGGCGTCCACCGGCGGGGTTAATGCGGGAACTTCGGGGCTCGCGGAGCGGAATTGCGCGTTTAAGAAAGTGCCACACCGCCACCCGGAAGGTCAGATGCAGCCCGACAAACTCATTCATGCCCAGACTGCCACCGTGCCGATCGCCCAGCCGACTGTCGAATCGCTGCTGGTCGACGGGTCGCTGAATCTCGTCGCGGCCATCGTCATCCTGATCCTGGGTTGGGTGCTCGCGAACTGGGCCGCGCGCTGGACCCGCAGCGGCCTCGATCATGTGCGCCATTTCGACGAGACGCTGAAGCCGCTGGTCGCTTCCATTGTGCGCTACGCAATCCTGCTCGCGGCGCTCATCGCCGTGCTGCAGCGCTTCGGGGTCGAGACGACAAGCCTGATCGCGCTCCTGGGCGCGGCGGGTCTGGCGGTGGGCCTCGCCCTGCAGGGCACGCTCTCGAATGTGGCGGCGGGCGTGATGCTGCTGTTGCTGCGGCCGTTCCGCGTGGGCGACGGGATCACGGCCGCGGGCCAGAGCGGCACGGTGCGCGAGATCGGGCTCTTCACGACCATATTGATTTCGGCCGACCAGGCCTATGTGTCGATTCCCAACGCGGCGATCTTCAGCGGCGTGATCGTGAACAATTCGCGCGAACCGCTGACGCGACTCAATTTCACCGTCAGCATCGATTTCTCCAACGACGTGGGCGCGGCGCAGAAGATCGTTCTCGATACGCTGAAGAGCGACCGCCGGATTTTGAGCGTTCCGCCGCCGGCCACGGGAATCGTGGCGCTGAAGGAATATTCGGTCGATCTGCTGGTCCGCGGCTGGGTGCGCAATGCCGATTCCGAAGCGACGCTGTTCGACCTGCAAAGGGGGATCAGGGACCGCTTCCAGAACGCCGGCATCGTCATACCGGCCCAGCGCCAGGTGAGCGCGGAACGCGTGGAGCCCGAACCGGCGCCCGCCGCGCAAAAGGCCGGGTGACTGTCTTTATCCGCCATTCATTGGCCACTTTTCGAAGGCGTGCTATGTTTTGCGCGTCGCTGGGGGGCGGACATGGATCGGCGCTATTACGGGCTCAAGGCGTTCGTCATCGTTCTGGGGCTTGCCGTCGTGGGCTTTACCGGCCTCGCCTCGCCGCCCAGGCTGGTGAACTCGATGGCGCATCTGCATTACGGCGCGGCCATGAATGTCGAGATGGCGATCCATCGGACAAGCGCCGAGATCGTGCATTGGATCGCAGAACAGATCGGCCGCCTGGCAGGCAATTGAGGAAGTCAGGCGCAACGGCAGCGTCGGCGAAATGTTCGCGACGACATCGTCTGGAAATTCACTCTGGTCCTATTACGCCCGGGGCGTTCCTTCCTGAATCTATCCCGTCGCGATCCGCATGACATGGACGGCGTTGCCGATGACATCGGCGGGGCGTTTCTGACCTTGGGGTCCGTTGGACATGAGCTTAGTATCCCCTGGGCAGAGGGCTAACGGGATGGGACAATGAGCGCCAAAATCACCGTCAATCTCACCTCAACGGGCGAACTTGAGATTTGGCTCAATGAGCAAGGGCGTGATCTTCTCATTCGAGAATTGCAGGGCCTTAGTGAAAAAAGCGACCACTTTCACCTAGGCCCCAAGAGTATCGGAGAGGTCGAGGTATCAAGCCATGCTTACCGGCCTGACGATAGCGTCCTAGAATACGGGAAAGTGCTTTTCCGGACAGACGCATGGGACAAACAGTATTACCCCCACGTCCTAGTCGATACTCTCTGATCGCCCGCCTAGGCTGAGCCGACCGCTTTGAGGCTGACGCCTGCCGGCGGCGGCATCCAGTCCGGCACGAAGAAATCCGGCATCAATTCCTTCGTCGGATCGACGCGGTATCGGTCGAAATCGGTGACCCCGTTCTCCGCCAGGAAATTGTCGTCGATCAGGAAATTGCCACTGAAGCTCTTCGCGGGCTTGTTGAAGACGAGATAGGCCGCGTCCGAGAGGATGTCCGTCGTGCGGCAATGTTTCATCCCCTCGTCGCCCGCCAGCGCGTTGCGGATGGCGGCCGTCGCCACGCCCGTGCGCGGCCACAGCGCATTGAACGCGATGCCGTCGTCGGCGAACTCCGCCGCCATGCCCAGCACGCACAGGGACATGCCGTATTTCGCCATGGTGTAGGCGGTGTGGCCGCGGAACCATCGGGGGTTCATGTCGAGCGGCGGCGACAGCATCAGCACATGCGGATTGGCCGCGCGTTTCAGATGCGGAATGCAGGTTTTCGAGACGAGATAGGTGCCGCGCGCGTTGATCTGCTGCATCAGGTCGTAACGCTTCATGTCGGTCTGCAAGGTGCCCGTGAGCTGTATCGCGCTCGCATTGTTGACGCAGATGTCGATGCCGCCGAAGCGCGCCGCGCAGCTCTCGACGGCCGCGGTCACCTGGTCCTCGAAACGGATGTCGCACATGAGGGGCAGCGCCTTGCCGCCCGCTTTCTCGATGTCCTGCGCGGCTGTGTAGATCGTGCCCGGCAGTTTCGGATTGGGCTCGGCGGTCTTGGCGGCGATGGCGACATTGGCGCCGTCCTTCGCCGCGCGCAGCGCGATGGCGAGGCCAATGCCCCGGCTCGCGCCGGTGATGAACAGCGTCTTTCCCGCGAAACTCATGGCCCGGTCCTTTCCTTCATGCCGTCTCGTACCAGTCGATGCCGTCCGAGTCGGTGCTGCGAACGATACTGCCGCGCGCGCGCAGGCAGTTCAGATGCGCGAGGCTCTCTCCCGTCGCCATGCCGAAATTGCCGCTGGTGATCTTGGCGCGGAACAGGGCGGGAAACACGTCCACCGCGCGCTTCGGCTCGGCGCAAAGCGTCAGCAATTTTTCCAGTCCCGTCTCGTGGCCGTCGATCAATTCCTGCAGGCGCAACGGCGCGCCGCGGAACGGCTCATTGTGCGACGGCAGCACGAGAAGATCGCCCGGCAACAGGCGCTTGAGCTTCGAGCAGGAATCGAGCCAGTCCTTCAGCGGATCGGCCTCCGGTTCGGTGGGGAACAGGCTCACATTCGAGGAGATGCGCGGCAGGATCTGGTCGCCCGAGATGAACAGATTGTCTTCGCGGCACCACAGGCACGCATGTTCCGGCGCATGGCCGCGCCCGACCACGACCTCCCAGATGCGATTGCCGATCGGGATACGCTCGCCTTCCTCGATCCGGCGATAGGAATTCGGCAGATGATAGACGCCGCGCCCGAAACCGCCGAAGCGCGTCTTGTAGGCTTCGAGCGCATCGTCCGGAAATCCCGCGGCCCGGTAGAAGCGCATGCCTTCTTCAGGCGCTTCCTGGCCCGTATCGGCGACGAGGTTGCGGCACATCAGGTAATCCGTGCGCGTCATCCACAATTGCACGCCGAAGCGGCGCACCAGCCAGCCGGCGAGCCCCACATGGTCGGGATGGAGATGGGTGACGATCACCCGCTTGATGGGACGCCCGCCCATCGGCCCGGCGAACAGCAGTTTCCAGGCCTCCGCCGTGGGCTCGTCGCGGATGCCCGTGTCGACCACGGTCCAGCCGTCGCCGTCTTCCAGGAGCCAGAGATTGATATGGTTGAGCTGCATCGGCAGGCGCATGCGCACCCAGTAGAGGCCCGGCGCCACTTCGATGGTTTGGCCCAGTTCGGGCCGCGCCGCGAACGGGTAGTCCAGGTTGCGGCCGGGCCGCGTCGATGCTTCCGCTTCGGACAAACTGCACCTTTGAATAGCTGTCGGCCCGACTATGAAGCCCGCCCCGACCCCGTCAAGCCACGAAAACGCGGTATCGCTTGCTGGGCGGTCGCGGCCTGAGGCTGTATAAGGCCCTGCCTGCCTTCGACCGGAGATTCTCCATGCAGCGCCGAGTTGCCGCGATGATCCTGTTGCTGGGCGCGGCCGGATTTTGGTCCGGGCCGGCGCTGGCGCAGAGCGTTTCGAAGGACATGAGCCACACCCCCAGCGGGGCCTACCGGCTCGAGCCGTCCCACAGCCAGCTCCTGTTCTCGGTCACCCACATCGGCCTCACCGATTATTACGGCCGTTTCGACAAGCTGTCCGGCATGCTCAACTTCGACGCCAGCCAGCCCGAAAAAAGCGCGGTCTCCGTTTCCGTCGATACGAACAGCGTCGATACGCCGAGCGGCGGCCTGAACGACGAACTGAAGGGCGCGGTGTTCGACACAAGGGAATTCGCCGCCGTCACCTTCAAATCCACCTCCGTCACGCGCACCGGCCCCGACACCGGCCGCATCACCGGCGACCTCACGATCAAGAAAATCACCAAACCCGTCACGCTCGACGTCGTCTTTTCCGGGGCCGAGCAGGACCCCCTGAACGGGTCCGACGATCTGGGGTTCCGCGCCACCGCGACCATCAGGCGCGCGGATTTCGGCCTGACGGGGATGGCTTGGGAGCCGCTGGTCGGCGACAACGTGAATCTCATCATCGAAGCCATGTTCGAACACGAGAAAGAGTGACTCATGTCCGTAACCAATACGCGCACGCGCTACGGCACGGTCGCGATGACGCTGCATTGGCTGATCGCACTGGCCGTCCTCACCAATATCTGCCTCGGCCTCTATCACGCCGATTTCGTTCCGGATAACGCGCCGCCCGACACGCAGAAATTCGCGTTCGCGCTGATCCAGCTTCACAAATCGATCGGATTGACGGTGCTGGTGCTGAGCGTCGCGCGGCTGCTGTGGCGGCTGGTCAATCCGATTCCGCCTTTGCCTCTCGGGATGAATCCGGCGCTGCGGTTCGTGGCGCACGTCACCCATTTCCTGCTCTATTTCCTGATCATCGCCATCCCGTTGTCCGGCTGGGCGCTGGTGTCGGGCTCGCAGCTCGGCCTGCCGACGATGTATTTCGGCGTGATCCAATGGCCGAATATCTGGTTCCTCGCGGAACTGCCCCGCGCCACCAAGCATGCTCTGCACCACACCTTGGGCCTCACCCACATGTATCTCGCCTGGTCCGCGATCATTCTCATTCCGATCCACGTGCTGGGCGCGCTCTACCATCAGTTCCTGCGCCGCGACGACGTGTTGAAGCGGATGGTGCCGGGAACGAACGTGGCGGAGCGCGCATGAACCGGTTGCTCGTCGCGTTGCTTGTCGCGCCGCTTCTCGTTTCTCCCGCCCGGGCCGCGAACTGGACCGTGGATTACGCCAGGAGTCGGCTCGGCTTCACGGTCCAATGGAGCAACGAACCTTTTTCGGCGTCGTTCAAATCCTGGAAAGCCGACATCGATTTCGATCCGGCCGACCTGGCGCATGCGCGCGCATCGGTCGTCATCGACACGGGAAGCGAAGGCTCCGACGAAAAAGAATATGACGATGGGTTGAAAGGCACCTTCGGTTTCGGGGTCGCGCGATTCCCCACGGCGCGTTTCCTGGCCGCCAAATTCACGCACAAATCCGGCAACGATTATGTCGCGACGGGCCTGTTGACCATCCGCGGCGTGACGAAGCCGGTCACGCTGCCCTTCAGGCTGGCGATCGCCGGCAAGACGGCGCACATGACGGGCAGCGCGC
The DNA here is from genome assembly GCA_963760345.1 of uncultured Alphaproteobacteria bacterium. GTDB lineage: Bacteria > Pseudomonadota > Alphaproteobacteria > Micropepsales > Micropepsaceae > Rhizomicrobium. The sequence goes on from CAVXCU010000004.1 coordinate 237,442, forward strand.
AAGTGATCCGCACCGATTTCGACGTGGGCAGCGGCATGTGGGCCGACGAAACGCCCGTCGCGCATGCCGTGACGGTGACCGTCGACCTGGTCGCGACGCGGCCGTAAATTCGTGCTTCCCACGCGCTGTCATTCCCGGCCGAGCGCTGCGACAGCGGCGTGAGGGGCAGGGAACCCAGGTGTTCGATCAGGTGCAGTTTTTCAGAAATGACACCAACGGCCGTGGCGCTTCACCCCTCTCGGTGTCATTCCCGCGGAAGCGGGAACCTAGGAGAACCGGTTCGGGTTTTAGATGCCGCGAAGCTCGTTCCGTTATTTCGAATTCGCGCTCTGCATCCTCTGGATGGCCGCCTCTGCGGCCATGACAGTTAGGGGAAAATGAGTCGCAACTTACGGCCGCTAGCATGAGCGGCGGTCCGAAACCTAAATCGTCGTGCGCTATTCGTCGAGCTGGGTCCCCTTCCCGCGCCGCGCTCATGCGCGGCTCGCCGGGGACGACATGCTTTTTTGTGCCATACGTCTGCTACACTTGCGCCGATGAGCACGACCACCAGCAATGTCCGGCCTGCCGATGCGGCGGCGATCGCCGCGGCGGCGGAAATTCTGCGCCGTGGCGGGCTCGTCGCGTTTCCCACCGAGACCGTCTACGGGCTGGGCGCGGATGCCCGCAACGGCCGGGCAGTCGCCGCGATCTTCGCGGCCAAAGGCCGGCCGCGTTTCAATCCCCTGATCGTCCATGTGCGCGATATCGGACACGCGGAAGCGCTGGCGGAATTTCCTGGTGCGGCGCGCAATCTCGCCGAACGGTTCTGGCCGGGCGCACTGACGCTGGTGCTGCCGCGCAAGCCTGATGCGGGTCTCAGCGATCTGGTGAGCGCGGGCCTCGACACGGTCGCGATCCGCGTGCCGTCGCAACCGGTCGCGCAACGCCTCTTGGCAGCCGCCGGGATGCCCATCGCCGCGCCGAGCGCCAATCCGTCTGGCGAGGTGAGCTCGACTACGGCGAAACACGTCGCCGAAGGATTTCTGGGTAAGGTCGAATTGATTCTCGACGGCGGACCCACGCCGGCTGGGACTCGAATCCACCATCGTCGGCTTCGAGAACGATCGCCCCGTCCTGCTGCGTCCTGGCGCAATCCCCCGCGACGCCATCGAGAACATTGTGGGCCGGCTGTCCGCGCCGTCGGGCAAAGCGATTTCATCGCCCGGACAATTGCGCAGCCACTACGCGCCGCGCGCGCCTCTTCGCCTCGACGCGGTGGAACCTCGCACCGGCGAAGCGCTTCTCGCGTTCGGACCCACCGCGCCGCCGGGCGGACGCAGCACGCGCAATCTGAGCGCGGCCGGAGACTTGACCGAAGCCGCCGCCAATCTGTTCGCGATGCTGCGCGAACTCGATGCGCTGCATCCTTCCGCTATCGCCGTCATGCCCGATTCCCGATTCCGGTCTGGGCGAAGCGATCAATGACCGCCTGCACCGCGCCGCAGCGCCGCGGGAGCCCGCGCCGTGACCATCGCCGCTTCGACGTTCGCGCGGCTCAAACAGGCGGCCGGTCCCAAAGGCTTCAGCGAGGACCCGCAGGAGATCGCGCCGCATCTCGTCGAGTGGCGCAGCAAATACCAGGGGAACACGCCGCTTCTGCTGAAGCCGGAGACGACCGCGCAAATCTCTGCGATTCTCGCCATCTGCAACGAGACGCACACACCCATCGTGCCGCAGGGCGGCAATACGGGGCTGGTGGGCGGCCAGATCCCGCTGTACGGCGAGATCCTGCTGAGCCTGGCGCGGATGAACCGCATCCGCCGCGTCGACGCCGAGGGACGCAGTATCGTCGTCGAGGCGGGCGCGATCCTCGCCGACGTGCAACGCGCGGCGGACGACGCCGGACAATTCTTTCCGCTCAGCCTGGCCGCGGAAGGCTCGTGCACCATCGGCGGCAATCTGTCGACCAACGCGGGCGGCGTGAACGTGCTGCGCTACGGCTCGGCGCGCGATCTTGTGCTCGGCGTCGAAGTGGTGCTGGCGGACGGCCGCGTGCTCGATCTGCTGCGCAGCTTGCGCAAGGACAATACGGGCTACGATCTGAAGCAATTGTTCATCGGCGCGGAAGGCACGCTGGGCGTGATCACGGCGGCGGCGCTCAAGCTGTTTCCCAAGCCGGCCGCGCATGAAACGGCTTTCGTGGCCGTCCGCGATCCCGCTGCGGCGGTCGCGCTGCTGGACCGGCTTGCAGAACGCCACGGGCGGTCTCGTGTCCGCGTTCGAACTCTGCCGCGGCTGGGGCTCGAACTCGTGCTCGCGCATATCCCGCAGACGACCGATCCGCTCAGCGCGCCGTCGCCCTGGTACGTCCTCACCGAAGCGACCAGCGCGGCGGCTTGTTTCGCTCAGGGCGGCATTCCAGGAGACGCATTGCCGCCGCGATCGGGGCGGGCGCGGCTGCGGACGCCGTCATCGCGTCGAGCGAGCGCGCAACGCGACGCGACTGTGGCGGCTGCGCGAAAGCCTGTCCGAGGCGCAGAAGCTGGAAGGCGCATCGATCAAGCACGACGTCTCGGTGCCGGTCGAAGAGATACCCGCGCTCCTCGTCGCGCGGCTGCGAAATGGTTGCGCGCATGGTGCCGGGTGTGCGGCCGGTGCCGTTCGGGCATCTGGGCGACGGCAACATCCATTTCAATTTCAGCGTGCCCAAAGGCGCCGACGGCGACGCGTTCCTCGCGCGCTGGGGCGAGGTCTCGCGCGCCATCCACGATCTTGTTCACGAACTCGGCGGTTCGATCAGCGCCGAGCACGGCGTCGGCACGATGAAGCGCGAGGAGATCCTGCGCTACAAAAGCGCATCCGAGATCGAAACGATGCGCACGCTCAAGCGCACCCTCGACCCCAACAACATCCTCAATCCGGGGAAAGTGGTCTGATACCAACGGCTTTATCTGTTGACCGGTCCGCCCCCCACCCGGCTCGCGCATCTTCATCGAGCACCCGTCGCTTGCCAGGCTCGCCGGCCTCCCCGCAAGGGGGAGGCGAAACGTCTTTCTTCATCTTCCCCTTGCGGGGAGGTCGATCCGTCGTAGCGGAGCAAAGCGTAGCGAAGGCGGATCGGGTGGGGGAAATCGCCAACAAAGGGCAGTCGTATGAGACGCCTTACGCCGCCTTGGGCAATTCCGGTTCGCGCGGCGGCTGGGGCGCGGGTCCCTGGACGATGGCGGCGGACATCTCGGCGGGTCGTCCGTAGGAGAACGCGCTGACGACCGCGGTGATGACCGTGGCCGCGTAAGGCAGGCTCTGGATCGTGAGCATCGCCATCCATAGCGTCGCCGCCGGATCCTCGAAGCCCCGGTCGAGGAACATCGCGACCGTCGCGACCGCCAGCAGCGTCAGCAGCGTTCCTTCCTGCCAGGCCAGGCGCAGCACCTGGCGGATATCGGCCGGGTCTTCGCATTTGGGCGTGCGCAGGAACGGCTTGCGCGATGTGAACAGCCCCGCGATCGTGGCCTTGCCTACCGTGTAGGTCAGCGCGAGGCCCGCGGTCGAGGCGGCAAGCGCGCCCACCACGCCCGAGCGCACTTTCTGGGGATGCAGCAGTAAGGTCTTCGTCGTCTTGGCCGCGAACAGCGCAATCGCCGCCGCCGACAGCGTTTCCATCGGCACGTCGAAATAATCCGGCGCAACGGTCATCAGCATCGTCCACACGAGCGCGAACAGGGTAATGACGAGGCCCAGGCCGTCGGAGAACCATGGCAGCCAGCCGCACAGGAATTGATAGCGCTGTGCCCAAGTGAGCTCCGTGCGGCCGAGAAAGATCGCGCCGCTGTGGCGCTTCACGATCTGCATCGCGCCATAGACCCAGCGGTAGCGCTGGGTCATGAACGCGGCCAGCGTGTCGGGCGTGAGCCCCTTGCCCATGCTTTGGGGAATGTAGGCGGCGCTGTAGCCGGCTTCGAACAGCTTGAGGCCGAGTTCGGTATCCTCAGTGATGCACCATGTGCTCCAGCCGCCGACCGCTTCCAGCGCGTCCTTGCGCACGATCGTCATGGTGCCGTGCTGGATGATGGCGTCGTGTTCGTTGCGCTCGACCATGCCGATGTGGAAGAAGCCGCGATATTCCTCGAAGCACATGAATTTGAAGATGCTGCCGCGGGCGTCGCGATAATCCTGCGGCCCCTGCACCAGCGCGATTTCGGGCGAGGCAAAATAGGGGAGCGCGCGCCGCAGCCAGTAAGGCTCGACCTGATAGTCGCTGTCGATCACGGCAATATAGACCGCGTCGGGATCGGTCAGCTTCAGCGCTTCGTTGAGCGCGCCGGCCTTGTAACCCGCGACGCCGTCCTGGTGATAGAAACGGAACCGCGACCCCAGCGCCGCGCAATGCGCCTCGACCGGCCGCCACACCGCTTCATCGGGCGTGTTGTTGTCGAGCACCACGACTTCGAAGCTGTCGTAATCGAGCCGGGCCAGCGCGTCGAGCGTGTCGATCACCATCGCGGCGGGCTCGTTGTAGCAGGGCACATGGATCGATACGCGCGGCGATTTCTCCGGAATCGCCGCCCGCAAGGCGCGCCGTTCGACGCGCCAGAGGCTCGACGCCAGCTCGACGCCCTCCGTCAGGATGACTGCGATGGCGAGCAGCACGAGGGGGATCATGGCCGACGTCAGCACGATGTCGGTGGGTCGGATATATTCGAGCGTGCTGGCGTCGATCAGGACGAGCAGGCCCGTCGTCACCAGCCCCACAAGCGCGCCCATCACGAGATAGCCTGGCTGGCGGACGCGCGGCATGCGGCCGAGGATCAGGAGGCCCAGGAGAAAACTCACGATCGCGGCGACCATGGCGTAGCTGCGCCAGGCGGGGAACGACCTGAGCATTCCGGAGAACGCAAATTTCGGATTGCCGTTGGCGTCGAACAGACCCCAATAGGCGCCGACAATGCCCTCGTCGTCCGTCTTCGTGGGGCTGTCATAGGCTTCGATGAGATAATAGTCGTAGCCCTTGTCGAGCGCGAGCTGCACGAAATTGCGGATGAAATAGGCTTCGTTGGCGAGCGAGGCTTCCGCGGCGCGATGGTTGCGGCCTTCCGACGGCCAGCCCGCTTCGCCGATCACGATGGGCTTGTCGGGAAATTCGTTCTGCACGTCGTCGTAGAAGCGCTGCAGCGAGCCCAGCGAGTTCTTGACCGGTATGCCTTCCCAATAGGGCAGAAGCTGGATGGCGACGAAATCGACATACTGGCCGATCTCGGGATTGAGGAGCCATGTCGACCAGGGCTCGGCCGTGGAGACCTTGATCCGGTTGGGAAGTGCGGCGCGCACGCGCTTGATGTAGTCGTTGAGCTGATCGGTGGTGACGCTGCCCTTGAGGATTGCTTCGTTGCCCACGAACACGCGATCGACCACGCGCCGGTTGGCCAGCGCGGTGCGAATCCCCAGTTCGATTTCCTTCTCGTTCTGGTCGAGATCGGAGCCGATCCAGATGCCGAGCGACACGGTGATCCCGTAGCGGCGCGCGATCTCGGGAACGCGATCGAGGCCGTTGGCGACGGTATAGGTGCGGATGTGGCCCGTGAGCTGGGACAGCTGCTGCATGTCCCGGTCGATCTGCTCGGGCGACGTCCACTCGCGGTCTTTTTCGCTGAAGACGTGGCTGGGGCTATAGGTGATGCCCCGCACCTGCCCATCCCAATTGGGCGCGATCACGGCATAGTCGCGGCTGGCCCAGAACAGGATGCTGGCGCCGACGAGGAGGCCCAGTGCGAGCGCAATTCGCACCGTCCCGCCCGAAATTCTGCGGCGCCATTTCCCCAACATGCGGAACGAACTCTCCCGGTCAGCCGCGGCCCAGCTTTAACGCGGGCGTTCGCAAAACGGCGCGGCCGTAACGATTATAGCCCCTGGTTTTTATTGCTGCGAGCCGTCCTGATCCTTGTCCTGATCCTTGGGCGGCGGCGCGGTCGACACCAGTTCCAGATCGAAGACAAGCGTCTGGTTCGGGGGAATCAGCCCGTTTCCTGCGCCCCGCGTTCCGTAAGCAAGAGTGGCGGGGATCACCAATTGCCAATGGTCGCCCTCGCGCATCAACTGGAGCGCCTCCCTCCAGCCGGGAACGACCTTGTTCACGGTGACGGTTGCGGGCAGCCCCGGCTCCGTCGCGTCGAAGACGCTGCCATTGATCAGGCTGCCTTTGTAGTAGCAATTCACAATATCGAACGGACCCGGTTGCTTGCCGAAGCCGTTCTGGATGATGCGGTATTGCAGCCCACTGGGCCGCTCGATGACGCCCGGCTTTTTCAGATTGGCTGCCAGGAATGCCGTGTTCGCCGCCTCGCTGAGCGAACTGTCGGCCGCGGTGGCCGAGACTGTCATCAAGGCCAGCGCGACGGCCAGGAGGGCGCCAAAACGCATCATCGCAGGTCTTCTCCAATTGCGGGCACCAAAGCGCCCAAGTGGCAAATCCGACGCTCGAACCCTAGCATGGCCGGAGCCCGATTCCCCAGTTAATGCCGGAGCATAGGAATAGCGTCCAACATGCCTGGATTCAAGAAGATTTACGCTTAACCAAGCGCGGCATGCCGGGTCGCTGCCGGGAGGCCGCACGGAATGACCCAGGAGCCCCCTCCGCGCCGGATCGTCCTGGGCGTTGCCGCCGTGATCTGGAATGACCGGCGCGAGATATTGCTGATCCGGCGCGCCAAGGAACCCCGCAAGGGCCAATGGAGCCTGCCGGGCGGCAAGGTCGAATTCGGGGAGAAGCTGGCGGACGGGCTGCGTCGGGAAATCCGGGAAGAAACCGGCCTGGAGGTCGAGATCCTGGGACTGGCCAGCGTGGCGGAGACCATCCGGGACGCCTCGGCCGGAGCCGCCGACGACCACTTCGTGCTCCTCGACTACAGCGCGCGCTGGGTCTCCGGAACCGCCCGGGCAGCGTCCGACGCGGCCGATGCGCGCTGGTTCGCCTATGACGATCTGGCGGGGCTCTCCATGTGGGACGAAATGCGCCGGATCATAGCCGAGAGCGCTAGGCTCCATATGGAGATCGACCCGAAATAACCTCGCGGGAGACTGGTACTCTCAGGCGCCGCGCAACAGCCGGCCCAGCCAGGAGCGTTTGCGCTGGGGCTTGCCGATTTGCACGCCGATAGGCCCTCCCGGCGTCTGTACGACGGGCGCCGCCCTGACGACCGCAGCAGGCTTTGCGAGGACCTGTTCGTTCGGCGCTGCGAATTTCGGCATCGCCACCAGATGGGCGATGGGCGCCATTCCGGCGAGCGCACTCGTTTCGGGCCGCGGCCCGATCCCATGGCTCATGAAGTTCTTCGCCCACACTTCGTCGGGGCTGAGAACCATCGTCGAATGGGGCTGACCGGTCGCCGGCGATTCCGTCACCTGCTGCGTTTTGGCCCCGCGCGCGATCCGCTCGAAGCGTTCCGCGCCTTCCGCGAACGCGCCGCGCGCACCGGTCTCCGACAAGGTCTTTCTCTCGGCCATGAGACTATCCTCCGCCCTGTTTCGACGACCATTGGAAGCCGCCATCGCGGCTGATCACCGCCACGTCAACCGCTCCGCCCACGGTTTCCTTCTGCGCCATGATGCGCTTCTTGAAGATGTTGAGCGTGACGAGTTCGCGTGCGGTGTCGGCGAGTTCCTTGCGGCCCGCGATCTCGAGCACGCGCAGAATCGGATTGATGAAGGCCTGCTGCTGATATTCGGCGATCATCTGGTGGAAGGCCGCGAAATAGCGCGGCACGAAATCGCGCTGGAACCGCTCGCGCACGCCTTCGCGCGCGTTGGCGTCCGCGGTGGGGAACGCGCCCACCACCTGATCGACAAGACCGTGCATCATCGCGCGGAACCCGCCATAGAGCCGCCGCTCGAGATTGAAATCGATGCCGCGAATGAACGCGTTGGTCACTTCGCTGTCGGCAAAGACGCGTATCTTGGAGCGCACTTCGCCGTCGATGGAATCGACCGTCGCTTCCGCCCGTTTGACAATGCCGCCCACGACCGCCGAGACGAAACAGGTGACGACGGTGGGATAGCGCTCGTCCGCGCCGAAGCCCGCAAACACGAGGCCGGCGACGTCCTCCAGGAACAGATCCTTCACCGCGCAAAAGACGCCGATTTCACGCAGGCGCTGAATGGCCTGCTTGCTCAGCCCGAACGGCGCAAAGCCATAAGCGATCAGTTCGTCGATCTGGCCGCCGTAATCGGCAGCGACCTTGCGGCCGAAATCCTTGGGGAAACACGAAAGATCGGGACGCGGGCTGCCGTCGTCCTTGAACTGGTAATCGCGCCACACCCGCTCGATCGCCATTTCGAGAATCGCGGTGTCGCTCGCCTCGGCCGTCTCGCCTTCGGCGCTGTCGCGCAGGAATTGGGCGAGATGAAAGACATAGCGGAACACGGAGGCCAGCAGCCTGCGATATTCCTCGCGATAGCGCTCGCGCGGAAAGAATTCGACGAGATTGTCGAGCATGCCCGTGAAGCTCGTCGCGTAGTCGCGCACATGCGCCTGGGGCTTCGGCTTGACCTTGTTCTGATAATGCTCGATCAGCGTTTCCCAGGGATGGCCCATCATGTCGGCGAGGCCGAAGAACATGATGCCGATGGGCCGGCCTTCCACCAGGTTGAAGAGCTTGCGCTGATCGTTGCGCACGGCCACCAGCCCGCCGTCGATCAGCGTCACCGCGGAGTCCGCAGCCAGCGCCACGGCACGCTGATTCATCACCGCAATTTCGGACGTCATCCCAGCGCCTTATCCGGCTTTTTCCCGCACCAAAAGGAGCATGTCATACCCTCCCGGCAATTGGGAGACGGCTTCAGCCGGGATGGTTACGCGGGCGCCATCGTTGTCGTGAGCCCGGCCTACGGTTAACGTTGCCGCCTCAGGAAACCAACCGGGACGGCTCATGTACAAACCATTCGATTTGACGGGAAAGGTCGCGCTCGTCACCGGCGGCAATCGCGGCATCGGGCTCGGCATGGCCGACGCCCTCGCCCAGGCCGGCGCCGACATCGTGATCTGGGGCACCAACGAGGTGCGCAACGCCGAGGCCGAGAAATCCCTCAAGGCGCATGGCAGGCGCGTGGCCACGGCGCGGATCGACGTGTCGAAGGAGGCCGAGGTCGTCGCGGGCATGAAAGACGCGGTCGCCAAAATGGGCCGGGTCGATTGCGTCATCGCCAATGCCGGCATCGGTGTCGGCGCTCCCAGCTTCGCCGAAATCAGCGCCGAAATGTTCCGCAAGGTGCACGAAGTGAACGAGGACGGCGTGTTCTTCACCTTGCGCGAAGCGGCGAAGCACATGACCGAGCGCGCGAAGAAGGGCGATCCGGGCGGCTCGCTGGTAGGCGTGGCGAGCCTCGCAGGCATCGAAGGAGCCGCCCGCAACCAGCACTACGGCGCGACCAAGGGCGCCGTCATTTCCATGATGCGGGGGATTGCAGTCGAGCTGGCGCGCTACGGCGTGCGCGCCAATACAATCGCACCCGGCTGGATCGCCACCGACATGACGGCGCGGGCACAGGACAGCCCCGTGTTCGCCGAAAAGGTCATTCCGCGCGTGCCGATGCGGCGCTGGGGCAAGCCGGAGGATTTCGGCGGCCTCGCCGTCTATCTCGCGAGCGATGCGTCGGCCTATCACACGGGCGATCTGTTCATCATCGACGGCGGCTACGCCGTCTTCTGACGCTCCGTATACGGAGGACCGGCAGCAAAAAGGGACCGCCGTTTCCGGCGATCCCTTATGCGTTGCTACAGTTTAGGGGTGTTCCAACAGACTGGCAAGAGCACTTTATGTCCATTAGATGAGGACCCCTTCGAGCCAACGAATGGGGATTCTCATGGCCGCTTGCGGACTCGATTTCGGGACGTCGAACTCCGCGCTCGGCGTGGTGCGGGACGGCGCGCCCATGCTGGCGCCCGTCGAAGGCGGGGACACGCTGATCCCCAGCGCGATCTTCTTTGACTACGAAACCCATGGCCGGGTGCTGTTCGGCCGCCAGGCGATCGACACCTACATTTCGCAGCACGAGGGCCGGCTGATGCGCGCCCTCAAGACGATCCTGGGCTCGCCCCTGATCGACGAATCGACGGCCGTGGGGCGGCGGCGCATGCCGCTCACCGAAGTCGTCGAGCTGTTCATCCGCCATCTGAAGGCCCGCGCCGAGGAATTCCTGGGGCGGGACATCGACCGGGTGGTTCACGGCCGGCCGGTGCGATTCGTCGACGGCGACGACAAGGCCGACGCCAAAGCGCAATCGGTGCTGGAGGCCATCGCGCACCGCGCCGGCTTCCGCGAAGTCTCGTTCGTGTATGAGCCGCTGGCGGCGGCCTACCACTATGAGGAAACCGTCCAACGCGAAGAGATCGTGCTGGTCGCCGATATCGGCGGCGGCACGTCCGACTTCACGGTCATCCGCATCGGCCCCGAACGGCGCGCCCGCCCCGACCGCCGCGACGACATCCTCGCGAATGGCGGCGTGCGGATCGGCGGCACGGATTTCGACAGCCTGTTGAGCATCGATGCCGTGATGCCGCTGCTGGGGCTCGGCACGCAGCTGGCGAAGAAGGAACTGCCCATGCCGCGGGCGACCTATTTCGAGCTGGCAACCTGGGCGACCATCAATTTCACCTACAATTACCGCACCGAGCGGGAGGTGCGCGAGCTGCTCGCGGATTCCTGCGAACCGGAAAAGGTCGTCCGTCTGCTGCGCACACTGCGCAAGCATCTGGGCCACAGGATTGCGTTTGCGGTCGAGGACGCGAAGATCGCGCTCAGCGATGCCGCGCAAATCCGTATCGCGCTCGACTTCCTGGAAAACGGTCTGGAGGCAAGCGCGACGCAAGCCCGTTTCGAAACGGCGATCCGCGAAAAGACCGCACGGCTGCGGCACGTTGCGGCCAGATGCGTCGCCGATGCAGGCGTGGCGCCGGACGCGATCGACACTGTCTTCCTCACCGGCGGATCGAGCCGAGTTCCCGCGGTGCGCACAGCCGTTGCCGCCGCGGCGCCTGAGGCGCGAACGGCGACGGGATCGGATTTTCTGTCCGTCGCACTCGGCCTCACCCGCGAGGCGGCGCGGCGATTTGGCTGAACGCGTTTTTACCAATGGCCGCGGGTCGCAACTCCTTTTCCCTCAATTGTCATGGCCGCAAAGGCGGCCATCCAGGTGACACAGAACGCGAATTCGAAGGAGCGGATTTGGCGGCGTCTGGAGTCGCGCACCGGGTTCTCCTAGGTTCCCGCTTCCGCGGGAATGACACCGAGAAGAGCGAAAAACCGGGCCGTTGGTATTACATCCGCGCCGGGATTTCGATGCCGAGGATATCGAGCACTTTTTGCAGTGTGCGCAGGGTGAGCGCGCAAAGCCCGAGGCGCGCGGCGCGCAGGCCGGTGTCCACTTCCGACAGGATGTGGTGTTCGGAATAGAAGCGGCTGAATTCCTGCGCCAGCGAGAAGGCGTAGTCGCAAAGAAAATTGGGCGCGCGCTTGGCTTCGGCGCTGGTCATCGTGTCGTGCAACGCCAGCAGCAAGAGGACAAGCCTGCGTTCTTCGGGCGAACGCAGAACGGGTCCGGCCTCGGCGTAACCCTCTGCCTCCGCCTTGCGCAGGATCGATTGAATGCGCACCGCGGCATATTGCAGATAGGGACCAGTCTTGCCTTCGAAGCGCGTGAACCGCGCGAGGTCGAAGATGTAATTCGACATGCGGTGGTTCGCGAGATCGGCGAATTTGATAGAGGCGATGCCGACGGCCTTGGCGATCGCCGCGCGCTCCTCCGCCGGATATTCCGTGGCGAGCCCCTGCTCGTCCAGACGCCTGCCCGCCTCCTCCGCCGCCATCGCGAGCAGATCGTAGAGCTTGAGAATGCCGCCTTCGCGGGTCTTGAACGGCTTGCCGTCGGCGCCGTTCATCGTCCCGAAACCGGAATGCTCGAGCGCCGCACGGCCGTTGAGCGACGCTTTCCGGGCGGCCCGAAACACCTGCTCGAAATGGCTGTGCTGGCGCTGGTCGACGACGTAGAGGATGAGATCGGGATCGTAGCCGCGCACGCGATCGACGACGGTCGCGAGATCCGTCGTGCCGTAAAGCACCGCGCCGTCCGATTTGACGAGGATCAGCGGCGGCATTTCCTTCTTGTCGGCCGGCTCGGCCACGGGAACGACTAGCGCGCCTTCGCTCATCACGGCGAGACCGCGCGCCTTCAAATCTTCCAGCATCGGCGCGATCAACGGATCGACATCGGCCTCGCCTTTCCACAGATCGAAGCGCACACCGAGGCTCGCATATTCGCGCGTGAGGCCATATTCGGACACGCTGAAGAAATGCTTCCACAGCGCGCGATAGCCCGGACGGCCCGATTGCAGCTCGGCGGTCGCGGCGCGCGCTTCTTCGAGCCGCGCGGGATCGGCCTTGCATGCCGCCGAAGCCGCCGGATAAAGCTCTTCGAGATCCTCCATCGTCACCGGAGATTCGTCCGGATAAGGCCCGGTGAAGTTCGCGTCGAAATAGATGGGGGCGATGCCGCGGCGGCCGATCTCGCTGATGAGCTGGCCCATCTGCAGGCCCCAGTCGCCCAGATGCACGTCGCTGACGACGCGCCAGCTGTTGGCCCGGAACAGCCTTTGCAAGCAGTCGCCGATGATGGCCGAACGCAGATGGCCGACATGCATGGGCTTGGCGACATTGGGGCCGCCGAAATCGATGATGAGCGTCTTGCCCTGCCCCGTCTCGGGTGCACCGAGCGCCGCATCCGTGGTCATCGCAGCCGCGCGCGCCGCAAGGGCCGCGTCCGTCACGTCGAGATTGATGAAGCCCGGGCCCGCAATCCCGACCTTCGCAAATAGCGGGTCCGCCTTCAGGCGCGCCGCGATCTTTTCCGCCAGCGCGCGCGGATTGGCTTTCGCCTCTTTGGCGGCGGCGAGCGCGCCGTTGCACTGGAATTGCGCGAGATCCGGCCGGCCGGACACCTGAACCGCGCCGAATTCGGGCGAGAAACCTTCGGCGGCGAATGCGCGCCCTGCGAGCGCGGACAGTTCCGCGCTAAGCGGAATCATTGGACATCGGATCCGTGTGTCTTGTCGTAATCGTATTGCTCCTTGGTCAGAGCGAGGCCGACAAGAATTTGATAGTCATAGGTCTGTTTGCCTTCGCCGGCCTTCAGCTTCGCCGATCCCACGGAATCGGTGAACGTGACCGTCGACTGGCCGGCCGCGAAGGAGAAGGGCGCCGAATAAACCTGCTTGGCGACAACGCAATCGTCGGCGCCGTATGTGACCCCCACGAAATAGGGCACGCTGTAATCGGCTTCGTCGCCCGTCGGCGCACGGGTGGCCCGGAAGGTGAGCGTGAGATCGGAATCCGCGGTGTGCTTCTTCTTCTGGAAGTCGCATGCACCCGTCACGCTGACCAGTTCCACCGTATAGAGCACGTTGGAAGGATCGGGCGTGGTGCCCTTGCGGAAGATCGTCTGCGCCGACGCATCGGCCATGGCCGAGATCGACGGACAATTGTCCTGCTTCTTCGTGCTGTTGCAGCCGAGGAGAATGGCGGCGAACGCCGCGATGCCCAATATGCGGAAAAATGAGAGGTGCATGTTCGCTCAGAGTGAGTTGTGGGTGCCGTCGCACAGGGGCGTATTCGCCGTCCGCTTGCAGCCGCAGAACCATACCGTGCCGGTCTCGCCGGCCGTGAATTCGACGGGCACGAACGGCCCCGACTTGTGACTGCCGTCGCAAAAAGGCTGGCGCTTCGACTGGCCGCAGGCGCACCACCAATAGGTCCTGCCGGCTTCCACGTCTACGCCGAAGGGCGCTTTTTGGGCTATCTCCGGCGTCGTCATCCCTTTGCCTCGGCTTGACATTTCGGCTGCCGGAGTCGACTTGTCCAACACGCGTCGCAGCGGCGGCGGACTGTAGCCAAGCGGGCCCGGCATGGGAAGCGGAGCGGTGAACGATAGGGCCGAAAAGCCGCAGCTGACGCTCCTCCTGGCGGCGCCCCGGGGGTTCTGCGCGGGCGTCGATCGCGCAATCCGAATCGTGGAACTGGCGCTGCAGAAATTCGGGCCGCCCATCTATGTGCGTCACGAGATCGTCCACAACCGCTTCGTGGTCGAACGGCTGGAGCGGATGGGCGCGATCTTCATCGACGAGCTCGAACAGGCGCCCGAGGGCGCGCGGGTGATCTTCTCGGCCCATGGCGTGCCGAAATCGGTGCCGGCCGAAGCCGAGCGGCGGAAGCTTTATTACCTCGATGCAACGTGCCCGCTCGTGTCCAAGGTGCACGTCGAAGCCGAGCGGCATTTCCGCGCGGGCCTGGAGATCGTGCTGATCGGACACGCCGGCCACCCCGAAGTGGAAGGCACGGTCGGCCAATTGCCCGAAGGCGCGATATCGCTGATCGAGACGGTGGCCGACGCGGAGACTTTCCGGCCGCGCGACGCGGCGCGGCTCGCCTATATCACGCAGACGACGCTTTCGGTGGACGACACGAGCGAGATCGTCGCGGCGCTGCGCCGCCGTTTCCCCGCCATCGCCGGTCCGCACAAGGAAGATATCTGCTACGCCACCACCAACCGGCAGGATGCGATGAAGGCGATCGCGCCCCGCGCCGAGATCGTGTTCGTGATCGGCGCGCCCAATTCGTCGAATTCGCGCCGCCTGGTCGAAGTGGCGATGCGCGCGGGCGCGCGGCACGCATCCCTCATTCAACGCGCGGCCGACATCGATTGGCGCGAGATCGGAACCGCGCATACGATCGGCCTTTCGGCGGGCGCCTCGGCGCCCGAGCTTCTCGTGGAGGAAGTGATTGCCGCGTTCCGCGCGCGCTACGACCTCAAGGTCGAAGAAGTCGCGGTGACGCGCGAGGACGTGACGTTCAACGTGCCGCGCGCGCTGGCGTCCTGAGCCCGGCATGGCTGTCTACACCGACGTCGCATTCGAGGATCTGGAAAGCCTGCTGGCCGGCTACGACATCGGCGTCCCACGCAGCTTCAAGGGCATCGCCGAGGGCGTGGAGAATTCCAACTTCCTGCTCCAGACCGATCGGGGCACATTCGTGCTCACGCTCTACGAAAAGCGCGTGAGCGCCCGCGACTTGCCGTTCTTCCTGGGGCTGATGGACCATCTGGCGGCGCGCGGCGTCGCCTGTCCCCTGCCCGTGCGGGCGAAATCGGGCGCCCAATCGGCGACGCTCAATGGAAGGCCGGCCGCGATCCTCACATTCCTCGACGGCGTGTCGCTGCGCCGGCCGGAAGCGGCCCATTGCGCGGCGGCAGGTGCGGCGCTTGCCGGGCTGCACGAAGCGGGAAAGGATTTTCCGCTCGCGCGTGAGAACGCGCTCGGCCTCGCCGGCTGGCGGGCGCTGGCGGAGGCGACATCGGCAGGCGCCGACGAATTTCAAAGCGGCCTCACCCAACTCATCCGCTCGACGCTGCAGCAACTGGAAGCCGAATGGCCCCACGCGCTGCCGCGCGGCGTGATTCATGCCGATCTGTTTCCCGACAATGTCCTTTTCATGCACGACAAGGTTTCGGGCCTGATCGATTTCTATTTCGCCTGCAACGATTCCTACGCCTATGATCTCGCGGTGATGCTGAATGCGTGGTGCTTCGAGCTCGACGGCTCATACAACGTGACCAGGGGCAAGAGTCTGATCACGGCCTATCGCCAGCGTCGCGACCTGACGGCGGACGAGAGCGCGGCGCTGCCGCTGCTGGCCCGCGGCGCGGCGTTGCGATTCCTGCTCACGCGGCTCGCCGATTGGCGCAACCGCGATCCGAACGCGCTGGTGCGGCCCAAGGACCCGCGCGATTTCGTCAAGCGGCTGCGCTTCCATCTCGATGTGCGCCGCGCCGCGGAGTACGGGCTGTGACGGGGCCGAAAGTCGACGTGTTCACGGACGGCGCGTGTTCGGGCAATCCCGGACCCGGCGGCTGGGGCGCCATCCTGCGCGCGGGCGGCCAGGAAAAGGAACTGTCCGGCGGCGAGCGGCACACCACCAACAATCGCATGGAACTGATGGCGGCCATCCGCGCGCTCGAAGCGCTGACCAAACCGTCCGCCATCACGGTCCACACCGATTCCCGCTACGTGATGGACGGCGTCACGCAATGGCTGCCGCGCTGGAAGAAGAGCGGCTGGAAGACCGCCGACAAGAAGCCGGTCAAGAACGAAGATCTGTGGCGCAAGCTCGACGAGGCGTGCGCGCGCCATCAGGTGCACTGGCGCTGGGTCCGCGGCCACTCCGGCCACCCCGAAAACGAACGCGCCGACGCGCTGGCGCGCGCGGCGATTCCGTAGGTGCGTGTGGCCGTACGTCGCCGCCACGTGGCGTCCGGGTCCGCGGCTGAGATTTTTCCGAAAGACATTTCAATTGATTGAATCGAAAACGCGTTGAAAGCCAATCATCACGACGCAAATTCACGTTTTGATCAAATGGACAAAGCCGAAAAACGCGCGAGTGGTGGCAAATTTCAATGAAATGCCAAATATTCTGCAACCTTATCGACGAATGTTCCGCTGCGCCAATTCAACCTATCAACGAATCGATTTTGGCTGCTGCTGAGAATCATCCGGTGAAATACGATAAAGCGATCGCGCCGCAATTGAAGCCAACACGTCCACCGGTTTCGTCATCTGCTCCGGGTACCGAACGTCACAGCCGGATGGGGCGCAGTATGTTGGCGCAAGCGCAAGAAGATAGGGCAAGCCGTCATTGTACGCCGCGTCATAGCCCCAGACCGATGGATAGCTCGCCGGCAGTTCCGATTGCAGTTGCGAAGTTGTCAGGCCAGTAATGCCGGAGTCGTTCGATATATTGCCCGCGCCCTGGCTAAGATTTGTGACCCCGGTGGTCGTCGTGTCCCAATAGGAAGCGTAAATGTAGGATGCCTCTTCATCGATATAACCGACCAGTCCGCCCACGGCACTGCCTTGACCGGCAGTGATATTTCCGCTGGCGTATGTTTCTGAAACATACGAGTAGGGGCTCTCGGCGAAGTAGGCCAGACCTATCAAACCGCCGATGTTGGAGTTGATTCCGCCCGTCACTGCGCCAGTCGAATAGGACTCAGTAATCAACCCATCTTCCAACGTACCCGACAATCCTCCAACGGAGCTGTCTGCCGGGGCGGCAACGGCACCTGTGGCATAGGTCTCCTTGATCGTGTCGTATTCAGCAAATCCCACGAGTCCCCCGACGCTTGAGCCGCTGGCGGTCCCAGTTACAGTTCCTGTCGCATAGGATTGTTCAATTTCGCCGTCGTCTCCTTGCGACCCGGCAAGGCCGCCGACGTTTCCTGTTCCTGAAACATTGCCGCTCGACCAGGATTGTAAAATAGTTGCCGCGCCGCCGGCCAACCCGCCGACGTCGCCCACTCCAGTGACCGCGCCGGTCGCATAGGTGCCTTCGATAATGCCACTCGAAGTGCCGACCAAACCGCCGGCGATACCTCCGGAAGTGACCACGCCGGTCGCATAGCAACCGTCGAGTGTACCGGTTGCGTAGGACCCGGTTGGAGAGCTGTCGAAGTTTGAACCGACCAGACCGCCGACAACCGCGCCGGCACCGCCATTCACATTGCCCGTCGCATAGGCGGAAATGGTTCCTCCAGCATTTGCGCCGACCAGTCCGCCGCCGGTCCCGTTGCCTCCTACTGTAACCGTCCCAGTCGCCCCGCCACCATCAACGGCACCGCCGGATTCGTTGGCGCCGGTTTCGTTCCAGCCGATTAACCCGCCGACAACTCCGAACTCCCCTGCCGAAACGTTGACCGCCGCAAATGTGTCGAAGACGGTACCACCATAGCTGGACCCGATCAGTCCGCCGACATACGCCCCGCCTTCAAGATTGTTGCTGAACTGCATGCCAACAGTGCCGGTCACATAGGATTCGATGATCGTTCCACCGTTGTTTTCGCCAATCAGTCCGCCGACGTTGCCGAATTCACCACCCATCACGGTTACCGCGGCAGACACATTCGTGATCAGGCCCTGGTTGAGACCCACCAGCGTTCCAACGTTGGCTCCCGCGCTCATTGCCCCGCTTGTCGTCTCAGAATTCACGAGATTGATGTCGCGTACAAATCCGCTTGCGCCGATCTCGGCGAAGAGGCCGACATTGTCGGTGCTGCTAGAATCATTGATGTCAAGGTTGGATATGACGTTTCCCAAACCTTCAAGCGTACCGGAGAACACGGTGGGGATTGGTGCGGCAGTGTAGGTACCGTCTGCAGCTGCATTGTAGCTGTTGGCCAGCGCAAAATTTCCATAGGGGTCACTGGCGATATCGCTAGCTAGCGTCGCAATGTTGCCCGCAAGAGTGTAGTTCGCGCCATTGATCGTCAAGCTAGCGCCGTCATTCACGGCGCTGTAGCTGAGTGTCCCGGCCGGCCCGAAGGAGAGGAGGGGCAGATGCGTCGGCGTCACCGAAAGGTCTATTGTTGTGTAAGGCATGTCGAGCACGACGCTGCTCGCGCCGCTGACGGTAATAGGCGCATTGATAGTGAGTGGAGCACTTCCGCCGCCCGTGTTGTTGGACGCGTCAAGCGTCAGGTTGCCCGCAGTCGCCATTGGACTGTCGACTGTGATTGCACCGCTGGATACGAGGTTGATCGAAGCCCCGGTCAAAGCCGCATCGACAGTCAGATTGTAACCCTGAAGTGCCGTCGTTAGTCCTGAAGTAGTGAGCGTCAGAGCGCCCGAAGTCGTAACGCCGTTGGTGCTTCCCACGATGTCAACGGCCAATGCGGTATTGTCCGTCAGATTTATGGCTCCGGTATTCCCCGCCAGCGTTCCGATGCTGTTGGACGTATTGGTCAGCGTGTAATTTCCGCCCGCGCCGAGCAGATCAAGGCTACCGGCCGTGATCGGCTGGCTTTGCGTGACGGACCCAGTGCTCGACAGAACAAGCGTCGGCGCGCTCAAGGCCGTGTCGATGGCGATACCGCCGCCCGTCGTTTCCAGAGCAATATTGCCCGTCCCGGCGTTGAGCGGGCCGGCTACCGTCAACGCTTCGCCATCACCGAGCGAAAAACCGCCCGCACCCGTATTCGTAAAGGCGTCGAGCGTCGCGATCTGGTTGGCGCCGCTGAGCGTTGCCCCACCGACGGAGCTGCCGGTCAGTGAAGCCGCCGCGATCGCACCGGTTCCGCTTTCGGAGATCGTGCCTGCCAAGGTTAGCGTCAGGGCACCCGAAGTCGTGACTCCGGCGGTGGTTCCCACGCTGCCGATCGCCAATGCACCATTGTCCGTCAGATTTATTGCGCCGGTGTTCCCTGCCAGCGTTCCGACACTGTTGGACGCATTGGTCAGCGTATAGCTGCCGCCCACGCCGAGCAGATCGAGGCCACTGGCCGTGATCGGCTGGCTTTGGGTGACGGAGTTCGGGCTTGAAAGAACCACTGTCGGCGCGCTCAAGGCCGTGTCGATGGCGATAGCGCCGGCCGTCGTGGTCAGCGTCAGGGTTCCAGCCCCGGCATTGAGCAGTCCGGCTACCGTCAGTGCCTCACTGTTGTTGAACGAAAACCCACCCGAACCTGTGTTCGTGAAGGCATCGAGTGTTGCGACCTGATTCGCGCCATTGAGCGTTTCCCCGCCGACGGCACTGCCGGTCAGCGAAGCCGCCGCGATTGCACCCGCTCCGCTCTCGGTAATCGCGCCCGTACTGACCAGCGTGATCCCATACGTGCCCGTATTGACTGCGCCGGTGATCGACAGACTCTGATCGTCGGTCAACGTCAAGGTGCCGGCCGTATTCGTGAAGGCGCCGAGGTTTGCAATCTTGTTGGCCGCTGTCAGCGCCGTCGTGCCAACCGAGATCCCCGATAGCGTGCCCGCCGTGACGATACCCGCGCTCGTCTGGCTGATCGTACCGGTGGAGTTCAGCGTCAGGGCGCCTGAAGTCGTGGCACCATTGGTGGTTCCTACGGCGCCGATCGTCAGTCCCGTATCGTCCGCCAGATTTATCGCGCCTGTGCTTGCCGCCAGCGTGCCGATGCTGTTGGATGCATTGGTCAGAGCGTAGGTGCCGCCAGCGCCGAGAAGATCGAGGCTACTGGCCGTGATCGCCTGGGTTTGCGTGACAGACCCCGTGCTCGACAGAACCAGCGTGGGCGCATTCAATGCCGTGTCGATGGCGAAACCGTCGCCCGTCAGCGACAGGTTGCCGGTACCGGCATTGAGCGGCCCGCTTACCGTCAACGCCTCGTCGTCATTCAACGCCAAGCCACCCGGGCCGGTGTTGGTGAAGGCATCGAGCGTTGCAATCCGGTTTGCGCCATTGAGCGTCACGCCATCCATCGAGCTGCCCGTCAACGAAGCCGCTACGATCGCTCCGGAACCGCTCTCGTTGATTCTGCCGGCCGAAGTTAGCGTCAGCTGATTGTTTGCCGTCAGTTGCTCCTTGATCGTGATGCCGTCGCCACTGCCCGTCGTCGTCAGCATCAGGGTGCCGGTGCCGGCATTGACCGCGCCATTGATTACAAGTGCCCCGTCATCCGTCAGCGAAAAACCTCCCGTGCCCGCATTGGTAAAAGCATCGAGCGTTGCGATCTGGTTGGCTCCATTGATTGTCGCACTGCCCGCCGATTTGCCGGTCAACGTTGCCGCATCGATTATGCCCGTGGTTTCGTCAATCGTGGCGGAATCGACCAACACGAATTCGTGCGTACCTGAATTGATCGTGCCTGAAATCGCCAGGCTCTGATCGTCGGTCAACGAAAACGCGCCGCCCGTGTTGCTGAAGGCGCCCAGATTCGCGATCTCATTGGCCTTGCTGAGCGTGGTCGCGGCACCTGCGCTCCCCATCAACACCGCCGCCGTGACGATGCCGGCGCTCGTCTGACTGATCGCGCCCGTCGATGTCAGATCGACCGTTTCGCCAGCCGTGATCGCCTTGTCGATGACGATGTTGCTGCCTGTTCCGGTCGTGGTCAGCGTGAGGTTGCCTGTACCCGCGCTGACCGCTCCGCCGATTGCCAACGTGCCGCCATCAGTCAAAGCAAAGCCGCCGGCGCCACTGTTCGTGAAGGTCCCGAGCGTCACAACCTTGTTGGTGCTGTCGAGCATTGCACCACCGACCGAACTTCCCGTCAGCGTCGCCACCGTAATCACGCCCGCACCACTCTCGGCCATCGTACCTGCCGAGATCAGCGTCGCCTGCTTGCCCGCCGTCAACTCATTTTCGATTATGATGCCGTTGCCGGCTCCCGTCGTCTTCAGCGTCAGGTTGCCGGCGCCGGCATCGACCGCGCCGGTCACTGTCAGTGCTTGTGCGTCAGTCAGGGAAAAAGCGCCATTGCCTGTTGAGAAGGCGCCGAGATCGCCGATCGAATTGGCTTCGCTCAGGGTCGTGGCGCCCACGGAAGACCCCGTCAGCGTCTCCGCCGTGATGACGCCCGCGCTGTTGCTCGCGATCGTGCCCCCCGCGATCAGGTTCAACGTTGCATCGGAGCCTGTCAGTGCCGCGTCGATCTTGATGGCGCCGAATGCATCCAGGGTCAGCATGCTGGCGGACCACGCGACGGGAGCCGACACCGTGATGGTACCGGCCTGGCTGCCAATCGAGCCCGTTCCGCCGGTCGTCACTTCGACATTGGCCGTCGAAAGCGCGTTCTCGAGCGTCGTGACATTGAGGACGGAGTTCTTGCCGGTGGGCGCGCAAACTCCTGCCGAGCAGGTATCCGTCGATGTGGCGCCCGTGGAAATGGTGACGTTCTCCGGATCGAGCGTCCAGGTTCCGGTGGCGCCATGCGGGGCCAGCGCGTCGATGCGCGCGCCCAGCGTGTCAACCACATGACCTGAAGTCTCGACCGATCCGCCATCACCCGATCGCTGACCGCCCTGTGCCAGAGCCTCGCCTTCGAAGTTCACGGCCGCACCAATGACGGAGATGTTGCCGCCATTGCCGGATCGCGTCGCCGAGGCATTGATGACGCTGGCCTTGTCGACAGTGACGCTCGCCTGATTCCAGCCGCCGATTGCGACCGAACCGCCTCCCTTTGTGCCCGACGCATCGAGGTTCGCGTTCGACACGGCCACGTCGCCGCCGTCGCCCGCATCGAGCACGATCGCGCCGCCCACCTGATGTGCGCCCTGGGCGGCAATCGTGCCGCGCACATTGACCACGCCCGTGGCGAGACCTTCGGCCGCGCGCGCCGTCATAGATACATTCGCTCCGGAGAGGCTTCCGATGTTTGTGACGCGCGCCTTGCCGTCGACGTCGCCTTGCGCTGCAAACGAGACGAGTCCGTCGCCCGCGAAGTCCACCGTAAAGGCGTTGGCCGCGCCCAGCGCGACGGTGCCAAGCCTGGCCTGCACCGTGCCTTTGTTCGTCACGTTCGGGGCGACGAGCGCGACCGTGCCGCCGCCCGCCGTATCGATCGTGCCCTTGTTGACAATCGCGGCGTTCTGGCTGCCCGCCGTGGTGAACTTGCCGGCAAGAAGATCGGAATCCGAGCCATCCGTGGTGGTGGCGATCAGCGAGCCGACATTCACGCTTGCGTCATGGCCGAACGCGATGCCGTTGCCGTCGATCAGCACGATCCGGCCGTTCGCGTCGAGCGTGCCCAGAATCTTCGTAGGCGCGCTGCCGCCGATCCGGTTGATCGCGATGGCCGAGGAATTGGGTTGAACAAAATTCGTGGTCTGGCCGTTGCCGATATTGAAGCTCGACCAGTCGATGACGACGCCTTCGCTCGCCTGATCGATGGTCGTCTGATGGGAAGATGGCGACGCGATCGTCGCAGAGCCCGTCGTCACCGTGCCGCCAACAGGATTGGCGAGAGCCTGCGCCGGCACCAGGAGCGCGGCCGCCAGCGACAATTCGATGGCCGCGCGCCAGGACGCGGACGCCGCAAGCGTCACGCGCAATCGATGATGGATCTGCACGCTATCCCCCCGCGCCAGTACGCCAGCGCGGCAACGATAGATTGTGTCAGACTTGGACGCAACTCAGCGGCGCAAAGCGGTCAAATCCTCAATTCGCGGGCGGATCTGAAATCTGCATGACGGAACAATTGAGCAGTTCAACTCCTGCTCCGGCCGCATCGGCCCGGTTGAAACGTGCCTTGTGTCCGATAAAGCGGACCGGAGCGGCGCGACGCCGCTCCGACCGCGTCATACAAAAATCTAGAGTTGCTTCATCACATGCTCGGCGCTCGACACCGCGAATGCGCCCGGCTCTTCGACGTTCAGTTCCTTGACCACGCCGTTATCGACCACCATGGAGAAGCGCTGGCTGCGCTTGCCCATGCCGAAGCGCGAGCCATCCATCTCGAGGCCCAGCGCGCGCGTGAAATCGCCGTTGCCGTCGGCCAGCATCATCACCTTGTCGCCCGTGCCCTGCTGCTCGCCCCATGCGCCCATCACAAACGCGTCATTGACGGAAACGCAGGCGATCGGCATCGACGCCCTTCTTCTTGATGTCGTCGGCATGCTGGACGAAGCCCGGCAGGTGCTTGGCCGAGCAGGTGGGCGTGAAGGCGCCGGGCAACGCGAACACGACCACCTTCTTGCCGCTGAAGAAATCGTCCGTCTTCAGGGGCTGCGGCGCGCCGCCTTTCATCTGCATCAATGTCGCGGAAGGAACCTTGTCGCCCACTTTGATTGTCATGTCCGTCTCCTCGGGGGGAATTCTGCCGGGTGCTTTTAGCCCACGCGGGGCCTCGCGCAAAGGGCAACGTTGGCGTCACAATTCCACAATGCGGTGACGGAATAGCACGATGCGGATTGCCGATTGCGTGCTAGTCTTCGCCCATGGCCGTGACCAAACCACCGCAAGCGGGCGAAGGCCCCGCGACCGGCAAGCGCCGCAGGAAAAGCGAGCGCACGGTCGAGGGCGAGAATTTCCTCGAAGGCAAGCTGCTCATCGCGCTGCCGGGAATGCCCGATCCGCGGTTCGAGAAAAGCGTCATCTTCATGTGCGCGCATTCGGGCGACGGCGCCATGGGCATCATCATCAACAAGCCGGTGGACGGGTTGAGCTTTCCGCGAGTTGATGCAGAAGCTGAAACTGCGCCTCACCGCCAACACGCCGACATCTGCCGATGCTCTACGGCGGACCGATGGACACCGAGCGCGGCTTCGTCCTGCATACGGGCGATTATGAGAGCAGCGAGGCGACGATGCCCGTCTCAGAGGACATTTCGCTCACCGCGACCGTCGAAATCCTGCGCGCGATGGCGGAGGGACGCGGGCCGCGAAAGGCGATGTTCGCGCTCGGCTATGCCGGCTGGGACGCAGGCCAGATCGAAGACGAAATCCGGGGCAATGGCTGGGTCCACTGCGATGCGGACGTGGAGATTCTGTTCGATCCCAGCCTCGACACCAAATGGGCCGCGGCGCTGAGGAAGATCGGGATCGACGCGTCCGGCCTGTCAGCGCATGCCGGGAACGCCTGACGCCGATCTGGGCGTATCCCCGGTCTCGCTCCTGTAATGTCGCGCGATGAATTCGAGCGTTTCGGTCTGCGGCATCGGCAGCCCGAAATGAAATCCTTGCGCGAATTCGCAGCCGATCTCCTTCAGCCAGCTGTGCGTCGTGTTCGGTTTCGACGCCTTCTATGACAACCGCGCGCTGGAGTTCGTGGGCGAGATTGACGATCGAGCTCAAGTATGGCCGCGCCTTCGGCGTCCTCATGCGTGCCGCCGTGGCGGGCGAGAAAGCTCTTGTCGATCTTGACCATGTCGAAGGGCGTGTCCTTGAGCTGCGCTCAAATTGGAGACGCCCGTTCCGAAATCGTCGAGCGCGAGGCTTGCGCCCGCCGCACGGAGCCGGAGAAGTGCCGCCTGCGCTTCGTCGCTCGCGCCGGCCGGACTCTCCGTCACTTCGAGCTTCAGCGTGCCGGGCGCGATGCCGCCTTTGGCGAGGAGGCCCGCGAGGAATTTCTCGAACTCCAAATCCTGCAACTGGCGGCGCGACACGTTCACGCTGGCGAAGAGCGGCGGCGAGATCGGGAAGAAGCGTTGCCAATGGGCGAGATTCTCCGCCGCGCGTTCGAGCGCGAAGCGGCCCAGCGTCACGATGAGGCCCGTCCCTTCCGAATGCGCCACGAAATCGGCGGGCGCGACGAGCCCCTTCGCGGGGTGGTGCCAGCGCAACAATGCCTCGAACCCCGCGACGCTGGCGTCGGCCAACCGCACGATCGGCTGATAGAAGACGTCGAGTTGGCCCTGCTCCAGCGCGTGCCGCAGCTCCGTTTCGAGGGCCACGGGATCGGCCGCAACGGACGCTTCCAGCTCGGGCGTGTAGACGCGCGCGCAACCGCCGCCGGCGCGTTTGGCCTGCACCAGCGCGAGCTCCGCGCCTTTGAGAAGGTCGAGGGGATCGCGCGCATCGCGGCCCGACACCACGCCCACGCTGGCGGGCGCGAAGATGTTGCGCTTGTCGTGGAGGACCGGCGCCTCGCAGACCTGGACCAGTTCGGCGCCGATGGCCGCCGCGCCGGCGCCCGGCTGCGGGAAGATCAGTGCGAACGCGTCGCCGCGCACGCGGAACACTTCGGCCACGCCGTCGAACCGCGTCGCGAGCCGCTGGCCGCTGGCCGCCAGCACGGAATCCCCGCCTGCGTCGCCAAGGCTCGCATGGATCGATTTGAAACGGTCGATGTCGAGCAGCGCGAAGGTGATGCTGGAAAGCTTCGGGCCCAGATTTTCGAGTTCTTCCATCAGTGCGATGCGATTGCCGAGACCGGTGAGGGAATCGCGAACCGTGCGTTCGATCGCGGCGGCTTCCGATTCTTTGCGCGTCGTGACGTCGGCCATCAGCCCCAGGCAGCGGCTGGCGCTCGCACCCTCGCCCATCATCGTCGCCCGCAGCTCGAACCACGGATAGCGCCCGCTCTCGCTGCGCACGCGCAATTCGATGCGGAATGCGAGGCCCGTGTGCCCGCGAAAATCGGCAAGCGCGTCGCGATAGATGCTGCGGTCGTCGGGATGAATGCGTTCGATCCATTGCGGATGGGGAATGGTCTGTGCGCCCGCGAAACCGATCAGCCCCGCCGCCTCGGCCGACAGGGCGACTTTGTCGGCGGCAAAATCCAAATCGAAGATTCCCTGATGCGAGGCGCCGATGGCCTGGGTTGCCGCTGCCGCCAATTGCGTCTCGGGCGCGATGGCTTTCGTGCCGCTCCCTTGACCGGCCGGCGGCATCGCAAGCGCCGCGCTCGACCGCGTGGCCGGAAGGATCGCGATGCCCTCGCCGGCCGCGATGGCGAGCGCGAGAAGCACGGCACCGGCCGCTGCGAACCCGCCCACGATGGCAGGTGCTGCGGGATTGTCCTGGAAGCCGCCCAAAGCGGCGACGGCCGCCGCCGCCGTGACGAGCGCGAAGACCGCGGCACTGGGAGCGGCGACGCGTGCGGCCTGATTTCCACGCCGTCCGCCCTGCACCAGATAGGCCGCAACGCCGGACGTGCCCGCGACGACTGCCGCGCTCGTCAGCAGCATGGCGCCCGGTACGCCGAGATAGGAGAGGATCGAAATGCCGACGAGCCCGATGACGCCCAGATCGAACCAGCGGCGGGGTATCGGCCACACGGATTCGACGGGCACGATGGTGTCCGCCGAGACGGATTCCGGCGGCCAGCGCAAGCCCGCTCAACATCGCAGCGAACCCGTCGGAGCCGCCCACGGCGGTCGCCCAGCCGGTGTCGAACATGCCCGTCGCCGCGAGGCGCGTGAGGAACACGATGGCGAGCGTCAGCGACGCCCAGCGCGGCGCCGGGTGCGCCGTCATGATCGCCAGCCCGACCATGATCGCCGTGGCGGCCGCGATCAGGCCGGCAACGGCCGCGAAGAAGACCGCAAGCTGCCGGTTGTGGGCGACCAGCGCGCCTTCCGTCCAGGCGAAGACCGAAGGTTGCGCATCCGCATTCGCCAGGCGCATCGCGAGTTCGACGGACGTCGCCGGAGGAATCGACACGCGAAAAGCATAGCGGCCATAGGCGCGAACCTCATCGACGGTGACCTGGGCGTCCGAAGTCGCAATCTGGCGGATTGCCGGGTGCCGGGGACGCGGAAAAATGCTCAGCCCGGAATTCGCCGCCTGGCCCGCCACAATGATGCGCGTGACCGGATGCACGGAATTGTTGGCCGCCGTCACCACATACCAGCGCGAGCCGTCGGTCTCGGTGCCTGCGGACGCGTGATAGGGCGCCAATGACGATTTGAGTTCGATGAACGGCGCGTTGCTTGAAAAATCGACGCCGTTCGCCCCGGCATGTGCGGGCGGGGCCGCCATCGCCAACGGCGAAAGCAGCAGGGCCAGGAAAACGGCGATTGCTGCGAAAAATCTTGGCACCGCTGCTCCGAAAAATGGCGCGCCTCGGATTCGGCGGCGCGGCTAACCTAGCTGCGCCTCCTCGGCGAGCAAAGCGAATAGGACGTGGTCCTGCCAGTCGCCGTTGATCTGGAGATAGCGCAGGGCCAGACCTTCCTGCCGGAACCCGGCCTTGACCAGGAGGCTTTTCGAAGGCTCGTTGGACGGCAGGCAGGCGGCCTCGATGCGATGCAGTCCCAGCGTCTTGAAGATGAACGGGACCAGTGCGCGCACGGCGTCGAACATGTAGCCCTGCCGCGTGAAGCGTTCGCCGATCCAATAGCCCAGCGCGCAGCATTGCGTGACGCCGCGGCGCACATTGGACAGCGTGCAGCCGCCCATCAGCGCGTTGTCCTCGTTGCGAAACACGAAAAAAGCGTAAGCGGAATCGAGCCGCGCCTCGCGCTGGTATTTCTTCAGGCGGCGGCGAAACGCGCCCTTGGTCAATTCGTCCGTGGCCCAGGAGGGTTCCCACGGCGCCAGGAATGCCCGGCTCTCCGCCCGCAGCATCGACCAGGCCGGAAAATCGGGAACGCGGGGATAACGCAGATAGACGTTCTGGCCCTTGATGATGGGTTGCTGTCCGCCGGGGAACGTCAGTCCCCGCATGAACGCCATGGGACCCGAATTCATTCGGCGGCGCGGCGGGCGATGCCCGCTCCGATAGCGGTTGGCAAATGTCTCGTGACTTTCGAGCTCGGTCGACGGGACCGACGGCGGCGATGGCAGGCCGTTCGCTCGCCATCAGCCTTTCGCCGAAATTCCGCACGGCGGCCGCATCGACCGCTTCGAGTTTCGCGGTCATCTCGTCGATTCCGAGCACGCGGCCATGGGCGAGCAGATTGCGCCGCGATCTGTTCGATGCGCGACGACGGGCGTTCCAGTGCCCATCAGCAGTCCGGATTTGAGTTGCGCGCTGGGCGCGGGCGACTTCCTTCTCGGTGGCGCCCTGCGCGAGTGCAGCCATTTCGCCCGCGACGACGGCGGAAATCTCGCCCGCTTCGTTTTCGCCCGTTCCCGCATAGACGCCGATAATCCCGCCGTCGCCTGAAGGTGTGTGCGAAGGCGTAGATCGAATAGCAAAGGCCGCGCTTCTCGCGCGCTTCCTGGAACAGGCGTGATGACATTCCGCCGCCCAGCGCCGTCGCATAGACCTGCGCGGCATAGACGCTCGGCGTCCGCGCTCGTCACGCCCGGAAACGCGTAGGTCACGTGCACCTGCTCGAGGTCTTCCCCCACGCGCAGATCGCCGCCGCGATAGCGCGCGCGCTCCGCTTCGGGGCCTTCGCCCATGCGCGAGACCTTCGAAGTGCCGCGACGCCAGATCGACCATCCGCGAATGCTCGACCGCACCCGAAGCGATGAGCGTCATCCCGCCGGCGCGGTAATTGGCGCCCATGTAGGTATTGAGATCGTCGCGCGTGAAGCGGCCGACCGTCTCTTCGTTGCCGAGAATCGGGCCAACCCATCGGCTGATCGGGATAGACCGCGGATTGCAGATGATCGAACACGATGTCGTCGGGCGTGTCGCGCGCCTGTCCGATTTCCTGCAGTACGACCTGCCGCTCGCGTTCGAGTTCGCCCGGATCGAACGCCGGGTGGGTGAGAATGTCGGCGAGGATGATCGACGGCGAGCGGGACATCGGCCTTGAGCACGCGCGCGTGGAAGGCGGTCTGTTCGCGGCTCGTATAGGCGTTCAGGTAGCCGCCCACCGCCTCGATCTCTTCGGCGATGTCGCGCGCGCTGCGACGTTTGCGTGCCCTTGAAGGCCATATGCTCCAGCATGTGCGACACGCCCATCAGGGCCGCCGTTCTCATGGCGCGCGCCGCAATTCGACCCAGACGCCAAAGCGGCGCTCTCAAGCTGCGGCATGGGGTCGGTCGCGACCGTCAAGCCGTTGGGAAGTCTGGTGATTTCGACGTTCATGAACGGGCGAGCCTGGCCTCGATGAACGCGCGGATTTGCGGCCCGTCATTGGGCAGAACGGTCATGCGCTCCACCCCCTCATAGAGGTCATTGAGGCGCTGCGGCAAGGGGGGCGAAACCCCGGTCGCCCGGGCCACGGAATCCGGGAATTTGGCGGGGTGCGCGGTCGACAAAACGACCACCGGCACCCTTCGCCTGCGGCAGGAACTTCGCGGCCACCGACAGCCCGACGGCGGTATGGGGATCGACCAAACGGCCCAGTTCGCGGTGTACGTCGCGCGATGGTCGCCAGCGTTTCCTCGTCGCTGCAGGAGCACGCGCGATAGCGCTCCCGGAGAGCGTCGAGAACCGGCACCGGAATGACCAACTTTCGGTCGCGCGCGAAATCCGCCATCGCGCCGCGCATCCAGGCGTCGTCCCGGCCCGACGCTTCGAACAGCGCGCGTTCGAAATTGCTCGCGACCTGGATGTCCATGGACGGGCTCAGCGTCGGCTGTGCCGCGCCCACGGCGTAGACGCCTTCGTTCAATGCCCGCGCCAGGATGTCGTTGGCGTTGGTCGCGACGACGAGGCGCTCGACGGCCAGACCCATCCGCATGGCCGCCTCGCCCGCGAACACATCGCCGAAATTGCCGGTGGGCACGACGAAAACAGGCGGCGAGCCGAGTTGTGCCGCGGCCGTGAAGTAATAGACGCATTGCGCGGCGATCCGCGCGAAATTGATCGAGTTGACGGCCGTGAGATGCGTGCGCACGCGCAAACGCGCTGTCGGCGAACAGCGTCTTCACGATCGCCTGGGCGTCGTCGAAGCTGCCTTCCAGCGCGATGTTGTGAACATTGGCGAATTTCGCCGTCGTCATCTGGCGGCGTTGCACTTCGCTGACGCGTCCTTTCGGGTGCAGCACGAACAGATCGATGCGCGGCGAGGCCGCCCAGCGCGGCGATGGCCGCCGAACCCGTGTCGCCGGAAGTGGCGGCCACGATCGTAATGCGATCGCCGCGTCCGGCGAGCGCGCGCGCGACCAGCCGGCCGATCACCTGCATCGCGATGTCCTTGAAGGCGAGCGTCGGCCCGTGGAACAGCTCGAGCAGATGGAGATTCGGAGCCGATCTGCGACCAGCGGCGCGATTGTCTGCGCGTCGAATGGCGCATAGGCCGCGTCGATGTCCACCTTCAGTTCGGCCGGCGAAAACGAGTCACCTGCGAAGCGGACGAGAATTTGCAGCGCCACATCGGCATAGGGGGAGTTGGCGAAGCTCGCGATCTCGTTCGCGCCGATCTGCGGCCAGGTTTCCGGCAGGAACAGGCCGCCATCGTCCGCGAGACCCGCGAGCAGGACCTCCTCGAAGGATCGCGGCGCGGAATGCCCACGCGTGCTGATATAGCGCATCGGATTACGGCCGGATTCCCAGGCGTCCATTCGCCTGATGATAGGCGAGATAAACGAACATGAGACCGGCGGCGAGCGCAAACCATGTGATTGCGTATTGCAGGTGATCGTTCGGAAGGTTGACGATAGTTTGGCCGCCCTTCGGCCAGCCGCCCGCATTCGGCTCGGGGCCGGCTTCGATCAGGACGGGCGCGGCGAGCCTGACGCCGTCGGCGGCCGCGATGCCGGCGATGTCGCGGGAATACCAGATGCGATGCTGCGGATCGGGCCGGGGCGTGAAAACGCCCGGACGATCCGGCGTGCGCCACACACCCACAAGATCCGTCTCGCCAGACACGATCCCCGCCGCACGCGCCGCCGGGTTCTTCAGCGCCGGCGTCACATAGCCCCGATCGACGAGAAAGACGCGGCCGTCATCGAGCACGAACGGCACGACGACATGATAGGCGGCGTCACCGTCATTCACGGTCGTGAAGACATAGGCCTCTTTCGCGTTGTCGAAGCGGCCGCGTAGTTTTACGGTGTGGTATTGCGCCGCCGCATTTCCCATCGCGAGCGCCGCATCGACGCTCACGGGCGGCGCCGACATATTGTGGTTCATCTCGGCGATCAGGCCGAGTTTCCAGTGCAGCCGCTCGATCTGCCAGGCGCCCAGCGCCAGCAACGCCGCGAGCGCGGGCAGGCAGAACAGCGTCAAAAGCGGAATGGGTCGAAAGTGGATTTTCATGGTCCGTGCGATCAGTCCGCAAGCCGCCCCTCATGCGCCTGATGCTTGTATTGCAGCACGAGCAGGAGCGCCTTCGCCAGCCGCAGAAACGCGAAGGTGAGGATCAGGATCAGCGGCAGCCAGATGACGGCGTGCACCCAATAGGGCGGACTGAACGTCGCTTCCACGATCAGCGCGCCGCCGGCCACGATGAAGCCCACGATCAGGATCACGAAGACCGAGGGTCCGTCGCCCGCGTCAAAGCCCGCAAAGTCGAGACCGCAACTCGTGCAGCGCGCGGCGACCGTCAGATAGCCCGCGAACAATTTGCCGATGCCGCAACGTGGACAACGGCCCAGAAGCGCCGCGCGTAGCGTATTCGGCTCGTCGGCCGCTGCGGTCACGCGGCCGTGATGGGACTCGCACCCCACACATAGATGCAGGAGAACAGGAACAGCCACACCACGTCGACGAAATGCCAGTACCAGGCCGCCGCCTCGAACCCGAAATGGCGCTCCGGGGTGAACTGGTTCGCAATCGCGCGGCCCAAGCACACGGTCAGGAATATCGTTCCCACAATGACGTGGAAGCCGTGAAAGCCGGTCGCCATGAAGAAGGTCGAACCGTAGATCGCGTCGAAATTACCGACACCGACGGACAGCGACGTATGCGCGGCATCCGTGAATGGCGCGAGCGCCAGGTGATTGAAGCCGAAGGTGAACGGCGCGTGGGTGTATTCGTAGGCTTGCACGCAGGTGAACGAGCCGCCGAGACCCACGGTCAGCAACAGCCCCTGAATGGAGCCCTTGCGGTCGCCGTGCTGGATCGCGTGGTGCGCCCACGTCACGGTCGTGGCCGAAGTGAGCAGGATCAGCGTGTTGAGCAGCGGAAAGTGCCAGGGATCGAGCGTGGTGATTCCGTTCGGCGGCCAGCTGCCGATCGAGACGTCGTGCGGGAACAAGGCGCTGTTGAAATAGGCCCAGAACCAGGCGAGGAAGAACATCACTTCGGAAGCGATGAACAGCACCATGCCGAAGCGCAGGCCCAGCTTGACGACGGGCTTGTGGTCGCCGCGCACGACGGATTCCGCGATCACGTCGCGCCACCAGCCGGCCATCGTGTAGAGCACCGTCACCGCGCCGATGGCGAATATCCACGGATGGCCGTTCACCGGCAGCCCGAAGAAGCCGGAATAATCCTTGTTCATCCAGAACACGGCGCCGATCAGCATCGTGAAGGCGCCGATGCGAGCCGATGATCGGCCATGCGCTGGGATCGACCAGATGATAGTCGTGCTTGACTTCGCTATGCGCCATTTCTTGCCGCCTCTCTAACCATTCCAATCGAACACATGGCCCTTAAGCCGGACCATGGTCATGACGAAAAACAGGATCACCAATCCGGCCAGTGAAAGCCCGATGGCGATGTTGCGCTTTCTGCGCTCGCGCGCGTTGCGCCGCTCGTCTTCGCCGTTTCCGTCCATGGCCTCACATCCAGGCTCCGTAGGAGTAAGCCGCCAGAAGCGGAAGGTGCAAAGCGCGCTCGACGATCAGCGCCGCAAACAACGCGAAAAGGTAAAGGATCGATACGGCGAAGAGCCGGCGCGCCGCCGGCTCGCGCACCGCGTCCGTCTCGCGCCATACCGCAAACGCCTGCCAGACGAACCAGCCGCCGAACAGCACGGCGACCGCGAGATAAAGCGGCCCACCCAATCCCACGAAACCCGGCGCGAGTCCGGCCACGAACGTCGCCAGCGCATAGGCGAAAATCTGGCGGCGCGTTGCCTCTTTTCCTTTGACGACGGGCAGCATCGGCACGCCGGCGCGCGCGTAATCGTCGGAGCGGTAGAGCGCGAGCGCCCAGAAATGCGCGGGCGTCCACAAAAAGGTGATGAGCACAAGCACCAGCGGCGCGAGCGTCAGGCTGCCCGTCACCGCCGCCCAACCGATGGCTGGCGGCAGCGCGCCCGCGAGACCGCCGATGACGATGTTCTGCGTCGTGCGGCGCTTCAGCCAGAGCGTATAGACGCCGACATAAAACAGGATCGTGAACGCCAGCAGGCCCGCCGCGAGGACATTGAAGAACAGCCCCATCAGCGCCACGGAGCCGATGGACAACGCCCAGCCGAACCCCAGCGCGTCGCCGCGAGACACATGTCCCATCGGGATCGGTCGCGAGGCCGTGCGCGACATGCGCACGTCGATATCGGAATCATAGGCCATGTTGAGCGCGCCCGATGCGCCCGCGCCGACGGCAATGCAGAGAAGCGCGGTGAAGGCGGCAACCGGATTGATCGCGCCCGGCGCCACGACGATACCGGCCAGCGCCGTGAAGATGACGAGCGACATCACACGCGGCTTGAGCAGCGCGAAGAAGTCGCCGACGGTCGCGGCGCGAGGATTTGCGGAAAAGATCGCGGCCGTGGCCATTCGCCGATTTGCTCCTCAGGTGATCCGCGGCAGCTCGTTATAGGTGTGGAACGGCGGCGGGGACGGCAGCGTCCATTCGAGCGTCGTGGCGCCCACGCCCCAGGGATTGTCGCCCGCCTTGCGCTTGGCGAGGAACGCCTCGGCCATCGTCGCCAGGAAGACGAGCACGCCGAAGCCCGCAACAAACGCGCCAATCGACGAGACGAAGTTCCAGCCCGCGAAGGCGTCCGGATAATCCGCGATGCGGCGCGGCATGCCCGCAAGACCCAGGAAATGCATCGGAAAGAACGCCACGTTGACGCCGATAAACGTGATCCAGAAATGCAGCTTACCCATCGTCTCGTTGTAGGTGTAGCCGGTGATCTTGGGGAACCAGAAATACCAGCCCGCGAAGATCGCAAAGACGGCGCCCAAAGACAGCACGTAGTGGAAATGGCCCACGACGTAATAGGTGTCCTGCAGCACCACGTCGACGCCCGCATTGGCAAGCACCACGCCCGTCACGCCGCCCACGGTGAACAGGAAGACAAATCCCACCGCCCACAGCATCGGCGTCTTGAACTCGATCGAGCCGCCCCACATCGTGGCGATCCACGAGAATATCTTGATGCCCGTGGGCACCGCGATCACCATCGTGGCGAACACGAAATAGGCCTTCGTGTCGACCGACAGGCCCACCGTGTACATGTGATGCGCCCAGACGAGGAAGCCGATGAAGCCGATCGACACCATCGCATAGGCCATCCCGAGATAGCCGAACACGGGCCGCTTGGAGAAGGTCGAAATGACGTGGCTGATCATGCCGAAGCCCGGCAGGATCAGGATGTAGACCTCGGGGTGGCCGAAGAACCAGAACAAATGCTGGAAC
The DNA here is from genome assembly GCA_963760345.1 of uncultured Alphaproteobacteria bacterium. Taxonomy (GTDB): domain Bacteria; phylum Pseudomonadota; class Alphaproteobacteria; order Micropepsales; family Micropepsaceae; genus Rhizomicrobium. Next base: position 272,077 of record CAVXCU010000004.1, read on the forward strand.
AGGATCGGGTCGCCGCCGCCCGCCGCATTGAAGAAGCTCGTGCCGAAATGGCGGTCGGTGAGGAGCATCGTGATCGCGCCCGCCAGAACCGGCAACGACAGCAGCAGCAGGAACGCGGTCACCAGGATCGACCATACGAACAGCGGCATCTTGTGCAGCGTCATGCCCGGCGCGCGCATGTTGAAGATCGTCGTGATGAAGTTGATCGCGCCCAGGATCGAGGACGCACCCGCCAGATGCAGCGAGAAGATGGCGAAATCCATCGCCGGGCCGGGCGAGCCGGTGGTCGACAGCGGCGCGTAGAGCGTCCAGCCGCCGCCCACGCCCATGCCGCCGGAATCGCCTTCGACGAACATCGACATGATGAGGAAGGTGAAGGAGAACGGCAGCAGCCAGAACGATATGTTGTTCATGCGCGGAAAGGCCATGTCCGGCGCGCCGATCATCAGCGGCACCAGCCAGTTGCCGAAGCCGCCGATCATGGCCGGCATGATCATGAAGAACACCATGATCAGTCCGTGGCCGGTGACGAACACGTTGAAGGTATGCGGCTCCTTGAAGATCTGGAGGCCCGGATACATCAACTCGGCGCGCATCATCATCGACAGGGAGGCGCCCACCAGCCCGGCGCAGATCGCGAACACCAGATACATCGTGCCGATGTCTTTGTGGTTCGTGGAATAGACGTACCGGCGCCAGCCGGTCGGATGATCCGCGTGTGCTACATCGGCCATGTGGCTCGTCCCTATTTCGCGAGCGCGGCTACGCGCGTCGTATCTTGCGCCGGCGCGGCGTTGTCGGCGGTATATTTCTTCTTCGCGGCCGCGACCCATGTCTCGAAGTCGGCTTCCGAGACGACCTTCACCTCGATCGGCATGTAGGCGTGATGGGCGCCGCACAGTTCCGAGCATTCGCCGTAATAGGTGCCCATCTTCGTCGCCTTGAACCACGTCGCATTGAGGCGTCCGGGAACCGCGTCCATCTTCACACCGAACTGCGGCACGGCCCAGGAATGGATCACGTCGGCGCCCGTCGTCAGCACCTTCACGACCTTGTTCACGGGCACGACGACCACGTTGTCGACGCCCAGGAGCCGCGGCTCGCCTTTCTTGGCGGCGGCGGCGTCCGATAGCCCCAGCGAGTCGAACTGGAAATTGCCGTTCGTGTTGTATTCGTAGGTCCAGTACCACTGCTTGCCGATCGCGGTGAGCGTGAGATCGCTCGGCGGGATGTCGGCTTCGTAATAAAGAAGCTTGAACGACGGGATCGCGATCACCACCAGGATGATCACGGGCACCACGGTCCAGATCACTTCCAGAAGCGTGTTGTGCGTGACCTTGCTGGGCACCGGGTTCGCACGCTTGTTGTAGCGGACGATGATCCAGAGGAGCAGCGCGAGCACAAAGAGCGTGACGGCGGTGATGATGTAGAGGACGAAGGTGTGGAAATCCTCGATGTCCTGCATCACCGGCGTGACGGCGGGCTGGAAACCCGTCTCCCACGGCACCGGGATAGCCAACGCCCCACCCGCGGAGACAAGCAACGCCGTGAGCGCACCTGCAGCCGCCTTCATTTTTCCGAGCAACATCCAGTGACCTCGAGAGCGGAACCTTCGGTTGGCCGGCCTGGCCCCCATCGCCGCAAAGATTCGACCGCGGGATTTAGGAGAGCTAAGCCCCTGAAGTCATTGCGACCTTATGCCACGCGGAACAACGAAACCGGGCTCGGGGTGACGCCATCCGGCCCCCGAGGCACTATCTAGGGAACGAGACACCGGAGATTCGCACCGTGGCAAAGACCGACGACCCTTTCTTCGATCTGGCGGAGCTCGACCGCGGGCGCGTCCAAACGCTGGTCGATAGCTCGCTAAAGGGTTCCGACGACGGCGAACTCTTCCTGGAATATTGCCAAAGCGAGAGTTTCTCGTTCGACGATGGCCGCCTCAAAGCGGCGACTTTCGACACGACGCAGGGCTTCGGATTGCGCGCGGTGGCGGGCGAAGCGACCGGTTACGCGCATGCTTCGGAGCTTTCGGAAGCGGCAATCCGCCGCGCGGGCGAAACCGTGCGCGCCGTGACGCAGGGCTATTCGGGCAAGGTCGCCGCCTCGCCCGCCCGCACCAACACGAAGCTCTATGCGGATCTGGATCCGCTTCACACGGCGGGCTTCGAAACCAAGATCAAATTGCTGGAAGAGATGAACGCCTACGCGCGCGACAAGGATTCCCGCGTGCGCCAGGTCTCCTGCTCGCTGGCGGGCGAGTGGCAGACGGTGGAGATCGTGCGCCCCGGTGGCGAGAGCTATCGCGACATCCGCCCGCTGGTGCGGATCGGCGTGTCGGTGGTGGTGGAGGAGAACGGCCGGCAGGAAGCGGGAAGCTATGGCGGCGGCGGGCGCAGCGGTTACGAGACCTATCTCGAAGCGGGCTATTGGAAGAACGCCGTCGACGAGGCGCTGCGCCAGGCGCTGGTCAATCTCTCGTCCATCCCCGCGCCCGCCGGCGAGATGACGGTCGTCTTGGGACCGGGCTGGCCGGGAATTCTGCTTCACGAAGCGATCGGCCACGGACTGGAAGGCGATTTCAACCGCAAGAAAACGTCGGCGTTTGCCGGATTGCTCGGCGAGCGTGTCGCTTCGCCCGGCGTCACCGTCGTCGACGACGGCACCATCGGCGGACGGCGCGGCTCGCTCACCATCGACGACGAAGGCACGCCCACGACGCGCACGGTGCTGATCGAAGACGGCATCCTCAAAGGCTACATGCAGGATCGCCAGAACGCGCGGCTGATGGGTGTGGCGCCGACGGGCAATGGCCGGCGCGAGTCGCATGCGCATTCGATCATGCCGCGGATGACGAACACCTACATGCTGGGCGGCGACAAGACGCCCGAGGAAATTCTCGCGAGCGTCGACAAGGGCGTCTATGCGGTCAATTTCGGCGGCGGCCAGGTGGACATCACGTCGGGCAAATTCGTCTTCTCCTGCACCGAGGCCTACCTGATCGAGAACGGCAAGGTGGGCGCGCCGATCAAGGGTGCAACGCTGATCGGCAACGGGCCGGAAGCGCTTACCCGTGTCGCCATGATCGGCAACGACATGAAGCTCGACAGCGGGGTCGGCACCTGCGGCAAGAACGGGCAGTCGGTGCCCGTGGGCGTGGGCCAGCCCACTTTGCGGCTCGACAGGCTCACGGTGGGCGGCACGGCCGCTTGATGCGCATGCCGAGTGCGCATAGACTATGCGCATGACGAAAGAATTCGACGACCCGCCCAAACCGTTCCGCCGGGAGCCCTGGCCGGAGAATTTGCATCTCGGCTGGCGCAAGCCCGTGCGCAAGCGGGCGACGAACGTCACCGTCGACGAGGACATTCTCGCCGCGGCGAAAGAGATGGGCATCAACCTGTCGCAGACGCTGGAAGACGAATTGCGCAAGCGCGTCACGGAGGCGCGCACCCAAAAATGGCGCGAGGAAAATCGCGAGGCGATCGAGTCCTACAACCGCTTTATCGATAGGAACGGCGTCTTCGGCGAAGAATTCCAGGACTGGGATGAGTCTGTCAGTTTGACGTCTTTCCAAATCCCGCCAGGGTTGGACGCGAAGGCCGGCCGTTCCTGATCGACGTTCAGGCGAATATGTTTCACGATCTTCGGACCCGCGTGGTGGTCCCCCTGATCATTGCGTCCGACGTTCGACAAATGCGCCGCCTGACGCCCGAATTTGTCGTTAAAGGAATCCGGCTCTGTCTCCAGCCGCTCGAACTCGGCGTCCTGCCCAAGCGCATGTTGCGGAATCCGGTCGCCAATCTCGAATCCGAGCGCTTCCGCATCATTGCCGCGATCGATCTCGTGATCACGGGGATATGAAAGCCCGCTAACCGTACCTGATCTTGAACCCCAGGATGATCGACGCGAGCAGAAGCGTGACGGCATTCGCCGCGATCAGGGGCACGTCGCGTACGAGAAGGCCGTAGATCAGCCACAGCAGAATGCCGATCGTGAAGATCAGGAACATGCCCAGCGAAATGTCCTTGGTCGAGCGCGTGGTCCAGGTCTTGATGACCTGCGGCAGGAACGCGATGGTGGTGCAGAAGGCCGCCCCCAGGCCGATGGCGGTGATATAGCTCATGCCCTTCCCTCCCCAGGCGCCGCGATGACCGAAGCGGAATTTGTCGCCGGCGTTTTGTCCAACCCGATCAATCGCACGATTCTGGGCAGGCTGCCGTCGCTCGCCCTGCCCGATGCGTGGCTGGCATCCGGCGCGCTCTTCCAGTCCGTGTGGAATGCCATGACCGGACGCGCGCCGGAATACGGCATCAAGGATTACGACCTCTTCTACTTCGATCCCGATGTGTCGTGGGACGCAGAAGACACGGTCATTCGCCGGACGGCGCAGGCCTTTCGCGGCATCGATGCCGAAATCGAAGTACGCAACCAGGCGCGCACGCATCTCTGGTACGAGGAAAAATTCGGCGCGCCTTATCCGCCATCCGCCAGCGCCACCGGCGGAATCGACCGCTTCCTAATGCACAATGCGCAAGTGGGTATTCGCGCGAACGGTCCGGGCTACCGGATCTATGCGCCGCGCGGTTTCGACGACATCGAGAAGATGATCGTGCGCCCCAACATCACGCCGAATTTCCAGCCCGAGCGCTATTGGGAGAAAGCATTGCGCTGGAAAGCGCTGTGGCCGGAGCTTACGATCCTGCCGTCTTGAAACGGAAGGACACCCCCATGCGCTACAACCAGCTCGGAAATACGGGCCTCTTCGTCTCGGAAATCTGCCTCGGCACGATGACCTTCGGCGGCCAGGGCATGTGGAAAGTGGTCGGCTCGCTGGAGCAGCCCGCCGTCACCGGTCTCATTTCCAGCGCCATCGAAGGCGGCGTGAACTTCCTCGACACGGCCGATGTCTATTCCGAAGGCCGCTCCGAAGAGCTCACCGGCCAGGCGCTGAAGGACATCGGCGTCAAGCGATCCGATATCGTGATCGCCACCAAATGCTACGGCCGCGTCGGCAAGGGACCGAACGATCTTGGCGCCTCGCGCGGACACATCATGGATGCGGTCGAGCGCAGCCTGGAGCGGCTGCAAACCGATCACATCGATCTCTACCAGATTCATGCGCAGGATTCGGTGACGCCGGTCGAGGAAACGATGCGCGCGCTCGACGATCTCGTGTCGCGCGGACTGGTCCGCTATGTGGGCTGCTCCAACTGGCAGGCGTGGAAGATCATGAAGGCGGAAGGCATCGCCGAGCAGCGCGGCCTCGCCCGCTTCGAAACCTTGCAGGCCTATTACTCCATCGCCGGCCGCGATCTCGAGCGCGACATCGTGCCGTTGCTCACCGATCAGAAGATCGGATTGCTCGTGTGGAGTCCGTTGGCCGGCGGCCTCCTCTCCGGCAAGTTCGGGCCGGGCAGCAACGGGCCGGAAGACGCGCGCCGCACCGCGTTCGATTTTCCGCCCGTGAACAAGGACCGCGCCTGGGCCTGCGTCGCCGCCATGCGCGAAATCGCCGTCGCCAGGGGCGTGTCGGTCGCCCGCGTCGCGCTGGCCTGGATTCTCGCCAAGCCCTTCGTCACCAGCGTCATCATCGGCGCGAAATCCGCGGAACAGCTGGACGACAATCTCGCAGCTGCGAGCTTTGCGCTGTCGGCCGAGGAAATCGCCAAGCTCGACGAGGTGAGCGCGCTGCCGCCCGAATATCCGGGCTGGATGCTGACCCGCCAGGGCGCCGAGCGTCGCCCCAAGGCAAAATGATGCTATAGTGCCGGTCACAACCGAGGGGGAATTCCATGCGTACCATTCTCACGATTGTTGGCGTGCTCGTTTTGGCGATGGGTCTGATCTGGGTCGGACAGGGGCTCGGGTATCTCACCTGGACCCCGGCGCATATGAAGCCGAGCTTCATGATCGGCGATATGCACTGGACCTATTATGGCGCCGCGCTCGCGGTATTCGGCTTGCTGGTCATTATGTACGGCCGCCGTCGCGGCTAACCGCGCAGGAATTTCACGAACACGAGTTCCGGATCGCCCGGATCGAGATTTTCGATCCGGCCGCTTGCCGCGTAGCCGCGCTTCGCCAGCAGTGCGCGCATGGGCGCGTTTGACTGATTCGTCGACGTGAACAGGCGGTCTTCGCTGCAGGCGCGCTCGATCGCTTCCAGGATCGCCGCGCCCGCGCCGTTGCGGCGCGCCTCCTCGGCGACAAAGAGCAGTTCGACGAAATCGCGGGCGAAGAAATTCTTCGTCAAGACCCCATAGCCCACGGCACGGCCGCCGCGCTCCGCGACCCAGCAGCGGCGCGCGGAAATGGCCGCGTCGATGAGATCGCGCCGGTGAAGATCCGACGCCACGCGCGGATCGATCGCGCCGAGATCGCGGCGGTCCCGCACGGCAGCCATACGGGTTCGGATATCGCGCGCCATGTTATCTGACTTGCACCGTATTTCGCGTCACTCTCGCACCAATGGTGTGGGCTCTCTACCCATTCATGCCAACGGCCTCGGCCCTTCTTCCTTCTCGGTGTCATTCCCGCGAAAGCGGGAACCCAGCGAGACCTAGTGCGCGGCTCCCGCTGCCGACAACCTCGTTCCGTTATTTCGAATTCGCGTTCTGCACCCTCTGGATGGCCGCTTCTGCGGCCATGACACTTGAGGGAAAATGAGTTGCAACTTACGGCCGCTGGTATCACATGACAACGAATGAAAATGCGCCCTGGTTTCCCGTCGCGTGGCTCAGAGAAAATTATACTCACTGAAAATCGGGGCCAGATCGCGCTTCCAGGGACCTTCGTATTTGCGCAATAACTCCTCCGCGCGGGTGTGGCCGCGTTCGACGAGTTCCACCAGCGGCTGGAGGAAGCCTTCTTCCGTCGTGCCGATCGCGTCTTCCCGGGCGCGGCGGCGCAGGCCCGCGGTGGAAATCTCCAGCATGTCCCGCGCGAGATCGCGCAAGGTCCGGCCGCGGAACGGCGTGTTGAAGGCGAGCCGCGGCACCGCATCGCGCATGGCCTGCCGCTCTTCGGCCGACCAGTCTTTCACCAAGTCCCAGGCCGCATCGAGCGCGACCTGATCGTAATAGAGACCGACCCATAGCGCCGGAAGGCCGCAGATGCGCCGCCACGAACCGCCGTCGGCGCCGCGCATTTCGAGGAAATGCTTCAGCCGCACTTCGGGGAAGATCGTCGTCAGATGATCCGCCCAGTCGGCCATGGTGGGCACGACGCCTTTCAATTCTGCAATGCGGCCGGCGAGAAAATCGCGGAAGCTCTTGCCGGCGACATCGATATATTTGCCGTTGCGGTAGACGAAATACATCGGCACGTCGAGCGCGTAATCGACATATTGCTCGAACCCGAAACCGTCCTCGAACACGAACGGCAACATGCCCGAGCGCGCATTGTCGACATCCGTCCAGATGTGGCTGCGATAGGACAGAAATCCGTTCGGCCGGCCCTCGCGGAACGGCGAATTGGCGAACAGCGCCGTCGCCACCGGCTGCAACGCGAGGCCGACACGGAATTTCTTCACCATGTCCGCTTCGCTGGAGAAATCGAGATTCACCTGCACGGTGCAGGTCCGGAACATCATTTCGAGGCCGTAGCCGCCGACCTTGGGCATGTAGCGGCGCATGATGCCGTAACGGCCCTTCGGCATTTGCGGCACGTCGTCGAGGGTCCAGGTCGGCGCATAGCCGAGGCCGAGCACGCCCGCGCCGAGTTCGTTTGCGATCTCGCGTACCTGCTCCTGATGCGTGTTCACTTCAGCGCAGGTGTCGTGAACCGATTTGAGCGGCGCGCCGGAGAGTTCGAATTGTCCGCCGGGTTCGAGGCTGATCGAGGCCAGGTCCTGGGTGAGCCCGATGATCGCATCGCCTTCCTTGACCGGCTCCCAGCCGAAACGGCGCATGCCTTCGAGCAGCGCGCGGATTCCGGGCCTGCCCTCATAGCCGACGGGCTTCATGGTCCGCGGGTCGTAGACGAACTTCTCGTGTTCGGTGCCGATGCGCCAATCGGCCTTCGGCTTGGAACCCCGTTCGAGATAGCGCACGAGACTGTCGCGCGACTCGATAGGCCCCCCGGCAGATTGGGGGATGGACATGCGCCGCCCTCCTGGCCGCCCTCCCGGGCATTGTCCCTACAGCCGCGTGTAAATTCTGAATCGGCTGTTCAGTTTTCGACTATGTAGTGACGGCCCCCGCAACCGGCAAGCGCCGCCTGTGAAACGTGACGAACCCTTGGTCCGAACAGACTAACGCCAATCGCCCTTGACCGCCTGCCAAACGGCAAGCGCGCCCAGCGCGGCCGTATCGGCGCGCAGGATGCGTTCGCCGAGGGATGCGGGCGAAACAAAAGGCAGCGCGCGGATCGTCGCCCGCTCGGCATCGTCGAAGCCGCCTTCAGGGCCGGTCAATATCGCCCATGGACCGCCCGGCGCCTGTGCCAGCACATCGAAGATCGACGGCGCTTCGCGGGCTTCGTCACAAAAAAGAATTCGGCGCTCGTTGGGCCACGCCGCGAGCAGCTTCTCCAATTCCATCGGTTCGCTTATGTCGGGCACGGTCAGGCGTCCGGATTGCTCGGCCGCCTCGATTGCGTTGGCGCGCATGCGGTCCGCGTTCACGCGGCGAACGATGGTCCGGCGCGTCAGCACCGGCTGGAGCGCGCGGACGCCCAGTTCGGTCGCCTTCTGCATGACGTAATCGGCGGGCGTTTTCTTGATCGGTGCGAAGACGAGCCAGACATCGGGCGTACCCGATTGCGCCGTAGTTTGCCGTTCGCACACCAGCACACAGGCGCGCCGTGTGACGTCGGCGACCGCCGCAATCCATTCGCCGCCGCGCCCGTTGAAAAGGCCGACGCGGTCTCCGGCTTTCGCGCGCATCACATGCAGCAGATAGTGCACCTGCGACGGATCGGGTTCGACACGCGCGCCCGGCCCGAGCGGCGCTTCGACGTAAAGCCGAACCTTTCCGCCCGGCTCGACGACTTCGCGCGATTGGGAAGTTAAATCCAATCTTCACCTCACATCGGCCGACGTGCTGATCTCATAAGACAATAGACCGATCGTCCTGACTGTCCTCCTCCCCCGCGCGCGGGGGAGGTGTCGCGCGCGCGGCGCGCGCGAGACGGAGGGGGCCCCCTTCGGCCGGCTTCGCCGGCCACTTCCCCCGCACGCGGGGGAAGAGGAAAGAAAGACGAGCCCGAGTATCCCATTTGCTGCGTCCGTATTCCCGTAGAAAGACAAGCGAAAGGAACTTTCGCTCATGGGTCCGAACCTTCGGCGTCTATCACAGCTTTCGCACCGCTGCGGACAATGACACATTCTGGACATGAGCCCCCAGCCGCAAGCCGCCACGCCTGCCGATGCCGTCGCACATAGCTGGGTCAACCGCGCGCCCGGCTTTGCGCAGCCTTATCTGCGGCTGGCGCGGCTGGACCGGCCAAACCCCGCATGGCTCCTGTTCCTGCCCTGCATCTTCGGCCTCGCGCTGGGCGCGGCCGCCGGCGGGCGGACCTTCGCCAACCGGCAGGACATCTGGCTCGCCCTATTGTTCGCCGCCGGCTCGATCGTCATGCGCGGCGCGGGCTGCACCTATAACGACATCGTCGACCGCGATATCGACGCGCAAGTGGCGCGCACGCGCGGGCGTCCCATTCCGTCCGGCGCGGTGAGCGTGACCGCGGCCGCGATCTTCCTCGCCGCGCAGTGCGCCATCGGGCTTGCGATCCTGCTTCAGCTTAACCGCTTCTCGATCGTGCTGGGCGCATCGTCGCTTGTGCTCATCGCGGCCTACCCGTTCATGAAACGGATCACATGGTGGCCGCAGGCCTGGCTCGGGCTCACCTTCAACTGGGGCGCGCTCCTGGGCTTCGCCGCCGTCATGGGCCGCCTCGATCTCTCGGCCTTCCTGCTCTATGCGGGCTGCATCTTCTGGACGCTCGGCTACGACACGATCTATGCCCATCAGGACAAGGAAGACGACGCGCTGATCGGCGTGAAATCGACCGCGCTTCTGCTGGGCGGCAAATCGCGGGCATGGATCCTGGGCTTCTACGCGGCGGCGAGCCTTCTCATCCTGGCGGCGGCCCTGGAGGCGGGAATCGGCGGGCTCGCCGCCTTCCTGCTCGTGCCGGCCGCGGCGCATCTTCTGTGGCAGGCGCGTATGCTCAACGTGGACAACCAGGCCGTCTGTCTGAAATTGTTCCGGGCCAACCGCGATACGGGCCTTCTGATCGCAACCGCATTGATCTTCGCGACTTACATAGGATGAAGACTGGCCTAGGCTGAACCTCCGGGAGAGCACCCCATGACGACCGATATCACCGTTCCGCATTCCATCATCGCCCTGATCTTCTACGCATTGTGGGTTTATGCCCTGGTGCTGATGATCGCGGCGGACCGTGTGCTTCAGGTCCTCAAGGGCGAGGCCAAGGCCAACAGCTTCACCCCCGGCGTGCCGCATGGCACGGACTCCTATTGGCGCATCAACCGGGCGCATGTGAACGCGGCGGAGAATCTCGCGATCTTCGCGGCCATCGTGCTGTCCGGCTGGGCGATCGGGCTCGAAAACGTGATGTTCAACCGCCTGGCCGTCATCGTGGTCTGCGCGCGAGTGGTCCAGTCGCTGATCCACATCTCGTCCGGCTCGGTTTTGGCCGTGAATTTCCGCTTTCTGGCGTTCGGCGTGCAGATCGTCTGCCAGGTCGGGATGGCAGTCATGATCCTGCGGCAGGCCGGGCTTTTCTAGGCCGCGAAAGGATTTCGCATTAAGGGCCAGGGGCCTATAATTGGGCCATGAACGTCGAGCGCTTCGATCCGACCGAAACCTTCACGCCCGCCGAACTGGCCGCCGTGCGGGCGCGATCGAACTGGAAGGGGCTTTTCTGCATCGCGCACGCCTGGGCCGTGATCGCGGCGTCGATGGCGCTCTTCGCATTGTGGCCCAATCCGCTCACTTTCGTGGTGGCGGTCGTTCTGATTGCGGGCCGCCAATTGGGGCTCGCCATCCTGATGCACGATGCGGCGCATGGCGTGCTGCTGCGCTCGCGCAAATGGAACGATCCCGTGAGCCAATGGCTGGCCGCATATCCCGTGTTCACCGACACCATTCCCTATCGCTTCTATCATCTGGTGCATCACCGCCGCACGCAGCAGGCCGACGATCCCGATCTCGCGCTGTCGGCGCCCTTCCCCATCACGCGCGACAGCTTCTGGCGCAAGATGCTGCGCGACATCACGGGGCAAACCGGATTCAAGCAGCGGCGCGCGCAACTCCGCGCGGCGCTCGGCCGGCCCGGCCAGCCCTTTGCTGAACGCGTGCAGACCTTCCGCCGGAAACTGGGCGGCCCGGTGGTCGCCAATCTGGTGCTGCTCGCGATCCTCACCGCGCTGGGCAAGCCGCATTATTATCTGATGTTCTGGATCCTGCCGCTCATCACCTGGCATATGGTGATCACGCGCATCCGCAACATCGCCGAGCATGCCGTCGTGCCCGACGACAACGACGTGTTCCGCAATGCGCGCACGACCTACGCCTCATGGTGGGAGCGCGCGATCATCGCGCCCTATTGGGTCAACTATCACGTCGACCATCATCTCCTGATGTATGTGCCCTGCTACAACCTTCCGAAGCTGCACGCGCTGCTGCTGGCCAAGGGCTTCGGCCCCCGAATGGAAACGCAGCCCAACTACGCGACGATGCTCAGGCTCGCGACGTCGAAGGAACAAGTGCCCGTGGCAGCGTGAGCGTGGGCTTCGCTGATAAGCAAAAGAATTTGAAGGCGACGCACTCAAAGAACCTAAGGTTTCCTAGGTTTTTTGGACCCAGAGCGCAGACAACAGCGAACCTATGGCGCAAACACGCCAAGCGGGAGCGCTAAATGAAGGCGCTATTTGCGCTCGGTCTTCCGTTGCAGGTCCATGCGAGTTTTCAAGGTGTGGGCGAAGACACTTTGCTGCATCTCCTCAACTTTGGAAGTTTCATTTTCGGGCACTTCCACGTCTCGACTCCCGACGGCGACGAAGCTGCCGACAGAGCCCACAACGGCTGGATCATGGGGTTGATAGAGAAACAAGGTGGACTTCTCGTGAGCTATCCGGCGACTGTCGTAGTAAATTAAGAGAGCCTTTATGTAGGTAAAGTTTTTCTCGGAAAAGGCGTCGGCAAGCTGCCCTTGCTTGAACTTCGGAAAACAAACAAAGTGGAGCGTGCGTTCATCACCAGCCAAAACGGTTATTTCGCCGAGGACAAATTTAACGCAGCTAGCGTCGTAGTTGCCGACTTTCGCCGTCGGATCTGGCGCCATATATCCGGACTTTATCATCACTGTTGCGCCCAAGAGATCGATGATTCCAAGTTGTTTTCCAACATTTTTCAGAACGATATCGAACGTCGCACGGCCACCACATTTAGGGCACGCAAGTTCGAAAGTCTTGATTTCAGTCAGCCACACCGGGCTAGGTGCCGCGCACCAGCTTGTTGGCGATTGTCGTCGCGTTCCAAATGGCGAACAGACCCGCCGCATTGCGAGCCTCGCGCTCTCGCGCAAGCCGAGCATGGTTTTCACGGCTGCTGGCGGACACACAAGGAAGCGGCTTAAGATTGTCCCGGCGGGGCGATTCGAATCAGGAGTGCCCGTCTATGCTAAAGATAGTGCTTCCGCCGAATGTCGGCGACAGGATCACAATCCCAAACATCTATGCAATCCGCCGCCAAGTTGAAGCGCACGGATTTTGGCCAGAGGCTTACCATCCCGATACCTGCGTCATGCGCCGCATCAGCCCAGAGGGCATACTCAAGACAGATTACTGATGCGTTCCGCTATGGACCACCCGGCCGCTAGCAGTTCTGTCTTGACTATTGTCCTGCGCCTCATAAAAATGCGTGGCGCCAGCCGGGCGACGATGCTCAAGCTCGCGACGTCGAAAGTCGCCGTTCCCGTCGCCGCTTAGAGCGTTTTAAAATTGGACGGAATCACAAATTCTCACCATGGCCGGCCTCCGAGCCGGCCATCCATTGTCAATTCAAATCGCGGATGTTCGCCCGATGGATGGCCGGGTCAAGCCCGGCCATGGAGAGTGAGGGGAGCGCGTCAAACCATTCTGAAAATGCTCCAGCTATTTTGTCGGTGCAGTCGCGCGTTTGAACTTCAGCTCATTGCGAAGACAGGAAGCCAGTGATTTCGCGGTCGCTGCGAAGGTAAACGACCGGGACCCGCGGGCCATGGGCCATCCTCTGCGCTTCGATGCGCGGGCGATTGATGCGGTCGAAGTTCCGGATGAACAAAAGGACTTTGCCGAGCTTGCCAATTCGATGAGCCTCGCCGCGCTTGAACACCCGGGCGGTCGCGCGCCAGGCGCAGGACAGCTTCGAACGGTCGAGCCAGATCACCAGATCGGCCCGCGGCAACCGGATGTCGAACGTCGTGAGCGCAAAATTCCCGTCGCTGATCCATGCGTCGCCGGCATGCGCCTCCTTCATCAAGTTCCGGAATATGGGAACGTCGTTCTGGCCCCATTGTGGTTGCCAGATGTCGTCGAGGCAGATCACGCGCGCGCCCGTGCGCTCGCCAAGCCGGCGCGCCAGAACGGTCTTGCCGCTCCCGGCGCAACCCAAAATGACAATTCGAACCAATCGCACCAACCGTTCCAGTCACTTCACATCAGCACGTCGGGGAGCGAGCCGTCACGATCCACGTCGCGGCGTTCAGTCTCGTTCCCTCGGGGCCGTAGTATGCGACCAGTGCCTTTCGTACCGGCTCGATCACGAGGGCTCGCAGTTCCGGCGCCTCACGCACGATTTTGCCCAGCGATCCGACCCGCAGCGACAATTCCAGCATGCTCGCTGCATCACCACTCCCGACCTGCTCGTCATGGGCGGTGATCTCAATATCTTCGAACCCGGCCTCCGCGAGTATGGCGCGCACCCTCTTCGGCTTCGCGAATGAGAAAGGCGGAGCGGCGCCCGGTTCCGGCAAGTGCGGCGGCAAATACGGCGATGCCGCGCGCAGAGGCACGATGTCGAGATCGTTCTCCTCCAGCGAACGCCAGCAAACAAAGGCGAGCCGCCCCGCCGGCTTGAGTGCCCGGCGGATATTGGCAAAAGCCGCCACCGGGTCGGCGAAGAACATGATGCCAAAACGCGAAAATGCCGCGTCATATGAGCCGGGATCGAAGGGGAAGACCTGCGCGTCGCCCCGGACAAAGCGAACCTGTGCGCAGTTCCCGGCTTTCCCGGTCGCCGTTTCGAGAACGACGGCCGAGAGGTCGATACCGAGCACTTCGCCTCCCGATCCCACGATATGCCCAAGCTCGACTGACGTCTGGCCGGTCCCGCAGCCGATATCGAGGATGCGTTCGCCTGGGCCTGCCGACAAAGCGCGCATCGCGCGATGCCCCAGGGGTGCAAGCTGCTTTTCAAGCGGCTCATGGAGTTCTGCCCGCGTCCGGCCTGCGAGGTCGGCCCGTTCCAAATCGGCGGCGTTCGGTTCGCTCATTGCCGCGCAGTAAAAGGCGGCCATCGCGCAATGGCAATGTCCGCGTTCCACCCAAAAAAAACGCATTGGCAACGTTCAGGCTGTTCGACGCCGAATGATCAAATTCGACCCAAAGCAAGCATTGGAGGCTTACGCGGCGGGGTGAGCGTCAAAGACTGCTCAGCCGCTGTACCGGCGCAAATTGGCTACGGACCCCCTGCGCCTCAGGCCGGCCCAGATTGCTCAATTGGAGAGCATCCGATATAGGATACAGTACTGTATCGTATTTGAGTCGTTCTGAATGAGAGCTTCTGCGCTTCGTGCTCGAAAGCCAAAGCAGTTCGCAGGCTGCAAGGGCCGTCCGCGCGGTTCCGGCGGCCGGACCGGCCGGCCCCGAAGCGAGGCGGCCGACAAGGCGATATTGAAAGCCGCCCTGAAACTGTTCATCCGACGAGGTTTCGACGGCGTTACTTTGGAGGAGATTGCTGCGACCGCCCGAGTTGCGCGAACCACCGTCTACAGGCGCTGGTCATCGAAGGAAGACCTGATCGCCCAGGCGATAGCGATGGAAAGAGGCGCCCCCGAACGAGACGTCGCGGCGGAATCGGCGCCATCCGGGGCATTGAGGGATCATCTGATTGACACAGTCGCGGCAACTCTCACTGCGCCTAGCTATAGGAACATGGTGGCGCGCCTGATTGGCTCGGTTCCGGATCATCCGGAACTGATGTCCGTTTACTGGCGGACATATCTCGTTCCGCGGCGGGCGCCAATAGCTGCAGTTCTCGAGCGCGCACAAATCGAAGGGTTGATCCGCGACGATATAGATCCGGAGATCGTCCTTGACCTCATTGGCGGCGTGGTCATGCACGAATTGCTTGTGCGACCTGGCAAACGCTCGGCACAGACATTGCGCGGCTATCTGCACAGGGTGATGCATGCGCTCGACCTGGATGGACAACATGCACACGAAAAGGCGTTGAACGTCGGATGACGAGGCTCCCGGAAGGATGCACGGCCATGGACAAGTTTAAGGGGAAAGTAGCCGTCGTCACGGGAGGCGGGATGGGCCTTGGAAGGGCGCTGTGCGAAGAACTGGCGCGCCGTGGTGCCACCGTAATTCCAGCCGACATCAATCGAGACGCGGCCACCAGAGTAGCGACTGAAATCGCGCAGGGTGGCGGACGGGCGCGCGCGGTCCATGTGGATGTTTCCAAGCGGGACGAAGTTAGCGAGTTGATCAAAGGCGTTGTGTCGGAGTTCCAGCGGCTCGACTATATCTTCAACAACGCGGCGATCGTTATTGGCGGCGATACGCGCGATCTCTCGATGGAACAGTACGATCGAGTGATTGACGTCGACCTTCACGGCGTTGTCTATGGCGCACTCGCGGCCTACGAGGTGATGGTAAGTCAGGGACATGGACACATCGTCAACGTGTCTTCGCTCAGCGGTATCATCCCACAGCCCGGCAATACGCCTTACTCGACATCGAAATGGGGCGTGGTCGGATTCTCGCTCGCCCTGAGGTTCGAGGGCGCAGATTTGGGCGTCAAGGTTAGCTGCGTGTGCCCCGGCGACATGAAAACGGACATCTATGAAAACATGACCGTGATCAACGTGGACCTCGCAACGATCGAACGCGATAGCAGGCGCACGCATTTTCTCTTGCCGCAATGGAGCGCTGCACGAGCGGCCCGAGAAATTCTCAAGGGTGTTTCCCAAAACAGGGCGATGATCGTGTTTCCATGGATCGGCCGGTTATTCTGGCGAATGCATCAACTCGTTCCAAATTTGGTCTACTGGGTGACAATCCGGCGGATGCGAATGTTTCGTACGGTTCGGGCCAACTACCTCGAATCGCAGAAAGTGAGATAGGCACACGGTTCGCAGGTGCTGGTATCACGGGCTGTTGAAAAAAGACGCGGCCGACAAGAGATGTCTTGGCCCGAACGATCGACCGCCCTCGATCCGGAGCGGATATTTGGGAAGCCGTCGTGTCGGACCGTCTTTTTCAGGGCGGCGCCCCTAATCTTTGTCATTTGAATTGGCCGGCCCGCAGGATGTTGAAACCGCTATCCCAGAAGCGCGCGTTAGGCGATTCTCCGACGTTGCGTGCGTCGAAGGTTTGTCGGAATGCGCGGAGTTGCAGCCGCCGCCGGGCCGTGGCTCTATGATCGGCATGAAACAAGCCGGGGGCGGCGTGGCTGACAAAATCGGGAAGTCCGGGACTCCGTTGAAGCGAAACGGTCTGTCGCGTCCGCGCGGTTCTTACGTCGCGCAGCGCACCCGGAGCGCTCTCGCGAGACCATCATGACGATCAGCCTGATTGAAGAATTCCTTCTCCTTGCCCTCGAAGACGAAGGCGGCCAGTTCAGCAAGATTCCGGAAACGTCGCTAAGCTGTGGGCTTGCCGGCGCGGCGCTCATCGAGCTGGAAATTCGCGGCAAGATCGAAACCAGCCTCGAAAGCCTGTGGATCGCCGACGGGAGCCCGACCGGTTCGGCCATGCTGGACAGGCTGCTCGCCGATATCGCGGCCGAGCCCGAGCCGTTGCACCCCAAGGACTGGATCGCGCGGCTGATGCCCCGCGCCACGCATTTTCGCAGCGAAGCGCTCCGGACGCTTTGCGAGCGCGGCATCCTGGCCCAGGAAGACCATCTCTTTCTCTGGGTGCTGCAGGAGCGCCGCTATCCGATCGAGCACGGCGAGGAACGGCTGGAATGCAAGCGGCGCATTCTGGCGCTTCTGTTCAGCGAGGAGGAGCCGGGGCACCACGACGCCGCGCTCGTCGCGCTCGCCGATGCCTGCGGCATGTTCAGGCACATTCTGGGTCCTGCAACCTTCGCCGAAGCCGCACGCCGGATCGGCCAGCTTCGCGGCATGGATCTGATTGGGGCGGAGATCGCGCACACCGCCGAAGCGATGAATAAGGAAATCCGCGCGGCCGAGCGGCGCATCGTCATCGCGGGCCTCGCGGGCAATGTCATGGAATGGTACGATTTCGGCACCTACGGTTTTTTCGCCGCGGTGATCGGCAGGCAATTCTTTCCGGCCCACGATCCGACGATCTCGCTCCTCCTCTCCTTCGCGGTTTTTGCCATCGGCTTCATCGGCCGGCCGCTCGGCGCACTGATCTTCGGCCATATCGGCGACCGCAGCGGGCGCAAGCGCGCGCTGATGGCGTCCGTGATCATGATGGCGCTGCCGACCATGCTGATCGGATTCCTGCCCACCCATTCGCAAATCGGAATCGCGGCGCCGGTCCTGTTGGTGGTGCTTCGGCTTTTTCAGGGTCTCGCGGTGGGCGGAGAGTTCACCACCTCGATGGTGCTCCTGGTCGAGGGCGCGCAGCGAACACGCCGCGGCTTCGTCGGCAGTTTCGCGCCGTTCGGCGCCGTGGGCGGGATGCTGCTGGGTTCGGCCGTCGGCGCGGCCATCACCGGCTTTCTGCCGGCCGGGGCAATCGCCGCTTGGGGCTGGCGCGCCGCGTTCCTGTTCGGATTGGTGATCGCCGCATTCGTGCTCTATGTGCGCCGGCGCCTGCCGCCGGATGCCGCTATCGTGGCGATCGCCGAGGCGCGCCATTCGCCGGTCGTCACGGCCTTCCGGACTCAATGGCGCACGATCCTGAAGATCATCGGCATGATCCTCACGCTGGGAATCGGCTTCTATCTGAATTTCGTTTATCTCAGCACCTGGCTCGTCCAGTACACCCACATTTCGCATTCCCGCGCGCTGGCCCTGAATTGTCTGGGGCTGGCGTTCCAGCTGCCGATGCTGCCGCTGGCCGGCTCGCTCGCCGACCGGATCGGCGCCAAGGCCGTCCTGCTGCTTTCGACGATCGGCTTCGCGCTTCTTTCCTGGCCGCTCTATGTGCTCATCAGCCAGGGGACGATTGCCTCCATCATTTGCGGCCAGGCGGTCCTGGCGCTGCTGCAAGCGGGAATCTCGGGTACGGTGCCCGCCTTCATGGTCGAGGCGCTCCCCAAGCATGTGCGTTGCACCGCGCTGTCGTTCGGGCAGAACCTGGCGCAGGCCTGTTTCGGCGGCACCGTGCCCATGGTGTCGGTCGCCCTGATCGCCGCTACCGGAAATCCGCTGGCGCCGGCGCTCTATCTCGCGGCCGCCGGAATCATATCGTTCGGCGTCGTGCTGATCACCAACGTGCTGCCGGAGAATGTCGCATTTCCCGAAGGCGTCCTTGGAGAACTTCGCACGGCGTAGGAGAACCGATCTGCGCCCGGCGTTGACAATCGGCCGTTTCGGTTCGATACTTTCCTCTATGGTGAACTATCAAGAACGCCTCGACCGCACCTTTGCGGCGCTCGTCGATCCGACGCGGCGCGCGATCCTCGCGCAGCTTGAGCGCAAGGACGGCGCCTCCGTCAGCGAACTCGCGGAACCTTTTGCCATCAAGCTGCCGGCCGTGATGAAGCATCTCGACGTGCTCGACGATGCCGGCCTCATCACCCGCTCGAAAACCGGGCGTACGGTGACGGTGCGGCTGCAGCCGCGGCCCATGCGCGACGCGATGGAATGGTTGCGCCGCTACGAGCGCTTCTGGTCCGGCAGGCTCGACCGGCTCGCGACCTATGCGGAGAACAAGGAAACCGAAGCGCGGAGAAAAGGACGATGACCAGCCTCACGCTTGTGCGCCGCATCCGGGCCCGGCCCGCGATCGTCTTCGACACGGTCACGACGGCCGAAGGCATCGCGCATTGGTGGGGTCCCGACGCGGGCCCCGTGTTGATATCGGAATCCGATCCGCGCGTCGGCGGCCGCTATCGCGTGCGTTTCCGCCTGCTCGACGGCACCGAGCACGAGAGCAGCGGCGAGTTTCTCGAAGTCGTCCCGCCGGAGCGGGTCGTCATGAGCTGGCGCTGGAAAGACGGCCAGGAAGACCCGGGCGAGTCGCGGGTCGAGATCAGGCTCCGGGCCGTTCCCGAAGGCACCGAACTCACCTTCACGCACGCGCAGCTGCACGACGAAGAATCGCGCCTCAGCCACGAAGGCGGCTGGACGGGTGCGCTCGACAAGCTGGAAGCGTATCTCGCGGCAGAGAACGCCACATGATGACGCTCTATTACTCGGACATTCTTTCGTCGGGGCGGGCCTGCGCCGTCGCCCGATATCTGAAGGCGCCGGTCGAATACGTCTATCTCGATTTCGCGAAAGGCGAGCATCAGAAGCCCGCCTATCTTGCCATCAATCCGAACGGCAAGGTCCCCACGCTGGTGAAGGGCGAACGGATCACCTGGGAAGCCGACGCCGTGATCTGCCAGTTGTCAGACGACATGGACGCCGATCTTTGGCCGCACGACGCGCGGCAGACCGACATCATCCGCTGGTTCAGTTGGAACGCGCAGCATTTCACGCGGGCGGGCGGCGCGCTGTATTTCGAGAACATTGTCAAGCGGCGCTTCGGCATCGGGCCACCCGATCCGGTTGCGGTGAACGAAGCGCTCGAAGCGTTTCGCCGTTGGGCGAAGGTGCTTGACGATCATCTTGCTGACCGGACCTGGCTTGTGGGCGACAGCATGACGGTTGCGGACTTTTCGGTTGCGATGGCGCTTCCCTATGCCGAGGAGGCGCGCATGCCGCTCGGCGAATTCGCGAACGTGCACCGCTGGCACGACCGGCTGAACGAGATCGAAAGCTGGCGCGAACCGTTTCCGGTCCGGTAGCGCAGTTTTTGACTCGATTGAATCGCGCGGCGTCAGCCGCGTGACGGAAGGGGGCCGCGCGATTTAATCGAATCCAAAAATTCAACCGTGCGCTTTCTCTTCCGCGGCATCGCGCTTCGGGGGCGTGCCGCCCAGCCGTGTGGCGCGGGCGAGCGTCGCCAGGATCGCCAGCACCACGACCGTCAGCGCGATGCGGAACGCCAGCACGAAATTCGTGTAGGCGACGTTGCCGACATTGTTCGCGAGATCGCCGAAATGCCAGTGATAGATCTCCGGTGCGCCCAGGAGCAGTGCGCCCGCGATCTGGTCGAGCGCGTAGCGCCAGATCGCGATCGACGCGATCCCGGAATTCGGCACGGGACCGGAACCGGCGGCGAACATCTCGCCGTCCGGCAGCGCGCCCGCCATGCTGAGCGACACCGCGGCGAAGGCGAGCACGAGAAACACCGCGCCCGCGATCAGAATCCACAGGCCGATCCCGATCTGCTGGCGCGCCGAGACGGTCTCTTCGCGCACGACCGCGAGACAGGCGTCCCGCGCGTCGTCGGAAATTCCGCCGCGATCGGTCAGGAGCCGCGCCAGGCGCCGCTCGTCCGCCGCCGTGCCTTCGATCATCGCCGGCACCACGACGGCAAATCCGGCCAAAAGCACCGTCACCGCGTTGACAAGCAGCACCAGCGAGAAGAACACCCAATAGCCGGACGAATTGACGCCGCCTTCGAAGTGGCCGGGAAGAATGCGCGCGAGCCAGGGATGCGCGCTCGTCATCGAGGTGACGAGCATGAGGAACAGCACGGTGTTGATGGCGACGAAAACGAGAAGGAGCCTGATCCCCGTGAAATGCTTCGGCACGCCCCACCTCCGGTTTTCGCTGACCGTTCTTGCCGCGACTATACCGCGAGACGGCGTTTTCTCTAAACGATGACCGATCCCGCCGCCTTCATCCTCGCCAACACCCAGCCGGTTGCGCCGCCGCTCGTGCCGGAAATCCGGCTGCATCTGGCGACCGAAGTGGTGCCGCTGTGGCGGAAAACCGAGGAAGAGCTGGAAGCCGAAGGCGTGCCCCCGCCCTACTGGGCATTCGCCTGGGCGGGCGGACAGGCGCTGGCGCGCTATCTTCTCGATCATCCCGAGGAAGCGGCCGGAAAATCCGTGCTCGATTTCGGTTCGGGTTCGGGTCTCGTCGCGATTGCCGCCGCGAAAGCCGGCGCGGCGCATGTTCTGGCGGCGGATATCGATGAATTTGCGGCAAGCGCGATCCTTCTCAACGCGCGGCTCAACGAGGTTAATATCGACATCACGCGCGACGACACGATCGGCGCACAACGCAACTGGGACACGATCCTGCTGGGTGACATGTGCTACGAGCGGCCGCTCGCCGAACGTCTGCTCGCATGGCTTGACGAACGCGCGAGCAGCGGCGCACGCGTGCTGCTGGGCGATCCGGGCCGCAGTTATTTTCCGAAAACGGGCGTGACGAAACTCGCGACCTACCGCGTGCAGACGACGCGCGAACTGGAAGACCGCGAAATCCGCGAAACGTCGGTCTATCTTTTGGAGCGTCCCGGCGCAGGACCCACATAACGCGCGCGTGGGCGGATGAGCCCGCCCGTCTGCAATTGCTCGGAGCCATGCGCGATCCAGCCGGCCGTACGCGCGATGGCGAACAGTGCGATCTCGCTGCCCGGCGGCAATGCGAGCGTGCGGGCGAGAACCGCCAGCGCGTAATCGCAATTCGCGATCTCGCCCGTTGCCTCTGCAACACTCGCCGGCACATCGGCCACCAGCCGCTTGTCCGCGCCGGATTTGGCCAGCGCCTCCAGCATGTCGAAGCCTCTGGGATCGCCATGGGTGTAGAGAAAATGTCCGAAGCCCGGCAACCTTTCGCCCAGCGCCACGCGCTCGCGGATGAGTGCTGTGGCGTCGCCGTCCGCCAGCGACGCCACGAAATGCGACGCGCGCGAACTGGCGCCGCCATGGCGGGGACCTTTCAGCGCGGCGAGCCCCGCAATCACCGCATCGTAGAGGCTGATGCCCGTCGACGCCGCGACGCGCACCGCGAAGGTCGACGCATTGAGTTCGTGATCGGCGAGCAGCACCAGCGCGCGCCGGATCAGATCGGCGCCGTCGGCGCGGCTCACGCCCCATGCGCTCACCACTTGTTTGTGGATGGGCGCCGCGGATGGTTGCGTGCCGAGAATGGCGCTTGCCACCAGGCGCAGGATTCGCGCGCCCGCGGCGGCGCGTCCCTCGGGCGTGCGATTGAACGCGTGCGGATCGGCGTCGCCCGCCAGCGCCAGCACCGCGATGGTGCGATCGATGGGCCGCGCATCGCGCGCCGCCAGCATCACTGCCGACATTGCCGGAGAGACGAACGGCATATTGCCGGGCGCGAACGGATCGTCGCCGGTCACGTCCCACAACAATGTCGCCACGTGTTCGAGGCTGGCGGTTTGCGCCAGCGCCGCCGCGGACGTGCCGCGATAAAGCGGTCCCTCTTCGCCGATGGCCGTGACCGCGGAATCGAGGATCGGGACGGCGGCATCGAACGCCTCGGTCGTGCGCCCCGAAGGCGGCACGCGGCGGGTCTTCAGGGCACGGACGTCCTCCGCCCGGTAGCGCCGGTTGCGGGCGCCTTCGCCGGGCTCGGAGCGGATCAGGCCCCGGCTGACATAGGCGTAGAGCGTGGCGGGCGCGATCGACAACTCGGCCGCGGCCTCGCCGGCATTGAGATAAAGGGGCGCCTCGGATTTTTTCATATTGATCAGTGTAATCAAGATTGATCAATATTGGAAGCCGTCCCATCTTTTGTGCGATGCAACACAGGGGATCGAACATGACCATCCAGCCCAGCAAGACGCCCATCGGCCTCGACGGCGTGGCCGCCGCGGAAACCGCCCTCAGCCATGTCGATGGCGAGAAGGGCGAGTTGATCATCGCCGGCGAGCATGTGGCCGACCTCGTCCGCAAAACGAGCTTCGAGGGCGTCACGGCGCGATTGTGGTCGGCCGGCTCGGCCAGGCCCATCACCGAAGCCGAAGTCCGCAGCGCGCTCGGCGAAGGCCGGCGGCGCGCCTTCGCCCGCCTGCCCCAGCTTCTCGCCGCCAGCGACGGCATGTCGGCGGTCGACGGCTTTCGCGTGGGCGCCGCCGCGCTCCGCGCGGAAAACGGGCTCGCGCATGAGGCCACAATCGTGGGCGCGCTGCCGGTCATCGCGGCCGCACTCGTGCGCCGCGGCAACGGGCAGCCGCCCGTCGCGCCCGACGCGACACTCAGCCATGCCGCCGATACGTTGCGCATGCTGCGCGGCAGCAACGGCCCTTCGCCCGAAGAAGCGGCCGCACTCGACGCCTATCTCGTCACCGTCAGCGATCACGGCATGAACGCGTCGACCTTCACCGCGCGGGTGATCGCCTCGACGCAGGCCGATCTGTTCGCGGCCGTCACCGGCGCCTATTGCGCGCTGACGGGGCCGCTTCACGGCGGCGCGCCCGAGCCGGTTCTCGAAATGCTCGACGCGATCGGCACGCGCGAACGCATCAAGCCGTGGATCGACGCAGCGCTGGCGCGCGGCGACCGGCTGATGGGCTTCGGCCATCGCATCTATCGCGTGCGCGATCCGCGCGCGGACGTTTTGAAAGTCGTGGCCGAGAAATTGGGTGAAAGTTCGAAGCGGCTCACTTTCGCGGCCGAAGTGGAAGCGCAGGCGCGCGCAGCGCTGGCGGCCGCCAAGCCCGACCGTCCGCTCGACACCAATGTCGAATTCTTCACCGCGATCCTGCTCGATGCGCTGGCCATTCCGCGCCAGGCCTTCACGCCGATCTTCGCCGTCGCACGCTCGGCCGGCTGGACCGCACACGCCCGCGAACAACAACGCCGCGGCCGCCTCCTGCGCCCGAACTCGATTTACATTGGTGAGAGACCGGAGATATAGGCGGCGGCTCGTTCAGATCGTCTGCTTCCGCGTTTCACTCCTCGATTTAATATTGTCACGGCCCGCCAAAGCGGCCGCCCAGGCGAAGCTTGTTCGTTGTGGAAAGTGATATTCAGGTCCATGCATTTTCTTCGCGTTCAGCGATGTGTCACCTGGGTGGCCCGCTTTTGCGGGCCATGACACAACGGGGAAGGGAACTACCAAGCAAACCCGATGCAATCGATCGTCACTATCCGTCCCGCGCGCGAAGAGGATTTCGATGCGGTTGCGCACATCTGGTTCGAGAGCTGGAAAACGACAGGGCTGCCAAGCTCGGCGGATGCGGGTGCTCTGCGTGCGCGGATTCCCCGCGAGATTGCCAATGGCTGGCAGCTTTATGTCGCCGATGAAGGCGGCCGCGTCGTGGCGATGCTCGCCATCGTGCCGGCGGACAAGCATCTCGATCAGATCTTCGTGGCGCCCGATCGCATGGGTCAGGGCATCGGCAGGCAGCTCCTCGCCTTCGCGCGCGAGAAAATGCCCGACGAAATCTGGCTTCGCACCGCTGTCGCGAATGTGCGCGCGGTTACCTGGTACGAACGCGAGGGCTTCGTGAAAGAGCGCGAGGAATTGCAGCCCGGCTGGCCGCTGCCGCGCGCCTATTATCGCTGGAAGCGCTGAGGATGCACTTCTCGCGTTCGCCATTTGGCAATTGGTGATAGTATGAAAGCGATTGGAGAACGGGAAAAAACTTCCGGTGAATCTTCATAGGCTGGGCATCGTCCTTGCAGGTTTGGCAGCCGCCACGCATTCCGCCTGCGTGAATGACCCGCAGCGCGCAATAGAGATTGCCGCGGTGACCTGCATGCAGGACTGGGCGTCTTACGGCGATCAGACTGAGTCAGAGAAAGATGGTCCAACGAGCGCAGCCGGTCTGAAATTTTGGCACGCGCGTCCGGATGGGAATGGTTGGCTGGTTTGGGCAGGAATGGATGAGAAAGAGCCTGCTGTAACAGTCCATGTTTCGAAGTTCGGACCATTCCATTCTAACTGCTACAGGTTTTTTCCCGACTGAGTACCTCCGGCCTGACCAATTGCATTGTCGGTGCGGCGCTTGACTCGAATTCCGGGCTGTGGTGGATTTGGAACAAAGAGGGAACGTGCCCATGCCCAGCGACGGTTATCTAGATTATGTCGAGCTGCCGGGATCGGACATTCCGGCCACCAAGCGGTTCTACGGCGCGATCTTCGGCTGGACCTTCACCGATTACGGGCCGGACTATGTCGCCTTCGAGACCGCAGGCCGCAATGGCGGCTTCAATGCGGAGAGGAAGGTGGTGGCGAAGGGTGGGCCGCTGGTCGTGCTCTATGCCGCCGACCTCGACGCCATGGAGGCGAAGGTGCGGGCGGCCGACGTGGAGATCGTCTCGCGCGAGACCTTCAGCGGCGGGCGGCGATTTCATTTCCGCGATCCCAACGGCAACGAAATTGCGGTCTGGTCGGACAAGTGATCTTGCGACTATTGAGAGCGCTTCCCCCCACCCGATCCGTCTTCGCTACGCTTTGCTCCGCTACGACGGATCGACCTCCCCACAAGGGGAATTGTATACTTGACTGACAGGCTCCCCGTCCCCATATCTTGTGCATAGGAGACGAAAAATGACGCCTGTCGAACTTTCCAGCCCCGTCTATTCAGATGACGAAGCGGCCCGTATGCACCTTGAGTCCATCCGCTGGCCCAACGGCCCGGTATGCCCGCATTGCGGCTCTACCGACGAAGCGCGCGCCCTTGGCGGCGAGTCCATGGGGCCGGGCTGGTACTACTGCGAAGCCTGTCAGGACAAATTCACGGTTCGCACAGGCACGGTCTATGAGCGGTCGCATGTGCCGCTGCATAAATGGCTTCTGGCCTTTCGGTTGCTCGCTTCGAGCAAGAAGGGCTTTTCGTCCCATCAACTCGCCCGCACTTTGAACGTGAGCTACAAGACCGCGTGGTTCATGTCGCATCGCGTCCGCGAGGCAATGGCTCCGGGTAAGAACGCTGGCCCGCTTGGTGGCGAAGGCAAGATTGTTGAAGCCGATACGACCTATGTTGGTGGCAAGGAAAAGAACAAGCACCGCAACAAGCGCACGAAGGGCAACATCGGCGGCAAAGGCAAAGAGATTGTCCACACGCTAGTAGAACGCGGCGGCCGGGCTCGCTCGAACCATATCGCGAACGTTGCGGGAAAGACCCTTCGCCCGGTGGTTATGGCGCAAGTCAATCCCAAGTCCTCTTTGATGACCGACACGGCGGGTGGCTACATGGCACTTGGCAAGGAGTTCGCCCGCCACGAAATGGTCGATCACGAAATCGGCGAATACGTGCGCGGCGACGTTCACTCGAACACCGTCGAAAGCTACTTCGCGACCTTCAAGCGCGGGATCGTCGGCACATACCATCATGTGAGCGAGGCCCATTTGAAGCGGTATCTGGCCGAGTTCGATTTTCGCCACAACGAGCGCAGCGCGCTCGGGATCGAAGACGCGGAACGCACAACCCGCGCAATCAGAGGGGCGGAAGGCAAGCGCCTCACATACCGGCCAACTCGCGTCGCACAAATCTCTTAAGCAGAAGGCGCGCGCTTTCTTGGAGTGGCGCGCTTCGCAGACTTCTTCCCGCGAGACTTGACACTTCCAGCCGCGCGGCGCTTTGCGTTGTGCGGCTGGGGTTTCATCTCGAATGAGCGCTTCAGCGCGCGGTCGAGGCGGCGGCTGATTTCGCTCATTGGCAATTCGTCAGACGCGTCGTTCATGCCGCAAGCCTTTCGACGCTTTCCTTAAACCTTCGGAATTCTCGCGTACGTGCGACGGCTGACTGCTTCGGCCCCTTCTTCTTTGTGTGGACCGTAGGCGGCCATTTGTAGACCCATATATTGATATACTTGATGTCGACAATTGCCCCGCTTGCCGTCATCGTCATTGAGCGCTCCCCGCTTGGCATGTGCGCGTCAATGATTAGCATGTTCCGGATAATCGCTTGGTCCGGGCTGTGTAGCCTGATAATAAACGGCGAAATTTCCTTCGGCGTTGCCGACAGATTGTACGCGCGGGTCAGAAGGCGAAAGATTTCGAGCGGCCCGGCGTAATCGAAATGGCGCGTTACGAGCAGCAAAACGAACTGATCTATCGTCTTGTCGCGCGCCCATAGTAAGCCATCCGGCTCGAACCGGAGATCCCTCAACGCCTCCAGGTATGCCGTTCCGGCTTCTATGTATCCAGCCGGAAGCGCTTCATCAGCCACCGGATTACTCCCTCTTCGCCACAGGCGGATTCCAGCATGTCGGCCGCCACCTGTTTACGCATAGCAATAACGTCATAAGCATCGCCTCGCTGCCACTGACGCACGACACACCAGCGCGGGAAAACAGGGTCTTTGGTTAGGTTTCGAACGTCGACCCCAGCGTAGCTCGCAAGCATCGCCAAATCGTGGATGTAGTAGTCTGGCTTGAAATCTTTCGGTGGCCATCGGTTCAGCCTCAGATGGACCATTATTGCCGCTTTGATCGCGCATTCCACCGCAAAACCGGCGTAACTCCAAGCCTGACTATGCTGCCTGTTGCTGAACAGCGCATGTGCCGCCCGGCAATGTTCCCGCCAAAGCCGTATCCAATCTTCCGAGCTTTCGGGCAGTTTCCCCTGCACCATATGGGCAGGCTATGGCCGCTGGCGCAGTCCTGTCAATCAAGTATACAATTCCCCCCACAAGGGGGAGATGAAGAAAGAAGCTTCGCCTCCCCCTTGCGTCCGCCTACGCTGAAGCTACGGCGGAGTTGCGGGGCTTGCCCGCCGAAGCCTTTGGCGAAGGCGGGAGGCCGGCGAGCCTGGAGAGCGACGGGTGCCGATGAAGATGTGCGAGCCGGGTGGGGGGCGACCGGTGTAGGAAGAAGTTTTCGGACATAAACGTTTCGCCGCGGGCAGTTGGCGGGCGCATGGCGGCCATGCAAGAGTGACCTCGGAGAATCCACGCCGCGGGCCGCGACCAGCGCCGGGCCATTCCTGAGGGGGCAATCTGCATGGCCGGAGTTCCGGAAAATCCCGAAGTTGCGATCGACAACGACCTGAAGCGGGCCCTGGGTCCGGTCCACCTGATCGCGCTCGGCATCGGCGCCATCATCGGCGCGGGCATCTTCGTCATCACCGGTCACGCCGCGGCGACCTTCGCCGGACCCGCCGTCGTCATCTCCTTCGCGATCGCCGGCACGGGCTGCCTGTTCGCCGGCCTTTGCTATGCCGAATACGCCTCGATGATCCCCGTGGCCGGCAGCGCCTACACCTATACCTTCGCCACCATGGGCAAGTTCATGGCCTGGTTCATCGGCTGGAACCTGGTGCTCGAATATCTGGCCGCCGCCTCGACGGTCGCCGTCGGCTGGTCCGGCTATTTCAGCGATTTCATGAAATATCTGGGCTACCCGATCCCGCACGCCTTCGCATCGGCCCCCCTCTGCGTCGCCACGGATATGAAATGCCCCATCTACAATGCGGCCGCGACCGGGATCGACGCACTTCACCACCTCGGCACGACCGGCACCTATTTCAATCTTCCGGCGGTCGCGCTGATCGCACTGGTGACGTTCGTGCTGATCGTCGGCGTGCATCTGTCGGCGAATTTCAACAACGCGATGGTGGCGATCAAGCTCTGCATCGTCGTGCTCGTCATCGCCGTCGGCCTGCCCCATGTCGTCGCGGCAAATCACACGCCCTTCGTTCCCGCCAACACGGGCACCTGGGGCCATTTCGGCTATAGCGGCGTGTTGCGCGCAACCGGCGTGATCTTCTTCGCCTATATCGGCTTCGATGCGGTGTCCGTCGCGGCGCAGGAGGCGCGAAACCCGCAGCGCGACATTCCCCTCGGCATTCTGGGATCGCTCGCCATCTGCACCGTCCTCTACATGCTGATGTCCTATGTGCTGACGGGGCTCGCCTCCTACACGACGCTGAACGTCGATCATCCGGTGTCGCAGGCGGCGGAAGCGCTGCGACTCCACGCGCTGGCTTGCGCCTTATATCAATGTGGGCGCCATCGTGGGTCTCGCCTCCGTGGTGCTGGTGCTGATCCTCGGTCAATCGCGCATCTTCTATGCGATGGGGAAAGACGGGATGATCCCGCCCATGTTCTGCGACGTGCATCCGCGCTTCCGCACGCCATGGAAGGGCACGCTGGTGACGGGCTTTTTCGCGGCGCTGCTCGCGGGCGCGCTGCCGCTCGACATCCTGGGCGAACTCGTCTCCATCGGCACGCTCCTCGCCTTCGTCATCGTGTGCCTGGGTGTGATGATCCTGCGGGTGACGCGGCCCCGTCTCGCGCGTCCGTTCCGCGCCCCGGTGGTGTGGGCCGTGGCCCCACTCGGGATGATCATGTGCGGCGCGATGATGTATTGGCTGCCGTTCGATACCTGGCTGCGTCTGGGGGTATGGACAATCGATCGGCATCGTCATCTTCTTCGTCTACAGCGTGTGGCACGCCAAGTCGCCGCGCTGGAATCTCGTCGACGCACCCGCCGAATAAAGCGGTCGGGGCCACGCCATGACGGATGCAAGCCTGACCCAGCCCAACCCGGTTGTGGCCGAAGAACATCAGCTCAAGCGGGCGCTGGGACCCGTCAACCTGATCCTGATCGGCATCGGTTCGATCATCGGCTCGGGCATTTTCGTCTACACGGGAACGGCGGCGGCGCAGCATGCCGGCCCCGCCGTCATGCTCTCTTTCGTCATCGCCGGCTTCGGCTGCCTCTTTGCCGGGCTCTGCTACGCCGAATTCGCGTCGATGATCCCGGAGTCGGGCAGCGCCTATACCTATGCCTACGCCACCATGGGACGCTTCATGGCGTGGTTCATCGGCTGGAACATGGTGCTGGAATATCTGGTGTCCGCGGCGGGCGTCAGCGCGGGCTGGTCGGGATATCTCGTCAGCCTGCTGGCCGATTTCGGCATTCATCTGCCGGCGGCGCTTGTCAACGCGCCGGTTGCGGGCGACGGCTTCAGCAACATGCACGCGACCGGCGCGCTGTTCAATCTTCCCGCCGTCGCGCTGATCGCCATTCTCACCACGTTTCTCGTCGTGGGCGTGAAGGAATCGGCGCGCTTCAACGGCCTGATGGTGGCGGTGAAGGTCTCCATCGTCGTTGCCGTGATCGCGTTCGGCT
Organism: uncultured Alphaproteobacteria bacterium; assembly: GCA_963760345.1. Lineage (GTDB taxonomy): Bacteria > Pseudomonadota > Alphaproteobacteria > Micropepsales > Micropepsaceae > Rhizomicrobium. Next base: position 302,346 of record CAVXCU010000004.1, read on the forward strand.
TGTCCTATGTTCATACGAGCAATCTCACGCCGTTCATCCCGCCCAATCAGGGACAGTTCGGAAAATTCGGCATCAGCGGCATCCTGGCCGCCTCAAGCATCGCGTTTTTCGCCTATATCGGCTTCGAGGCGGTGTCGGTGGCGGCGCAGGAGGCGCGCAATCCCCGCCGCGACCTGCCGATCGGGATCCTGGGCTCGCTGGGCATCTGCACCGTGCTCTACATGCTGATGGCGCTGGTCCTCACCGGCATCACCGACTGGCGCACGCTGGACGTCCCAAGCCCCGTTTCCTTCGCCGTCTCCAAGATCGAAGGCCTGAAATGGCTTGTGATCCCCATCGATATCGGCGCGGTCGTGGGCCTGGCATCGGTGGTGTTCATTTCGCTTTACGGCCAGTCGCGCGTCTTCTACTCGATGGCGCGCGACGGTTTTCTGCCGCCCACTTTTTCGGCCGTGCATCTCAAGTTCAAGACGCCGCACCGCGGCACGATCATCATCGGTGTGTTCGCGGCCATTCTGGGCGCGCTGTTTCCGTTCGACGTTCTGGCCGACCTCGTCTCGATCGGAACGCTGGCCGCCTTCATTGCGGTCTGCATCGGCATCATGGTTCTGCGCATCCAGGCGCCCAGGGCACGCCGCACCTTTCGCACGCCCTATGTCTGGTTCGTCGCGCCGGCCGGAATTTTCATCTGCGGCGTCATGATGGTGAGCCTGGGATGGGCCACCTGGCTCCGGCTGGTGGTCTGGACGGCGATCGGAATTATCATTTTCTTCGCCTATGGCGTCTGGCATGCCGCGCCGTCCAAGTGGAAAGTCCTGAACGAGCCGTGATAGAGCGATGGCGATGAGCTATCGATCGCTGCGCGACTTCATCGCCAGGCTGGAAGCCGAAGGCGAACTCGTGCGCGTGCGCGAGCCGGTATCGACCGTTCTCGAGATGACGGAGATCCAGACGCGCCTGCTGGCCGAGGGCGGCCCGGCCGTCATCTTCGAAAAACCCCTCAAGGCCGACGGCACACCGTCACCCATTCCCGTCCTCGCCAATCTGTTCGGCACCGTGAAGCGCGTCGCCATGGGCGTGACGATGAACGGCGTCGAGCGGCACGACGCGGCGTCGTTGCGCGAAGTGGGCGAAGTGCTGGCCACCCTGCGCCAACCCGAGCCGCCGCGCAGCTTCGGCGAGGCGATGGAGCTGTGGCCGCTCGCCAAAACCGTGATGTCGATGCGGCCGAAGACGGTGGGCTCGCCTGCCTGCCAGGAGATCGTGCTCCGGGGCGACGAGATCGATCTTGCCAGCCTGCCGGTGCAGACCTGCTGGCCGGGAGAGCCGGCGCCGCTCATCACCTGGCCGCTGATCGTGACCAAGGGTCCCAGCGATGCGCGCGAAGACAATTTCAATCTCGGCATCTACCGCCTGCAGGTGATCGCGAAGAACCAGACCCTGATGCGCTGGCTGAAGCATCGCGGCGGCGCGCAGCATCACGCGCGCTGGGCGAAGGAAAAGACCGCGCCGTTTCCGGCCGCCGCCGTATTGGGCGCCGATCCGGGCACCATCCTCGCCGCGGTCACGCCCGGTTCCCGATACGCTGTCGGAATATCAGTTCGCCGGATTGTTGCGCGGCGCCCGCGTCGAGCTTGCCGATTGCGTGAGCCAGCCGCTCAAGGTTCCCGCCGAAGCGGAGATCGTGATCGAAGGCGAAGTGTCGCTGGGCGATTATCGCGACGAAGGGCCTTATGGCGACCACACCGGCTATTACAATTCGGTCGAGCAATTCCCCGTCTTCACGGTCACGGCGATCACCATGCGCCGCGATCCGATCTATCTTTCGACCTTCACGGGCCGGCCGCCGGACGAGCCGTCGATCCTCGGCGAGGCGCTGAACGAAGTGTTCATTCCGCTCCTCAAGCAGCAATTCCCCGAGATCGTCGATTTCTGGCTGCCGCCGGAAGGCTGCTCCTATCGCATCGCGATCGTCAGTATGCGGAAGGCCTATCCGGGCCATGCCAAGCGCGTGATGATGGCGGTGTGGTCGTATCTGCGCCAGTTCATGTACACGAAATGGGTCATCGTCGTGGACGACGACATCGACGCGCGCAACTGGAAAGACGTGATGTGGGCCATCGCCACCCGCATGGATCCCGCGCGCGACATCACGCTCGTGGAGAACACGCCCATCGATTATCTCGATTTCGCCTCGCCCGAAATCGGGGCTGGGCTCCAAGATCGGTCTCGATGCGACGAACAAGCTCCCGCCCGAGACGAAGCGCGAATGGGGCCGGCTGATCCGCATGGACGACGAGATCGTCAGACCGTCACGGAGAAGTGGCCGCGGCTGGGCCTTCCCGGCTCCGGCAAGCCGATCTGGCGATAGCGCCGCCAGCCATTTAAGCCGCTTGACCGCGCCCGGAATCGGCCTTCACATGCGCCCCGCCGCGGCCTGAGCCCGGCGGCCAAGGGGAAACGCAATGTCCATTTTGTGGCAATCGTCGATCTATGCATTCGGATTCTATGCCGCGCTGAACGCGCTGATCATGCTCGTCCTGGGCGTCCTGGTGGTGCGCGCCCGCGTCGTGACCAAGACCGCCATCGGCGATGGCGGCAAGCCTGAAATGGCCGGGCCGTTGCGGGCGCACGGCAACAACACCGAATATGTCCCGATGGCCCTCCTCCTGATGTGGGCGCTCACCCAATTTCCCACCAGTTCCATCTGGCTCATCCATGGCGTTGGCGTACCGCTGACGATCGGCCGCATTGTCCATGCCGTCGGGCTGACGCAATCGACGGGTCCGGGGAACTTGCGCTTCGTGGGGATGATCCTGACCTGGATCGCCTATGTGATCGAAATCGTCGCCGTGTTGTGGCTCATCTTCGTCCCGCAGGCCGCGGCTTCCTGAGTCTGTGACGAAAGCGACCGATCCGCAGGATATCCTCGACCGTCTGATCCGTGCCGCGCGCTCGGCGGGCGCGGACGCCGCCGACGCGTTGCTGGTCGAGAGCGTGGCGTCGAGCGTCTCTTACCGGCTCGGCAATCTGGAAGACGTGGAACGCGCGGAAGCGACCAATCTGGGTCTGCGCGTGTTCGTGGGCGAGCGCGTGGCGTTCGTCTCCTCCACCGATCTGTCGCAGCGCACGCTGGGCGAATTGCCGGAGCGCGCCGTCGCCATGGCGCGGCTTGCCCCGGAAGACAAATTCGCGGGCCTGGCGCCGGCCGGCCGTCTGGCGAAAACGTTTCCTGCGCTCGATATCGAGGACGCGTCGGAGCCGAGCGCCGAACTCCTGATCGAGCGGGCGCGCACGGTCGAAGGCGCGGCCATGGCGGTGCCCGGCGTGACGAACTCCGAAGGCGGCGGCGCAAGCTTCAGCCGCAGCGCGATCGCACTCGCCACCAGCGAAGGATTTCTGGGCCGCTATGCCGCTACGAGCCACAGTCTCGGCGTCTCGGTGCTGGCCGGCGAAGGCACCGGCATGGAAAGCGGCTACGAAAGCGCCAGCGCGCGTCATGCGGCCGATCTCGACGGTGCCGAAAAAGTGGGCCGCGAAGCGGGCACCCGCGCCGTCGCCCGGCTCAATCCGCGCAAAGCGAAATCGCAGGCCGTGCCGGTGATCTATGAGCCGCGGGTGTCGGCCGGATTGCTGGGGCATTTCGCCGGCGCCATCTCCGGCGCCGCCATCGCCCGCGGCGTGAGCTTCCTCAAGGATCTGATGGGCACGGAAATCTTCGCGCCCGGCATCACCATCGTCGACGATCCCCATCGCCTGCGCGGCCAGCGCTCGAAACCGTTCGACGGCGAAGGCGTGCGCAACGCGCGCCTGGCGCTTGTCGAAGAGCGGCGTGCTCAAGACCTGGCTGCTCGATTGCGCCAGCGCGAAACAATTGGGACTTTCCACCACGGGCCATGCGGCCCGCGGCACGGGCGGTCCGCCCTCGCCGTCTTCCACCAATCTCTACATGGAGCCGGGAACCGCCTCGCCCGAAGCGCTGATCGCCGACATCGCGCAGGGCTTGTATGTGACCGACCTGATGGGCATGGGGGTCAACGGCGTGACGGGCGATTACAGCCGCGGCGCCACCGGCTTCTGGATCGAGAACGGGAAGATCTCCTATCCTGTGGCCGAAGTGACGATCGCGGGCAATCTGAAGAACATGTTCCGCAATCTGACGCCCGCCAGCGACCTCGTGTTCCGCTACGGCACCAACGCGCCCACCCTGCGCGTGGAAGGAATGACCGTTGCCGGCGCATGATCCCGGCGACCTCGCGCTCATCGAACAGGCCGCCCGCGACGGCGGTGTCATCGCCCGACACTTCTTCGGCGGCGACTACAAACGCTGGGACAAGGGCAAGGGCCAGCCGGTCACCGAAGCCGATCTCGCCATCGATCGCCAGTTGCGCCGGACCCTGACCGGAGCGCGCCCCGACTATGGCTGGCTCTCCGAAGAAAGCGACAACGATCCCGCGCGCCGCGACGCCGAATATGCCTTCATCGTCGACCCCATCGACGGCACGACGGCGTTCCTGAAAGGCCGTCCGCATTTCTCGATCTCGATTGCGATCGTGCGCGACGGGCGCCCGGAAACCGGCGTCGTCTACAATCCGATCACCGAGGAATGTTTCACGGCGGCGAAAGGCGCCGGTGCGAGGCTGAATGGCGCGCCCATCCATACGACGAACTGTTGCGCGATCGCCGGCTGCCGGATGATTGCGGCGAAGCGACATGTTCGCCCATCCCGCGTGGGCCATCGCGCCCAACGCGCCGTGGCCGGCGATGCATATCGAACAGCGAAGCTCGATCGCCTATCGGATGGCGCTGGTAGCGGCCGGCCAGTTCGATGCAACGCTCGCGCTGTCGGCCAAGCACGATTGGGACATGGCCGCGGGCGATCTGATCGTGCGAGGAAGCGGGCGGGCGCGTCACTACGTATGACGGCGCAGTCATGCGCTACAATGGCGCGGTGCCGATTCAGCGATCGATGATCGGCGCGGGCGCGCGCCTGCATGCCCTGCTGCTCGAAAAGCATCAAGCACGTGAAACTGCCTGCAAATTGAGGAACAACGATGGCCGAGAAATCAACCCAAGCAACTGCTGCATCTGGTCTTCGGCGGCGAGCTCGTCGCGCCCGACAAAATCGAATTCAAGGATCTCTCCAAGGTCGAAGTCGTCGGCGATATATCCCAACTACAAGTCGGCCTATGCCGCCTGGCGGGCGCCGCGCAGGCGACCGTCGACAATGCCCAGATGCGCTATTTCGTCGTCCATCTGCACCGGCTCCTGGAGCCCGAAGCCCCGGCGGGCGGTTAACCCTGTGAGCCGCCCTCGCCGGTTGCGGCCGAGCATGCTAGACGGGCGCGGCCATGACCGTCGAATCCCAAAACCCCCGCGCCCAGGCCCGCTCGGCGCCGCTCTTCCCGGCGCGTACCGCGCCGCCGGCCGGCGATTGGGCGATCATCAAGCGCCTGATCCGGGACTATCTGGGCCACCGCTATATGGCGCTGGGGGCGGCCGTCATCTGCATGATCACCGCCGCATCGCTCAACGGCGCGCTCGCCTGGCTGCTCGATCCGCTGACGAATTACATCTTCATCCAGAAAGCGCGCGGAGATGCTCATTCCCATCGCGCTCGCCGTGATCGCGGTCGTCGCCGTGCGCGCCGCCGCGACCTTCGGCCAGGACAACATCATCAACGGCATCGCCGAGCGCATCGTCTCCGATGTGCAACGCGACATGTTCGGCAGCCAGATCCGGCCGGATATCGCGCCCTCAACAACGTGCATTCGGGCGAGCTCGTGTCGAAATTCCTCTACGACGCCACGCTGCTGCGGGGCTCCATCACCCGGGGCGTCGCAAGCCTTGGGCAGGAACTGGTCACGCTGATCGTGCTGGCCGGGGTGATGATCTATCAGGACTGGCAGCTTGCGCTGATCTCGGTGCTGCTTTTGCCGCCCGTCGCCTGGGTGACGCGGCGGCTCGGCCGGTCGCTCAAGAAATCGTCGACGCGCGGCATGGAAGAAACAGGCAGTGCTGTCGCGCACGCTGGGCGAAGCGCTGCGCGGGCGGCGCATCATCAAGGCCTACAATCTCGAACACTACGCGTCGAAATCCGCCGATGCGCGGCATCGGCAATCGGCTCAAATATATTTTGCGCGCGGTGCGTTCGCGCTCCGCGGCCGTACCGGCGACCGATCTGATCGGCGGCATCGCCGTCGCGCTTACCTTCGCCTATCGCCGGCTATCAGGGCCTGCACGGACAGCTCGCCATCAACCAGTTCATCTCCTTTGTCGGCGGCGATGCTGCTGGCGCAGCAGCCGGTGCGCATGCTGAGCCAGTTGTGGACGATCTCGACGGAAGGCCTGTCTGCGGCCAATCGCATCTTCGCCGTCATCGATCCGAAGCCCGAGATCGTCGACCGCGAGGGCGCGAAGCCGCTTGTCGTCGCGCCCGTGCCCAGGGGCGGCGCCGTGCGCTTCGAGAATGTGGATTTCGGCTACCACGCGGACGCGCCCGCGCTCGAGCGCGTGTCGTTCGAAATTCCGCCGGGCCAGAAGATCGCGTTGGTCGGACCTTCGGGCGCCGGCAAGAGCACGATCTTCAATCTTCTGTTGCGGTTCTACGATGTCGATGGCGGCACCATCGCCATCGACGGACAGGACATTCGCGGCGTGACCCTGGAATCGCTGCGCGATCACATCGCGCTGGTGACCCAGGAAGCGATCCTGTTCGACGAGACCGTGGCCGACAACATCGCGCTCGGCCGGCGCGACGCCACGCGCGCCGAGATCGTGGCCGCGGCCGAGGCCGCCGCCGCCGACGGTTTCATCCGCGAACTCGCCAAAGGCTACGACACCGGCATCGGCGAAGGCGGGCTGAAACTGTCCGGCGGCCAAAGGCAGCGCATCGCCATCGCGCGCGCGATGTTGCGCAATGCGCCGATCCTGCTCCTGGACGAAGCGACTTCCGCCCTCGACACCGAAAGCGAGCGCCAGGTGCAGGATGCGCTGGCGCACCTGATGAAGGACCGCACGACCATCGTGATCGCGCATCGGCTGTCCACCGTGCTCGACGCGGACCGGATCTATGTTCTGGATCGCGGCAGGATCGTCGAAGCGGGAACCCATTCCGAACTCGTCGCGCGCAAGGGACTTTATGCGCGTCTCTACCAACACAATCTCGACGGCACGCCGGCAATCGACGACGTCGAACCCGCCGCCGTCCATGGCTGAACCGATGGCGTCGCCGCCGCTCGCCCTTCTCGCCTATCGCTATGCCACCGCGGCGCTCGAGCCGGCGATCCCCTTCGCGTTGCGCCAGCGGGCATTGCGGGGCAAGGAAGATCGCGCCCGCATGGACGAACGGCTGGGCCGCACCGCCGCGTCCCGGCCCGCGGGCGAACTCATCTGGATTCATGGCGCGAGCATGGGCGAATGCATGGCCGTGCTGCCCCTGATCGGCGAACTGCTCAAGACGCCCGGGCGCTCGGTATTGGTGACGAGCGGCACGGTGACATCGGCCGCGCTCATGGCCGAACGGCTTCCGCCCGGCGCGTTCCATCAATTCGCGCCCATCGACACGCCGGCCGCGGTGGCGCGCTTCCTCGACCATTGGCGGCCGGATATCGGGCTGTTCGTGGATTTGGAAATCTGGCCCAACATGCTCGCGCACGCCCATAAGCGGGGTGTGGGCCTGGCGCTGATCAACGGTCGGATGTCGGCGCGCTCCTTCGCGGGCTGGCGTTACGCGCCGCGCACGGCCGCGGCAGTTCTGTCGCTCTACGATCTTTGTCTCGCGCAGGACGACGAAACGGCGCAGCGGCTGCGCGTGCTGGGGGCGCTGATCGTGCGGACGAGCGGCAGCCTGAAAGCGGATGCGCCGCCCTTGCCCGCCGATCCGGAGAAGCTCGCCGCATTGCGGCGCGCCGTGGCGGATCGGCCCATCCTGCTCGCATCGAGCACGCATCCGGGCGAGGACGAAACCCTCCTTCCCGCTCATGACGCATTGCGCGGCCGGTATCCCAACCTCTTGACCATCATCGTGCCGCGGCATTCCGAACGCGGCGCGGAGATCGCGATGCTGTGCGGCGCGCGCAACGTGGCGCGGCGTTCGGAGGGCCGCGCGCCCGACGACGCCACGGCGATCTACATCGCCGACACGATGGGCGAACTCGGCCTCTTCTACCGGATCGCGCCGTTCGCCTTCGTGGGCGGAAGCCTCATTCCCCATGGCGGCCAGAACCCGCTCGAACCGGCGCTGCTCGATTGCGGCGTTCTTGCCGGGCCGCATACCGCCAATTTCACGCAAGCCTACAACGCGATCTTTGCGGCGCAGGGTATGGGCCGCGTCGCGTCCTGTTCCGAGATCGTCGCGCTCGCGAGCGGCCTGCTGAACGATCCCGACGGTGCGCGCGCGCTCGGCCAGGCCGCGGCGCGTGGTGCGGCCACCCTGGGCGGCGCGGCCGAACGCACGCGCGTCGCCATCGAAGCACTCCTGGCTTCGCATGCGCACGCCTGAATTCTGGTCGGAGCCCGATTACACCGCGCGCCTCGCGGTGGCCGTGCTCACACCCATCGGCTGGGCCTATGGCGCGACGGTTGCGTGGAAGCACGACCACGCTTTGCCTTACCGGCCCAGGGCCAAAACGATTTGCGTGGGGAATCTGACGGCCGGCGGTTCGGGAAGACTCCCATCGCGGCCGCCGTCGCCACCGCGCTCGCGGCCCGCGGCCTTGCGCCCATGATCCTGTCGCGCGGTTATGGCGGGCGCATGCCGGGTCCGGCGTTCGTCGAGCCGGCGTTGAATTCTGCGGCCGACACGGGAGACGAACCGCTTCTGCTCGCAGCCGCGGCGCCCACGATCGTCTCGCGCGACCGGAGAGCGGGCGCCCAGCTGGCCGACGCGCAAGGTGCAGGCGCCATCGTGATGGACGACGGCCACCAGAATTTCGAGCTCGCGAAGGACCTGTCGGTCGTCGTTGTCGATGCGGAAACCGGATTCGGCAATGGCAGAATCCTGCCGGCGGGACCGTTGCGCGAACCCGTGTCGCAGGGGCTTGCCCGCGCCGATGCCGTCATCCTGGCGGGCGACGGCCATCCGTCATTGCCGGGATTCAAGGGGCCCGTTCTGCGCGCCCATCTCGTTCCGGCCGACGGCGCGTTCCTGAAGGGTGCGCGCGTCGTCGCGTTTGCCGGCATCGGCAGGCCGGAAAAATTCTTCGCCACGCTCGCACTTTGCGGCGCGGACGTCGTGGCGGCCGAGGAATTTCCCGACCATCACAATTATTCCGCGGCCGAGATCGCGCGGCTCAAATCGAAGGCGCGCAGTACGGGCGCCATGCTGGTCACCACGGAAAAAGACCATGTCCGGCTGATGCCCGGTGAGCGGGAAGACATCGCCACGCTGCCGGTCCGCGCCGTCTTCGAAGACGACGCCGCGTTCGCACAGCTCCTTGACAGGATTGCTCCGCCTGCGTTAGCGCGCGAGCCCAAATGACCACGACCATCGCCCCTATTCCGCGGATGAAGCCGCTCGAGGCGCTGCGCTATCGCGTGGAGGCCGCGGCATTCTTCACCCTGATCGGATTTTTCAAAATTCTCGGGCTCGACGCCGCATCCGCCGCGGGCGGCTTCATCGGACGGCACATATTCTACCGCATACCGGTGACGAAGCGCGCGCGCAGCAATCTTCGCGCTGCCTATCCCGACATGGACGCCGCCCAAATCGAGTCCATCATCCGGGACATGTGGGACAATCTCGGGCGCACCGTCGCCGAATATGCCCATCTCGGCAAATTGTCGATGCACGGCCCGGATCCGCGCATCGAAATCGCCGGAATCGAACATGCCGACACGGCGCTCGCCTCCGGCAAGGGAATCCTGTTCGTCTCGGGCCATTTCGCGAACTGGGAAGTGATGCCCTTTGCCGCCACGCAATATGGAATACCGGGCGGCGAAGTTTACCGGCCGGTGAACAATCCCTATATCGACCGCTGGATGGTGCGCCGGCGGATGATATGCGGGCCCCAGGATCAGATCGCCAAGGGCGCGCAAGGCACCAAGCGCATCTTCACGCTGTTGCGCGCGGGCAAGGCGATCTTCCTGCTCGTCGATCAGAAAACCAATGAAGGCGTGCCCGCGCCGTTCTTCGGCCGCGACGCGATGACGACGCCCGCGCCGGCGGCGCTGGCGCTGAAGCTGGGCGCCGTCGTGCTGCCGGCTTCCAACGAACGTCTCGGCGGCGCACGCTTTCGCATGACGGTGCATCCGCCGCTCGACGTCACACCCACCGGCGACCACGACCGCGACGTGCTCGATCTGACGGTCAGGATCACCGCCGCCATCGAAGCGTGCGTACGCTATCGGCCGTCGCAATGGCTGTGGATTCACCGCCGGTGGCCGAAACCCGGCGAGCAGCCGCGCACGCGCCGAGGCCTTGAAGCTCAGGCCCTCACGGGCGCCGGCGTGCGCGTGGAACACGACGGATCGAGCTTGACCTGAAACCAGCCCATCGCCCAATGCAGGTTCGGTCCCGTCGCGCGGCCCGTCATTCCGATCCGGCCGATCTCCTGGCCGCGCTGCACGATCTGATCTGTCTTCACCGATATCTTGCTCTGGTGGATGTAGGTGGTCGAAACGCCGTGGCCGTGATCGAGGACCGTGATGCCGCCGTCGAGATAGAAATCCGGGCTGGTGAGCGAGACGATCGCGTTCGCCGGCGCGTGAATGGGCGTGCCGGCGGGGGCTGCGATATCGACGCCCATATGCGGGTCCTTCGGCACGCCGTTCAGGATGCGCTGGCTGCCGAAGACGGCGCTGACGATGCCGGCCGCGGGCCAGTCGAGCCCGTCGGCGAACCAGGTTTCCGCCGTGTCGCGCGTGCGGGCCTGGAAGATCAGATGGCCTTCGTGCTTGATGCGCGCGAGGACCTCGGGCGGCGGCGTCACGAATTTTTCGGGCAGGCCCGTGATGCTTTGAACATTGTACTGCCGCATCTTCGGCGTGACCGGAAGGGTTTCGTTCGTGCCGTCGGAATAGTTCGCGACGACGACCGAAGGCTTCGTCTGATCGTAGGTGAACCCGAAGGCGAAAATCCCTTGCGGCGAGACGCGCAAGGGCACCGCGTCGACCGTGATCTTCGCGCCCTCTTCCGTCCGCCCGATCACGAGGCTGCCCTGCTCCATCGCGCCGGAAAAAATCGTGCGCGAAGAGGCCGCCCAGGCCGCGCGCGGCAACGCAGCCAGCGCCGCGGCGCTCGCGAGAAACATGCGTCGGGGGATCATTTGGGCGTCTGTCCGGTTTCCTGGAAGCGCTTTGTCGCGATGGCAGGCGAGGCATAGGCCTCCTGCCGGTCGACGCTCCAATAGCGCAAAGCTTCGAGGGGAATCTGCACGCCGGACACGGCGCAAATGACGAACGAGCCGGGTTTGACGATCCGGTATTCGCCGTCGAGATATTCGAGATCGGCCAGCCCCTGGGGCCGGAAATCGCGTTCCAACTGGTTCATGCCAGACCGTCCATGGGGCAATTCTAGAGCATATTCGGCCGCGGATATATCAAAAATCACAAGGTGGCCGGCCTCCGAGCCACATGCGCTAAAATAACAATTCCGCCCTGCCACAAGTGTCATCCCGGGCCTCGCGCGGACGGAGATGGGATATCTCGTTGCGATACTGTAAGGCAGACAAGAAAAGATCAGAGCAATTTTGCTTGAGTAGAATCACAAAATCACACCATGGCCGGCCTCCGAGCCGGCCACCCAGCAGGCGCGCGCCCGCGAGCCAAATTAACTTGGCCAACCCGTAAGCGCTGCGCCTCGATCAACCAACGCGACAAAAAGCGGATACGCGATCTCACCTGTTCCAAGTCTCAATCAAATCGTCCCAATCCGGATTTGATTTCTCAATAAGCGCGATCTTCCATGCGCGCTTCCATCGTTTGATACTCGTCTCGCGCTGAATCGCAGTCGAATAGAGTGAATGCTCTTCGTGCCAGACGAGCCTCGTGACATTGTATTTCTTGACGAACGCGGAGCCCCGGCCCTCACGGTGTTCGAGCACACGCGCGGGAACGTCCGACGTAACCCCAGTGTAAAGCGTTCCATTACGCTTGCTGGCGAGCATGTAAACGAAGCCGCTGGCCATGTCTTGCTATCCCGCAGTCCCAACTGACAATCGCGAAAGCTTATTCGCCGCGCCGACGCGCGGCTGCTGGGTGGCCGGCCCGGAGGCCGGCCATGGTGTGGAGGGAGGGCGACCGCTCCAATTCGAAAATCCTAACGAAGGTTGGGCGGGTAAGCGACCGGAAATGCCGCTCAAAACAACGTGCCCTGGCCGCCGGGTTTCTTGGCGCGTGGGGATTTTTCCGGCACGCCGCCCGCACTCGCTTCGACCGTGCCGTCGGCGAAGGTGAGGCTGAGCCTTTCGCCGCTCTCGATCGCGGCCGCGCGCCGACGGATGCGGCTGTCGGCGCCGCGCACCAGCGCGAAGCCCCGCTCCAGCGCGGCGCGATAGCTGACGCCGTCGAGCACGCGAGCGAGCCCGTCGAGCTCTGCGCGGCGCCGGCGGAGGCTGGTATCGAACGCTCGCGTGAGACGATTTCCTGCCGCCTTGGCCAATTCTCCGCCCCGTTCGATCTTGGCCGCCACGCGCCGCGGCCGCAGCAAGGCCGCCGCCTCGCCGAAGGCGCGGCGATGCACCTGCAGGTTTCGCCTGAGCGCATGGCTCAATCGTTCGGAGGCGAGATCGAAGCGCTGGCGCGGCGGCGCGAAGAACTGGTCAGCGCGGGGCAGCGCGCGCGCCAGTCCCGCAAGCTGCGCGCGGCGCTCGGCCATGCCGCGCGTGAAGCTGCGCAGATTGCGCCGCTCGAGATCGAGCACCTGCCCCAGAAGCTCGGTGCGGACCGGCACCGCCATTTCGGCCGCTGCGGTCGGGGTGGGCGCGCGGCGGTCGGCAGCGAAATCGATCAGGGTGGTGTCGGTCTCGTGGCCCACCGCCGAGATCAGCGGGATCGCGCTTTCCGCCGCGGCGCGCACCACGATCTCTTCGTTGAACGCCATCAGATCTTCGATGGAGCCGCCGCCGCGCGCGACGATGATCACGTCGGGCCGCGGAACGGCGCCGCCGGGCGCGAGCGCGTTGAAGCCCCGGATCGCGGCGGCCACTTCGCCCGCGGCGCGCTCGCCCTGCACGGCCACCGGCCACAGGATCACGCGGCGGCGAAAACGCTCCTCGAGCCTGTGCATGATGTCGCGAATCACTGCGCCCGTGGGCGACGTGATGACGCCGATCGTGTCGGGCAGGAACGGCAGCGGTTTCTTGCGCGCCTCGGCAAACAATCCTTCGGCCGCGAGCTTCTTCTTGCGCTCCTCCAGCATCGCCATCAGCGCGCCGAGGCCGGCAAGCTCCACCTGCTCGACGATGATCTGATAGCGCGACGAGCCGGCATAGGTCGAAATCCGGCCCGTGCAGACGACTTCGAGCCCCTGCTCCGGCTTCGTCTTCAGCCGCTGGGCGGTGCCGCGCCAGATGACGGCGTTCAAAACGGCCTTGGCATCCTTCAGGTCGAAATAGACGTGACCCGAGGAATGGAATTTGAGCCCGCTGATCTCGCCCCGCACGCGGACGAACGGAAACGCGTCCTCGACCGTGTGCTTCAGCGCCGCCGAGAGTTCGCTGACGCTGAATTCGGGGAGGTTCGGGCGGGAGGCTACGGCTTCGCTCATGACTCGCGGATATTACAGGAATGTGCCAGTGGTAGTGCTGCTAATTTTCAATTCTGTCGCAGCAACCGCGAGACTGCGGATAGCTTCGGCGAGGCGACTTGATCATGCTGCTAGGGCTAGCGACGCGTGCCGGGTCGTTTTTCCGCCGATTTATGTGGTTGATAATAGTTGCTGCTGCCATTCTCATTGTGTCTGCGATTGTTGACAGGTCTCATCTTTTTCAAATTTGCCTAAATGCGCATTACATTCGGAACTCTGGGCAAATTTCCAAAGAAAGTATCGGAGATTTCTTCTGGATACGTTGGTGGTGCACGGGTGCTTTCATTGACGGGAATGGCGTCGCTATTACCGCGTTCGCCACCGTCGTAATGGCTTTGTTCACCGCGACGTTATTTTTCACCTCTCGCGACCAATTGCGCGAGCTGAAGCGCAGCGTTGATGTGCTCGCACAGTCGGAGCGTGCATTTCTGTTTGTCATTATTCAAGGAGAAACTATTCGCAATGTCGTTGAGTCTTTGGCTCAGGATCCACCAGGGGACCCGATTGGCCCCTTGCAGGTAGTCTACAGCTTCATAAATTACGGAAAGACCCCCGCAATCATAAAGAGTGCCAGCGCAAAGCTGAAGTGCAGTGACTTTCCAGACGACGAACTCCGGTACTGGCCCAACGATTTGGTGGTGCGAGAAGGGGCCATTGAAAGCGGCGACGGTATGCCGGACCGAAGGTGCTATCTGGATCGACCCTTGGACTGCGAAACAGCCCAGCGCATTCAGAATGGCGATATAACAATCTGGTTTTATGGCAACTTCTTATACGAAGATTTATTCGGCGCTAGTCACGAACACCGGTTCCTATGGGGCTACAATGGCCAGTTCGGGACCTTCCGATCATTTCAATACAAAGATTATAATCAGAATACGTAGGAATGTGTCCCGCTTCTCGGTGGAGGCGATGAATATCGAGCGAGGTTATCTTGAACGTTCTTCTCATCGGGTCCGGCGGACGGGAGCATGCGCTGGCGTGGGCGCTGTCGGCGAGCCCGATCATCTCGAAGATCTACTGCGCGCCCTAAGGAGATTTGGGCGACAGGGTACATATTTCGCGATAATTGGCGAGCGCCGATCTAACCCAGCGATCAATCCAATATGAAAGCCATCGCTGAATTGTCGGCCATCATTCAATCTAAGAACATCAATTTCGGAATGAACAAATTCGGATGCCTGCCATCTGACGCAAGTTCGTGCCGGCCTAAACGAGCGCCTGCCTTATTGACCAGATCATGACCTTCAGAAAGAAAATACCTAATCAACGCACGCTCAATCAGCGGAAGACATTTTTTGACCTTCTGCCCTGTGCGGGCGTCAAAAACACCGGCTCGCACTACACGCTGCCCGTCCTTTGCCTTTTTGAGGTGCATCATGAGAGGTAAGTTTTTTCGATGATCCCAAACGCGCCCGCGAATATTATTGGCTCGACCTACATACAATGCTTCAAAGCCACCGTTTTTTCGGCGGCGACCAAAGACATAAACACCGGCGGCCTTCGGCAATCTATCTGGGTCAGGCAGATAAATAAGATTCTGTGGTGAGCCATCCTTTAGCGCGATTGGACGCCCCCATTCCAAATATAACCTCACGATTCTTCCTCCGACATAGACCGTAATCTTACGGTTTTCTTGATTCTCCAGCTACTACATCACATCAGACATTTCCCAAGACTTGGGAGTCGCCCAAATACCGCTCGCGGGCGCGACCCGCACTCTCTTATAATACGGCCAGAGCTTTGATCTACCAAATTTCGCGGCAGTGACTTACTCGACTGCCAGCCGTAAACACATCGAATCGAACTACCGAAAATCGAGTGAGGTTGCCTTGAACGTTCTTCTCATCGGGTCCGGCGGACGGGAGCATGCGTTGGCCTGGGCGCTGTCGGCGAGCCCGATCGTCTCGAAGCTCTACTGCGCGCCCGGCAATGCGGGCATCGCGGCCGTGGCCGAGTGCGTGCCCATCGGCGCGATGGAACTGGACCGGCTCGTCGCTTTCGCCAAGGAAAAGAAGATCGGCTTCGCCGTGATCGGCCCGGAAGCGCCACTGGTGGCCGGCCTGTGGGACCGCCTCGAAGCCGCAGGCATCAAGGCGTTCGGCCCCAGCGGCCAGGCGGCCGTGCTGGAAGGCTCCAAGGGCTTCGTCAAAAGCCTGTGCTCGTCGCGCGACATCCCGACCGCCGCCTACAAGCGCTTCACGGAGCCGGGGCCTGCAAAAATCTATGCCGACACGCTGGGCCTGCCGATCGTCATCAAGGCCGACGGGCTCGCGCAGGGCAAAGGCGTCATCATCGCGGAGACGCGAGCCGAAGCCGCCCGCGTAATCAACTCCATGTTCGAAGGCTCGTTCGGCGACGCGGGCCGGGAGATCGTCGTGGAGGAATTCCTCGACGGCGAAGAGGCGAGCTTCTTCGCGCTGACCGACGGCGAGCACGTGCTGCCGCTGGTGGGCGCGCAGGATCACAAGCGCGTCTTCGACGGCGACAAGGGCCCCAACACGGGCGGCATGGGCGCCTACAGCCCCGCGCCCGTGCTGACGCAGGCGGTGATCGACCAGACGATGGCGCGCATCGTGAAGCCCACCGTCGAGGCAATGGCGGCGCGCGGGCTTCCCTATATGGGCGTGCTCTATGCCGGGCTGATGATCACGAAGGACGGCCCCAAGCTGATCGAATACAATTGCCGCTTCGGCGATCCGGAATGCCAGGTACTGATGATGCGCCTCAAATCCGATCTTGCGCCCGCGCTGATCGCGGCGCGCGACGGCGTGCTCGGCAATGTCGACCTGCGCTGGCATGACGACGTGGCGCTGACGGTGGTGATGGCGACCAACGGCTATCCCGGCGCGTATGACAAGGGCTCCGAGATCCAGGGGCTGGACGACGCGGGGCAAGTCGAAGGCGTGCAGATCTTCCATGCCGCCACCGAGCTGCGGGGCGGCAGGCTCGTCGCCACGGGCGGGCGCGTGCTCAACGTCACCGCGCTGGGCAAGAGCGTGGCCGAGGCGCAGGCCCGCGCCTACCGGGCGGTCGATCTCGTCCGCTGGCCGGGCGGCTTCTGCCGCCGCGACATCGGCTGGCGCGCCGTGGCGCGGGAGCGCGGGCAATAAAGCGGCGCTTGTGCAGACCGCTTGCACCCTTCTACTTTCCTCCTCCCCCGTTTACGGGGGAGGTGCGCCGCGGCACGCGGCGCGGAGGGGGACCGGCGGCGACGCCCCCCTCTGTCTCGCTCGCAAGAGCTCGCTCGACACCTCCCCCGCTCGCGGGGGAGGAGGATTGGAAAGACCGCTTTGACCCTTCAGGGAGTTCACCCATGACCGATCCGGCGGCCGACGAACGCCAGGAGAGATTCTCCGGAACCAAGGAGGTCGCCGAAGCCTATCGCTTCGACGTGAAGAAGCTCGAAGCCTATCTGGCCGGACGCATCGAAGGCTTCCAGACGCCACTCACGGTGCGCCAGTTCAAGGGCGGCCAGTCCAACCCCACCTACAAGCTCGTCACGCCCAACCGCAACTATGTGCTGCGCCGCAAGCCGCCGGGCAAATTGCTGCCCTCCGCTCACGCGGTCGATCGCGAATACCGCATCATCGCGGCGCTGCATCCGACAGGATATCCCGTCGCCAAGCCCTATGTGCTGTGCGAGGACGATTCCATCATCGGCACCATGTTCTATGTGATGGATTGCGTGGAGGGCCGCATCTATTGGGGGCCGATGCTGCCCGACCAGACGCCGAAACAGCGCACCGAGATCTACGAAGCAATGAGCGCCACGCTGGCGCGCCTGCACATGCTCGATTACGAAAAGCTGGGGCTGTCCGATTTCGGCAAGCCCGGCAATTACATCGGCCGGCAGATCGCGCGCTGGACCAAGCAATATCTCGCCTCCGTCACCGAGACCATCGAGGAGATGGACAAGCTGATGGACTGGCTGCCGAAGCATCTGCCGCCGGAGGAACGCTCCTCCGTGGTGCATGGCGACTACCGGCTCGACAACATGATCCTGCACCCGACGGAGCCCAAGGTGCTGGCCGTGCTCGATTGGGAATTGTGCACCATCGGCGACCCGATGGCCGATTTCACCTATCATCTGATGCAGTGGCAGATGCCGCCCGGCGGCACGAGCGGCGGCACGGCGACCTTGCTGGGCGCCGATCTGAAGGCGCTGGGCATTCCCAGCATGGACGAATATGTCGCCATGTATTGCCGCAACACGGGACGCGCGATCACGCCCAACATGGACTATTACGCGGCGTATAATTTCTTCCGCCTCGCCGGCATCCTGCAGGGCATCGTGGGCCGCGTGCGCGACGGCACTGCCGCCAACGTCAACGCCGCCTCGAACGCCGACGCCGTCCGCCCGCTGGCGCAGCGGGCATGGTATTTCGCCAAGCGCGCGGGTGCGGAGGGGTGAGGCGGAGTTGCGATTTCGCGAATGTCATTTAAGAAATGATCGCTATCGTTCCACCCTCCCCTTGAGTCCGGCTACGCCAAGGCTTCGCCGGACTTGGCGCGAACCCGCCGAAGCTTTAGCGAAGGCGGGTTGAGGGAGGGTGGAATTGCGCAGCAATTCGGGGAGGGGCAAGTCTCAGAATTCCGTGGCTAGCCCCTCCCCGAAATTCTCTTTTCGCTGGCGCTCAAAGATAATTTCGACCCTCCCCCTGCGGGCTACGCGATTCACACATCGCGGAGTGCCCAGCCATGCTTGATGGCGTGGAATTTGGTGAGCCCTCTGAGCATGACAATCGGACCGGGCTTTCCGTAGTAGCCGGTCCATCCGCCGAGGCGGGCAAAAACCCAGGCCGCGAAGGCAAGGGACCCTCTGGGATGGGGGTTTTTCTGCTTTTGGGTCTTGCCTTCGAGATCCTGGTTGACGCGCTCCAGGACGGGCTGGTCATCGGGATCGAGGGCATCGCTGAGCGGACGATTGAGCGCTCCATCACGCTCGGCAACGAGTTGCATCACGATGACGGCGGCGACAAGCGTTGCAACGACGAGCTTCTCCAGAGGACCGCCTTCCTGCTGACGAAGTGCCTCCATGTCGAAGCCCTTGGTCTTGGTTGTTCGGAAGAGTTGCTCGATGGTCCAGCGCAGACGATAGAAGCCAATGACGCGCCGGGCATCGGCCATATCGTTGACTTGGTGGGTCGTGAGCAGCCGCCAATGCGCCGGCTCTTCGCCTGGCGGTGCGTTGATCTCGCGCGCATCGACCATTTGGAGCGTTACAGTATCTGGCAGCTCTCTGGCTCCCTCGCTGCGTTTGCGGTTCTTTGGCTTTGCGATCTCAACGCTGCCGAAGCGCACTGCAAGGACGGCTGTTCTGGCTTTGCGGCCGGGAATGGATGGCAATTCGATCGCCATCTGACCGGCTTCGGACCATTGATCGGCGGTGGCAAAAAGATGGGCCTTCTTGTCGGCCAAAAGCCGGTCCTGCGCCGCCCGCACCAGCTTTTCAACATTGTCCGGTTTGAAGGCGAAGCACTCGTAAATGTCGCCTTCACGGTCCTCGACCACCGTCACACATGCCGCTCCCGCGGCTACAAGCTTGCTCGCGCTTTCCGCCCCGTCGAGCCAGCGCCGGCTGTCCTTGTCCTCAAAATCCCGCTCGTTGTGCGAGCCGCGATCCTCATCGCGGCGATCCAGGAAGAAAGCATCGATAAGGCCAAACACAAATCCGTTCGCTGCATCCGCGCCGATGAGAGGGTGCACCGAAAGGCCAATGCCGTTCTCGTCAACTCGAACCGATGTGGTGTCCTGTATCGCGAGCACATGGCGACCAGAGATTTGAGAACAAGTCCGCTGCGATGCTGCGCTCAGCATCTCGCCCGTCGTCACCCTTCGATTGTGCAGAAAGCGCGTGATCCGCATCTCGCCGGATCGCCTGGCGCCCAGAGCACGCACGCTGCCGCCCCAGCCGCCTTCCGCCACCAATCGGTCCAGGAGAAAACGCCCCCTTTTTCCAGACGTGCGTCGCCAAACCGCCCCAAGCCCGATTCCATCCCTGCCTCCCGCAGCCGAATCACCGCAATAGGGAGTCAGACCTTCTGCCGCGCCGCAACCCGCCAGAGACGATGTGTGAATGTCGTAGCCTCAAGGGGAGGGTGGATAGCACTACCCTACCCCGCTTGCGCCTTCCTTCGTGTTTCCAGCACCAGTTTCATTTCGGCGAGACCTTTGGCGATGTGCAGATCCTTCTGCGCGCCGTCGTAATAGGTTTTCATTTTTCCGGTCAGCAGCGCGGGGCGGCCGAAGGTGGGGCCGATCACCGCGTCGATGAAGAACAGGAGCGGCATCAGCGTGCAGTCCGCGAGGCTGAGCCGTTCGCCGGCCGCATAATCCGGCCCTTCCAGGAAATGGGCGATGTTCGCGAACGCAACGTCCAGATCCTTGAGCGCCTGGTCGACCACCGCCGCATCGCGCGATTTGGGATTCATCTGGGCGAATAGTTTGGTCAGCTGCGGCGCGATATAGAGATCGCCCATCCGCGCCAGCAGGCGCACCCGGGCGCGCGCCTGCGCATCCACCGGGCGCAGGGTCGGCGAGGGGAAATTGTCTTCGAGATATTCGCAGATCACTTCCGATTCCGGAATCATGCAGCCGTCATGTTCGAGGCAGGGAATTTTCCCAAGCGGATTGATGGCGAGAAATTCCGCGGATTTGGAACCGCCGCCGGGCGGCGGCAGACATTCGAGCTTCACGCCCTTGGCATGCGCCAGGATGCGCACGCGCGTGGCGTAAGGCGACAGGTCGGACTGGTACAGCTTGAGCGACATGGAGCATTTCCCCGAATGGCTGTTTTTGGGAACGAAGAGGACGGCCGGACGATCCGGCCGTCCCCGGAATAAAGTCCGAACCTACTCCGCCGCAACGCGCCGCGGCGGCAGGTTCATGTACTTGCCGTATTCGAGCCGCGCGATGGTGCGGTTGTGCACTTCGTCGGGCCCGTCGGCCAGGCGCAGGGTGCGCTGGCTCGCATACATGCGCGCGAGACCGAAATCGGTGGTGACGCCGGCGCCGCCCCAGGCCTGGATCGCGTCGTCGATGATCCTGAGCGCCATGCGGGGCGCGGCCACCTTGATCATGGCGATCTCGGTGCGCGCGACCTTGTTGCCCACCTTGTCCATCATGTCGGCGGCTTTGAGGCACAGAAGACGCGACATCTCGATGCTGGTGCGCGCTTCGGCGACCCGCTGCTCCCACACGGAATGTTCGGAGATCTTCTTGCCGAACGCTTCGCGCGACAGAAGCCGCTTCACCATCAGCTCCAGCGCCCGCTCGGCCACGCCGATGGTGCGCATGCAGTGATGGATGCGGCCGGGTCCGAGGCGGCCTTGCGCGATCTCGAAGCCGCGGCCTTCGCCCAGGATCATGTTCTCGACCGGAACCTTCACGTTCTCGAACAGCACCTCGCCATGGCCGTGCGGCGCGTCGTCGAAGCCGAACACGGGCAGCATGCGGATGATCTTCACGCCCGGCGAATCCATCGGCACGAGGATTTGCGATTGCTGGCGGTATTTGTCGGTATCGGGATCGGTCTTGCCCATCACGATCATGATCTTGCAGCGCGGATCGCCCACGCCCGACGACCACCATTTGCGGCCGTTGATGACGTAATGATCGCCCTTGCGCTCGATGCGGGTGGCGATGTTGGTGGCGTCCGAGGAGGCGACCGCCGGCTCCGTCATGATGTAGGCGGAGCGGATTTCGCCTTCGAGCAGCGGCTTCAGCCATTTGTCCTGCTGCTGCGGGCTGCCGTAGCGGTCGAGCACTTCCATGTTGCCGGTGTCGGGCGCCGAGCAGTTGAAGGATTCCGACGCGAAGCCCACGCGGCCCATCATCTCGGCGAGCGGCGCATATTCGAGATTGGTGAGGCCCGGGCCGTGCTCGCTGTGCGGCAGGAACATGTTCCACAGGCCCTGCGCCTTCGCCTTCTTCTTCAATTCCTCGACGACCGGCACCACGATCCAGCGATTGCCCTTTTTGGTCGCCTCTTCCATCTGCGCGGCATAGGTTTCTTCCGCGGGATGGATGTGATGGTCCATGAAGTCGCTGACGCGCTTCATCCATTCCTTCTGCCGGGGCGTATAGTCGAAATCCATGCGAAATCCTCCGAGAGGGGGGCTGTGCCCCAGGGTTCTTGATAGCGATGGCCCGACTTTAGCCCGCGCTGCCCCGCCCCACTAGCCCCGCGCTGCGGCCGATCCGCCCGGCCCGTTTGACAGCGCGCACGGGGCGCGGCAATCAGGCCCGATGCTGCTTTGGTCTGGGCTCGTGCTGCTCGCCTTGGGCGCCGCATGTTTCGCCATCGACCGGCGGGCGGTGCACGCGATCCATGATCATTTGAGTGTGCGTGTCGCCTATTTGCTCCACCGGTCGACCGATTGGGCCAAGGGCGGCCACTGGCTCGCGGTCGCGATTGCGGCGCTCATCGTCGAGCGCGTGCTGCGCTGGAGTTTCGGGCCTACGCCTGCGCTCCACGCGCTCCTCACCATCGCGCTCGCATTTCTCGCCAGCCTCGCCATCGGCAGCGCCATCCTGCACGCGACGAAGATCATATTGGGACGCAGGCGACCCCGCGACGAACTGGAACTCGGGCTCTACGGCTTCCGGCCGTTCCGTTTCGACCTGCAATATGATTCCTTTCCGTCGGGACACGCGCTGACGATTTTCTGCGTGGCAGTGATTGCGGCGGGCGCCTTTCCCCTGCTCGCGCCGTTGTGGTTCGCCATCGCGCTGTATCTGGCGCTCACCCGCGCGCTGCTGAACGCGCATTTCTTCAGCGATGTGTTCGTGGGCGCGGGGCTCGGACTTCTCACGGCGCGGGAAGTCGTGCTTTTGTGGTTCCCCACCCTCGCGCGACCCTGGTTCTAGCGATGCTCCGCCTGATCTCCGATCCGCATGCCTGGGCGAGCCTCGCCACGCTGACCGCGCTTGAGATCGTGCTCGGCATCGACAACATCATCTTTCTGTCGATCGCGGTGGCGCGGCTCGACAAGGCGCGCCGCCCCGTGGCGCGGCGGGTGGGGCTTGCGCTGGCGTTCATCATGCGCGTGGCGATCCTGAGCGGCATCGTCTGGATCATCACGCTGTCGCGCCCCGTCATCACGCTGGGCGGCATCGGGCTTTCCTGGCGCGACCTGATCTTCGGCCTGGGCGGCCTGTTCCTCCTGACCAAGGGCACGCGCGAAATCCACGGCCTGGTCGAAGGCGATGAGGAATCCGCGAATGCGCGCAAGGTCCGCGCTTCGATGACGGCCGTGGTCGTCCAGATCGCGCTGTTCGATCTCGTGTTCTCCATCGATTCCGTGGTGACGGCGGTCGGCATGGCCGAGCGCCTGTCGATCATGATCGCCGCGATCGCGATCGCCATGTTCGTGATGCTGGCGGCGTCGGGCCCCGTCGCCGAATTCGTCAACCGGCACCCCACGGTGAAGATGCTGGCGCTGAGCTTCCTGCTGCTGATCGGCACCGCGCTCATCGCCGACGCGGCGCATTTCCACATTCCCCGCACCTATCTCTATTTCGCGGTCGCGTTCTCGGGTCTCGTCGAGGCGCTCAACCAATATGCCGCGCGCACGCGGGCGAAGAAGGCGCTGGAGGATTAGGCGCGGCGGTCAAGCTGGCCCGTATATTCCCGAAAATCTCTGATATGGTGAAGGTGCGACAGAGTTGAAAAGCCACGCCATGAAATTCAAGCCCCGCTATTTTGCCCTCAGTTGCGTTGTGCTTGCGGGTTACGGTGTGCCGGCGTTCCCGGAAATTATTTCGGGGTCAAATGGAATTGCCATCACGAATCTCACTGCGGGCGTCGTATGTGGGCCCGATAATAACCGAAGAATATGTTTTCAGACGGACGACATTCAGATCACGGGCGAAGGCACATGTATCTATAACGGCAAAAAGGAACCATGCACCTGGTATGGCTATTCCTTCGACTACAGCCTGCCCAAGGAAACGAAGTCCATCGAGCTTGATTGCAACTGGCAGTCCGATATTCGCGCCGATTGGGGCAATCCGAAATCCGAAATTGCAAAAAATGTTGCCAATGCAAATTACAAGATCGACCTACAAAACGATAAGAGGCATTTCTTCAATCCACAATATGCGGCCCAGACGACCAACGTGGGCTTAGGCAACGTGCAACATGTAAAGCAGTCGTGTTCTTATATGGGACGAATGCTTTTCGAAATCGAATTCAGGCTTCATTTTCCTGAACGATAACGAATGTCGCTGAATTGCGATGCTTTAACTGGGAGCTCGGAAGACGATGCGGGAAGAAAAACTCCAGATCAAAACGGCGGACGGCGTGGCGGACGGGTTCCTCTATGCGCCGGACGGAACGAGCCCGGGGCGTTCGGTGCTCTATTATCCCGACGGCCTCGGCATCCGTCCCGCCTTTCACGAGATGGCGCGGCGGCTGGCGGGCGAAGGCTACACGGTGCTGCTTCCCAACATCTATTACCGCACCACGGCGGGGCCGGCCTTCGAGCTGCCATTCGATTTCCAGGATCCGAAGACGCGCCAGCGTTTCATGGAACTGAGCGGCCCTTTGACGCCCGAGGCGATGGAGCGGGACGCGCTCGCCTATCTCGCCGTGCTGGGCCGCACGGGCCGGATGGGCGTCGTGGGCTATTGCCTGACGGGCAAGATGGCAATGCGCACGGCGGCGGCCGCACCCGACCGCGTCGTCGCGGCGGCATCTTTTCACGGCGGCGGGCTCTACACCGACGACGCCGCGAGCCCCCACCTCGCGCTGCCGCGCATCAAGGCGCGGCTCTATTTCGGACACGCCGAGGACGACCATTCGATGCCCGCTGAGGCGATCGTCAAACTGGACGCCGCGCTCGCGGCCTGGGGCGGCGAATATGAAAGCGAAACCTATCCCGCCCGCCACGGCTGGGCGGTGCCCGGCCACGACACCTACGACGCGGCCCAGGCCGAACGGCATTACGCCAAACTGAAAGCGCTCTTCGCGGAGACGCTGCGGGTTTAATCTGGCGGCGGACACGGCGAATCGGAAGGCGGCCCGGGATGACGATCTACGCGATCTTTCTGTGCGGCACGTTGATGAACATGGGGCACATGCAGACGGTGTGTAATCCCGCTTCCAACATGGCGTTCGCCACCATCGCGCAATGCAACCAGTATCGAACCGCGCATCAGCTTCGCCCGTCGCCGGCAAACCCCATCCAGCAGGGCCTTTTCGTCTGCATGAAACGGACGATGTCGTTCGTGAACCCGGCGCGGTGATGGCGCGCGCGTCAGCCGTTCACTTCTTCCGTTGTCATGGCCGGCGACTGCGGGCCATGACAGCGAGGGGAAATGAGATAATCTCGCGTGCCACCAAAATTCGCAGATATTCGCAGAAGTTTGGAGGTCAAAGTAACAACTGCGGATCGCCGGGCTAATCGTGCGTCGGTTCGATCGGCCCTCGTTTCTTCTTGCGCGCTTCGCGGGCGCGAACGATGGGCGCAACACGCGCTCTCAGCGCGTCGAGAGCGTCCAGCTTTTCCGCGAAGCTGAGCGCCGCACGCTCCGTCTTTCCCGCGGCCTTGCGCGCCAGGATGTCGGAAATGTCCGGGTACTGCTTGGGCCGATCGACCATGGGAGCAGGTTACGCCGACGCGCCGTTTTTTCCAGTCTTCCGTCGGGATGCGCGCTTTCGCGACCGGTCCGTGCCTCAATCGCGTCGCGTCTATCGCACCAGCCCCTGGCACGCCTGTCGCATCTTGAGGAATCCGGCAACGTGATTTGTTATGATCGATGACCAGATGTTTCACAAATAAGCCATCCGCGCGCTCTTATACGTGTAATCCACCATCGAATTTCCGCCTATCAACGGCGCCGAAAACGGCATTATGGCTTCCTTTTACTCAGCAAAGAAAAAGCCTTTCCGCTCCGATCTAGGGTCATTTTGGAGAGATGACGGCCTAGACAATCTTGGGTTGCGCTGTTCTAATATGACAGTCGAAAGACAGGGGTAGGGGGAAATGGCGTTCGCAGACGAGGGGATTCCTATCCCCTGGTTCCCGCCTGTTATCGACCAAGTGCTTACGCACGAGTACTTCATCAGCGTGGGGGTACCCGTACTTGTGAGCTTCATCGCCGTCTACGCGAACAAACGACGAGAGGGAACCCGGCTCTCGAAAAAGCACTGGCTGATCGGATCCGAGCTGGTCGTTTGTTTCATCGCGATTTTCTTTATACACTTTCTCCGAGTCTACCGTGCCGACTTCTTCCACACCATCAAGGACGGCGATTTTCGACATCTGGTGTTGTGGAACGGAATCATGCTCGGTTTGACGGTCCCAATTTTGTTCTCATGTATCGGCACTGAGAAGGCAACCTTGTCGGGGTTGAGACCGTTAAACACGTTTCGTGTCGCTGGTGACATTGCGCTTGGTTCAATACCACTGGCGACAATGGCGTACTTCCTAACCGTGTGAGGAAATTCGTCCATGAACGAGAAGAGACATTCGCTTCGACACTATTTTGCGCTTCGCACTGGTCAGCTGATCGCAGCAATCGCATGGGCCTTAATCGTCTATTTTGCAATTCCCGGCGCTCACGAACTTCAGCAAACCAGCGGCGCATGGGCCCCGATCGCGAGCGCAATCACTACGTACTGGTGGTTATTTCTCGTCATGGCGGCCGGAGCGACGGTGCTCGTAGTATATGGAAGCTGGCACTCACCCGATGCCGCTCCAAAGCGTCAGGATAACACGGCCACACAATTGCGCCGCTGACCGTCGTCAATGTTTAAATTGTTGGCGCGCCGCGCGACCGGCGAGATGCACATGCTTTCCTTTGATCGGCGCGTTGTGATTCGATGACCGCGTGAATATGTAAGCTGTCGCGGCATTCCACAGGGCCTAATCGGCTGATGCTATCACGAGTCGCGACTGTTCGATTTGTACGGATAGAACGTGGCGCCTGGTGGTGCTGGACGAGGCCGATTGAGATTCAGGATGTAGGGCGTGAGCTTCTCGGCCATCAGACGCGCCAGCTTCCCGGCATGCTCGGGTGTGATCACTTCGCCCTCTTTCGCTCCGCAATTCTCGAATGCAAAGCGTACGGCCTCGGCCGTTATGCGCCCGCGCTCGCGCGTGTTCTTTCGCTCCATCGCCGGCCCGAGCACCTCACCGAGGCTGCGCACAGTATCGTTTTGATGGCAATATTTGTACTCGAAGATGTCTGCAATATCCGCGAGGGTAAACTTCATGCGCACACTGAACGCAAGCTCCTTCCCGCCAGTGGGGTCGATAGCGTGACAGCGATTGATGCGCACTCCGGTGTACGATTTGGACAGACACACGACCATGCGCAGAAAGCCAAAATATTCGACATAACCCAGGAGAAGACCTGTGTCGGGATCGCCTTCGATCGCCACGCAATGCAGCGGCACGCTGCGTGGCCTACCGACAACCAGATCGCTCGACTGATAGTAGCCGAAGCACGCCGGCGCATTTTCATCACAGAGATACGCCAGCGCCTGTTCGCAAACCGTCACTGGAATGCCGCAGTCATGCGCGAATGCAGCCGCTGATTTCACGATCGATCGGCCTGCCCGTACACCCCCGATCTGTATCGGAATATTGATCATCCCCGCGGGAAATGCCATTTCCGATTGCGCTTTTGCGAGTTCGGCCTCTACATCGAGATTTGGATGCTTTCGCTTGAGACCTCGAAGGATCTTGCGAGCCTCGCTCGTATCGCGAGCTTTGATCTGAATTCGTGTCTGCGCGCCCACCTGCTTTTTCTCGAGCGTCGGTTTTGGCAGCGCAAAGCTCCCGTCGCGAAGCATGACGAAGGTCTCGCCAGCGGTGGTTTCAACGGTTTGATCCGGCGTTTCGCCTCTCACCCGTTTAATGCCAAAGATGTGGCAAAGGCCGTTGAGCTGGGAAGCAAGCTCGGCGTCCCAATCTGATCCGGTCTTGTTGTTGTGCTTTGTGCAGATGAATCCTCTCGTAGTTTGGACACCGCCGGCCGCGTTCAGGATTATGTGCTCCTCAGAGTCGTTGACCTCCGTAATGGGGTCTTTGCCAACAACGCACTCAAACGACGCCACTGTCTACCTCGCTCGTATGGAATCCGTTGCCGTGCCGACGAGCATATGCCTGCAGCTCCCATACGTTGGGATCGCCCGACATCGCTGCACGGAAATCGGTGACTCGCCTTCCCTCCCCGGCCAGCCTGGCGCGCAGAGACTCGATCGCATCACGACCGAAGGCGAAATGGAATCTCACGCCGCCCCCGCCAGGGGCACCGGAATAGAAGCTGTACAACATAAGAACTCCGACAAGATAGGCGCTCAAAGCCGAACGCGGCCAGACAACTACCTACGGAACATATGCGCCTCACTGGTCGAAGGAACAAGTCGCGTCCTATCGTTTTGTCTGATGCCGTTCAGCCGCGAATTGTGATTTCAATT
The DNA here is from genome assembly GCA_963760345.1 of uncultured Alphaproteobacteria bacterium. Lineage (GTDB taxonomy): Bacteria > Pseudomonadota > Alphaproteobacteria > Micropepsales > Micropepsaceae > Rhizomicrobium. Next base: position 330,524 of record CAVXCU010000004.1, read on the forward strand.
GCCTCCGGCTTCACCCCGAACGTCAACGCGAGCCCTTTTTTTGCTTCGTCCATCGTCATGCCCTTCGAGGCGGGGGAAGACTTGCGCTGCTCCTTCCCCGGTCTCATCCTTCTCGTGCAAGAACGCCGGCAACGCTTTGAAGTCGAGTCCGTCAGGTTTGATGCCGAGGTCGTCGAGCGTCGCATAGCGCACCGGGTTGCGGCCGTGGTCCCAAACGTTGGGCACGTCGATCCGCGCGTATTCGCTGATCTTGATGAGCCAGCGGTCGGAGTCGGAACCATCGTTCGGCGGCGCAACGCCCGACACTTTTGCCAACATGAATGCGGTGCCGTGACGCTCCGTCGCGTCGGAAAATTCGTGGTCGGGATTGTGCCGGTTCTGGGTGCAGACCAACCAGGTGCAGAGCTTTGCGCGGGCGGGGTTCAGAACCCATGCCTGCGAGCCTCCCTCCGCCACGATGCGCCCGGGGCTGCGGGCTGTGAAGACTAAGATGGTATCTTCCTTGTCGTTCATCGGGGCTTGTCTCGACCTGTCACAACGGAATTAGATCACATCTCTATTATGTTGTCAACAAGTTCCGAAAAGTATGTATCATGCGCCTCCGGGTCGCGCCAGCCTATTGAGGCGTATCGCCCATTTCTTCGCTTGTGACGCACAAACTTATTGGAACGTATCGTAAACACTCGTTTGCGTTATACTACCATATTGGTTATCATAACCCGTATCAGTATGTAGAGGGAGCTTGACGATGCCAAGCCGCCGCCAGAAAACCGCAGAAAAGCAGTCTAAACTCACGGCGCCGCCCGGCTCGGACTACAAAGTCGGCTATTGCCGCCCCCCACGGGAGGCCTGTTTCAAGAAAGGCCAATCCGGCAATCCCTCCGGTCGGCCCAGGGGGATCAAGGGGTTGGCCGGCGCGCTCGAACGGGCGCTCGCCCAGCGCGTGACTATCGACGTGAAGGGCCGCCCCCGGAAGATGACGAAGCTGGACGCGATGACGCTTCAGCTTGCCGACCTGTCCGCAGCGGGCGACGCGCGGATCATGCGGCTGCTGCTCAACGAGATCCGCCAGGCGGAATCGCGCATGGCGGAAGAGCCCGCGATGCAGGACACGCTCGAAGCGGCGGATCACGAAGTGATCGCTGCGCTGCTTGCGCGACTTGGCGGGAAATGAAGGGGCGGTGCGACCGTTCTCCGTTCAGCGTCCTCTTCCCCCGCGAGCGGGGGAAGTGGCCGACGAAGTCGGCCGAAGGGGGGCCTTCGTGACGACCCCCTCCGTCTCGCTCGCTGACGCGCGCTCGACACCTCCCCCGCGCGCGGGGGAGCAGGACGTGCAGCATCTACTTCCGGCAACCTCCGACGTAACGCAGGCTGACGTGACGTTGGCTCGCGAACGGGCCGCATCGGTGTCGTCCGCCGAATATCGCGCCATGTTGCGGCAGGATTTTGCGGGGTTCGTTCATCGCGCGTTTGCGGAGCTCAACCCGCGCGATGCGTTTCTCGCCAACTGGCATATCGAGGTGCTCGCCTCGCGGCTGGAAAGCGTGCGCCGGGGCGAGATCAGGCGCCTCATCGTCAACCTCCCCCCGCGCAGCCTCAAATCGCATGCCGCGTCCGTGGCGTTGCCCGCCTGGTGGCTGGGCCACGATCCGTCCGCCCAGCTTCTGTGCGTGAGCTACGGCCAGGAGCTGGCCGACAAACTGAGCCGCGATTGCCGCGCGCTGATGACGAGCCGGTTCTACAAATCGATGTTTGCCACCCGGCTGTCGCCAGCCAAGAACGCGATGGAAGAATTCGAGACCACCGCCCACGGGTTCCGGATGGCGACGTCGGTCGGCGGCGTGCTCACGGGCCGCGGCGCGGACGCGATAATCATCGACGATCCGCTCAAGCCGGAGGACGCGGTGTCCCAGGCCGCGCGTGTCCGCGCCAACGAATGGTTCGACAACACGCTCTATTCCCGGCTCAACGACAAGCGGAAAGGCGCGATCGTCATCATCATGCAGCGGCTGCACGAGGACGATCTGGTGGGCCATGTGCGGGAGCAGGAGGAATGGGAGATCGTTTCGTTTCCCGCCATCGCCGAGACCGATGAAACGTTCGCCTATGACACGACGCGTGGGCCGGCCTGCGTCACGCGGCGCGCGGGCGAAGCACTGCATGAGGCGCGCGAACCGCTCGAGGCGCTCGCCCGCGTGCGCCGCGCGCTGGGCGAATACAATTTCGCAGGCCAATACCAGCAGGCGCCCGCGCCGCTCGGCGGCGGCATGATCCGGCGCGAATGGTTCCGCGTCTACGAGCCGGAGCTGGCGCCCAAGCCCTTCGACCGCATCGTGCAAAGCTGGGACACGGCGAACAAGGCGACGGAACTGTCCGATTACAGCGTGTGCACCACCTGGGGCGTGAAGGCGAAGCAGTTCTATCTACTGCATGTGCTGCGCAAGCGGCTCAATTATCCCGAGCTCAAGCGCGCGGTGGCCGAGCAGCATGCGGCGTTCGCGGCCAATGTGGTGCTGATCGAAGACAAGGCGTCGGGCACGCAACTGATCCAGGAGCTGGTGGCGGCGGGCGTTCACAACGTCAGGCGCGTGGTGCCAAGCGACGACAAGATCATGCGGCTGCACGCACAGACGGGTGCGATCGAAAACGGCTTCGTCCATCTGCCGCGCGAGGCCCACTGGTTGGGCGAATATCTGGCCGAGCTGACGGCGTTTCCGCGCGCGGCCCACGACGACCAGGTCAATTCCACATCGCAGGCGCTCGCCTTCCTCACGTCGGCCGGCGCGCTCGACGGCTGGCTGGAGTTCGCCAAGCTGGAGACGGAACGGTTCCGGCAAATGGGGGTGGTGACGTGAGAATGCGCCAGTCGTCCTCAGTTCCACATCCTCTTCCCCCGCGCGCGGGGGAAGTGGCCGACGAAGTCGGCCGTAGGGGGACCTTTGTGACGGCCCCCTCTGTCTCGCTTCGCTCGACACCTCCCCCGCGCGCGGGGGAGGAGGATATGCGGCACGCCCACAATCACACCGTACGCGGATGGATAATTCGCAGTTATTCGCAGCTGTTTTTCCGCAGCGTCGCGGCGAACGTGCGTCGATCCCTTATCAACATTGGCGTTCGTGCCTGCGCGGGCCAAATTCGCAGGTGTTCGCAGATAAAATCCCCGGCCGCGACGTTGCGCGCGCGCGGAAGTCAATGGCGTGCGGGATTCGATGCGATCCGTACACGGACGATCAGGAAATTTTCGCTGCCGAAATCGCGGTACCCTGCGAATTGGGCTTTTGCGCGCCTAAACGTGCTGCCCGCCGTTGATGTGGAGTTCGGCGCCGGTCACGTAGCTCGATTGCTCCGTGCACAGATAATAGATCGCCTTGGCCACTTCGTCGGGCATGCCGAGACGCCGGAGCGGAATCGTCTCCACGATCTTCTCGGTGCCGGGCGACAGGATCGCGGTGTCGATCTCGCCGGGCGCGATCGCGTTGACGCGCACGCCGAGCGGCCCGAAATCCGCGGCCATCTCGCGGGTGAGTGCCGCCAGCGCCGCCTTGGAGGTGGAATAGGCCGAGCCCGCAAACGGATGCACGCGGCTTCCCGCGATCGAGGTCACGTTGACGATCGCGCCATGCGCCCTGGCGAGCTGCTCGATCAGCCCATGGGCGAGCCAGATGGTGGAAAACAGATTCACTTCGAACACCTGGCGCCACACCGCCATGCTGCTCGCAAGCAAATCCAGCCGCTCGCCCTTCGGCCCCTTGGGCGAGATGCCCGCGTTGTTGACGAGCGCGTGGAGCTTGCCGTCCGTCAGCCGCTCGCGCATCTCGCCGGCGGCGCGCCGCGTGTCGTCGGGATCGGAGAGGTCGACCTGGATGTGATCCTCCGGCCCCGCGGCCCAGGGGCAGTTCTCCGGGAACGCATGGCGCGAGCAGGTGATCACGCGCCAGCCCGCGCTGGAAAATCGCTTGACGGTGGCGTGCCCGATGCCGCGGCTCGCGCCCGTCAGGATCAGCGTGCGCCGCTCTTCGTTGGCGCCATGAGGTCTCGTTTCGGCCATGGGCCGAGACTAGCAACCCCGCGCCCGGGGCGATATCCCCGCCCGCTACGATTGCGCCAGCGGCTCCGGCATCTCCACGCCTGCGGGATCCTGATGGATGATCACTTCGGCGTTGGGATAGCGCCGCCATGATGTCGGCCTCCACCGCGTCGCTCACTTCGTGGGCGCGCGTCAGGCTGATCGCGGGATCGAGCTCGATGTGCAGCTGGATGAAGGTCGAGATGCCGGCGGCGCGCGTGCGCAGATCGTGCAGGCTGCGCACGTCGCCATGGCGCATGACGATCGCCTTGATTTTGTCGCGCTCATTGTCGGGCAGTTCGCGGTCCATCAACTGGTCGTAGCATTGGCGGAACACCGTCCATGCGTTCCAGGCGAGGAACGCGGCCACGCCCAGCCCCACGATCGGATCGGCCAGGATCAGATGCGAATTGCGTCGCCAGCACGATGGCCGCGATCACGCCCAGATTGGTGATCACGTCGCCGAAATAATGCTTGCGGTCCGCGCCGATCGCGACCGACCGGGTGTGGGCGACCACCATGCGCTGGAACAGCACCAGCGAACCCGCCGCCGCGATCGAAACCACCATTACCGCAATGCCGAGCGCGCCGTGCTCCACGGCTTGGGGCGCGATGAAACGGTTGACGGCCGCGACTACGAGGAAGGTCGCCGAGCCGGCGATGAACGCGCCTTGCGCCAGCCCCGCCAGCGGCTCGGCCTTGCCGTGGCCGAAGCGGTGTTCGGCGTCCGCGGGCCTAAGCGCCTCGCGCACGGCCACGAGATTGATCGCGGAGGTGAACACGTCGAGCGCGGAATCGGCCAGCGCCGCCAGCATCGCCACCGATCCCGTCACCAGAAACGCGGCGGCCTTGAGCAGCACGAGCATGACGGAAACGACGAGCGAGGCGAGCGCGGCGCGGCGCATGAGGCTCGCGCCCGAAAGCGGCAGGTCGGTCACGGAAACAGTCTCTCGGTCCGCCACGGCGCGCCGTCGGCATCGCGGCGATAGACGAGGCGGTCATGCAGGCGGAACGGACGGTCGCGCCAGAATTCGATTTCCAGCGGCGTCACGCGGAAGCCCGACCAGTAGGGCGGCCGGGGCACCTTGGCGAGCGCATATTTGGCCGCGTATTTCGCGATCTCGCGCTCGAACGCGAAGCGGCCTTCCATGGGGCGCGATTGCGCCGAGGCCCAGGCGCCGATCTGGCTGTCCTTCGCGCGCGTGGCGAAATAGGCGTCCGCCTCCGCGTCGCTCACCTGCGTCACCGGCCCGCGCACGCGCACCTGTCTGCGCATGCGTCTTCCAATGGAAACACAAGGCCGCATGCGGCTGGCCCAGAAGCTCGGTGCCCTTGGCGCTTTCGAGATTGGTGTAGAAAACAAAGCCGCGCGCGTCGGCGCCCTTCAGCAGCACCATCCGCACATTGGGGCGCCCGTCCCCATCGACGCTCGCGATCGACATCGCATTGGCTTCGTTGGGCTCGGACTTGGCGGCCGCCTCCATCCAGGCGTGGAACAGCGCCAGGGGATCGTCCCGCTCGGCAATGCCGCCACCGTCGATGGGTACGCCGATTTCGCTCATGCTCGCCGCATAGCACCTTCGATTTGCGCCGGAAAGCCGCGCCCGCAGAGGGATAACGCGCCCAGGGCCCTTAGCGCCCGCACAATTCCATCCCTATATTGTGCCCGACCGCGACTCAGAGGAGGCGCGGCCGGAGATAAAATGCGCGATCCGTACGAAGTCCTGGGTGTGGCGAAGACCGCCAGCGAAGCCGAGATCAAGAAAGCATTCCGCTCGCTCGCCAAGAAGCACCATCCCGACACCCATGGCGGCGACGCGGCGGCGGCCAAGCGGTTCCAGGAGATCAGCGGCGCCTACGATGTCGTCGGCGACAAGGAGAAGCGCGGCAAGTTCGATCGCGGCGAAATCGACGCCAACGGCAATCCGCGCGGCTTCGATCCCCGCTCGCAGGGTTTCGAGGGCGGCCCGTTCGGCGCCGGCGCGCCGGGCGGCGGGAACCCGCGCGATTTCCATTACACCTGGACGAGCCAGGACGGCGATACGGCCGAAGGCTTCCGCGCCGAAGACATCTTTTCCGACCTGTTCGGCGGTGGCGGTGGGGGGCGTAAGCGCAGCCAGGCCCGCAAGGGGCAGGACTACGAACTGGCCGTCACCATCAGTTTCGAAGAGGCCGCCCATGGCGGCACGCGGCGCGTCACCCTGCCCGACAACCGCAACGTGGATGTCCGCATTCCCGGCGGCCTCCGGGACGGCCAACAGATTCGGCTCAAGGGCCAAGGGGGCCCCGGACGGCAGGGCGGCCCGGCCGGCGACATTCTGCTGACCATCTCGGTCGCGCCCCATCCCTGGCTGGTCCGGGACGGCAACGATCTGAAGATGGATCTGCCCATTACCCTCAAGGAAGCGGTCCTGGGCGGCAAAGTGACGGTGCCGACGCTGACCGGCCCGGTCTCGCTGACCGTTCCGGCCAATTCGAACACGGGGGCGACCCTCCGCCTGAAGGGAAAGGGTTTTCCGGCGCATGGCTCCGCCAGCGGCGGCGAGGCTGCGGGCGACCTTTATGTGCGCCTCGTCGTGACCCTGCCCGACAAGGGCGACGCAGACCTCAAGGACTTTGCCACGCAGTGGAAATTGAACTACGACCCACGGGCCAAGCTGCACTGAAAGCCTCCTCGCGAAATACGCCTTTCCCTTTGATTTGTTTGACGAAACGCCCTAGCAGACAGTGGGCGACGCGCAATCCTGGAGCACCCCATGTCGACAGCCGGACTCATGAAGGGCAAACGCGGGCTCATCATGGGCGTCGCCAATGACCGTTCGATCGCCTGGGGTATCGCCGAAGCGCTCCACGCCGCCGGCGCGGAGCTCGCCTTCACCTACCAGGGCGATACCTTCAAGAAGCGGGTGACGCCGCTGGTGGCGCCGCTCAATCCCGCAGCCCTGATCGATTGCGACGTGTCCGAGCAGGGCTCGATCGACGCCGCCTTCGCAGCACTCCATGCGAAATGGAGTTCGCTCGATTTCATCGTCCATGCCATCGCGTTTTCCGACAAGGATCAGCTCAAGGGGCGCTACGTCGACACCACGCCCGACAATTTCGCGATGACGATGAACATCTCCTGCTATTCGTTCACGGCGGTCGCGCAGCGCGCCGAAAAGATGATGACGAATGGCGGCAGCATGGTCACGCTCACCTATCACGGCGCCGAACGCGTGATGCCGCATTACAATGTGATGGGCGTCGCCAAAGCCGCGCTCGAAGCGAGCGTGCGCTACATGGCGGAGGATCTGGGCAAGAAGGCGATCCGCGTCAACGCGCTGTCCGCCGGCCCGATCAAGACGCTCGCCGCGTCCGGCATCGGCGATTTCCGCTACATCCTCAAATGGAACGAACTCAACTCGCCGCTGCGCCGTTCGGTCACGACCGAGGAAGTGGGCAATGCGGCGCTGTTCCTGCTCTCCGATCTCGGCCGCGCGGTGACGGGCGAAACGCTGCATGTCGATTGCGGCTATCATATCGTCGGCATGAAGGCCGAAGACGCGCCGGACATTTCGGTCAACAAATCCGATGGCGCTTGAACTCACATCCGGCCTGACATTCTATTTCTGCCGCCACGGCGAAACCGAAGCGAATGTCGAAAAGCGTTTCCAGGGCCGCACCAAAGACACCGCACTGACGGCGAAGGGCCGCGCCCAGGCGGCGGCCATCGGCACGATCCTGACGCGCGAACTGGGCGCCGCACCGTCCCTGCCCTTTGTGGCAAGTCCGTTGCCGCGCGCCCGCACGACCATGGAAATCATCCGCACCAGCATGGGGTTGCCCGCCGGCGGATACCGCACCGACGCGCGGCTGATGGAAATCGATCTCGGCGCCTGGGACGGGCTGACGGATGCCGAGGCGCGCGCGCTCGATCCGGCGATCTTCGAGGCGCGGGCGAAAGACAAATGGAATGTTCGCGTGCCGGGCGGCGGCGAGAATTATGCCGACGTGGCCAAACGGGCCGAAAGCTTCGTCGGCTCGCTGGTCGAGGACACATTCGCCGTTTCGCATGGCGCCTTCACCCGCATATTGCGCGGAATGTTCCTCGGCCTCGACTGGAAAGAAATGTCCGCGCTCGATGAACCGCAGGGCTGCGTGTTCCGCGTGCGCGGGCGCGACGTCGTGCGGCTCGATGCAGCATGAGCACCGGTCGCCCGCTGACGCTCCTGTGAGGTTCGGCCCGGAAACGGGTTTCGACGCCGATTGAATCATGCGATGATTCCCACCCTCCCCTTGAGGGAGGGTCGAAAAATTCGAGCGTAGCGAAGAATTTTTCGGGGAGGGGCATGCCACCACAGCCTGAGGCTTGCCCCTCCCCGAAATTTCTTCTTGTCGCTGACGCTCCAAGAATAAATTTCGACCCTCCCTCAAGGGGAGGGTGGAATTGAACATCACCGTTCCAGCGAGACGCGCATCACATGTCCCACAACACCTTCGGCCATCTTTATCGCGTGACGACGTTCGGCGAGAGCCATGGGCCCGCGCTCGGCTGCGTCATCGACGGCTGCCCGCCCGGCATTCCGCTGACCGAAGCCGACATTCAAGCCGATCTCGACCGGCGCCGGCCCGGTCAGTCGAAATATGTGAGCCAGCGCAAGGAACCGGACCAGGTGCGCATTCTTTCGGGCGTGTTCCAGGATGAAAGAATGAAGGCGCAGCTGACGACGGGGACGCCCATCGCGCTTCTGATCGAAAATGTGGATGCGCGCTCCAAGGACTATGCCGACATCCGCGACAAATTCCGCCCCGGCCACGCCGACTACACCTATTGGGCGAAGTATGGCGTGCGCGATTATCGCGGCGGCGGGCGGCAATCGGCGCGCGAGACGGCCTCACGCGTAGCCGCGGGCGCCATCGCGCGAAAAATTCTCGTGTCGCTGTTCGGCAAGGTCAGGGTCCGCGGCGCGCTGGTGCAGATGGGCACGCAGACGATCGACCGCAAGCGCTGGAACTGGGACGAAGTCGCGCGCAATCCGTTCTTCTGTCCCGACGCGAAAGCCGTTGCTCCGTGGACGGAATATCTGGAAGCTTTGCGCAAGCGCGGCTCCTCCTGCGGCGCGCTGATCGAAGTGGCGGCGGACGGCATTCCCGCGGGATTGGGCGCACCGGTCTACGGCAAGCTCGATGCCGATCTGGCCGGCGCGATGATGAGCATCAATGCGGTCAAAGGCTGCGAGATCGGCGACGGCTTCGGCTCGGTGACGCTGTCCGGCGAAGAAAATTCCGACGAAATGCGCAAGGGCCGCGGCGGCAAGCCCAAATTCCTCTCGAACCATGCCGGCGGAATCCTGGGCGGCATTTCGACGGGCCAGCCGATCGTCGCACGGTTTGCCGTCAAACCCACCTCGTCGATCCTCACGCCACGCAAGACGATCGGTGTCGACGGCGAGGAGACGGAAATCGTCACCAAGGGCCGTCACGATCCGTGCGTGGGTATTCGGGCCGTGCCCGTCGGCGAGGCCATGATGGCCTGCGTACTGGCCGACCACGCGCTGCGCCATCGCGCGCAGACGGGCTGATGAAGGCTCGACATCAAGGGGCATTGTTTCGCCCCGCGAGTCGGGCGATGCTCGGACCGAAAATTTCAAGGGAAGATTTCATGCGCGCGATGGTGATTGCTTTCGGCTTGGGTGTTTGCATACTCGTCGCAGGTTGCGGCCAGAAGTCCGACAAGGACAAGACCGTCACCATTTCCGGCAACGGCGGCAACGTCACGATTGCCGGCAATAACGAGCACATGGTGATGAAGTCGGCCGACGGCAACGCGACCGTCGACATCAATTCCAACGGCATGGGGCATGCCAACATGCCGGATTTCGCGCCGCTCTATCCCGGCGCGAAAGTGACCAGCTCCATCAGCGGCGACAACAGCCGCGACGGAACGACGGGCGCCATGGTGATGTTCACGGTCACAGCGGCGCCGTCCAATGTGATCGCGTTCTACAAACAGAAAGCGGATGCGGCAGGCCTGCCGCAAACGATGAGCGCGGACGTCAACAACACCGTGATGTTCTCCGCCACCAAGGACAAGAAAACGGTCACCGTGAGCGCGAGCAAATCGAACGACGTCACGCAAGTGCAGGTCGTCTGGGGCTCCAACAAATAGCGCGGCAGAGAGTCGCTCAACCGGCCGGATCCCGTTATCGCCATCGCGGCAGCGACGTCGCCGCCGTCGCGCCGATCCAGAGCTGCGGCTCCGACGGCGGCGTCATGTGCTCCTGCTTCTCGCGTGCCGCGACGCAGGCCTGTACCGCGCGGCCAAGCCCCGGGAAGTCGCCGGCGCCGGGCCAGGATTGCAGCACGCATTGGTCGAAATAGGGATATTTGTCCGTCTGGCCGCAGCCGAACGACGTGCGGTCCGGGCGCGCCGCCGTCAGGATCATGCGGTTGGGCGCTTCCAGCGGCGCGACGAACACGCCCGAAAAGCAGGCGGACACGATCACGACTGTCGGCCGGTCGGCGCAAGAGTTGCCGATGACCTTGGCCAATGAACCCGGCGGATAGACGTCATCTCCCAGCACGACACCATCGGGCGAGCCGTGCGAACTGAAATAGATCAGGCAACCCGCATTCGTGCGGTTCGACAAATCCCACAACGCGTTCGCGATGGTCTGCGCGTCGGATTGCTGGGGCCTGTCGAGCGGATAATTGTCCGGGCGCACGGAGAATTGCTCGATATTGTTCGGCGAAAAACCGATCGAAACGAGATCGGCGGAAACGTCGCGTCGCGCATTGTCGAAAATCTCGCTTGGGCTTCCGTCATGCGCATGGAAATCGCCGGCAACCACGACCGCAGCCCAATCGCCGAATGGACCGGCCGCGCGCGCCGGGAGCGCAGCGCTGCACAACACTGCGACAGCGACAAAAACCAATCGCCGGATGTTATTTTCCCTTGCCCTTCGCAACGTGCCCACGGCGAACGCGCGCCGCCCCCTTCTTGCGGAATACCGTCACTTTCGTGAGATACGCGATATCCCTCTCTTCGCGCACCAATCCTGCCCTGCCGAATATCGCATCGAGATCGCTTTTCGCGAAGCTCGAAAAATACGGCTCGTGCAGCAGTTCCGGAAAGACGTCGATCAGGCCGTCGAATTCGGCCACGTCGCCATATTGGATCGTGTCGGCGAGCACGAAAATCCCGCCGGGCCTCAACACGCGCGCAATCTCCTCAGCGGCGGCGATGCGCACTTTCGGCGGCAACTCGTGGAACAGATAGATGCTGACGGCCGCGTCCACGCTTGCATCCGGCAGCGGCATCGCCTCGGCAGGCGCCGCGATGAATTGCGTCTCGCCATATGCGTCAAGCGCGCGCCGGGCGCGCGCGAGATAGGGCTCCGAAAGATCGAGCGCGATGGCCTTGAGCTGCGGCTGGACGGATTTGACGAACGCCAGAAATTGCCCGGTGCCCGCGCCGATATCGAGCAAGATCGGGCGCCGCCGGTTCGAAAGGAACTTGGCGATCGGCACATAGGCCTGCCGGCGCATCGCATCGGCAGTGCCGGCGAACAGGGCTTCCACCTGGAAATCATAGAGCCGCGCCGAACGATCGCTCAGATAGCCATCCGTCTGGAAATGAAAGTTCTGGCGATAATAGCGCGGCAGCCCCTCGCCTCTCGTGCGCACATCGCCATGGCCGTGACGCTTCCGGCGCGCGGCCACGCGGGGAATGTCGGTGAGATATTGCACGCTCGCCATCGCGCGGCGCGTGTCCTTCAGCCAATCGAACGGCGCAGGATAAAGGCCCGCCTCCACATTCGCCCAATCCCGCACGAACAGCGCGCGCATGGATTTCAGGATGGCGCCGATCGCCGGCATGGGATGGGCGGGTTCTTCGATTTCGCGGAATGCGTCGCGGGCGATGATGCGGGCAGCCAGATAATGCGCGCCGTAGAACGCCACGCGGGCCGCCTGCGACGCGGTGTACACCCATTTCTCGGCCGGTCTTGCCATGTCAGTCCCGCCTGAAAATCGCGACCAGCTCAATATGCGACGACCAGACGAACTGGTCCACAGGAACGACGGCGTCCATGCGGCAACCGCCGTCGACAAGAACGCGCGCGTCGCGCGCGAAAGTTGCGGGATTGCAGGACACATAGGCAATCCGGCGGACCTTCGAGGCCGCCAGCGCCTTTATTTGTGCGGCTGCGCCGGCGCGGGGCGGATCGAGGACGACCGCGGCAAAGCCGTCGAGTTCGGCTGCCGCCAGCGGGCGCTTGAAAAGGTCGCGAATCTCGGTCGCGATAGGCTTCAGCCCCTGCGTCGTCCGCGCGGCAGCGGCGAGTGCGGCGAGCGCCTCGCCGTCGGAATCGACCGCGTGCACGCGCGACCGGCCCGCCAATGGGAGCGAAAATGTACCGCAGCCTGCGAACAGATCGGCCACGGATTTTGCGCCGTCGATCGCCGACAAGACCCGCGCCTGCAAAGCGGCCTCGCCTTCGCGTGTCGGCTGGAGAAAACTTTCCGGCGGCAACAGCACGCGCGCCTTGCCGAAATTCACCGACGGTTTGGCGAATTCGACGAGCACTTCGCCGCCAGAGGTCACACGCGCGAGCTTCAGCTTCGACGCCCAGCGCGCAACCTCGGAGCGGAGGCCCGTGCCGGCCGTTCGAGCCCAGTGCAGCGCAAGGTCGGCGCCTTCCTCGGTCTGCGTGACGTGCAGCTCCGCTTTTTCACCCTCGCGCAAAAGCGAGGCCATCATCTCGCGCAGGCCCGGGACGAGCGACACCAGCGACGGCGTCAGCACGCGGCACTCGCGCATGTCGACAATGGTGTGGGATTCCGACGCGTGAAACCCGATTTCGACGGCGCCGCCGCGCTTTGCGATCTTCAGCGTCGCACGGCGCCGCGTCGCGGGCGCGATCTCGATCGTCGCCTCCACGACCGCAGCGGCAAAACTGTGGCGGGCGAGCGCGTCGACGACGAGATTCCGCTTGAGCGCGCGATAGGCTGCGACGTCCAGGTCCTGATAAGTGCAGCCGCCGCACGTGCCGAAATGACGGCAAAGAACTGCGCTCACGGGGTCCGCTCCGCTGCCGCAAATTCGATCCGGACCGGGAGATCATCGGCGCGGCGATGCGCGCCGGGCTTTGTCATGCGCGGTCGCCGGCGGCAGCGCTTTGGCGGCCCAGCGCGCCCAACGCGGTGGAGACAATGGCCTTCGCGTCGAGTCCAGCCGCTTCGTACATGCGCTCGGGCGAATCCTGGTCGACGAACCGGTCCGGCAACGTCATCGGCCTGAGCTTCAGCCCGTAATCGAGCAGGCCTTCCCAGGCGAGAAACTGCGCCACATGCGCGCCGAAGCCGCCGATGGAGCCTTCCTCGATGGTGATCAGCACTTCGTGCTCGCGCGCGAGCCTGCGCAGCAAATCCTGGTCGAGCGGTTTCGCAAAACGCGCATCCGCGACCGTGGCCGACAATCCGTAGGCGGAGAGTTTCTCGGCCGCCAGCAGACATTCCTGCAATCGCGTGCCGAAATTGCAGATCGCAATGGAGGTTCCTTCGCGCAGAACGCGGCCCTTGCCGATTTCGAGCGGCGTTCCAGCCGCCTGCCGTTCGAGGCCGATGCCCTCGCCGCGGGGATAGCGAAAGGCACTCGGCCTGTCGTCGATCTGCGCCGCAGTCGCCACCATGTTCATCAGTTCGACTTCATCGGCCGCGGCCATCACGACGAAGCCGGGAAGCGTGGCGAGATAGGTCACGTCGAAGGATCCCGCATGCGTCGGCCCGTCAGCGCCCACCAGGCCCGCACGATCGAGCGCAAAACGCACGGGCAAGGATTGAATCGCCACGTCGTGCACCACCTGGTCGTAGGCGCGCTGCAGAAACGTCGAATAGATCGCGGCGAACGGCTTGAGGCCTTCGGCCGCGAGCCCCGCCGCGAACGTCACACCATGCTGTTCGGCAATGCCGACATCGAAACAGCGGTTGGGGAACCGCTTGGCGAAAAGATCGAGACCCGTGCCGGCCGGCATCGCGGCGGTCACGGCGACGATGCGCTCATCCTTTTCCGCTTCCGCGATCAAGGCCTCGGCAAACACTTTCGTGTAGCTGGGCGCCTTGGCGGCGGATTTGTTCTGCTCGCCGGTCAGCACATTGAATTTGACGACGCCATGATATTTATCGCTGGAGGCTTCCGCCGGCGGATAGCCCTTGCCTTTCTTGGTCACGACGTGAACGAGGATCGGTCCGTTCTGTGCGTCACGCACGTTCTCAAGCACGGGAATCAGATGATCGAGATTGTGCCCGTCGATGGGGCCCACGTAATAGAATCCGAGCTCTTCGAACAGCGTGCCGCCCATCGCGATGCCGCGCGCATATTCCTCGGCGCGCTTCGCCGTCACTTCCATCGAATGCGGCAGGAGCTTGGCGAGTTGCTTGGCGATGCGGCGGAAACCGCGATAGGGCCGGCTCGAAATGAGTCGCGCGAGATAGGCGCTCATCGCACCGACGGGAGGCGCGATCGACATGTCGTTGTCGTTGAGCACCACGATCAGCCGCGCTTCCGACGCGCCCGCGTTGTTCATCGCCTCATAGGCCATGCCCGCGCTCATCGCGCCGTCGCCGATGACGCACACGACGTTGTGCTTTTCGCCCTTGAGATCGCGCGCAACGGCAAAACCCAGTCCCGCCGAAATCGAGGTCGAGGAATGCGCGGCGCCGAACGGATCGAATTTGCTTTCGCTTCTCCTGGTGAAGCCGGACAGCCCGCCACCCTGGCGCAAACTGTTCATCCGGTCGCGCCGGCCGGTGAGGATCTTGTGCGGATAGCTTTGATGGCCGACGTCCCACACGAGCCTGTCCTTGGGCGTGTCGAAGACATGGTGCAGCGCGACCGTCAGCTCGATCACGCCGAGACCGGCGCCCAGATGGCCGCCGGTCACCGAAACGACGTCGATGGTTTCCTGACGAAGCTCGTCGGCGAGCTGGCGGAGTTCCTTGCGCGAGAGCCCACGCGTGGCGGACGGTTCAAGAATCCCGTCCAGCAGCGGCGTCTTGGTCGGCTGGCCCATGAAAACTCAACTCCCGGGCGGATTTGGCTAAGCCCGCCGCGCCACGGCAAAGGCCGCCGCCGCCCGCAAAAGGTCGGCTCTCTCGTCGAACAAATCAAGGTGACGCGCGGCCTGGGCGGCAAGCGCCTCGGCCTGGGAACGGGCCCTTTCGGCGCCCAGGACGGCCACCACGGTCGGTTTGCCGCGGGCGGCGTCTTTGCGCGCTTTCTTGCCGATGCGAATCGTATCGCCTTCGGCGTCGAGAAGGTCGTCGGCGATCTGGAAGGCCAGCCCCAGTTCCTGGCCAAAGGCCGCCAGCGCCGAACGGCCGGGATTCGATGCGCGACCCAGGATCGCGCCGGCCTCACACGAGAAGGTAAACAGCGCCGCGGTCTTCATGCGCTGGAGCCGCGTGATTTCCGGCAAAGCGGGCGCCGATTTCTCGAACAGCATGTCCATCATCTGGCCGCCGACCATGCCCGAATGTCCTGCCGCGTGCGCAAGTCTCGCGACGAGATCGCAACGCACGAACGGATCGCCATGCGTTTCGGGCGCGGCGATGAGCGCGAAGGCGAGCGTCAACAATGCGTCGCCGGCGAGAATTGCCGTCGCCTCGTCGAACGCTTTGTGAACCGTCGGCTTGCCGCGCCGAAGATCGTCGTCATCCATCGCCGGCAGATCGTCGTGAACGAGCGAATAGGCATGCACACATTCGACGGCGGCAGCGACTCGTCCGAGCGCGCCGCGGTCGACCGCAAACAGGCGGCCGCTCTGTAGAACCAGAAATGCCCGCAGGCGTTTGCCGCCGCCCAACGCCGCGTAACGCATCGCCTCCAGCAGACGTCGCTCGGGCCCCTTCGCCGCCGGCAACAACGCATCCAGCGTGCGATCGACAAAATTCGCGGCTTCGGCGAGTGCCGCTTCGAGCGTGCTGTGCGGATTTCGAATTTCGGCGCTCATCGCATGCGGCCGCGTGTCAGCCCAGATCCGCGGGCTCGACGCTTTCGGCGCCCTTGGCGCCTTGCACGATCTTCTCGAGGCGGCTCTCCGCCGATTTCAATTTCTTCTCGCAATGAAGTTTGAGCGCCTGTCCGCGCTCGTAAAGCACAATGGAATCCTCAAGATCCACTTCACCCTGCTCAAGCCGCGCCACGATGTCTTCGAGCTCCTTCAGCGCCGCTTCGAAACTCAACTGGTCGACCGCGATCGGTTCGGATTTGGCTTTCGCGGTCATGATTCAAGCCTCCATCAGCGCGCGGACATGGGCGGCGGCCGACCGCGCGAGAGCATCGAGGTCATAGCCGCCTTCGAGAACCGAAACAACGCGGCCGTGCGCGTGAACGGCCGCAAGCGCGCAAATCTCTTTCGTGGCCCAGCCAAAATTCGCCTCGTCCAGACGGAGGCCCGCCAGAGGATCGTCGCGATGCGCATCGAATCCGGCGGAAATGAAAACAAACTCCGGCGCAAAACGATCGACCGACGGCAACACGAGATCGGCGAAGACCGCGCGGAATTCGGCGCTGCCGGCGCCTTCCGGCAACGGCACATTGAGAATGTTGTCCGCAATTCCGCGTTCCGATCGCCTGCCGGTCCCGGGATAGAATGGCGATTGATGAGTCGATGCATAGAAAAGATCGGGCCGATCGAAGAAGATATCCTGCGTGCCGTTTCCGTGGTGCACATCGAAATCGATCACCGCGATTCGCTTGAATCCGTGAATTTCGCGCGCATGCAGTGCGCCGATCGCGACGTTGTTGAAGAGACAAAACCCCATCGCGCGACTGCGTTCGGCGTGATGGCCCGGCGGACGAATTGCACAGAAGGCATTGCGCAAGCGGCCTGCATGCACCCCGTCGACGGCTGCGATCGCAGCTCCCGCCGCGCGCAATGCGGCTTCCGCCGAGCCCGCCGACATCACCGTATCCGCATCGATGATGGAATATCCTTCGCGCGCGGCCTGGGCCGCATGCCGTTGCAGAATCAAATCGACCAGCGCGCGATCATGCACGCGCAGCAGCGACAGCAGCTCGGCCCGTGGCGCATCGAAGCGCACGAGATCTTGAAATTCCCGGGATTCGAGGCGCGCCAGTACGGCCCGCAGCCGATCGGGGCTTTCCGGATGCCCCGATGGCGGCAGATGGTCCAAACAAGCCGGATGACTGATCAATCCTGTCGTCATTGGTGCCGAGTCGCGCTCCGCGAACCTGTTTTACCGGTCCTGGCCGCCCCGAATTCGAATTTTCGCTCCATTGGACCCCGTCCGCGACTCGAATTGCCGGAAATCGGAAGCCCGGCCGCCCCATACCGGACCAATTCGTCGTTCACTTTTACGACAATGGGGTCAAGAACGCCCAAATCGTGACCGCGCGTCACGAAATAGATGCAAAAAGGGCACAGACGCCTAGGGAATGGCCGGAAAATGTCAAATCCGTTTTGACCCGGAAGCATCCACTCTCTTATCCTCGAAACATAACGGGCAATTCCGTGCACACCGGCGACGGGGCGCGGGGGGCAGCTGCCAGCTAGTGGGCAAGCCAGAGTCCGTTGGTGGCAGTCGTCGTTTCGACAGAACCAAGGGGGTTCCACGTGTACAAGACCAATCTCAATACCCGCAGCCTGCGTTCCGCTCTGCTCCTCGGAGCAGCGTCCGCCGTGGCCATGAGCCTGACGGCGCCTGCTCTCGCGCAGGAACAAACCCAAGAAACCGTGGTCGTCACGGGTTCGCGCATTCCGCAACAGGGCCTCTACGCCAGTTCGCCCGTCACGTCCGTCGGCCAAGGCGGAAATAAAGCTGGAAGGCACGACCGACATCGAAACGTTGCTGGACAACCTTCCTTCGGTGTTCGTCAGCCAGAACAGCACGTCGAACAACGGCTCCAGCGGAACCTCTACGATCAACCTGCGCGATCTTGGTACGGCGAGAACGTTGGTGCTGATCGATGGATCCCGTCTGATGCCGGGCGACCCGACTCTGCCAGCCGCAGACGTGAACACCATTCCGACCGCACTCGTCGATCACGTCGAAGTGCTGACGGGCGGCGCCTCGGCGGTGTATGGCTCCGACGCCGTGGCCGGCGTCGTCAACTTCATCATGCGCAAGGATTTCGAGGGCGTCGAACTTGACGGCCAGTACACGGTCGACCAGCAATCGAACAGCAATAGCTACGCCCAAGGGCTGTACAACGCGGCAGGGTTCCTCAACCCCCTCACCGGCGCGCCGGTTCCTGGAGCGCCTGGCACGGTATGGGATGGCGCCAGCCAAGACGCGACGCTATTGGTCGGCACGAATACCGGCGACGGCAAGGGCAACGTCACAGCGTACATCGGCTACCGGAACGCGGCGCCGGTTCTGGAGGCTTCACGCGATTTCTCGGCGTGTACGTTGGCTGACGCCAGTGCGACAACGCGTCAATGCGCAGGGTCGGCGAATTACAACCTGTTCATCAGTTTCGACAAGGCCTATAACGGCCAGACCCCGACGTTCTTCGAGACGGGCACCGGCCACGCAGGTAGCGGCAAGTTCAATCCGTTCGTTCCCGGCGCCGCCTTCGAATACTTCAATTATGGCGGCCTGAACTACCTGCAAAGAAACGATCTTCGCTATAATGGCGGCTTCTTCGCGCACTACGAAGTGCACAAGTCGCTGGACATCTATTCGAGTTTCATGTTCACGGACGACAAGTCGACGGCCCAATTGGCGCCATCGGCAGTATTTTACGGGGACGGTCCAAACTCGGGCGGCGCTTATCTGGTGAACTGCTCCAACCCGAATCTGACGGTTCAGGAAAACCAAACCCTGTGCGGCACCGTAGCGGGCGATGCGCTCGTTACGACCGGTCCAACCGAAGCGGCGCTGGGGCATCCCTATTGGAACGGCTTCGGCAATGTGGGCGGGCCGGGTGAGGTTCAAGGCGATGCTCTGGTCGGAATCGGCCGTCGCGACATCGAAGGCGGCGACCGCACCTATTCGACCCAGCATGAGTCCTACCGGATGAAAGTCGGCACAAAGGGCGATCTGGGAGACGGCTGGACATACGACGTGTACGGACAGTTCGGCTACACGTCGTTCAACGAAAGCGACGGCGGCCAGTTCTCCAAATCTCGTGTCGAAAACGCGCTCAATGTCGATCCGATTACGGGCCAGTGCGCGAGTGGAGATCCCGGATGCGTCGGGCTTGATGTCTTCAACGGCTTTGGCGCCATCTCGCCAAGCATGTTGGGTTATGTCGAAGTTCCGGCGCTTACGGAAGGCTTCACGCAGGAACAAATCCTGAGCGGCTCGATCACGGGCGACCTTGGCCAATACGGCATCCAGTCGCCATGGGCGAAGAGTCCGGTGGCTGTCTCGCTTGGTGGCGAATACCGGTCGGAGTTCTCGGACTCACGCCTGACGAAGAGGAAGTGTCGGGTGACCTCGAAGGCGGTTCGAAAGAGCCCGCCGAAACGGGCGAGTTCAACGTCACGGAAGGATTTACCGAAGTTTCCGTCCCCGTCATCGAGGGCCAGCCTTTCTTCGAATCCCTAGACTCTCAACGGCGGCTACCGGTACTCGTCGTACAACATCGCCGGCAAGACGAACGCGTATAAGTATGGCGTCGAATGGCAACCGATCGACGACTTCCGCCTCCGTGGAAGTTTCGAACGTGCCGTTCGCGCGCCCAACATCTTGGAGTTGTTCTCGCCCGACGTTACGGGCCTGTTCAGCGGCCAGGACCCCTGCAGCGCAAAGGGCTTAGCTGCAGCGGCGGGGTCTGCAGGGATCGTTAAGGCGAATTGCGAAAGCGCCCCGGGATCTGCGAATGTTTCGAGCACGTATGCCGGCTCATTTTTGCTGAATTGCATCTCCAGCCAGTGCAGTGGTACAGGCGGCGGCAATACGACGTTGAAGCCCGAGACGTCGAACACGCATACCGTCGGCATCGTGTTCACCCCGACGTTCCTCGACGGGTTCACGGCAACGGTGGATTATTTCGACATCCAGGTGGCGGATGCGATCAGCGTCATTCCGCCGACAACGACGCTCGCCGAATGCTATGGTCCTTCTGCGACACACGCGACCCAGTTGGCGTTCTGTCCATTGGTGGAACGTGCCGCCGGTGTTCCGACGATCAACGGCACGGCAGGGTCTGTTATCGAGACGAATCTCAACACGGGCGCGCTGGGTACCAAGGGCTTCGACTTTGAAGGCAATTACAATGTCGACCTCGCCTCTTGGGGTGCGAAAGACATGGGCGCCCTGTCGTTCAACCTCATCGGCACTTGGTTGGATAGCCTCACAAACGTGCCGGTGGCTGGTGTGGGAAGCCCCACCACGAAATACGGCCCGGATGCCGGCGAGTATGATTGCGCCGGTCTTTACGGGTTGACCTGCGGCACGCCCAGCCCGCGTTGGCGCCACAAGCTGCGCGTGACCTGGACGTCACCGTGGGATTTCGATTTGTCATTGGCGTGGCGCTATTTCGGCCAGGTGGGTTTGAACTCGAATACCTCCCAGGCGCTGCTCACGAGTGGTTCGCAAAATGCGGTTGAAGCCAAACTCCCGGCGTATAACTGGTTCGATCTCGCCGGCGAATGGACTGTCGCCGAGGGCGTGAGCCTCCGGGCCGGCATCAACAACATCTTCGACAAGGAGCCCCCGATCACGGCGATCCAGCCGCTCCCGGAGGGTAACGGCAATACATACCCCGGTACGTACGATGCGTTCGGCCGCGTGATTTTCATCGGCGGTACCATCAAGTACTAAGGGTTTTCAACCCTGCATCGTTGGCGGCGGCCCAAAAGGCCGCCGCCTTTTTTTGACCTGTGGGTTGCCGGAGCGCTTTGTTTGCCCATCGTGGCGAGCCCATCTTGCACAACCCATCCGTCGATGAGACAACCCGACCACCCCTGATGTGCTCCTCTCGTTCCCGGCGGGCCGAACGATAGGCAAGGTTGATGTCCGGGGCTTCTTTGAGCCCGGAGGCGGTTCGAGCTAGGCACTGTTGCAGCACATGGGAAGTGAAACAATCCAGGGTTGTTCAATGGATTTGAACGAGAACACCGCGCATGAAATCAGCGACCTGATCCAGAAACGCCCGAGATCGCGCAAATCGTACGTCTTGTATCGGCGTCCGTAGCTGCCTCGGACTACCAGCGCGGCTATGAACTCGCCGAGGCCGCCCTCTCTCAAGGCGCAGCCCATCCCGCGCTCTTCAACGCGCGGGCGATCTGGCTGGAGCGGCAAAATCGCGATGAAGAAGCGCTTGCCGACTTCGAGCGCTCCGCATCGCTTGACCCGAGGAATGCGGCAATTCTGAACGCGATCGGATTGTGCCTCACCCGGCTGCATCGCCTGACCGAGGCGATCGCGGCCTTCGACCAAGCCATCAGAATAAGCCCGACCTATACAATCAGCTATTGCCGCAAGGGGGCGGCATTGGGCATGGCCGGCGATGTGCCGGCGGCGCGGCGCGCCTATGAACAGGCCGTCCGGCTCAATCCGCGCGACGCGGAAGCTCTCGCGAAGTCTGGCGTCGATCGCAGCCCGCGAGGGAGAAGAGAAGGCGGCGATCGGCTATGCGGAACGCGCCCTCAAACTCGACCCGCGCCAGCCGACCGCGATTGCCGCGCGCGCGCATCTCGATAACGCGAAGGGCCGCTTCGCCGAGGCCGAACAGACGATTCGACCGCTTCTCGAGCGGCCTGAGATTGCCGGCCAAGCGCGCGCCGTCGCTCTGGGGCTTCTCGCCGATTCGCTGGATGGGCAGGACCGACCGGCTGAAGCCTTCGCAGCCTATAGCAGCGAAAACGAAGAATTGCGCCGGCTCCACGGGCGCCGCTTTTCCGGAGCGCCCTCCATCACGAATTTAACCCAGGATCTCGTAGCCCATTTCCAAGCTGCCCCGCCCGAACGGTGGCAGGTCGAAGACAATGACACTGGCGCCTTCGAGCAACCTCGCCAACATGTCTTTCTTCTGGGCTTCTACCGCTCCGGTACGACGCTTCTGAGGCAGGTGCTGTCGAGCCATCCCGACATCGTCACGCTCGAGGAGCGCGACTTTCTGTTGAACCAGGCCACCAGTTTTCTGTCCGATCCATCGGGACTGTCGCGGCTGGCCGCGTTGTCCGGCAACGAATTGCAGGAGGCGCGCGAAGCCTATTGGCTAAAGGTCAAAGATCACGGTCTCACGGTCGGCGGCAAGGTTTTTGTCGACAAACAGCCGATGAACACGATCAAATTGCCGCTCATCGTGAAGCTGTTCCCCCGTGCGAAGATCGTGCTGGCGTTGCGCGATCCGCGCGATGTTGTTCTGAGTTGCTTTCGAAGACACTTCGACGTCAACGTCGCAATGTTCGATCTGCTGACGCTGGAAGGAGCCGCAACGTTTTACGACAGCGTCATGCAGTTTGCGGAGTTGATGCGGCCAATGTTCGCGCAGCCGTTCTTCATGCACCGCTATGAGGATATGGTCGAGGACTTCGATGGCCGCATCGGTGCTCTCTGCGATTATCTCGGAGTTTCCTTCAGCGCCGCAATGCGTGAGTTCTACGCGACGGTCAGCGCACGCGACATCCGCTCGCCCAGCGCGACGCAGGTGACCCGCGCACTATATCGCGAAAGCCTCGGACAATGGCGGCGATACGACGCACAGCTCTCACCGGTGTTTCCAATTTTACGCCCATGGATAGAGAAGTTCGATTATCCGGTCGATTGATCGCGCAAAAGCGCAATCGGCGGACCCGCCACGTCCGAGAGGCACATCGCAGACTTGCGCCGGCGGGACCTTAGCGGCCGCATCCGGATCGTCATGTCATGGCCCACCTTGCGGATCAGACCGGGATATGCAATTTGAATCCACGCCCGTTATGGGAAGATTTCCGTTCGAATCATGGCTTCGGAGTATGACTTTCCGCATTGTCGATTGCTTGCCGGACCAATCCGTGCGCGGAGCCGGTAAATGACATTTGCCGGCATGGTGCGTGGCGTTCTTGGCGCGAAGATCCAAGACTCACAAGTTCCGGCGCGCCTGACAAACGCGATAGGCATAGACCCCTGGACCGAGGCGGTTCCCGGCGCGCTGCTGATGATGGTTCCCAACATCGCACGATATCTCGTCACGGACGGAACGACGATCAGTGTACAGGCCGCGCCCGGGGCAGACCGGAGTTCGGTGGAGCTCTTTCTGCACGGAACCGCCCGCGGCGCGCTGATCCACCAACGCGGCGAACTCCCCCTCGATGCGGCAACACTGGCAGCGCCGAGCGGCGGGGCCGTTGCGCTTGCGGGTTCTTCGGCCATCGGCAAATCGACGCTCGCCGCCGAACTGTGCCGGCGCGGTTGGCGGTTGATGGTGGACGATATCACGCGCGTCACGTGGACGGGCGGCCGGCCGGTGGCATGGCCGTGCCACGATGCCTTGAAACTATGGCGCGATACCTGCGACAGCCTTGGAATCGATACCCAGGATCTGCCGCGCGTGCGCGAAGGGCTGCAAAAATTCTACGTGGAGGTGGCCGCCGCGTCTGCGCCGGCCCCCCTGCGGGCCGTTATCAGCCTTCGCATGGGTCCGGAGGTCAAATTGACGGATGTTCCTGCCGGCCATGGCCCGGCAACACTTTCGAGCTGTACCTTCCGGCTGCGGCAGATCGAAGCCCTCGACCGGCAGCCCGATCACGAGCGAATCGTGCAGCAAGTCGCAGGCGCCTGCCGCATTATGATTTTGGACGGCGCGCGCGTGTGTCCGCGTGAGGCATTGGCCGACCAGATCGTCAGGGCGATATCGTGAGCGGACGCCTCATTCTTGTCTCCAGTTACCCGAAATCCGGCAACACGTGGACGCGTGCCGTTCTCGAGCAATTGCGGAGCGGGCCGAGCTGGACGTTTTCAATCAACGAAATGGCCAGCGGATTCTACGGCTTCTCGCGCCGTATGCTTTTCGACGCCCTCTCGCCGGCGAATGCCGGGGATCTGTTCGTCGATGAAATCGAGAATATGTTTCCACACATCCTTCGACAGCTCGTCAGGGAAGATTCGCACACACACATCATGAAGGTGCACGACGACGCGCGCCGAAACAAAAACGGCGACTGGCTTTACGCGCACGACGCGGTATCCTCGGTCATCCATCTTGTCCGCCATCCTTTCGACGTTGCCGTCTCGTTCGCCCATCACATGGGGATAAGTTTGCAGGACACTGTTGGGCTCATGGGAGACGGGGAAGTCGTCTCCCATTACGACAATCAGCTTCCTCTCGCGCTGCCGCAGCATGTGGGTTCCTGGACGAGCAACATCGCCTCTTGGCTGGGCCAAACCCCGTATCGCGTGACACTCGCCCGCTACGAAGATCTGCACGCCAAACCCATTCCGGAATTCGGCCGCCTGGCGCGCGCCGCGGGATTTACGCCGTCGGACGCAGAACTGGCCCAGGCGGTTTCCGGCACCAGGTTCGAACGCTTGCGTCAGCAGGAAGAAGCGAGTGGGTTCCGCGAGCGGCCACCCTCCTCTCCCGCCTTCTTCCGGGCCGGACAGCCGCGGACATGGGAAGGAAAACTTGATCAGGCTTCGCGCGACCGCCTGGTCCGGGATCACGGTCCGCTCATGGAACTCCTGGGCTATCTGCCCGATGGCGGAGTGATCCCGATGCCGCACCGCCAAGCCGCGCGCTGAGGCCGCCGGCGCGGTTGGCCGGTTTGCAATGTTCGACGGCTCGACCGATGCGTCGATAGACCGGTAGGCTGCGGGAATGTCCGACGCAACGAACCGGTCTGCGAAGGCGCTTCTTCAGCAGGCCGTCGCGCATCTCAACCGGAACGACACGGCGCAGGCGGAAGCCCTGCTGGTGCAAGTGCTGGCCGCGATGCCGGATGACGCGAACGCGCTGCAGCTCATGGGAATCATTCGGGCTACGCAGGGCCGCGCGATGGAGGCCGAGAGCTGCTATCGCCGCTCGATCGCCGGCGATCCCGCGCAGCCGCAGGTGCATTTCAATCTCGGCAATCTTCTTGCGTCGCTGAGCCGGTTTGACGAAGCGATTGCAGCGCATCGCGAGGCGATCCGGCTCAAGCCCAATTATGTCGAAGCCCATCTCGGTCTCGCGCTTGCGCTTTCCGCCAATGGCAACCATGACGCCGCCGAGAAGAGTTGCCGTCAGGCCCTGCGCATCCAGCCCAATTACCAGGCGGCCAAGCAGGCGCTCGCCGCCGAATTGAACGAACTCGGCCGGTCGAAAGACGCCGAACAGATTTTGCGCCAGATGCTGTCGCTCGGCGTGCGCGATCCCGGCGTCGCAGCCGCGCTCGAACACAATCTCGGCGTCGCGCTGAAAAAGCAGAACCGGCTGGAAGAAGCGCTTCTGCTATTCGACACAGCCCGGGCCAGGGCGCCGGGGCTCGCCGCCGTTGCCATCAATCTCGGCGATACGCTGCAGCAGCTTGGCCGGCTCGAACAGGCGGCCGAGTCCTATCGGCGGGCGCTTGCGATCGAGCCCGGCAATATCGAGGCACTGTCCTCCGCCGCGCTGGTCGCCGCGCGATCGAACGACTTCACCCATGCTCGAACCTATGGCGAGCGCGCTATCGCGCTCAACGCCCGTCATGGAATCGCGCAGATAGCCCTGGCAATAGCCGACATCGAAGCCAGCCAGTATGCGACGGCGCAAGAGCGGCTTCGTCTTGTCCTTGAGGACACCGACCTCGCGAGCGACGCCGACGCCGGCCTGGCGCTCGGGTTTGCCGCCGATGCGCTCGACCGGCACGACCGGATTGCGGATGCATTTGCCGTCTACAGCGCGTCGAACGAAAGACGGCGGGAGCTTGGCGCGGCAGCCTTTAGGAGCCGGCGCGCCATCGATGAAATCGGCCGTCTGACGGCATATTTTGAAAAGACCCACAGATGGAGCGCTTCGCCCTCCCCGCCGCCGGCATCTGGCGCCGCGGCCGGTCATGCGTTCGTGCTCGGCTTCATGCGCAGCGGCACCACGCTTCTCGCAACGGCCCTGGCCAGTCACGCGCAGATTCTCGCCATCGACGAACGCGAGATTCTGACCGAACCGGCGCGCGCATTTCTCCTGAACGACACCGGTTTGGACCGCCTGGCAGCGCTCGATGGCAGCGAAATCGCGCGATGGCAAAGCGCCTATTGGAACGCCGTTCGCGATGCCGGCTTGAAGGTTGCCGGCAAAGTGTTTGTCGACAAGATGCCGTTCAATTCGCTGCGAATGCCGCTGATCGCGCGTCTGTTTCCCGGCGCCAGGGTGCTGTTCGCGATCAGAGACCCGCGTGACGTCGTGCTTAGCTGCTTCCGCCGGCGCTTCGACATGACGCCCTACAGTTTCGAATTTCTTCGGCTCGAAGATTGCGCGCGCTTCTATGCTTCGGTCATGACGCTCGTCGAGCGGTACCGGGAAAAGCTCCCGCTCGATATCCTGGAATACCGCTACGAGGACATGATCGCCGGATACGAACCCACTTTGCGCGGCGCCTGCGATTTCATGGGGCTGGAATGGAGCGATTCCCTGCGCGATTTCAGCGCCGCGGCAGGCGCGATCGACCGGCGGAGCGCAAGTTCGGCGCAGGTTCGCCGCGGGCTGTATCCGGACGCCGTCGGCCAATGGCGGCGCTACCGCGAACAGCTTGCGCCGGTCCTGCCGATACTCCAGCCCTGGGTGGAGCGCTTCGGCTATCCGCCGCACTGAGCCGGACTTTCACTCCTTGTAGTATTCGTTCATGCCGTTGAGCAGCGTGGTGACGAGGTCGCGTTCGGCCACGGTCAGGAGCGGATTCCAGATATCGATCATCAGGATGATGCGAAACTCGTCGCTGTCGTTCCAGGCTTCGTGATCGATCGTGTCGTCGAACACCCACGCTTTGCCTTCGCGCCATTCGCGGATCTCGTTTCCCACGCGGAAACGGCATCCCGGCGGAACGACGATCGGCAGATGCACGACGAGCCGCGCGTTGGTCACGCTGGAGTGCGGGGGAATGTGCGTCTTCGGCGCGAGGACGGAAAACATGATGGTCGGGCCGAAATTCGCCGCGTCGATCACCGGGATGGCTTCTGAGGCGGCCGCGGTGCGCGGACAGCGCGCGCAGGCGTCGTCGCGGCGCGCGCCGTCCTTCCAGAGAAAATAGGTGCTCCAGCGCGGCGAACGATTGAGCTCCTTCCACTGGTTCAGCGGCGAACCGTCCGGATGGGAGACATAGGGGCGAAAACCCTCGCTGTCCGATTGCATAAGCGCCTGCAATTCCTTCCGGATCGCGCCGGTTGCGGCCTCGAGCTTGCCAAGCCAGGGAAATTCGGAATCGTCGTAGAACTGGATCGCAGGAAGGCGGGGAACGAGCAGGATGCTCGGCTGCTGCGTGTAGGCTTTCCGGGCGCCGGTCGCGATGTCCTTGCACTCTTCGAAGCGATCGAAGCTGGCGCCTTCGTGGCGCGAACGGATCGCAGCCAGGCGCGCTTCGAGATGTCTCTCCAGTGCCACGGCATTCTCGCGGACCATGTCGCGCGCATGCCGCATGGGCTCCCGCAGATCGGGAGCAATCTCCTCCTCCGCAGGGGCAATCGCGATGACGTTCTTGTAGATTTTCGCAGCCGCCCGCGTCTTGCCGCCCCGTTCCAGCAGCATGCCTTTGGCCAGCAGCGCCGGAAAGAAATAGGGATCGATCGTCAGGGCGCGGGTGATCGCCGCCATCTCGTTCGGCGCGTCGTCGAGCGCGCGATAGGCGTAGGACAGGTTGAGCGCGATCAGGGGTTCATTCGGCTCGGCGGCTGCGGCCTGTTCCAGAAGCACGCTAGCCCGGCGTGCATCCTTGCGGAACAGCGCGTAACGCCCCAGATGGAACAGCGCCTGGGGATGATTGGGGGCGAGCGCACGAACCTGCTCCCAGACCTGCATGGCTTCCGCGGCGCGCCCGGCCCGCATGGTGTCATGGGCAAGCCGCCCGAGTTCGTCGATACGCGGATTCTGTACGCTTGGCATGGGCTAGCTCACCGCTCCGGCCCAATTTCTCGCCGATTGGCCAAGTGCCCGCAAGCGTCTCAAAACACGCGGACGGGAAGGCTTTCGCCTATTCGCCCGGAAGATTGGCCGCCCGCATCTCGACGGTGCCGTGAGGCGTGGCTTCGACGGCAACCATCGCCGAGCGTATCAGCGGAGACTGGGCCAGGGTCGCCAGTCCCTGGATCGCCCTGAGGCTTGTCTGCGTGCCGCCAAAGGCGTCGTCCAGCGTCTGGAAGAAGCCCTTCCTCTGCGGGAAGCGCTTGAGGACCACGCGCTCGTCGGGCGCAATACCGGCGACCTGCTTGAGCGCGTCCACGGCGGTCCAGAAGCCGCCGAGCTCGTCGACCAGCCCGATGGGCTTCGCATCGGCTCCGGTCCAGACGCGGCCCTTGGCGATCTCCTGGACCTTTGTCAGTGGCAGCTTGCGACCCGTGGCGACCTTCTGGAGGAAATCGGCATAGGTCACGTCGGCCTGGGTGTTCAATTCGGCCAGCTGCTCCGGCGTGAAAGGCGAGATGCCGGAATCGAACAATGCGTTCTTGCCGATGGCGATTTCGTCCGCGTCGACCCCGATGAGGCCGAGCGATTTGCCGATCGCCACTTTGCCCGTGAGAACCCCGATCGATCCGGTCAGCGTGCCGGGCTCCGCCACGATCCTGTTGGCGAAGCACGAAACATAATAGCCGCCCGAAGCGCCCAATCCGCCCATGCTGACCACTACCGGCTTGCCGGCGGCCTGCGCCTTTTTCATCGCGTCGAGGATCTGGTCGGATGCCGTCACCGATCCGCCGGGCGAATCGATGCGCAGGAGGATCGCCTTGATGCTGCTGTCCTTCGTCGCGGCCCGGATCGCATTGGAGAGATCGTCTCCGGCGATGACCGTGTCGCCCCCGAACACGCCGCCGCCGCCGGCGGTGCCGTCCACGATTTCACCGGCCGCCTCGATCAGGGCCACGTGCGGGCCGCTGCCGAGCGTGCTGGCATTCTGCGTGCGGCGCCAATATTCGCCGATGGACACCACCTTCGCGCCATCGCCGGCGCGGTCGCGCGCGGCGTTTTCTGCCTCGTCGTCATAGCCCATCTTGTCGATGAGGCCTTCGCGCTTGGCGTCGTCGGCAAATTGCGGGCTCGCCTGGAAATCGGCGACGACGGCCTTCGGATCGAGCTTGCGATCCACCGCGGTTGCGACGGTGGCGTTGTCGTACCAGGATTGCAGCAGCGCGGTCGTCTGCAGGCGGTCTGCCGGCGTGTAATCCTTCTCCATATACATGTCGGCCGCGCTCTTATAGTCGGAGCGCTTCACCATCTGCGGCACGGCCTGTATCTTGTCGAACAATCCGCGCAGGAAGATCGCGCCGGCGCCCGCGCCGGCCGTGCTGAACGGGGCCTTGGGCTGCATCCAGATCTGGTCGGCGCTTGCGGCCGTCAGATAGTCGCCGAGGCCGTTCGACAGAAATCCTTGCGCATGCGCAATCACGAATTTGCCGGTCGCGCGGAAACGCCTCAGCGCCGCGCCGATTTCCTCGGCCTCGGCGACCGAAAGATCGGCCGATCCCACGCGAAGGAATACGCCTTGCACGCGCAAATCGCGCCCGGCGGCATCGAGCGCCAAAACAACGTCCATCACGGTCGTGGGATGATCGCCGAGATCGAATGCCATCCGCGGCGCCGAATCCTTGATCGGCGAGCGCAGATCGAGGCTGAGAAGAATCTTGCCCGGCAGACCGTCGCCTTCCACAAGGCCGATCCCGGCAAGAACCGCGAAGAACAGGATCAGGGCCAGCGTGAATTTGGCGATGCCGTTCAAGGTGCCTGTGGCAATCGACCCAGCCCAACGCAGAAACGCAACCATCGGGAAATCCTCTTGTTCGACCGAGAACGCGAAGCCTGGGGCGAAAACCCGGGCCGGATGTCGTGCTTTGTTATATGGGAAGTCCCTTAAGGAAGACCAATGCGTTAACGCGGCATGTCTAACACCCTTCTAAAATATTGATATTGCTGGAGAATAGCCAAAACTGGCGAGGCTTCCAAGAGAACCCTATCGCCGCCGCCGGGCCGGAATGAGAATGCGCGCTCGCGAAACCGGCCGGAAAACATCCCATGACCGATTTGATCCAACCCCACGACTTCACCTGCACCCTCTACGACCTGCGAGAACATGTGGCGTCGATCACACTCAATCGGCCCGAACGCCGCAACGCGCTGAACCCGCGCGCCTATGCCGAGATCGAGTCTGCGTTCCGCATTGCGACGCGGCGACGACGAGGTGCGCTGCGTCGTCGTGACCGGCACCGACCCGGGCTTCTGTGCCGGCGAAGACGTCAAGGAAATGATGACGGGCGAGGCCGCGCGGCCATCGCACGACGGTCCGTTCGAGCCCACGCCGGCGGCCATGGCGGCGATCGATTGCGACAAGCCGGTCATCGCCGCCGTCAACGGTCCGGCCGTTGGCTGGGGCATGGAGTTCGCGCTCTTCGCCGATATCGGATCGCCTCGGAGACGGCAATATTCGCCGAACTGTTCATCAAGCGGGGGCTCGATCGCCGACGTCGGCGGCCTGTGGGAGCTGCCGGCACATCGTCGGTCCACGCGAAGGCGGCCGAATTGCTGTTCACGGGCGACACCATCGATGCGCCGGAGGCGCTGCGCATCGGACTGGTGCCAAGGTCGTCCCGTATGCGGAGCTGATGCCGGCGGCGATTCGCGCTGGCGAAGCCGCATCGCGGCCAACCCACCGCTCGCGCTGCGCTACATGAAGGAAGGGTTGCGGCGCGGCGCCTCCGGAGATCCCAGCGCGAGATCGGCGGCTGGGCGATCGACACGATCTACAAGCTGTTCCCGACGGAGGATCACCGCGAAGGGGTGCGCGCCTTTCTCGAAAAGCGCGCACCGAAATTCGAGGGGCGTTGATCGCCGCCCCATCGTAGAAACTTGCGGCCCTTGCGAAGCCGCTTTCCGCTCGGTAACCAGAACCCATGGCGCAATTCACGACAAATGGCATCGCGCTGGCATTCGACGACATCGGTCCGCCCGACGCGGCGCCGATCGTGCTGGTTCACGGTTTCGCCTCGAACCGCAACGAGAATTGGCGCCGGCTGGGATGGTACGGCGCATTCGAGCGGCGGAGAATCCGCTCGGTCGCATTCGACTGCCGCGGTCACGGCGAAAGCGCCAAGCCGCACGAAGCCTCCGCATATGCCCGAGACGCCCTCGCCGGCGATATCTTTGCGCTCATGGATCATTTGAATATCGAGACGGCCGACATCATGGGCTATTCGATGGGCGCACGGCTCGCGCTCGCCGCGGCGCTGGCGCAACCCGGCCGCGTCCGCAATCTCATCATTGGCGGCGTCGGGGGGCGGATGTTCGATGCGGCCCCGCCGGGCAATCCGCTCGCCGAGGCGATGGAAGCCGGCGAACCGGAATCGATTTCCGAGCCGCTGCTGAGAAGCTTCCGCCATTTCGCCGACGAACAGGGCGAAGACCGCCAGGCGCTTGCCGCATGCGCGCGGGCGCAACACGGAAAATTCGACCGGGCGGAACTCGCGTCTCTTCGCGCGCCGGCTTTGGTCGTGGCGGGAGCCCGCGATGCGCTGGCCGGCGATCCGGCGGAGCTTGCCGCCGCGCTGGGCCGCGGCCGCGCGGTCACGCTGCCCGGTTGCGATCATTTCTCCGCAATCCCGCATGCATTGTTCAAGGCGGCGGTATTCGATTTCCTGGACGGAACGCTCGAATAGGTCCGAACCCGGATTTTCGAGGCGTGAGCCCGCTGCTTGACGCGGAGACACTCCGGGAGACAATCGGGCAAAGCCATTCGAACCGGGAACCAAAATGTCCAGCTGCCTTCCGATCACCGAAGACGACGCCGCAATCGCGCGCGCCATCGAACAGGCGCATCTGCCCTCGCTCATCGCGGCGCTGGTGCACGTCACGGGCGATCCCGCTTCGCTCAGAGGCGATATCAAACCGGTCTATGACTTCTTCGGCGACGGACAAGGCGGTTTTACCGAGGAGCAGCGGGACCGGGTGCGCAGCGAAGCGCTCAAGGCGCTCAAAGCGTTCCGCGAAAACGGCTCGAAGCTTCCGCCGCCGCTTGCGGCCGGCGTCGTGCGCGAAATGATGAACTTCGTGGCGGGCGCGCCCATCCCGGAGCACTATGTGCCGTTCCTGCAGGAGGAGCTGGCGCTTCAGGGCGGGGACCCGAAAGCCGGCGACTGGGGGAAGGACTTGCCGGCCGGCGCCCGGAAAGACTTCCGTGTACTGATTATCGGCGCGGGCATGTCGGGCATCCTGGCGGCCATCCGCCTCAAGCAGGCGGGAATCTCCTTCACCATCGTCGACAAGAATGCCGATGTCGGCGGCACCTGGTTCGAGAATTCCTATCCGGGTTGCCGGGTGGACAACCCCAACCATCTCTATTCCTATTCCTTCGAGCCGAATTACGACTGGCCGCAGCATTATTCGACGCAGGACAAGCTCTGGGCCTATTTCCGCAATTGTGCGGACAAATACGGCATCCGCCCGCTCGTGCGCTTCAACACCGAAGTCGTCGAATCCGTCTATGACGAAAAGCGGGCGGTCTGGGCGTCGCGGCTGCGCGGCAAGGACGGCCGCGAGGAGACGCTCGAATTCAATGCCGTCATCTCGGCCGTGGGCCAACTCAACCGGCCGAAAATGCCCGATGTGAAGGGCATCGAGACCTTCAAGGGCGTCTCGTTCCATTCGTCGAGCTGGAATCATTCGCTCGATCTGAAGGGGAAGCGGGTGGCCGTGATCGGCACCGGCGCGAGCGCCTTTCAGTTCGTGCCCGCGATCGCCCCCGATGTGGGCCGGATGTTCGTGTTCCAGCGTTCCGCTCCGTGGCTCGGGCCGACACCCGATTACCATGACGATGTGGCCGAAGGGAAAAAATGGCTGCTGAAGCATGTCCCGTTTTACGCGCAATGGTATCGCTTCTGGCTGTTCTGGATGCTGACCGACGGCATCTACGCCGCCGTGCTGGCCGATCCCGCTTGGAACGGTCCGCCGCATGCGGTGAGCGCGGCCAACGACTTCCTGCGCGACGCGCTCACGCAATACATCAAGGCGCAATCGGGCAACGACGCGTTCTTCAACAAGGTCGTGCCGGCCTATCCGCCGGGCGGCAAGCGCACCGTGCGCGACAACGGCGTCTGGCTCGCGGCACTGCAGCGGCCCAATGTCGAACTCATCACCGACCCCATCCGCGAGATCACACCGACGGGCCTCGCGACGAAAGACGGCAAGGAATACGCGGTCGACGTGATCATCTATGGCACGGGCTTCCACGCCAGCCGCTTCCTCAGCCCGATGACGTTCAAGGGCCGCGGCGGCGTGGACCTCCACAAGCAATGGGATGGCGACGCGCGGGCCTATCTCGGCATCACCATTCCGAACTTCCCCAACCTCTTCTGCATGTACGGACCCAACACCAATATCGTCGTGAACGGCAGCATCATTTTCTTCTCGGAATGCGAAATCCGCTACATCCTGGGCTGCATCGAGATATTGCTGAAAAACGGCTACGCCGCGATGGAGCCCAAGAAGGATATTCATGACGAATTCAATGAGAAGATCGATGCGGGGAACAAGCAAATGGCCTGGGGCGTGCCGCAGGTGACGAGCTGGTACAAGAACGCGAAGGGCCGCGTGGCCCAGAACTGGCCGTTTCCGCTGGTGGATTTCTGGGCGCGCACGCGGGCGCCGGATCCTGCGGATTTCAAATTCGAGAAAGCAGCGCGGTAGGCCGGATTCACGCGGCGGCGTTGGCCCGCATGGCGCGGCGCGCGGGAAAGCGCGCCGTCATGGTCGTCCCCACATTGGGCTTGCTCGCGACGACGAGTTCGGCGCCGTGCAACTCCAGCAGCGATATGCAGATGGGAAGGCCCAGTCCGGTGCCTTCCTGGTCGCGCGCGAGCTTGGAATCGATCTGGCCGAACGGCGAGAGGGCAACCGCGATTTCGGCGTCGCTCATGCCGATCCCGGTGTCGGCGACCGAAATCGCGAGACCGTCGGCGGGGCTGAACCCGGCTTCCACCACAACCGCACCGCCCTCTGGCGTGAACTTCACCGCATTGGAGAGCAGATTGACCAGGCATCTGCTTCACTGCGCGGCGGTCGGCGCGCAAGAGGGGCAAATCGCGCGCGATATTCGCGACCGAGTATCACCTTCCTGTCGCGCGCGCGGCTGCGCACGAGCGTCAGGCAATCCTCCACCAGCGACGGGATTGCGAAATCGGCTTCATGCAGTTCGAGCTTGCCCGCCTCCAGCTTCGCGAGATCGAGCACGTCGTTGATGAGTTCGAGCAGATGCCGGCCGCTATTGTGGATATCGCGCGAGTAGTCCCTGTAGCGTTGGCCGGCGGGGCCGAACATTCCGTCCTTGATCACCTCCGAAAAGCCGATGATCGCGTTGAGCGGCGTACGCAACTCGTGGCTCATGTTGGCGAGGAATTCCGTCTTGGTGCGGTTGGCGTATTCGGCGGCGTCCTTGCTCTTGAGAAGCTCCTCCTCCATGGCCTTGCGTTGCGAAACGTCGCTGATCCAGGAGACGGACGCCGGCTGACCGTCCCAATCGGCGATCGCCGCGCGCGTCTCCACCCACACGATGGAACCGTCGCGGCGGACAAGACGAAATTCGTAATTCGAGACCACCTCATGACCCGCAAGCCGCGCTTTGAGATGTTCGGTGACCAGCGGAATGTCGTCGGGGTGGATCATGTTGTTCGCGCCCCTCTCCGCCGAAATGCATTCGCGCGCATTGGCATAACCGACCAGTTTCGCGAAATTGTCGTTCATATAGAGAACTTCATGGACATTGCGCACGATGATGCCCTGCGCGGACCCCTCGACGACGCGGCGCATTTGCGCTTCCGAGCGCCGCGCCAGTTCGGCCTCGTCGGCTTTGAGCGTGACCCGGATCGTCTCATCGCTCGCGGCTTCGAAGGCCGCGGAGACCTTCGCCCAATGTCCGCGGGTCCGCGCCCACCGCAGGTTTACCACCGCCGCGCGGCCGGAGCCGCTGAAGTCCAGTTGCGCGTCAGGTCGAAGAAATCCCGGTCATCGGGATGGATGTGCTGCTCGAGGCCCTCGCCTTCGGCGACAGCCTCCGCGTAGCGTGCGTTGGCGCCGCTGCCATGGGCATGCAGCACCACCCCAGCGTCGTCCAAGACGATGCTGGCGAATCCGGTCTCGATCTGCTCGCCCGGCTCCTGCACGTTCTGCTCCCGCCGCGGCGCGTCTTGTCGCGCGTCCGTGGACGATCCCCAGAGTAGAACTTCAGCGTTAATGCTGGCTTACGGTACGCCGGAGGTGGAAAATCGGGGCAAGCGACGGCGCCGCCGGACCCGGGTTAACGTACGGCAAGAAACGACCCGGAATGTTAAGCTGGCGGCTCTAGGCTTGCGCCGTCCTTAAAGGTTAAGATCGGACGCGGTTGGCGGCAGAATTGACAGGGGCGAATTCACGACGCTTCAAAGACCCTCTGTATTCGCCGCCCGTGCTAAAATAGACCTATTAGCCTTTCATTGTGCGGCCCGGCGCTCGAAGCCGGTCCGGTTGGGGACGGTCCAAGGACAGGTCGATGGCGTTGCAGATGCCGGTGGACGGAGAGGAATCGGGGGGCCGCGAGCGGGCCACCGCCGATCCTTCTGCGTTTGCCCGCCACCTGGTCGATATCGGCAAGTTCCAGTTCACCGCGTTCGAGCGCGCCAAGCATCTCGCGGCCGAGAGCAACGAGCCTCTCGAATATGTGCTGACCAAACTCGGCCTGATCAGCGAGCGGGACCTGGCCGAAGCCATGGCGCAATTCCTGAACCTGCCGCTCGCGACGGTGGCGGATTATCCCGCCGAACCCGTTCTTGAAGACCAACTCGCGCAAAAATTCCTGCGGGAGGCAAAAGTCATCCCGCTGAAGGAACTCCCGAACAGCGTAGCCGTGGCAATGGTCAATCCGCTGGATGCCTATGTGACGGACGCGGTGCGGTTCGCGGTGGGCAAACCTTTGTCCATTCATGTGGCCCTGCCCGCCGATCTCGAAGCGGCCCATGAGCGGCTTTACGGCGACGGGCGCTCGGGCATCCATCAACTTTCTTCGCAGACGCGCGACCATGTCGACGAAACCGTCGCCGACGACGTCGACCGCCTCAAGGATATCGCGAGCGAGGCGCCGGTCATCCGCCTCGTCAATCTGCTCATCACCCAGGCCGTCGAAGCGCGCGCCTCCGACATCCATATCGAGCCGATGGAGAACGAGCTGCGCGGTGCGCTACCGCATCGACGGCGTGTTGCGGCAGGTCGAATCGCCGCCGCCGCGGTTGTCATCGGCGATCATCTCGCGCGTCAAGATCATGGCCAAGCTCAACATCGCCGAGCGCCGGCTGGCGCAGGACGGCCGCATCGCGATGGCGGTGCGCGGCAAGGACATCGATCTGCGCGTCTCGACCACGCCCACCATCCACGGCGAGAGCGTGGTCATGCGCATTCTCGACCGCGCCCAGGTCGAGCTCGATCTGCGCCACGCTGGGCTTCGACGACGACGTCATCGGCGGCTTTCGCGAGCTGCTCGACGCGGCCGCACGGCATTCTGCTCGTGACCGGGCCCGACCGGAAGCGGCAAGACGACGACGCTCTATACCGCGCTCTCCGAGATCAACACCACCGGACAAGAAGATCCTCACCGTCGAGGATCCGGTCGAATATCAGCTCGAAGGGCATCAACCAGGTCCAGGTCAAGCCGCAGATCGGGCTTACGTTCGCCAACGCCCTGCGCTCGTTCCTGCGCCAGGATCCCGACATCATGATGATCGGCGAAATCCGCGATCTCGAAACCGCGCAGATCGCGGTGCAGGCGGCGCTGACCGGCCACCTCATCCTCTCGACGCTGCACACCAACGACGCGGCGAGCGCCGTGACGCGGCTCCTCGACATGGGCGTCGAGGACTATCTCCTCACTTCGACCGTCAACGGCGTGCTCGCGCAGCGGCTCGTCCGCACGCTCTGCCGCAAATGCTGCACGCCTTACCAGCCGATGCCGGAACTCGTCGAACGCCTGCATCTGGATCGTTTGACCGGCGGGGGCCCCGATCGTTCTTCACCGCGCGGTCGGTTGCGCGCAATGCCATCACACCGGCTATCGCGGCCGCACCACGATCGTCGAAGTCTTGGAGATGTCGGACGCGATCCGGCAGGCGGTGCTCAAATCGCCGATTCCGGCGCGATCCAGAAGATCGCGCTCGACGAGGGCATGCAGACATTGGCGATGCACGGACTGAAGAAGGCGCTCGGCGGCATCACGACGATCGACGAAGTGTTGCGCGTGGCGCCCGTGGTCTGACGATGGCCCAGTTCCAATATAAAGCGATGACGGGTTCGGGCGCGGTCGTGAAAGGCGTGCTCGATGCGGCCTCCAAGGAAGCGGTCATCGCGCAATTGCGGACGCGCGGGCTTTATCCGCTCAAGGCATCGGCCCGCGACGAAGGCGGTTTGCTTGGCCGTATCTTGCCGGCACTGAAGATCGGCGGGCGGCCATCCTTGCGGGCACTCGCAATGGCGACGCAGGAATTGGCGACGCTGCTGAAGGCGGGCCTCGAACTCGATCGCGCGCTGGGCATTCTGACGGGCCTGGCCGACATCGGTGCGCTGCGGGCGCCTTTCGAGGCGGCACGCAATCGGGTCCGTGACGGATCGAGCTTCGCCGAAGCGCTCGCCGTCGATCCCGTCTTCCCGAAATTCTACGTGAGCATGGTGCGGGCCGGCGAGCATGGCGGCGCACTGGAGATCACGCTGCAGCGATTGACCGACTATCTGCTGCGACGGCTCGCCATCCGGGAATCGGTGACGTCGGCGCTCATTTATCCCGCAATCCTGCTCCTGACGGCCGGCATGTCGATCATCGTCATCCTGGTGTTCGTGCTGCCCGAGTTCGAGCCGCTGTTCGCCGACGCCGGCAAGGCGCTGCCGCTTCCGGCACAGATCGTCATGGGCATGGGCAATGCCGTGCGAAGCTATGGCTGGCTGTTCATACTATTCGTCGTCGCCGGCGCGATCCTGTTTCGCAATGCGCTGCGCCGGCCGGAGTTTCGCCTGAAGTGGGATGGATTCGTCCTCAGATTGCCGGTGCTCGGCGACTTGCTTGCCGCGATCGATATCGAGCGCCTGATGCGGACCTTCGGCACGTTGCTGGCGAACGGCGTTCCGGCGCCGACCGCGCTCAACCTCTCCAAGGATGTCCTGTCGAATTCGGTCCTGGCGGGCGCGGTCAAAGACGCGGCGGCCAGCCTGCGCGAAGGCGAGCGCCTCGCGCAGCGGCTCGGGCGCAGCCAAGGTGTTTCCGCCGACGACGCTCGATCTCATCCAGATCGGCGAAGAGTCCGGAAAGCTCGACGAGATGCTGCTGCGGCAGGCGGACCTTGACGAACTCAGGATCAGGCACAAGATCGAC
This sequence comes from uncultured Alphaproteobacteria bacterium, assembly GCA_963760345.1. GTDB lineage: Bacteria > Pseudomonadota > Alphaproteobacteria > Micropepsales > Micropepsaceae > Rhizomicrobium. Next base: position 369,056 of record CAVXCU010000004.1, read on the forward strand.
CGCGCGCTGGCGCTTCTCGTGCCCTGCCTCACCATCGTGCTTGGACTGGTCGTGGCGGGGCTGATCGCCTCCATGATGGTCGCGATCCTGAGCGTGAACGATCTGGCGCTGCAATAGGAGGCACCCATGAAGGCAATTGCTCATCGTGGAGCGATCCCCCGCCGCGGCGACGCGGGCTATACGCTGATGGAACTTCTGGTCGTTTTGGCGATCCTGGGCTTCCTGGCCGCAATCGCCACCCCGATGGTCATCCGCTACCTCGACTCTGCGAAACTCAGCACGGCGAAAACGGAAGTTTCGAACCTGTCGGCGAGTCTCGACCTTTTCAAATACGACGTGGGCCGTTATCCGACCACGCAGGAGGGATTGGACGCGCTGCTCAAGGCGCCGTCTTCCGCCGACAACTGGAACGGTCCCTACATCAAGAAGACGACCGGGCTGAAGGACCCCTGGGGCCATCCCTACAATTACCGCTCGCCCGGCGAGCATGGCGAATTCGATCTGTTCAGCTACGGGCCAAAGGGCGAGCACGGAGATAATGGCGAGAAGCCGGCAGTCGCAAACTGGTGATCGCAAACGCGATCGTGCCTGCCGCCTCTCGCGTTCGCCAGGCGCGAGCGACGGATTCACGCTGCTCGAAGTGCTGGTCGCGCTGACCATCCTCAGCATCTCGCTGGTCGCATTGCTGGCTGCGTTTTCGCAAGGCCTCGACCGCGCGACGGAAGACAGGACCGAGGCCGCCGCACGGTCGCTGGCGCAATCGCTTCTCGCCCAGGCGGAGTCGGCGCCCAATCCCGCCGCCGGCGAAAGTTCCGGACAAAGCTCAGGGCTTTCCTGGCGCGTCAAAATCGTGCCTTACGGAAGCGGCGACGACCAGACGGCGTGGAAGAAGACCGCCGCCCAGATCTCGGCCACGGTGGCGTGGCGCGACGACGGCCATCCCCGGTCGTTGACGCTCTCCACCCTTCGCTTGGTTCCCGGGGAACAATCCCAGTGACCGACCGCAATAGATGGGCTCAGGACTTGGAGGCGGGCTTCACGCTTCTCGAACTCATCATCTCGATCACGCTGCTCGCGATGCTCAGCGTGCTGTTGTTCGGCGGGCTGAGTTTCGGGACCCGGGTCTGGGAGAAAACACAGACAAGCACCACCGACACCAACCGGATCCGTTCGGTGCAGGCGCTGTTGGCCGGCGAGCTTTCGCAAATCTATCCGATTTTCGTGCTGGCCTCGCCGGCCGATCGCCATGTCGAGTTCGACGGCGAAGCGAACGCGGTCACCTTCCTCACGCCGTCGCGGACGATGCCCGGCGCCCTGAATTGGGTGCATATCGCAGCCGAGCACATCAACGGTCAGGTGGTGCTCACCGAAAACGCGGTGCCGGAACTGGCGGTCTCGCAATCGAATGTGGCGCATAAGATTTTGATGCCGGGGCTGAAATCGCTGGACTTCGCCTATTTCGGCACCTGGTCGAGCGATACGCCCGCCCAATGGAACGCCAGCTGGAAGAATGGACCCGCCCTGCCCGCGCTCATCCGCGTCCGGGCGTCGTTTGCGGACAGGAACGAGAAATGGCCCGATCTTATCGTCACGCCGCGGGTCGACGTCGATGAGAGCTGCGTCTATGACGCGCTGACCAAATATTGCCAGGGCCGCCGCAAATGACGACGCCAAACCTGTCGGACTCCGTCGGCGAATTGCGCGGTGCCGCCGCGGATCTGTTTGCGGAATGGCGTAGCGAGCTCGGCGGTTTCGCGCGCACGCATTTCGCGGGCCGGCTCGACGAAGGAACGCGCTATGTCCTGATCGACGTCCGCGAAACCGGCGCGCTCGTGAAGGTGGTGACCGGCGATGCGGTCTCCGAGATCGGCCGGGTGGATCGCCTCGACGAAGACGGCGCGCGCGCCATCTCCACGATCCTCGCCAATTCCGAGCAAATTCCCCGCGGCACGACCGACGTGGCGATCCAGCTGCCGCAATCTCAGGTTCTCCGGCCGCGCCTGGAATTGCCCGCCGCTTCGCGCGCCACACTCGGCCGCGCCGCGCAATACGAACTGGAGCGGCTGAGCCCGATCGCGCCGGCCCAGCTCTATTTCGATTTCTTTATCGTCGACGCCGGCAGGAAGAAGAAAAAGGCGGAGATCGAACTGCGCATCATCAAGCGCACCGCCGTCGACCAGGCCGTCGAACTCGCCCGCGCCGCGGGCCTCGGCGTCGGCTCGATCCTGTTCGAGGGCGATTCGCGCGAAGCGAACTGGCGCACCTTTCCGGTCGACCGGGGCGCCTTCCTGCGCATGAAGTGGCGGCGCTGGAACTTGCTCCTGCTTGCCGGCGGCGCGGCCCTGATTTTCATCGCCGCCCTGTTCGCGGCCTATGCGCGGGGCGCCGCCGAGGCGGACATGCTTTCGACGGAAGTGGAAACCGCGAGCGAACGGGCGGCGATCGTTCATCGCCTGGAGCACGAGATCAACAACGTCAAAGCGCAGATCGAATTCCCGGTCGAGCAGAAGCGCGCGCCTCTTTTGATCGGCGTTTTTTCCGAAGTGACGCGAATTCTTCCCGACGGGACGTGGCTGACCGAATTCGCTGTGAACAGCGGCAAGGTGCACGTCCAGGGCTTTTCGAAGTCCGCGTCGGACCTCATCGGCCTGATCGACCGCTCGCCGTACTTCGCCAATGCGCAGTTCGGCGCACCCCTGCAGAGCGCCCAGGACAACACCGAACGCTTCGACCTCTCCTTCGACATCAAACGGGGAGGACATTGATGGTCGTTCCCGATCTGCTTCGAGGCCGCCGCGGCGCATTCATCGCCCTGGGCGTTGCATCGCTTGCTTTCGCGCTTCTCGTGATTGCGCCGCTGGTGGCGCTCTTCGAAGCGCAGCAGAGCGACATCGAGGATTCGTTGGGTGATCTGGCGAATTACCAGGCCGAAGTGGCATTGCGGCCGCAATTGGAAACGCGACTGCACGCGCTCGAGCAAACCGCGAAATCGGTGCCGGGACTGCTCGCGGGCAACAATGCCGAGCTCGCCCAGGCACAGCTCCAGAGCGACATGAAATCCCTGATCGGCGAGAACGGGGGCACACTCCTCAGCGCCCAACTGCTGCAGCCCACCAGCGCGAACGGGTTCGACATGGTGGCGATCCAGTACGATCTGACGGTGCCGCTGACCCATTTGAAGAACCTGATCTACGCGGTCGAGACGCACACGCCGTATTACTTCGTCGACGACGCGGACATGATCATGCCGCCCAATTGGCGCCCCGATAATCCGCAGGCGCCGGATCCCGCGCTTGAAGTGCGATGGACCGTGCATGCTTTCCGGTGGAACGGCTCGAAATGACGCTCCAGCTGACCCGGGCCCAGATCGCGCTGTTCGTCTTGTGCGGACTTCTGAGCGCCACGTTGTTCTACGAATTGTTTGCACCGCTGCCGGAATATGCGCTGCCTTCGGTCCAGGCGCGGACAGAGAAGTTCGCGGCCATCGCCGGCAGCGAGTTCATCGCGCCGCCGCTGGGCAGTTTTGCCGAGATCGACAACCGGCCGGTGTTCAATCCCCTGCGGACTCCGGTCAAGGCGCCCAATACGCCGGCAACGCTCGCCGCCGCGGGCGTGAGCCTGCCCGCCGACCTTCAGCTTATCGGCGTCATGCTGGACCCCCGCAACAAGCTTGCCGTGTTCAAATCGCCGGAGGCGCCGTTTGCGGTTAGCGTTGGCGTCGGCGGCATGATAGACGGTTGGCAGGTGTCGAGCGTCGAGCCTGACAAGGCCGTGCTGACCGCCAATGGCGTCCAGCAGGAACTGAAGATCACCGCCGACAAATCGAAGGCGACCGCGGGGCCACAGGAACCGCAAGCGCCGCCACAGCCGCAACAACAAGCGCAATAGCGATCGGAAATTCGCCAAGTGCCCGAAAAGTATAGAAATCTTGCCCTTGATCCGTCATATAGAAGGCCGGTTCAGGGGTGGTTCATGGGCGGTGTTCGCGGGCGCCAGGCGGCTTTCTGGCTCGCACCGGTTTTGTGCCTTTTGACGATGGGCAGCAGCGCGGTCGCCCAGAGCGGTCCGGGCACGCCTGCCGCCATCCCTACAAGCGCGGGCGCCGATCAGACGGCTACACCCCCAGACGCACCAACGGGCGCGAAAACCGAAGTCATCCCCGGCAATGGCGGTCTTCTGGGATCGCCGGGCCATCACAAACCGATCGAGGTCAATTCGCAGGGCGACATTACCCTCAATTTCGTCAATGCCGACGTGCGCGATGTCGTGAAGACGGTCTTGGGCGACTACCTGAAGCTCAACTACGAAGTCGGCTCCAACGTGCAAGGCACGGTCACGCTCCAGACCAGCCAGCCGCTGTCGCATGCGCAGGTCCTCCCGGCGCTCGAACAGGCGCTCAGCCTCAACGGGCTCGCTCTCGTCGAGTCGAGCGGCATTTACGAGGTGATGCCCATTGCCGACGCCCATCGTCAGACGAGCGCCGCCACGCCGACGACGACACAGGGCGGCGGAAAACTCGGCTACGGCGTCGAAGTCGTGCGCGTCAAATATCTGAGCGCGGTCGAGATGCAGAAGCTGCTGGTGCCGCTTGCGGCGTCCGAGGGTGCGGTCCGCGTCGATCCCGCCCGCAATCTTCTGATCCTCGAAGGCACCGAAGAAGAGCGCGAGACGCTGCTCGACGACATCGAGCTGTTCGACGCCGACTGGCTTTCGGGCATGTCCTTCGCGCTTTATCAGCCGAACTATATGGACGCGGGCGAACTCGCCAAGGAACTCGACCAGATACTCGGCGGCATGAACAGCCCCATCGCGGGTGTCGTCCGCCTCGTGCCGATCGACCGGCTCAATGCCGTCCTGGCGATCTCGCCCCAGCAGCGTTACCTCACGCAGCTTCAAGCTTGGGTCAATCGCCTGGACCGTCCGGGTCAAGGCAACGACAAGAAGATTTTCGTCTATCACGTGCAGAATGGGCGGGCGCCCGATATCGCCAATACGCTTCTGAAGACTCTGTTCGGCTCGAGTGCCGGGCAAAGCTCGACGGACACGAGCCCAAGTTCGAGCACGCTCACCCCATCCTCGCAATCGAGTTCGATCTCGTCGGGTGGCCTGTCCAGCGGCGGCTCAACGCCGTTTGGCGGCAGTACAGGCGGCTCCACCACCACGACAACGCATTCCACCGCGCCCGCTTCCGTTTTCCAACCCACCAGCACGCCGGCGCAGGAAGGATCGTCCCGGTCGCGCGGCGTTTACGAAACGATCGAGGGCGTCGGGCGCGAAGGACTGAGTTCCGTCAACATCACCGCGGACGAGACCAACAACGCGCTGGTGATCCTGGCGACGCCGCGCGAATACGCCGTCATCGAGAATGCATTGCACCAGCTCGACGTGGCGCCCGTTCAGGTCCTGCTCGAAGCGTCCATCGCGGAAGTGACGCTGACGAACCAGACGCAATTCGGCTTTCAATATTTCTACCAGCAGCCGAACGGAACGAACCAGGTCGTCTTGTCCAATGGGGCCAGCTCGGCCATCGCCGCTTCGTTTCCCGGCTTCTCCTATTTGTTCACGAAAGGCACCAGCATCCAGGTCATGCTGAATGCGCTGGGTTCGATCACCAATGTGAACGTGATTTCCTCGCCGGAAGTCCTGGTGCTCAACAACCAGACCGCGTCGCTCGAAGTCGGCGACCAGGTGCCCGTTCTGACCAGCACCGCCGTCAGCGTCGAAACCCCGGGGGCACCGGAAGTCAACACCGTCGAATATGTCGACACCGGCATCATCCTGAAAGTGACGCCGCGCGTAAATCGCAGCGGCCAGGTGATGATGGACATCAGCCAGGAAGTCAGCGAAGTGGACAATTCGGCGAGCTCGGCCATCGGATCGCCGACGATCCAGGAGCGCAAGATCAACAGCTCGGTCTCCGTGGGCGACAGCGAAACGATCGCACTGGGCGGCTTGTTCACCGAAGAGGTCGACAAGGATTACAGCGGAATTCCGTATCTGCAGGACATCCCCTATCTGGGACATCTGTTCCGCACGGACAACAACACGCACAACAAGACCGAGTTGATGGTCCTCATCACACCCCACGTCGTAGACGACGTCCGCAAGGCACGCGCTGTCACCGATGAACTTCGCCGCGAACTTCCCGACGTTCAGCCGCTTTTCAAAAAGGCGCACTGAGGCGATCCAAAGCGAGGCGGGCGCGTCCCAGCGCGGATGGGCCCTCCTCTCCGTTCTATGGGTCACAGCGATGCTGGCGATGATGGCGGCGGCGACGCAGGCGCTGACCGTCACGTCCGTACGCATCGAGCGGCGCGCGCTGAACGAAGCCCGTCTCGATGCCGATATCAAAGCCGGGATCGTCAGGGCCATTCTCGCCATCAACGATTCGCGCGCGGAAAACCGCTGGCGCGTGGACGGCGTTCCGCAGAATTTCGTTTTCGATGGCGTGCCGATGACGGTCTTCATTCAGGAAGAGACCGGAAAAGTGGATCTCAACTCCGCGGACCCCTCGCTCCTCAGCGCGTTGTTCGTATCGGTCGGAATGAAGCCGCAGGACGCTTCCGCGCTGTCCAACAAGATTTCCGACTGGCGGACGGCGACGGGCGATGCCGACCTGCACCGATTGAACGGCGCAACCGATGCCGATTACGCCGCCGCGGGCCTTCCCTACCGGCAGCGCCACGGCCCCTTCCAGACGATCGAGGAACTCAATCTCGTGCTCGGCATGACGCCGGCGCTGTTCGCACGCGTGAAGCCGGCGGTGACGGTCTATTCGCGCAGCCCGAGCATCGATCCGAACGTGGCGCCGCGCGAAGCTCTTGGCGCGCTTTATCCGCAGGACCCGGGCAAGGTTCAGCAAATCCTCGCCGCCCGGATGGGCGCCGGGCCGCTTAACGCCGACAGCGGCATAGCCGGTCCGCCCGGCATCGTCCCGCTGGCCATCTCCCCCTGGGGCCAATCGTTCACGGTCACAGTCAAGGCCGAGTTTGGCCACAGGCGCGTGGCGCGGAGCGCCGTCGCGTTGCTGACGGGCGACGACGACAGGCCCTATCTCATCCAGGCTTGGGAGTAGCAATTCGGCAGCGGATTCCAGGGCCGCTTCCCTATTTCAGGGAGTTGGGGGAGGGATTCGGATTGCCGGAAGCTCGAATAAATTGGACGAATTAAAATTGCATATTCATCGACGTTTGCGATATAAAAATGCTGACCAAAAAGCAACACTAGGCAAAGGATTCGACAAGTTGCGCGCAGAGTCGTGCTCCGGCCTGCACGTCAGGTGGTTTCTTTCGTCCTAAATCTGCTAATTTGGCCGCAGTATCAGCCGTAGTTTCTTCTGGAGGGGTCTATGCACCGTACGCTCGGGCTATGCCTGTTTTCTGCCATCGCAGGCGCTTGTTTGACTGGTTCAGTGGCGCAAGCCCAGCCGGTGGGTCCATCCGCTCCCCAGATCACGGCGGGCATCGATCAAGCCAATCTCGTCGCCCTGAGCGGCAATACGCGGCCGGAAGCGACGGCGGCGAACGACCGGGGCGCGGTTTCCGACAAGCTCCCGCTCGATCACATCCAGCTTCTTCTCCATCGTCCGGCCCTGCAGGAGCAGGCGCTCGAACAGACGATCGACGCCCTGCACAATCCGGCGTCGTCGAGCTTCCACAAATGGCTGACGGCGGCCCAGTTCGGCCAGCAATTCGGCGTCGCGTCGAAGGACGTGAGCACGATCACGTCGTGGCTCTCCAGCCAAGGCTTCAAGGTCAATTTGGTCTCGACGAGCCGGATGGTGATCGATTTCTCGGGCACGGCGGGCCAGGTCCGTGACGCCTTCCACACCGAGATCCACAATCTGAACGTGAACGGCCAGACGCACATCGCGAACATGAGCGATCCGAAGATTCCGGCCGCGCTGGCGCCTGCGATCACCGGCATCGTCGCGCTGCACAATTTCCTGCCGCATGCCAACCTTCAGCCGATCACGGTCAACCCCAAGCTGACGGGCACCTGCACCGACTATGGCCCGTGTCTGGCGCTCGTTCCGGCCGATCTGGCGACGATCTACGATTTCGGTCCCGTCTATACGGAAGGTTACACAGGCGCCGGCGTCACCATCGTCGTGATCGAAGATACAGATGTCTCCAATCCGCCCGACTGGGCGACGTTCCGCTCCACCTTCGGGCTTTCCGGCTATACGCATGGCAGCTTCACGCAGGTTCAACCTGCGCCGCCATCGGGTACGAACAATTGCAGCAATCCGGGCGTGAACGGAGATCAAGCCGAGGCTACTCTCGACGCGGAATGGTCGAGCGCGGCGGCACCCGATGCGTCGATCGTGCTGGCGAGTTGTTCGGACACCTATGTCACGTTCGGCGGGCTCATCGCGCTGCAGAATCTCCTCAACTCCAATTCACCGCCGCCGATCGTCAGCATCAGCTATGGCGAATGCGAAGCGTTCAACGGCGCCGCCGCGAACGCGATGTACAATTCGACCTACGAGCAGGCTGTGACCGAAGGCACGACGATCTTCACCTCGTCGGGCGACGAAAGTGCGGCGAGTTGCAGCGCAGATGCGGGCGCGGCGCGCTACGGCATCGGCGTCAGCGGCTTTACCTCTTCGCCCTACACCACGTCGGTGGGGGGCACCGACTTTGCCGACACCTATAAATCGTGCGGCGCGGGAGCACCCAAGTTCCCCAATTGCGACAAGAAATACTGGAACCTGACGAACACCGCGACCTACGGCTCCGCGAAGTCCTACATCCCGGAAATTCCGTGGAACAATTCCTGCGCGGGCGTCCTTTACTCGCTGTTCGAAACGGGCTCGCCGATCACTTATGGCTCGACCGGCTTCTGTAACAACGGTGGTAATCGCAGCACGGCTTCCGGCAGTGGCGGCCCCAGCGGCTGCGCAACGGGAACGCCGAAGGCTCTGGGCGTCGTCGGCAACACCTGCGCCGGCTGGGCGAAACCGTCCTATCAGGCAGGCGCGTTCGGCAATCCCAGCGACGGCGTGCGCGACATTCCCGACGTCTCGATGTTCGCGTCGAACGGCTGGTGGGGACATTACTATGTGTTCTGCGACAGCGCCGGCTTCGGTGGCGGCGGCGGTACGGTTGACACCTGCACCGGCGCGCCCACCAATTGGGCTGGCGGCGGCGGCACGTCTTTCGCCTCTCCGATCGTGGCCGGCATTTTCGCCCTCATCGAGCAGAAGACCGGCTCGCGGCAGGGCAATGCCAACGTCGAACTCTATAATCTCGGCACCAAGCAATATGGCGCGTCGGGCAATGCCAATTGCAATTCCAACCTTGGCAAGACCGTGAGTTCGACCTGCTACTACAACGACGTCACCATGGGCGACATGGACGTGAATTGTCAGACGGCGAACGATTGCTATCTGCCGTCGGGCGCACATGGCGTGCTGTCGACGAGCGACGGCTCGTACCAGCCCGCTTATCCCGCGGCGGCCGGTTGGGACTTCGCCGTCGGCCTGGGCACGATCAATGTCCGGAAACTCGTGAACTCCTGGCCGTGACGATGGGTCTGGAAAAGACGAAAGCTTTGTTTTCTTTTGGCAATAACCGCTGAACGCGTTTGGGGGCCACTATGTCCGCTCTTCCTGGCATCGCCGACACCACCATCGACACCGCTCGTTCTTTCGCCGCGCAAGCGGGCGAATTGGCGGGGCAGAAGTTCCTGCGACGGACAGCGATCGCCTCGACATCGCTTCTGGCGATCTCCACGGTGCTCGGCGCGAATAGCGCCCAGGCGCTTCCAGCCTGCGGCGCGCCGGTTGGCGGCGTCATCACCTGCAACGGGACCTCTTATCCCACGCCGGGCATCAGCTACACGGGTGTCGACGATCTCACGCTCAATATCGGGACCTTCGCGGGCCAGTCCGGCACCGTCACGGTAGACAATACCGGCGGCGCAGGCATCGAACTCGAGAGCGGTTCGTTCGACGTTGGATCGATCACCGAAGCGATCAATGTTGGCGCCAACGTCACGGTCAATTCGTCGGGCAACGCCATCTCCATATTGTCGGAGTCTGGCGGCGCCTACGCGGGCACGAATGTCTACAATGCAGGTACCCTGACCTCGACGGCCGGCGACGGCATCGCCACCGGCAGCATCGACGAGTACACGGGCTTCGTTGCGGTCACCACGGCCAATACCACCGTCGTGAACAGCGGCACCATCACCGCCTACAAATACGGCATCGGCGCTTATGCGCTTTCCAACTCGGAAGGCTTTCTTGCAGAAGCATACAGCACCGCAACGATCGTTAACTCGGGCGCGGTGTCGACAAGCGGCTCCACCGGCGGATTCGGTTCGCTCGGCCTGGGCGCCGAGGCAATCGCCATTTCCTATGGCGTCAACTCTTATGCGACGGCCAACGCGACGATCGTCAATTCCGGCCCCGTGACCACCACGGGCGCCTATGCGGACGGTATCGGGGCGCTCGCCATGGCGGACGCCGAAACATTCCACTACGATTACAACGCGACGGCCAAGGCCGTTGCGACCGTCGTGAATTCGGGCGCGGTCACGGTCAGCGGTTATGCCTCCCAGGGCATTCATGCCTCGGCCACGGCCAAAGCCGGTTATTACACGGCACCGGTTTATTCCACGGCCTACGCCGCCGCGACGGTGGTCAATTCGGGCGCGATCAGCACCTCGGGCGGCGGCAACTTTTTGGCCAGACCCGTCGGCATCTATGCAAGTTCCGACGCGTTCGCATTCGGCGCGATCAGCGGCTACGCGCATGCAATCACCACCGTGGTCAATTCGGGGGCCATCACCACCACCGGCGATTACGGCCACGGCATCTATGCGGTCGCGACGGCCGAGGGCGAGGCGTTCGATTACGCCAACGCTACGGCAAGCTCGACGGTCGTCAACAGCGGCAGCGTCACGACCTCGGGCTTCGATGCGGAGGGCGTCAGGTCCAAAGCCTACAGTTTGACTTTGTCGGACTATAACTCGACTTCGATATCGAACGCCTTGGCCGTCAATGGTGGCGCAATCGTCACGACCGGCGACTACTCCACCGGCATTGTATCTTACGCAAAGGCGATAGCCGTAAACTACAGCGGCCGCTGGGCCAGCGCCTATGCCGGCACGAACGTGCAGAATTCCGGAAACATCACGACGTCGGGCAAATTCAGCTACGGCATCTACGCGGGCTCCCGCGCAGCCACTTATGGCGTGCTGGGCGGTGCCTACGCCAACACCGTCGTGAACAACTCCGGCACCATCGTGACGACAGGTTACGAGGCGGTCGGCATTGGAGCGTTCTCGAGCTCTTACTCCGCGCCGGAGGACGGCGAAAACTGGGCGCATGCGCTGACCAGTGTGACCAATTCCGGCGAGATTGTTACGGTCGGCAATTATGCCGACGGCATCAGGGCGAGTGCGACCGCTTATGCAAGTTCCCCGACCGATCCGAGTGAGAGCGGCGCGGCGTTCGCCTATGCCTCTACCGATGTCAATAATAACGCGTTGATCGTGACGACCGGCTACGAAGCGCAAGGCATCAAGGCGAAGAGCCTGGCGACCGGCTACACTTATTACCAGGGCGTTTCGACCGCACTGACGACCGTGACCAACACCGGCGAGATCGTCACGCTCGGCAATGCTTCGCCCGGCATCACGGCCCAGGCCCAGGCGCTCTCCGAAGCAGTCAGCACGTCCAACATCACCTACACGGCCGTGGTGGCGACGAGCACAGTCGAAAATTCGGGGGAAATCGTCACTGCAGGCAACTCTTCGTTGGGCGCCGGAGCGGAAGCGCAGGCATATGCCGAAGGTGGGTATCATGCCAGCGCGACCGCGGCAGCGCGCCTCCTGAATTCGGGCGCAGTCACGACCCTGGGCAATTACTCGATCGGCATCGGCGCCGAGGCCATCGCGGAAGGGAGCGGCACCTATGTGACTGTACATGCCTCTGCCACCGTTGCAAATTCCGGCGCCATCGTGACCTATGGCAACAACTCGACCGGCATCCTTGCCCTCGCAGAGGTGGCCGGCGGCGCCTCCAACACGCTGGACGGTTACGCCAGTGCGCATGTGACGAATTATGGCGCTGTCACGACCAGCGGCAACTATGCCTCCGGCATCGCGGCTGTGGCTGAAGACCCCGGCCATTCGGATCCCGGCTTCATCGAATCCGAAGCCGGCGTCACCAACACCGGCGCGATCACGACCTCGGGATCGACCTCCGATGGCATCTACAGCGGAGCTTTCGCGGGAATTTTCTCTCCCATCGCGGAAGGCTATGCGGGGGCAGGCATCACCAACAGCGGCGCCATCGGCACGAGCGGCAACTATTCGAGTGGCCTCGTGGCCGAATCCACAGCGACCGCCGAAGGCACCTCTGCGCCGGCATTTGCGATCGCGATAGCGGAGACGGCGGTGACCAACTCCGGCGCGATCACCACGTCGGGACGATATGCGGACGGCATCAACGCGATTGCGACGGCTCACACCTATAGCGCGTCGGCGGGCATCGCGAACTCCATCGCGGAGGCGACCGTCACGAACAGCGGCGCCATCGTCACCTCCGGCTACACGGCGCATGGCATTTTTGCGAACGCGTATGCTTACGGGAAGTCCGTCGGCGCGGGCGGCGTTGCGGAGACGACCTCGATCGTAGAAGTCACCAATACGGGCTCGATCGCCGTCAGCGGTCTGAATGCTGCCGGCATCCTTGTCGAATCCCACGCTTACGGAAACGGCAGCAGCGGCGATGCAATCATCTACGTAAGCAATTCCGGCACCGTGACGGCCACGGGACCCGCCGGCGAGGGCAATCGCGCTTTGGCGGCCTATACCGACGGTACGGTGACGGTGAACAATTCCGGCACCATGACCGGCTCCGTGGAGATTTTTGCGGACTTCGGCGCCACCTTCAACAACAGCGGCACGTGGAATGCAGTCTACAACGGCATCAACAGTGACTTCGACGGGGTCTTTGGAACCAGCACGTTCGTCAACACCGGCAAGGTTGTCGTGGTCGGCAGCCAGGCGTTCGACGACCTGACGACGTTCGACAATGCCGGCCTGCTCACTTTGGCCGATGTGGATTCCACCGGCCTCGGCGTGCGCACGCAGTTCGAAACGCTGGAGATCACCGGCGACTTCGTGGGCAATCCGGGAAGCCTGCTGCGCGTCGGCAGCGACATGACGACGACGGCCGACGTGCTGCAGATCGACGGCACCGTCAGCGGCAATACGAATGTCCTGGTCGCCGAAGAAGGCGCCCCGGGGCTCACCACCGGCAACGGCATCCTGGTGGCCGACGCGGGTTCTTTCACCTCGCAGGGCAACTTCACCCTGGTCGGCAACACCACGGCGCATTCGCTGGTCGACGGCGCCTATGAGTATTTCCTGGACTTCGTGCCGGGCACGCCCAGCGCTGGCAACTGGTACCTGCAATCGCGCATCTTCCCGGGCGTCTATCAGTTCGGCCAGATCAGCTCGTTTGCGCTGACCCTGAACCAGCTGGCCAACGTCAACCTGCCCGACCTGATGGAGCTTCTGCCTTACGCGCAAGGCGCGCAGGCCTCCGCCCAGGAGCCGGTCCAGGTGGCGTCGAACGATCCCACCATGGTGCCGTCCTCGCCCTCCAATGGCGGTCTGTCGGGCTGGGGCAAGTTCAACTATGAGAGCCTGTCGGTGAACCCGAACGGCTCGTCCTATGCCGACTACGACATGCACGCCACCGTCGCCCAGTTCGGCGTCGATTATGGCTGGCAGAACTCGCAGGACTCCAAGACCCTGATCGGCTTCTACGCGGGACCGGTGGATGGCGATGCGCGGTTCACCAACTTCGGCGACGCGCGCATGCACAGCGACGGCACGGTGCTGGCGGCCTATACCTTGTGGACGGACGGACCCTGGAAGGCAGGCGCCCTCATCAGTTCGCTCGACCTGACGACCCGCTTCCAGGACACCTATCTGGGCACGGATGCGAGCGTGAGGCCGAATGCCTGGAGCCTGCAGGGTGCGGCGTCCTACATGATGCCGCTCAACGGAGGCTATTTCTTCGAGCCGATGGGCAACTTCAACTACACGAGCATCTCGGGCTTCAGCTTCGCCGACGGAGCCGGCGACACGGTTTCGATCGGCAAGACGACCAGCGCGCTGGGCACGTTGAACGGCCGCTTCGGCACCACGATGGAGTCCAACGGCATGACCTACATGCCCTATGCGGATGTGGGCGTGAACTACGAGTTCGACGGCCAGACGGATGCCACCATCGGCACCTTCTCGACCGCGACCAACCTCAGGGGCGCCACCGCTGTTGTGGGCGGCGGGCTCAAGGCCAACGTCACCGACAATCTGTCGCTGTTCGGCAATGTCGACTATGTCGGCGGCCAGCGCGAGAACGGCTGGCAGGCTTATTTCGGGCTGAGGCTCTCTCCGTAAGCCACTCCCGGCCACACGTCCCAAAAGGCCCGTCCGGCAAACACCGGGCGGGCCTTTGGCGTTTCGGCCCTCCCGCCTTGCTCCCTGTCGGGCGGACTGATAGTCAGCCCGCTGTCGACACGGATGTGTAAGATGCCGGGCAAGCCCGAATTTCAGGGCCCGCAGCGCGCGCGTTCGACGCCTTCGCTGGGTGTGCGGCTATTGGGAGAATTGCTTGGCAACCGGAACTGAGGACACGGGAAATCAGGCCGCCGGCGAGGCCAATCTGCATGGCGCCTCGCCCGGCCCCACGCCGGAACAGGAGACGCGCATCACCTGTTCGCGGGGCTTCGGCGACTGGCTGCTCGCGAACCGCTGCAGCCTCGCCTTCACCTCCTACCAGACCGGCGAATTGTTCCTGATCGGCGTCCTGCCGGACGGGCGGCTGTCGTTTCACCAGCGCCATTTCGAGCGCGCGATGGGCCTGCATGCCGATCCGCAGCGGCTCTATCTTGCAGGCCTGTTCCAGGTCTGGCGCATGGAGAACGTGCTGCGCCCGGGCCAGTTCGCGAACAACGCCTTCGACCGCCTTTACGTGCCGCGCAACGCGCAGGTGACGGGCGATCTCGACATCCACGAGCTCAGCGTCGAGCCCAACGGCCGCATGATCTTCATCAACACGCTGTATTCCTGCCTCGCCGCCTTCAGCCGCACCGACAGCTTCACCCCGCTGTGGAAGCCCAAATTCATCTCCAAACTGGCGGCGGAAGACCGCTGCCATCTCAACGGGCTCGCCATGCAGGACGGCGTGGCCCGCTACGTGACGGCCGTGTGCCGCAGCGACATCGTCAATGGCTGGCGCGACCGGCGCGCCTCCGGCGGCTGCATCATTGACATTGCGACCGACCGCATTGTCAGCGAGCGGCTTTCCATGCCGCATTCGCCGCGCATCCACAGGGATCAGCTCTACGCCCTCGATTCCGGCCGCGGCTATCTCGTCCGCGTCGACCGCGACAACGGAAAGCTGGAAAACATCGCGTTTTGCCCGGGCTTTCTCCGCGGGCTCGCCATGCGAAATCACTATGCGATCGTGGGTCTCTCGCTGCCGCGCGACGGGGCGTTCACCGGTCTCGAGCTGGACGGCGAACTCAAGAAGCGCGATGCGGATCCCTGGGCCGGCCTCAACGTGATCGACACCAAGTCCGGCGACGTCGTGCAATGGCTGCGGCTGGAGGGCCATCTGCGCGAAACGTTTGCCGTAGGCGTGTTGCCCGAAGTGCGCTGTCCCATGGCGATCGGGTTGATGACGCCGGAGATCCGCACTCACATCACGATGGAAGAACAACCGCTCGTGCCGGGAGAAAGCCCAACCGAGACGGCGCCGGACAAACGCGCCCGCGCCCGGGAATCTCGATAGAAGCTGCACCGCGCACCGGCGCAAACGGGGACGATATGAACGCCGAAGACACTGCCGACGCCGAAGAAGCCGCTCCAAAATCGGAGCAATCCGCCAATGCGGCCCCGCGCGGGCGCCGTTCCCAGCCTGCAGGCCAGGGACGGCCCGATGCCAAACAGAAGGAAGCCGCCAACGCCATTGTCGCCCAGGGGCGAAAGGCGTTCGCCGCCGGCAACACGACCGCCGCCGAGCTTCGCGCCAGGGAGGC
Source organism: uncultured Alphaproteobacteria bacterium (assembly GCA_963760345.1). Taxonomy (GTDB): domain Bacteria; phylum Pseudomonadota; class Alphaproteobacteria; order Micropepsales; family Micropepsaceae; genus Rhizomicrobium. Next base: position 385,123 of record CAVXCU010000004.1, read on the forward strand.
GCTGGAACAGGCGCCCCAGCATATGGGCGCGCTGCTTCTGATGCTCGATTGCAGGAAAGCGGGCAATCAGCGCGGGCCCGAATATGAAAAACTGCTGCGCCGGGTCGTCCTGACCGATCCCAATCTCGCCGACCTGACGATCGAGCTTGCGTACCTTCTGTTCTCGCGGGGCGAACGCGTCGAATGCGAAGGCTTTGCACGGCGTGCGCTTCGGCGCGCCCCGCGCCACCCGCGCGCGCATGGCATGCTGGGACTGATCCTCACCGAGACGAACCGCGCCACCGCCGGCGAGTTCCATTTTCGGAGGGTCATCGAGATCGAAGGCGAGAGCGCCCGCGTCGCGGCCAATCTCGCCAATTGCCTGAAGGCGCAAGGCAAGGTCGAAGAAAGCGAAATCTGGTATCGCAAGGCGATCGAACTGGAGCCCGCCAATCTGGAGGCTTTACTGGGTCTGTGCCGGCTCGAGGAAGCGCGGCGCAATATTCCCCGCGCCTGGGAGCTGCTCGCGCAGGCCGAAAAAGCCGCGACCGGCTCGCAGGAATTCGGCCTGATCCGCGCCATTCTCCTTGGCCGCGAGAAAAAGAATGTCGAAGCGATCGAAGCGCTGACGAAGAGCCAGAAGGAAGGCACGCGGCTGACCGCCATCGCGCAGCTCGAACGCGGCCGACTATACGACAAGATGGACCGCTTCGAGGAGGCCTGGGCCGATTATACCGAAGGCAAGCGGCTCTGCCGCGAGGTGCAGGGGCGGCGCTATGACGAAGATTACGCCAAGGATCTGGTGAGCCGCCTCAAGCATTTCTTCACCCGCGAACGAATGAGCCTGATACCGCGCGCTTCGCGCGATGCGAATTCGCCGCAACCGATCTTCATCGTCGGCTATCCGCGCTCCGGCACGACCATGGTCGAGCAGACGCTGACCGCGCATCCGCTGGTGTCGGCGGGCGACGAACTCGTGTTCATCAACGATCTGGCGCGCATCGGGTCGCGCTGGCTCGGCAGCCCCAACCCCTATCCGCTATGCCTCGCCGATCTGTGGATGGGCGACAATCAGCTCGTGCTCGACCAATTCCGCGACTATTACCTCAAACGCTCGGAGCATCTGGGAATCTGGGAACAGGGCGCCACCCATTTTACCGACAAGATGCCGCTCAACGAAACCCATCTGGGGCTTATCCATCTGGTTTTCCCCCACGCGCCCATCATTCACGTGCGGCGGCACCCGCTCGATATCCTGATCTCGAACTACGCGAACTTCCTGACCCATGGCTTCAATCAGGCCTTCGCCATAGACACCTTCGCGCGGCACTTCGCGCTCATCGACGATCTGGTGGAGAATTACAAACGGGAACTCGATCTCAATTATCTCGAAGTCCGTTATGAGGAACTGGTCGCCGATCAAGAGCCGCATGTGCGGCGCATGCTCGATTTCGCGGGCATCGAATTCGATCCGCGCTGCCTGTCCTTCCACGAGAACCAGCGCTATGCGCGAACCGCAAGCTATGCGCAGGTAACGGAGAAGCTCTATGACAGCTCCGTCTACCGCTACCGCAAATATCGCAAGCACCTGGACGAAGCGGTCGAAATCCTGAAGCCCTCGCTCGAGCGATTGGGCTACGCGGCGGATTGAGGATTTGAATCCGCAAACGGCCACCCTGATCGCGACGCTCGTTGCCGCGCCGTTCGTCGGCAGCTTTCTCGGTACATTGATCGTCCGGCTGCCCGAAGGAAAGCCGGTGGCGCTGGGCCGCTCCGCCTGCCCGCATTGCGGCCATGTGCTCGCGCCCCATGAACTCGTGCCGTTGGCAAGCTGGATCGTGCAACGCGGCCGCTGCCGGTCCTGCGGCGCGCGTTTGTCCCTGTTCTATCCCGGCATCGAACTGGCCGCGCTCGGAGTCGCCGGCTGGGCCGCGACGGTCACGCAAGGCGCACCATTCCTGTTTTCGTGCGTGCTGGGCTGGATTCTGCTCGTGCTCGCCGTGACGGATATCAGGACTTTGCGCCTGCTCGACGTCATGACCATCGCGTTGGCGCTTGCCGGGCTCGCCGCGACCTTCGTGTTGTCGCCTGCCTCGCTGACGGACCACATCATCGGCGGGGTCGTGGGCCTGGCCGCTCTTGCCGCTCTGGCGTGGCTTTATCGGGCCTTTCGGGGTCGCGACGGATTGGGTTTCGGCGACGCCAAGCTTTTCGGCGCTGCGGGATTGTGGGTCGGCTGGCCGGGCCTGCCGTCGCTATTGGTGATTGCCTCGTTCGGCGGCTTGATCGCGGCTCTGGCGCTGCTGGTTCGCAATCGCAGCCTGCGCGCCGATACGCGGATACCCTTCGGTCCTTTCCTCGCACTCGGTCTGTGGCTCGTGTGGCTCTACGGGCCGCTCGAATTTGCGCTGAACGGGCTTTTTTCCTGACCTGCCGAAGCAACACAGTTCAACGCCGCGCGCAGATGATCAGGCGTGTGCGAAGGCCCAGTAGAGTTCGCGCGCCTTGCGGTAGAACGGTCCGGGCTGCAACGAACGCTCATCGATGCGGATAACCGGCAATACCTTGGCATAATTGCCCGACGAGAAGATCTCGTCGGCCTGCGCAAAATCGCGATAGGTGAGGCTCGTCTCCAGCACCGTCACGCCGTCTCCCCGCAGGAGCGCGATCACGCGCTGGCGCGTGATGCCGTCGAGAAAGGTGCCGTTCGCCGCGGGCGTGAAGACGACGCCGTCCTTCGCGAGGAAAACATTGGAACTGGCAAGTTCGGCGACATTGCCCAGCATGTCGCACAGCAACGCATTGTCGAAGCCGCGCGAACGCGCCTCCATCGCGGCCCTGGCGTTGTTGGGATAGAGACACGCGGCCTTGGCGTCCAGCGGCATCGTCTCCATCGTGGGCCGGCGAAACGGCGACAACGTGATGGATTGCCCATCCTGGTTGGGCATCGGCAATTCGTAGATCGACAGGCACCAGCACGTCGACGCCGGATCCGGCGTCACCGTCAGAACGCCGGTTCGTTCCGCCCAGTACATCGGCCGGATATAGAGTTCCGCCTTCCGGCCGAAACGTGCGAGCCCTTCTTCGGCAAGGCCGAGCCATTTCTCCTGGGAGACGACCGGATCGAGCAGCATAGCTTTCGCCGATTTGTTGACGCGCATCAGATGGCGGTCGAGATCGGGCGCTACCCCTTCGAAAGCGCGGGCGCCGTCGAATACCGTCGATGCGAGCCATGACCCGTGGCTTCGCGGCCCCATGATGGGGACGTTGCCCTCGTGCCAGTCGCCTTCGAAAAACGTCCAGGTCTTCGACCAGCCTTGCCAACCAACCATCCGGTCTCTCCGATTGTCCAGTTCCTAAAGCGGTATCTCTATCAAGTTGGGCTCCGCACTTTCGAATCCGCGGCGCAAGGCGATTGCAAACTCTTCCAGCGTGGCGACGCGCCGGGCCGCCATTCCCAGGCTTCGCGCCAGCGACGCCCAATCGATATCCGGGCGGCCGATCTCCAGCATATCCAGCGCACGCGGCCCCGGGTTCACGCCGAGACCGGCGAGCTCCCCCTTGAGAATCGCATAGGCGCGATTCGCGAACACAATTGTCGTGATTTTCAGGCTCTCGCGCGCCGCCGTCCACAGGGCCTGCAGCGTGTACATGGCGCTGCCGTCGGCCGACAGGCAAAGGACCGGCCGGTCCGGACAGGCAATCGCCGCACCCACCGCCATGGGCATGCCGATGCCGATGGAGCCGCCCGTGTTGACGAGCCAATCGTGCGGCGGCGCGCCCCTGGTGGCTGCCATCATGCCGCGGCCGGAGGTGATCAATTCGTCAACCACAACAGCGTGCGGCGGCAACAATGCGCCCACGACTGCAGCAAGGCCCGCGAGCGTGATGTCTCCGTTCGGCAATGGGGGACGCCCGGCCCGCTGCAATTGTGGCTCCGCTTTGTCCGCGTGCAGCACCGTGGCGAGCGCTGCGAGAGCGCCCGCGCAATCCTCGCCCGGACGCGCCAGGAGATGAATGTCGCATCCTTCGGGCGTCAGCACGCTGGGGCGGGACGGATGCGCGAAAAACGCGACGGGTGCGGGCGCGCCCACGAGGATGATCTGGCGGAATTCGCGAAGCTGCTCGAGCGCCTGCTCGACGACATAGGCAATGCGTTCCACTGGGGGCAGCCCTGCTCCGCGCGCGATGCGGGTGAACGCGAACGGCGCCAGCAGTTTCGCGCCTGTCGCCGCCGCGATGCGTCCTGCGGTGACGAGCGGCGAGCCTTCGGTCATGTGGGCGCCCAGGATCATTGCCGTGCACGCGCCGTTCCGCAGCATGGCGGCGGCGCGTTCCACGCTCGACGCGGAGACCGGCGGCGGCGCGGGCGGCGCGCGCATGATTGCGACCTCGCCACCCTCGTTCCACGCTGCGTCGGCTGGCAGGATCAACGTCGCGATCTGCCCCGGCGCCGTTCGAGCGGCCGCGATTGCCTCGACGCAATCCCGGGCCACGTTGCCCGCGGACGCTGACGTGCGGAGCCATTTCGAATAAGGCCGTGCGATCGCCTCGATATCCGAGGTCAGCGGGGCATCGTATTGCTTGTGATACGTCGCGTGGTCGCCCACGATGTTAACCAACGGCACCCGCGCCCGGCTTGCGTTGTGCAGATTGGCAAGCCCATTGGCGAAGCCCGGCCCCAGATGCAGCAGCGTGCAGGCGGGCTTTCCCGTCATGCGGGCATAGCCGTCGGCGGCGCCCACGGCGACGCCTTCGAACAGGCACGGTACGCCGCGCATATCCGGCACGCGATCGAGCGCACCCACAAAGTGAATCTCCGAAGTTCCCGGATTCATGAAGCAAACGTCGATTCCGGCCGCAGTCAATGTGCGGATCAGGCATTCAGCCCCGTTCATCGTCGTCTCTCCAATAATGGCACACATTCGCGCCAACGCGATCGAACGGCGCAACCACATGGTAATCTATTTCCGGGACCATTCGCGCGGTTGGATATCGAAAAGGAGCAATCGGCTCCGTGGCTTATCGCCAGCCCGGGCCCTTGCATCATGCGCGACGAGACCATTTCCATCCACGCCGGTTACGAAACAGATCCAACGACGAAATCCGTCGCGGTTCCGATATATCAGACCGTTGCTTACGAATTCGACAGCGCCGATCACGGCGCAGCACTTTTCAACCTCGAAACGCCCGGCAATATCTACTACGCGAATCGGAAATCCCACCAACGCGGTGCTGGAAAAGCGGGTCGCCGCCCTGGAGGGAGGGCGCGAGGCCCTTTGCGTGGGGTCCGGCGCGGCCGCGATCCACTATGCGATCGCCAATATCACGGAAGCGGGAACCAACATCGTCTCCCTGCCCCAGCTCTACGGCGCTACCTACACGCTGTTCGAGCACGTGTTCCGCAAACAGGGCGTCGACGTGCGGTTTTCCGCCAGCGACTCCGCCGCGGACGTCGAGAAACTGATCGACGAGAACACAAGAGCGGTCTATTGCGAAAGCATCGGCAACCCAGCGGCCAATGTCCCCGACCTCGAAGCGCTGGCGGAAGTCGCCCACCGCAACGGCGTGCCGCTGATCGTCGACAACACGATCGCGACGCCCATCCTGCTGAAGCCCATCCGGCACGGCGCCGACATCGTCGTTCATTCCCTGACGAAGTTTTTCGGCGGCCACGGCACGACCATGGGCGGCGCGATCGTCGACAGCGGGAAATTCCCCTGGAAGGAGCATCGCCGGCGCTTTCCCATGCTGACGGCGCCCGAGCCGGCCTATCATGGCGTCGTCTACACCGAACAATATGGCGACAGCGCCTATATCGCGCGCTGCCGGACGGTATGCCAGCGCAATACGGGTTCCGTGCTGTCGCCGCTCAGCGCTTTTCTGCTCTTGCAGGGAATCGAAACCCTGTCGCTGCGGGTGGAGCGCCACGTCAAGAACACGGCGCGCGTGGCGGGATATCTTCGCACTCATCCGCGCGTGGAATGGTGCCGCTATCTCGGCTGCGCGGACGATCCCTGTCATGCGCTCGCGCAGAAATATCTGGGCGGACGCGGCGGCGCGTTCCTGACGTTCGGAGTCAAGGGGGGCTTCGAGGCGGGCAAGAGATTCTACGACGCGCTGAAGCTGTTCAAGCGCCTGGTCAATATCGGCGACGCGAAGTCGCTTGCCTGCCATCCGGCGTCGACGACGCACCGGCAGTTGACGCCCGCCGAACTCGAGCGGGCTGGCGTGAAACCGGAGATGATCCGGCTTTGCATCGGCATCGAGCACATGGATGACATCATTGCCGATCTGGCGCAGGCGCTCGACGCCAGCGATGTAAGTCTGCCCGGCACGGCGAAGATCGAAAACGTCGCGGGATTGCACGCACGTCTTGCGGCGTCGCGGGCTTAGCAAATGTCCGTCGTCGCACATCGAGGGCAGCCCGGCCGCGGCGCCCGCGGCGCGCCGCAGGCCCGCGACCGCGTGATTCGGCTTGGCTTCGTCAACAACATGGCAGACGCGGCCCTTGAGAGCACCGAGCGTCAATTTATCAATATCCTGAACGCGGCGGCGCCGGACCGGCTTGTCGACGTGCGTTTCTTTTCGCTGTCGCGCATTCCCCGCAGCGATGTGGCGAAGCGCCGCCTCATCGAGAACAACTATGGCGGGTTGCCGGAACTCTGCGCATCGCAACTCGACGGCTTGATCGTGACCGGAGCCGAGCCCAAATCGCCGGACCTGCGCCGCGAGCTCTATTGGGACGAACTGGCCGAGTTGTTCGACTGGATCGCGCGCGAAGGACCGTCGACGGTTTTCTCGTGCCTGGCAGCGCATGCGGCCGTCCTGCATTTCGACGGCATCGAACGCCGCCGCTTGCCGCAAAAGCGTTTCGGCCTGTTCGACCACAGCGCGACCGGCCGGCACGAACTGACGGAACTTCTCGCCCCGAATTTCAAGATCGCCCATTCCCGATGGAACGAGGTGACGGCGGACGCGCTCGAATCCTGCGGCTATCGCATTCTCACGCAGGCGCCGGGCGCCGGCGTGGACTTGTTCGTTCGGCGCCGGCGCAACCTTCATCTGTTCTTCCAGGGGCACCCGGAATACGACCTCTCCACGCTGGGGCGCGAATACCAGCGCGATGTCCGGCGCTTTCTGGCGCGCGAGCAGGCGGCCTATCCGCAAATGCCGGAAAATTACTTCGCTGCGGCGGAGGTTGATTTGCTGTCCCGCTTTCGGGATCGCGCGCTGATCGAGCGCAGCGACGCGCTCATACGGGATTTCCCGGCAGTGACAGCTCCCCGCAACGCCGCACCCAAATGGCAGTCTCCCGCCGCGAGCGTATTTCGCACCTGGCTCCTGCAAATCGCCGAAACTCACGCGGGAAAACGCCTGGTGCCTGTCGAAGATGCGGAGCGGCTGCCCGCGCGGCAGCATCACTCATGAACACCGGGTTGTCTCTGACCGACGCGCCCGGTGAGGTACGCCCGCCGAGCGGTGACGCGGCGCCAGCTCCGGAACGCATCGACCAGGCAACCCGTGTCGAACGGCTGACCGGCATCTGGACCCGTATTCTGCAGGTCACACCGATCTTTCCGGACAGCAATTTTTTCGATCTCGGCGGCGATTCGCTGCTCGCGGTGGGCCTGTTCCTGGAGATCGAGCGCGAAACGGGACGGAAATTTCCGGTCACCACGATCTACGACGCGCCCACGATCGCCGAACAGGCGGCCCTGCTTGAAAGCGATTCGACGCCGAAGTTTTCGCCACTCGTGCTTCTGAAACCGGGTGACGGCCGCACGCCCCTTTTCGTCGTGCATGGAATCGGCGGAACGGTGATGGAGCTTTCGACGCTGGGAAAGCAGATCCAATCCGATAGTCCCATTTACGCCGTGCAGGCGCGCGGTCTCGACGGCGCCGAACCGCCCTTCGACACGATCGAAGACATGGCCGCGTTCTATCTGGATGCGATCCGGGAGGAACAGTCCATGGGTCCTTATCTGCTGGCGGGATATTCGTTCGGCGGCCTTGTGGCCTTCGAAATGGCGCGGCTCCTGACGCAAAGGCAGGAAAACGTCGCCCTGCTCTTCATGGTCGATGCGTATGCGCATCCGAAGACCTGGCCGCTCGGATCGCGCGCCGCCGTCCGCCGCCGCAGGTTGCAAAGCCGTCTTCGTCTGATCGCGGCGCGGCCGGTCGGCGAAACCGTTTCGTATCTGGCGGGTGTGGCAAAGAAGCTGGTGCCGCACGCGATGCGCCGCGCGTCGGCGCCTAAGCCTGCGCTGCGCTGGCTCAAGGATCTCGACCCGAATTTGCCGCTGCCGTTGCGCCAGGTTCGCGGCGCCGGAGAAGCGGCCTTGTCGTCCTATGTGCCGCAATTCTATCCGGGCAAGATCACCTTTCTCAGAGCCCAAATCACCGACCCAGTGTTTCCCACCGATCCAAAGCCCATCTGGGGGCCGCTGTCGCAGGAATTCGAACTCCTTGAGGCGCCCGGCGACCATCGCACGTTGATCGAGCGGCACGCCGGCATCGTGGCGGGCAGGATATCCTCCTCTATCGCGCATGCGCTCGCGCCCGGCGATCCGAAGCCCGGAGCGCGCAGATGATCGACGCCGAACCCGCGAGCGATCCGGTCGCAATAAATCCTGCCACGATCGGGGACATCGTTCCTCTGTGGGCGGCGGAAGCTCCCGACCGCGTGGCGCTCATCGACGGCGGCCGGCGCCGGACCTATCGCGAACTGGACGCCGAGGTGCGCGCGACCGCGGCGTGGCTCGAACGGTCCGGCATCAGGCCCGGCGACCGGGTCATGCTGGTTTGCGAGAATTGCCGCGCCGCGGTTGCGATCTATCTCGCCTGCACGATCGTGGGGGCATGGCCGATCGTCGTCAATGCGCGGCTGTCCGACCGCGAGATCGACGAAATCCGCGAGCACAGCGGCGCCCGTCGCGTGATCCTGACGGTCGGCGCCTCCCAGCGCGCCAAGGCGCAAAGCGAAAGGCTCGGAGCCGGCTTGCAGGACCCGGCCTCGTTTGGACCGGTGGGGCTTTCGCACCTCAATGAAACCGCAGAACCGGAACCCGTCGAAGCGGAACGTGGCAAGCGCATCGCGGCGCTCATCTACACGACGGGGACGACCGGCCGCGCCAAAGGCGTCATGCTCACCCATGACAATCTCCTTTTCGTGGCCCGCGCCTCCGCGCGGAAGCGCGCATTGACCCCCGACGATCGCGTCTATGCGGTTCTTCCGATGTCCCACATTCTTGGGCTGACGGGCGTGCTGCTGGGTTCGCTCGTTGCCGGCGCACAGGTCCATCTCGCGTCGCGCTTCGATCCGGCGGCGGTGTTGTCCGCACTGGAGCGCGACCGCATCAGCGCGATGATCGGCACGCCGTCGATGTATGCGATGCTGGTCGAATATGCGACGCGCAAAGGAGCGATCCCGGTTCCCGGTCCCGCGCTCCGGCTCATCTCGTCAGCGGGCGCGCCGCTCGACGCGGCGACCAAAGCGATGACGGAGAAAGCGTTCGGCCGCACGCTCCATAATGGCTACGGGATCACGGAATGTTCGCCGACCGTCACGCTGACCCCGCTCGACGCACCCCGCACCGACTGCAGCGTCGGCCGGCTGCTTCCCGGCATCGAAGCGCGGCTCGCAGGTCCCGACGGCAGGGACGCAGCCGCCGGCGAAATGGGCGAGTTGTGGGTGCGCGGCCCCGGCGTCATGAAAGGATATTACAAGGCGCCGGACGAAACGGCGCTGGCCGTCGACCCCGAGGGCTGGTTCAGGACCGGCGATCTCGCGCGCGTCGAAGACGGCAATTTCTTCATCGTAGGACGCGCGAAGGAACTGATCATCCGCTTCGGCTTCAATGTCTATCCCGCCGAAATCGAAGGCGTGCTCAACGCCCATCCTTCCGTCGCCCGCTCGGCCGTCATCGGCCGCCACAAAGACGGCAGCGAAGAGATCCTAGCTTTCGTCCATCCCGTCGCGGGCTCGAGCGCAACCTCCGCGCAGCTTGCGGATTACGCGGCCTCGAAACTCGCGCCCTACAAGCGCCCCTCCGAGATCATTTTCGTGGACGCGATGCCCGCGAGCCCCACCGGAAAAATCCTCAAAAGCGAATTGGCCGCCATGGCCCCCGCGCTGAGCGGCGGCGCCTAGGACATCCGCGCTTCGCGGAATGAAATGAGCTTCTGCTTCGTCTCGTCCCACAGGGCCAGGTGAATGCTCCGCAAGCTCTGGCCCAGCGTCACCCGCCCGACGCCGCGGAGCTGCGGATGGTCGCGCAGGACCTGGCGCAGCCGGTAAAAGGGCACGCGGCTGCACAGATGATGCACATGGTGCACGCCGATATTCGCCGTGAACCACCTGAGCACCGCGGGCAAATCGTAATGCGAGCTTCCCGACAGCGCCGCATCGTGCAGCGCCCAATCGCCGTCATGGGACCACGCAACAGTCTCGAACTGATGCTGCACGTAAAACAGCCAGACGCCGGCCGACGCGGCCAGCAGCATGACGGGCAATTGGACGGCCACGAAAGGCCCGACCCCGATCAGCCAGATCGCGCCGGCCGCGAGCAACGCGATCCCGGCATTCGTCGCCATGGCGCTGGCCCACGGCCGCCAGCCCTGGCGCATCTGCTCGTAGGGAATGCGGTGCTGCAGGATGAACAGGAATGCGGGCCCAAGGCCGAAGATGACGACGGGATTGCGATAGACGCGATAAACCAGCCGGCCGAACCACGAACGCGACAGATATTCGCTCACGGTGAGGGTCAGTATGTCGCCGATGCCGCGCCGGTCGAGATTGCCGGACGTCGCGTGGTGAATGGCGTGATTGCGCTTCCAGTAGTCGTAGGGCGTGAAGGTGAGAACCCCGATTGCCCGTCCGATCCAGTCGTTGGTCAGGCGTCGCCGGAAAAACGCGCCATGGCCGCAATCGTGCTGGATCATGAAAAGCCGCACCAGGAATCCGGCGGTCGGAACCGCGAGCAACAGGGTCAGCCAATAGCCGACATAGAGCGAAAGCCACATCGCGCCCCAGCCCAGAAGCAGCAACCCGGCCGTAAGGCCCAGTTCGAACGCGGCCCGCGTCACGTTCGGCTCCCGGTACCGCACGACGCTCCGCACCAGCGCGCCCACGTCCGGTTTCACGTCGTCCACGCAGGGATTTGGCGGGTTTTTCACACCCTCTCCCGCTGATAGTTCAAGGTCGAGCACCAAGTATCCTCCTAAGCGGCGGCGAAAGCTGTGCGGAATGGATCACCATACGAACACAGGCATTTAGACAAAGTTGATTTTCGGCAGTTCCCTGCCGCAGCGACATTATCAGGGAATAAAAATTCTCCGTCCACACACCGCGCCGACAAAGCCCAGCAATTGATTGTGATATACGAGATTCGGCCTCGCGCCCATGGACATTTGCAGGGAACAGCGGCGAATTTTTCATCCGTATACGTCGCATCTTCCCAATGCCGGATTGGGTTTCATGAGTTGCATGCGTCCGGCGCGACGGAAGGCGCACGCCCGCGTCGATCCACGTGACGCCACTTGCGGTCTCTACGTCGAATAACCGGTGAAATTCGCCGGGCGCAAGCACCCGATCATGTCCAAATGGTAGCACGACTTGATCAAGCGGTGCTGGGTGAATTTGGCCCCCAGTGGGCGAAGTTCGTTTTCGAGTGGGCGAATTTAGACATCAGCCAATCTTAACCCCTCCCGCTCTAGCGCGGCAAGTACCCCCACCATGAACGTAGCCGGGAACGTCCCCCTGTAGAGTTTATTCGTGACGCTGGCCTTCGTTTCTTGAAAGCCATGTTTTTTCATGCGTTTGGCCAATTCCTCATATGAGTGACCCTCTTTGGCGATTTCGGCCTTGAGATAGTCGGCCAGCCTGCCAGCCAATTCGGCCTCGTTCTTAGCTATTCCCATTTGGCAACTCGCTCTTATATGCGGGAGCTATCATATATGCGATTTCGCGCTTGACAACCCCGCCACGCTCTCATATATAAGAGCTACCATATGTAAGAGCAATGCTCCCCGGTCGTCTAACGGTAGGACAGACGACTTACAGCCGGAAGACTTGGGATCGACACCCAGCCGGGGAGCCAATTCAGGGGTTAGGCCATGAACGTTCTTTCGAAACAAAAGCAGATTGAAGCGATCTCCGCCCTTTGCGAGGGTGTGAGCATCCGGGCCACGGAGAGGCTTACAGGCGTCGATAGGCCGCTATTCGGCGCGCTGATTTTGCTAGCCTGTGCAGTTCTCCTTTTTGCCTTAGTGAAGCCATTTGATGCCCCACCAAATGGTTGCGGCCAGCAATACGCTAATCCCGATGCCTTCAAGGAATGCTTGGAAATAGCCTCGGCTCAGTCTGTCGCCATATATACGCGCCTCCTCGCTTATTTTACGGCAGCTCTCGCAGTCCTCACGTTGGTACTTGCTGGCGCGAGCCTTTGGCAGGCCTATCTTACCCGAGAGTCCATTGACGAAGCGAGAAAAAGCTCCGAGCGAGAATTGAGGGCTTACGTCGAAGTAGGGGTGAAGCTTCGGACTTTCTCCTTGGCCCAACCAATAGAGATAAATGTCATTTTCCAAAACGTCGGGGTGACTCCGGCTCGACACGTCGCCTGCCACTCCCATATTTTTGTTTTGCCACTTCCTTTGGATGATGACACCGAGATGCCCGTTGCCAACGAAACAGCGACGGGCAGAAAAATCAAACATCTCCCCTCTTTCCCCGATGTGGCAGCCACAATGATACCTTTCATGAACGGGCTATAAACATCGAGGAAATAAGTTGGCTGACACAGGCCGAGCCAGCCCACGCGATCTACATTTACGGCGAAGTGCACTACGAAGATGTCTTCGGACAAAAACGAGTTACTTCGTATTGCCTCTACATCCATTCTGGGGACGCGACACGTCTCATCCAAGCTGCGAGAGCCCACGCCATCACTGAAAAGATGATTGAGGAGATTAGGTTCACCCTGAGCCACGTTCTCAACGACTTTACTTGACGCCCTAGCCACCCCTGCCGACGCGAGCAGAAACCCTACGACAAGAATCATGCCAACGAGTGTTAGCATTTGACTTGTGAAGTGGGCGAACTCGCCCAGCACCGATCAAGCGCTCATCGTTCGCGCGCTCGGCACGGAACCGGCCTTTTCCGAATTGTTCGTCGCCCATCTGCTTCTGCGAACGATTCGTGTCGAGGAAGACCTGGTCGACCAGCTTTTCAACTCCAGCGAGAAGCGCCTGGCAAGAGCCCTTCTCCTTCTGGCGAATTTCGGCAAGGAAGGCAGGCCCGAGCCCATCATCACAAAGATAAGCCAGGAGCTGCTCGCCGAAATGATCGGCACCACGCGCTCGCGCGTCAGCTTTTTCATGAACAAATTCCGGAAATTGGGGTTCATCAGCTACAACGGAAGGATCGAGGTCCACAGTTCGCTGCTCAATGTGGTCCTCAGCGATCCGGCACCCATTGCAAAAGAACGGAAGGAAACCTCGAGGCGATAAGGCGGTGCATTCGACACCTGTCGCTGCCACGAACGCGAGAATTTCCGACGTGGAATAGGCAGCCCCGCATTGATCGAAAACTGAAGCGCCGGGCGGGCCGAATCCCGGCATTCCGCGCCCTTTTTACAGGGAACCCGGCCACCTATTGCGCGTTATCTCCAAGGCTCCGTTACGGCTTTGTTTCCGCACGCTCAGACGCGGCCGTTGGCGGCTGGCCGTTCGGTTGACCGCCAACGGCCCTTTGCATATCGGATTTCACAATTTGGCGGGGCAACATAAACGGGGCAGATCAAGTTGCGTATTCCTGGCTTCCGCGCATTGTGGAAAACCCAAGTCCGGCCGCCCGAGCCCCCCATTCGTGCAGAGCTTTTCAGCGTCGAGCGCCTCGAACAGCACGCCGAAAGCCTTGCCGCCGCGCAGCACGTCACCGCAAAGCTCATACCGGGGCGGCCGATCGCGCCCCGCCTCTTCGACAACACCAATGTCCTGATCGAGACCTATCGCGCCATTGTCCGCGCGACCCAGGCGCACCAGCCGATCACACCGGCCGCGGAATGGCTGCTGGACAATTTCCACGTCATCGACGAACAGATCCGCGAAATCAAGGACGATTTGCCTCCGGGCTTCTATCGCAAGCTTCCCAAGCTCGCTGACGGCCCGCTGAAGGACTACCCCCGCGTCTTCGGCGTCGCCTGGGCGCTCGTCGCCCATACCGACAGCGCCTTCGACGTCCAGAAACTGACGCGCTTCGTCGAGGCCTATCAGCGCGTGCAGCCGCTGACCATCGGCGAATTGTGGGCGATCGCCATCACGCTGCGCATCACGCTGGTGGAGAATTTGCGCCGCCTCGCCGAAGCAATCGTGGCGCGGCTTTCGGCGGGGCAATTGGCCGACACGCTGGCCGACCGCATCCTGGGCACCGACAGCCGCGATCCCGAACCGACGCCGGCGATCCTGCAAAGTCTCGATCAGGTGCCGTGGTCGACGGCGTTTGCGGTGCAGCTTGCCCAGCGCCTCCGCGACCGCGACCCCAACATCACGCCGGCACTGCGCTGGCTGAACGACAGGCTGGCCGCCGAAGGCACGGCCACCGACCAGATCGTGCGCGAAGAGGTGCAGCGCCAGAGCGCCATGAACGTGACCGTCCGCAACGTCATCACCGCCATGCGGCTGGTGTCGACGATCAACTGGGCGGAATTCTTCGAAAGCGTCAGCCCGGTCGACGAGGTCCTGCGCGACGGCAGCGATTTCGCGGCAATGGATTTCGCCACCCGCGACCATTACCGGCGCGCAATCGAACAACTGGCGAGAGGTTCGGCTCGCGCCGAAACAGACATCGCCAAGCGCGCGGTCGCGGCCGCGAAGCGCGCGGCCAGCCAGACCACGAACAAGGACGGCCGCGAAACCGATCCCGGCTATTACCTCATTTCCAAAGGCCGCCGCGCTTTCGAGAAGGAACTGGGTTGCCGGGTGCCGATCGGGACCCTGATCTTCCGAATGCATTCCCGGCTCGGCGTGATGAGCTACGTCTCTATGATCGCCGCTTCCACCGCGATTGTGCTGGGGCTTGCGTTGCTGGCCGTCGGGGATTGGGGGATCGGCGGATGGCAGCTCTTTATCCTGGGCGTCGTCGGCGCGATCCCGGCTTCGGACGTCGCGGTTGCGGTCGTGAACCGCATCGTCACCCAACGGGTAGGCGCGATGCGACTGCCGGCGCTGGAACTCCGCGACGGCATCCCGCCGGACATGCGCACCATCGTCGTGGTGCCCACGCTGTTGACGGGGATTTCGGCCATTCGGCAGCAGATCGAGCGCCTGGAGGTTCATCATCTCTCAAATCCGGACGCGAACCTCACTTTTGCGCTTCTATCCGACTGGTGCGATTCCCCAACCGAACGCGCGGACAACGACGACGCGCTGCTCGACGAAGCCGCAGCCGGCATCGCGCGCCTGAACGAGCGCTATGGTCCGGCAGGCAACAGCCAGCGTTTCTATCTCTTGCATCGCCGGCGCGTCTGGAACGACGGCGAAGGCAAATGGATCGGCTGGGAGCGCAAGCGCGGCAAGCTGCACGAACTGAACAGCCTCCTGCGCGGCGCCACGGACACGACGTTCGTGCCGGTGAACGGGCACAACGCATCGCTTCCTTCCGGCATCCGCTTCGTCATCACGCTTGACGCCGATACGCGAATGCCCATCGAGACCGCCAGGCGGCTGGTCGGAAAAATGGCGCATCCCCTGAATCGGCCCCGCTTCGATCCGCATTCCGGCCTCGTCATTCAGGGTCACGGCGTTCTTCAGCCGCGCGTGACGCCGTCATTGCCCATCGGCAGCCAGGGCTCCCTGTACCAACGCGTGTTTTCGGGGCCGAACGGGCTCGACCCCTATGCACTGGCGGTCTCCGACGTCTACCAGGATCTGTTCGAGCAGGGTTCCTATTGCGGCAAGGGAATCTATGAAGTCGACGTTTTTGCCGCCGCGCTCGAAGGCCAGATTCCCGAAAGCACCGTCCTCAGTCACGATCTCCTGGAAGGTATTTTCGCGCGCGCGGGGCTCGCCTCGGATATCGAGGTCGTCGAGGAATTTCCTTCGCGCTATTCCGTCGCCGCCGCGCGCCAGCATCGCTGGGTCCGGGGCGACTGGCAGTTGCTGCCGTGGATTTTCGGCTTCGGCACGAAAACGCCGGACGGCGCGCGACGCACCCGCGTTCCCCTGATGGGTCGCTGGAAGATGCTGGACAATTTGCGCCGCTCCCTGTCGGCGCCGGCATCGCTGCTTGCGCTGCTGGTGGCATGGCTCGAGCCCATGAGGCCCGCGGAGATCTGGACGGCCTTCATCGTTTTGACGATCGCGCTGCCGCCATTCCTGCCGGCGATCGCCGGCATCGTACCGCGGCGGGTCGGCGTTTCGCTGCGCAATCATCTGCGCGGGCTGGGCGGCGACATCGCGCTCGGCTTCCTGCAGAGCGGATTCCTCGTCACGTTCCTGGCGCATCAGGCATGGATGATGGTCGATGCCGTCTGCCGCACGCTGTTCCGCCTGTTCATCCATCGCCGGCGACTGCTCGAATGGTTGACGGCGGCCCAGATCAACGACGATCTGATGGCCGACCGGCGCGGGATTTTCACCCAGATCGCCGCGAGCGCCGCCTTTGCCTGCCTTGTGGCGTTCGTCATCTATCACGCGGATCGGCGAATCTGGCCCGTCGCTACGCCGCTCGCCGCGCTATGGGTCCTGTCGCCCGCCGTCGCCCGCTGGGCGAGCTCACCGCCGCCGGCAGCCGGTCATTTGTCGATCCGCGCCACCGACATTTCGGCGCTCAGGCTCATCGCGCGCCGCACCTGGCGGTTCTTCGAAAAATTCGTCGTTGCGGAAGAGAACATGCTTCCCATCGACAATTTCCAGGAAACGCCGAAGCCGGTGATCGCGCACCGCACGTCGCCCACGAATATCGGTCTCTATCTTATATCCGTCGTCGCCGCCCGCGACTTCGGGTGGCTCGGGACGCTCGACCTCTTGGAACGCATCGAAGCGACGTTCGCAGCGATGGACAAGCTCGAGCGCTTCCGCGGTCATTACTACAACTGGTACGACACGACGGATCTTCGCCCGCTGGAGCCGAAATACATCTCGTCGGTGGACAGCGGCAATCTCGCGGGTCATCTGATCGCGCTGGGCAATGCCTGCCTCGAGATCGCCGCCGGCCCGGTCGTCAATCACGATTGGATTTCGGGGCTCAAGGACAACCTCGCGCTGGTGCGCGAATTTGCGGACCTTCCCGCCACCGGCCAGGGCGCGATGAGCGCGATCCAGGAAAATCTCGACACCGCCCTCAACGCGGTCGCCGAAATCCTCGAGGAGGTGCCGCACAATCCGGCAGGCATCGCGCAACGATTGGCCGATCTCGCGCAAAAAGCCGACGCGCTCGTCGCCTGCGCCCGCACGTGGCCCGGCAAGCGCGACGCCGGCGAGACCGAGCCGGAACTTGTCATTTGGGCGGAAGCCCTGCGCCAGACAATTGCCGCCCACCAGCGGGACTTCGATTTGCTGCTGCCCTGGGCGGGCCATATCGCGCAGGAGACATTGGCGGGCGACAGCGTCGCCGCACTGCTGGATTCGATGCCCACGCTCGCCAATTTGCCGGAACATCGCGACGCGGCATTGCAGGGTTTCGCGCACAATCAGGGCAAAACGTCGAAAGATCTGGCGCCTTTGACGGATGCGCTCGAAAAATCGACCGGCACCGCACAATTGATCGCCCATCGCCTCGCGAGCCTCGCCGAACGTGCGAAGTCCATGGCGATGGCGATGGAATTCGGCTTCCTGTCGGATCCCGGCCGCGAGCTTCTTTCGATCGGTTATCGCTGTTCGGACGGCAGCCTCGATTCGAGTTTCTACGACCTGCTCGCGTCCGAGGCGCGGCTCGCGAGTTTCTTCGCCATCGCCAAGGGCGATCTTCCGGCCGAACACTGGTTCCGTCTGGGCCGCACCCTGACGCCGATCAACGGCAGCTCGGGCCTGATCTCATGGTCGGGTTCGATGTTCGAATATCTGATGCCTGCCCTGGTCATGCGCGCGCCGGCGGGCAGCCTGCTCGACCAGACCAGCCGGCTGATCGTCTGGCGGCAGGAGAATTACGGCAACGAACTCGGCGTGCCCTGGGGTATGTCGGAATCGGAATACAACGCGCGGGACATCGAACAAACCTATCAATATTCGAGCTTCGGCATCCCCGACCTCGGATTCAAGCGCGGTCTCAGCGAGAGCGTCGTCATCGCACCCTATGCGAGCGGGCTTGCGGCGATGATCGATCCTGCGTCCGTCGCGCGCAATTACCGGCGGCTGACCGGCATCGGCGCGCGCGGCGCCTATGGCTGGTACGAAGCGATCGACTACACGCGGGCGCGGCTGCCCGAAGGCGCGAAATTCGCCATCGTGCGCGCCTACATGGCGCATCACCAGGGAATGACGGTGGTAGGCATTCTGAATGCGGTTCTGGACGGCAGAATGCGCGAGCGCTTCCATGCCGAGCCGATGGTCCAGGCGGCCGAACTCCTGCTGCAGGAACGCATGCCCCGCGATATCGCCGTCGCGCGGCCGCCGCCCGAACAGGTCACGGCCACGGCCGAAACCGCGAACCTCGTTCCCGAGATACAGCGCCGCTACAACTCCGCGCATTCCCGCGTCCCGCGCACCCAGCTTCTGTCGAATGGCCGCTATTCGACGATGGTGACGGCGGTGGGATCGGGATACAGCCGCTGGCGCGACATCGCGATCACGCGCTGGCGCGAAGACGTCACCTGCGACGGCTGGGGCTCCTACATATTCCTGCGCGACGTGCGGAACGGCGAGACCTGGTCGGCCGGCTACCAGCCCAGCGGCGTCGAACCCGGCAGCTACGAGGTGACATTCTCGGAAGACCGCGCCGAAATTATCCGCCACGACGACACGCTCGTGACCACGCTGGAAATCGCCATTTCACCGGAAGACGATGCGGAAGTCCGCCGCGTGTCGATCACCAATCACGGAAACCGCACCCGCGAGATCGAACTCACCTCCTACGCCGAAATCGCGCTGGCGCGGCAGGCGGACGATCTGGCCCATCCGGCTTTCGCGAAACTGTTCGTGGAGACGGAATTCGTGCCCAATCTCGGCGCGATCCTGGCGACGCGACGGCAACGTTCGTCCGCCGATCCGGAAATCTGGGCCGCGCATCTGGCCGTGGTCGATGGCGAGGCATCGGGCGACGTGCAGTTCGAGACCGACCGGGCCCGGTTCCTCGGCCGCGGTCAAACGATCCGCTCGTCCGCCGCCATCGCCGACGGCTGGCCCCTTTCCAATACGTCGGGCCCGGTGCTCGATTCGATCTTCAGCCTGCGCCGCCGCGTCAGGATTCCCCGGGGCGCCACGGCGCGCATCGCATTCTGGACGCTTGCAGCCCGCTCGCGGGACGACGTGCTCGACCTCGCCGACAAACATCACGATTCCATGGCGTTCGAGCGGGCGACCACGCTCGCCTGGACGCAGGCGCAGATGCAACTTAATCACCTGGGCATCGGCAGCGATGAGGCGCATTTGTTCCAGCGCCTGGCCAACCACGTGCTCTATTCCGATCCCACGCTGCGGCCGCCGGCCGATACGCTCAGGCGCGGCGCGCGAAAGGTTTCGACGCTGTGGGCGCACGGAATTTCCGGCGACCTGCCCATCGTGCTGGTCCGCATCGACGAAGACGACGATCTGGAGCTGGTCCGCCAGCTTCTGCGTGCGCACGAATATTGGCGCCTCAAGCAGCTCGCCGTCGATCTCGTGATTCTCAACGAGCGCGCCGCCTCCTATGTCCAGGATCTGCAAATCGCGCTCGATGCGCTGGTGCGGATGAACCAATCGATGCCGAAGATCGCCAGCGACGAGGCGCGCGGCGCCGTATTCGTCCTGCGCGGCGACCTGATACCGCCCGAATCCCGCGGCCTGCTGCAAGCCACCGCGCGCGCCGTGTTGCAGGGCAACCGCGGCACGCTGGCCGAGCAGATCAACCGCGCGCGCGATCTCAAGCCGGCCAGCGCGCCGCCTGCCAGGCGTGTACCGCTGCCCGCGTTGCCGGAAACGGCGCTGCCGCGTCCGGAGATGGAGTTCTTCAACGGTCTTGGCGGGTTCGCCAATGACGGCCGCGAATATCTGACGATTCTTCAGGGCACCGAACGCACACCCGCGCCATGGATCAACATCATCGCCAATCCGTCATTCGGTTTTCAGGTTTCGACCGACGGCAGCGGATTCACCTGGTCGGTCAACAGCCAGCAGAACCAGCTGACGCCCTGGTCGAACGATCCGATCGGCGACGCGCCGGGCGAAGTCATCTATGTGCGCGACGAAGACACGGGCGAAGTGTGGGGACCGACGGCGCTTCCGATACGCGAAAAGACTGCGCCCTATTCGGTGCGGCACGGCCAGGGCTACAGCCGCTTCGAACATACCTCGCACGGGATATCGCTGGATTTGCTTCAATATGTCCCCGTCGACGATCCGATCAAGATTTCGCGGCTCAAAATCGCCAATCATTCCGGGCGCGAGCGGCGCCTGTCGGTCACCGCCTATGTGGAATGGGTTCTGGGGACCAATCCGCTCGGCGACCGCGCCGTTCGTCATCACTGAAATCAATCCCGAGACCGGCGCGATCTTCGCCCAGAATCCCTGGAGCGATCAATTCGGCGAGCGTGTGGCATTCGCGGATTTGAACGGCAAAGCAGACGGCGTGGACCGGCGACCGGACGGAGTTTCTCGGTCGCGACGGCACGCTCGACCGGCCGCTCGCCCTGACGCCGGGCACATTCCTGTCCAAGCGGACCGGCGCGGGTCTCGATCCCTGCGGCGCGTTGCAGACGCAAGTGCGGCTTGCGGCCGTCGGCACGACGGAGATTGTCTTTTTCCTGGGACAGACCGCAACGAAGCCCGAGGCGCAATCCCTCATCGCCAAATATCGCAAAGCCGATCTCGATGAGGCGTTCCGCGACGTCAATCGGCAATGGGACGAGACCCTCGACGCGGTCCAGGTCAAAACGCCCGATCGCGCGCTGGACATTCTCCTGAACCGCTGGCTGCCCTACCAGACGCTGGCCTGCCGGGTCTGGGCGCGCACCGGCTTCTATCAGGCGAGCGGCGCATACGGTTTCCGCGACCAGCTCCAGGACGTGATGGCGCTGTGCGTGTCGCGGCCTGAAATCGCGCGCGAACATCTGTTGCGATCGGCGGCGCGCCAATTCGCAGAAGGCGACGTGCAGCATTGGTGGCTTGCGGAATCCGGTCGCGGCATCCGCACGCGCGTCTCCGACGACCGCGGCTGGCTCGCCTATGTCGTGGCGCATTACGTGCAGGTCACGGGCGACAATGCGGTGCTCGACGAGATGGTCCCGTTCCTGGAAGGCCCGTCGCTTCACGACGGCGAACGCGATTCGTTTTTCCTGCCCACCATATCCGACAGGAAGGCGAGCCTGTTCGATCATTGCGCGCTGGCGCTCGACAAGAGTCTCGCCGTCGGCGCGCATGGTCTGCCGCTGATGGGCACCGGCGACTGGAACGACGGCATGGACCGGGTCGGCGAGGATGGAAAGGGCGAGAGCGTGTGGCTCGGCTGGTTCCTCTATTCGACGCTCGAGCGTCTTTGCCAATCTGGCCGAGCGGCGCGGCAATTCCGAGCACGCGGCGGACTGGCGCCAGCATGCGGCAGCGCTGAAGGACTCGCTCGAACAGCAGGCCTGGGACGGCGACTGGTATCGCCGCGCCTATTTCGACGACGGATCGCCGCTCGGCTCGGTCTCCAACAACGAATGCCGCATCGACTCCATCGCGCAATCCTGGGCCGTCATTTCCCGCGCCGCCGAGCCCGTTCGCGCCGCACGCGCGATGGACGCGGTCGACAAATATCTCGTGCGGCGCGACGAGAAGCTGGCGCTGCTCTTCACCCCGCCCTTCGACAATCCGCAGCGCGATCCGGGATACATCAAGGGCTATCCGCCGGGCATGCGCGAAAACGGCGGGCAATACACGCATGGCGCCGTCTGGGCCGCGCTCGCCTTCGTCGATGCAGGGCGACGGCGACAGGGCCGGCGAATTGCTGTCGATGCTCAATCCCATCCATCATGCCGACAGCCCGACCGGCATTCACCGCTACAAGGTGGAACCCTATGTGTTCTGCGCCGATCTCTATTCCGAGCCGCCGCATGTCGGACGCGGCGGATGGACGTGGTACACGGGCTCGGCCGGATGGATGTATCGCGTGGCGCTGGAATGGCTTCTGGGGTTCCGCGTGCAGGGCGCCAATCTGGCGATCGATCCATGCATTCCGCGCGGCTGGCCCAGCTTCGAGATTGCCTATCGCTACCGCTCGTCGCGCTACGAGATCGCGGTGGAAAATCCGCTGGGCGTCTGCCGCGGGATTCTCGCGACCAAGCTCGACGGGGAAATGCTGACCGGAAACAAGAAACTGCTGATCCCTCTGGTCGACGACGGCGCAACCCATCGCGTCCAGATCGTTCTGGGATGAACCCCGCGAGGACAGAATGGCGGAAAATATAAACCCGATGGCCGGCAAGCCGGCAACGCCATCGATGCTGGTCAACGTGCCCCGGCTCGTGACCGCGTATTTCTCGCTGGTGCCCGACCCGGCCGTCGTTTCGCAGCGCGTGGCGTTCGGCACGTCGGGACATCGCGGCTCCGCCTTCGCCACCGCGTTCAACGAAGCCCATATTCTGGCGATCTCCCAGGCCATCTGCCTTTACCGTCGCAAGGCGAATATCGACGGTCCGCTCTTCATGGGCATGGACACGCATGCGCTGTCGGAGGCCGCGTTCGCCAGCGCGCTGGAGGTTTTCGCGGCCAATGGCGTGGACACGATGATCGACGAGCATGGCGGCTACACGCCCACGCCGGTGATCTCGCATGCGATCCTCACCTACAATCGCGGCCGCAAGACGGGGCTGGCGGACGGCGTCGTCATCAGCCCGTCGCACAATCCGCCCGACGAGGGCGGCTTCAAATACAACCCCGCCAATGGCGGGCCGGCCGATATCGATGTGACGGACTGGATCGAGAACACCGCCAACGGGTTTCTCGCGAAGAAGCTCGACGGGATCGCGCGCATTCCCTATGAGCGGGCGCGCAAGACGGCGTGCATTCACGCCCATGACTACATCACGCCCTATGTCGCCGACCTCGCCACTGTGGTCGATCTCGACGCCATCCGCGGGGCGGGCGTGAAGATCGGCATCGATCCCCTGGGAGGCGCCGCCGTTCACTACTGGCAGCCGATCATCGAGCGTTACAGAATCGTCGCGACCGTGGTGAACGACGCCGTCGATCCCACCTTCCGTTTCATGACCGTCGATTGGGACGGCAAGATCCGGATGGATTGCTCGTCGCCTTATGCGATGACGCGGTTGATCGCCATGGGTGACAAATTCGACGTCGCCTTCGCCAACGACACGGATGCCGACCGGCACGGCATCGTCTGCCCGTCGAGCGGGTTGATGAATCCGAACTATTATCTGGCCGCCGCGATCTCCTATTTGTACGCCAACCGCCCCGGCTGGCGCGCGGACAGCGCCATCGGCAAGACGGTCGTCTCCAGCAGCATGATCGACCGCGTGGCGGGGAAGCTGAAGCGAAAGCTCATCGAAGTGCCGGTGGGCTTCAAATGGTTCAGCGACGGGCTGATCGACGGCTCGCTGGGATTTGGCGGCGAGGAGAGCGCGGGCGCCTCGTTTCTCCGGCGCGACGGCACGGTATGGACGACGGACAAGGACGGCTTGATCCTGGGCCTGCTCGCCGCGGAAATCACGGCGCGAACGGGCAAGGACCCGGGCCGCTATTTTGATGCCGCCACCAGCGACCTCGGCAAATCCCACTATCAGCGGATCGACGCGCCCGCCTCGCGCGAACAGAAACAATTGCTGGCGAATCTGAAACCCGAGCAGTTCGACGCCAGGGAACTGGCCGGCGAGCCCATCGAGTCCAAGCTGACCAATGCGCCCGGCGACAACCAGCCGATCGGCGGCATAAAGGTGATCGCCAGGAACGGCTGGTTTGCGGCGCGGCCGTCAGGAACCGAAGACGTCTACAAAATCTATGCGGAGAGCTTCCAGGGCGCGGACCACCTGGCGCAAATCCAAAAAGACGCGCAGACGACCATCGCCCGCGTCATTGGCGGGCATTGAGGCCGGCGGCCGTAAGTTGCGACTCACTTTCCCTTAAATTGTCATGGCCGCAGGAGCGGCCATCCAGGAGACACAGAGCGCGAATTCGAAAGAACAAACGGAGTTGACGGCACCTCGAACCGCGTACCGGCTTCCCCTAGGTTCCCGCTTCCGCGGGAATGACAATGAGGGGGTGAAGAGCCGGAGCCTTTGGTATCATCCCGATCGTTGCAGGCCTGACTATTTGTTCAGCGGCCGCCAATGGCGGCCGTCGCGTGCCAGAAGCGCGTCTGCTTCGGCAGGACCGGCACTTCCTGCGGCATAGGCGGCCGGCGGTCCGGCGCTCACCCAGGCATCGAGCACCGGCTGCACCACCTGCCAGCCCGCCTCGACATTGTCGGCGCGCTGGAACAGCGTCCGGTCGCCGATCATGCAGTCATAGAGCAAAGTCTCGTAACCCGTGTTCGGCGCGCGCTTGAAATAATCGGCATATTGGAAATCCATCCGCACGCCGCTGAGGTGGACGGCCGGCCCCGGAATCTTGGCTTCGAAGTGAAGCGAAATCCCCTCCTCCGGATCGATGTGGAACACGAGGAAATTGGGAGTCAGTTTCTCGACGGGCGTGTCGCGGAAAAGCGCGAACGGCGCCTGCTTGAACTGGATCGCGATCTCCGTCCGCCGCACCGTCATCGCCTTGCCGGTCCTGAGATAGAACGGCACGCCCGACCAGCGCCAATTGTCGATCGTCAGTTTCAGCGCGACGAAGGTTTCCGTTTTGGAGCCGGGCGCAACATTGGGCGCCTTGACATAGGCCGTGACCGGCTGCCCGTTGACGGTTCCGGCCGCGTATTGGCCGCGCACGGCGTTGGCGGCCACATCGGCAACGGTCAACGGGCGGATCGCCTCGATCACCTTGACCTTTTCGTCGAGCATCGCGTCCGCGTCGAACGAATTGGGCGGCTCCATCGCGATCATCGCGAGAAGCTGGAACAGATGGTTCGGCACCATGTCCCGCAGCGCCCCCGTCGAATCGTAGAATTTGCCCCGGTCCTCCACGCCCACCGTTTCGGCGACCGTGATCTGCACGTGATCGATGTTCCTGCGGTTCCACAAGGGCTCGAAAATGCCGTTGGCGAAGCGCAGCACCGCGATGTTCTGGACGGTCTCCTTGCCCAGAAAATGATCGATCCGATACGTCTGGTTTTCGGAAAGCTTCGACAGGATTCGCGCATTCAAGGCGCGCGCGGACGGGAGGTCGTGGCCAAACGGTTTTTCGACGACCACGCGCCGCCAGCCATGTTCTTCGCCCGTCAGCCCCGCTTCCGCGAGGTGATCGACGATGATTCCGAAAAACCTGGGCGCGGTCGCGAGATAGAAGAGAACGTTGCGCTCGCCTTTCGCGTCGTCTTTTCCCTTCAGCTTGTCGGCAAGATCGCGATAGGTGTCCAACTTCTCGAAATCGCCGGCAAGGTAATGCAGGCGCTGCTCCAGCCATTGCCATGCCTTGGGATCGATCTCTTCGGCGGCAAGCCTGCCGCTTTTGCCCGCGGCAAACTTCTGCATGCTCTCGTGGACGTCTTTGCGGAATGCGCCGTCGTCGGAGGCATTGTGATCGACGGCGATCACTTCGAAATCTTCATCGAGCAACCCCGCCGCCCTGAGCTTGTAAAGCGCCGGCAGCAGCAAACGATGCGCCATGTCGCCATGGGCGCCGAATACGACGATCGTACAGGGCGGCGCCGGCGCCGGAGCGGACACATCGGCGGCTTCGGCCTTCGCGTCGGTGGACAAGACGCTATTCTCCGGCGGGGCGTTGTTCGACATGGCCGCCGAACTGAAAGCGCATCGCCGACAGCAGCCGTTCGCCGAACGTGTGGCCCTCGCGCGAGCGGAACCGCGCATAGAGCGAAGCCGACAGCACGTCGGCCGGAACCGCTTCCTCGATCGCCGCATTGATCGTCCAGCGGCCTTCGCCGGAATCCGCCACCGACCCCGAATAATTCGAGAGGTCTGCGTTCTCCGCCAGGGCGATGGCCGAAAGATCGAGCAGCCAGGATGAAATCACGCTACCGCGCCGCCAAACCTCCGCGATATCGGGCAGTTTCAACGTAAAGCGCTCGTCTTCGGGCAAGTCCTTCGAATTTTTGTTGCGCAATATGTCGAAGCCCTCGGCATAGGCCTCCATCAGGCCGTATTCGATGCCGTTGTGAATCATCTTGACGAAATGTCCCGACCCCACGGGTCCGCAATGGAGATAGCCGCGCTCGGCACGCGGATCGAGCCCGTCGCGCTTGGGCGTGCGGGGAATGCTGCCAAGCCCCGGCGCCAGAGTGGCAAAGACCGGATCGAGATGTTCGACCGCTTTGTCGTCGCCGCCGATCATCATGCAGTAGCCGCGCTCCAAACCCCACACGCCGCCGGAGGTGCCCACGTCGACATAGCTAATTCCCTTCGGCTTCAACTCGCGGGCGCGGCGAATGTCGTCCTTATAGAATGTGTTGCCGCCGTCGATGACGATGTCGCCGGCCGCCAGCAATTCGCCCAGCTGCTTGACGGTTTGATCGGTGATGTCGCCGGCCGGCAGCATGACCCAGACGGCGCGCGGCTTGTCGAGACGGGCGACAAGGTCTTTCAGGTCGCCGGTGCCGTCGCGGAATCTTTCGTGAGCTTTCGAACCTCTTCGGCCTGGCGGTCGTAGACGACGCATTTGTGGTCGTCGCGCATCAGGCGGCGAGCGATGTTCCCGCCCATCCGGCCCAGGCCGATAATACCGATCTGCATGTTGCGTCCCCTGGATGGAATGTTCACTCGAGAGCCTGGCGGACGGCTCCCGCAAGAATCGTCAAACCGGCCCCGACGTCGCGACCCAGATGCAGGCGCAAGGCGCGCCGCCCGCGTTCGGCGAGCACATCGAAATCGCCCCGCGCTTCGGCGGCCTTGACGACGCCGAACGTATATTTCTGGCCCGGCACATCGAGATCGGCCGCGTCGTCGCAGGTGATCTGAAGGAACACGCCGCTATTCGGGCCGCCTTTATAAGCCTGTCCCGTCGAATGAAGGAAGCGTGGGCCGAACCCAAGACATGTCGCGACCTTCTTCCGGTCGCGGATCAGGACGCGGATGTCCTGCAGCGCGGCGGTGTGGCGGTCGTTGCGCTCGATATAGGCGAGGAGCGCGCAATAATCGCCGGCATGCGCTCTCGCGAAATGCGCCTTGAGACGATCCACCAGCGTGGCGCCCTGCACCGCTTTCCGGTTTTTATCGTCGGCAAACAGCTTGATGCCCTGCTCTTCCAGGAAAGGCTGCTCCGGCGGCAGTTTGCCGTCTTTTTCGTAAGCCGAGGTGAGTTCGCGCGTCTTGATCTTGCTCGCTTCCACGTCGGGTTGATCGAACGGATCGATGCCGATGATGGCGCCGGCAACGGCCGTGGCGATTTCCCAGCGGAAGAATTCCTGCCCGATGTGGTAGCGGCCGCCCACCGCGATACGGATCACCGGCTGGCCCGCCCGCTCGATCTCGGAGATCGCGGCGTCCTGCTTCGGATCGGTTTCGTCGGTCAGCCGCATGTAGACGAACAGCCGATCCCGTCCATAGACCTCCGGCTTCCCGAGCGGTTCGGCATCGACGGGGATCAGCCCCTTGCCCTGTTTTCCCGTCGACTCGGCAAGAAGCTGCTCCAGCCACGCGCCGAAATCGGCAATGCCCGGCGATGCAACGATCGTGATTTTGTCGCGGCCCACACGCCCGCAGGCGCCCAGGATCGCGCCCAGAAGGATTCCGGGATTCTCGTCCGGCGGCGCGCTCGCCCCGCAGGAGCGCACCATCGTCTGCGTCGCGTTGAGCAGGCGCGCGAGATCGAGGCCCATCGCGGCCCCCGGGACCGTGCCGAAATCCGACAGCACGGAATAGCGCCCGCCGATGCTGGGCTTTCCCAGCGCGATGTGGCGAAACCCTTCGCGTTTGGCGAGTTGCTGCAGCGACGATCCGGGATCGGTCACGGCAACAAATCGCGATGCCGCTTTCCCGGCGCCGATCGCGGCCGCCACCCGCGCGAAGAAATACTGCTTGAGAATATTCGGTTCGAGCGTGCTGCCGGATTTGCTGGATACGATGAAAAGCGTACGGGCCGGATCGATTTTGCTTTCGAACGTGCGAATCTGTGCCGGGTCCGTCGAATCGAGGATCAGCAATTCCGGCCAACCGGCCTGACGACCGAATGTTTTGGCCAACACTTCGGGACCGAGGCTCGAGCCTCCCATGCCGAGCAGCAGGACATGGGAATAGTTCTGCTGCCCGATCTCTTCCTTCAATTGGTCGAGAGCGGCAAGCCGCGCGCGCTGTTCGTCCACGATATCGAGCCAGCCGAGCCATTTGGCTTCGTCGGCGCCCGTCCACAGTTTCGCATCGCTGTCCCACAGCCGCCGCCCATTTCCGGCGCGCCGCCACTCTTCGAGCAGATTCTTCACGTCCGTTTCGAGATTTGCCGGCAGCTTATAGGTCTGTGCATCGAGCGCATCGCCCAGAAGCGCCGAGCGCTTGTGCGCGACGGCCGCCAGAAGTTTGTCGGCCGCGTCGGCGAAAAGCTGAACGCCCTCCTCCACGAGCTTGGCCGTCACCGCGTCGAGCGAAATGCCGAGCCGCTGCAGCGTCTTCAGGGCTTCGGCTGCGTCTTCGACATGCTCTTCGAGGCTGGGCCTCAATCGTCCGTGATCGCGGAACGCGTCCATCGTGGCGGGCGGCATGGTGTTGACGGTGTCGTTGCCGATCAATTCCTCGACATAGAGCACGTCGCGATACGCCGGATCCTTCGTTCCGATGCTCGCCCATAACAGTCGCTGCGGCCGTGCGCCCTTGGCACGCAATTTCTCCCAGCGGGCGCCGGCGAACAGCCGCTTGTAGCGCTGATAGGCGAGCTTGGCGTTGGCGATCGCCACCTTGCCGCGCAGAGCCGTCAATGATTTCCGCTCCGCATCGTCCTTTGCGTGGCCGAGGCGCTGGTCGATCTGTTTGTCCACCGCGGTGTCGATCCGGCTGACAAAGACGCTGGCAACGCTTGCAAGTTTGCTGGGATCGCCGCCGCGGGCAACCAACGCCTCTAGCCCGGTCAGATAGGCGTCCGCAACCTCTTCATAGACGTCCTGCGAAAACAGCAGCGTGATGTTGATGTTGATGCCCTCGCCGATGAGCCGGCAGATGGCCGGCAGGCCCGGTTTCGTGGCCGGCACCTTGATCATCACGTTTTCCCGCCCGACCGTCTTCCACAGCCGGCGCGCTTCGGCCATCGTCGCTTCGGTGTCCATCGCGAGATAGGGCGAGACTTCGAGGCTGACGTAACCGTCATTCCGCCCGGTCTTGTCATAGACGGGACGCAGCTGATCGGCGGCCGTCTGGATGTCTTTGACGGCGAGTGTCTCGTAAAGCGTCGCGACGTCGAGATCGCCCTTGTGTTCGGCATCCTTCAGGGCGGGATCGTAATCCTTGCCGCTTGCGATGGCCTTTTCGAAAATCGACGGATTGGACGTGACGCCGGTCAGGCCGTCTTCATCGATGAGTTTCCTGAGGCGTCCGGCTTCGAGAAAATCGCGCGCCAGAAAATCGAGCCAGACGGCCTGTCCATATTCATGCAGGCCCTTGAGGGAATTCATGCCGTTTGCCTTTTGGACTTCGCGATCTGATCTTTGGCGGCGGCCAGAACTTTTTCCGCCGTGATACCGAATTTCGCGTACAAATCGTCGATCGGAGCGGACGCACCGAAACTATACATGCCGATCCTGGCGCCGGTCATCCCCACATAGCGATCCCACCCGACCGGAGAACCCGCTTCCACCGAGACACGCGCCGTAATATCGGGAGGAAGCACGCTGTCGCGATAGGCCGTGTCCTGCTTTTCGAACAACTCCCAGGACGGCATGCTGACGACGCGGGACGGAATGCCCTGGCGTTCGAGCTCCTCGAACGCGGCAATACAGATTGGGATTTCGCTGCCGGTGCCGATCAGGATCACGTCCGGCCTGGCATGCGCCGCGCCGGCCAAGACATAAGCGCCGCGGGCGACGCCTTTGGCCGGGGCATAGCGCGCCCGATCGATGGTCGGCAGCGCCTGGCGGCTGAGCACCAGGCAGGCGGGTTGATGGAGATCGACAATCACGCGCCAGGCCTCGGCGACTTCATTGGCATCGGCGGGCCGGAGCGTAATGAGACCGGGAATGCTCCTGAGCGCGACAAGCTGTTCCACGGGCTGATGCGTGGGACCGTCCTGTCCCAACCCGATCGAATCGTGCGTGTACACATAAACGACAGGCAGCCGCATCAGCGCGCCCAGCCGGATTGCCGGCTTCATATAGTCGGAGAAGATCAGGAAGGTCGATCCGTAGGCGCGGACGTCGGACAGCGCGAGGCCGTTCGAGATCGCGCCCATCGCGTGCTCGCGTATGCCGAAATGCAGGTTGCGCCCGCCGGGCGTACCGGCCTCCAACTCGCCTGCGCCATCGAGAGTGAGATTCGTCTTCGTCGACGGCGAGAGGTCGGCCGATCCGCCGATCAGCCAGGGATAATGTTTGGCGATGGCGTTGAGCACCTTGGCGGAGGAGTCGCGACTCGCAAGGCCCTTTTTGTCCGTCGGGAAGCTGGGCAGATCGGCGTCCCAGCCGGCGGGAAGCTCGCGCGCCTGCATCCGGTCGAATTGTTCGGTGAGGTCCGGGTATTTGGCGCGATACAACGCGAACAGCCTGGTCCAGTCTTCGCGAAGTTTGCGGCCGCGCTGCCCGATGCCGGCCTGAAAATGTTCTTTCACGCCGTCGGGCACGAGGAATTTGGAATCCTCCGGCCAGCCGTAGAAACGCTTGGCCAAACGGATTTCTTCGACGCCCAAAGGCTCGCCATGCGCGGCGGCGGTGTCGTGCTTGTGCGGCGCGCCATAGCCGATATGGCTGTCGACGATAATCAGCGTCGGCACGTCCTTGGTGCGCCGGAAACTCTCGATCGCTTCGGCAAGCCGCTCCGTGTCGTTGGCGTCGCCGACATGCTCGACGTTCCAGCCATAGGCGCGGAAGCGCGCCCCGACGTCGTCGCTGAATGCAAGATCGGTGTGACCTTCGATGGTGATGCTGTTGTTGTCGTAGAGCCAGCAAAGATTGCCGAGCATCAGATGACCGGCAATCGAGGCGGCCTCGTTCGAGACGCCTTCCATCATGTCGCCGTCGCTGCACATCGCATAAACGTCGTGGTCGAACAGCGTGAAATCGGGGCGGTTGAAATGTTTTGCCAGCCACCGGCTTGCGATGGCCATGCCCACGCTGTTGCCGCAGCCCTGGCCCAGCGGACCGGTCGTCGTTTCGACGCCCGACGTCAGCCCGTGTTCCGGATGGCCGGGACATTTGCTGTCGAGTTGTCGGAAGTGCTTTATGTCGTCGAGCGAGACGGCCAGCTCATCGACCGGTTCGAGCTCGGCATCGACGCCCTTCACCCCCGTCAGGTGCAGGATCGAATAGAGCAGCATCGACGCGTGACCGTTGGACAGCACAAACCGGTCGCGATCCGGCCATAACGGGTTGCCGGGATCGAAGCGCAGGAATCGCTGCCAGAGCGTGTAGATCACCGGCGCGAGCGCCATGGGCGTACCCGGGTGCCCGGAATTGGCCTGCTGGACGGCGTCCATGGACAGGGTGCGGATGGTGTCGATAGCCAGCTTTTCGATCGGCTGCCCTTCAATAGCCGGGTGTTCTTTCTCGATTGCGCCGGCGCTCATGAGCGGGCGTCTCCTGGCGCGGATGCTATGGGACGATGTTTCCCGCCGGAATGCCGATTTGTTCTTGCTGTCATGAGCTATGGCCCCTTTGAGGCGGCCCCGATCCGGCACAGATGGCCGGATGGCGCCGATAACGGCCGAAACACAACGCGGCACCCCCCCCCCAAAGGCCACGCGCGGCGCGCCGGCAACTCCAACGCACCTGAAATACAAACGATCTGGCGCGCAGATTGGTTCAGTCCCGTGGGCGGCCGCAGCACATTAAATGCCGGCCATCCGGCTATGCAGGAGCGGCATATGGCGTGACGCGCCGTGTGGGCTATTGTCGCCGGCGCTGGGGCTTAATGGGGAGAAATCCATGACCAAGGGTGTGGGCGGTTCGACGGCCGCGAAGGAATTGGCGGAGCTTCGACCCTGGCCCACGCCGGCGCCCGCAATCTCGCGCGACGAACGCCTCGCACGGCTGGAGCGGGCGCGTCGGCTGACGGCGGACATCGGCGCAGATGCGCTCCTTGTCGGCGCGGGCGCCAGTCTCAACTACTTCGCGGGCGTGCCGTGGGGCGCGAGCGAGCGGCTGGTCGCGATGGTTCTGCCGGTGCGGGGCCGCCCTGTCCTCGTCTGTCCGATGTTCGAAGCCGGGTCTCTGGACGCGAATGTCGCCATCGAAGCCGAACGGCGGTTCTGGGAAGAAGACGAAAATCCCTGCGAACTCGTCGCCGCGATCCTCAAGGAAATTCACGGCCAGACCCTGGCCGTCGATCCGGCCATCGCGTTCGGCATGAGCGAAAAGCTCCGCCTTGCGGCACCGTCGCTCGGCGTCGTCGACGGCTCGCGCGTGATCGACGGCTGTCGCATGTGCAAATCCGAAGCCGAACTCGCGCTGATGCGGCAGGCCAAAGCGATGACGCTGGAGGTCCAGCGCCGCGCCGCCCGCATCCTCAAACCCGGCATCGCCGCCACAGCGGTCCGCCATTTCATCGACGAAGCCCATCGCGCGCTGGGCGCGCCGGGCACGACCTTCTGCATCGTGCAGTTCGGGCGCTCGACGGCCTTCCCGCACGGCCTGCCGGGCGAAAGCGTGCTGGCCGAAGGCGATGTCGTGCTGATCGACACCGGCTGCGCGGTGCAGGGTTACAACTCCGACATCACACGCACTTATGTTTTCGGCGAGCCCAATTCCGAACAGCGGAAAATCTGGGAGCTCGAGCATGCGGCCCAGCGGGCGGCCTTCGAGGCGGTGCGGCCGGGCGTCGCCTGCGAGACGATCGACGCCGTCGCGCGCGCCACGCTGGAGCATGGCGGTCTCGGGCCGGATTACCGCCTGCCGGGCCTGCCCCATCGCACCGGTCACGGCATCGGACTGTCGGTGCACGAAGCGCCCTATCTCGTTCGGGGCGATCGCACGCCGCTCGCGCCCGGCATGTGCTTTTCGAACGAGCCCATGATCGTCATTCCCGACCGGTTCGGCATCAGGCTGGAGGACCATTTTCACGTGACGGAAACAGGCGCCGCGTGGTTCACGGAACCGTCGCCGTCCATCGACGAGCCGTTCGGATAGATCGCAGCCCTACGCTTTGTTTGGCAACAGATCGCGCAGCATCTGCGCGACGTTGTCGGCTGCAGGGCCGAGCACGACAT
Organism: uncultured Alphaproteobacteria bacterium; assembly: GCA_963760345.1. Lineage (GTDB taxonomy): Bacteria > Pseudomonadota > Alphaproteobacteria > Micropepsales > Micropepsaceae > Rhizomicrobium. The sequence goes on from CAVXCU010000004.1 coordinate 418,684, forward strand.
GAATGCTATGGGCCTTTGGCCTGGCGAGCCCCCGCACGCCGACCTCGCGCAGAGCCGCGTCGTTCACAGCCTCCGAAGCTTCGACATCCACGCGCAAACGGCTGGAACATGCCGCTACCGCGCGCACATTGGCCGTTCCGCCCAGCGCCGCCAGCAGCGCCCGGATTTCCGATGCTCCATATTCGTGTTGCGGGGACGGCAGCAATGGAGCTGCTTCGCTCGCACCCGATTGCGGCGGCGCGGATGTTGCGCCTGCCCCGCTTGCGCTGGCACGGATCTCACCGGCCACCTGATCGGCGACCGGCCCGAGCACGACCTGCAGCGCATTCGCGGAAGGGCGAACCGCACCCCGCGCACCCAGCCGCTTGAGCGCCGCCTCGTCCGCCGCCGCGCCATTCGCAAGGATCAGGCGCAGCCGCGTGGTGCAGGCATCGACCGACACCAGATTCTGCGCGCCGCCCAGCGCAGCAACGAACGCCGCGCCGCGTTCGGTCGCCGGGACCGGCACGACGTCAACCGCTTCCAAATCCGGCTCGCGCCCCAGCGTCTTGAGATCGAAAAAACGGATCGCGAAACGGAACAGTCCGTAATAGAGCCCGAAATAGATCACACCCACCGGCAGCAACAGCCACGGGCGCGTCGCCTTGCCGAAATTGATCGCATAATCGAACAATCCGGCCGAGAATCCGAAACCGAGTTTCACACCCAGCATGTTCATCGCAACCATCGCGACACCGGTCAGGATCGCGTGCAGCAGATAGAGCACCGGCGCCAGGAACATGAAGCTGAACTCGATGGGCTCGGTGACGCCGGTGAGAAAGGCCGTGAGCGCCATCGACAAAAGCAGTCCGCCCACCGCCTTGCGCCGCTCGGGCCGAGCCTCCTGATACATGGCGAGGCAGGCCGCCGGCAGGCCGAACATCATCACCGGGAAAAATCCCGACATGAAGGTGCCCGCCGTGGGGTCGCCCGCGAAGAAGCGCTTCAGATCGCCCGTCGTTCCATGATAGTCGCCCAGAATGAACCAGGCGACGTTGTTGATGATGTGGTGAAGGCCGGTCACGATCAGGAGCCGGTTGAGCACGCCGTAAGCAAAAAGTCCAACATTGCCCGCGCCCAGCACCGCGTTGCTCGCCGTATCCATTCCGCTCTTGAGATAGATCCAGCCGAAGCCCAGCAGTGCTGCGAGGCCGAGCGCGACGAAGCCGCTGGCAATCGGCACGAATCTCCGGCCGCCGAAAAACGCGAGATAGTCGGGCAATTTGATGTTGCGATAACGATTGTAGAGCCAGCCCGCGATGAGGCCGGAGAGTATGCCCGTGGGCACGCTCAGCTTGGCGATGGCCTGTTCCTTGAGCGCATTCGCGGCAAGGTCGCGCGCCGCACCGGTCAGCCCCGCGAGCTCGCCCGGCGGCACGGCGATCAGGACCTCCGCGCCCTTCGTCGCGACGAGATAGCCCACGACGCCGGCGAGTCCTGCCGCGCCATTGTTCTCATGGGCGAGGCCGACTCCGACGCCAATCGCAAACAGCAGCCCGAGATTGGAGAAAATCGCATTGCCCGCAGCCGCGATGAACGGGACGTTGAAAATGTCCGGCTGGCCCAACCGAAGCAGCAAACCGGCAATTGGCAATACCGCAATGGGCAGCATCAGAGCGCGGCCCAACGGTTGAAGCGTTTCGAGCGCCGATTTCATCGACGTGCTCCTCTTCTATGTTCCATTGCCGTTGCGGGGTGCGGCGGCGAGCGCGATCGCGCGTACGGCTTCTGCGGACTCGGCCGAGAGCGCGGCTTGCGCCGCGCGGCGGCAATCTTCCAGACGCAAGGCACGGACAACCGCCTTCAATCCCGGAATGGCGGATGGCGGCGCCGATAATTCGCCGATGCCGAGACCTATCAAAAGAGGTGCTGCGAGCGGATCGGCAGCGAGCCCGCCGCACACGCCCACCGGCTTTCCCGCCGCAGCCCCGCCTTCGGCGGTGTGCGCGATGAGCCTCAGCACCGCGGGGTGAAACGCGTCGATCTGGGCCGCCAATTGCGGATGGCCGCGATCCATGGCGAGCGTATATTGCGTCAGATCGTTCGTTCCGATCGACAGGAAATCCGCTTCCAGCGCGAGCTTGCCCGCGAGCAGGGCGGATGCCGGCGTCTCCACCATCACGCCCAGCGGGGTTCGCGTGTCCTTCCCCAACTCGCGCCCCAATGCGGCCAGCATTGCGCGCACCGATTTGAGTTCCGACAGCGCGGCGACCATCGGCAACATGATGCGGCATTGGCCCTCGGGCCTCACCTTGAGGATCGCGGCCAATTGGGTTCTGAGGAGATCCGGCCGCCACAGCCCCGCACGCACGCCGCGAAGCCCCAGCGCCGGATTTTCTTCCGGCGGGAACGGCAGATAGGGCACCGGCTTGTCGCCGCCGATGTCGAAGGTGCGGATGATGAAAGGCCGTCCGCCCAGCGCCGCGGCGATCGCCTGGTATTGCGCGGCCTGCTCGTCTTCGCCGGGCGGTGCCGTGCGATCGAGAAACAGAAATTCCGTGCGCAACAGGCCGCAGCCTTCCGCTCCGAGTTCCACCGCCGCGGCAGCTTCCGCTGCGCCCGCCCCGAGATTGGCGAAGATTTCCACCCGTGTGCCGTCGAGCGTGCGGCATTCCTCCTGCGAACGGGCCAGCGCCGCGTTCGTGCGCCTGCGCCGCACTTCGAGACGCTGGCGCGCCGCGTCGAGCGCGGCTTCGTCCGGGCGTATCGTCAAGGCGCCCTCGTCCGCCGCAAGGATCACTTCGGTGCCGGCCGGAATGCGAAGGATTCCGGCGCCGGCGCCGACAAGCGCGGGCACGTTCATGCCGGCTGCGAGGATCGCAACATGGGATGTCGGCCCGCCGCCTACGGTGCAGAAACCCGCGATCTTCGCCGCGCCGAATGCGACGAATTGCGAAGGAAGAAGCTCGTCCGCGATGAGGATCGCGTTTTCCGGCAATTTCAGCAGCCCATCCGCCGCCTGTCCGGTGAGATCGGCGATCACCTGCCGCTCGAGATCGAGCAGATCGTGCGCGCGCTCCCGCAACCGCGGATCGTCGATGGCCGCGACCGCTTCGGCAAACCCGCGCACGGATTGGCGCCAGGCAAAAGCGGCGCTCTTGCCGTCCTGGATCAGCGCGTGCGCGGCCCGGACGATCTCCGGATCGTCCAGGAGCGCGATATGCGCGCCCAGGATTTCACGGCGCTGGCGGTCGCCGGTCGCCGACAACATTTTGAGCCGCGAGCGCACCGCGCCGACGGCGCGGCCGAGTTCCGCCGTCTCGTGCGCGATGCCGCGCCCTGCTTCGGCGACCGGAATTTCCGGCGCGTGGAAATGCGCCACGCGCCCGATCGCAAGTCCCGGCGCCGCGCACACGCCGCGGACGGTTTTGTTGGTCGCGGAATACAATTCCTCGTTTTCCGCCGCGGCGCGCGGGCGCGGCGCGTAGGGCATGCCTTGCGCCCCCGCCGCTTCGCCCAGCCCGCCGGCGATCAAATCGGCGATCGTTGCGACGGCCTTTGCCGCATCCGCACCGCTGGCAATCACTTCGACTCGATCGCTGTTGCGCGCGCCGAGCGACATCAGCGCCACCACGCTCTTCGCATTGACACGCCGGCCATTGAGTACGAGCGACACGTCGGCCGTGAACCGCTTGGCGCCATTCGACAATACCGCTGCCGGACGGGCGTGAATGCCATGGGCAAGCGGCACGATAACCTCGCTGCGCGCTTCCGCAGCCGTCCCGGCAGTCGCATCTCCGGCCGCGTCGTGCAACGGCTTGAGCTCCAGAAGAAATTCGCCAACTCGCGTTTCGCGATTGGCGTTGCGACGCACGATGGAAAACACGTCTCCATTGGTGAGGATGATGGGCGAGATCAGGCTTTTCGCATGCGTGGCCAGAAAATCGAGATCGAATGTGAGCAGGGGATCGCCGGTCCTGACCGAGCGGCCTTCGCGCACGTGGCTGACGAAACCGTGGCCCCCCAGCGCCACCGTCTCGAGCCCGATATGGATCAGGATTTCCGCGCCGTTGGACGCGCGCAATGTCACGGCGTGCTTGGCGGAGGACGCAACAACGCCGTCGCAAGGCGCGTGCACGGTCGAACCGGTGGGATCGATCGCGAGCCCGTCGCCCAGGATGCGCTCCGCGAATACGGGATCCGGCACCTCGTCGAGCGGCGCGACCCAACCCTTCATCGGTGCGACGAGCATCAGGTTGGACACGATTCCATCCCTTTCGGCGGCTTTCAGGGAGAGCGCGCCGCCTTTGACGCGAAATTGACCCAATCGATCGCCCAGATCGGATCGACTGTCTTCCGTGTGAAGACGAAACACAAATCATGTACGCCGCCACGTGGCGCAACGCTCCCGGACAGCGACGTCACTGCGTCGTTACCCACGGCCGGTTGGAACGGCAACACGGCAATCCGCTCGCCGTTGCAATTGTCGAGATGCACTTCCAGCTCGCCGTCCGGCGTGGAAGGCGGCCGCAGCACGATTTTCCCGACATCGTCGCCGATCTGGAAGTTGAACGGGACCTGCCCGACGGCAACCTCGATCGACGAGATTCCGGTCATATCCACTTTGGGATAGATCCAGCACGGGTTCATTACATCGACCAGGAACACGGCGCGCGGCCCGGATAGCGGCGCGTCGTCTTCCAGCGACAGCGAAATGTTGTTGGAGCAAAGCTGAAGCTCCTGGCTGAAACGCTTGCGGAGCGTCAGCGGGTCGAGATCGCGCGCCACCGGGTCTTCCAGCACCCGGTCGCCGAGGAAGGCTGCGGTTTTCAACCTGGCGGGCAAGCGCACCGTGAACGGTTTTTCAAAGCGCGGCGAAGCGGAAGTCGGCGCCCGGCCGTCGAGCGTGTAGCGGATAGTGCCGAATCCGGTCTGGTTCGACAGCGTAATCTCGGCCTTACCTTCAGGTCGCGGCTTTGCGCCGATGCGCACTTCGAACGCGCTGGGCGCCGATGCGATTCCCAATTCCCGGTAGCGATCGATTTGCGGCACGAGCCGGGTCAAAAAGCCGGCCCAATCGCGCCGGCCAGCGGGCGTCCACGCCATTTCCGCGAAAGCGGCCGCGCGGGGGAACGTCATGTAGGCGACCTGCTCCTCGTTCCGGATGTGCTCGGTCCAGATATTGGCCTGCACGCCGATGATGTGCGTCCGTTCGGCTTCCGTGAGCGAAGCCGGCGCCGGATCGAAATCGTATACGTCCTGCAAGCTCGTGACATGGCCGCGGCCGGGAGGCTCGTCCGGGCCGTCGCCCTGGCGGTTGTCCAGATAAAGCACGGGCGCGGGCGAGAGCACCGCATCGTGGCCGAGCTTCGCCGCGGTCACCGCGCCATCGATGCCGCGCCACGACGTAATGGTCGCATTGGGCGCGATGCCGTCCTGCAAAATCTCGTCCCAACCGATCAGTTTGCGGCCATGCGCATTGAGGAATTTCTCGATACGTTCGACGAAATAGCTTTGCAGTTCGTCTTCGTTGGCGATGCCGAGGGCATGCATCTGCGCCTGGATTTTGGGCGACGCCTTCCATTGGTCCTTGACCGCCTCGTCGCCGCCGATATGGATATAGGCGCTGGGGAACAACGCCATCGTCTCGCTCAACACGTTCTCGAGGAATGCAAAAGTCGAATCGTCCACATTGTAGAGATAGGGGAAAACGCCCCAGTCGCTCGAAATGGCCGTGGGCGGTTGAGCCACCGAGCCCAATTGCGGATAGGCGACGATCGCGGCCTCGGCATGGCCCGGCATCTCGATTTCCGGCACGATGGCAACATTGCGATCCTGCGCATAGCGCACGATGTCGCGCACCTGATCCTGCGTGTAGAAGCCGCCATAAAGCCGCGGCTTGCCGGTCGCCGGATCGATATCGGCTTGCGCCGCGGCGCCCGCGGGCACGCGCCATGCGCCCACCGACGTCAGGCGGGGATATTTCCCGATCTCCAGCCGCCAGCCCTGATCGTCCGTCAAATGCCATTGCAGGACGTTGAGTTTGTGCAGTGCCATCGCATCGATGAACGATTTTACGAATTCGGGCGACTGGTAGTGGCGGGCTGAGTCGAGCAGGATCCCGCGCCAGGCGAAACGCGGCGAGTCGGAAATGTGAAGCGCCCCGAGCGTCGCGCTGCGGGCTTCGCCCGGCTTCTGCGTGAGAAGCTGCCAGAGCGTCACGGCGCCGTAGAAGAGTCCGGCCGTCTCGCTCGCGGAAATGCGTGCGCCATCCGGAGATATATCGAGCCGGTAACCTTCCTTGCCCGTCTCGGCCGGGTCGGAGAGGCGGCGAAAGGCAATCGCGCCCGCGGGCGGGTGGGCGGTGTCGTCCGCTTCGACGGCGAGCGTGATCCCGCGGCTGTGTTTCAAAAGGTCTGCAAGATAGTGGGCCACACCCGTGCATTGCAAATCGCCGGCATCGCAGACGAGCGCGCCACCGTCGCCGATCGTCAGCGTGCCCTCGCCCATGACGGTTTCGACCGGCAGCGGAATGACGGAAGGTTCCGTCTTCGGGCTGGCGATCGAATCCCGTGTCCTCATGGCGAGCCAGCCCGTCATGTCGGCCGAGCAGGACGCCAGCAAAGGCACGGCGACGAGAACAGCCGCAAGGAACCGAATGGACGGTCGCAAAGACATCATCGGCAGGTTCGTGCCAGCCTCGCGAATTCGTTGTTGACGCGCCGTGCGGCGACGCCCCGCCAAAAAAAGTGGCGGAGTGACTTTCGCCGCTCCGCCCCAGTTCTAACAGTGCGAGAAGGGGAGTACACCGTGTAAAACACGGACCCGGGCCCCAGACCCGGGTCCGTTTTTCCGGGAGATCAGTATTTCACCCGGAAGCCGAAATAGAATTGGCGGCCGTTGTCATAGAAAGCACGCGGCTGCGTCGTGTTGTTGGCGTAGTACTTCAAAATCGCGTTGTTGAGGTTCAGCGCATCGAAGGTCAACGCGATGTTGTCGGTGATGTCGTAGCTGGCCGACGCGGCAAGGTTGCCGATCGCGGCCTGATTTTCCGCGGTGCTGCGGTCCAGACCTACCAGCACGGCGGAACGCCACGTATAGGCGAGCCGCGCACTGAACCCATACCCTTCGTAGTAGCCTACGACATTGTAGAGATTCTTCGAGTCGCCGATGAGCGGCCCGCCGCCCGATTGCGCGCCGTCCGAATAGGTGTAGTTCGCCTGGACTCCGAACCCGCGCCAGATCGGCTGCTCCCAGGCCAACTCAAAGCCCTTGTCCGTGCCCGAACCGTTCTGCGGCGACGTGATCGCATAGACAGAATAGATCGGTGTGTGCTGCTGGCCGGTCAGCGTGGCGTTCAGATACGTCGCGTCGTTCACGCCGTAATCCACGTCCGTCGTGAGGTCCATATAGAAGACGCTGGCGGACAGCAGCGAAGCGTCGCCGAAATACCATTCCCAGTCGGCATTGTAGGACCATGCGCGCACCGGCTTCAGATTGGGATTGCCGCCGGTGCCCGTGAGGATGGAGTCCGTCAGCGAAACCGCACCGCCCAAGGCGCTGTAATCGGGCCGCGACATCACGCGAGCGGCAGCCAGGCGCAGAATCTGATCGTCAGTCAGGTCGTAGCTGAAGTTCGCGCTCGGCAGTGGATCGATATAGGTGTGATCCACATTGACCGCCGTAAAGCAGCCGTAGTTATTCAGCGTTGCGGTGGTTATCAGGCACGCGCCGGTCACCGGGTTGTTTCCGCCGTCGGTCGCATAGGACAGGATTTGCTCGTCCGTATCGACAAGGCGCAGACCGACATTGCCCTTCCAATTGTCACCTCCGAGATTGGCCATCACGTATCCGGCCAAATCCTTTTCCTCGGTTCGGAAACTGCCGGGCCAATAGAAGGCGAGCGGGCTGTACGGAGTCACTTGCGGCATGACTTCCGACTGAACAAGCGACCAATTGGGGTACCAGATGTTGGTCAGGAATCCGGGACCGCCACCCAGCGCGCTTCCGAAATTGCTCGGATACAATGCGCCGGACCAGACGGCCGTCGATGGCGTCGCCGGACAGGCGAAGGCGCAAGTGCCCTCGTCATAGCCGAACACGTTGCGGACATGGTCCAAATAGCGCGCGCCGAACTTGATGGACTGCAAAGGACCGTCGTTGAGCTGATATTCCGCATCACCCTGCGTATAGAACTCCGTGTCCGTCGCGGTGAACTGGTCGCTCCACGCCCAGTCGTTGTTCATGTCGGCTGCGTTGGCGGTATTGATGTCCGGGAAGGAAACCGATGCGGGGCCGCCATTGGCAAAATTGAAGGAAGTGCCGGTGAGACCGTCGCTTTCCCAGGTCGGCTGCGACGGCGTTAGGCCTTCGCCCTTGGTGTAGCCGAGCTTGACATGGATGTCCCAATTTTGCGTAGGATTCCATTTCATGTCGCCATCGACATACCAGGTCGAGGCGCCTTCGTTCGGACGATCGATCAAGTCCTCGACCACGCCATCGACAGGACATGGAACCCCGGTTGTCGCTGCCACGCTGTTATTGAAACAGAGCAGTTGCGCGGGATTTAAGGGATTGGGATGGGTTGGCGACAATTCGGGGAAAACCGCACTCACGAGCGTACCGTTCTTTACCGTGTAGCTGCTCGGATCGTTGTTGTCGCCGGCGATTTCGTTTTGCACCCAGGACATATAGTTGTTGTTGGTGTCGCTGGCGTTGAGCTTCGAGTAGAAACTCGACACTACGAAGTCGAACTCGTTGTTGGGGCGCCATTGCATTGTAACATCGCCGCCCTCGCGCGTCCGCTGCTGCTGAAACAGCGCGGCACCGATCAGCGTCGGATAGAGAACATTATATAGATCGGGATGCGCATTTACTAAGGCAGGTTCGCCGCCACCGGTCGGGTTGCACCCACTCGTCGGAACCCCGGGCGTAATCAGTTGGCAGGTAATCGTATTGTAGCCCAGGAATTCCTGGCCTTCGCGCTCCAGATCGCGCTTTTCGTAGAAGCCTTGCGCGAGAATTCCGAACGTATCGGAACCATTGTGCCAGGCAAGCATCCCGTTGATTTGCGGCTCGGTCTTGTTCGGGAGGTCGGAATACACCCCCTGAGCCGAACCTTCGAAAGTGAGATCCTTCGGGAAATCGAGCGGCTTGCGCGTAATGATGTCCACGCTGCCGGCCGAGCCGCCTTCGATCAAATCGGCTTCCTGGCTCTTGTAGACTTTTACCGAATCGACGATTTCGGAGGGGAACAGATCGTAGCTGACGCTGCGGCCCACAGTCTGGAACTGATCGAGAATGTACCAGTCGCCGGTGGCGACCGAATGCCCGTCGACCGTCGTCAGCGTCAGGCTGGGATCGGTGCCGCGAACAGCAACGCGGTCGTTCTCGTCGAAGCCGCCTTCACCGGACGACGTGGAGAACGTTTCGACGCCGGGAACGCGCTGCAGGGCGTCGGCGACGTTTTTGTCCGGCAGCTTGCCGATGTCTTCGGCCGACACCGCGTCGACCATCGGAGTGGAACTTCTCTTGATGTCGAGCGCACGCTCTGTCGACGCGCGAATGCCGGTGACGACAACCGTTTCGACCTGATTGGACGAGTTCGTCTGCCCGTTCGTCTGCCCGCTCGTTTGCCCATAGGACGGCGATGTAGCTACCAGAATGGCGACGACGCTCGCGGACCCGACGAGAACCCCCTTAAACGACATGACTCTCCCTCCTGATAATTCGAGAGATTGAGACGCGCCCGAAACTCCCACCCCGCACTGCACATGGACCTGTCGAAAGCGACTGCCGGTATGGCCTGCAAGACGACGCGCGGGCCGGCAGCAGGTTCCTCTTTGGCAACACCATCACAAGTCCAATGTAGTACCATTTATTGAATTGGATATGACTGTCAAGCCCAATTTTTGGTACTTTCTGGAATTGACGCAGCCCTGCCACTATGTGGTATGCAATTGGTTCTAATGCGTTCGCCCAGCAACGGCTGGGTTTCGGGGCGCCGCAGGCCTTGGGAGACAAAATTGGCTTCGCTTGTGGGCATCATCGGAAGTTTGAACGAGGCGGACAGTCTGCCGCTGTACCAGCAGCTTCAGCGCGGGCTCCGGCAAGCCATCCAAAGCAAAGTTCTGGGACCGGACGATGCCTTGCCGCCAGAACGGGATCTCGCCGAAGAATTCTCGGTCTCGCGCATCACCGTGCGCAAGGCGCTCGATGGTCTGGTCAGCGAAGGATTGCTGACACGCAAGCAGGGCTCCGGCACGTTCGTTTCGGGCCGCGTGGAAAAGAACTTTTCCAAACTGACGTCGTTCTCTGAAGACATGCTCGCGCGCGGCCGTACGCCGCGCAGTGTCTGGCTGCGAAAATCGAGAGGCACCGTCACGCCCGAAGAATCGCTGACGATGGGCCTGAGCCCCGGCACGCCGGTCTATCGCTTTCATCGCTTGCGCTATGCGGACGAAGCGCCCATGGCACTCGAGTTCTGCACCGTGCCTGCGTTCTGCCTGCCGTCCGTCGAGGCAGTGGAATCCTCGCTTTATGCGGCGCTCGAACGCACGGGGCACCGGCCGACGCGCGCACTGCAGCGATTGAGAGCGGTTCTCTTTTCTACCGAACAGGCCGAATTGCTTGGCGCCCAGGAAAAGGACGCGGGCCTGCTCGTCGAGCGGCGCGGTTTTCTGCGCGACGGGCGCGCCGTCGAATTCTCTCAATCCTATTATCGCGGCGACACCTACGATTTCGTGGCCGAACTCAACGCCACGGAGCAGCAATCGTGACGGCGGAAGGCGCGGGCGCTCGCGATCCGCGCGAACGCACAGAACACAGCACGCAGATGTTCATGGAGGCGGCGCAAGCCCCTTCGCTCATCGCCGGACAACTCGAGGCCAATCGCGCGTTGATGTCGCGAATCGGCAGCGTGCTTCGCAGGCGCGCGCCGCGCGCCGTCGTCACCGGCGGGCGCGGCAGTTCGGACAACGCCGCGACGTTTGCGAAATATCTCGTCGAAACCAAGACCTCGACGCTCACCTCTTCCGCAGCCTTTTCGATCACGTCGGTTTACACGGCGGCGCCCAAACTCGAAGGCGATGTGTTCCTCGCCATTTCGCAATCGGGGCAAAGCCCCGATCTTCTGGCGACAGTGGCGGCGGCGAAAGACGCAGGCGCCTTCATCGTCGTGCTGGTCAATGCCGAAGACGCGCCGCTTGCCGATCTCGCCCACGAAGTCATTCCCCTTCGGGCCGGCCCGGAGCTCAGCGTCGCGGCGACCAAGACCTATCTCGCATCGGTCGCGGCCGTGACGCATCTGGTGGCGAGCTGGAGCGGGGACTCGGCGCTTGAAACCGCATTGATGGGCCTTCCCGGATTGCTGGAGAAAGCCTGGGCGCTCGATTGGAGCGGGGCCGTCACGCAATTGAAGTCCGCACGTGATCTTTACGTGATCGGGCGCGGCCTCGGTTATGGCGCGGCGCAAGAGGCTGCTTTGAAGTTCAAAGAAACCTGCGGATTGCACGCGGAGGCTTTCAGCTCCGCCGAAGTGCAGCACGGGCCCATGGCCCTGGTGAAGGACGGCTTTCCCGTGTTCGTGCTGTCCCAGAACGACGAGACGAGGCCCGGCATTGCCGATCTTCTGACGAACTTCGCGGCGGTCCGCGCGAACGTGATCGTGGCGGGAGTTTCGCGACCGGGCGCCTGCAACCTGCCCGTTCCGGATGCGCATTCCGTGCTGCAGCCGATCCTCATGCTGCAAAGCTTCTACCGCATGGTCAATGCGCTTTCGCTGGCGCGAGGGCTCAATCCCGATGCGCCGCCGCATCTCCACAAGGTAACAGAGACCGTGTGATGAGCGTTGCATTGGTCAACGGGCGGGTGTTGACGGAGCATGGCCTCGTCGAAGGCCACGCCGTCGTCATTGAAGACGGACGCATCCGCGCCGTGACCTCCTCAAACGATTTGCCGACGGGCGTTTCGCAGCGTCACGATCTGGACAACCGGCTTCTGCTGCCGGGCTTTGTCGACGTGCAGGTCAATGGCGGCGGCGGCGCGCTGTTTGGCGACGCACCAAGCGTCGAGACGTTGCGCATTATCGGGCGCGCACATCGCCGGTTCGGCACGACCGGGTTTCTGCCCACAATCATCAGCGCCGATCTCAACATGATCCGGGAGGCGATCCATGCCGCCGACGCTGCCGTCCAGGCAGGCGTGCCCGGCGTGCTCGGTATTCATGTCGAAGGCCCTTTTCTGAGTCCCGAGCGCAAAGGCATCCATGACGCTTCGAATTTTCGTACGCTCGACGCCGAAGCTTTTGCGCTCCTTACCTCGATGACACATGGCAGGACGCTGGTGACGCTGGCGCCCGAAGAAACCACACCGGAGACGATTCGCAGACTCGTCGATGCTGGGGTCATCGTCTCGGCCGGCCACACCGACGCGACCTATGCCGAAATCCGGGCGGCGCTCGATCACGGTCTTTCGGGCTTCACGCACCTGTTCAATGCGATGTCGCCGATGACCAGCCGCGAACCCGGCACCGTGGGCGCGGCGCTCGAAGACCGCGACAGCTGGTGCGGCATCATCGCCGACGGACGGCATGTCGACCCGGCGGTCCTGCGCATTACCTTGCGCTGCAAGCGCGCGGACCGCATCATGCTGATCACCGACGCGATGCCGAGCGTCGGCTCGCCGGCCAAGTCATTCCGGCTGCAGGGGCAGACGATCACGGCCGAGAACGGCGTTTGCGTCGCCCCAGACGGCACCCTGGCGGGCTCGGATCTCGACATGGCGCAAGCTGTTCGCAACGCAATGAAAATGCTCGGACTCGACCTTATGGGCGCGGTTGGGATGGCGAGCCGGAACCCGGCCACGTTTCTGGGGTTAGAGATGGGGCGGATCGCACCCGGCTATCGCGCCAACCTTGTCCAGGCGACGGACGAGCTGGAAATTGTCGAGACCTGGATAGACGGTCGCGCAAGTCTGGATTCGTGAAATGGCCGCTGAACAGGCAATCCTCATCTTCGGCGCCACGGGCGATCTCGCCCAAAAGATGCTGTTTCCGTCGCTGTATTTTCTCGATGAAGACGGCTTGTTGCCGGCGGACCTCAAAATTGTGGGCTGCTCGCGGGGAACTCTGGGCGCCGAGAAATTCGCCCATCGCGTCGAACAGGCGGTGCGCGCCCGAACGCCCGCCCTGTCGGATGAGGCGTGGCGGCGGTTCAAGGCCCGGCTCAGCCATGTGGCCGTGGATGCCACGAAGCCCGAAACCTTCGGGGGTTTGCGCGAGCATGTCGGCAACGCGTCCGAACTCATCTTCTATCTGTCGACCTCGCCCGATCATTACGGCGCGATCTGCAGCAATCTGAAGGCGACGGGTTTGGCGCGCGATTCGAGCCGCGTCATCGTCGAAAAGCCGATCGGCCGCGATCTTGCGAGCTACCGCAAGATCAACGATTCGCTGGCCGCCGCGTTTTCCGAGGATCGCATTTTCCGTATCGATCATTATCTGGGAAAGGAGGCCGTGCAGAACCTGATCGCGCTGCGCTTCGCCAACATGCTGTTCGAACCGCTGTGGAACAAGGTCAGCATCGCACACATGCAGATTACGGTGGCCGAGACCGTGGGCGTGGAAGATCGCTGGTCCTATTATGACGAATACGGCGCGATCCGCGACATGGTGCAGAACCATCTCCTGCAATTGCTGTGCCTGGTGGCGATGGAGCCGCCGGCCAATCTCGATCCCGATTCGGTTCGCAACGAAAAAGTGAAAGTGCTGCGATCGCTGAAGCCGATCGCGGGTCGCGACGTGGAACGCAAGACCGTGCGCGGGCAATATCGCGCGGGCGTGGCGGAAGGCCATTCTGTTCCCGGTTACGGAGACGAACCCGGCGGACAAGCCAGCAAGACGGAGACGTTCGTCGCGCTCTGCGCGCATGTGGACAACTGGCGCTGGGCCGGCGTGCCGTTCTATCTGCGCACCGGCAAGAGACTTCCCGTCCGCAGTTCCGAGATCGTCATCCAGTTCCGCGACGTGCCGCATTCGATCTTCGGCGGCAACGATCTCCTGGCCAACCGGCTGACCATCCGCCTGCAGCCGGAAGAAGAGATATCGCTTCTCCTGATGAACAAGACGCCGAGTCTCGAACAGGAATTGAAGCCATTGGCGCTCAATTTGAGTCTCAGCGATGCGTTCAAACGCCCGCGCCGGCGCATCGCCTATGAGCGGTTGCTGCTCGAAGCGTTGAACAACAAGCCGACCTTGTTCGTGCGCCGCGACGAAGCCGAAGCCGCCTGGACCTGGATTGATGCGATCGTCGGCGGTTGGGACCGGCAGGGAATTTTGCCCACACCCTATGCCGCCGGCAGCTGGGGGCCGGCCGGCGCCTTCGCACTCACCGAACGCAATGGTCATAGCTGGTATGAATAGACCCGAACCTACAGATCCGCTGTTGCGGCGCTTTCCAGGCGCCGACGCCATGATGCAGGCGCTGGCGGACGAGATCGTATCGCGGCTGGTTGCCGGCGTGGCCGCGCGCGGCGCGGCCAGCATGGTCGCTTCCGGCGGCACGACGCCGGGCGAGCTTTACGACATCCTCGCCGAACGCGACGCGCCCTGGGATCGCGTCTCCGTCACGCTGTCGGACGAGCGCTGGGTCGCGCCCACATCCGATGCGAGCAACGAAAAACTGATCCGCACGCGGCTGCTGCGCGGCAAGGCCGCCGGGGCGCTACTTGTGCCGATGAAAATGCCGCACGAGACGCCGCGCGACGCGGAAGCGGCCGTCAGTGAGGCGCTGGCCGCCATGCCGCGTCCGTTCGATGCGACCCTGCTCGGCATGGGCGCCGATGGACACACGGCATCCTTGTTTCCCCGAGCGGAAGGATTGGAACGCGCGCTCGATCGCAACTCTGCCGCCCTCGTGCGCGGCATCCATCCAGCGAACCTGGCGCAAACCGGCGAGCGGATGTCGCTCACCTTGCGCGCGATTCTCGATTCCCGTCTCGTCGTGATTCTCATTCGCGGCGATACGAAGCTCGCGACGTATCGCGAAGCGCTTTCCGGCGACGATGTCCGGGCCATGCCGGTGCGCGCCGTGCTGCAGCAATCGGTGACGCCCGTGCAAGTGTGTTGGGCGCCCTAGGAGCAGACGATGGCCACGCTCCATCCCGTGATCGCCGACGTGACGGCGCGCATTCGCGCCCGCAGCCGCGACACGCGCGCGGACTATCTCACGCGCATGGAAGGAGCACGGGCTTCCGGCCGGGGCCGTGCCCGTCTCGATTGCGGCAATCTCGCCCATGCCTGCGCGGCCGCGCCGATCGGCGACAAGCTTCGTTTGCGCGGCGGTCAAACGCCGAATATCGCCATCGTCACCGCCTATAACGACATGCTCTCCGCCCATCAGCCTTTGGGCGCCTATCCCGATATCATCAAGCAAGCGGCGCGCGAACAAGGCTGCACGGCGCAGGTGGCGGGCGGCGTGCCGGCGATGTGCGACGGCGTCACGCAGGGCCAGCCCGGCATGGAGTTGTCGCTCTTCTCCCGTGACGTCATCGCGCTCGCGACCGCAATCGCCTTGAGCCATGGCGTTTTCGATGCCGTGCTGTGCCTGGGCGTCTGCGACAAGATCGTGCCGGGCATGCTGATCGGCGCCCTCGCCTTCGGACATTTGCCGGTGGTCTTCGTCCCGGCTGGGCCGATGCCTTCGGGTCTTCCGAACAAGGAAAAGGCCCGCGTGCGCGAAGCCTATGCGCGCGGCGACGCCGGACCGGGCGAACTGCTCGAGGCCGAAACCGCGTCCTATCACACGGCCGGCACCTGCACATTCTTCGGCACGGCCAATTCCAACCAGATGCTGATGGAAATCATGGGCGTGCATGTTCCGGGCGCCGCGTTCGTCAATCCGGGCACGCCATTGCGCGATGCGCTCACGCGCGCCGCCGCCTCGCAAGTTTGCGCCTCGGCGCGGGACGGGCGCGCGCCGCTATCCCAGGTGATCGACGAGCGGGCGATCGTGAACGGCGTCGTGGGCTTGGTGGCAAGCGGCGGCTCGACCAATCATACGCTCCATCTTCCGGCCATTGCGCGCGCGGCGGGCATATTGCTGGACTGGGAAGATTTCGACGACATTTCGCGGGTGACGCCCCTGATTGCCCGCATCTATCCCAACGGCGGGGCCGATGTGAATCAATTCCATGCCGCCGGAGGCATGGCGGTCCTCATCGGCGAATTGTTGGGTGCCGGCCTGCTGCATGCCAATACAATAACGGCAATGGGCGACGGCCTCGGCGCTTACGCGAAAGAACCCCTGCTGGCCGACGGCTCGTTGACGTGGCGCAAGCCGGTCCCAATTCCGCTCGACCGCAATGTGCTCCGCCCCGTTGACGATCCATTTGATGCGGAAGGCGGTCTGAAGCTCCTGCGCGGCAATCTCGGCCGCGCGGTGATGAAGCTGTCCGCGGTGACGCCCGAACGCCGCGTGGTCGAGGCGCCGGCTGTCGTGTTCGACGGCCAGGACGATTTTCTCGACGCGTTCAAAAGGGGCGCGCTCGCGCGTGATTTCATCGCCGTGCTGCGGTTCCAGGGCCCGAAAGCGAACGGCATGCCGGAACTGCACAAATTAACGCCGCAACTTTCGGTTCTACAGGACAAAGGCTATCGCGTGGGCCTCGTCACCGACGGGCGCATGTCGGGCGCATCGGGAAAAGTGCCCACGGCAATCCATGTGACGCCCGAAGCTGCGGCCGGAGGCGCAATCGGGCGCATTCGCGACGGCGATGTGATCCGCATCGACGGCGAACGCGGCATTCTGGAGGCACAGGTGACGCCGGCCGATCTCGCGGCGCGTGCGCCGGGCGCACATTGTACGGCAGTCCATGGCTGGGGACGCGAATTGTTCAAACCCTTCCGGAAAGCGGTGGGCGAAGCGGAATATGGCGCCAGCATTTTCTCCTGACGCCGGAGACGGCAGATGACGCAGAACATTGCAGAACTCCTCGAACTGGGTCCGGTCGTTCCCGTGCTCACGATCGAACGCGCCGAAGACGCCGTTCCGCTGGCGCGTGCGCTTGTGAAGGGCGGCTTGCGCGTGGTCGAAGTTACGCTCCGCACCACGGCGGCGCTCGATGCCATACGGCGCATCGCCCATGACGTCGACGAAGCAATCGTGGGCGCAGGCACGGTATTGAACGACGGCGATCTCGCGCGCGCTCAAGCCGCGGGCGCACGCTTTGCAGTGAGTCCCGGATTGACCCAGGCCCTCGTACGCGGCGCTCGCGACTCGGGCCTCCCCTTGTTGCCGGGAGTTGCGACCGCATCCGACATCATGCGCGGGCTCGATCTCGGTCTCTCGCATTTCAAATTCTTTCCGGCCGAGACGTCCGGCGGCGCGCCGGCCCTGAAGGCATTCCAGGGGCCTTTCGCGCAATGCTGTTTTTGTCCCACAGGCGGCATCACCCTGGAAAACGCACCCCGCTATCTTGCGCTCGGCAATGTGCGTTGCGTGGGCGGGACATGGATCGCACCGCCCGAACTTGCGGCGAAGGGCGACTGGCCGGCTGTCGAAGCGCGCGCGCGCGAGGGTTCACGATTGAAAAGGGAGATCGCACAATGAGAAGACTTCTGGTCGCAACAATGTTTGCGGCGCTCCCGCTGAACGCGGGCATTGCACAAACGCCTGTTGCGGCCGGCACCGGCCATATTTGTCTGCACGCGACCGATGTCGCGGGCACGATCATTCCCGATGACCGGACCATCATTTTCCGCATGAACGACGGAACCCGATGGAAGAACGTGCTGCAGGCGGATTGTCCGGGTCTGCGAACTGCCGGCGGGTTCGACTACGCGATACGGGGCGGCACCATCTGCGCCAACGAGCAGAGGATTCGCGTGCATGACATGCCGGCGACGTGTTTCCTGGGATCGTTCAGCCGCGTGGATGCGCCGGTGAAATAGAGAAGGCATCTGGAGGGGCACATGTCCGGACCAATCGACGACATCCTGATCGTGGGCGGTGGGACCGCGGGCTGGCTATCGGCCGCGCTTCTTGCCAAACGGCTGGGCGCGGACAAACCCAACGGCGTGAAGATCACGCTGATCGAATCGACCGACATCGGCACGATCGGCGTGGGCGAAGGCACCTTCCCCACTTTCCGCCGCACTCTGCGTACCATCGGCGTGGACGAAGCGGCGTTCATGCGCGAATGCTCGGCCAGCTTCAAGCAGGCGATCAAGTTCGTCGATTGGGAGCATGCGCCCGCAAACGGCAAGCACGCGCACTACTATCATCCGTTCAACGTGCCGCATCTCATGCCGATGGCGGCGGACATGGCGCCCTACTGGGCGCTGGGCCGCGCCGGCAAGGATGTGCCGTTTTCCGACGCCACGACCTTGCAGGACAAAGTGGTCGACGCGCTGAAAGCGCCCAAACGCATCGACGACGCGCCCTATGACGGGCCGATGAACTACGCCTATCACCTGGACGCCTCCAAACTCGCTGTGTTTCTCAAGAACGCGGGCGTGAAACTCGGCGTGCGCCATTTGATCGGCAATGTCGAGAAGGTGGAGCTCGACGAAAGCGGCGCGATCTCGGAACTCGTCACCAAAGAGCATGGCACGCTGAAGGCCGGGCTCTATGTCGATTGCACGGGCTTCGCCGGCATCCTGATCGGGCGCGCACTAGGCGAGCCGTGGCGCGACGTGACGCCCATTCTGTTCGTCGACAGGGCTGTTGCGATGCAGGTGCCCTATGCCCGCGAGAACGAGTTGATCGTCCCGGCCACGGTTTCCAGCGCGCACGAGTCGGGCTGGACCTGGGATATCGGGCTCGATACGCGCCGGGGCATCGGCTACTGCTATTCGAGCAAATATACCGATGACGACCGCGCCGAACAGGTCTTGCGCGACTATATCGGTCCGGCCGCGGAATCGCGCAATGCGCGGCGGCTCAAGATGCGCGTCGGGTTTCGCGACCGGCAATGGGTGAAGAATTGCGTCTCCATCGGCCTGTCGGCGGGTTTCCTCGAGCCGCTCGAATCCACCGGCATCATCCAGATCGAGGCGGCGGCACATATGATCGCCGAATATTTTCCGCGCCGGGGCGACATGGAGCAGATGGCGAAGCATTTCTCCACCATCATGCGGCGGCGCTTCGAGCTCGCGGTCGATTTCATCAAACTCCATTACTATTTGTCGAAGCGCACCGACCATCCGTTCTGGATCGACAATACGAAGCCGGAGACCGCAACCGACGCGCTGAAGGAGAAGATCGAGATGTGGCGCAGGCGTCCGCCCACCTCGCTCGACTTCGACACCACCTTCGAAGCGTTCAAATATCAGAGCTATCAATACATCCTGTTCGGGCTCGGCTTCCGCCCCGACATGAGCGGCAACGAATCCGCCTATCCGTTCACAGCGGAAGCGGAGAAGGAGTTCCGCCGCGTGCAGGCCGCCTCGGCGCAGGCGCTGAAGGCGCTGCCCGATCACCGCACGCTGCTGGATCAGGTCTACAAGCATGGCTTCCGGCCCAAGAGCACACGCAGCGGCCCGTCGATCGCCGCGCGCGAAGATATGGTCCCGACGTCGGAATTGATGCACCGCTGAAAGGGCGTCGGCCTAAAGCGCGCTGAAATTGTCCGCGTCCAGCAACACGCGGCCCCGCGTTTCGGCGCCATACCAGGCGATCAGCGCCGCCGAAATTGCAATCGGCCCCAGGAGAATGAACGCCACGATCTGCGCCGAGGGCACGATATTCAGCACCGAGCAGCCCTGCGCCGCGATCCCGCCCATCTTGGTTGCGGCCGCAACCCAACCCGTGGCGCGGCCGCGCCAGCGCAGCGGCGAATTCTCTGCGGCATAAGGCAGGAGCACGGCCAGAATGCCGTTGGTGCCGACGACGAGGAACGCGAGAAAGGGCACGAGATCGCTGTCGGCCTGCATCAACGGTCCGCCCAATTGCATAATGCCGATCAATCCACCGGCGGATGCCGCCAGCGTCCCCACCAGTGACCATTTCGTGCTCCACAACGAGTAAGACAGCGCACCGATTGCGACCGCGGGAAAGGCGAGAAGCGCGGAGCGTGCGAGCACGGCGTTCGCTGCGTCGATGCTGAAGCCGCGCGCATGCAGTTCCGCGGGAAGCCACAGCAGAAGGCCAAAATTCAGCACACCCCAGGTGAGCCCCGTGACGGTGAGCGCCAAGACCGCCCCCCAGACGTCGGCGGACGATTGCGAATCCGCCCGCAAATCCACGATGGGCGCGCTCGCCTGCGGCCCAACTCCGATGGTCGCGCCGAAGCGCTGCATGATGGCCTTTGCTTCTTCCAGGCGGCCATGGAGCATCAGGAATTTCGGCGATTCCGGAATGAAGCGGTTGAGCAGGATGAGGAACAATCCAGTCGGCAACCCGATCAGCCACATGATGCGCCAACCGAATACCGGTTGCAGGAGCGCGGAGAATCCGCTGGCCGCAAGATAGCCGCCCGCCGTGCCGAGCCCGCCCACGGCGACCAGAATCCAGCCCCGCTGCTTGGCCGGCGCGATTTCCGTGAGCAGGACATAGGCGACGGGAAGAAGGCCGCCGGCCGACGCGCCCATCAGGAAACACATGATCAGATTCCAGGCGAAGCTGGGCATCGCGCCGCAGATCGATGTCCCCACGAACATGATCGCGGCCAGGAGAATCGATGCGCGCCGCCCATAGAGATCGGCAATCGTGCCCCAGATCAGCGATCCCAGCGCTGTCCCCGTCAGCGCCACGAAAGGAAGCCACGCGACCCCGGCCTTGGTCAGCCCATATTCCTCGCGCATACCGGGCACGACGAATCCCAGCGCGGCCGGCTTCATGGTGTCGATAATCAGCGCGAGAACGACGATCGCCATCAGCATCCAATGGGACGGTGTGAGTCTGGCGTTCTCCGTGCTCTCGATGCGAACGCTTTCGCCTTTCATGCGGCGCCAGCCTTCGGGCAACAGGCCATAGGACGCGAGCACGATGCCGCCCACGATCAACGCCATGCCGACGATCATGCCCGGGTCCATCGGCATGCCGGCCATCCGGTAGCCCATATCGGCGGATTCGATGAACATGGGCAGATGGAGCAGCACGCCGATGGCAACCCCCGCACAGCCCAGCCAGAAGGCCAGCGCGCGGCGGCGGCTTGCAAACAGCGAAAGTTTCAACGGCATGCGGATTGCCCCGATCCCGAGGACATTAGCCCGCCGCCACACGAAACTGAACAATACCAATTGCGCCAAACTGCATCATGATGAATTCCGCCGATTGGCGTTCGGCGACGAAAGTTCGTTGCCCGGATTGCATCATCAATTCGGGCGACCGATCATCGACGAGGTTCGCGGAAAGTACGTTGGCGCGCCCGTTCAGGCCGCGCGCGAAACGGCGCTGGCGGTTGCGCTCTTCACCGTCAGATTGCCCAGTGCCGAGGCCAGAAGGTCCGGGCGAATCTGGGGAGCGACACCCGCAAACCGGCACGCGGCGCTCACCTGTTCCAGAATGAATTTGGGCTGATAACTCGCCAGCGGAATGCCGGCGCGGTCGCGAAGCGCCGTCACGATCGCGCCGATCGCCTCGTCCAATATCGCAATACCCATGGCCTTGGAAAGCGCGTGGAAAATCTGCCCATATTGCTCCACGCTCGGCGCACCGACCTCGAGCTTATAGGGAATGCGCCGCAGGAATGCCGGGTCCATCAGATCCTGCGGTGTCAGATTGGTCGAGAAGATGACGAGTTCGTCGAATGGAATCGAAAAGCTCTTGCCCGTGTGCAGCTTCAGATAATCGACCCGGCGCTCAAGCGGCACGATCCAGCGGTTGAGCAGCGTTTCGGGGCTGACAAGCTGACGCCCGAAATCGTCGATCATGAAAATGCCGCCCAACGCTTTCACATGCAGCGGCGCTTCATAGAATTTGGCGAGGGGATTGAAGCTGAGATCCAGCATTTCCAGCGTCAGCTCGCCGCCGGCGACGATGAAGGGACGGCGGCAGGGCACCCATCGTGCATCGAAGTCTTCGCGGCGCAATGCAGTGCCCTTGAGCGATTGTCCTAGATCCTGCTGGCAGGTCTGGTGAATGCCGGGGTCGAACACCTTGATGATCTGGCCTTCGACCTCGAAGCAATAGGGGATGTAGACGACGTCCTTGAACATGTGTCCGATCCGCTCGGCGACCGTCGTTTTGCCGTTGCCCGGCGGCCCGTAGATCAGAATCGACCGCCCGGAGTTGATGGCGGGTCCGATCTGCTGGACGAAATTTCCGTTGATCTGCAGACCGGTAAACGCATGTTCGACGGCGGCGCGATCGACCCGCTCGTTGGTGATGCGTTGGCGGTCGATGCGCTCCTTGTAGACGGACAGCGAGACCGGAGCCGGGCCGACATACTGGTTCTGCGCGATCGCATCCATCGCCCAGTGCTTGCCCTTCTCCGTGAGCGCGTAGCGCAATTCCGACGTCACGCGGATGCTGGCCGAGCCCAGCACCTCGACCAATCTGCGCTCCTTGGCCTGCTCGAGAATCAGCTGGACGACGCGGTTCGGAAGCTTGACGGCGTCGACGATCGAGGTCGTCGTTTCGAGGCTGCCGGCAAACATGGCTTTGATGGTCAGATTCAGCAGGTCGGGTAGCTGCAGCCCGGTTTCCTCGATGGACGCCGGCGCCGCCGGAGCCGCCTGCAACACGGCATCGAGATCCGTGGGGTCCACTTTGCCGAGCGCCACCAGAATGTCGCCCAGCCGCCCGCCCTGGAGCCTCTGGCGATCCAGCGCAACCGCGATATCGGCCGGCGTCACCAACCCATGCGCCACCAGGAGGTCGCCGATGAACATGAGGTCTGCCGTCCCGCGATTTGCCGCCCGAGCTTTTCAGGCCCGCGTTAAGTTTGATTTAGCGGATAGGGCCATTTCGGGACCTAGCGTCTTAACCTTTCGCATATTCGCGGCGGAAACAGCCCTTCCCGGAACCCTAGCGTGGCGCCGATTGACCGATCGCGGCGGCTGAATTCGGCCGCCGGCGGCGGCCGTCCGGCTGTCGTTTCCCGGACGAGCCCGCCGGGTCAGGTGACGACGATCAGGGCCGCGCCTTTCCACGTCGCGAGAAGGCGCGCGATGGTCTGGCCGACATACAATTGTTCGCCGACGCGGCGCGTGGCGCCGATCACGATGACGTTCGCGCCGCAGCGCTTCGCTTCTTCGAGGATTGCCGCTTCCGGCGCGGTGTCGACACGCACGGCAGTGCGGATTTCGCCATAGCCGTAGCGCCCGGCGAGCATGGCGGTGTCTTCCAATACGGCCTTCTCGACGTTCCTGCGTGCGCTTCTGCGCCGCGGCGAGTGCTTCGCGCCGGAACTGGCCGAGCGTGCGGCCACATGCAGCGCGGTCACGGTGCTCTTCTTGGGCACGGAGATCGCAAACGCCAATTCCGCACCGCGGCGCGACGCGTCCGTCCCGTTCACCGGCACCAGGATGTTGAATCCCTCCTCGTCCGAAAGATCGGATTCCCCGGCCGCGATGGCGAGCGCGAAGGGCCCCGTGAATTGCGCAACCGCATGGTCGACGGCCCGCGTGAAGCTGCCGTCGGAATTGCGCATCCTGGAAACGCCGACGAACAGGATGTCGTATCCTTTCGGCGATTCCTTCGCGACCGCCTCGTCAACGTCTCTTTCGATGCGCGCGGAAACTTCGACCTTCTCGGGCTTCGCATCGCCCTTTTTCGGCTCGACGGTTTGGCGGCCCTGTTTGGCGCCTTCCGTCGCAACCTCTTTGAGCGGCGTATCGGCGGCGTCTTCGTCAGCCGGCGCTTTGCCGCCCTTCGCGTGAAGGACGGTCATGGGCATGCCGCGTTGCCCGGCGATGAATCCCGCAATGCCCAGGGCGAATTTGCCGTTGGCGCTATCGTCCGCGGCAACCAGCAGGCGTTCGAAGCGGCTTACGAATCCCCTGGCATCGATCTCTTCCTTCTCCAGGCGATCCTTTTCTTCCTTGCGCATCGGCAGGCGGCGCAGCGCCCAGCGCAATGTGGGCGGCATCGCCATGGTCGTGAGCACCGCCATGGTCACGATCATGGTGTAGAGATTCTGGGTCAACGCGCCCATCGAAAGACCGATAGTGGCGACGATCACTTCCGTGCTGCCGCGCGCATTCATGCCGCAGCCCAGCGCAAGACATTCGCGCGCCGACAGCCCGCTGATGGCACCGCCACCATAGGCGCCGGCGAATTTGCCCAGACTGGCGATGGCCACGAGGCCCAGGGTCAGCAACGCCAAGCGGGGATCGGCCAGAATGGTCAAATTGGCGGAAAGGCCCGACAGGCCGAAGAAGATCGGCATCATGAAGGCGGTGATGAAGCCGCGCAGCTGGTCTTCGATGTGTTGCGACAGGATCGGCGATTCGCCGACCAGCACGCCGGCGACGAACGCCCCCAGGACGGTGTTCACGCCGATCGCCTGCGTGATGAGCGCCATGACGCACATCACGAACAGGATGGCCGTGATGACGGCGTATTCGCTGACGAAGGTGTCGTTGACCCAGCGAATGAGCCAGAACACCAGCCTGCGTCCGACGGTGTAGCTCAGGATCAGGAACAGCGCGGTTTCGATCACGGTCCTGGCGAGCGAGCCGATCGCAAAACCACCCGCGCCCGCGATGCCCAGCGTGAGCGCAACGATGATCCAGCCCACCGTGTCTTCCATGATCGCGGAGGCGACGATGATCTGGCCCAGATTGCGGCGCATGAAATTCATCTCGCGCACCACCATCGCCACGATCTTGATGGAGGAAATGGAAAGCGCGGTGCCGAGGAAGAGCGATGCGATGAGGCGATGCTGCGGATTGGGCAGAATCGATTCCGGCAGGAATTGCCCCAGCATGAAGCCGCAGACGAATGGCACCGCCACGCCGGCGGCGGTGACGGCGACGGCCGGCGCACCCACTTTCCGCACCAGCTTCAGGTCGGTCTCCATGCCCGTCAGAAGCAGAAGCAGCATCACACCCATGTCGGCGAGCCCGGTGATGAGGCTCCTCTGTTCCGCGCTTTTGGGGAAAATGACGTCGTGCGCGTGCGGCCACAGCCAGCCGAACAATGAGGGACCAAGTATGAGCCCCGCGAGAAGCTGACCGATGACGGCGGGCTGGCCGAAGCGCTGCAGGATCTCGCCGAGCCCGCGGCCGATCAAAAGCAGGAATGCGATCTGGGCGAGGAGCAGAATCTCGCCCTTGCCGCCGAGAATGCCGCTGTTATCGGCCGCGGTTTTGGCGATGGCCGCGGTTGCAAACAGGCACAGCGCTGCTCCGAGCGCGGCACGGACGATGCGTCTGTTCACCCTGGCAGCCCTGAAGCGGATTCGGCGGTACCGGGGGTTGAACGCCCGCCCGATCCCCAAAGTTCCAGAGACGGCCTGGGGCCTGTGCGAGAATCCCGGGCAAGCTTGGCGTTTTGTGCGACGGCACCGTCCGCATACACTCCTGACCGGGACCCCGGCGGTCGGGCCGGAGGGAACGGGAGGACAGACCTTGGCCAACATCGCGGCAGTTGACGAGAAAACCGGACGGAAATTCTACCTGGACGATCCCGACGACCTGAGGCCGGGTGAGACGCTCACCTTCCTGTTGAATTTGCACGGCGGCGGCTCGGTGGGCGCCTGGCAGCGCGCCTATTTCCCGGCGACCGATTTCAGGGACAAATACCGGCTCGCGATCGCCACACCTTCAGCCGCCACCAAAGAGCCTTCGCGACGCTGGGTGGGCGACGCGGACGACGCCCATCTGCGCAACATCGTCGATTTCGTGTTCGACAAATATGGCAGAGAGAACATCGCGCGCTTCTGGCTTGTCGGCCATTCGCAGGGCGGCATGACGTCCCGGCGCCTCCTGGCCGCGGACCCATTTTTCCAGAGCCGCGTCGACGGCTGGTTGAGCCTGTCGGGTGGGCGCATCGGCACGGCCGAGCGTGCGCCGGATTTTGCCGTGCCGACGCCGCCGGGCGCTACATTCAACCGGCCGAATTTCCCGCCGCCGCCGGATATCGCCTGCGATCTCTCGTTTATTTTCGCCGTCGGCGAACATGAGATTGCAAGCCTGCCCGCGACGTCGCCATGGGCTGAGAAATACAGCGCGGGACCGCGCGAACGCAGGCCCGATGTCGTCGATACCGAGCCCGGCAAAATCCACGACACCACGCGCGAGAGCTATTCCACCAAGAGCTGGGGCCTCAAGCCAGGGCCCGGAACCTCGCAAGTTCATGTCTACCCGAATGCGAGGGGCGGCAGGCTGATCGCCGATGTCGTGCGGCTCGGCAAGGGGCACACGGAAGGCCTGGAGCCGAAGATCACGGAGGAACTGGTGAAGATGATCGTCGCGGCCCCCGGCGGCAAGGTTGCAGGAACGTGATGTGCAACGGCGCGTCGGCGATGCGATAGCAAATCCATGAAACCGCCATCGAACAAAGCAAGGGTCGTTCGGAAAGCACCATCGGCATCGGCGGAATGCGTGCCGGGCCGATGCCTCTGCGGCAAGGTGCAGATCGAGATCGACTTTCCGGCCTTCTGGGCCTGGCACGATCATTCCGCCGCGAGCCGGCGCGCTCATGGTGCGGCTTACGCGACCTATGTGGGCTGCTGGCGGAGCCGGTTTCGCGTGACGAAAGGTGAGGCCGGCATCGCGCGGTTCGAAGACAAGGCGACGCGAACGGCCAGAAACTTTTGCACCGGATGCGGCACGCCGATTTTCTACGAACGGTTTCACTCGCCGCAGATGGTGAACATCCCGCGCGCGCTGTTCGAAACCCGCACGGGACGCGAACCGCGCTATCACATCGCGTTCGAACAATTCCAGGATTGGGCCTATGCGGGCGAACCGCTGGCCCCTCTCAAGGGTTTTCCGGGCGTCGTCTGGGAGCGCCCGAGGAAGAAGAAACGCGTCGAGCCCGGCGGCATGTTTTGATGGGCGCGGAGCTTCGAGATTTCCGTTCGCGTTCTCGGCTCCATCTCGTCCTCCCCCGCGTGCGGGGGAGGTGGATGGCGCGCGCGAAGCGCGTGACAGACGGAGGGGGCCCCTCCGTCTCGCTTCGCTCGACACCTCCCCCGCGCGCGGGGGGGATCGGCGGCCACAAACATCGCGTCTGTAAAGTCGCGGCCCGAGCGGCGTGCAACCGTTAACGCCCCGTACACCAGCGCGCTTTTATACTTTTTCAATGTCCGATCGGGCCGAAAAGATCAACTCTTTCAATGACCGGGCGATTCGCGCGGGCTGGCCGTCGCGTTGCGACTGCGCCCTCTCCTTCAGTTCGCCGCTGCTGCGCGATGCGCTCGCCGTCTGGCGCGAGAAAGCAGGCCGACATCCTTGGCCGTCGCGCGCCGAGATGACGCCGCGGGCGATGAAGGGCTTTCTTCCCAATCTGGCGATCGTCGAAATCGCCAGATGCGCGGACACGCTGAGATACCGGATGCGCCTGACGGGCACCTGGATCGACCGACACCTGCTCCCGGCTTCCGATCGCTTCATCGATGAAGTGTTGCCGCCGCCCTTCCTCGAACGCTGGCAGGATATCCTGGGCCTGCCTCTCGAAATCGAAGGCCCGGTCCGTTGCGTGACCGAGAGCGTGCAATATCGCCAGCAGGAATTCCTGGAGGCCGAAGCGTTCTACGCACCATTGGGAAATCCCGGCGAGCCGGCCAATGCGATTCTGGCGGTCGTCGATGCCCGGACGCGCTACAAACAGCCGCTTCCCGACTCGCGGCATGTGCGGGGACTGAAAGTCGCCAGCGGCCTGATTTGAAGAAAGCGCGACGTTGTTCGTCCGACACCGGCCAGCTCTTCAAAAACGAAACGGCAACCAGTCAAGCCGGAATGGCGTAGATGTTGAGAAAGGTCGCCTGGAACGCCAGCATCGCAAGCCCTGCCGCCCATTGGAGCCACCGCGGGCGGGCCCAGCCGGCAATCAGAACGGCCGCCAGCATCGGCAGGACGCCGAGATTTTCGCCAAGCCATGCGGTCGGGCTGAGCCCTGCCGTATTGTTCCGGTCCCAATAGTTCTGGATCATCGACACGATCATCAAGACGGCAAAGGACGCAAAAATCACCGGCCGCTGTTTCTCGAACAGGCGCGGCACGTCGATGAGTTCGTCGTCCCGAGTTCGGATCGAGAGCGTCGAGCAGGTGAAATACTGGACGATCGCGGCCGCAAACTGCAGCACGACTTCCGGCACCGCCCAGTGCTTGATGACGATCAGCCCCCGATAGCCCAGCCAATTGACCAGCAGGCTCAGAAGCGCGTTCGCCATCCACAAGGCGTGAAGTCCGGAAAAGCGAACCCTGTCGCGCGCGAGCACCAGCTCCGTCGCGGTCGACAGCAAATGGGTCAACGCGATCGCAAATACGAACGACAACAGGATCGTGACATGCTCAAACATTTTGGCGCCCCAAAGTTGCGCGAATCAATTGCAGCGATGCGGCTGGAGTTTACATGTCGCAGCGGGTCAATTCCGCAGCATGGGGGTGGTCAGATGGCCGCCGTCGCGCGCTAGCGCGGCAACAGCGGGATGATCATCGAAACGCGGCGTTTGTATTCGATATATTTGTTGCCGAACATCGCAATCAGGTCGCGTTCCTCGAGCTGGATGCCGATGAGCATGTATCCCGTGGTGGCGACGGCGAACAGCAGATGACCTGCCGTCATTGAGGGCGTCGCCCAGAACGCCAGAGCGAAACCGAAATAGATCGGATGGCGAACGACCTTGTACAGGAACGGCGAGCGGAATTCCGGCGCCGGTGCGGACCTCCCCACATAATTGTTCCAGACCTGGTGCAGCCCGAAGAGATCGAAGTGATTGATCAGGAACGTGCTCAACAGCACGATGCCCCAGCCCAGCCAGAACACCGCCCAAAGAACCGTCGCGAGAGCCGTGTTTGCGACCGACCACACGGGCTGCAATATGGGAATCCATTGCCAATAGAGAAGGATCAGGGCGAGGCTCGCAAACAGGACATAAGTCGAGCGCTCGATGGCTGCGGGCACGAGCTTCGTCCACCAGCGCTTGAACCCGGGTCGGGCCATCACGCTGTGCTGGAGCGCAAAGACCGAAAGAAGAAGCGCGTCGACGACGAGCGCAACCGGCAGGGACGTCGTGCCGCCGGAATCGATCCCCTTGGGCACGAAAACATTGCCGACAAATCCGATGGCATAAAGAAACGAGCCGAAGAAAATCACATAACAGATCACACCATAGAGAAGCGCAAGAATTCTCGTCATGGAAAGCTCCCCGAAGTTATGCCGACTTGATTCGACCACGCCCAAATGATTCCAAGACTGTGGAGAGCTTAGCGGTTTTTCGCTGCAGGGTGAATGCCGGATCGGGGCACGGCGGATTGCATAAAGCGAACTAAGACTTCGTCCGCGCGACGATTTGTTGTCCCAACCGTCCAACTTCGCTGCTGTGCAGCTACATCGGACACAGGTTTTCCTGACGCTCGCTGCGCTCGCGAAGGAAATCCAGTGGTGCCCAGGGGCGGGATTGAACCACCGACACGCGGATTTTCAGTCCGCTGCTCTACCACTGAGCTACCTGGGCTGGCCTTGGGGCCGGAAGGACGCGCTTTCTAAAAGAGCCGGCGGGGCGTGTCCAGCGGCGGGGCCAGCCCTCAGGCCGCCCCGGAATCCGGGCCCTCTTCGCCGTCGCCCTCGTCGACCGGGTCGCGGGCGGGGATCGCGTAGCTTCCCTTGAGCCAGCGGCCCAGATCGACATCGGCGCAGCGCTTCGAGCAGAAGGGCTTGAATTTCGCCTCCTGCGGCTTGCCGCAGATGGCGCATTTGACCGATTGGGATTGGGGATTCATCGTTTCGCGTCCCGCGCGTCAGCCCGCCGTGCCGACATCGAAGCCTTCGCGCAGAAATTCCTCGCGCGGCTCGAAGCTGACGCGCGCGGCGCCGCGGCGGGCCAGCGCGGGGCGCACTTCCTCGCCATGGCTTTCGATCCAGCGCACGATTTCGGGCGCCGCGCGCACGACGATCGGCTTGCCCGGTGCGGCCGCCGCTTCGCGTTCGATGCGCCGCAGGACTTCCAGCGCCACGCTGTCGCGCGTGCGGTTGCGACCGTGGCCGTGGCAGGGCCGGCAGCACTCCGTCATCAGCTTCACCAAGGGATCGCGGATGCGCTTGCGCGTGATCTCCACAAGGCCGAATTCCGACATGGGCGAGATCTGCGTGGGCGTGCGGTCCTTGGCAAGACTCCCGGCCAGCATGTCGAGCACGCTCTGGATGTTGTCGGGTTCGTTCAGATGGATGAAATCGATCACGATCAGCCCGCCCACGCCGCGCAGCCGGAGCTGGCGGCCGATCTCGTCGGCCGCTTCCATATTGACCTTGAGGCTCGTCTCCTCCAGCCCGGTCGAATCCGTGAAGCTGCCCGAATTCACGTCGATGGCGGTGAGCGCTTCGGTGCCTTCGATGGTGATCCAGCCCCCCGACGGCAGCGGTACGCGCGGGCTCATCAGTTGCTCGATCTCGTCTTCCAGATCGTAGAGGTCGAACAGCATGCCGGGACCCTGGTGGAGTTCGATTTTGTCTTCCGCGTCCGGCATCGCGCGGCGGCAATAGGCGCGCGCGGCCTCGGCGGATTCGCGGTCGTCGATCACCACGCGATCGGTCTGCGCGTCCACTTCATCGCGCATGGTGCGCTCGACGGGGTCGAGATCGTGATAGAGCGTCGCGGGCGCGACAGAACTTTGCCGGCGCGCCATCACCGGGCGCCACGCTTCCGCCAGCCGCTCCGCGTCTTCCTTGATGTCCGCGCGGCTCGCGCCGATCGCGGCGCTGCGCACGATATAGCCCGCGCCGGGAACGAGCGTGCCGTTCGCCTCCGCGATCACCGCCTCGCCCAGCGCGATCAGCCGCGCGCGTTCTTCTTCATTCTCGATGCGGCGCGACAGCGCGATCCCCGGCTGGTTGGGCACGAGCACCAGAAGCCGGCCGGGCACGGTGACATTGGCGGAAAGCCGCGCACCCTTTTCGCCGATGGGATCCTTCACCACCTGCACGACGATCTCTTCGCCTTCGTGGACGCAGTCGCCGATCTTCGGCGCGCGGTCGTCGTCGAAGCCGGGAAGATCGGCGAGACAGCGCGCTTCCCGGGCGCCCAGGAATCCCGCGCGGTCGAGGCCGATATCGACGAACGCGGCCTGCATGCCTGGCAGCACGCGCTGGACCCGGCCAAGGATAATGTTGCCCACAAGACTGTGCCCGCTGCGCCCATCGCCGCGTTTGCGTAGCGCGCCTTCGTCGAGGCCGATCGTGCGCTCCAGGAACAGTTCCTGCAGCCGGCCATCTTCCACGATGGCGACGCGAATCTCCCCGGCCCCCGCGTTGATCAGGACTTCCTTATGCATCGCACTCAATCGGCAATAGCAGCGGCCGCGAGATTATCATGAAATCGTGTAGCCGCACGCCTTAAGAAGACCCACTGTCTCCAGAAGCGGCAAGCCCACCACATTCGAATAGGAGCCGCCGATCTGCCGCACGAAAGTTTCGGCGCGGCCCTGGATCGCGTAGCCGCCCGCTTTGCCGAGGCCCTCGCCGCTCGCGAGATACGAGTCGATCTCCTCGTTGGTGAGTCGCTTGAAGGTGACGCGCGTGCCAACTATCCGCGACCGGATCGCGCCCGAAGGCATCGCGACGCTCACCGCCGTCCATACCAGATGCCGCCGACCCGACAGCAGCGCGAGGCAGGCGTGCACCTCTTCATTGGTCGCCGCCTTGGGCAGGATGCGCCGGCCGCAGGCGACCACCGTGTCCGCCGCCAGGATGAGCCCCGTCGTCGCGGCCCGCGCAGCTTGCGCCTTCGCCTGCGCAAGCCGCAGCGCGTAGAGGCGTGGCAACTCGCCCCTTAGCGGCGTTTCGTCGATCGCAGCCGGCAGGATGTCGTCGGGAACGATGCCCGCCTGGCCCAGCAAGGCCTCGCGGCGCGGGCTCTCGCTCGCCAGAACGAGCCGCGGCGATGGGCGGGGATTATTTGAAGCGATAGGTGATGCGGCCCTTGGTAAGGTCATAGGGCGTCATCTCCACAAGCACCTTGTCGCCGGTGAGCACGCGAATGCGGTTCTTGCGCATCTTGCCGGCGGTATGAGCGATGATTTCGTGACCGTTCTCGAGCTTCACGCGAAACGTCGCGTTGGGCAGAAGTTCACTGACGGTGCCCGGAAATTCGAGCAATACTTCCTTGGCCATTATTCCTCTGGGCTGGTTTCCGGCGGGCGGGAGAATGCACTGAAACCCGCGAAAAGCAAGGGAATTGCGGCCTCAATCGGAGGCCCGGTTCCCCCCGAAACGGGCCTCGATGCGGCGCATCAACTCGTCGCGGACGGCGCGATAGGCGTCAAGCCGCTGGTCGCGCGAGCCTTCGATCGCGGTCGGGTCGGAAGTGGGCCAATATTCGACGTCGACGGCCATGGTGCGCGTCAGTTCCATCGCCTTGTGATGGGCCTCGGGCGACAGCGTGACGATCAGGTCGAACGAGGCATCCTCCAGATCGTCGAATCGCTTGGGCTTGTAGCCCGCGATCTCAATGCCGATCTCCTCCATCGCTTCCACCGCCATCGGATCGAGTTCGCCCGCGCGCGCGCCCACCGATTCCACATAAACAAAGCGGCCGAACAGATGGCGCATGAGGGCGGCGGCCATCGGGCTTCTGACGGAATTGAGCGTGCAGGCAAACAGCGCTGCGCCCGGCAGCTCCTCGCCATTTGGCCCCCGCATCCGCTTAACCCTTCAGATGCAGCACGCAGACGAGCGTGAACAGCCGCCGCGCCGTGTCGAAATCGACCTCGATCTTGCCTTTGAGCCGTTCGAGCAGGAGCGTCGAACCCTCGTTGTGCAGGCCGCGGCGGCCCATGTCGAGCGCCTCGATCTGCGACGGCGGCGCGTGGCGGATCGCCTTGAAATAACTCTCGCAGACGAGGAAATAATCCTTGATCACGCGACGAAAGGGCGTGAGCGAGATCATCACGCGGCCGTGCGGCTCGCCCGCTTCCAGGCGGATGTCGAACACGAGCCGGTTCTCCGAAATCCCCAGCACGAGTTTGTAGGGTCCGCCATGCGAGCCCGCGGGCGCAAAGCTGTTCGCCTCCATCAGGTCGAACATCGCGATCTCGCGTTCCTGCTCGATCTCGCGCGTGCGGCGCACGACGGATTTCTCGTCGAGCTCGATGGCCGCGATGCGAAAAGGAGATTTCCCGACCATGCGTCAGGCGTCGCGCTGCTTGTTCAAGCGCAAAGCGATGGAGCGCGCATGTGCCTCGAGCCCTTCCGCTTCGGCGAGCGCGATCGCATCGGGGCCGAGCGTGTCGAGCGTGCCAGGCTTGCAGGCGAGCAACGTCGTCCGCTTGAGAAAATCGAGCACCGAGAGCCCCGACGAAAACCGCGCCGTGCGCGCGGTCGGCAACACGTGATTGGGGCCCGCGATGTAATCGCCCATCGCTTCGGGGGTGTGGCGGCCCAGGAAGATTGCGCCCGCATGGCGCACCCGCGCGAGCAGCGCGTGGGGATCGGCGGTGGCGATTTCCAGATGTTCGGGGGCGATGCGATCGGCGAGCGCGGCTGCATCTTCGAGTTTCGCCACCAGAATGATGGCGCCATGGTCGCGCCAGCTCGCGCCCGCGATCTCTTTCCGCGGCAAGAGCGCAAGCGCGCGGTTGACCGCGGCGCTCACCTTGTCGGCAAATGCCGCATCGTCCGCGATCAGAATACATTGCGACGACGCGTCGTGCTCGGCCTGGCTCAGCAAATCGGCCGCCACCCATTCCGGATTGTTCGCCGCGTCCGCGATCACCAGAATTTCCGACGGCCCCGCCACGGAATCGATCCCCACATGGCCGAACACTTCGCGCTTGGCCGCGGCGACATAGGCGTTGCCGGGACCCACGATCTTGTCGACGGCGGCGATGGACGCGGTGCCATAAGCGAGCGCGGCGATGGCCTGCGCGCCGCCCACGCGATAAATTTCGCGAACGCCCGCACGTCTGGCTGCGGCCAGAGTGAGCGGATTGATCTTGCCGCCGGTCGCCGGCGTCACCATTGCCACCCGGCCGACGCCGGCCACCCGTGCCGGCACCGCGTTCATCAACACCGAACTCGGATAGCTGGCCGTGCCGCCGGGGACATAAAGACCCACGCTGTCGAGCGATGTCCAGCGCCAGCCCAGCGTGGCGCCCGTTTCGTCCTCGAAAGACTCATCCGCCGGCAATTGGCGGCGGTGATAGGTCTCGATCCGCTTCGCCGCCACGTCGAGCGCGGCGAGCGCCAGCTTGCTGCACGAGGCTTCGGCCGCAGCGATCTCCGCATCCGTCACCCGAAGCGTTTTTGACGTCAGTTTGATCTTGTCGAAGCGTTCGGAAAGCGCGATCAGCGCGCCATCGCCCCGCGCGCGCACGTCGGCAATGATCGCGCGGACGGACGCCGCCAAATCTTCCCCGGTCTCGCGCTTGGCCGAAAGCAGCGCTGCGAATTGCGCCGCAAAATCCGGCGCGCGTGCATCGAGGCGGCGCGCCATCTCACATCTCTTCCGTCTGATGGGCGGGCCGGCCGCGCGCGGCCCATTCCCCGCCCAAATCGCTCATGCTGGCATCGATATATTCGACCTCGAGCCGGATGGCGCCGCCGCCCGCGAAGAGAAGCTCGACGAGCCCGCCCGGATCGTCCGGCGTCTTGGGCGCGAAGCGGATCGCCAGCAGCGAGACGACGGCCTGGGGATCGCCGCGGTTCAGCCTGTGCGCCTTGACGGACAGCACGCCGTCGAAATGCAGCCCCGCGCGCACGCGCAGATTGTCGCCCTTGCCCGCCTTGCGCTCGGCGGCTTCCCATTTGAAGCGGTTGAACAGCGCGGCGAAGCGGCGCGACTTCGGCAGCCAGACGAGATCCTTCACGCGGGCGACCGCGTCCTGCAGCTTGGCCGACACGATTTCGAGATCGTCCGCGTCCTCCGCGGCGAGCGTCGTTTCCCGCACGATCATGCCGGGATCCGTTCGATGTCGGCGCCCACGCCGGAGAGTTTTTCCTCCAGCCGCTCGAAGCCGCGATCCAGATGATAGACGCGATTGACGATGGTCTCGCCCTCCGCGGCGAGACCCGCGAGCACCAGGCTCACGCTGGCGCGCAAATCGGTCGCCATTACGGGCGCGCCTTTCAACGCTTCGACGCCGCGCACGATCGCCATGTCGCCTTCGACCCTGATGTCGGCGCCCATGCGCAGGAGTTCCGGCACATGCATGAAGCGGTTCTCGAAGATCGTCTCCTGGATGCGGGAGACGCCGTTCGCCGTCGCCATCAGCGCCATGAACTGGGCCTGAAGATCGGTCGGGAAGCCCGGAAACGGCGCGGTGGTCACATCGGCCGCGATGGGGCGCACGCCGTTGCGATGGACCGCGATGCCGCGATTGGTTTCGGAAATCTCCGTGCCGATCGATTCCAGAAGCGGGATCACCGCCCCGATCAGTTCGCCGCGCGTGCCCACCAGTTCGATCTCGCCGCCCGCAATCGCCGCGGCCATCGCATAGGTGCCGGTTTCGATGCGGTCCGGCAGCACGGAATGTTCGGCCGCGCCCAGGGACGCGACGCCTTCGATGACGATGCGCGACGTGCCGAGCCCGGAAATCTTCGCACCCATCGCGACGAGGCAATTGCCGAGATCGTCGATCTCGGGCTCGCGCGCCGCATTGACGAGCACCGTCTCGCCTTGCGCGAGCGCGGCCGCCATCATCGTGTTCTCGGTGGCGCCGACGGAGACAAAGGGAAACTCGATCTTCGCGCCTTTGAGCCCATTCGGCGCGCCCGCAATCACATAGCCGTCCGCAAGCTCGACGGTGGCGCCCAGCGCCTCAAGCGCTTTCAGATGCAGATCGACAGGGCGCGCACCGATGGCGCAGCCGCCGGGCAACGAGACCTTCGCGCGATGCGTGCGCGCGACCAGCGGCCCCAGCACCAGGAAGCTCGCGCGCATCTTGCGCACGATGTCGTAGTCCGCCGTGGTCGACGACAGGTTCGCGGCCAAAAGCGTGAGCCGCCCGCCCTCGCCGAAATTCGGGCCCCGCACATATTCCGTCGCGACCCCCAGGCTCCGCAGAAGCTCGGCCATGAACGAGATGTCGGCGAGCCACGGCATGTTCGACAGCGTGAGCGGCTTGTCGCTCAGGAGGCACGCGGCCATGAGCGGCAATGCGGCATTCTTTGCGCCGCTGATGGCGATTTCGCCCTTGAGCCGGGCGCCGCCCCTGATGCGTATGCGATCCATGATCCCTCGGAGAAGCGAAGATGTTCCGGCTGTCAGCGTGAGCCTGTTCTACCGCGCGCCCATGCGCGCGAACAGCCGCAAGCCGGACATAAGTTAGGTGGATTTCACGGCCGGATTGGGGCGCGGGCCCGGCGAAGCTGCGGCCGGTTTTGCGGTGTCCTCGCCATGGTCAGGCTGGGACGGAGACCGCGCGGGAGGCTTTGCCAGGGCCCGGTCGCGGGCTTTGCGGCGCTTGAGGTTGTCGCGCAGGGCCGCCGCCAAGCGCTCTTTTCGATCGGGCAGATTGTGCGGCACGCGACCCTTTCCCTCGAACCCGGCCTTGGGCTATAGGACCGGCCCCGGGGCGGTTTCGCCCCTTACCACGGGCATCGGTCGCCGGAGTAGCGTAGTGGTAGCGCAACCCCTTGGTAAGGGGTAGGTCGTGAGTTCAATTCTCACCTCCGGCACCAGTTAGCCTTTTTCGGCAAAAATATTTTTCGGCAAAAATCAACCTAAGTTGCTGAAATTACAGCAATATCTTGAACGTCGCAGAACATAGTTGAACGCCGCAACGCCTGAAAATTGTTGGTACGGTGTTGGTATGGACTCGGGCCAAATGTTGGTATGGCCGACACCGCGTTGTATAAGTCTGAATGCCTCTTACAGACATCGCTTGCCGCCGCGCGAAAGCCACCCCGAAGCTTCGAAAGCTGTCGGATATGGGCGGTCTACAGCTGTGGGTTTTCCCCAACGGTTCGAAGCTTTGGCGTCTCGCGTATCGCTTCTACGGCAAACAGAAACTTATCTCGCTTGGCCGGTATCCCGAGACATCGCTGCTTGATGCGCGCGTCGGACGCGAGCAGGCGCGCGCGTTGCTCAAGGAAGGTCGCGACCCTTCCGCAGCGAGACAGTTGGCCCGCATCGAAGCCGCCTCGACAGGCGACACCTTCAATGTGGTCGCGAACGAATACGTCGCCAAGCTTCGCCGAGAGGGCCGCAGCGACGCGACCATGACCAAGGTCGAGTGGCTCCTGGACTTCGCACGGCCGATGCTTGGCTCGCTCTCACGAGGCGCAGGAACGTTTTACCTGCCAGAATCGCTTGCACGCGATCGAACGTAGCTTTGGACACGAGCGGGGGGTGCTTGCCCTGAAATGTCTGGCCAGTACGCTTGATGTGAATGAGCCCGATATAGAAGGGATTGTGCAACATCAACGAAAGAGCTTCTAGCGACAGCACCTTGCCATTTATTGAGCGCAGGCCGCGCGCTTTCATTTCACGGCGCAGATCGACTAGCCCGAACGTATTGCTGGCATAGAGATCGAAAGCCTGCTTGACCAACGGAGCGCGGCCCGGATCAAGCGCCTTAGGGACGCCCGCGCCCTTATCAAGGTATCCAATGGGCGCCGGCAAGTGGATACACGCCCCGTTCCAAGCGGCCGTAGAAGCCCTTCTTCGCCTCCTGGCGGTTGTTGCGGATGAAGTCGGCCGCGACGACGGCGAGAATGTCAGCCGAAACCTTATTCTGCGCGGCACAGCAAGCCTGCTTAAATACGAAATTGGCCCAAATACGACGGTAGCAATTGGCGGCGATTTGGTTATACTTTGGGTTGTACCGGCGAAAACATACCCTGCCCCTGATATGACCTGGACACTGGCATCCGCCGCACCGGTTACAATCGTGACTGTGCCGATAATCTTTGGATTCTTCGGCGGACGGCGGCTTGCTGAAAAGACAATTGAAGAACCTATCCAGGATTTCGTGCTTGCAAATCGTCAACTGGACAAATTGAACATTGTTCAGTTATCGCTTTCGACGCCATTTTCTTTGAATGGAATGCTCCATCAAATTTGGATTGGTCACACGATCGGAATCCGGGGGCCTGCTACGCGAGATCGTGATCAATTGAGACGCGCAGCGCCTCATCGAATTCCGCCCGGCGTCTCCTAATTTCTTGCGCCCTGTCGCCCGCACCTAAATATCGAGACCGCGGGGGGGGCGAGAGAACCGCAGCGCGCGACAAACGAGATCTTGCGGCAGAGCGATTGTCGAAAGTTGGTTAGTGAACATGGAATGCCGCCCGCGCTGATCTATAAACATACCGGAACATGACGCACGTTTTCGGATTCGCGTCTGGGTGCTACAGCATCGCGCATGCAGAGACAGTCACGCCGATCAAGAATGCACCGGACACGAATCGGCAAACGAATTGAACTTACTACTCGCGATATCGAGATATTCAAGCTCCTCGATAAATATCGATATCTGCGGTCGACATATATCCATGCGTTCGTGGGCGGCGCATCTCAAACTCGGTTCAAAGAGCGCCTTGGCGATCTATTTCACGAGGGCTACCTCAACCGGCCCGAACGCCAATGGGAAATGGCCGATTGCCGCCACAGCCCGGTGATACATGAACTTGGCGCGAGCGCTAGGCGGATATTGGACGAGCGAGGTATCGTCGAGGAGGCGTATACGTGGTTTGCGGCTTCGCCTCGAGAAGTCATTTCGCGTCAAGCGCACAGAACGCATTGGGGGCTCCCGAACCTTCTTGTACTCACTGTCACGACGAGCCAACCCCGAGCGGCGGACATCATGCAGCGGATCGAAGGAGAGCCCGGCGGCAGTCCGGCGTTCCTGTTCGAAGCGTTGGACGATTCCGAACTCAGACACCCCGCGAATCAGCTACTTTTCAATCCGTGGCAACGCTCGGGGCTGGCGCCGCTACTGATAGACGAATAGACCCTGAAATTCGTTGGTAGATTTGTTGGTAGCGACAAATTGACTCGTCTAAACTGTAAACAAATCAATAGGTTAGAGAGCGTGTGAGGATAACACCTCCGCACCAGAACCTGAACATAGCTGCGCATTGTTGACCATTGCGTAACGGCGAGACGCGTCTCTTGGGCCTACGGCCGAGGGACGCTCTTGCGAGCGCGATTGCCCAATGCGGCGACAAGCTCGGTACGAAAGGGCCGCGATATGCGATTTCGGGAGCGGCAGCCTCCACCTCGAACTTTTTGTTTATGATAGCGAGCAGTAGCGTACTTGTGGCGAAATGTACTAGCTGACGGTCACAGCATCGTAGTCCGACATCGGCTTCGCGCCAGAGGCGGCCACCCCCGCTCTGCAGCCATGAACTCGGCCAAATGCAGGGCGATGTTTTTCTGCCATCAACGGAGCAAAGCTCGACCGTCATCGAGCGATACTGCGGTCCGATGACGCTGAATCCTGCTCTCAAATCCGGCGAAAATTGGAGCAAGAAACTGCGGAAGGCGGCAGAGATGCCCGAGGCCTACTCGGGCGAGTAATGGACGTCGCTCGCGAAACGCCGACTGGCAGGTTTCGCGAAACGATCCTGGCTGCGACGCCGCGGGGAAAAAGTAAAATAGAGGTAGAAATGCGCACGATCGACTCAAGTGCCGAGGATCATCGAGCGGAACCCAGCCAAAGCATCTGATCCGGTGTGACCCGCCAGGGTAATCCAAAAAATACGCTTGAGCGCCGCTGGGTGATTGATATAAACAATGTTTACATGCAATAAGACCGCGCTCCATCGATATCGGAGCCAGCCTTAGCGGATTGGCACAAGATGGTGGCCGCAACAGTAAAGCTCGCGGATTACCGGCCTCCCGACTACCTCGTCGATACCGTCGAATTGACATTCGACCTCGACGCGGAGCGGACTGTCGTGCGCAACCGCATGAACATCCGGCGGGCGCCCGGCGTGAAGGCGGATGCTCCGCTCCTTCTCGACGGCACCAACCTCGAGCTCGTGAGCCTCTCGCTGAACAACGAAGTTTTGCGGGGCAATCGGGTCGAATGTCGCCCGGACGGGCTGGCGATTGCCGATGTACCCGACACGTTCAGCCTGGACATCATGACGGCCATCCACCCGTCGAAAAACAAGACGAAAAAGGGCCTCTTTGAACTCGGCGGGAAACTCGCGACCCAGTGCGAAGCTCAAGGCTTCCGCGCGATGACCTATTTTCCGGACAGGCCGGACGTGCTCGCTACATACAAAGTGACCCTGCGCGGGGATCGGGCGAAGTACCCGGTTCTGCTGTCCAACGGCAATCTGGCCGCCGCAGGGACCGAGCCCGAGGGGCGGCATTGGACGACCTGGGTCGATCCCTATCGCAAGCCTTCCTATATCTTCGGCGTTTTCGCGGGCGATTTCGGCAAACTTGAAGACGAGTTCGTCACGGCCGGCGGCAGGCGCGTCAGGCTCGGCATCTATGCCGACCATGATTTCGTCGGGCGTTGCGGCTTCGCCATGGACGTCGTCAAGCGGGCGCTCGCATGGGACGAGCGCACATATGGCGTCGAATACGATCTGGACGTCTTCAATATCGTGGCGCTCACCGGATGGGCCGGTGCGATGGAGAACAAGGGCCTCAATCTCTTCGAGGCCCACGGTATCGTCACCGATCCCGAGATCACGACCGACGACGATTATGTCATCATCGAGCGCATCATCGGCCATGAAGAATTCCACAACTGGACCGGCAACCGGGTAACCTGCCGCGACTGGTTCCAGCTTTGCCTGAAGGAAGGACTGACCCGCTTCCGGGACCAGCAATTCATCGAAGACAAAATGACGGCGGGCGTCTGGCGGGTCGAAATCGTCAAGACACTGCGGCGCAACCAGTTCCCGGAAGACGACGGACCGGCAGCGCACCCGGTGAAGCCCGATGCCTACGGCGCGATCGACAATTTCTACACTAGCACTGTCTACGACAAAGGCGCGGAAGTCGTCCGCATGGTCCGCTTTCTCATCGGGGAAGCGGCATACCGCAAGGGATTCGATCTCTACGTCGCCCGGCACGACGGCCAGGCCGTCACCACGGAAGAATTTATCAAGGCGATGGAGGACGCGTCCGGACGCGATCTGCGTCAGTTCCGGCTGTGGCATACGCAAGCCGGCCGGCCCCGCATTGTGGCCCGAGGTGCGTATGACGCGGCGCGCAAGCGTTACTCGCTGACCCTGACCCAAACGTGTGCGACATCGCCCGGTCAGTCGGAAAAGCTGCCGTTCCATGTTCCCGTGGCGCTCGGTCTTCTGTCGCGCGCCGGCGCGGAGATGCCCTTTGTCCGCGAAAAGCCCGGCACGAAGGAAACGTCGGCACTCCTCGAGCTCACCCAGCCCGAGCAGACGTTCGAATTCGACGACGTTGTCTCGGCACCAATCCCTTCGCTTCTCCGCGGCTTTTCGGCGCCGGTCAGCATCGAAGCCGGCCTTTCCGAAGACGATCTTGCGCTCCTGATGGCGCATGATCCCGACCCTTTCGCACGCTGGGATGCCTCTCAGACGCTCGGCGTCAAACTCGTGCGCACGCTGGCTGCCGAACATTCTAGCGGCAAACAAATGACACCGCCTGAGGCCTATCTTGCAGCCATCGGGCGCATCCTGAGCGACAAGAACACCGACAGCCTTCTGCGTTCGCAAATTCTGACCATGCCGGACGAACCCGTGCTGAGCGAAGGCCTCGCGCGCATCGATCTCGATGGTCACACGGCGGGACGCAATTTCCTCCGCCGGCAAATCGCGACGCGTTTCCATGAGGAACTCCTGTCGCTGTACTCCGGGCTGACTGACACTGCGCCCTATTCGCCCGACATCGCCGGCATCTCCCGTCGCCGTTTGAGAAACGCCGCACTCGATCTTCTCATGAGCACCGGCGCGACGGATATCGCTTCGCTCTGCCTCAAACAGGTCAAGACGTCGTCCAACATGACCGACATGTACGAGGCCATGTGCATGCTGACGCATCACGCATGCGCCGAACGCGAGGAGGCGCTGGCCT
The DNA here is from genome assembly GCA_963760345.1 of uncultured Alphaproteobacteria bacterium. Classification (GTDB taxonomy): domain Bacteria; phylum Pseudomonadota; class Alphaproteobacteria; order Micropepsales; family Micropepsaceae; genus Rhizomicrobium. The sequence goes on from CAVXCU010000004.1 coordinate 460,726, forward strand.
GGTTCTACGATCGCTGGAAGGACCATTCGACCGTGGTCGACAAATGGTTCGGAGCGCAGGCGCTGTCGCGCATGCCGGGAGCGGTGGACAAGATCATCGCCCTCGAGAACCATCCCGCGTTCGACTTCGACAACATGGCCCGCGGGTTGCTCTACTACGGCGGATTCTTCCGGCAGAACCGTGTCGCGTTCCACGATCCGAGCGGCAACGGTTACGAATTTCTCGCTGACCGGCTCCTGAAGATCGACAGTCTCGGCCGCGCCGGCAGCCACTACATCATGCCGCAGATCAACCAGTGGAAACGCTACGATCCGGCGCGGCAAAGCCTGATGCGCAAGGCGCTGGAACGCGTCGCCAACACGCCGGGAATCTCAAAAAGCCTCGTGGAGAACGTCTCCAAGGCGTTGCAATAGGCGAAGGGAAAAACGATGCGGACGCTTGTCGAAATCTCAACAAAAGTGCGGCGTGGCGAAATGAAGGCCCGTGATGCCGTCGCCGAAGCGTTCGCCGCGATCGATGCCAAGAACGGCACACTCAACGCCTTCATCATGCTCGACCGCTACAATGCGTTTCGGATGGCGGACGAGATCGACGCGAAAATCGCGCGCGGCGAGGATGCCGGCGCGCTCGCGGGCGTCCCGTTTGGCGTGAAGGACCTTGAAGACTGCATCGGCTTCCCAACTACCCAGGGCTGCTATTTCCTGAAAAACACACCGCCGAAGACCAAGGATTCTCCCCATGTCGAGAGATTGCGGGCAGCGGGTGCTATCCTTCTCGGAAAGACGGCGACCGCCGAATTCGGCATGGACGGCGCGGTTTCGACTTATGCCTGGGGCGTCACGCGCAACCCCTGGAATCCGCAGAAAACTCCGGGCGGCAGCAGTGGTGGGTCTTCCTCCGCAGTGGCAGCGGGAATGGTGCCGTTCGCGACGGCTACCGATGGCGGCGGCTCAATTCGTCAGCCCGCGGCCTACACGCGCCTCGTCGGCCTGAAACCCAGTCACGGCCGTATCGCCAAGAACAATGGATTCGCAAACTGGGCCGTGCACGGCACGGTGACGCGTACGGTGGCCGATACGGCCCGCTATCTCGACGTGGCGGCCGGCCCCGACGATCGCGACCGGCAGTCTCTGCCGCAGGTCCCCTACCGCTATGAAGACGTCATCGAGACGCTCGATGTGAAAGGCTTGCGTGCGCTGTTCACGCCGGATTGCGGCTATGCGGTCGTCGAGCCGGAAGTGATTGAGCTGGCCGCGCGCGCCGCGGAAAGGTTGATCCGCGCGGCGGCCCTGAACCGGGCCGAGGGCGTATTCCATCCTACCAATATCTATCGCGACTGGGGGACGATCAATCTCGTCAACCTCGAGGACGACTTCGTCCACGACGGTTACCTTCCTAACGGCTACGACAAGCTTTCCGAGCAGACGAAGATGCTGCTCAAGAAAATCCGTGCGCGGAAGCCGGAGATCGACCTGAAGGCATCGTGGAAGAATGTCGAAATGCTGAACAACCAGGTCGCGGAATTCTTCAAGGACCACGATCTGCTCATGTCGCCAGCCACCGCCTGCAAACCCTATGATGCGCATCTGACATCACCGCAGATCGTCGACGGGCGCGATTGCAGCGACACGGGTGTCGAACCGTTCGGGATGCTAGCCAACGCCTGCTGGAATCCGTCGATCTCGATTCCGGCGGGCCTCACGTCCGATGGATTGCCGGTAGGCCTTCAGATCACGGCGCGGCGCCATCGCGACGACGTTCTCCTCCGGCTCGCGCGCATTTACGAGCAGGCTTTCCCCTGGACCTATCCCTGGGATTGAAAAATGCCGCTCAAATCCTCGGTCGTCGGAGAGGCGCTCCCGACATTGTCCATTCCGGTAACGCCGCGCATGGCGCTGGCGTTCGCGGCCGGACTTGGAGACGACACAGCGCTGGACGACGACGCCTCCGGCTTTGCCGCACATCCGCTCTTCTGCGTGTCGCTCGAATGGCAGTTGGTGATCGCCGCCCGCAACGAATTGCTGGGCGTCACGCCGCTCGAGGCGGTGCATGCCGTTCATGCCGGCCAGAACACGCGTTTCCTGAGCCCGCTGCGCCCGGGTCAGACCGTGAAGGTATCCGGTCGCATCGCGGAGATCCGCCGGGCGCGCGCGGGCGCGCTTTCGGTGACGGAGCTGAACGTGACCGGCGAAGACGGTGCTCCAATTTCTTCGACGCTCAGCACGGGCATCTATCGCAACGTGGATGTGGACGGCGACGACAGGCGCGCGCTGGACTATGAACCCGTTTCAACAGCTGCCTCCGAAATGATCGATGTGCGCGAAACAACCATCGCCATCGACCGGGGATTTCCCCACCGCTACACCGAATGCGCCAATATCTGGAATTCCATCCATACCGAACGCAAAATTGCGCTCGCCGCGGGCCTGCCCGACATCATCGTCCACGGCACCGCTTTGTGGGCGCTGGCGGGAACGGCCCTGCTGTCGCGTTTCGCCCCGGGCTCGCCGCAGCGTCTCAAACTTTTGTCGGGACGCTTCGCGGCAATGGTCATTCCGGGCGCGCCGATCACCATTCGCTATGGCCGCGCACCGACTGCCAATGAGGCCCTGTTCGAAGTTCTCAACGCGCGCGGCGAAAAGGCCGTGGCCGACGGCCGGGCGACGTTCGCCCCCGTCTAGGCGATCGATGCCAGCACGCGATCGATGCGCCGGAGACCCTCTTCGAGTTCGTGTGCATGACCGCCCGTGCCGATGCGCAGATGTCCGTCCATGCCGAACCAGTCGCCAGCCACCACGAACGTGCTTTCCCGCCCGCGGATCAACCGGCTCAATTCCGACGACCCGACCTTGAAGTCGTAACGCACGAACACCATTCCGCCGGCCGCGGGGCGCACATAACCGAGCCTTCCGTTCCAGCGCGATATCCAGTCGTCGATGATTCCGAGATTGTGGCCCAGAATTGCGCGGCTGCGCGCGAGGATCGCTTCGCGTTTGGCCGGCGCCATCAGTTTCGCCGCAATGAACTGATTGAGCGGGCCGGTTCCGATGGTCGTGTAGTCCTGCCGGCGCATGGTTTCCGCGATGAAGTCCTTCGGCGCGACGATCCAGCCGATGCGCAAACCGGCATGGGCAAGCGACTTCGATGTGCTCGACGTCACGACCGCCCTGTCGTATCGGCTCCAGATCGTCGGCGTTTCGCTCCGGCCGTGGAACTCGGATCCGCGATAGATCTCGTCGCACAGGAGCCACGCATTGGTGTCCCGCGCCGCGTTGACGATCACGTCGGTGTCGTCTTCGGAGAGCACGGCTCCCGTCGGGTTGTTGGGATTGCATAATGCGATGAGCTTTGCGCCTTTCGCCGCGGCGGCAAACTTCGTCCGATCGAGATGCCATTCACCCTGCAATTCCAGTGGAAATGTGCGCACATCCGCGCCGAGAGATTTTGCGAACCCATAAAGCTGCATGAAATTGGGAAGCATGAAAGCGAAGCCATCGCCGTGTTCCAGGAGGGCCCATGCGGCGAGAAAATTCGCTTCCGCCGTACCCGCCGTGATCAGCACATTTTCGGCGCTCGCGCCTGGATACCATGTGGCGATTGCGGCCCGCAGCTCCGGCGTACCTTCCGTGTAGTTGTAGCCGAGACGGATGGAATGAAGCTCACGAAGCTCATCGGGCGACAACAATTCGGACAACGTCAGAGGCTCGACGCCGCTTTCCGTCAGATTGATCTCGACCGAATTCTCATAGAGCGACTGGTTGCGCTCCAGCAGGAATGTGTCGATCCCGGTCATGCCGCACCCCATTTGCGAACCACATCCAATACGGCCTTGGCGATCTCGACGTCCTGAACGGCGACGCCGGTGAGATCTGCGACCGTGATTTGATCCTCCGAGGTGCGGCCGCTCGCCATGCCGGAAATGATGGCACCCAGCTCGATTGCGTTCGCCGCAGGCGCGTGGCGCAGTTCGCCGCGCTCGCGGCTTTGAACAAGGCTGTCCACGGCCACAAGATCGGCTGCACGGAGAAGATCGGAATCCAGCTCCTGCTTTTCCGCGGTGTCGGCGCCGACTGCCGTGATGTGTGTGCCCGGCCTGATGTCGGTCGCTGCAAGAAGAGGCGCCCTGGAGGCAGTGACAGTTACAATGAGGTCGGCGCGCGCCGCCACTTGCGCAGGCGTGGCGGCGACATCGACGGCGAAGCCGGCGTTCCGCAAGTCGTCCGCGCACTTCATCGCGGCTTCGGGCCGCCTCGCCCACAACGCGATCGCGCGGCAGGGTGTGACGGGCTTCAGCATTTCCGCCTGGAGCCGTGCCTGAACGCCGGAGCCGATGATCCCAATGTAGCGGATGTGCCTTGGCGCAAGAAATTTGGCGGCTACGGCACCCGCCGCGGCCGTTCGAACGTCCGTCAGGTGACCTTCATCGAGAAGGATGGCCTGCAAAAATCCCGAACCGGCGCTGAAGACGAGAACAACGCCCGAACCGGACGCCAGGCCCCGTTCGGGATTGCGATAGAAGCCCGTTGCAACTTTAACGACAAAGGCATCGTCGCCCGCAACGTATGCGGATTTGATGTGCGCCTCGCCGTCCGCCGCGGGAAACAGTATTTCACCGACCGGCGGGCATATCGCGTTTCCGGAAGAATATTGCGTGAAGGCCCGTTCCATCGCGGCTACGGCGTCGACATCGTGCAGCGCGCGCGCGATCTCCTGGCGCGTCAGGATCAGCAGCGATTGCGGCTTCGAATTTGTGGACAAGATATTTCTTCCGACTGTTGCTGACAGATGCCAACCCGGCATTCGCAGCCCAAAATCGCGCCAGCCTGTGCAAGAACGATAGGCAATTGCTCGCGCCCTGCCAATATGAACAACGTTGACATTGCACAAACCTCTATGTAAACGTTGTTAATATGCAAGGGGGTGCGGTAGGTCTCGTGGGCGGGGCTCGTATCCGACGGCGGTGAGGGGGCACATCATGCGCGCGCATTTTTCTTTCAGGTCGTTCCTGTTTGCGACGGCGGCAATTCCGGCCGTTCTTTCGGCAGGCGTCGCGTTCGCTCAGACGGACCAGACAGGCGTCGAAACGGTGGTCGTGACCGCCGAGCGACGCGCCGAACCGATATTCGAGGTGCCGGCGACCATCACCGCGATCTCCGGCGATACGCTGAACAACCTGGGCATTACGGACATGAAGTCCATCATCGCGATGGTTCCCAATGCCGTGCTTCCCGATGATCCCGAAAACTTCGAGAGCTACATCAACATTCGCGGCATACACCAGGCCGACATCAACGCGGAGCCGAATTTCGGCCTGTACCGCAACGGTATGTACAACGGCGGCGAACGCGGAAATTTCGGCTCGCAAATCGATATCGATCGCGTCGAAGTCCTGAGCGGCCCGCAGTCGGGGCTGTACGGTCGCGATGCCGTGGGGGGCGTGGTCAACGTCATCTACAATATTGCGTCGACGGACGCATTCAGCGGCTACGCGATCGGCAGCTATGGCAACTTCGAGCGCAGCGAATTGCAGGGCGCCGTGAATATACCGATCACGGACGACTTCGCCGTTCGCGGCACGGCGTGGTGGATCAATCAGAACGAGGGCCAACTCCACAACATCTACCTGAACGATTATATCGACGCCAACAGGGATATCGGCGGCCGCGTAAGCGCCAAGTGGGAAGCAAACAACAGATTGTCGTTCGTGTGGATGGCCGAGCTGGAAGACAAGCACGGACCCTCATTCGAAGCATTTGCGCCAAACGGCATTGGCGGCGTATTCAACGTGAACTGCTGCGGCCTTCCCGTCCAGCCGCCGGAAACGATCTCGACGATCGAGGAGGACACACCCGACACGGAACATTGGCAGCAGTTCTATCTGTCGCAAGACGTCAACTACGATACGAACAGCTGGGCCGGCACGTTCGAACTGCAGGCGCAATACAGGAACTATCACAACAGCCTGCAGGAAGATCAGGACCATACGGCATTCAACCCGACTGCGTATCCGATGATGATCCAGCAGGTTCAATATCGCGACGAAGGCCTGAACAATTTCTACGGGCAGCTGATCTGGAAATCGCCGGAGGACCAGCCTCTGACCTGGATGGCAGGCGCCGACTACTTCAATGAGACCTTTACGTTCCAGAGAATATTCGCAGGCACCGTGGACTTTAACCTGTTGAACGATCCCGCCTTTGGTCCAGGCTATACCTACGGCAATTTGTTATGCAGCTTCCTGATGCTGGGTAACCCTGCAACCGACGGCAACTATAGCGGCGGCTGCGAAGCCACGCCGCCTGGGCCCGGCAATCCGGGTGCTCCGGGATTGCCCGGGGCCGGCCCCAACGGCACGTATCCCTATCATTTCCCGAATATCGGCGTGCAGAGCGGCGCAAATGCCTTCGGCGGACCTGGCAGTTACATCGACACGAAGTCCATATCCGGCTTTGTCACCGCCACGTACAAATTCACCGATGCGCTCGACCTCACCGGCGATCTGCGTTGGGACCAGACGCAGAAAGCCCTCAATTACTACCAGGGCCCTGTGCCAGGATATGGCGCGACTGCTCTGGGCTCGTCGTATCTCGATCCCCTCTTCGCGCAGATATTCGTTCCGTACACGGATAGACAGACCGATACGTTCGTCAATCTGGCTCCCAGCCTCACGCTCAAGTACAAGCTCAGCGACACCGCCAATCTGTATGCGACCTACGCCACGGGCTTCCGCGCCGGAGGATTCAATCTGGGTACTTCAAGCCCGCAATATCTCGCGTACAAACCGGAGACGGACTCGAACTTCGAAATCGGCGCAAAGACGTTATGGCTTGACGGCAGGCTGGATATCAATGCGGACGTGTTTTACATGCCGCAGAAGAATCTGGTCGAGCCCGAAAACGACCCCACCGAGCCCGCGTTCCTCGATCTTTACTATCTCGGAAATGTCGGCGACGTGCGCACCTATGGCGCCGAATTCCAGGCCGAATATCACGCGCTGGATTGGCTGAATGTGGGAACAAGCATCGGCTGGCTGGACGACAGGTTCACCAGCGGCATCGCCCAGGGACACTCGATGGTGGGCCAGGAAGTGCCGCTGACGCGAGATTGGACGCTCAACTTTTCCTACAATGCCGCCTATCCGATCGGCCCCAACATGACGTTTGTGAGCGATGCGAACTGGCGCCTGGAATACGGCGGATGGCTAGATGCCGCCCAGGCAAGCGGCTTCTACGTGCTTGAGACGACGCGATATCCGATGCTCGATAATCTGGATTTGGATGCCGGCGTATCCTTCGGACGGACGCGCGTCGTGGCCTATGTCGACAATGCCTTCAACGACATCATCCCCCAATTCCAATATGCCGACGGCGTGGAAAACGTGAATCTGGGCCGGACCTACGGCATCCGAATCGAGACGAAGTTCTGATTGTACCTCCGACTCAACCGCTGCCCTGCGAAAGCCGGGCGGCGTTTTTTTTCTACGCTGCGGTTTCGGGGTTCAGTTTCCGAGCTCGGCAGGCATGGTTCCGTCCAGCAACGCGCCCACGACGAGCTCGACGAATTGCCGGATTTCGGCACGGCTGCCGGTTTCGAACAGGTACTGATCTTCGATGATGTTGCGCGCCAGGCCGTAGATAAGCGCGAACAACGCATAGCCGCCCTTGCTGCGCTCATGGCTCAGCTTGGGCACTGTGGGGTCGTAGAGATTGCTGCCGTACACATAGGTGATGAACTGCCCGAAGGACGCGTCCGACGCCTCCCGGAAACGCTTATGTGTCATGCCGTTCGGAACCTGGCCGAATGTGATCCGGAACAGCTCCTTGTTGGCCATGGCAAATTCGACGAAGTCGATACAGACCTGCATCAGGCCGTCGCGACGGCTCTTGGCGTGCGCCATGATTCTCGCCCGATCGCGCGCCCTGTCGGCCACGGACTGTGCTGCAATCGTCAGAAGCAGGTCGTCTACCGAACGAAAGTGATTGTAGAAATTGGCCGGGGTGACGCCCACCTCGCGGGCGAGGCGGCGCACGGAGATATCCTCAGCGTGCTCTTCCTTGAGTATTTTGACAGCGACGGCGATCAAGTCCTGGGCGACGTTGCCTTTGTGATAGGCCCGGCTTTTTTTCTGCGCCGTTTTGCGCGGCGGCGTCGAAACGGCTTTTCTTTTTGCGATGGCCATAAGTCCACATCACGCCGTCAATCGCCCGGCAAGCTGATAGTCGGGCGAGATATGCGAATCAGCCTTCCCAGTCTACAGGAACCAGCCGGTTGTGCCGACGCAGGATCGCTTGGACTTCGGCGATCGGGAGTCCGGGGACCACATAGCCGTCACGGCCCACCATCGTCTCGTTGGCAAAGATGCTGTTCATGATCGCCTCGTCCACCGCCTCGATGGTCGCCTCGTAACAACGGCTCATACCCTCTTCGCCCATATACTGAGCCGTCACGAGGCCCTTGTGGGTGTCCACGGCTTCGCGGTTGGCGGTCGAGAAAGCGAGGAACAGATCGCCCAATTCATTGGACGCGATGCCGCCCGAGCGCGCGATGCCATAGGCCGCGCGGCGCGCGACGCGCTTCAGCTGATGGGGCATCATCGGCGCGTCGGTCGCGATGATGACGATGATCGAGCCCGATTCGAGATCGGGCTTTTGCGGCTCCGCGACCGGGATTTCGACGCCGACCGGGATCCCCGCGATATGCAGAAGGTGACGCTTTCCGAAATTCGACTGTACGAAGGCGCCGACATGATAGCGCTTTCCGTCATAGTCGACGACGCGCGAGGACGTGCCGGATCCGCCCTTGAACTCGTAGCAGCGCATGCCCGTGCCGCCGCCCACGCTGCCTTCCTCGATCGGCCCGGGTTTCGCACCCTCAAACGCGGCAATCACGTGCTCGGCCTTCACGTGATGGCCGTTCACGTCGTTCAGATTGCCGTCATAGGTCTCTGCCGCGACCGGCAGCCAGAAGGGCTGGTCGTTCTTTGCGCTCGTATCGAGTTGGGTGAAAAGCCATTGCGCCGTCACGTCTCGCGTGAGCCCGCAGGAATGCGTGTTGGTGATGGTGATGGGCCCGTCGAAGCGGCCCCGCTCCTCGACGAAGGCCGTGCCCGTCATTTCGCCGTTGCCGCTCATGCTGAAATAGCCGGCATACGCCGCAGCATTGGGCGCCTTGCGGCCGTGCGGGAATATCGCGGTCACGCCGGTGCGAACCGGGCCTTTGCCGACGATAAGCGGGCCTTCTCCCTCGATCAAGGTGCAATAACCCACCTCGACGGACTTCACATCGGTGATCGCATTGTTCTCGCCGGGCGTTCCGGTGAACGGGATGCCGGCCCCGCGCGCGCGGAGCTTTCCCGAGGGCGTCTTTCGATGGGATGGGTTCACGTGCCCCTCAATGAATCTGGCGCAAACCCTCTACCGCCTTATCGAGCACAAAGTCGATATCTTCCTCCGTCAGCGCGGTTGACAGCACGAAGAAACCCGGCGCGCCCATCAGCACGCCGTTGTTGAGCATGAAGCGGAAGAATTGTTCGGCTCGCGCCTGCGCTTCCTGGTTGCCGCGCATGCTGTTGACGACGTCGCGAAAGGTGCGGATTTTTACATCGGCGTGAAAGAACGCGACCATGGAGGTAGCGCCGCCGACCATGCCGGGCGATTGAGTGATGCGCAGGGCCTCACGCAAGCCGTTGCGAAGACGCTCGCCGAGCACCGAGAGGCGGTCAAATGCGGCCTCGTCGAACATTTCCATAGCGACGAGGCCGGCAGCCATCGTCATGGGATTCGCATTGAACGTGCCGCCATGGCTTACCTGCGCACCGGCACGCGGATCGAACAATTCGGTCATGATATCGCGCCGTCCACCCACCGCGCCCACAGGCAGGCCGCCACCGATGATCTTTCCCATGGCCGTCAGGTCAGGCGTGATGCCCAGCGCGCCCTGCGCGCCGTGATAACCCAGCCGGAGACTGTAGACCTCGTCGAATATCAAAAGCGCGCCGCAGGCTCGCGTCTCCTCGCGGAGCATCTCGACGAATTCGCGCGATGCGGGCGCATAGCCGAGATTCTTGACGAGCGGATCGATCAGGACCCCTGCCAGCTCGCCGGCGTGCTTGCGCAGGATTTTTCGTGTCGCTTCGACCTCGTTCATCGGAATAACGACGACGTCCTGCGCGGTGCCCGGTGCGACGCCCTTGGGTGCCACGCTCGCGGGCTCATCCGGATCGCCCCAGTTCGTCGGCGTCGATCCGACGCTGACGGCGGCCGTGTCGCCGCTGCCGTGATAGGCGCCCTCGACCTTGGCGATTTTCGCCCGGCCGGTGAACGCGCGGGCCGCGCGGATCGCCATGTTGATGCCTTCCGTACCCGAATTGCCGAAGCGTAGCTGCTCGACGCCCGGCAGGCGCGACGTCACGATTTCCGCGAGCCGCACTTCCTCCTCGGTGGGGAGCGAAATCGACAGCAGCCTGCTTGCCTGCCGCACGATCGCCTCCACGATCCGGGGATGATTGTGGCCGTGGATCAGCGAAGAATAATTATTGATGAAATCGAGACGGTCGACGCCGTCGGCGTCCCAGACGCGCGCGCCTTCCGCTTTCACCGCATAGACGGGATAGGGCGGGAAATAGACCGTGTGGCGCGAATTGCCGCCCGGCAGGACCTTCAGCGCGCGCTGATAAAGCTTCGCGGAATTCGACTTTTCGTCGGGAAACATGGGCGTTCCTCATGATCGCCGTGGTGGTGCAGCCGCCCAACTCTTGCGCCTGGTTCGGCAATATGAACAGTGTATATATTGGGGTTCGCCGGGTCAAGCCGGACCGGTTATTCGGCCGGTGCCACGTACGCAATTGCCCGGCCTTCGATACGCCGCCTGATCACATTGTGCCGCGCATTGTCGATGGGGAATTTCCAGGCCAATGTCGAGGCCACCAGAAACCAGACGGCGGGCCAGACGAAGTACGCGATGATGAGACCGAGATTCGCCGTGGCGCCGTTTGCGTGCTTCACGCTGTAACCGAACGCCGACAGCAGCAGGAATGCGGTGCCGCTTCAGCGCTATGGTGGCCTTGATGAGTAGCGTGTTGATAGCGAAGAAATTCCCTGCCTTGTTCGCGCGTGTCTTGAGAATGTCGTAGTCGATGACGTCGCCCAGAACCGAAGAGGGCGCGATGTTGCAGGGCGCGCTCAGGAACGCGCTCAGAGCCACCAGCATCATGACCGGCACGGCGGCCCCGCTTCCCGGCGTCAACAGAAGCAGGAGAGGCCGCGTAAGGACGTCGAGCGACATGGCGAGCGCCCAGGTCCGGTGTTTGCCGATGCGCCGCGTCAGCGGCGCCCATGTCGGCAGCGCTACGAGCGCCACGAAGAAGAACATGATCATCAGGTAGGGATAGATTTTTCCCAGGTGCATGTAATAGGTCAGAAAAATGAAGGAGACCGACAGGTATCCGCCCTGCCCGAAACCCCACGCGCTGATGATTCCGAAATAATGCCAGAGCGGCTTGTTGCGCTTCAGTGACGTCATCAATTGGCCAAGCGTGGATGGCGCAGCGGTGACCTCCGCGCCGCTCGACACGAAAATGATCGCCAATATCATCCCGGCAGGCATGAGTATCGTGTAGAGCCACGCAATTCCCGTCAGCGCAGTGTCCGTAATCGCCGTCGTCGTCGTGATACCGGTCGCGTAGAGAAGCAGCGGCACCGCAAAGAAAATGAAACTGCCGGCAATGTTGAACATGCCGACATAGGTCTGGATTCGCGATCGCTGGTGGTAATCGCGGCTCAGTTCCGACGACCAGGCGCCGCGCGGAATCTCGAACAGCGTAAATCCGAAATAGACCAGGAAAGACCATACCCCGAAATAGACAACTCCAGCCGCCCGCGACGGCTGGAACAGGAAATAGATCGAAATGGCACAAAGAATTGTGCCCGCGAGCACCCAGGGCTTGCGCCGGCCGATCGGCGATTTCGTCCGGTCCGAACAGATAACCGATGAGCGGATCCGTGATGGCGTCGAAGATACGGCTGAACGTCATGACGCCCGCCATTTCGCCGAAGGTGACGGTCGTGTTCGCGGCGTAGAACGCCGGAATGATGCTGTTGAGGGGAAGCGCGATGAAGGAATGAGGAAGCGCCGGAAAGCCAAACAGCGTGAGCTGGAACTTGGTCGGCTTCGGATCGCCATGGCGCTCCTGGCCCTTGCCGTCTTTTGCGACCATGAAGCGCCCCTTCCTGCCTGGAAATATACGATGTTTACATCGAAGCTCAAACGTTATTCTCAACCCACGCCCTGCCCGCGCCCCTCCGGAAGTTCAGCCGCGATTGACGAGGCCGCCGCGCTCCTGCAATATAAACACTGTTCATATCCGGTCTGGAGACGCTCTCTGATCAAGGCCATGATATTTCTCGAACGCCGCGCCGGGTTGTCGCGCGAGGAATTCCGCGACTGGTGGCTCGGTTCGCACCGGTCTTTGGCGGAGCGGCTGCCGGGGCTCAGGCGTCATGCCTTCAATTTCCTGTCCGACGGGCCATTCGATGCGGTCGTCGAACAATGGTTCGACGGCCATGAAGCTCTCACCGCCTGCTACGGCACCGAAGTCGGAAAATCCGTCGCGGCCGACTCCCAGGCGCACACCTCCAATCGCAGACGCGTGCTCGTCGAGGAATACGCATTCGACGCGGCGACACACAATGATTCCAATCGAGGAGAAGCTTGAATGACCATTACGGAATCACCCGCCACAGCAGTCGCACGCAATCTGCTTCCAGTCGCCCGCATCGCCGGGCAGAATTCTGCGCTGGACGATGGAAGAGCGCCTTGCGCATCATCATGTTCCGGGCGTGGGCGTGGCCGTCATCGACAAGGGTGAACTCGCCTGGGCGGCAGGTTATGGACATATCGAAGAGGGCAAGCCCGGTCGCGTCGACGGCGAGACGATGTTCTCCGGCGCCTCCATCAGCAAACCCGTCACGGCCATGCTTGCGCTGCAGATGATCGAACGCGGAATCTGGAATCTCGACGTCGATGTAAACCGCTATCTCAAGTCCTGGCAGGTGCCGGTGAACGAATTCACCAAGCAGCACCCGGTGACGTTGCGCCTGCTTCTCTCCCATCGCGCCGGCACGACCATCCACGGCTTCGGAGGAACGGTTCCGGACGGCCCGCTTCCCGTGGCGCTCGACATATTGACCAAAAAGATTCCTTTCCGGAACGGCCGCACAACGAACGGGGTGACCGTCGACAAGGTCCCGGGCGGCACGGTGCGCTATTCCGGCGGCGGAACAACGATCGTCGAGCAGATGCTCGAAGACGCAACCGGTAAGCGCTTCCACCAGCTTGCGCGGGAGAATGTCTTCGAACCGCTCGCCATGACACGCACGACGTTCGAAGCGCCGCTTCCCGAGCGCTATCACGCGAATGCCGCCATCGGTCACGAGGACGGTGCAACCCTGCCGGAGAGATATGTCTGCGTGATCGCGATCGCCGCGGGCGCGATCTTCACCACGCCGGCCGACTATGCGCGGTTCATGATCGGCTGCCGCAATGCCTGGCACGGCAAACCGAAATCGATCCTGGGTCGGCAACTTGCGCAGGAGATGATGACGCCGCAGGGCGGCATATTCGGCATCGGCTGGGAGATCTTCGGAAGCGGAGCAAACCGCCGCTTCGGCCATGGTGGCTCGAACAACGGCTATCAGTGCGAATCGACCTGCTACCTCGAAAAAGACCAGGGCGCCGTCGTCATGACGAATGCCGATACGGGCCTCTTTTTCTATTGGGAGGTCTTCAACGCCATCGCCGACCTCTACCATTGGCAAGACTTCATGCTGCCTGAGAAAACCGTCCGGACAATTCCGGAAGACGAACTCCCCCGCTACGTGGGGACCTATGACATCGTCAGTGGCGTCGATGCCCCGGAAATGCGGATCTGGGTGGAAAACGGCAAGCTGAAGAACGAATTCACGGGAATGCGCGGCGGCCCGCGCGAGATCATGATGGACCAGAACGGCCGCTTCTTCCATCAGATGGGTCCGTACGAAACGGCCATCACTTATGACTACAAGGGCTTCGCGCAGGAACTCACTGTGCTGCGCGGCGGCACGACGGAGACCATGCGGGCGCGGCGGCGGAAGACGGCCTGACGCCGGGGCTCAGCCCCAGAATTTGGCATCGAACGCGTAGAGATTGCCCTCGCGCGTGACCATACCGCCTGCGCGATCCTCGCAGAGCAGCTCATGGCTGTCGAGATCGCGCCAGTCGCACAGACTTCCCACGACATAGCCCGGCGCGTTGCCGAGCGAGGATGCGCCATTGGATCCCATCATCAAGCCCATGCCGCGAGCGCGCGCGGCGCGGGCCAGTGCCAGCGCTTCGGTGAGACCGCCGGTCTTGTCGAGCTTGATGTTGACGGCGTCGTAACGCGCATCGAGGAGATCGAGATCCTCGCGGGTGGCGCAGCTCTCGTCGGCGCAGAGGGGGACGGGGCATTCATAGTTTGCGAGCCCCTCATCCATGCCGTGCTTCAGCGGCTGTTCGATCACGACGACGTTGAGGGCCTTGAGCTCGGGTGCAAGATCGCGGAGCTGCGCCAGCGACCAGGCCTCGTTGGCATCCACGATCAACCTGATTCCGGCCACGGCCCTGGAAATGGCGGTCACCTTCTCCAGCACGCTTTCGGCATCGGCCTTGATCTTGATGAGCCGATAGCCGCGCGCGGCGGCGGCCTGGGCGTCGGCGCGCATTTTCTCGAGCGCATTGATGCCGATGGTGATGTCGACCTCGATGCGTTCGGGGCGCTCGACGCCCGCCAGGCTCCAGATCGATTTTCCGGAACGCTTGCATTCGAGGTCCCAGAAGGCGCAATCGACCGCATTGCGCGCCGAGCACGCGGCGATCTCTTTGTTCAGTCCTTCGCGGGAACCGATGATATCGATGCGGTCCTGCATCGCGTGAAGCTGTGCCGCGACCGACTCCGGCGTTTCGTCATGGAGCGACTGCAGCCCACACTCGCCGCGGCCGATGAACTCTCCGTCGCTCAGGTGCACGACAACGAGCGGCGAGGATTCGCGCGTTTCGCGGGCAAAGCGGAAGACCTGCCGATAGGGCCACTCCTGGTACGCGAAGATCATGTTGAGGGTCATGCTAGGTCTCCGGAAGCCTGGCAGCCCTCGCCGCCTGGCTAAATATAAACGATGTTCATATTTAGCCAGAAGACGCTTCCAAAAACAATTGCTGCAAAGCGCGGCGGCGCAAAGATCCTGGCTTCGTCCGGTTCAGGATCGATTTATGCAAAGAACCATGAAGGCTGGCGGACAGTCCGACCTTAAGCTTCGCTACGCGTCGGCGACCGAGGCGCCGACCACTTGGCGTGCGTCACTCAAACCGTTTGATGGAGTTGGGCGGCAGCACCTCGAAAGCGTTCAATGTCAGCGCGACCAGAGAGTAGTAACCCAGGAGCCCGACCAATTCGATCAAAGCGGATTTGCCCAATTGCCGCTCCGCGATTTCGTATGTGGTGTCAGACACCCGCCGCTGGCCGAGCAGTTCCCGACAGAAGCTATAGACCGCCCCATCAGTTTCGTTCGCGAAATGGACGGGACGACCGGCTCGCAGCGCCTCAATCACGTCCGGGGGCACCCCGGCTTTTTCCGCTATGGGAGCGTGCGCGAACCATTCGTAGTCTGCCTTCCAGTGCCGTGCGCAAACGAGGATGGCAAGCTCTGAGACCCTCGGCGCAAGAGACGTCGAATAGCGAACGTGAGCTCCGAAGCGCTGAACGTGGTCGCCAAACGTCGGGCTATGCAGCCAGACTTCAAAAGGACCTCCGGATGCCGCCGAGGCCCCTCGAGGCCCGCTTGTCATGGCGTCACGCAACTTTCTCTGCTCTTCGCTGAGATCGCGTTCGTGAAGGAGGCCGAGCCGGGACATGTTCATTTCCTGCTCCAGACGATCTGAGAATCGTAAGCCGTGGCGCGCTGGCAGACAACATTCGCGTCACTTTGTCGGCGGGCATATCGCTTTTATCATATCGGTGGCAATAATGTGGGCCGCCGAGGATCAGTCGCGACACGATTTTGCTGCGTGCTTCGACGAGCCGCGAGTTAGGCGTGCCCATTCGGAGGGAGATGCGTGCTGTCTTTGTTGCAAAAATGGGATAGACGCGGGCTCAGTTGCGAGATCGAAGGCTACCGGCAGAAAATCGTTGGTAGATTTGTTGGTATCGAATGCTCGAATCGTTAGAACCCTAGCGATATTAGGCGGTTAATTGTCGCAGGTTTTGACCACCTCCGCACCAGCCAGCCTTTTTCTACCGAAATAATTTTCTGCAAGCCTCGGTCCAAGCTGAAGCTGCCCCGACGGCATCGAGATGGCGAAGCCTCAACGGGCTGCAGCCGCAACGTTCGCCCGAAAGTACGCCCGGTGAAGCTCGGTCAGCCCTCGATAGAAATCGCCCTCGATCTTGTTCAAGCGGCCGTCACCGCAATCGGCGATGTTCTCTAATAACCTGACGAGCGTATTGCGCGGAAAATCCGGGAGTTGCTTCGTGAAGAGTGCGTGCTGCCAGGCATCGTCGACGAGCCGTCCGTAAGCGCGCTGGACGCTCCCGGTCGCTTCGCCTGCCCCGGTGCCGGCTCGCCACATCTCCAGATCGTCATACGGGTTCGCGACGTTGAGCGTTGCGAGGTTCGACCAGTCCGCCTGCCGGTTGACCGTGTTGGCGTAGAAGCGGAGTTCGCCCTGTTGTCCGGCGTCGACGTGGAAGTGGCTGTGGAGAATCCAGGCGTGGGCCATCAGCACATGCCAGAAAAAGCCGTCGTTCAGCAGATAGGGAACGAGCTTCTGGCGATAATCGAAGTCGTCCACAAAAAAGCGATAATCGCGCAGCACGCGCGCGAACAGAGGATAGTCCCCAAGGAACGGCCTGGCGTAGCGCACGACATGCGCAAACGATTTGCAGGTGTCATCTCCCAATGTCTGCACGTCATGGGCCGTGAGCCGGGTGACCAGCCGTTGCAGGTCGCGCTTCCGGCCCAGGAACGCTGCGTCCTCGTAGAAGAATGGCCGATTGGAATCCGCCCACGGGAGCCAGATTTTTCTGCCCAAAACCGGTTTCGGCATCGTGACCCCGAAGACGGATCGAGCCGGCAACGCCGACCACGCGTCGAACGATTGGATCTTGCTTCGCAGAAAAGCCGCATCGGCCACGAAGTCCGGCCGGAGTTTCAGGACAAGATCGTCGCCGTTTGCGACCAGGGTCAGTGCGGCGCGCAGAGTCTCGACCTGAAAGACGACGCCGCGCTGGTTCAAGGTGCCACCCACGGCGGGCGGGCGAACGCGCGCGAGTTCGACGTCGCCCAAATCCTCGATCCATCCGGCGTAGGTGTCCGTTTCGGGCGTGTCCCAGGTCACGCAGGCGACCCGACGAAGCAGCCCTTCCTGCCGAAGTTGCCGCACCGATGCAAGGCTCTGCTCCGCGAGAGTCCTCGAATGCGCGAAGCCGGTAATGACAGCATCTGTCGGCGGCGCCATGTCAGATCTCCAGCACGCGCAGGACGCGCGCGCAGATGAATGACGCCACGCCGGCCTCGGACGCATATGGAAGTGCGCGAAAGAGATTTAATGCCGCGAGTTGCCGCAGCTTTGCGGCAAGGGCGGGATCGTCCCCGGCCGCGAGAGTTTCAAACGCGCCGGCGAGCCGTTCCAGCTTTCCTGTCGCGTTGGCGAGCTGAGGCCCGCCGTGCCGGTCGCAGTTGCGCAAGCACCAGTGACCATAGAGGTCCTGAAAAAGCTTTCCGAAATCGAGCCAGTACGACGAAACCCAAGCCTGGTCGCAATCGATGAAGACGACCGACCTTTCCGTACCAAGCATGATGTTCTCGAGCGTGAGGTCGCCATGCGAGGGCGATGAAGGTACTCCGCTCCAATCGAGGCGAAGGAGAGCGTCGGCGCACGCACGGATCGCTTCCGACTGCGCACGATATTCCGTGTGGCCGGGGTCGTGGCGTGCGATGTCGCTGATCTTATCCCGGAACCGGTCGGCGGATATGGGCGCGCCGCGGCAGGCGCGAAACAGCCAGAACATCCGCTCGATGGCGGAGACGAGAACGTCCGTATCGAACACCGTCGCTTCGAGAACCGCCTGCGCGACCGTCAGGCCCGGCACATAGGCCATATCGAAATAGGCGCGGCCCGCCTCATCCGCGCCGCTCGCCAATACGCGAGGAAGCGGAATCCCGGTTTGGCTGAGCTCGCGCTGCTTTTCCATTTGATCGAACAACCGCGCATTCGACGACGGATCGCCCGCCGTCTTGCGCACGAAACTGTGCGACCCGGCGGAATGGAGCACAACGCTCGCGCCGGAATGCCCCTTGAGAACATGGCGGATTTCGTCGGGTGGGACCGGAACGGCAACCGCGCGAGCCGATTGCGCCGGACCGCGCCGCGCGGCAACGCTCACAGCCAGTCCGCCATGTAATCTGCGAGGCATGCGCTGTTGCGTTCGATGCTGACGGCCACCGCCGCCGGATAGGGGTTCGACGCGGCGTGATCGTTGACCAGGAATCGCCGCCCATGGCGGCAATCCATGATGAGCGCATGCGGCTCGAGACCCAGCTGGCGCAGCGCCTGTTCGGTCTTCTTTCTGTATGCCTCCGGCCGGGCCGTCATGAATATCAGCTGTGCGCCCTGTTCCTGCCACGCGCGAAAGGCGACGACATTTCCCGCGATGGGAACGTCTTCATCATCCCAGAACGGCGCAAAATACCGGCTGTGGTTCTGGAAAACGACGCCATCGAGATCGGCGACGATGCTGCCTCGCGTGCGGACATAACGGCGCCAGTCGTCGAGCGTGCCCACATCGACCAAATTCGAGACAAAGAGCGGCGCGATGACCAGACCGCTCGCAATGGCCCGGTTCATCACGTGGGCCACGAATATCTCACCCGTTTCCTGCACGCGCGCCAGCGCCCGAAAGGTGTTCAGGTAGGCTTCCGCATCCGGAAATCCATAAAGCCCGACATTCACATAATTGGAGGCAAGGCTCTTTTCGACCATTTCAATCACGAAGCCGTTCTCGTTCAGGACGGCAAAACTTTTCGCGCCGACATTGCTCATGCGCGGCGCGGCGCGAACGTCGCTGACGGCAACGAAACCGGTCTCGGGCGGCGAAACGGGATCGAAGAAGCTGTCGGCGTCCTTGATCGCGATGGCGCCCGATACGTCACTGCGTCAATCAGTTCGGCAACGGTGTCGGCGGGTCCACGCGTGTCGCGGTCGAGAATTTGGACTTCGACGTGTTTGCCGAGCGCGCGTTTGAGAAGCGCGGTCGCCTCATAGCGGTCCTCGTGCTCACGGCGGACCGCAGCGATTATTCGGGAACACGATCCGGCGGAAACACTTGCCGCGGCGCGGGCAAGCGCCAGCTCACCGTTTGGAAGCGTGAGCATCCATTTGGGCCGAACGCCAGGGTAGCGCGACGATTTCCCGGCGCAGGGCAGCAGCAATGTCGCGTTCATGCCGTGCCCGCCCCTAGCCGCACTCGCCGTAAATCGTTCTGAGACTAGAATGCTATGGTTAATTCACGGTTACGGTGGCCGGCTGCGGTCACAGCCGTCTCAGGACCCGCCCAACCGACGCCGGATGCCAAAGTCGTCCTGTCACGGCAATCCGACTTTTCTCCCAACCTCGACGTAGCCAGGCGTCGAGAGAGTCATCAAACGTCCAATTCTTCCGGAGAATGCATGCAACAAATGGTATCCATCTTTTGATGTTCGTTCTGGACGCTAGGCAGACCTTCTTTCTTCTTTCGTCTTTCGGGAGTCGGGTGTGCCGATCTGCGAACGTGCAAACAATCGCGCAAATTCCATCAAATGTTTATGCGCAGGCGCGCGAATTGTTGTCGGTGTCGCGGGATTTAATTGGAAACGAAGGCGCCGGACGCCGATACTCGGCGAGCAACAGCACGGCGCGATTTCTCAAGCGAAATTCCGTCGCGCGCGTCAAAGGAATGTTTCGATGACGATCGCTCTCCGTAGCCTGACGATTGTCGCGCTCGCCGCGGCGGTGTCCGCCTGTGCGCCGCAGCCGGAAAACATCACGGCCGCCAAGGTGGATCCGTCGCCTTTCGCAAATCTCACCTGCGCCCAACTCGTCGAATATGACGCGACCCTGACGGCGGCTTACAACCAGGCCGCCGACATCGAGAACACGGCGCGGACGGAGGATGCCGTCGGCATGGTCTTCGGATTTCAGTTCGGATCGATGAGACATCCCCTCCGCCCGGCACAGATCGCCGAACTCAAAGGCAGGCTGGTGGTCGTCCATCAACTGGAAACGACGAACAATTGTCCGACGCGCCAGGCGTCGCTTGGCAAATAGATCTGGGCCGGCGTCTCAGGTTCCGAACGCGGGAGTTACCGGGAGTGCGGCCGGATTGAATTACGTCGACTGCGGACTTCAAATCGATGTCCGTTCCGGCATCGGAACGGCTTGCGCTTCGGCGTTTCTAGTCGGCAATTCCCATATATTTCAGCTGCCAGCGCATTTCATCCTCGGTGAGCGGAAAGGCGGTCCCGCCGCGCGCATAAAGAAGTTCGCCGCCGCGCAGATGCATGATTGCGCACTGGATCTTGAACGACGTGCGCATGCTGAAGCCCGCCCGCCAGGCGAGCGCGGTCAACGCCTTGGCGGAACCCGAACCGAGTACCTTTCGCACCACTTCCGGCTTGATGCCGGCAATCGCGGCAATGGCGACCACGATGCCTTCCTTGCGGCCTGAAATCGGCAGCCGCTTCGACGAACGCCTCGTCGTATTTCTGCGGGCGGCTGCGGTCTTCGTTCGGCTCCTCGTCGTCGGCCGCCGCCGCTTCGACCCGCGCCTTCAATTCGCTTTTCAAATGCGCCCGCGTCCGGTCGTCCAGATCGTGACGTTTCGCCAGCGTCTCGATCAGCGCCGCCCCGACAAAGGCGGCGATCCTGCGGATCAGGCCGGCCGACAGATCGGCGCGCAACACAAGCGGATAATGCAGCTCGGGCACGCCCGCCGCGCGCACGACGATCTTGTCGAGCGTGGCGTTGCGGATTTTCGCGGTTTCGTTCGCGACCAGGACGGCGACGGCGCGCGTGTCGAATTTGGCGACGATCGCGTCGGAGGCGTCCTCCGACAGGCCTTTGCGCCGTGCCACCGCGCAGAATATGTCCGTGGCCCTGGCGGCCGCGAGGATTTCGATCAGATCGAGATCGTCGAGAAGCGGCGAGTATTCGAGGACGGGAAGCGCCACGATCGCCTCGACGTCCCGCGCCAGCTTCTGCACGACGGACTTGGGTACGCAGTCGAGCGTCTTGATCGCCTCGGAGAGGATGGCGCGCACCGCCGGCGCCTCGTCGCGCGCGAGCTTGTCGAGCGTGGCCAGCGTCAGTTCGCGCAGGTGCTCGCTTTCTGCAGTCAACAATCCCGGCAACAGGGTGCCGATCTTGCCGGCGAGGTTGGCGCGCACGCTCTCTTCGCGATCCACGGCCAGCACCAAATTCGTTTTCGGCGCCGCTCCGGGGTTTGCCGCGACGGCATTTCGCGTGGCGACTTCGCCGTTGACGGCAAGATAATGAAGGACATCCTCGCCGGCGCCGGCATAGGAAGCGAGTTCGCCGCCCGCCGTGGCTGCGCGCTTCTCCAGCAGGTCCAGAACGGCTTCCGGCGAACGCTCCGTCTCGGTCGATGGCGCCGCAACCGTCATGAGAGGCTCCGGCCGGCTGTCGAAATCCCGTTGACGGGGTCTGCCGCAATTCCGGTGATAAACTCTACGGCGATCCCCTCGTCCGTGTGGCGCACGACGCGGCCCTTGGTGAGGCCGAAATCGAGCAATTCGCCGATCGCGGGCTTCGTATCCGTTTTGAACAACGCGCCGCCGAGTGCGACATCGACGACCTCGCAGGATGCGCGTCGGCCGTCGGCGCGAACGAAACCGCGCAACTGCGGGATTTCCTTTGTCCGCAGTGCGCTGCGCAACCGCACGCGGTTGGTCATCCCGTTGACCGCGAAACTCGAGAGCTGTTCCGCCGTCCGCCCGCGCTTGACGCTGCTCGCCTGGAATTGCACACCGAGGCGGGTTCGGTCGCGCACGACGACGGTGCCTTCGAAGCGGCCGAAGCCTTCGACGTAAAGCACCAGTTGCGTGCCCACGGGCGCGGATATCGAACTCTTCACGCCGGCACCGTCGGGCGAGAAGTCAACTACCTGACAATCGTCCTCGATGCCGCGCGCCGGAATGAACAATTTCCCCCTGAGCCCGAGCGGAGTCCGCACATGCTTGCGCCGTTCCACGCCCTTGCCGCCGCGCCAAATGCGGCCCGAATCCGACAACACCCGCCCCTCCCCGGTATTGGAGTGGGCTCAACATATCTCCACAATCTTAAAAGATTGCCTTCCCGGGCGGTCGCGCGGCGTCCCTGAGGAGGGTCGAGGCCACGGCCCGGCATCGGCGCGTTTGCCGCACCTGGGCTATGGTGAGGAACGGACTCCATGCTCCACCCGTTCCATTTCAGAGGAAATCTCGCGTCATGAAATCGTCGGCAAAAGCGAAGACACTGGGCCGCGCCGCTGCCGGGGACGGCAAGGTCGACCGGGAAAGCGAGGATTCCTTTCCGGCCAGCGATCCGCCGTCCTATGCCGGCGGCGAGCATAGGGTGGGCGAACCGTTCAACCCCGCAGCCAAAGAAAAACGTCCATCGAAGCATCGCAGCCAGGCAATTCCGAGGGAACCGTCATGAACTCCGTAACGCACATCGATATTCTCGTCATCCAGCCGCTGGTCGCGCTGATCTTCGGCATCTTGATCTTGGCCGTGCCGCGCGCGCTTAACTATCTGGTGGCGATCTATTTTATCTTCATCGGTGTGGTCGGGCTGTGGCCGCATTTCTTCGGCCACCCGCTGATCTAGCAAGCGGACAGTTCTTCTGTCGCGCTCAGGCGAACGCCCCGCCGCGGGGCGCATACACGGCAACATTGATGACGTGATCGACGCTGTCCGCCGTTCCGAACGGCAGATAGCAGGTCTCGAACCAGGCGAATCCGGCGTCGGGCACGTCCCGGCCGATGAGCCCGCGGACGGCAAAGGTATGGCCCGATGTCCGCACCAGGTCGTAAGACGCTTTCAGTTGCTTTCCGAACCGGGGCGATACCCGGATGACGTCACTCAGCCGTTTGTTCTGATAACTCGTGCCATAGGCCCGCACATGGGCGTCGCCGATGATGCGGAATTCATAGTCTTCCCCCTCGTCGATCACGCGGGCAAGGCTGACATGGGGGGCCGCCGGCCCGAGGTCGCGCAACTCAAGCTTTTCGCGCGGGGGCATCGCGTGCAGGCCACGCCATTTCCGCCAGGCGGCGACAACGGTGTAAACTACCGGGCTTTCGATATCGGACAGCGAAATGACCTCGACGGAGGACTTTTCCGGGGGCTTCCCGGGCGGGGGTTGCGGCGCTGCCAGCACTTTGTGAAGGAACTCCAGCATGGAAGATTGCCTGACTGTCGCGGGTCTTGGTCACAACGTACGAAACCGCACAAAGTCCACTCGCTCGCAAGTCATGGACAACGAAGAGTTACCGGAAACAATTCGATGCGATGCAATTGCCGGCCGGCCGGCCGGCGCGCGGCGCAGCGTGCGGAACATGTGATGCTGTACAACGATGCAGAGCGCGAACTTATGGCGGGCGCGATACAGCCCAATCTGCGCAAGCCGAACGTCCGGGTTAAACCGTTCGAAACGATTGTCGAAGACTTCCTCGCGAAGATCGATATCTCCGGCTCCCGCGTGCTCGACATAGGACCGGGGCATTGCAACTTTCTCGACCTGATGCGGGCGCTCGACGCGCGCACGTTCGGCGTCGATTTCGATCCGGCGGTGGTGCAGCTCGGGCGCATGCGGGGGCACGAAATGCTTCACGCCGATTTGCTGGAAGGCTGGCCCTATCCGGGACGGACATTCGACGGAATTTTCTGCCGCGGATCCATCGATTGTTTCCGGTTCGGCCCCGATATCCGCACCCTGAAAAACTTCCTGGACGCCATGGCTGGCGCGTTGGCGGCCGGCGGATGGCTCTGGATCGCGCCGTGGAGCAGCCCGGACAGTTTTACGGGCACCGATCTCGAAGACGTGCCGGCGACGGTCGATGCCTGGGCGGCTGCGGCGGGCGTCACCGTCGCTTATCCGAACGGCGCGACGGCACAGCGCTACGGTATCGGATATAAGGTGCCGCAAATTGCGATCTGGACGAAGAACTGCGCAGCCGAAAATCCAGACTGACTGTCCTTAGGCGGCCGCGTCCCAGAACTCGTCGGCGGCGGCTTCGACTCCCTTCGCATGGGCGAGTTCGACAAATCTGAGATACCACGGTGCTACCGTCGATGCGTCGGCTGCGACGAATTTGAAATTGTCGGCGTAATGCTGGGCGTGAATCAGGGTGCGATACCGCCGGCCCGGCTGAAGCGAGCCGAGCCAGATTCTCGGATCGACGGCGGTCCCGGCGGCAATTCTGGCTGTCAGGCCGCCGTCGGAATACGCGCCGTGAAAATGCGGCGCATAGCGGTTGTGAATCCATCTCGCGTCCGTTCCGCAAACCGCGGGATAGTTCAGGGAGTTATTGGTCTCGCCGTTCGGACCCCGGCGTCCGCCATGCGGAGAAAAATAACTTATCGAGAAATTTCGCCTGAGCGCGGCGATGTCGCTCGCAAACAGCTCATACGCCAGATCGGCGTCGAAGGCGGCATTGTGCATCGCATTGCAGTGATAGCCGATGCCGAAACGCTTGTTTTCCAGTTCCTTCAAGCCCTGCCAGTCCATCGAATACGGCCTCAGTTCCGGCAATTCCTCCAGGCTCTCCCAGAGGTATTCGCGGCCGCGCCAGTTCACAAACGTCATGATCGTGGATCTGACGCCGCGCTCCGCCTCGTAGTTGGCCAGACGCAGGGTTTCGCCCGGGCCACCGTCGGTATCGTGCTGCAGAAGAATATGGATTTTCTCCGCGTCGATCTTGCCCGTCTTGCAACCGTTCTTCCACGCGGCCCATTCCACGGGATAGCCGTGCTCGTAGTCGAGATCATCGCTCCAGCAGAGATCGTCATAAGTGATGAACTGAACGTCGTCGCGCCGGGACAGACGCGCAATGAACGCGGCAATGAAGGCGAATGGCAGCGGCGCATTCGGACTTTCTCTTGTGCCAAGCATTCGTGGTCTCCGCGGGCGCGGCCCTGTTCACGCCCGGATTTTTCCTGAAGGCATCCCGGCACGGCCCGCTTCGATGGCGCGCGCGAAACCATACACGACATGCGCCAGATTGCGCGGCTTCAGATTGCCGTCAACGTCGACGAAAAGTTCGCGCGGCGTTCCGTCTTCCTTGGCGCAGGCATCGAGCGTCACCTCAAAGAGTTCGCGCAAGGCGCTTTGCAACGCGTCCTGTTCGTCATCGAAGGAAAACCCCGCCACCGCCCCAAGCATCTCGCCCAGCGACTTCGGACGTGCGGCGCGCCCGGCGTATATCGCCACCGCGTCGTGGAGCAGCCGGAATTCATGCTTCGTCGCAGGGGCTTTTTCGAGCGGTTTGATTCGCGCCGAGTCGTTCCATTCCTCGGCGCCGCGAAAGAAGGACAGCAATGCAAATGCTCGAGGTTTGGCAAATGAGGCTCCCCGCACCACGCGCATGGCATCGAGGATATACGAATTGTGTATGAGATCGACATAATCTTTGTCGGGCGCATATTTCCAGCCGGCGAGTGCGACATAGTGCGATTCCACAAAGTCGACGGCAGCTGCGGTATCGATCGCGCCGCAAACGCATCGCGCCCACAGGGCGACCGCGTTGGCGACGAGGCGCGGGACCTTCGGCGAATAGATCGGCAACCCGTCCAGCCGCGGCCAGTCGAGCAATGTGGTCTGCACCGCGCCGGCAAGATGCCGGGCGGGCGCATAACCGAGGTCTGCCGCCTCGCCCAGCGCTTGCGCAACGAACGCGGTCGTCACCACGTAAGGCTCGTCGACCGGCGCGTCATGCCTGTGCCACGGGAAGTTGAGACCCCAGGCCGTTCCCCATTTTGTGACAATCGCGGATTGTTCCAGCCTTGATGCCGATGCCGCAAAAACGTTGTGCGCAGAAGCGGCCGATACCGCCCCGCACCGCAGGAGCGCAGCCGCGGCCGAGATCAGCCTCGCGTCGGCCATTGGATGCAGGGTTGGCGTGTGCCAGTGGTCGTCCGAACCGAGGCCGTTACGCGCCGCGATGTCTGCGAACGCGGTGTCAATAAATTTTCGGGCGCGCGCGTCTGGCGACGGATCGGCGAAGGTCCTCATCGCGCCAAGTTAACCGAGAACGCCAGTCACGGATAGCAGCCCCGCCTTCTGTCAGCCGATTACGTCGAACAATCCGATCTAGTGCAAACGCGCGACGGCCTTGCGGTCGTCTGGCGCGGTGCGCGCCACGTCTTCCATGAACGCCTCGACCGCCGCCGGCTCGGCGTCACCGTGAAACTCCTGCGCGCCGAACACATGGCCGACGCCGAAGCGCACGCCTGCCAGCCTCACCAACTCCAGCGTCGCGTCGCTGTCGATGCGGTCGATACAGGACAACGCATTCTGCGCTTCGCAGGCGCGCACCAGCCATTTTGCACGTCCCATGGCCACGATCGGCGACGGCTTCGGCGGCAGCGACAGGACGAGACCGGTCGTACCGAGGTGCCCGCATTGATGGGTTGGAGTTTCGCAGTCCGGCAGATGCACGAAGACGCGCTTCACCAACGGATGCACCGCCGAAACGATGTCGGAAAGACGCCCCGGCAGAATGCCGGCGGGAACGTCCTCGATCTTGAGGATGAGGAACGGAAACTCGCTGACGCCCACCGCCCTCAACGCCTGGCAATACATTTTCCGCCCCTTCGACCACGCCAGCGTTTCGAAATTGACGGAGGTTCCGATCGCCGCGACGATTCCACTAGAGGCGAGCCGGCGGGCGAATTTGATCGCATAAGCGAGAATGGCGCGATCGACAAAGGGCCAATCGTGGCGGCTCATGCCCTCGAAGGCGCCATAGCCGTAGACGCGCGGTGAATTCTCGGCGCGTGAGACGGGAGAACAGAAGAACGTCGTCACCCTGCGGCGCCGAAGATCGTGCACGGGCACGAAACTGAGTTCGACATTTTGTTCTTGGAGCCGGCCCTGCGCAGCGAGATGCACGAAAGCGGCGCGCTTTTCAGGTGTCATATCCGGCACCTCGCTGTCCGTGTCCGGATCGTCGAACTCGTTCTCGGGTTCCGCCGCGAGTTGCTGAGGCCGTTGCCGGGCTTTCGTCGCGGCCGTCGGCATGACGCGCTGAAACATCGTCCTCAGTCGTGCGGGCACGAGGCTGTCGGTCCCGAAGAACAGCTTCAGAAGCGCCAGGTTGATGCGGTTGGCGAGCCCCAGCGCTGCGGTGCCCAGGCAGGACTGCACCACCAGATAGAAGCCGCTGCCCGAGAACATCATGACTTCCGAGGCTCCGAGCGCGCCCAGATGCTGCTCGCACACCGCGCGCAGCCGCTCGGCGTCGCGGACCAGCGCGGAGCGGGTATGGGCGAGCACGGGTTCCAGGTCGAAGAAGTAGATGGGAAAGCCGGTAAAGCGGGCGAGATCGAAGCTCCCGTCCACGCGGCGGCCGTCGACATAGGCTGGTAGCAACATGGGACCCTCCATGAGCAGGGCCCCTTCGACATTGACTACTACGCGCAGCCCCGGATGGTGGCTCCGCCGCGGCTGCGGACAGGGCGAAGCATTGGTAGCCGGCTTGTCCGGTATTTGAATCAACCGCGCGCGACCGGCGGCAACTCCAGCCCCGTTTGCCGCGCCGCGCCGCGCATGTAGGCTCCGCACGGCAACGGAACGGCGGGGGCGGACATGGATTATCGCGCGGCGCTGAAGGACTATGCATCCTTCGAATTCACCGACGGGCCCTGGACCCGCGAAGTGTTCCGCCGTGGACAAGGTCCCGCCGTCATCGTCATCCATGAAATGCCGGGGCTACATCCCCTTGTCGTGCGCTTCGCCGACCGCGTGGCGGCGGCCGGCATGACGGTGTTCATGCCCAGCCTGTTCGGCCAGCCGGGCCGGCCGGTTTCGGTGCCCTATGCGCTGGGTGAAATGTTCAAGGGCATCTGCATCCGGCGCGAATTCAATGTATGGTCCGCAGGCCGCTCCAGCCCCATCGTCGACTGGTTGCGCGCGCTGGCGCGCCAGGCCCATGCCTCATGCGGCGGCAAAGGCGTGGGCGCGGTGGGCATGTGCTTCACGGGCGGATTTGCGCTGGCGATGATGAGGGAGCCGTCGGTCCTCGCGCCCGTGCTGTCGCAGCCGTCCATGCCTTTCGCCGCAGGATCGAAGACGCGCGCCGCCGGCATCGATGCGTCGCCCGCCGAAATCTCCTGCGCGCGCGACCGCTTCGAAAAAGAAGATCTGTCGATGATCGGGTTGCGCTTCTTCGGCGACAATTTCGTGCCCGATGCGCGCTTCGACAATTTGAAGGCGACGTTCGGCAAACGCTTCGAAGCGATCGAACTCGACCCCAAGGACGCAGCACCCGGCATCGGCGCACCGCATTCCGTGCTGACCATCAATCTCGACGACCGCCCCGGCACGCCCACGAAACGCGCCGAAGAACGCGTGATCGTGTTCTTCCGGGAGCGATTGGGGCTGTGAGTTGAACCGGCGGCGTTGCTATTCGGCCGCTTTCGCCGGCGCCATGCGATCCCTGGCCTTCGCCATGCGCTCTTCCGCCATGCGGTCGGCGACCTGGTCGGTCGTCGAACCCTCGCGCTCAGCGCGGACGAAGATATCGCGCAGCGTATCGGCGATGGCGAGCACGCGGCGTTCGATCTCGCCATCGCTCCATGTGCAAATCTGACCCGCCACGCGAATGATTCCGCCGCCATTGATGACGTAGTCCGGCGCATAAAGAATGCCGCGCGCCTTGAGGGCCGCGCCGTGTTCCGCCCGCGCCAGCTGGTTGTTGGCGCCGCCGGCCACCACTTGCGCATGGAGCTTCGGGATCGAATCGTCGTTGAGGATCGCGCCCAGCGCGTTAGGCGAAAGCACGTCGCATTCGGCCGTCACGATCGCTTCGGGGGCGACGACCTTGGCGCCGAATGCATCGGCGGCCTTGCGGGCGGCCTCCCTGTTCACGTCGGCGACAATGAGCCTGGCCCCTTCTTCGTGCAGCCGTTTGGCGAGGCCCATGCCGACTTTGCCGAGGCCCTGGATCGCAATGGTCAAGTCCCTGGTCGAATCCGCGCGCAGGCGATGTTTGACGGCTGCCTTGAGCCCCACGAAAACGCCCAACGCCGTGAGCGGGCCGGAATCGCCGCCCGTCTTACCCGGCTGGTCGTAACCCGCGATATGCTTCGTGCCGCGCGCGATGACGGGCATGTCTTTGGGCGCGATGCCCACATCCATGGCCGTGACGTAGCGCCCACCCAGCGTGTTGATCGCGTCCGCATAGGCGCGAAAGCGCGCTTCGCTCTTGTCCTTCGCGGGATCGCCCATGATCACCGCCTTGCCGCCGCCCAGCGGCAGATCCGCGATCGCGTTCTTGTAGCTCATGCCGCGCGACAGGCGGAGCGCGTCGGTCAGCGCATCATCCGTGGTCGGGTAGGCGTGCATGCGCGTGCCGCCGCAGGCAGGTCCGAGCGCGGTCGAATGGATCGCGATGATCGCGCGCAACCCGCTCCTCTTGTCGTCGAAGAACGCCACCGTTTCGTGATGATCGAAATCCCGCGCTTCAAAAACGCCCATCCCTGCAACTCCGCACAAAAGGGCTCGACTCGGCGGCCCGGACGGCGCGCACCATACGCCCCGGCCGCCGCAATGGGCTTGCCTTTTGGGCATGG
Source organism: uncultured Alphaproteobacteria bacterium (assembly GCA_963760345.1). Lineage (GTDB taxonomy): Bacteria > Pseudomonadota > Alphaproteobacteria > Micropepsales > Micropepsaceae > Rhizomicrobium. The sequence goes on from CAVXCU010000004.1 coordinate 490,623, forward strand.
GAATCGCAACACAGATGCACGTAGTCCCGGCCCCCGGCAACAAATCGCCGCATGATGCTCCATGCCGGAGATGAGCGCGGGTTTAGGGCGATGCCGGCTTCCCGATCGCGTCCAGCACGATGCCGGGCGTGAGAACCTGCGGCAGGATCTGCGGCTCGGGCGCGCCCGGAGCGTAGTAAAGATAGAGCGGCACGCCGGAGCGGCCATGCGCATCCAGCAGCTTCGTGATCGCGGCGTCGCGCCGCGTCCAATCGGCGACGAGGAACGCGACATGCGCCCGCGCGAAAGCGTCGCGCACGGCGCCATCGGAGAGCGCGACCTTCTCGTTGACGAGACAGGTGATGCACCACGCCGCCGTGGCGTCGACGAAGACGGCGCGATTCCGATTGCGCAAGTCCGCCAACAGCGTTTCCGAATAGGGCGTCGACGGAATCGCGAAACTCATCGTGGCTTGCGGCGCTGCGGCTTCGGCCGATTGCACGAGCCACAGGCTGCCGAGCGACGCAGCGAGGCCGAACAGGGCGAATGCGGCTCCCGCCATGCGCCAGCCTCGGCGCGCATCCCGGCTCGCATCCCACGCCCAGGCCGCGAAGGCGAGCATGACCATTCCTGCAAGCGCTGCGACCAATCCTGTCGGTCCGGCCTCCTGCGCCAACACCCACAGAAGCCAAGCCGCCGCGCCATACATGGGAAACGCAAGCAACTGTTTGAAGCGCAGCATCCATGCGCCGGGCCTGGGCAAAATGCGCAGCAATTGCGGCCACAGGCCGATGGCCACAAACGGCGCCGCGAAGCCAATGCCCAACGCCACGAAGACGGCCAGCGCCACGGCGACGCCCTGGGTCAGCGCGAAGCCCAGCGCCGCCGCCATGAACGGCGCCGTGCAGGGCGCAGCAACGGCAACCGCCAGAACACCGGTGAAGAACGCGCCGACAGCGCCCGCTTTGCGCGTGAGCGAGTCGCCGGCAGCGATTCCGCCGGAGAGTTCGAACACGCCGGAGAGATTGAGCCCCACCGCAAATATCAGAAGCGCGAACCCCGCGACGGCGGCAGGCTGCTGCAATTGGAATCCCCAGCCGACCGCTTCGCCGCTTGAGCGCAGCAGAACGACTGCCAGCCCCAACGCCGCAAAACTGAGGATCGCGCCCGCGCCATAAGCCAACCCTTCCCGCTTGGCTTCGCCTTTCTCCGCGCCCGCTTTGGTGGCGACGGACAGCGCCTTCATCGCGAGGATCGGCAGCACACACGGCATCAGATTGAGGATCAATCCGCCCACCAGCGCAAAGAGCAGCGCGAGCGGAATTCCCAACGCTTCGCCGCCGCCAAAATCGGCTTGCGGCACCGCGCCCGGTGCGGCATTCACCGCGAGCGCCTGCACCGATCCGTCCTGCGACGTGAGAACGACGATGCCGGCGAGCGCGCGGGCGGCCTTCGCTTTCTTCGACGGCTGCAGGCGCAAAACCAGCCCACCGCTTGCGGGCGCGAATTGCTGCGGCGCGATGCCTTTCACGGCGCCTTCTTCGAGCGGATAAAAGACTGCATCCTCTAATTGCGCCGACGCCAATTGCGGCGCGGCGAGATAAAGATCGAGCGTGTCGCCCGCGTGAAACCGCGCCGGCCATGGCGACGGTTCCGGAAGTCTGGCGCGCGCGGCGGCGAATTGCTCGGCGATTGCCGCGTAAGGCGCAGCCGGTGCAGCGCTCACGCCGAGCGGCAAGGTGAGCGTGACATCTTCCGGGATGCAGACTTCCTCGCAGACGAGCCAGCTTGCTGCGGCTTTCAGCGTGACCGTGTCGCCAGGCTTGGCGTCGGCCGGCGCGGTGACGGTCACGAGAAGCCAGGGCTTGCCCTCATAGCCGTAGCCCATCAGCGGGCCGACCGGCAGCCGCTTGGGATAGGGCCATTGAATGGGACCAGCCTTCCAGCCCGCCGGAAGCGTCCATTTGATCTCGGTGGGTTCGCCCGCGTCGCCGGGATTGAGCCAATAGGTGTGCCAGCCCGTGCGAATGTCCTCGACAAGCGCGACCGTGACCGTTCCGCCCGGCGCGATCTCGTTGCGTTCGGCGACCAGGCTGGGATGAACCTTGGGCAGCTCGTCGATCTGCGCGCGCGCGGGCCACACGGCCAAAGCGCCCATCGTCAAAGCGACAAGGAATCCGATGCGTCCCACGCGAGTCGCTATAGCGGCCCGGGACGCCGGCCGCCAGCCATATGCCCAAAATCTCCCGGGCCTCGCGCGGATGTGAGTTCGTGGTCTAGGCTCCGCCCGCGAAATTTCTAGGACGGGGCTCATGGCCAAGACGAACCATCAATGGATCCTGAAAAAGCGCCCGGCGGGCGACATCAAGCCGGGCGACATCAAGCCGGGCGACCTCGAACTGGTCGAGACGCCGGTGCCCGTGCCCGGACCGGGGCAATTCCTCGCCCGCACGATCTATCTGTCGCTCGATCCCACCAACCGCATCTGGATGAGCGACATGGAGCAATACATGCCGCCGGTCGGGATCGGCGAAGTGATGCGCGGCGGCACGCTCTCCATCGTCGAGCAGTCCGACAGTCCCGATTTCAGGCCGGGCGATATCGTCTCCGACATTGCGGGCTGGCAGGAATATGCCGTGCTGTCGGGCGGCCAGAAATTTCCCAAGGGACCGGTTCCCCTCACCGCCTATATGAGCGTTCTGGGCATAACGGGCGCCACCGCCTATTTCGGCCTGCTCGATATCGGCAAGCCCAAGCCCGGCGAGACGGTGGTGGTCTCGGCCGCGGCAGGCGCGGTGGGCTCCATCGTCGGCCAGATCGCGAAGCTCAAAGGCTGCCGCGCGGTCGGCTTCGCCAGCACCGACGAGAAATGCCGCCACGTCGTGAATGATCTCGGCTTCGACGCCTGCATCAATTACCGGAAGGAAAACCTTTCCGCCGCACTTGCGCGCGAATGCCCGAACGGCATCGACGTCGATTTCGAGAATGCGGGCGGCGAGATTTTCGACGCCGTGCTGGCGCATATCAACCTCAGGGCGCGCATCCCATTGTGCGGCTTGATTTCCGGCTACAATTCGGCAACGCCCCAGCCGGGTCCGACGCATATCGCCAATGTGCTGATGAAACGCGCCCGCATCGAAGGCTTCATCATCATCGACTATTTCCCGCGCCTAGGCGAATTCATGGCCGACATGGGCAAATGGGTGGCGGAAGGGAAGATCAAATACGATGTCCACGTTGTGAAAGGGATGGAGAACGCATTGTCGGCGCTGAACCTTCTGTTCACGGGCGGCAACACCGGCAAGCTCCTGGTGCAGGCGTCGGAGGAACCCTAGGCGCATGCGGGTCACCGGCGGCACACTCGGCGGACGTGCGCTTGCCGCGCCCGCGGACAATCGTGTGCGCCCGACGTCCGACAAAGTGCGCCACGCGATCTTCAACATCCTCGCACACAACGATTTCGACGCGGGCTTCACGCTTGAAGGCGCGCGCGTGGCCGACCTTTTCGCGGGCACGGGCGCGCTGGGTATCGAGGCCGTATCGCGGGGCGCCGCGTTTGCGCTGTTTGTGGAAGACGCGGCCGAAAGCCGGGCCCTGATAAGGCGCAATGTCGAAACGCTGGCGCTGACCGGCGCCACCAAAATCTGGCGGCGCGACGCAACCGGTCTCGGACAGATGACGGCAGGCGCAGGCGGCCCGTTCGACCTCGCTTTCCTCGATCCGCCCTACCGCAAGAACCTGATCGCGCCCGCGCTCGTCTCGCTGCATGACGGCGGCTGGCTCGCGCCCGGCGCGCTGATCGTCACAGAATCCGCCGAGGACGAAGCCGCGCCGGCTTCGGACGGTTTCATGCTCCTCGACCACCGCGTCTACGGCGACACGCGGGTGGCTTTTTTGAAGCGTTAGAGAACCTCCGAATCGCAAAGATGAACAACGGACATGATCAAAATTCTCAACACTCAAAATTTAGGGACCTGATTTCAGAACTGTTCCGTGGACGGTAACAGCCTGCCCCGTGGCCTGAGACTTTGCCAGTGCTTTTGCGACCTCTGCACGCGCTTCCTCGGTCCCCGGATACTCTGCGTTCGCAGCCGTGAAATAAAGCGTCTTCTCTTTGTAGGCAATATATAGGTGCAATGTCGCAAGCTCTCGCAATCCAAGTATCACGTCCGGTAAGTGCGCGCGCCCGCGGCTTTCGTCTGCGATGTTATCGGGTATTAAGGCGACTAACGGATACTTGACCTCAAGTCCGTCTATGACCAAAGAAGCAAATCTATGGCTATATATTTTCTGCGATTGATCGCTGCTTCCGCCGAGAGCGCCGACGGCCTCGACTCCTGCCGATTCCGGCCCTAATCCGAATAGTCGTTGTGCTACGCTAAGACTCATCACGGATGTAGGAGCGCCGGTGTCGATGCCGACAGCGACTGCCTTACCATCTAGCGTCATATCAACCAATATGTGACCGTTGCCGTCGAATTCGAACGGCGCGGATGCGTAATATGGAGCCCAGTACGGAATTTTACCGACGCAATGATTCCGATCGAATAAGTGGACCTCGCTGTGCGCGAAATCCAAATCAACATCGAAATTGCCAAGCATATCCGGTCCCAAAAGACCTTGAACTTTTCCGTTCAATATCAATGGATCGTCATCAGGGAGAACTGCGAAACGCGCGTCCTTGAACTGCGCCCTCCCCATCACAATCGACGGAACCGTCGTATACTCCCGGATCGCATGCCCTTGAATATTGATTTCTAGATCGCGATTCGATGTAACAATAGGTAAATCCATATCCCGAGCGACCGCTGCGGAAAGCATGCTCGTAGCTCCACCGGTGTCTACAATCATCAATCGCTGTTTGTCGCCCATGGGAAGCAGAATCCCCATATGCCCGTTTTCGTCGGACTCCATAACGAATGCGCCATACCCTATTATATCCGGACTGCAATTTTCGTCCGCACGTGCTGCTCCGGCGAACGCCAAAACCAAGACAAGCATTGCGCGCGTACCGCGCATGAACCCTGAAAATCGAAATAATTTGGTCGTCATAGGCTATACATTCTTCCTGCATGCCAACGTCAATTGCGCCGCAGCACTTTTCATCTAATTTGATAATCCCGGATGCCCCCGGATTGGAGCGCACAGTAGCGTCTTCTTGGGGCTCCCGAAAGCCAGCGATGTCGTCAACGCTGTTACAGTCAGCGGAATTCGGGATGGGATGCGCAATGCTAAAACGTTCGCGGCACGCGGCGGCAGCGACAATGCGTTAGAGAATCTAACCAAGACCCGGTAGGGATTTCCCCGTTTTCCGCCCGACTGCTGCGAACCCCGCGCTACGAAGTTTGCAATATCTCGACTTCCAGATTCGGAAAGTTACGTCAGGAACAATCCCACTGCCGCGGCGGCCATCACCGCGGTGCCGGCCCAGCCCACGATCTTGAGGCCGAGGCCCAATGTCAGCCGGCCCATGATGCGCGGATTGGACCCGATCACGACCATCGCCGCCATCAGCGGCGCCGCCAGCACGCCGTTCAGGACCGCGCTCCAATAGAGCGCCTTCATCGGATCGATGGGCGTGAATGCGAGCCCGACACCCAGCAACGTCGCGCCTGCGATGACGCCGTAAAACGCGCGGGCCTGGCGCGGCTTGCGGTCGAGACCCGAATTCCAGCGCATCGTTTCGCACACCGCATAAGACGCCGAGCCGGCCAGCACCGGCAGCGCCAGAAGGCCCGTGCCGATGATGCCGGCCGCAAACACGACGCTGGCGAAGCGCCCCGCCAACGGCGCCAATGCCTGCGCCGCCTGCACGCTGGTGTCGATGGTGAGGATGCCGTGCCGGTGCAGCGTTTCGGCGGTCGCCCAGACGATGAACAGCGCCACGATGTTCGATGCCGCCATGCCCACAAGCGTATCGACGCGGATGCGCCTGAGCTCCGGGCCCGCCGTGCGCGGCGTGATGCAAAGGGGCTTGTGGTGATGCCGCGCCAGCTCTTCCACTTCCTGGGACGACTGCCAGAAGAAAAGATAGGGACTGATCGTGGTGCCCAGCACCGCGACCAGCGCCGTGAACCCGGCACGTCCCAGATCGAGGCGCGGGATGACGGCACCGGCAAGCGCGTCGCCCCAGTTCGCGTGGGCGAGAATCACCGCCGCCACATAGGCGAACAAGGACAGCGTGAGCCATTTGAGCACCGAGGCATAACGGGCATAGCTCAGAAGCACTTCGGCCAGCACCGACAGCCCGGCGATCGCCACGATCCATGCCTGCATCCTGCCGCCGACGAGAAGCGTCGCCGCGTCGCCCATGGCGGCCACGTCCGCACCGAGATTGGCGACGTTGGCGATGAGCAGCGAAATAACGAGGACATCGAGCAGCCAGCGCGGATAGTGGCGGCGAAGATTCGTCGCGATGCCGTGGCCGGTGGTGCAGCCGATCCGCGCGCTGATCTCCTGGATCGCGACCATGAGCGGATAGGTGAGGACAAGCGTCCACCCCATGCCGTAGCCATATTGCGCCCCGACCTGGCTGTAGGTGGCGATACCGCTCGGGTCGTCGTCCGCAGCACCTGTGATGAGCCCGGGACCGAGAACTTCGAGAAACCCGCGCCGCTCCTGCGCCGGTTCGGGAGCCCCTGCCGGCGTTGCGGCATTCGCGGCCGCGATGTCGTCGGGCACGCTCACCGGCGGCCGAACAGGCGTTCGATGTCGGCCAGTTTCAATTCCACGTAAGTGGGCCGGCCGTGATTGCATTGGCCGGAGTGCGGCGTCGCTTCCATCTCGCGCAGAAGGGCATTCATCTCGTCCGCGGTCAATCTGCGGCCCGAGCGCACGCTCGTGTGGCAGGCGAGCGTGCCCGCCACATGCTCCAGCCTTTCCTTGAGCGAAAGCGCGGAACCCGTCTCGGCGATGTCGTCGGCCAAATCCCTCACCATCGCTTTCGCATCGACCTTGCCCAGCATGGCGGGCAATTCCCGCACCATCACCGCGTCCGGACCGAACGCCTCGATCACCAATCCCAGTTCGGCCAACTCTTCGGCACGTGCAACAACGCGCTCGACCTCCGCGGGATCCAGTTCGACCACTTCCGGGATCAGCAGCGGCTGGCGCGCGACGCCGCCCGCTTCCAGCGCATGTTTCATGCGTTCATAGACAAGCCGCTCATGGGCCGCATGCTGGTCGACGATGACGATGCCGTCCGCCGTCTGCGCCACGATGTAGGTTTCGTGCAATTGCGCGCGGGCGGCGCCCAGCGGCGCCTGTTCGGCCTCAGCCTCGGAAGGGGCGTCCTCCACGCGTGCGGAAAGAACCGGCGCCGCATTGCCCGAAAACAGGGGGGCATGGAACTGGCGTCCCGCTTCCGCGAAACCGCGCGACGGCGCGGGCTCGGGATAAAGGCGCGTGACCGGCGCCATATGGGGGCGCAACGCCGCCAACGCCGCACCCGCGACCGTGCTCGATGCGCGATGGCCGGCGCCGGCCAGCGCCGTCTTGAGTGAGGACACGATCAGGCCGCGCACCAGCCCCGCGTCGCGAAAGCGCACTTCCGTCTTTGCCGGATGCACGTTCACGTCCACGAAGGCGGGATCGCAATCGAGGAACAGGGCGAGCGCGGGATAGCGGTCATGGGCGAGGAAATCGGCATAGGCGCCGCGCACCGCGCCGATCAGAAGCTTGTCGCGCACCGGCCTGCCGTTCACCACGAGGAACTGCATGGCCGAATTGGCACGGTGATAGGTCGGCAATCCCGCATAGCCTGAAATGCGCAGACTCTCGCGCACCGCCTCGACCGGCGCCGCGTTGTCGCCGAAGTCGCGCCCCATGATGCGCGCCAGCCGCTTGAGCCGGCCGCCGAACAGATCGCCTTCGCTTTCGAGGTCGAGCGTGCGCCTGCCGTCCAAGGTCAGCGTGAACGCCACGTCCGGCCGCGCCATCGCCAGCCGCTTGACCACGTCGCCGGTCGCCAGATCCTCCGAGCGGGTGGATTTGAGGAATTTGAGCCGCGCCGGCGTGGCGAAAAACAGCTCGCGCACTTCGACACGTGTCCCCGATTGTCCGGGCGCGAGAAAACCCACGGGCGCAGGCCCGACCGCCTGCCCGCCGTCGACACGAATCTCATGGGCCGCGCCGTTCGCGGTGCGGCTCGTCAACGAGAGCCGCGCGACCGCGCCGATGGAAGGAAGCGCCTCGCCGCGAAAACCAAGGGTCGCGATCTGCGCCAGATCGTCCGCGCCGTCGCGGGCAAGCGGCAGCTTCGACGTGGCGTGGCGCTCGACTGCAAGCCGCAGATCATCGGCCTCCATGCCTTCGCCATCGTCCTCCACCAGGATCAGATCGGCGCCGCCCCTGGACGTCGAGATATCGATGCGCGTGGCGCCCGCGTCGAGCGCGTTCTCGATCAATTCCTTGACGGCGCTGGCGGGCCGCTCGACCACTTCGCCCGCGGCGATGCGGTTGATGGTTCCCTCAGTGAGGCGGCGGACTTTCATGGGCCGGCTTCCACATATTTGCGCGCGAGCACCTTACCCTGTTCCACCGCGGGCTGGTCGAACGGATTCACGCCCATCAGGCACCCCATCAGGATCGTCTCGAGCATGAAATGCATCATCAGCGCGCCCATCGCGCGCTCGTCGAGCCTGGGCGCGTGGATGCGGCGCACGGGCCGGCCGCGCGCCGCCAAGGTCTCGGCAGTGGCACGCAATTCGGCCGCGACGAGATCGCCCATGCGTTTGCCGCCCAGATAGGACACGCCCAGCGCTTCGGCGCGCGCCGCCGGAATCTCCGGCCCCGTGTGCGCCGTGTCGGTGGACAACAACGTGTAGAGCGCGTCGTTGGGACCATCGAGGAACAGCTGCAACTGGCTGTGCTGATCCACCGGACCGAGCGCGGATACAGGCGTCGAGCCCTGGCCGTCCTTGCCAAGACTTTCGGCCCAAAGCTGCCGCCACCAGGGCCCGAAGGTTTTCAGCCGGTCCGAGTAGGACCACAACACGGTTTCGCGGAGCCGGCCCGCGCGTGCGAGCGCGTGATGCAACGCGGCGCCGCTCGCGGCTGCCACGTCGCCCACATCCCGAAGAGAGAGCACCGAAGCCAGTGTCTCCGCCGCGCCCGCGCGTAGCGCCCCCGCATCGAGCCCCATCAACAGCGCCGGCAGCAATCCCACCACCGTCAGCACGGAGTAGCGCCCACCAACGCCGGCCGGGTGATCGAGGATCGCGCAATCGATGTCTTGGGCAAATTTGCGGAGCGGGCTGGGGTTGGGTTCCGTGATGATTGTGAAGTGATGTCTCAGATATTTTCCGCCGCCGGCTTTGTCGATCGCATCGGCCGCCGCGAGCGTCTGCGCCAGGGGCTCCGCGGTGCCGCCCGATTTCGAAATGGAGATGAAGCGTGCCGTGCGCAGATCGAAACTCTTGAGCGCTGCGTCAAACGTGAACGGATCGACATTGTCGAAGAACATCACACTGGGGGTGCGCGCCGCGCCGAACGGCACCAGATCGGCCAGCGCCTGCGCGCCCAGGCTCGATCCGCCGATGCCCAGCACGACCACGACCGAGGTGTTCTTGGCCATCGCCGTGGCGATCTCGCGCGCGGCGTCCAGATCGTCGCGCCGTTCGGGCAGGCGCAACAGTTCCAGCGCTTCGTTCTCGTAGGATTCGCGCAGCCAGCCGAGCGCCCTTCCGGCGTCCGCGAGCGCAGCGTCATAATGCGCGCGCGCCGCACCGCCGGCCCCAAAGGCAAGGTCCAGTGAGACGGAAAACGGAAGCGATTCTGCGGCCATTGGCGAACTATACCAGATCGCCCGTCGCGCCAGCGGCCGCCCGAACCGCGATCAACAGCGAAATTGACTGGAGTTCGACCGCGGAGGATGGCAGGGGACCAAAGATGTGTCGCGTCAGAGAAGCCCCAACTCCGCCAGCTCCACCTTCAGCGCCGCCGGCAGGCCCTTGCCGCCTTTCAATTCGCGCACGTCGGGCGGCACGTCGGAGTCCTTGAAATAGCGCCAGCCCTGGAACGGGCGATGGGCGCGGCGCAATGTGGGCACGAGCTTCGCGTCGTAGACGAGCCCGCAATGCGGCACGCCGTTGCGATTGAGCGGACGTAGTTCGATCAGCCGCTGGCGCACGGCGATCTGGCCCTTGATCACCCAATAGAGCGAGCCGCCGTCGAGCAATTCCGCCGCGCGTTTGGGCGTCTGTCGCGTCACGTGCATCAATTCGGGCTTCTTGCCCTTCTTCTTCTGGTCGGCGATGCGCCTCTTCTGCCATTGCGCCAGTTGCTCGAGCGTATCGACGCCGACGCACAGCTTGAGGAGGTGAAGCGGCATGGGATTCAGGCGGCCTTGTTGTCATCGATCACGAAGCGCACCACAGAGGCGCCGTCGGTCACCTGGTCGCCGGGCGCGACGTCGACGGCGGCGATCTGCGCGTCGGCCTGGGCGGACAAAGTGTGTTCCATCTTCATCGCTTCCAGAACGGCAAGCGGCGCGCCGCGTTTCACCTTGTCGCCCGGCTTCACCAGCACCTGAACGATCTTGCCAGGCATCGGCGCGGTCACGCGATCCGACGCGACGCCCGCGCTATCCGCCGCCGCGGAAGGATCGTGCAGGACAAGCGTGAAGGTCTCGCCGCCCTCCATGACCGCAATGTCGCCGGAGGCGAGCCGCATCGCGCCTGCATGCGCGTGGTCCGCGATGGCGCGTCCGTCGATGGCGATATCGAGGCCGCCGCCGCGGCGATGCACGATCTCGACGCGGGCCCGCTTGCCGGTCACTTCGAATTCGACCGTCTCGCGTGCTTCGCCGACGAGCCGGAAGCCGTCCTGCGCATTCCAGGGATCTGGTGAATGGTGCGTGGCTTCGCGCTCTTCGACGATGAAGCGCGCCGCGCGCGCGACAATGTGCGCGGGCGGCGCAACGCGCTCGGGCAGGAGTGCGGCGCGATGACGCTCGATAAAGCCCGTGTCGATGTCGCCCGACAGAAATTCCGGCTGGCGCAACGCGCGCACGAGAAAGCCCGCATTGGTGTGGACGCCCGCGATTTCGGTATCCGCCAGTGCGCCCGCGAGCCGGGCTGCGGCGCCTTCGCGCGTTTCGTCCCAGGCGATCACTTTGGCGATCATCGGATCGTAGAAGATCGTCACTTCATCTCCTTCGCGCACGCCGGCATCGATGCGCACGCCATCCTGCGCGCCGGGCAGGCGCAGCCTTTCGAGCCGGCCGACCGAAGGCAGAAACCCTCTGTCGGGATCTTCGGCGTAGAGCCGCGCCTCGATGGCGTGGCCGTGGACGCGCAATTCCTTCTGCTTCTTGAGCAGCGCCTCGCCCGCCGCCACGCGCAATTGCCACTCGACGAGATCGAGCCCCGTGATCGCCTCGGTCACCGGATGCTCGACCTGCAATCGCGTGTTCATCTCCATGAACCAGAAACGATCGGCCTTGAGGCCCTCCGACGCGTCCGCGATGAATTCGATGGTGCCCGCGCCGACATAGCCCACGGCCTTCGCCGCCTTGACCGCTGCCTCACCCATCCTGTCGCGCATGGCCGCGGACATTCCCGGCGCGGGCGCCTCTTCGATCACTTTCTGGTGCCGGCGCTGCAGCGAGCAATCGCGCTCGAACAGATGGACGGCATTGCCGTGCGCGTCGCCGAAGACCTGCATCTCGATGTGCCGCGGCCGCGCGACATATTTTTCAATCAGCACGCGATCGTCGCCGAACGCCGATTTGGCCTCGCGTTTGGCGCCATCGAGCGCCGCCGCAAATTCGTGGCCCGCGTCCACCCGCCGCATGCCCTTGCCGCCGCCGCCGGCCACCGCCTTGATCAGAACCGGAAAGCCGATTTTCACCGCTTCGCCGGCCAGGACGGCGGGCGATTGGTCTTCGCCCAGATAACCCGGCACCACGGGCACGCCCGCCTTCGCCATCAGCGCCTTGGCGCGATCCTTGAGCCCCATGGCGCGGATCGCGGATGGTGGCGGGCCAACGAAAACGATGCCGGCTTGCGCGCACGCTTCCGCGAACTCCGCGTTCTCCGACAGAAAGCCATAACCCGGATGAATCGCTTCGGCGCCGCTCGCTTTGGCCGCGGCCAGAATCGCATCGCTCTTCAGATAGCTTTCGCGCACGGGCGCGGGACCGATGCGCAACGCCTCATCGGCTGCCGCCACATGCGCCGCGTTGGCATCGGCATCGGAATAGACCGCGATGGTGCGCAGGTCCATCCGCTTCGCCGTGCGCATGATGCGGAGCGCGATCTCGCCGCGATTGGCGATCAGAAGCGATGAGAACATGCGGGTCATATCGGGAATCGTTGCTCAGGCGTCATGCTCACATCCCAAGCAGCGTTTTCCAGCCGAACAAGAGGACGCCCACGATTCCGCCCACCACGAAAATCGCGATCAGGCAGCCCGCGCAGCCGAAGCCGCGGAGAAACGGCGGCGGGTTGAAGTAAATTCGGGTCTCGGGGAGCTGATCCATGGGCGCGGGCTATTCTACCGCGCTCATGCTTAAGCGGTTTTCGCGCGCCGACCAAGCCTCGCGTCAGGAGTTACCCCCTCAAGGCTTGTGCCGCGCGCGAAATGCCCGTCCTCAGTGACGCCCGCCGCCTCCCGGCAGCACGCGCCTCTTGATGAAAAAGAAAATGGCAATGACGACCAGATAGCCCAAATAGAGCGCCAGCGCCGAGCGCCAATAGGACATCTCCACCATATCGGGCGGCAACCGGAACGACTGATGATCCGCCAGCACCGGCAGCATCACCTCGGCGATCAGATGTATAACCGTCGCACCCAGCGCGACGGCCCAGAGCCGCTTCCAGCTCGGCAGCAGATAGGCCGCGACGAGCGCGATAATCAGACCCAAAATGGCATTTACATGCGCGAAGCCGTCACGGAAGCCTTCGCGCAAAAAGTCCCATATTTCATAGAGATAGTAATGAACGTCGTGCATGGCATCCCCCTAATTGGGCTGAACCTTATCATTAATAACGCTTAACTTAGGTTGGGTTTCCAGAGAAATTTGGCAGCCCCGCGCGGGGTTCGCGTATGGCTTTGACGGGATTGAGAAAAACGCGCACCCGACATGTCAGTTGGGCAACACGACGTACTCGAGCAGCGATACGATTTTTGCGCCGCCGCGGAGCGACTGCCGGCCGAACTCGCGAAATCCGCGTTTTTGATGAAAGCGCAGCGAAATGTCGTTGGGCGGCAAGACATCGACTTCACAAACCAGGCGACCCACACCCGACAAGCGTGCGAAATCGACGACATCGTTGTAAAGACGATCTGCAATTCCCTGTCCCCAATGGGACGTGGCGACCACGACGCGATCGAGATAGATGAAATCGTCCGCCTGCCTCTCGAACATTTGAAAGACCGTGCCGTCATAGGCCGCGCCTTTGCGGAACGCGAGCAGGAAGGCCGCGATCTTTCGTTCGTGTTCGACGACGCGAAAATAGCAGGACGCGCCCGCCAGCTTCGCCAGCCGCGCTTCATCCATCGGGCTGAGATAGCGGACCCATTCCTCGTTCAGCGCGAGAATTTCCAGCCAGTCCGTGGGCACAGCATCGCGCAACATCGCGCTCACATCCGGAACACGCCGAATTTCGTCGACGGGATCGGCGCATTGAGACAAGCCGACAATGCGAGCGCCAGCACACGGCGCGTATCCGCCGGCGCGATGATGCCGTCGTCCCACAATCGTGCGGTGGCGAAATAGGGATTGCCTTCTTCTTCGTAGCGGGTGCGGATCGGCGCCTTGAACGCGTCTTCCTCATCTTTGCTCCAGCTTTCGCCGCGCGCTTCCATTCCGTCCCGCTTGACGGTGGCGAGCACGCTGGCCGCCTGCTCCCCGCCCATCACCGAGATGCGCGAATTGGGCCATGAGAACAGGAAGCGCGGGCCATAGGCGCGGCCGCACATGCCGTAATTCCCCGCGCCATAGGAGCCGCCGATGATCAGCGTGATCTTGGGCACCTGCGCGCAGGCCACCGCGGTCACCATCTTGGCGCCGTCCTTCGCGATGCCGCCCGCTTCGTATTTGCGGCCCACCATGAAGCCCGCGATGTTCTGCAGGAAGAGAAGCGGCACGCGCCTCTGACAGCACAGCTCGATGAAGTGGGCGACCTTCAGCGCCGATTCCGAAAACAGGATGCCGTTGTTTGCGACGATTCCGACCGGCATGCCCTCGATGCGGGCGAACCCCGTGACGATGGTGGTGGCGTAGAGCTTCTTGAATTCGTCGAGCTCCGAGCCATCGACCAGCCGCGCGATCACTTCGCGCACGTCATATTGGACCGACAGCGACGGCGGCACGATGCCGTCGAGCTCCGAGGGATCGAAAGCCGGCGGACGCGGGCTCGCGATCGGGATATCGGCCGGCTTCGCCAGATTGAGGTCGCCGACGATACGCCGCACGATCGCGAGCGCATGGGCGTCGTCATTGGCATAGTGATCGGCGACGCCCGAGATGCGCGCATGGACCTCCGCGCCGCCCAGATCTTCCGCGCTCACGACTTCGCCTGTCGCGGCCTTCACCAGCGGCGGACCGCCAAGGAAGATAGTGCCCTGTCCTTTGACGATGATCGTCTCGTCGGACATCGCCGGCACGTAGGCGCCGCCCGCCGTGCAGGAGCCCATCACCGAGGCGATCTGCGGAATGCCGGCCGCCGACATGTTCGCCTGATTGAAGAAAATGCGGCCGAAATGTTCCCGGTCCGGAAAGATCTCCGCCTGGTTCGGCAGATTGGCGCCACCGGAATCGACGAGATAGATGCAAGGCAGCCGGTTCTCGCGCGCGATCTCCTGCGCGCGCAGATGCTTCTTCACCGTAATGGGATAATAGGTGCCGCCCTTGATCGTGGCGTCGTTGCACACGATGACGCATTCGCGGCCCGAGACGCGGCCGATGCCGGTGATGATGCCGGCGCCGTGAATGTCGCCGTCATACATGCCGAACGCCGCCAGCGGCGAAAGCTCCAGGAACGGCGAGCCCGGGTCGACGAGACGCTCGACGCGCTCTCGCGGCAGAAGCTTGCCGCGTTCCGTGTGGCGCGAGCGCGAGCGTTCGTCGCCGCCCAAGCGCCGCCGCGCCCATCCGCGATTTGAGTTCGTCGACCAATGCCGCCATCGCGGCGGCGTTCGTCTTGAACGCGGGATCGCGCGGCGCGATGAGCGATTTGAAAGCGGTCATAGACGCTCGACTGCCACCGCTGTCGCTTCGCCGCCGCCGATGCAGAGCGAAGCGACGCCGCGCCTGAGGCCGCGGCGTTTCCAGCGCGTTCAGCAACGTCACAAGATGCGCGCGCCGCTGGCGCCGATGGGATGGCCGAGCGCGCAGGCGCCGCCGTTCACGTTGACTTTCTCATGGGGCAGAGAGAGATCGCGCATCGCGATCATGGCGACGCAGGCGAACGCTTCGTTGATCTCGTAGAGATCGACCTCGTTGGCGCGCCAGCCCGCCAGCTTCAAGACCTTTTCGATGGCGCCCACGGGCGCGGTGGTGAACCAGCGCGGTTCGCCCGCATGGCTCGCCTGCGCCACGATCCGCGCCACCGGTTTCAGTCCGCGTTTCTCGGCGATGTCGCTGCGCGTCAACACCAGCGCCGCCGCGCCGTCGGAGATCGACGAGGAATTGGCGGCCGTCACCGTTCCGTCTTTGGCGAAGGCGGGCTTCAAGCGTGGGAATCTTTGCGGGGTCCGCACGGCGCGGCTGTTCGTCGAGGGAGACTTCCGCTCTCGCCGCCTTTGCCGGGCACCTTCACCGCGACGATTTCGGCTGCGAACGCGCCGCCCGTCTGGGCGCGCTTGGCCCGCATCAGCGATTCCGTCGCATAGGCGTCCTGCTCGGCCCGCGTGAACTGATAATGCCGCGCGGCATCTTCGGCATAGGTGCCCATCAGGCGATGCTCATAGGCATCCTCGAGCCCGTCGAGGAACATGTGATCCTTGATCTCGCCATGACCGAGGCGATAGCCGCCGCGCGCCTTCGGCAGAAGGTAAGGCGCGTTCGACATCAACTCCATGCCGCCCGCGACCGCAATCTCCGCGCGGCCGAGCGCGATCTGGTCGGCGGCGATCATCACCGCCTTCATGCCCGAGCCGCAGACCTTGCTGATCGTCGTACAGGGCACGTCGTCCGGCAGGCCCGCGAAGCGCGACGCCTGCCGCGCGGGTGCCTGGCCGAGCCCGGCCGGCAGCACACAGCCCATCAGGGTCTCGTCGATATCCACAGGCATGATTCCGGCCCGCGCCACCGCGGCGGTGATGGCCACCGCGCCCAGCTCCGGCGCCGCGCGGCCTGCCAATTCGCCCTGGAAGGCGCCCATGGGCGTGCGCGCTCCCGCCAGAATCACCGTTTCCGCAGACGCCATCGCTTGCTCCCGGATTTCTCATGAGACGTGGTAAATGCCGCTTGCGCCAAAGCGGCACAAGGGGTGACCGCCATGCGCTCCTGAGTTATCATCAAAACAAGAGGCCGGCCACGGCCGCCTGGGGAAGACGATGGGGAAAGTCGCGATTTCGGCCCTTTTGGGCATCGCCGCCGCAGGCGCGGTGCTGGCCGCGCCCTATGCCGGCATCCACATTCCGACCGCGATGACGATGATGATTGCGGCCGCCCTTTCGGTGGGTGCGGCCGTCGCCGTGCTGACCCGCATGGTCGCCGACAAGTCGGCGGGCAAGACCAGGCACGACATGCTGCTGTCGATGCAGCTCAAGGAAGCGAACCAACTCATCGCGCGCTTCCCGGACGCCCATGGCTTTCTGTCGCTCTCGATCAAGCCCGACACGCTCGTCGACAAGCTCGAAGTGGTGGAGAGTCCCGGCAAGTTCGTGTCGCGGGAAATTCTCGTCACGCTCAAGACCGACCGCGCCAACAAGTTCAATCCGGTAGAGCTCAAGCGGCTATTTCTCGCGCTCAAGGATCAGCCCGGCTTCGTCCACCTTCTGCTGGTGGACGCCAACAACGAATTCGTGGGCTACATCCCGGGCTTCTACGCCAAGCGGGAATTCACCGGCAGCGAAGCGGAAACGCAGATCTCGAAATACGTCGTCGCCGTGTTCGCCGACGACACCAACAGCGCCAATCTGCGCCAGATCGAAGGCGCGGGGAAATTCGATGTCGTCAGCGACGAAGCAAAAGTGTCCGAAGCGATCGTCAAGATGGCCGGCGGCTTCCGCCGGCTTGTTGTGCTGCGCCACGGCTATCACCGCCGCCCCATCGGCCTTGTCGATTTCAGCGATTTGATGGGCGAAACGTTGAGCGATCAGTCCAAGCCGTCTCTTCGATCGGTTCTTGGCCGGTAGCGCGGCTTTACCTGATCAACTTCACAGTTACGCCCAGCTTCGTCTGTTCCCAGGCCCGATCGGCTGTCACGGCGGGCAGCGCTTCGCGAGACGCGAGTGCGAGACATGCTCGATCGCCCAGCGAAAGCCCGATCGAACGGGTGGGTGCGGTGAACACCGCAGTGGTGTCTGCCAGGGCGCGATCGAAATCGACGATCTCGACGGCGACAAGCGCCAGAACCGCGCGGACATCGTCGATCGTTCCGCCCCGCGACAGCAGGTGCGTTTCGACTTCCGCGATGTTCACGGTGGAAATCATTGCATCGCCGATAAAAGCTGCGACGCGGTCGGCGCCTGGCTCCCCATTCAGATAGGCGAGCAGCGCGGACGCATCGAGAACGGCGCTAGCCATGCCCGGCCTCGCGCCGCCGCTGCTCGATCAATTCATCGACAAGGCTCACCCCCTCGGGAACGATCTTGCGCACCAACGCCTGGGCCTTCAGCATGGCGGCGCGCGGCGAAAGCAAATGAACTTCACCGTCCTCCGCGTGAACGAACAGGGCATCGCCTTCGCAAAGACCTGCCGCCCGAAGAACTTCATCGGAAAGACCGAATTGTCCGCCGGCGCCGATACGAACTTTCAGCGTCGATCCGGACTGGTGCGCAATAGATGCAGCGTCAATAGCCGACTTCGTCGAGGGCACTCCGGCGCTACGTCCGGTTCGCTCCGCATCGACGAGGACGTTGCGGACATGCTGGTAACGGATTCCCAGAAAATCGGCGATTTGCTGCCGCGAATAACCCGCCTTGCCGAGGGTCCGAATCTTATCGGATTTCGTCGTTAGGCCGACGGTGATGCGCTCCATCTCAATTTCGATTTGTGGTGCGAGCATGCTTTGTACCTCCTCTACATAGGGAGGTAGGTACATCATGACTGATTACATGTCAACTTGATCTGCCATATACTATCAAGCATATGCCATATACTATCAAGCCGTTTCTTCAAACAGCTCCCGGCCGATAAGCCAGCGGCGGATTTCGGACGTTCCCGCGCCGATGTCGTAGAGCTTGGCGTCACGCAGCAGGCGCCCTGTCGGATAGTCGTTGATATAGCCGTTGCCGCCCAGGCACTGGATCGCTTCCAGCGCCATCCACACGCCCCGTTCGGCTGCATAGAGAATGGCGCCCGCCGCGTCCTTGCGCGTGGTCTGGCCACGGTCGCACGCGCGCGCCACGGCATAGACATAGGCCCGCGCCGCCGAGAGCGTCACATACATGTCGGCGAGTTTGCCCTGCATAAGCTGGAACGCGCCGATCGGCTGGCCGAATTGTTTCCTGTCGTGCACATAGGGCATCACCACATCCATGCAGGCCTGCATGATGCCGATGGAGCCGGCGGCCAGAATGGTGCGCTCGTAGTCGAGCCCGCTCATCAGGATGCGCACGCCCTCGCCTTCACGGCCCAGCATGTTCTCCGCGGGCACTTCGCAATCCTCGAACACGAGCTCGGAAGTGTCGGAGCCGCGCATGCCGAGCTTGTCGAGCTTCTGCGCGGTCTTGAATCCCTTGAAGTTCTTCTCGACCAGGAACGCGGTGATGCCGCGCGGCCCCGCGCTCGCATCCGTCTTGGCATAGACGACAAGCGCGTCCGCCTGCGGTCCGTTGGTGATCCACATCTTGGTGCCGTTCAGCACGTAGCGCTCGCCGCGCTTCTCCGCCCGCAGCCGCATGGAGACAACATCGGAGCCGGCGCCGCTCTCGCTCATCGCGAGCGCGCCCACATGCTCGCCGGAAATGAGCTTCGGCAGATAGCGGCGCTTCTGTTCGGGCGAACCGTTGCGGCGGATCTGGTTCACGCACAGATTGGAATGCGCGCCGTAGGAAAGTCCGACGGCCGCCGAGCCGCGGCTGATCTCTTCCATCGCGACGCAATGCTCGAGATAGCCGAGCCCCACGCCGCCGAATTCTTCTTCCACGGTGACGCCGAGAAGCCCGAGTTCGCCCATCCGCGGCCATAGATGGCGAGGGAACATATTTGAGCGATCGATCTCTTCGGCGAGCGGGGCGATCTTGTCGGCGGCGAAGCTGCGCACGGAATCGCGCAGCAAATCGGCGGTGTCACCGAGGGCGAAATCGAGCGAGGGATATGCGTTCGGGATCATCAATGCCCAACGATGCGATGCCGCGGCACCTTATAACGCCGAGCCGTAGCTCACGGAAACGGCCCGGCCTTCGCCTTTTGCGCTTCGGCGTGGCAACCTTTTCTCGCGCGGCGAGCGAAGGCTGGTGCGGTCGAGAAGACTCGAACTTCCACGGGTTGCCCCACTAGCACCTCAAGCTAGCGCGTCTACCGTTCCGCCACGACCGCACAGGAAACAGGCCGCGGGGTGTAGCAAAGCCGGTTGGGGTTGGGAAGAGAGGCTTAAATGCCTTCGCCGTCGACGCCGACGTGGATGCCGCATTCGTCCTTGTCGAGCCCCGCCCAGCGGCCGTCGCGATACTCCTCGCCCGCTTGGACCCGCCGCGTGCAGGGCATGCAGCCGATGGAGGGATAGCCGTCTTCCACCAGCGGGTGGCGCGGCAGGTCGTGCTCGACCGTATAAGTTTCGAGATCGGCGAGCGTCCAATCGGCCAGAGGGTTGAAGCGGAAGCGCCCTTCGAAATATTCCACCGGCTGCATTGCCGTCCGCGCAACGGTCTGAAAGCGCTTGCGGCCCGTGATCTGCGCCGCGAACGGCTCCAGCGCACGCTTGAGCGGCACGACTTTGCGGAAATTGCAGCAGGCGTCGGTATCGCGCGACCACAGCGTGCCTTCCGGGTCGAGCCGCGCGCGGTCGCCGGGATGGGGGCCGATGACGCGCAGATCGCACCAGCCCCAACAGCTCCTGCAGCCGGTCGCGATAGCGCAACGTCTCGCCGAACAGCTTGCCGGTGTTGAGGAACAGGATGGGCGTGGCGGGATCGATCTGGGCCACCAGGTGAAGCAGCACCGCGGATTCCGCACCGAAGGACGACACGACGGCGGTCTTGCCGGCAAATTCCTCTGTCAGCGCCAGGCGAAGAATGCCTTCCGCGTTGCGCCCCCGCGCCGCCGTCTGCAACTCCATCAGGCGCGCGGCGACGCGCGGGTCGGACACGCCCGTGCCCGGACGGTCGAAAGCACGCGGCGCGATGCCGCGCGTCCGATCGATCACGGTGATCGGGCAGCGCGCTCATCCGAGCCAATCGCGTTCGGAGACAAAAGCGCGGGTCCGGCGCGACACATCGGCCGGCGGCAGACCCTGGCCGCGCCATTGCGCGCGGCGGTCGCTCACATCGTCGAGATGGCGGCTCCATTCGGGCCCGAGGCGGGCGGAGAGCCATTCCCGGATCAGCTTCGCCAGCCCTGGCGCGCGTCCCCCGGTCGAGATCGAAACCAGCAGATCGCCGCGCCGGACGATGGCAGGCGACATGGAAATCGCACAGTGCCGGCACGTCCTCGACATTGACGAGGACCCCGTAGGCGCGCGCCCGCGCGGCCAGACCCGCCGCGGCAGATCGTTCGATGCCGGCGATATAGAGGACATGGAGGCCCTGGAGCTCGGAAGAGGCGTTCAGCGGCACTGTCAGGGGCTCGACGCCCGCCTCCGCCAGCGTGCGGCGCCGGCGCTCCAGCGCGTCTCCGGCCCCTGCGAGCCCCGCCCTGACGGCCGATTGCTTGAGCACGATGGGAAGCACGACCTACTCCCGTGGCACCGCCGAATTCGCGGTTCTACACAGAAGTACGTGCTGACAAGTTATAATGCAAGATCGGAGTGGTAAATTGAATTATATACACTATTTTATGCGTGATTATTGGTAGCCCCGGAGCAGTTCGGTGACCGACACGCCCATCCGATCGCCCTGGATAACGATTTCGCCGCTGGCGACCGCGCTGTCGTTGGCCAGTATGGTGACGGGGTCGTCCTGGTGGGATCCAGCTCGATCACGGCGCCGCGGCCCATGCGCAGAAGCTGGTGCATGGGAATGACCGAGCGGCCCAGAACCACCGAAATCTCGACCTTGACATTTTCGATGTTGGAGGCCATGAGGCCCGCCCTGCATTACTGACCGGCCAAACCCTCGCCGGATTATGCTTTCGGCGGAGCTTAATTGCGCCCCATGCTCGCTGCGACCGACACAAGACCGGAATGGACCGTTCGCGAGGGGCTTCTGCCCTATCCCGAGGCAGTGGCCTTCATGGAGGCGCGCGCCGCCGCGATCGCCGCAGGGCCGGGCGCCCGAGCTGGTCTGGCTGCTCGAGCATCCGCCCATCTACACGGCCGGCACCAGCGCCAAAGAGGCCGACCTGCTGGACGCGCGCTTTCCGGTATTCAAGACCGGCCGCGGCGGCCAATTCACCTATCACGGGCCCGGCCAGCGCGTGGGCTATGTGATGCTGGACCTCAAGCGGCGCAAGGCGGACGTGCGCGCCTATGTCCGTGATCTGGAGCAATGGCTGATCCGAGACGCTGGCGCGATTTCGACGTCAAGGGCGAACGCCGCGACGGCCGCGTCGGCATCTGGGTCGCGCGCGGCGGCGGGCGCGAAGACAAGATCGCGGCCATTGGCGTGCGCATCCGCCATTGGGTGACGTTCCACGGCGTGGCGCTGAATGTCGATCCCGATCTCGGACATTTCTCCGGCATCGTGCCCTGCGGCGTGCGCGAACATGGCGTGACGAGCCTGGCCGATCTTGGACTTGCGGTATCGATGGCCGACGTCGACGTGGCGCTGAAGGCAGCGTTCGAAGACGTGTTCGGACCTGCGGACGCGGCTCGATAGCAACGACCTTTGTTGACGCCTCCCCCCCACCCGATCCGTCTTCGCTACGCTTTGCTCCGCTACGACGGATCGACCTCCCCGCAAGGGGGAGATGAAGAAAGTCGTTTCGCCTCCCCCTTGCGGGGAGGCCGGCGAGCCTGGACAGCGACGGGTGCTAAACACAGAGCGCGAGCCGGGTGGGGGGCAGACCGATCAACAGCTAAGGCGGTTGGTCTGATCGTGCTCGACACAGAGTGCGCGAACATTTTTTCTTTCATACCGACGGCCGGCGGTGGAAGCCTTTCTCTGACGGCGGCTCCGCGTTGTGCAGTTCGACGTTCTTCACTTGCGAGCCTTCGGGTCCGCGCATGGCGAGCGCGATGAACGCTTCGACGGAACCCGTCGGACCGGAGATCAGCACCTCCACGGTGCCGTCGGAACGATTGCGCACCCAGCCATCGAGATTGAGCTTGCGGGCTTCCTCGATGCAGAAATGGCGATAGCCGACCGCCTGGACGAATCCTTCGACGCGCAGGCGCAGGGTCGTGAGGTCGCGGTCTTCGCTCATCACCGCAAGAGTGCTCCCTCCGGGATCGTTCTGCAAAGGGCGCGCGCGGTCAGGCGAATTCCAGGATGACGTCGTCGAGGGCGATGCTGTCGCCCTTCTTGGCGTTGATCTTCCTGATGATCCCGTCGCGCTCGGCGATCAGCACATTTTCCATTTTCATCGCTTCGACGACCGCCAGCGTTTCGCCTGCCTTGACGTCCTGCCCCTCGGAGACATTCACCGAAACGACGAGACCCGGCATCGGGCAGATCAGCATTTTCGACGTATCGGGCGGCGCCTTTTTCGGCATCAGGGCCGCCAGCGCCGCGGCCTCGCGGCTTCTGACCGTCGCGACGATCCGCGCACCGGCATGGCTCAGGCGATAGCCGCCCTGTAGCCTTTCGATCTGAATCGTGCTGCGCGTCGCGTTCTCGACAATATGCATCGCGGTGTCGCCGGGATCCCAGTCGATGGCGGCTTCATAGAGTTGGCCCCCAATGCGCGCGCGGAAGCGCCCATCGAGAAAATAGGCCTCCGTAACGGCGACCTTCGCATCATCGAGCAGGACCGCAAACTCCGTTCCGGAAACATGGGCCCCGTTGAGCGTGCCGGAAATGTGGCTGGCACGATCGGTGCGCGCGAGCTTGGCGGCGACCGCGGCCGCGGCGAAGCGGCGCGTCAGCGTCTCGTCGAGCGGGATACCGTGGAAACCTTCCGGGAATTCATCGGCGATGAAAGCGGTCGTGAGCTTGCCCGAACGGAACCGCGCATTGTGCATGATGGCGGTCAGGAATGCGATGTTGTGCGCGATCCCTTCGATGCGGAACTCGTCGAGCGCGGACGCCATCGCGTCGATCGCGGCGAGCCGCGCGGGCGCGTGGGCGCAGAGCTTGGCGATCATCGGATCGTAATAAACCGAGATTTCGCCGCCCTCGTAGACGCCCGTGTCATTGCGGATGACGACATCGCCGAACTTGCCTTCCGTGGGCGGGCGATAGCGCACGAGGCGGCCCGTCGACGGCAGGAAGCCGCGATACGGGTCTTCCGCATAGATGCGCGTTTCGACGGCCCAGCCGGTGAGCGTCACGTCGCTTTGCTTGAGCGGGAGCTTCTCGCCCGCCGCCGAACGGAGCATCAATTCGACGATGTCGAGGCCCGTGACCAGCTCCGTCACCGGATGCTCGACCTGCAGGCGCGTGTTCATTTCCAGGAAATAGAATTTGCGGTCCTTGTCGACGATGAATTCGACGGTACCCGCGCTGTCGTAGCCCACGGCCTTCGCGAGCGCGACCGCCTCTTCGCCCATCGCCTTGCGCATGGCCGCGTCGAGGAAGGGTGAGGGGGCTTCCTCGATCACCTTTTGATGGCGCCGCTGGATCGAGCATTCGCGCTCGCCCAGATAGATCACGTTGCCGTGCTTGTCGCCCATCACCTGGATTTCGATGTGGCGCGGTTCGGTGACGAATTTTTCGATGAAAAGCCGGTCGTCGCCGAAGCTCGCCTTGGCTTCGTGCTTCGAGGATTGAATCGCCTGGGCGAGATCCTTCTCCTCATGAACGATGCGCAGGCCCTTGCCGCCGCCGCCGGCGGAGGCCTTGACCATCACGGGATAACCGATCTCCTTCGCAATCGCCTTGGCGTGCGTCTCGTCGCGGATTTCGCCGACATAGCCGGGCACCGTCGAAACCTTGGCGGCAAGCGCGAGCTTCTTGGACTCGATCTTGTCGCCCATCGCGGCGATCGCCTTGACGTTCGGTCCGATGAAGACGACGCCGATCTTCGCCAATGCCTCGGCAAAAGCCTCCCGCTCGGAGAGGAAGCCGTAACCGGGATGCACCGCTTCCACGCCGGTGTCGCGGCACGCCTGCACGATCTTGTCGATGAGGAGATAGGACTGTGCCGACGGCGGCGGCCCCAGATGCACGGCTTCGTCCGCCATCTCGACATGGAGCGCATCTTGATCGGCGTCGGAATAGACCGCGACGGTCGCAATGCCCATTCTGCGGGCCGTCTTGATGACCCGGCACGCGATCTCGCCGCGATTGGCAATCAGGATCTTCTTGAACACGGCTCCCCCTGGAACCCGATTATGGCTGAAGCGGCCCGCGGCTTCACCGGCGGCAGCGAAACCGCACGATCACAAAGCACTACGAATGACGCGGCCGTTTACCTTATCCCTTGAGCGAAGTCAGGAAAATAGCGCCGCCGCATTCACTTCTTCCCCGCCATCGTCTCGTCCCGGATGGCGCGGAACTCGTTGCCGGCATACCAGTTCGGCCATTTGTCGCTGTTGGCGAGTTCGTCCCCCAGCGTGTAAAGCGCGTCCATATCCTGCACCGGACCGGACAGGTCCCAGTCCGCTTTCCACTCGTCTGAGGGCTGATGATAGTGGTGGATGCGGTAGTCGTCGCGAAGCGCCTGGCCCGCCGCCTTGCCGCCGTCGATCAGATCGTAACCGCCGCCCGGATCGAGCATCGGCACGCCGACTTTGGCGAGGCTGATATGGTCGGAGCGGTAGAACGCGCCTTTTTCGGGCTCCGGATCGGGCGTGATGGTGCGTCCCTGCGTCTTCAACACGTCGGCCAGCATGTCCTCGAGGTCGGAGGCGCCGTTGCCGATCACCACCATGTCGCGCGCCCGGCCTTCCGGCAGATTGGCATCGAGGTTGATGCCGGCCACGATATGCGACAGCGGCCAGATGGGATGCTGGGCAAAATATTGCGAGCCGAGCAGGCCCTGCTCCTCCATGGTCCAGCAGATGATCGCGATGGAGCGCTGCGGATGGGGTTTGTCGGCGGCGAAGGCTTCGCCGATTTCGAGGATGCTCGAATCTCCCATGCCGTTGTCGACCGCGCCGTTGTAGATTTTGTCGGCGCCGGGCACGTCGGGCTTGATGCCCAGATGATCCCAATGCGCCGTGTACAGAATATATTGGTCCGGATGCTTGCTGCCCGGCACCACGCCCACGACGTTTCGCGTATTGATGTGGGAGATGGCCGAGTGCGTATGGGCGGTCAGCGTCTCGCCCGCCATGGCGACAGCCTTGAAGCCGCGTTTGTTGGCGGCGGCTTTTTGGTCCTCGTAGTCCAGTCCTGCGCGCTTGAAGAGATCTTTGGCGGTGTCGAGCGTGATCCAGCCTTCGACCGGAACCATGCTGGCATCCTTGTCCTTTGCGTCGAGCCAGGACTTGTTGCCCGAATTGGAATTGCGCACGACCTGCCAGCCATAGGCCGCCGGCGCCGTCTCGTGCACGATGATGGCCGCCGCTGCGCCCCGCCTGGCCGCTTCCTCGTATTTGTAGGTCCAGCGGCCGTAATAGGTCATCGCCTTCCCTTTGAAGAAATTGGGGTCGGGATTGGCGTCCTCATTGCCGGGATCGTTGATCAGGATGACGACGGTTTTCCCCTTCACGTCGACGCCCGCATAATCGTTCCAATTGTATTCGGGCGCGACGACGCCGTAACCCACGAAGACGAGCGGCGCGTTCTTCACGGTCACGTCCGAGCTCTTGAATTGCGGCGTCCAATAGACCGCATCTTCCGGAAATTTCGGAGCGATCTGGCCTTGCGGCGTATCGAACACGAGGCTCGATTTCGCGGCCTCGAGCGTGATGTTCACCGCCGGCACGGGCTGGAAATAGCTGCCGTGAAAGCCGGGCTTGAGCCCGATGCGCTTCATCTCGTCGGCGATCCATTGCGCGGCGGCTTCGCCGTTCTTCGTGCCGGGACCGCGGCCTTCGAACGCATCGTCCGAGATCGCTTTGTCGCGCGCCGAGATATCGGCCGCATTGATGGCGGGAGTTGTTGTGGGATGGCCCGGATACGGACCGGCGAGCGAGGGCGCCGCCGCGAGCGCCGCGCCGAACGCGGCAACAATTGCGCAACCACCGATAAAACGCATCAGATGAGCCTCCCCCCAATCATTGGCGCGGCGCATCCTACGGGCTCGGGCGCGCTGCGCAACGACGAATTGCGCCGAAATTGCCCTAGCTGGAGCCTGTTCGGGGCCGCGGCTCGGCTATAGTTTCGAGGCACCAACCCATCGCCCCAAGGAGATTCCCGCATGAAGTTTCTTTCGTCGCCGGCCACGAAGGCGGCCGGGTTGCCCTTCTCCGAGGCCGTGCAGGTCGGCGAGGTTCTCTATCTCTCCGGACAACTCGGCAATGTGCCGGGCAAGATGGAGCTGGTGCCGGGCGGCATCGAGGCCGAGACACACCAGATGATGGCGAACATCGCGCGCGTGCTGGCCGCGAACGGGCTTTCCTTCGACCATGTCTTCAAATGCACAGTGATGCTGGCCGACATGGCGCAATGGCGCGCGTTCAATGCGGCCTATGTTCCCTATTTCAAGCCGGACCGCCTGCCCGCGCGCTCGGCCTTCGGCACGAATGGCCTCGCATTGGGCGCCGCCGTCGAGATGGAATGTTGGGCTTGGGCGGGCGGAAAGTAATACCAGCGCCGTAAGTTGCGACTCGTTTTCCCCCACTGTCATTCTCGCGCAAGCGGGAACCTAGCAGTGAGCGTCCGCGAGCGATGAAGAGTTAATCGCCGCGCCGACGCGCGGCGACTGGGTTCCCGCTTTCGCGGGAATGACACCGATAAGAGTGAAGAGCCGAGGCCGTTGGTATAAGTAGATGCGGGCGTGACGCCCGCGCCCATCGAACGCATTGTCACGCGTCATAAGCGCCGAAGCGGCGCAACACATTTCGGGTGATCTGTTGCACGAATGGATCGCGCGCTTTCAGCGCATGCGCCCATTCCGTCGTGCCGCCGTTGAACACTTCGCCCTTGCCGCGCCGGAACAACGCCATGACGGCGTGGCCGCGCAGGAGCCGCTGCTCCGTCGCTTCGCCGGGCGTGCCGAACACGTCGCGCGCGACGATGTCGAGATTCTCCGGCGGAATGAGCGGGCGGATAGCCGCTTTGCATGTCTTCGCCGAACGCGCAGGGCGCGAGCGCGATAATCTCAAGATTCGCGGGAACGCCCAGCACAGCCGCCGGTTTCGGCAAGCCGTCGTCGCCGAATTGGAACCGGCAACCGTCATTCTCATAGCCGAGAAACGGGATCTCGCTGCCGATCGTATCGCCATAGAAGAGGTCTGTGCCTTCGAGCGCCCAGTGGCGGTCGTTGTAGACGGTGTATCCGCCTTGCCCGCGCGCGACGCAGAGGCCCAACCGGTGATAGCCGCCGAACAGAAAGGACAGCCCGGTGATCTCCGCTTCGGGCCGTGCGAACGCCTTGTGCGACCACAGATGGGTGCCGTCCTGCGGATGGTCTTTCGCGCGCGGATCGTTCTCGAAACCCCGCCATTTGTGGCAGACGAATTTCGCGCCGTCGTTCTCGTGACGGACTTTCCAGAAGGCCGTGTTGCCGGAGAAGATGGCGAGCTTGCCGCCGCGATCGACGAAACCTCGATCGCGTCGCGCTGCGCGCCGACCAATATTCGCTGTGCCCGACCAGCACGACGACCCGATAGCCGTCAGCACATCGGGCTCGGCGTCGAGGTCGTAGTCGGTGACATAGTCGAGCGCCAGGCCTTGCTCTTCCGCCCAGCGGCGAACGATGTTCCCACTTGTTGAGGAAGCCCGCCGCGCCGTCGTAGGGCGAGAGCTCGCGCCGGCGCGGCCAGTCGCGATCGCCGCCCCAGGGCCGCTCCGCGAACCCGCGTTTGCGGAGATTCACGAGCCGCGGCATATCGGTCGGCGCGGCGATCAGCATTGGGGGAACGGCCGCCGCGTCGACAGGACGCCCGATCGCGCCCGCCATCGCGCCGGCGTAGCGATTGGTCGTCGCGCGCCATCAGCGACGTCACATCGCATAGGCGCTGGCCCCGCCCCAGTAGTTGTAGGCATGGTAAGGGTGTTGGTCGAGAGCACGAAGGCGGTCTTGGCGCGGGGCCGGCCGCGCGGCGGCTTCACGCAAACGAAATGGTGCGTTTCGGTGCCTTCGGCGTCCGAGAGCACGATGATCGGTAGTAGCCGCTCGTCCAGTCGGCACCGACCTCGAACTCGCAGGCGACCGGCCAATCGCAGCCGTCGCGGTCGGCATGCGGCGGCGCGGGGTGGTCGCCGATATTCAAATCGGATTTTTGAACAACAACCTGCCGCGCACGCCCGACCCGCGCGACCGTCAGCACACACGGCCCATTCGACGCGCTCGCATGCAGCGCAACACGGCCGCTTGGACAGGCGCTAACGTGGTCCGTGTAGCAGGCGAGCATGCTTATGGCCTTCATCGTCGGAGCGCGGGCGTCCCGCCCGCATTAAATCATTTCACGAGGCGGTGTCGCCGACGAAAATGGCCAGTCTTCGGCTTTCCCAATTAGCCCCGCCATCGAAATGCGGCAGATATCCGCGAGCGTGCCATCCTTTGTGCGGGTGGGACGCCCGCGGTCCGACGGGACCGCTCATCTGCCGCCCTCACAACGGAATATTGTCGTGCTTCTTCCAGATTTGCGGCACCTGCTTGTTCTTGAGCATCCGCAGCGCGCGCGCGATGCGCCAGCGCGTGGAATGCGGCCGGATCACGTCGTCGATATAGCCGCGGCTCGCGGCGACGAACGGATTGAGGAAGCGGTCTTCATATTCCTTCGTGCGCGCCGCGATCTCGTCCTTGTTGCCGATGCTCTGGCGGAAAATGATCTCGACCGCGCCCTTGGCGCCCATCACCGCGATCTGCGCCGTGGGCCACGCATAATTCACGTCGGCGCGCATGTGCTTGGACGCCATCACGTCATAGGCGCCGCCATAGGCCTTGCGCGTGATCACCGTCACCTTCGGGCACGTCGCTTCGGTGTAGGCGAACAGGAGCTTGGCGCCGTGCTTGATGATGCCGCCATGCTCCTGCGCGGTGCCGGGCAGGAAGCCCGGCACGTCCACGAAGGTCACGATCGGAATGTTGAAGCAATCGCAGAAGCGCACGAAGCGCGCGCGCCTTGCGGCTCGCGTCGCAGTCGAGCACGCCCGCCAGCACCATGGGCTGGTTGGCGACGAAGCCGACGGTCGAGCCTTCGAGGCGGCCGAAGCCGGTGATGATGTTCCTGGCGAAGTCCTCGCTGGATCTCGAAGAAATCGCCTTCGTCCGCGACTTTGAGGATCAGCTCCTTCATGTCGTAGGGCTTGTTCGGATTTTCCGGCACCAGCGTGTCGAGCGACAGTTCCTCGCGCTGCGGATCGTCGTCGGTCGGCCAGTGACGGCGGCTGGTCGCGATTGTTGAGCGGCAGGAAATCGTAAAGCCGGCGGATTTCCTCGATGGCGATGACGTCGTTTTCATAGGCGCCATCGGCGACCGCGGATTTGGTGGTGTGCACCCTGGCGCCGCCCAGTTGCTCGGGCGTCACGTCTTCCTGCGTCACCGTCTTCACCACGTCCGGCCCGGTGATGAACATGTAGGAGGTGTCGCGCACCATGAAGATGAAATCGGTCATCGCCGGCGAATAGACGTCGCCGCCCGCGCACGGCCCCATGATCACGGAAATCTGCGGCACCACCCCGCTCGCCAGCACATTGCGCTTGAACACTTCGCCATAGCCCGCGAGCGCTCGCGACGCCTTCCTGGATGCGCGCGCCGCCGGCGTCGAGCAGCCCGATGATCGGCGCGCCGTTCTGCATCGCCATATCCTGGATCTTGCAGATCTTCTGGGCGTGGGTTTCCGAGAGCGAGCCGCCGAACACCGTGAAGTCCTTGGCGAACACATAGACCATGCGGCCGTTGATCGTGCCCCAGCCGGTCACCACGCCGTCGCCGGGGATGCGGTTCTTGTCGGCGCCGAATTCGGTGTTGCGGTGCTCGACGAACATGTCGAATTCCTCGAAGCGAATTGGGATCGAGCAGGAGATCGATGCGCTCGCGGGCGGTCAGCTTGCCGCGGTCGTGCTGCGCCTTGATGCGGGCTTCGCCGCCGCCCAGCCGAGCGCGGTTTCGCCGTTCTTCAAGCTCGTGGAGGATGTGCTTCATGGGATGCTCTGCGGTTGTCGGGCGCCAGACTGTGGGGGGCGGCAGGGCCGGTCAAGCGCTGAGCAGCCGCAAAAAGCGCTCGGCCGCCGCAAGCTCCGCCCAGCTTCGCGTAGCACGGGCTTCAGCTTCCGGGTCGCGGCCCCATTTCCCGGCCTGCCAGGTTTCGTCGAGATGGGCGAGCGCGAACGCTTCGTCCGATTCGAGCCTGCCATCTGCCAGCGCCAGTGCCAGCACCAGCGAGCCGCAGATCGAAGCGGCCACGGCAAGCGCCGTCAGCGCGAAATCGTCGTACCGCGAGACGGCCTTTTCAAGAGCGAGTCGCGCGCCGGCCGGTTGCTCGACGAATGCGAGGCCCGCGGCCGCTGCGAGCCGCGCGCCATGCGTCGCGTCCGCCCAATCGAGCAACGGGTCCCATGACGCGGCCTGAAGCGCAACGAGCCCGGCGGGCGCTTCAGCGCGGTAACAGAGAACGTCGGTGCGGCCGAAAGCCAGCACCTGCGCGACAATTTCGGCGCGCTTTCCGGGCACGCGCGCCGCGGTCGTATTGGCCAGCCGGGTGAGCGGCATGGCGAGCGGATCGATTTTCGTGCCTTGCGCGCGCCATTCGCCGGCCACCGCCTCCGCCAATGCGCGCGTCGGCAAAGAGAGCGGCGTGCGGTCCGGCGTCTTCACCGGCTTGCCGTCGAGCTGCACGACGAACGCGCCCTCCTGTCCGGCAACCGTAACGCTCTTGTAGAATCTTTCAGCCCGGCGTTGCGTCATGAACGCTTGCGCTTGGTCTTCTTGCGCGGCACGCGCCTGATTTTTCGCCCGAGCCCGGCGCGCAACGCATCGGGCATTCCGTCATGCGGTCCGAGCTTGTGCTTCGGCTGATCGTGCCAATGATTCTCGCCGATCGCTTTGTTCTGCCTGGGGTTGAGCGGATAGAAATATTGGTTGCGCGCCCTCGATGCTTCGCCGCCGACCAGAAGGATCGCGTCCTCGTCGCTGTTGTTGATGATGACATGGGCAATGCCGGTGCGGCTCGCAAAGCCCACGAAATCGCCGGCCGCCATCGGATGGATGTATCCGTCGATCCAGGCGTCGACTTTGCCCGACACGACGAAGACCAGTTCTTCCTCGTCGCGTTCCGCATGCGGCCACGACGTCCGCCGGCCCGGTTTCAAAATCTCCAGATGGATTCCGAGGCGGGAGAATCGCACCTCGCGGCCGAAGCGCGCACTGACGCCGTGCTGTTCTTCGCTGCCGGGATAGGAATTGTTCCTGTCTTTGCCCAGGATGTCGCGCCAATGCGTCACGAATGCAGGCTTCCGGCTTTTTCGTGCGCGCTCGGGGCTCCGGCTGCCGCGCTTCGCGTCCGTCAATCCGTCATGCGGGCCAAGCTTCCGTTTGGGTGCGTCGTCCCACAGCTTGCCCATCAGGCCGAGAGTCTCATTGGCCTTGGCGTCGATGGCGTGGGGGTGCCGCGCGCGCGTCGCATAACGCGAACCCTCGCCCAGCACGAACAGGCGCACGGGTTTGTCGGTATTGTTGAGGAATGCGCGGCCGATGCCCGTGCCGTCGATCATCGAGACGCCGTCGCCTTCCTTCAGCCGGTGCAGGTGGCCGTCGTTCCACAGATCGGGAGCGCCTTCGAGGACGAAGAAGAATTCCTCCTCGTCGCGCAATGCGATGGGCGGATTGGAGCGCTCGCCCGGGCGCAGCCGGACATGGATCACGCGCAAACGCGACAGGCCCGTCGCGGTGCCGATATCGGCGGCGAAGCCGAAGACCTCGTCCATGATCGGCGGCGTCACCGGTTCCTTCGGCTCGACAAGCTGCCAATGCTTGATGAAATGCGGCCGTGTCTTCATCGCTTGCGCCTCGCGACAAACGGATTGCCGCGGGCATTCGGGTCGAAGCCCAGCAGCTTCCAGGTCTTCAGCATATGCGCGGACAGGGGCGCCGTCACTTGCAGCCGCCCCCCGTCGGGATGGGCGATGTCGATGGACCGCGCATGCAGATGCAGTTTGTCTTCGATGGCGCCCCGGGTCCGCGCTTCGGCCGCGCCATATTTGAAATCGCCCACAATGGGCGTGCCGAGCGAGGCCAGATGCACGCGAATTTGATGCGTGCGCCCTGTCAGCGGTTTCGCCGCCACCCAGGCGAATTCCGGCCCTGCGTGGTCCATGACCGCATAATCGGTGAGAGCGTATTTGGCGTCGTCCGCGTCGTGCTCGACGACGGACATTTTCTCGTCGCGTCCGCGTACGCCTTCTTTCGCGAGCGCAGCCTTGATCGTGCCCCGCGCGGGGCTCGGCAAGCCCTTGGTCAGCGCCCAATAGATCTTGGCCGCGTCGCGCCGCCTGAGCGATTCGCTGAGCGCCGCCGCCGCCGGCGACGTGCGCGCGATGAGAAGCACGCCCGACGTATCGCGATCGAGGCGATGGACGAGCCGGGGGCGCTGCTTGCGCTCGAACATGAGGAAATCGAGCAGCCCGTCGACGTGGCGGGTGATGCCGCTGCCGCCCTGCGTCGCGAGCCCCGCCGGCTTGTTGAGAACCAGCACCGCGGAATCCTTATGGATCACAAGGCTTTCGGCGAACTTCCGCTCATGTTCCCCAGCCTGTGGGCGGACCGGTTGTGAGTTTGTGGATCGAATTTCCACCGCCTTGTGGATCGTCTGAAATTGCGGCGGCAAGCGGATGATCTGTCCTGTGGATATCCGGTCTCCGGCCTTGGCGCGTTTGCCGTCGAGCCGGATCTGGCCTGTGCGCAACATCTTTTCCAGCGGGGTATGGCCCACAGCCGGATAATGCCGCTTGAACCAGCGGTCGAGGCGGATGCCCTCGTCGTCCCCGTCGACGCGGGCGGACTGAACCCCGATTGGACTTTCTTCCGGCATTGACGCCCTCGGTCGGCTTGCCTAGCGTCGTGTGCATACGAGGGGATGGGGTTCCCCGCAACCGCCCAAACGGCCTTCCGGCCCCAAGGCTGATGACCCCTACCGCTGAAGGATGTCGCGGTGGGAATCCGTCTGAAGCCCGTGCCTCTGGGCTCCCGCTGTCTGCGTCCCAACGATAGGCAGAAACGGGAGACCCCTCATGCACAATGTCTGGCTCGATTCGGCGCTCTGGCTTGGCCTGGCGCTTCTGGCGTCCATCATCTCCATTCGCGTCGCGGTTTCCGTGGCCCTCATCGAAATCGTGGTCGGCGCGGTCGCGGGCAATCTGGTCGGACTGCACATCACCGATTGGGTGAACTTCCTCGCCGGGTTCGGCGCCATCCTGCTCACCTTTCTGGCCGGCACGGAAATCGATCCCGCGCATCGTCAAGAAGCATTTCTTTTCGAGCATGAGCATCGGCATTGTGGGCTTTTTCGCGCCCTATGCGGGCGTGCTGGCCTACGCCCATTGGGGCGTCGGCTGGCCATGGCCGCAGGCGCAAATCGCGGGCATTTCGCTTTCCACGACGTCGGTCGCGGTCGTCTATGCCGTGATGATCGAGACCGGTTTCAACAAAACCGAGATCGGCAAGATCATCCTCGCCGCCTGCTTCATCAACGATCTCGGCACGGTGCTCGCGCTGGGCATCGTTTTCGCGCATTACGATCTGTGGATGCTGCTGTTCGGCGTGGTCACCGCGCTGGTGCTGGTCGTTCTCGCCCGCTATGCGCCGCAGTTGTTCAAAAGCCTGGGAACGCGCGTCAGCGAGCCGCAGACCAAATTCGTGTCGCTCATTCTTCTGGGCCTCGGCGGGCTCGCGAGCGTGGCAGGCAGCGAAGCGGTGTCTGCCCGCCTATCTCGTCGGGCATGGCGCTCGGCGCCGACGTTTCTCGGCGAGCAGGAATTGCCGCACCGCATGCGGATCATCGCGTTCTCGATCCTGACGCCGTTCTATTTCCTGAAGGCCGGCTCGCTGGTCAATGCGCACGCCGTCGTCGCTTCGATCGGGCTGATCGCGATCTTCCTTGCCATCAAGATGGCGACGAAGTTCGTCGGCATCCTGCCGCTTACGCATGTATCACAAATTCGAGCGGCGCGAAGGCATGTACACGACGCTGCTGATGTCGACGGGCCTCACGTTCGGAACGATTTCCGCGCTGTTTCGGCCTCACCAATAAGATCATCGACCAGACCCAATATACGATTCTCGTCACGGCCGTGATCGGCAGCGCGGTAGTCCCGACCCTGATTGCACAGACCTGGTTCCAGCCCACATTCAAGCCCATCGCCGCCGCCCGAGGAAGTCATCAAAGCCGAAGCGATCGCGGCGGAAGAACCATGACAGCGGCCTGCGCCACGCGTATTTCTTGGCGAAGCGGGATTGCCGCCGGCCTTTCATTTTGCGAGCTCGGAGTATCACGATGCCGTTTCAGCTGTATCTTGCCGTAGCGGCCGGCGGGGCGATTGGTACTGTCGGGCGTTATTTCCTCTCGGGCCTCATCGCCAACGCCTTCGGCCAGACCTTTCCCTGGGGCACGCTGATCATCAACGTCACTGGCTCATTCGTGATCGGTTTTTTCGGAACGCTGACGGGACCCGACGGCCGCCTGATCGTCAGCGGCACGACGCGCCAGTTCGTGATGGTCGGCATCTGCGGCGGCTACACCACCTTTTCTTCATTCAGCCTGCAGACGCTCAATCTGATGAACGATGGCGAATGGCTTTACGCCGGCGGCAATATCGTTGGCTCCGTCATTTTGTGTCTGTTGTTCGTCTGGCTCGGCGCGATCTCGGCCGCGGCGATCAACCAGTTGAAGGGAGCCGAGACATGCAAATTCCCAAGGACGCCGTTCTGTTGCGGATTTTCCTCGGCGAGGAGGACAGATACAATGGCCGCCCGCTCTACGAAGCCATCGTGATGACAGCGCGCGAGCTGCATCTGGCAGGTGCAACGGTATTGCGCGGCCCCATGGGATTCGGCCATTCGAGCCGCCTGCACACCGCCAAGATTTTGCGCTTGTCCGAAGATCTGCCGCTGGTCATCGAAATCGTCGACCGCGAAGAGATGGTCAACAGCTTTCTTCCGATCCTCGACGGCATGATGAAGAGCGGACTGGTGACGCTCGAAAAGGTGCAGGTGCTGCGTTACGGCTCGGAGTCCACGGCCAAGGCCAAATGAAAAGCTTCGTCTCGGCGTCGTTCTTTCTGTTGTTCGAGCAGGTTGTCCGCCGAGCCAACCCCGATCTGGCTCTGGATCGCTGGACGGACTGCGGCGCCGAATGGGAACGCGTGCGGCACAATTTTACGGGTCCCACCTACAGCTATGCGCTCGAGGTATTTACGGCGAGCCACACCGGCAAGAATGCCTGGAAGCTCATCGTCGCCAAGGAACAATGGTGGAGCGGCCGCGCGCGCGACGTTATCAAGATGCAACAATGGGCGCGGCCGCTCGAGGGAAAGCGCGCAACCATTCTCGCGTGGTTCGCGGCGCGCCAGCGCGAGTTGGGGAAATGAGAGCGGCACAGCCCATATTGGATTCTGACTAATCGCACCGTCTCCGCTTCACATCAGTGAACCGTTCTCGCCGACGCGGCCGCCTCCTGAAGGGCGTCCCAGCGGGGCGCGTATTTTAGCGCCATATCGTATTTCGCGACGGCGTCACCGGCGCGGCGCTCGCGCATCAGCACATCGCCCCAATGCTTCAACGGTTCGGCCCAATGGGGGCCGCGGCGGCTCGCCTCGCGGAACGCGGCAGACGCGCCGTTCAGGTCGCCGCGGCGTTCGAGCGCCAAACCCCAGCGGTCATAGGCAAAAGGAAGATCGGGGGCGAGCGCGATCGACGCACGATAGGCCACCACTGCGTTCTGCCAGTTTCCCGAGCGGTCGACGCCGTCGGCGCGAAGGCCATAGCAGCGGACATAGCGGCCCGTCCGTTGGAATACCGCGCCGACGTCTGCCGTGCGTCCCGTCATGGCGTAGGCGAAACCCAGGAAGCAGGGCTGATCGTAGTCGGCCAATCGGATGTTGGGATCGGCCAGCCACTGTTTGTAGAAGATTTCGAGCGGCGCGATGGCGTCGGCATAATTGCCGCGTTCAAGTTCGTGATAGCCGGCGACGAGATCGACTTCGGCCCTGGTTACGGAGTCGTCGGGGTCCGATGCCGCGAGATACT
Organism: uncultured Alphaproteobacteria bacterium; assembly: GCA_963760345.1. Classification (GTDB taxonomy): domain Bacteria; phylum Pseudomonadota; class Alphaproteobacteria; order Micropepsales; family Micropepsaceae; genus Rhizomicrobium. Next base: position 527,270 of record CAVXCU010000004.1, read on the forward strand.
GCGCCACGCTTTGCCAGTCGTGCATCAGAGCCGCGTCATCCGCCATGGCCGGGCCGTCGATATTGCCCTGAACGCCGACCCCGCTGTAGTTGCGCGTATCGTTCAGAAGAATGTCGAAATTGCCCACCCAATCCTGCGTCACGATGTCGAAATTCTCCCAATCGTCCGGGCGCGGCTGGTCGTTCGCAGATGACGCGGCGGCTCGCGCGCGCATGGCGATCCCCGCCTGATAGGCGGCCTCTTCGCCTTCCGTGAGGGCCAGTCCGCCGATGAGATTTCCCCAGCTCTTCCAGAAGCGGGGATTCAGCGACACCGCCAGACGATATTTGACATTCGCCTCCTTCGTTCGCCCCTGGGTCAACAGCGCATTGCCCCATGAATTGGCAAGATCGGGGCGATCCTTATCGTTCGCCTTCACGTAGGCTTGCGCGAGAAATTTCTCCGAATCGTCGAACCGTCCCGCTTCATTGAGGAACGCCGAATAAAGATAGGGCTCGGCTTCTCCATAAACATATTCGGCCGCGTCCTGCGCCAGCTTCGGCAGATCCGTGCCGGTAAACGTCTTCGGCAACACGCCATCGCCGCGCACGGTGAGCGCGAGCGCGCCATCCGCGGTCTCGACCAGCGAACCGCCGATATGCAGATCGTTCCCCAGATTGTCCTTCAGCGTGCGTTCCAGCTCGCCGAGCGAGATGCCGGTGTCGGGAATGTTGATCGTGATGTCGCCGGTCCACGCATTCTTGAGCGATTTCTTGCCGGCGGACGTTCTCGTGGCCGCCTGGAGCTTCGTCAGTTCGTCGAGCACGTCGCTTGCGACGACGCGTCCGGTTTCGCCCTTTTGGGCGAGGTCGGGGGGCGCGTCGAACGCATCCACCACCACATTCTGCGAATGCGCCGCCGACCAGACCAGTGCGGCCAAAGCAATCACGATAACGGCGCCGGCAACGATCAGCAGAACCTGGATGCCGATCCTCAGCCGCTCGCCCAACCGCCGGAGACTGTAATCCTCGTCGAAATGCCTGATCTCAAGATCGAGCAGATGCATGCGCTTGCGCAGATATTCGCGCGGCAGCGTGCCGTCGGCGGCGGGCTCCGCCATGAGCGCGACGGCAATTCCGTCGGCCAGGGAGTCGGAGGCGCCTTGCGCTTCCTTGACCTCGCCATCGTCCAAAAGGCCGACGACCTCGTTGTCCACGCCGGCTATCCCCCTCTCGACGGTGGAAGATTAACCAAGACGCCCTTTCGGGGCTAGGGGCAGGGCACCGCGACACGCTGCGGACCGCGGCGGCGGTTATTCCCCGGCGACGCTCTTTTTGGCCCGCAGCTTTGCCCAATATTCCAGCCGCTTGGCGATCTCGCGCTCGAATCCCGTATCCCGGGGCTCGTAGAGCGCCTGGCGTTTCATGCCGTCGGGAAAATAGTTCTGGCCGGAGAACGCGTCTTCGGCCGCGTGGTCGTATTCGTAGCCTTTGCCGTAACCCAGATTCTTCATCAGCTTGGTCGGCGCGTTGAGGATGTGGGCCGGCGGCATCAGCGAGCCGTGCTCCTCGGCCGCACGCATGGCAGCACCTTGAGCCTTGTAAACCGCATTCGATTTGGGCGCGCTCGCAAGATAAAGGACGGCCTGCACCAGCGCGATCTCGCCTTCGGGGCTGCCCAGGAAATCGTACACGTCCTTCGCCGCCAGCGCCTGCACCACGGCTTGCGGATCGGCGAGGCCGATATCCTCCACGGCCGCACGCACCAGCCGGCGCACGATATAGAGCGGCTGCTCGCCGCCCGCGAGCATGCGCGCGAGCCAGTAGAGTGCGGCGTCGGGATCGGAGCCGCGGATGGATTTGTGCAGCGCGGAGATCAGATTGTAGTGCTCCTCGCGGCTTTTGTCGTAGAGCGGCGCACGTTTTTGCACGGCGGCGACAAGGGCCGCGGAATCGAGCGGCTTGACGGCCTTCAGCGCGGCCAACTCCTCCGCGAGATTGAGCAGATAGCGCCCGTCGCCATCGGCCATCGCGCGCAGGCTTGCACGTGCGTCGTCGGTGAGCGGAAATTTCCCGCCATAATGGGCTTCCGCGCGCCGGAGCAGCGTTTCGAGCGCAGTATCGTCGAGCCTTCGCAGCACCAGCACCTGGGCACGCGACAGCAGCGCGCCGTTGAGTTCGAAGGACGGATTCTCCGTGGTGGCGCCGACAAGCACCACGGTGCCGTCCTCGACCACTGGCAGGAAACTGTCCTGCTGGCTCCGGTTGAAGCGATGGATTTCGTCGACGAAGAGGAGCGTGCCCTGCCCCGTCTTGCGCCGGGCCCGCGCGGCCTCGAACGTCTTCTTCAAATCGGCGACGCCGGAAAACACCGCCGACAATTGCTCGAAATGAAGCTTGAACGCGGTCGAGAGCAGCCGCGCGATGGTGGTCTTGCCGGTGCCCGGCGGGCCCCAGAAGACGATCGAGTGAGGCCGTCCCTGCGCCACCATCCGGCCGATCGGGCCGTCCGGTCCCAGCAAATGGTCCTGCCCCACGACTTCGCCAAGCGTCTTCGGCCGCAGCCTGTCGGCCAGCGGCCGCGGCGCGTCGTCGGGCAGTCCTCCGGCTTCAAAGAGATCGCTCATGGTTACCGACACTATACCGCTGATCCGCGGTTCGGCGATATGATCGTTGGGATTTAGCGAAAATCAATGCTCATGAAGAAGTCAAAATCTCGACCAGATCGGCGATCAACTTCCGTGCGTTCGGGTGAGCCGCGCCTCGGAATTCAAATATTCGCGCCTATGACGAATGGCCAAAACCTCCACCGCGCACTCAGTGCGCCAGAGTGGAAAGCGCTAAGCAATCTCATTATCAAGAGGGCAAATCATAAATGTGAAATTTGCGGCTATCAGGGCGACATTCGCCGACTAGTATGTCACGAAGTATGGAAAATAGATTCAAGACGGCATGTTCAAAAACTGGTTCGACTCAAGGCGTTGTGTTCATTGTGCCACAATGCCGTGCATTACAAACGAGCGGTCGGTATCGCGAACATGGACTACGACAATGCGTTCGAACAGATTTGTCGAGTCAACAATTGGACCAAATCAACCGCGAGGGCGTATATCAAGAGGACCGACGCACTGTCGAAAAATCTTCCGAAAAATTTCTTATACACAGTCGACATGTCCCATGTCACAAAGTATGGCTTTCGACCAAGAGTTCCGGTTTCATTCGATACAGAAGAAATTGTTAAAGCGACGTGGGAGAACGTCGATGCTCTAACGAGTCGCATCGTTGCCGCATCACGAGGACGTTCCATCGCGGTGTATCGTATGAACTCAATTTTCATTGCCAGTAGAGTAGACACGGGCGCGGCTTCTACGAGCGAGCGACAGCGGTTATTGCGCCACCTACCTAAAATGAGATTTCGAAATCACGTGTTTATTGGGCTCTACACCAAAACAAACCACTCCAACGATGTGCGTGATGACTTGCTCCGCGGAATAGAGCGTATGTCAACACGTACCTCCAAGGTATAATTCTAGCAATCACGATCATCCGCTCACGGACAATGTCAGCCGTTGTCCGCCGCGGTCGATGACCATGTCCCAATGGCCGCCAGCGCCGGCGAGCGCGTTTTGCAGCTCGCTCACATTGCCGATGGCGACGCCGTTGACCGATTTGACGACATCTCCCGGGCGAAATCCCTGGTTGGCGGAAATCGTTCCGTCGGCAACGGCCGCGACCACGACGCCCTTCGCCATCAGATCGAGCTGCAGATCGACGGCGACCGCCGGCGAAAGATTTTCCACCCGCGCGCCGGTCAGCGGATTGCGGCCCGCGATGGGCGTCAGCTCGCGCGGCGGATTTTCCGGCGGCAGCGCCAGCGTCACGGTGACGTCGCGCGCGGCCTGCCGCCCTCCACATGCACCTTCACGACGTCGCCGGCCTTGTGGGTGGCGATGCGGTAATTGAGCGCCTGCATGTCGTCCACCTCGGCGCCGTCCACCGACAGCACGACGTCGCCGGTTTTGACGCCGGCATCGGCCAGCGGTCCGCCGGGATAGATGTCCTTGATCAGCACGCCGCCCGGCCGCGCCAGGCCCAGGCTTGCGGCGATGTCGCTGGTCACGGCCTGGCCGTCGGCGCCGATCCAGGCGAGCTTGACGCCGCCGCCGCCTGTCGACGCCTTCGACCACGCGGCGCGCCAGATTGGCGGGAATGGCGAAGCCGATGCCGATATTGCCGCCGCGTGCGCGAATAGATCGCGGTGTTGATGCCCGCGAGCTTGCCGTCGGTGGTCACCAGCGCGCCGCCGGAATTGCCGGGATTGATCGCGGCGTCGGTCTGGATGAAGAACTGATAGTCGCTGGCGCGAGACCTGGCGTGCGCGCCAGCGCCGAAACGATGCCCATGGTCACGGTCTGGCCGACGCCGAAGGGATCGCCGATCGCCAGCACCAGATCGCCCACCTGCGAGCCGGTCGCTGTCGCCGAAGGGCACGGTCGGCAGCTTCTCGCCCTTGGTGTCGATCTTGAGCACCGCAAGATCGGTGCGCGGATCGGCCAGCAGCACCTTGCGCCTTGAATTCGCGCTTGTCGGACAGCGCCACGACGATGTCGGTGCCGCCTTCGACCACATGATTGTTGGTGAGGATCACGCCGTCGGCGCGCACGATCACGCCCGAGCCCAGCGATTGCTGCACGCGCTGGCGCAATTCGGGCGAGGCGCCGAAGAATTGCGAGAAGAAGCGGATCGTTGAAAAACGGATTGACCTGCGCCTGGACCACCGATGCGGGCATAGACATTGACCACGGCGGGCGCCACGCGCTTGACCACCGGCGCGAAGGTCAGCTGCACCTGCGGCATGGAAGTTGGCTGGGCACGGCGCGCGGAGCGGCGTGCGGCTGGCGGCGCGGCTGCAGCGGCGGCGCTGGCCCGGCATGCAGCGAAAGCCAGCGCCAGCGGCACAGACGATCAGTGCGGAAATCGTCATGCCCGGAACATCTGCGAATGCGCATACCTCTCAACGAAAAAGGGCGGCATCGCTGCCGCCCCTGATTTATCCGACAACCTGTCGGCGAAGATTACTCCTCGGCTCACCGTCTCTTCACTTCCGACCGGGCCGGAATCCTGGCCCTTGGCGTCTCGTCGCGGTCGACGAACTCGATGATCGCCATCGGCGCATTGTCGCCATGGCGGAAGCCCGGCCTTGAGCACGCGGGTATAGCCGCCGGGACGGCTCGGATAGCGCGGGCCGATCACGTCGAACAGCTTGGTGACCTGGTCGGCGTCCTTGATCTGGGCCAGCGCCTGGCGGCGGGCATGCAGGTCCTTGGCCCGCGGCGCGACAGGGTCACCAGCTTCTCGATCGACCGGACGAAGATCCTTCGCCTTGGGCAGCGTGGTCTTGATCTGCTCATGCTTGATCAGCGCCGCGGTCATGTTGCCCCACATCGCCTTGCGATGCGACGCGGTGCGGTTGAGTTTGCGGCCTTGATTGCCGTGACGCATACCTGAACTCCTTCATGGCCGGCGCAGCTGCGCTTCCGCGGGAGCGCCAACCGGCCACCCGTACCTCAATACTGGTCTTCGTAACGCTTGGCCAGATCTTCGATATTCTCCGGCGGCCAGCCCGGCACTTCCATGCCCAGATGCAGGCCCATCTCGGCCAGCACCGCCTTGATCTCGTTCAGCGACTTGCGGCCGAAATTCGGCGTGCGCAGCATCTCGGCTTCGGTCTTCTGGATCAGGTCGCCGATATAGACGATGTTGTCGTTCTTCAGGCAGTTGGCCGAACGCACCGACAGCTCCAGCTCGTCCACCTTCTTGAGCAGGACGGGGTTGAAGGCGAGATCGGGCTTGGCTTCCTCGGCGACGCGCTCGCGCGGCTCCTCGAAATTGATGAAGACCTGCAGCTGGTCCTGCAGGATGCGCGCGGCATAGGCCACCGCATTGTCCGGCGTCACCGCGCCGTTGGTCTCGACCGTCAGCGTGAGCTTGTCGTAGTCGAGAATCTGGCCCTCGCGGGTGTTCTCGACCTTGTAGGAGACCTTCTTCACCGGGCTGAACAGGCGAATCCACCGGGATCAGGCCGATGGGCGCATCTTCCGGGACGGTTGCGGTCGGCGGGCACATAGCCCTTGCCGGTGGCGATGGTGAGTTCCATGCGGAAATCCACCTTCTCGTCCAGGGTGCAGAGCACCAGATCGGGATTGAGGATTTCGATGTCGGCGGCGGCCTGGATCTGGCCGGCCTTGACTTCGCCCGGGCCCGTGCGCGCGCAGCGACAGCCGCTTGGGGCCTTCGGCATGCATGCGCAGCGCGATCTGCTTGACGTTGAGCACGATGTCGGTGACGTCCTCGCGCACGCCCTGGATGGAGGAGAATTCGTGCAGCACGCCTTCGATCTGGATCGAGGTGACGGCCGCGCCCTGCAGCGACGACAGCAGCACGCGGCGCAGCGCATTGCCCAGCGTCAGGCCGAAGCCGCGTTCCAGCGGCTCGGCGGTGATGGTGGCGACGCGGCCCGCGTCATGGCCGGCTTCGGTCTTGAGCTTCTGCGGCTTGATCAGTTCCTGCCAATTCTTCTGAAACATGTTTTCCTCATCGTGTCCCGGACATGTCGGACCATGCCCATACGTTCGACGGGTTAGTGGATACGTCCGAAATAAATCTTACACGCGCCGGCGCTTGGGCGGGCGGCAGCCATTGTGCGGGATCGGCGTCACGTCGCGGATCGAGGTGACCACCAGGCCCACGGCCTGCAGCGCGCGCAGCGCGGATTCGCGGCCCGAACCGGGGCCGGAGACTTCCACTTCCAGCGTGCGCATGCCGTGCTCCATCGCCTTCTTGGCCGGCGTCCTCGGCCGCCATCTGCGCCGCATAGGGCGTGGATTTGCGCGAACCCTTGAAGCCCATCATGCCGGCGGACGACCAGGAGACGGCGTTGCCCTGCGCGTCGGTGATGGTGACGATGGTGTTGTTGAAGGTGGCGGCGACATGGGCCACGCCGACGACGACGTTCTTCTTTTCTTTCTTGCGGGCGCGGCGGCGCCTTGCCGGCTTGGCTTCTGTGCTTCGGCCATGTTACTTGGTGACTTTCTTCTTGCCGGCGATCGCCTTGGCGGGGCCTTTGCGGGTGCGGGCATTGGTGTGGGTGCGCTGGCCGCGGACCGGCAGGCCCTTGCGGTGGCGCAGGCCGCGATAGCAGCCCAGATCCATCAGGCGCTTGATGTTCATCGCCACTTCGCGGCGCAGATCGCCTTCGACCATGAAAGTCGCGGTCGATGGTTTCGCGGATCTGGATCACTTCGGATTCGGTCAGGTCGCTGACCCGGCGCGCCGGGTCGATGCCGACCTGCTGGCGATGATCTTGTGCGCGATGTGCGGGCCGATGCCGTGGATATAGCGAAGGCCGATTTCGACTCGCTTCTGGGTCGGGATATTGACGCCGGCGATACGTGCCACGAGTGCTCTCCGGCTTGTCTAAGCCATTGAAAATGTTACAAAATTACGTTACGCAGCCAACTCCGGCCAAACCCGGGCCTGGGCGGCCATCAAAACGCGCCCGAAAACGCCGGAAATGACAGGAAAATCTGTCGCGAGGGCGCGGATTATAGGAATGGACCCCCGCCCGTCAACTGCCTGGCTGGGATTTATTGTCGCAGCGCGTTTCCAGTCCGGCAGTCACTGCCGACAGCCCCGACTGTCTCACGCCCGCACAGCGGCGTCGATGGCCTGCGCAATCTGGCGGGTCACCTCGGCGATGGCGGCCATGCCGTCCACGAGTCCTGAGCTTGCCCTGGCGCCCGGTAGAAGCCAATCAGCGGGGCGGTGTTCTTGTAATAGACCGCCAGGCGGTGCTTCAGGGTCTCCGGGGTGTCGTCCGGCCCGGGACTGGCCGCCCGGCCTTGATGCGGCTCTCCACCCGGCGCGAGCAGGACGGCGTCGTCCACCTTGAGTTCCAGCACCAGGTCGATCTTGCTTGGCCCCGCTCGGCCAGCATCGCGTCCAGCGCCTCGGCCTGGGGGATGGTGCGGGGAAAGCCGTCGAACACCGCGCCCTTGGCGCAATCGGGCTGGTCATAGCGCTCGGCGATGATGCCGATCACGGTCTCGTCGGGAACCAGTTCGCCCTGGTCCATCAGCGCCTTGCAGGCCAGGCCCAGCGGCGTGCCCGCCGCGATCGCCGCGCGCAGCATGTCGCCGGTGGAAAGCTGCGGCAGGCCGCGCTGTCTCGGTGAGAATTTTGGCTTGCGTGCCCTTGCCCGCCCCCGGGGGCCCGAACAGAACCAGATTCACCTGTCGCGCTCCCCGCAGCTTCGACTTCTTGATCAGGCCCTTCATATTGCTGCGCGACCAGATGGCTCTGGATTTGCGCCACCGTGTCCATGGTGACGCTGACGACGATCAGGATCGACGTGCCGCCCAGCGAGAAGGATAGATTGTACTTGTAGAACAGGAATTCCGGGATCAGGCAGACGAAGGCCAGATAGAGCGGCGCCCACCACCGTGATGCGGGTCAGCGTATAGTCGATGAATTGCGGCGCTTTTCTTGCCGGGCCGGATGCCCGGGAAGACGCCGCCATATTTCTTCAGATTCTCCGCCGTCTCTTCGGGATTGAAGACGATCGAGGTGTAGAAGAACGCGAAGAAGATGATCAGCAGCGCATAAAGCACCAGATAGAGCGGCTGGCCGCGGCTGATATAGGTGACGATGCGTCTGCAGCCAGCCCGGCAGATTCTGCGCGTTGAAGCTGGCGACGGTCGTCGGCAGCAGCAGGATCGACGAGGCGAAGATCGGCGGGATGACGCCCGAGACGTTGAGCTTCAGCGGCAGATGCGAGAATTCGCCGCCATAACATCTTGTTGCCGACCTGGCGCTTGGGATAGGTGACGAACAGACGGCGCTGGGCCCGCTCCATGAAGACGATGAACAGCCCACCAGCGCCACCGCGAAGACCGCGAAGACGACCAGCAGCAGCGGATTGGTCGCGCCGGTGCGGGCCGATTCCAGAGCCTGGCCGATGATGGTGGGAAAGCGCGCGACGATGCCGGCGAAGATGATCAGCGAAATGCCGTTGCCGACGCCGCGGCTGGTGATCTGCTCGCCGATCCACATCAGAAGGATGGTGCCGCCGGTCAGCGTGATCACGGCGGTGATGCGGAAGAAGAAGCCGGGATTGATGCACCACATGTGCCCCAATGCTCCAGCCCGATGGCGATGCCATAGGCCTGCAGCGCGGCCAGGCCCACCGTGCCGTAGCGGGTATACTGGTTGATGATCTTGCGGCCCGCCTCGCCTTCCTTCTTCAGCGCTTCCAGTTCCGGAAAGACCGTCGTCATCAGCTGAATGATGATCGAGGCGGAGATGTAGGGCATGATGCCCAGCGCGAAGATCGCCATGCGCTGACCGCGCCGCCCGCCAGCATGTTGAACACGTCGAGCAGGCCGCCGCTGCTGCTGGTTGATCTGCTGCGCCAGCGCCGCCGGATCGATGCCGGGCATGGGGATGATAGGTGCCCAGCCGCGCAACGATCAGCGCGCCCAGCGTGAAGAAGATGCGCTGGCGCAGCTCCTTGGCCTTGCCCAGGATTGCCGAAGTTGAAATTGGCGGCCAGTTGTTCGGCTGCAGAGGGCATTTCCTAACTCCCGGACGCGGAACGGGCCGTCTTATATCAGCGGGCGGCCCGCGCTTGCGAGCGGCCCACGTATATAGGTTCTGAGCCTGCCGTTGCGCGCGGCCTTCTTTTCGGCGGATTTGGCCCGGCGCTTCTGGCGCTTTGCCCGGCTCGCCCTTTTTGTTGCATGTAGACGGTCTTCTTGAAGGTGGTGGTCACCGTGCCGCCGGCCTTTTCGACCGCCGCGCTGGCGCCGCCGAGGCGCCCGCCACTTCGATGTCGAGTCTTGGCCGTGATCGCGCCCTTGCCCAGCAGGCGGACGCCGTCGCGGCTCTTGATGGGCCAGGCCCGCCTTGCGCAGCATTTCCTCGGTGATCTTGCCGTCGGTCTTCGAGTCGCTTCGTCGTCGATCGCCTTCTGGATGCGGCCGAGATTCACTTCGGCGAAATCGTTGGCGAAGATGTTGTTGAAGCCGCGCTTGGGCATGCGCATGTGCAGCGGCATCTGGCCGCCTTCAAAGCCATAGACCTTGGTGCCGGTGCGCGCCTTGGCGCCCTTGACGCCGCGGCCGGACGTCTTGCCCAGGCCCGAGGACGAGCCGCGGCCGACTTTGTCCTTGCGCTTGTGCGCGCCGGGATTGTTGCGGATTTCGTTGAGCTTCATGGCTTCATTTCCTGCACGGACCTGACGGCGTCGGCCGGGTGACGTCCTATTTCTTCTTCGACGATCTCGACGAGATGCTTGACCGCATGGATCATGCCGCGCACCGATGGCGTGTCTTCCAGGGTGCGGGTGCGGCGGATCTTGCCCAGGCCCAGCCCGCGCAAGGTCGCCGCCTGGATCTCGGGCTTGCGGTTGGCGCTGCGGATCTGGCGCACCGTGACGCGTCTTGCCGCTCTTCGTTGGCGGTTTTCTTCTCGGCCATGATCTAGTCTCCTGCTAGCGCCTGCTCGCGCTTCGGGCGCGCCTTCGCGGCGTGGCAAGGATTTCGCGCGACGCTGCGGCCGCGGCGCTGGGCCACCATGCGCGGCGATTGCTGGTGCTTCAGCGCGTCGAACGTGGCGCGCACCATGTTGTAGGGATTGGAGGTGCCCAGCGACTTGGACACCACGTCGCCCACGCCCAGCGCTTCGAACACCGCGCGCATCGGGCCGCCCGCGATGATGCCGGTGCCGGCCGGCGCCGGACGCACGATGCACCTTGCCCGCGCCATGATGGCCGCGCACTTCGTGATGCAGGGTGCGGCCGTCCTTGAGCGGAACGCGGACCAGCGCGCTTCTTGGCGGCGTCGGTCGCCTTGCGGATGGCTTCCGGCACTTCGCGCGCCTTGCCATGGCCGAAGCCGACGCGGCCGCTGCTGGTCGCCCACCACCACCAGCGCGGCGAAACCGAAGCGGCGGCCGCCCTTCACCACCTTGGCGACACGGTTGATGTGCACCAGCTTGTCGATGAATTCGTTGTCGCGCTCTTCGCGGTCGCGGCCGCGGCCGCGCTTCGTCCGTCGCCTGTTGTCCTTCACGCGCCATCGTCTATCTGTCCTCTTAAAATTCGAGGCCGCCTTCGCGCGCGGCCTCCGCCAGCGCCTTGACGCGCCCATGATAGATGTAGCCGCCGCGGTCGAACACCACCTGCTTGACGCCCTTGGCCAGCGCGCGCTCGGCGATCTTCTTGCCGACGCTGGTCGCCGCATCGACGTTCCAGGTCTTGGCGCGCTTGCCTTCCTTCTCGTTGGTCGAGGCGGCGGCCAGCGGTGACGGCCGGCGCGGTCGTCGATCACCTGGGCATAGATATGCTTGCCCGAACGGAAGACCGACAGCCGCGGCCGGTCCGTCGGCGTTGCGCGATCCGGTAGCGGGTGCGCGCTTGGCGCTTCTTGAAGAGAGTCGTTGGTCATCTTACTTCTTCTTGCCTTCCTTGCGGCGGACATATTCGCCTTCGTAGCGCACGCCCTTGCCCTTGTAGGGCTCCGGCGGACGATAGCCGCGGATTTCGGCGGCGACCTGGCCGACCAATTGCTTGTCGATGCCGGAGACCGAGATCATCGTGGGCTTTTCGGCAGTGATGGTGATGCCGGCCGGGATCGGATAGGCGCACGTCGTGGCTGAAGCCGAGCTGCAGGTTCAGGTTCTTGCCCTGCACTGCGGCGCGATAGCCGACGCCCTGGATTTCCAGCTTCTGGGTGAAGCCTGCGGTGACGCCGGCGACCAGATTGTTCACCAGGCGTGCGCGACAGGCCCCACATCTGCGCGGCCGCGCTCCGCGCCTTGTCGGGCGTGACGGTGATGCCGTGCTCGTCCACCGTGGCCGCGACTTCGCGGCACCAGCTTGACGCTGAGCTCGCCCTTGGGACCCTTGACCTTGACGGTCTGGCCGTCGACCGAGGCGGTGACGCCCTTGGGCAGCGCGACCGGTTTTTTGCCGATACGTGACATGAGTCGTCTTCCTTAGAACACCTGGCAGAGAACTTCGCCGCCGACATTCTTTTCGCGCGCGCGAGCTGTCCGTCATCACGCCCTGCGGCGTGGAGAGGATCGACACGCCCAGGCCCTGGCGATGCGGCTTCAGATCGCTGACCGAGGAATAGACGCGGCGGCCCGGCGTGGAGACGCGCTTGAACTCGCGGATCACCGGCTCGCCTTCGTGATATTTGAGCTCGATCTCGAGCTCCTTGCTGGCCCTTGAATTCCACTTCGGCATAGCCGCGGATGAAGCCTTCGTCCTGCAGCACGTCGAGCAGGCGAATGCGCAGGCGCGAGTTGGGCGACTGATCTTGGCCATGCCGCGCATCTGGCCGTTGCGGATGCGGGTCAGAAGATCGCCAATCGGATCGGTGATCATGATTGTCTCCTTACCAGCTCGCCTTGGTCATGCCGGGGATCTGGCCGAAATTGCGACAGGAACGCGAGCGCGATACGCGACAGCTTGACCTTGCGGTAATAGCCCTTGGAGCGGCCCGACAGTTCGCAGCGGTGATGGATGCGCACCTTGGACGAATTGCGCGGCAGCTTGGCCAGCTTGAGACGCGCGGCGAAGCGCTCTTCCGGCGGCACCTTCATGTCCTCGGCCTTCGCCTTCAGCGCGGCGCGCTTGGCGGCATATTGCGCGACCAGCTTTTCGCGCTTCTTGTTCCGGTTGATCTGGCTCATGTTTCGCCATTTCGTCTGCGCCTTAATTCGTGAAGGGGAACTGGAAGCCTTCGAGCAAGCGCCTTGGCTTCCTCGTCGGTCTTCGCAGAGGTGTTGAAGATGATGTCCATGCCCCAGACCGTTTCGGTCTTGTCGTAGTCGATCTCCAGGAACACGATGTGCTCCTTCAGGCCCATGGCGTAGTTGCCGCGGCCGTCGAAGCTCTTGGGGTTGACGCCGCGGAAGTCGCGCACGCGCGGCAGCGCCATGGTGATCAGGCGGTCGAGGAATTCGTACATCAGGTCGCCGCGCAGCGTGACCTTGGCGCCGATCGGCCAGGCCTTCGCGGATCTTGAAGGTCGCGATCGCCTTCTTGGCGCGGGTCGACGACCGCCTTCTGGCCGGCGATGGCGGTCAGGTCGTTCACGCGCCTGCTGGATCTTCTTGCCGTCCGAAGCCGCCTCGCCCGCGCCGATGTTCAGCACGACCTTGTTGATGCTTGCGGCACCTGCATGGCGTTGGTGTAGCCGAACTTCTTCATCAGCGCCGGCCGGATGGTCTCGTTGTAGCGCTTCTTGAAGCGCGGCACATAGCCGGTCTCGCGTCGCGCGCTCGCCGACGCCGACCTGCGTGCCGGCGTTCGACCTCGCGGCGCTTGGTCGCCTTGGCGGCCTTGGCTTCGGCCGCGAGCGGCTTCCTTGCGGGTTCTTGCTGCCTGCCTCAGACATCGATGACCTCACCGGACTTCTTCGCAAAGCGGACCTTGCGGCCGTCGCCCAGCGTCTTGAACCCGATGCGCGTCGCCTTGCCCGACTTGGGGTCGACATGCGCGAGATTGGAAAGATGGATGGGCGATTCCTTGTTGACGATGCCGCCCTGTTGCGTCTGGGTCTGGCGCTGATGGCGCTTGACCACATTGACGCCCTGAACCAGCGCGCGGTCTTCCTTGGGGAAAACCTTGAGCACTTCGCCCTTCTTGCCCTTGTCGCGGCCGGTGGTGACGATGACCGGTCGCCCTTTCTGATATTGCTCATCACAGAACCTCCGGGGCGAGCGAGATGATCTTCATCTGGTTCTTGGCGCGCAGTTCGCGGGTGACCGGCCCGAAGATGCGGGTGCCGATCGGCTCGCCCTGCGGCGTTGACCAGCACCGCGGCATTGCCGTCGAAGCGGATCAGGCTGCCGTCGGGACGGCGCACGCCCTTGGCGGTGCGCACCACCACGGCCTTGAGCACTTCGCCCTTCTTCACGCGGCCGCGCGGAATCGCTTCCTTGACGCGACACCACGATGATGTCGCCGACATCGGCGTAGCGGCGGTGCGAGCCGCCCAGCACCTTGATGCACATCACGCTCTTGGCGCCGGAATTGTCGGCGACATCGAGCTCTGTGGACATCTGAATCATGACTTCAACTCCTCAAACCGCGCCGTTACTTGCCGACGCGTTCCAGCACTTCCCAGGTCTTGAGCTTGGAAAGCGGCCGGCATTCCTGGATACGGACGACATCGCCCGACCTTGAATTCGCCCTTCTCGTCATGGGCGTGATACTTCTTCGACCGGCGCACGGTCTTGCCCATCACCGGATGGATGAAGCGGCGTTCCACCTTCACCACCACGGTCTTGGCGTTCTTGTCGCTGACCACGACGCCCTGCAGGATGCGCTTCGGCATGTCTCTTCCTTAACCCTTCGCCGGCCGCGCGGCGCTGTTCGGTCAAGACGGTCTGGATGCGGGCGATGTCGCGGCGCAAGGACGCGGATGCGGCCGGTATTCTCGAGCCTGGCCGTTGGCGCGCTGGAAGCGCAGGTTGAACTGCTCCTTCTTCAGCGCCGGCGAGCTGGTCGGCCAAGCTCGTCGGCGCTCTTGGCGCGGAAATCGTCGGCCTTGGACGCAGTCCTGGCGGCGGTCGTCTTCTTGGCCTTGGCTTCTTGGCTGCTGCTTTCTTTGCCATCTCGTATCCTCACAGCCGTGCGGGCGACGAACTTGGTCGCGATCGAAAGTTTGGCCTGCGCCCAGACGCATCGCTTCCTTGGCGGTCTCCAGATCGACGCCGTCGATCTCGAACAGGATGCGGCCCGGCTTGACCTTGGCCACCCAGAATTCCGGCGCGCCCTTGCCCGAGCCCATGCGCACTTCGGCCGGCTTCTTGGACACCGGCACATCCGGGAAAATGCGAATCCAGACGCGGCCGGCGCGCTTCATGTGGCGCGTGATGGCGCGGCGCGCCGCTTCGATCTCGCGCGCGTTGAGGCGCTCCGGCTCCAGCGCCTTGAGGCCATAGGCGCCGAAGTTCAGCGAGGTGCCCGCCTTGGCCGGGCCGTGGATGCGGCCCTTGAACTGCTTGCGGAATTTTGTGCGCTTGGGTGACAGCATGGTTTTTCTCTTTACTCCGCGGCCGCGGGCGCGCGCTCGCGTTCGCGCGCGGGCGGTTGCCGGCTTCGGCGCTTCGGCCTGGCGCTTCTCGGTGGCGAAGGGATCGTGCTCCATGATCTCGCCCTTGAAGATCCAGACCTTGACGCCGCAGGTGCCATAGGTGGTCAAGGCGGTGGCGACGCCGTAGTCGATGTCGGCGCGCAGCGTGTGCAGCGGCACCCGGCCTTCGCGGTACCATTCCACGCGCGCGATTTCCGCGCCGCCCAGCCGGCCGCCGCAGGTGATGCGGATGCCCAGCGCGCCCAGACGCATCGCGGTCTGCACCGCGCGCTTCATCACGCGGCGGAACGCGACGCGGCGCTCGAGCTGCTGGGCGATGTTCTCGGCCACCAGCTTGGCGTCGATTTCGGGCTTGCGGATTTCGACGATGTTGAGATGCACCTCGTCGGCGGTGAATTTCTGCACATCGCTCTTCAGCTTCTCGATGTCGGCGCCCTTCTTGCCGATCACCACGCCCGGACGGGCCGAATGGATCGTGACGCGGCACTTCTTGTGCGGGCGCTCGATCACGATGCGGCGAGACGCCGGCGGCCTTCAGCTTGTCGCTGAGATATTCGCGGATCTTGATGTCTTCCTGCAGGAGCTTGCCGTATTCCTTCTTGCCCGCGTACCAGCGCGAGTCCCAGGTGCGGTTGATGCCCAGACGCAGGCCGGTCGGATTGACCTTCTGACCCATTAGGCCTTCTCCTTCGCCTGGCGTCTTCGCCGCGGCTTCTTGGCGGCGGGCTTCTTGGCCGCCGGTCTTGGCTGCAGCCTTGGCGTCGCTTTCGCCTTGGGCGCGGGCTTGGCTTCTTGCCTTCTTCTTCTTCGCGCTTTTCCTCGACCACGATGGTGATCTGGCTGAAGAACTTCTCGATGCCGCCCGCGTTGCCGCGCGCGCGGGCATGGAAGCGCTTCATCACCAGGTTCTTGCCGACGCTGGCTTCGCTGCACCACCAGATCGTCGACATCGAGATCGTGATTGTTCTCGGCGTTGGCGATGGCCGACTGCAGGACCTTCTTGACGTCGCTGGCGATGCGCTTTGGCGAGAAGGTGAGCTCGTTGAGCGCGCTGTCCACCTTCTTGCCGCGGATCGCTGCGCCACCAGATTGAGCTTGCGCGGAGAGACGCGGATGTTGCGGCCGATCGGCCATCGCCTGATGGTCGGCAAGCACGCGCGCGCGGGATTCCTTGCCCATTCAGTGCCCTCTTCGCTTTCTTGTCGCCGCCGCCGCGTGAATGGCCGTGGAAGGTGCGGGTGGGCGAGAACTCGCCGAGCTTGTGGCCGACCATGTCCTCGGTGACCAGCACCGGGATGTGCTTGTGGCCGTTGTAGACGCCGAAGGTGACGCCCACGAATTGCGGCAGGATCGTCGAACGGCGCGACCAGGTCTTGATCACATCCTTGCGGCCGGAGCCGCGCGCGGCTTCCGCCTTCTTGAGCAGATAGCCGTCGACGAACGGGCCTTTCCAAACCGAGCGGGTCATGCGTTACCCTTGTGTCCTTGCCTTTGCGCGTGCGCACGATGAATTTCGTGGTGCGCTTGTTGATGCGGGTCTTGGCGCCCTTGGTCGGCTTGCCCCAGGGCGTGACCGGATGGCGGCCGCCCTTGGTGCGGCCTTCGCCGCCGCCATGGGGATGGTCGATCGGGTTCATGGCGGTGCCGCGCACGGAGGGGCGCTTGCCCTTCCACACATTGCGGCCGGCCTTGCCGATGACTTCGTTCATGTGATCGGGGTTGGAGACCGCGCCCACCGTGGCCATGCAGGTCGAGCGGGATCTTGCGCACTTCCGTCGGAATTGAGGCGCAGCAGCGCATAGCCCGCGTCGCGGCCCAGATACTGGGCATAGGTGCCGGCGGAACGCGCGATCTGGCCGCCCTTGCCCGGCTTCATCTCGATATTGTGGACGATGGTGCCGACCGGCATGGCGCCGCAGCGGCATGGCATTGCCGGGCTTCACGTCGACCTTGTCGCCCGACACCACCGTGTCGCCGACCGCCAGGCGCTGCGGCGCCAGGATATAGGCGAGTTCGCCGTCCTTGTATTTGATCAGCGCGATGAAGGCGGTGCGGTTGGGATCATATTCCAGCCGTTCGACGGTCGCGGGCATGTCGAATTTGCGGCGCTTGAAATCGATCATGCGATAGCGCTGCTTGTGACCGCCGCCCTGCCAGCGCACCACGATGCGGCCGGTATTGTTGCGGCCGCCCTTGGAGGTCTTGCCTTCGGTCAGCGCCTTGACCGGACCGCCCTTGTGCAGGCTGGAACGGTCCACCAGCACCAGTTGGCGCTGGCCGGGCGTCGTGGGTTTGTATTTTTTCAGCGCCATGGCTTAGAGACCCGTCGTGATGTCGATCTGGTGGCCCTCTTCCAGGGTCACGATCGCTTTCTTGAAATCGCTGCGCGTATAGCGCTGGCCGCGGGCGAGCTTGCGCTTGCCCTTGACCAGCACCGTGTTCACCGCCTTGACCTTGACCTTGAACAGGTCGGCGACCGCCTTGGCGATGGCGGGCTTGGTGGCGTCCAGCGGCGACGCGGAACACGACCTGGTTGGCCTCGGTCAGGCGGGTGGCCTTTTCGGTGATCACCGGCGACAGGATCACGTCGTAGTTGATGCTCATGCGACAGACGCGCCTCGATCGCTTTGACGGCGGCCGTGGTCAGCACCAGCTTGTCGCTCCTCATGATGTCGTAGACATTGATGCCGGCCACCGGCAGCAGCGCGACATCGGCGAGGTTGCGGGCCGACAGCTGGAAATTCTTGTCGAACTCGCCATCCACCACCAGCGCGCTGCCGATGCTCGAGCTTGCCGAACTGCTTGGCCAGCGCGCCGGTCTTGATGTCCTTGGACTTGGCTTCGTCGAGCACCACGATCGCGCCGTCCTTGGCCTTGGACGACAGCGCGTGGCGCAGGCCCAGCGCCTTCACCTTCTTGGGCAGGTCGAATTCATGGCTGTGCGCGACCGGACCCATCGCCTTGGCGCCGCCGACGAACAGCGGCGCGGAACGCGCGCCGTGGCGGGCCTGGCCGGTGCCCTTCTGCTTGTAGAGCTTCTTCTTGGTGCGGTTGATTTCGCCGCGGGTCAGCACCTTGTGCTGGCCGGAGCGGCGCTTGGCGAACTGCCACACCACCACGCGCTGGATCAGATCGGCGCGCGGCTCAAGCCCGAAGATGGCGTCGTTGAGTTCGACGTCGCCGGCGGCCTTGTTGTCGAGATTGAGGATTTTGGTTTTCATGCTCAGCCCTCCGCCTTCGCGCTTCGGCGGCCGGCAGCAGCCGCTTTTTCGCGCTTCTTCACCGAAGCGGGCATGCGGCAAATCCTTGTGCGGGCGCTTGACCGCGTCGCGCACCATCACCCAGCCGCCCTTGGAGCCCGGCACCGCGCCGCGCACCATGATCAGGCCGCGCTCGACATCGACCTTGGCCACTTCCAGATTCTGGGTGGTGACGTTGTCGACGCCGTAATGGCCGTGCATCTTCTTGTTCTTGAAGGTCTTGCCGGGATCCTGGCGGCCGCCGGTGCCGCCCAGCGAGCGGTGGCTGATCGACACGCCGTGGCTGGCTTCAAGACCGCGGAAATTCCAGCGCTTCATCGCGCCGGTGAAGCCGCGGCCGATGGTGACGCCGGTGACGTCCACCTTCTGGCCGGCGCACGAAATGATCGGCCTGAAGCTGCGTCGCCCACTTCCAGCAGGTTCGCCGCGTCGACGCGGAATTCCGCCAGCTTCTTGCTGCGGCTCGATTTCGGCCTTGGCGAACTGTCCGCGCTCGGCCTTGTTGGCGTTCTTGGGCTTGGCAAAGCCCGAACCGAGCTGGACGGCGGTATAGCCGTCCTTTTCCTCGGTGCGCGTGCCGACGACGGCGCAGCCGTCGAGCTTCAGAACCGTGACCGGGACATGGGTGCCGTCCGCCAGAAACAGGCGGGTCATGCCGACCTTCTGCGTGATGACGCCTGTGCGCACCTGACGCTCCTTACAACTTGATCTCGACGTCCACGCCCGCCGCCAGGTCGAGCTTCATCAGCGCGTCGACGGTCTGCGGGGTGGGGTCGATGATGTCGAGCAGACGCTTGTGCGTCCGGATTTCGAATTGCTCGCGGCTTTTCTTGTCGACATGGGCGGAACGGTTGACGGTGAAGCGCTCGATGCCGGTGGGGAGCGGAATGGGGCCCCTCACCTGCGCGCCGGTGCGCTTGGCCGTGTTGACGATCTCCCGCGTCGAATTGTCGAGAATCCGGTGGTCGAAGGCTTTGAGCCTGATGCGGATATTCTGATTTTGCATAGTCTTATCGTCCTTCGACACCGGTCGTCCGCTTACTTCATGATCTTCGCGACGACGCCTGCGCCGACGGTGCGGCCGCCTTCGCGGATGGCGAAGCGCAGCTTCTCTTCCATCGCGATCGGCACGATCAGCTCGACTTCGCACGAGACATTGTCGCCCGGCATCACCATCTCCGTGCCCGCCGGCAGCTTCACGATGCCCGTCACGTCGGTGGTGCGGAAATAGAATTGCGGACGGTAGTTGGCGAAGAACGGCGTATGACGGCCGCCCTCTTCCTTGGTCAGGATATAGGCTTCCGCCATGAAGTTCGTGTGCGGCGTGACGCTGCCCGGCTTGGCCAGAACCTGGCCGCGCTCGACGCCTTCGCGCTCGATGCCGCGCAGCAGCGCGCCGATATTGTCGCCCGCCTGGCCCTGGTCCAGCAGCTTGCGGAACATCTCAACGCCCGTGACCGTGGTCTTGGAGGTCGGGCGGATGCCGACGATCTCCACTTCCTCGCCCACCTTCACGATGCCGCGCTCGACGCGGCCCGTCACCACCGTGCCGCGGCCCGAGATCGAGAACACGTCTTCGATCGGCATCAGGAACGGCTGGTCGATCGGACGGTCCGGCTGCGGGATGTATTCGTCCACCGCCTCCATCAGCTCCAGGATCGCGTCATGGCCGAGCTTCGGGCTCCTTGTCTTCCAGCGCCATCAGCGCCGAACCGCGCACGATCGGAATGTCGTCGCCCGGGAACTGGTAGCTGCGACAGAAGCTCGCGCACTTCCATCTCCACCAGATCCAGAAGCTCCGGATCATCGACCATGTCGCACTTGTTCATGAACACCACCAGCGCCGGCACGCCGACCTGGCGGGCCAGAAGGATGTGCTCGCGGGTCTGCGGCATCGGGCCGTCCGCGGCCGACACCACCAGGATCGCGCCGTCCATCTGGGCCGCGCCGGTGATCATGTTCTTCACATAGTCGGCATGGCCGGGGCAGTCGACATGGGCGTAGTGGCGCGCCTTGGTCTCATACTCCACATGCGCCGTCGAAATCGTGATGCCGCGCGCCTTCTCTTCCGGCGCCTTGTCGATCTGGTCATAGGCCGTGAACGTCGCTCCGCCCGTCTCCGCCAGCACCTTCGTGATCGCCGCCGTCAGCGACGTCTTGCCATGGTCAACATGGCCAATCGTCCCGATGTTGCAGTGCGGCTTGTTCCGTTCAAATTTTGCTTTCGCCATGATCGTTATCTCCGTGTACTGACTTGATTAGGCGTACTTTGGCTTTGACTTCGTCCGCGATCGCCTGCGGCACCTGCTCGTAATGATCGAACTGCATGGAATATTGCGCGCGGCCCTGGGACATGGAGCGCAGCGTGTTGATGTAGCCGAACATGTTGGCCAGCGGCACCATCGCGGTGACGACCTGCGCGTTGCCGCGCAGTCGGTGCCCTGCACCTGGCCGCGGCGGGAATTGAGGTCGCCGATCACGCCGCCCAGGAAATCCTCCGGCGTCACCACTTCGACCTTCATGATCGGCTCGAGCAGCTTGACCGCGCCCTTGCGACGCGAGTTCACGGAACGCCGCGCGCGCCGCGATGTCGAAGGTCAGCGCGTTGGAGTCGACTTCGTGGTACTTGCCGTCGGTCAGCGTCGCCTTGAAGTCGATCACCGGGAAGCCGGCCAGCAGGCCCGATTCCTTCTGCGCCTTCAGGCCCTTTTCCACCGACGGGAATGAATTCCTTCGGGATCGAGCCGCCGACCACGTCATTCTCGAACACGAAGCCGGAACCCGGCGGCAGCGGTTCGAAATCGATCGTCACTTCGGCGAACTGGCCCGAACCGCCGGTCTGCTTCTTGTGGGTGTACTTGATCGTAACCGGCTTGGAGAGCGTTTCGCGATAGGCCACCTGCGGCGCGCCGACATTGGCGTCCACCTTGTAGGTGCGCTTGAGGATATCGACCTTGATCTCCAGATGCAGTTCGCCCATGCCCTTGAGGATGGTCTGGCCGGATTCCTGGTCGGTCGAGACGCGGAAGCGAGGATCTTCCTGGGCCAGGCGCACCAGCGCCATGCCCATCTTTTCCTGATCGGCCTTGGTCTTGGGCTCGATCGCGACTTCGATGACCGGATCGGGGAATTCCATGCGCTCCAGGATCACCGGATGGTTGGGATCGCACAGCGTCTCGCCGGTGGTGGTGAGCTTGAGGCCCGCAAACGCGACGATGTCGCCGGCATTGGCTTCCTTGACGTCTTCGCGGCAGTTGGCATGCATCAGCAGCATGCGGCCGACGCGCTCGTGTCTTGTCCTTCACCGAATTGAGCGCGCCGGTGCCCGAGGTGATGGTGCCGGAATAGACGCGCACGAAGGTGATGGAGCCGACAAAGGGGTCGTCCATGATCTTGAAGGCGAGGCCCGCGAACGGCGCCTTGTCGTCGGCGCGGGCGCTCGACTTCATTGCCCTTCGGGATCAATGCCCTTGACCGGCGGAATGTCGAGCGGCGACGGCAGATAATCGACCACCGCATCCAGCAGGGGCTGCACGCCCTTGTTCTTGAAGGCCGAGCCGCACATCACCGGCACGAATTTGAAATGCATGGTGCCCTTGCGGATGCAGCGCCTGCAGATCCTCGTCCGACGGCTCCTTGCCGCTGTCGAGATAGGCTTCCAGGCGGCATGTCGTCTTCCTCGACCGCCATCTCGACCAGGGCGGCGCGCAGTTCGGCGCGCCTTGTCGGCATATTCGGCGGGAATCTCGACTTCGTCGAACTTCGCGCCCAACTGCTCGTCATGCCAGATCAGGGCCTTCATCTTGACGAGGTCGACGATGCCCTTGAATTCGGCTTCGGCGCCGATCGGCCAGGTGATGACCATGGGCCGCGTGCCCAGGCGGTCGATCATCATGTCGATGCAGCGCTGGAAATCCGCGCCGGTGCGGTCCATCTTGTTGACGAAGCAGATGCGCGGCACGTGATATTTGTCGGCCTGGCGCCAAACGGTCTCGGACTGGGGCTCGACGCCGGCGACCGCGTCGAACACCGCGACCGCGCCGTCCAGCACGCGCATGGAACGCTCGACCTCGATGGTGAAGTCCACATGGCCGGGCGTGTCGATGATGTTGATGCGGTGGTCTTTCCAGAAGCAGGTGGTCGCGGCGGAGGTGATGGTGATGCCGCGTTCCTGCTCCTGCTCCATGAAGTCCATGGTCGCGGCGCCGTCATGGACTTCGCCGATCTTATGGCTCTTGCCGGTGTAATAAAGGATGCGCTCGGTCGTCGTGGTCTTGCCGGCGTCGATATGCGCGGCAATGCCGATATTGCGGTACATGTTCGAGCGGGGTGGTGCGGGCCATTGTGGAGTGTCCGGTTACCAGCGATAATGCGAGAAGGCGCGGTTGGCGTCGGCCATCTTGTGGGTGTCTTCGCGCTTCTTGACGGCGGAGCCGCGATTGTTGGCGGCATCCATCAGTTCGCCCGACAGCCGGCCCTGTCATGGTGGGCTCGTTGCGGCCGCGCGCGGCGGTGATCAGCCAGCGGATGGCGAGCGCGCGGCTGCGGTCGGTGCGCACTTCGACCGGCACCTGATAGGTGGCGCCGCCGACGCGGCGCGAGCGCACTTCGAGCGCCGGGCGAGACATTGCGCAGCGCTTCGTGGAACACCACCAGCGGATCCTGCTTGGTCTTGGCGGCGATGGTGTCGAAGGCGCCATAGATGATGCCTTCGGCGGCCGACTTCTTGCCGTCATACATCAGGCTGTTCATGAATTTGGCGAGGACGAGATCGCCGAATTTGGCGTCGGGAGTGATTTCGCGGCGTTCGGCGCGGTGGCGGCGGGACATCTATCGTTCTCCTTACTTCGGACGCTTGGCGCCGTAGAGCGAACGGCGCTGCTTGCGGTCCTTGACGCCCTGCGTGTCGAGCACGCCGCGGATGATGTGGTAGCGCACGCCCGGAAGGTCCTTCACGCGGCCGCCGCGGATCAGCACCACGCTGTGCTCCTGAAGATTGTGGCCTTCGCCCGGGAATGTAGCTCAGCGCTTCATAGCCGTTGGTCAGGCGCACCTTGGCGACCTTGCGCAGCGCGGAGTTCGGCTTCTTCGGCGTCGTGGTGTAGACGCGCGTGCAGACGGCGCGCTTCTGCGGGCAGCCCTGCAGCGCCGGAACCTTGTTGCGCTTGGGCTTTTCGCCGCGCGGCTTGCGGATGAGCTGATTGATCGTCGGCATTCGCACTTCCCTTTCCCATTGCCGCGCAACAGCGCGCGACAAACGAAAAACCGGACGCCGGCCAATCGGCCTGCCCCGGCCATGCGGAGGACTGGGGCATAAGCCCGAGTCGCGCGTCTTAAGCTCTAAAACTGGCTTCCCAACAGCGTTTCGCCGCGTTGCCGCCGACGGCCTGTCCATGAAGGTGGGGCTATATATCGGCGGGATTTTGGGGGTCAAGCCCGCGAAACGATATTTCACGACAGGCGGTTAGGCCCTTTCCGGCCCTGGACATTTCCCGGCTCGGCCGACACGGCCCCGAGGGTCCCGATTGAGGGTCGAGGCCTCCAAATTTCTCAAATGCGACGAATTTTTGCGAATAAGACGCATTGACGAGAACTGAGCCCTACGTTTATCTCCATTTCTGAGAATGATTATCATTATCATAGAAATGGGGCTCGAGTGGACGGGGTGCTGAAGAGTGAGCGGCGGGTTACCCGCCGCAGGTTCGATGTTTCGACGAGGCCAACCGTTGTAGCGCGGCGCAAGGCAAATATTCGCCCCCTTGCGCTCGGCCGGCTCGTCGCCATCGCCGTGCTTGCTGCCACCCCGGCGCTTGCGGACCCGGACGCGCCAGACGCGGCAGGACCATCTGCTCCCGGCACGTCAAAGACGGAAACCGTCGTGGTCACCGCGATCCGGTCGGCCGGCCCCGGAATATCCCTCAGCGGAGCCAACGACTATTCCATTACGAGCGAGAATATCTCCAGCCTGCCTGCCGGCGACGACACCACGATCACCGATGTGCTCACCCAGATGCCGGGAGTCGCGATCGACCAGAACCAGCAAATTCACATCCGCAATACGGAAGGGCCGCAATTTCAATACCAGATCGACGGCGTCCTGATCCCGCTCGACATTAATACAAATCCACCCTTCATCTCGATGATAAACGCGCTCTTCGTCCAACGCCTCGATCTGCTCGACGGCATCCTCCCGGCGCAATACAGCTACGCGACCGGGGGCGTCGTGGACATCCAGACCAAAGACGGTTGCGAGATGCCCGGCGGCGACGCCACCCTGTTCGCGGGGCAAAGAGGAATGCTTCAACCCAGCATGCAATATGCCGGGTGCAGCGGGAATCTGAGCTATTACGGAAGTGCGCTCTACAGTCAGAACGATCTGGCGTTCAGTTCCGCGACGCCCGGACCGAACGCCATTCACGACCGGGCGAATCAAGGCCAGACCTTCGACATGGCCTCCTATGCGCTCGACGCGAACACCAAACTAAGCGTCATCGTCTCGGCCGCAGCCAGCAACAACCAGCTGCCGAACGTTCCCAATCTTGTTCCGGAATTCACGCTGGCGAATGCGCCGGTCATTCCGTCGGCGCAAATCAACTCCAATCTCGATTTCCGCGACTATCTCGGCATTCTTTCGCTCAGCAGCACACCGACACAACAATTTTCCTATCGGATTTCGTATGCCGCGCATTCGATCTCGGAACTGTTCGAGCCCGACGATGTGGGCGAACTCATCTATCAGGGCGTCGCTTCAAGGGCTTCGCACAAGGACATCGACAACACGCTCCAGGGCGACGCGACCTACAGACTGGGCCAACATACGATTGGCGCCGGCTTCTATCTCGGTGAATACGACGTCACCGCCGACGACAATTCCCTTGTCTTTCCCGTCGACGCGTCAGGCGGGCAAATGAGCGACGTACCCGTCAATATCATCAACAATGCCCACGCGACGAACATCGTTTCGGGCATTTACGTCAACGATCTGTGGCAGATCGACCCGACCTTGCGCGCCAATATCGGCCTGCGCTGGGATTCGCTGACGGGCTTCACGCATGGCAGCCAGGTCGATCCCACCGTAAACCTGTCCTATACGCCGGCGCCCGATACGACGTTCCACGGCGGAGTTGCGCGTTACATGCAGGTTCCGAGCTTCCAGGGGATATCGCCCGGCGCGCCGGCGGCGTTCGCGGGAACGACGGCGGAAGGACCGCCCGGCATCGCGACGCCGGTGACCGAGGACGATGTCGAGTTCGACGCCGGGGTTTATCACGTCCTTGCGCCCGGACTGACGGTCTCGGAAGACAATTTCTACGAAATCACCAGACACTATCTCGATACCGGGCAATTCGGCGTGGTGCCGATCTTTGCGCCCTTCAACTACGACCACGGATATATCTGGGGTTCGGAACTCGCGCTTGCCTACAAGAGCGGCAATCTCTCGACCTATGGCAACGTTACGGTCGGGCGAAATATGGAACAGGGCGTCGTCACCGGCCAGTTCAATTTCGACCCCGCCGAACTCGGCTACATCGATTCGCACTATATCGTCCTCGATCACCAGCCGCTTCTGGGGATCACGGCGGGCGCGACCTACAATTGGAAGCCCTACGCATTCAGCGTGGATGCAACGTACAGCAGCGGTTTGCGTGCGGGCTTCGCGGATTTGGAACCGCTTCCGAACGTGTTTCAGCTCAATGTCGGCATCGAACGAACATTCGACATCGGCGGCGTGGGTCAGGTGAGCGACCGGCTCACACTGCTGAACGTTCTGGACCGGACCAATCTGATCAGGCCCTCGGAGGGAATCGGAATCTTCCAGTCCGCCTATGGCCCGCGGTTCACCGTTTTCGACGCCCTGACCATGCCGCTTTGAGGAAGCGCTTTCCCAATGCCGGATCGCATGATCACGCGCGGGGTCGCGCGACCTGAACCGTTCCGAGCAAGTCGTGGGGCTTGCCCGAATGCTCCGCCTCGAATTCGAGGAGCGCCTTCTTGAGCGGCAATCCGCCGCCATAGCCGACGAGCTTGCCGTCGGAGCCGATCACGCGATGGCAGGGAACGATCAGGCCGATGGGGTTCGAGCCGTTCGCAAGACCGATCGCCCGCGCGCCGTTCGGATAGCCCAGCTTCTTTGCGAGCGCGCCGTAGGATGTGGTTTCCCCATAGGGAATTTTCCACAGGGCTTCCCACACTTCGTGCTGGAACGGCGTGCCCTGGGCAGCCCGTTCGACATCGAACACCTGGCGCTTGCCTAAATCGTATTCGCCGATCTGACGTTGAATATCCGCGACCGCGCGTTCGTCGTGAATCGCGGACGGATCGACCGACGCCGCGCCCTTGAGACGCAAATCGAAACGGACAAGCCGCCCCTTGCCGTCCACCCAGGCGGCAAAATCGCCGAAGCGGCTCTTGATCCGGCCCCAATAGTGCAGATTGCCGCTCATGCCGCGTCCTTCAGGCTGGTCCAGAGATGCATGGTGGCGAGACTGCGATGCGGTGCGTAGGCCGTCATCATCTCGTGAACCTCGTCATGGTCCGGGCGATCTTTCCTGCGGTGCAGCCGCTGCAGCGCCGTTGCCAGCGCGCTGTCGCCCACCGGCGCGGCATCGGCAAAGCCGCCGCGCAGCATGACATAGCGCGCCGTCCAAGTGCCGATGCCGCGGATGGCGGTGAGCTTTTTCTCCGCCGCAACGGCCGAGCCATCGGTCAGATTTTCGATGTCCAGCCGGCCCTCGGCGACTTCCCTCGCCGCGCCCGATCAGATATTCCGCCTTGGAGCGGGAATAGCGGCGCCTGGTCAACGGGCCCGCGCTGATATCGGCCACGCGCTCCGGCGATGGGATGGGCGCGCATCATCGCCGCTTCTTCGCGCTCGCCGCCCAGATGGATGATCTCGCGCCGCAGGCTGCCGGCGAATTTGACGTTGATCTGCTGGCCGATGATGCCCCAGCACAGGCCGTCGAAACCGGTGGGGAGCAGGGCACGCGCAGGCCCCTGCGGCGCCGGAACAGTTCTGCCGCCGGATCTTCCGCCATGCGCTTTTCGAACGGCGTCACTTCGTTGTTCAGAGCCGAGCATCTTGCAGTGCGGCCGCGTGAACATGTGCCATGCTCTCGCGGCCCAGTTTTCCCGGCCGCATGCACGCGGCACCAGGCACCGTCGCTTTCCAGCGAGAATTCCAGCACCGCGGCGCCATCGCCGGTCAGGAGCGCTTTCCAGATTTTGTTGCCTTCGCTCCTTTCGCAGAGGCTTTCCGGATCGCGGGCGTGATAGGCCAGGATTTCCTTGGCCCGATAGCCCGGCCGGAAGCTGGAGCATGAACACCGACGCCCCGGCCAGCGCGCGATAGGCGCCCGGCGTCATGCGGGTAGGGCGAGAAACTGGCGGTGAAACACCGATTCGCTTTCAAAGCCCGCGCCGAACCCGATATCCGCCACCTTGTCGTCTGCCCGCGAGCAAAAGCCGGCGACGCCGCGCGCACCCGCTCGCGCCGCAGCCATGCCGCCGGCGCCAGATGCGCATGATCGCGGATCAGCGCGCCGAGCTTGGTCAGGCTGACGCCGCGGCGTGCGCGAGCGCCGAGGCGTCGGCGAAGTCTTCGGGCGCCGCGCGAACCCGCGCCGCCAGGCCTTCGAACAGCGACACGTTCTCGTCCTCGCCCCGATAATAAAGGTCGGGCCGGCAGCGCTTGCAGGCGCGCAGGCCCGCGGCCTTCGCATTCCGCTTCGGTGCTGAAGAGGCGTGACATTTTCTGGCTTGGGCGGGTGCGCGCGGCAGGACGGCAGGCAATAGATGCCCGTGGTCATCACCCCGATGATGAACTTGCCGTCGAACTTGCCCGCGCGGGCGTCCTCGCGGTCCCAGGAAAAGGGCTTGGGCAATTTCATGGGCGCATGTTAGCGCGCCGGCGCCGCGCCGCTTTGCCTCCCATTTCGACCGTTGTATCGCTCAAGAGCGAAAAGGCCGCCCTCGCGAGTGTCGCCCTGGACGGCCTTTGTGCTTTCGAATGCGGCCGCCGCTTTATTCCGCGGCCGACCTGCGGCGGACCTTCCAGCGCCGGAGCGCTCAGCGCGCGTTGGCCGCTGCTGCTTCCGCCTGGATCGCCTTGTCGCGTTCGGTCGGCGATATGGCGCAGGCGCGCGATGGCGCCGCCGGTGCCGGCCGGAATGAGACGGCCCACGATCACGTTCTCCTTCAGGCCTTCCAGCATGTCGACCTTGCCGTTGACCGCCGCGTCGGTGAGGACGCGGGTGGTCTCCTGGAAGGAGGCGGCCGAGAACACCGAGCGGGTCTGCAGCGACGCCTTGGTGATGCCGAGCAGGATGGCGCGGCCTTCGGCCGGCTTGCGGCCCTCGTCCGTCGCCTTCTTGTTGGCCTCGTCCAGTTCGAGCAGATCGACATGTTCGCCGGCGATCAGCGTGGTTTCGCCGCCGTCGGTGATCTCCAGCTTCTGCATCATCTGGCGGCAGATCACTTCGATGTGCTTGTCGTTGATCTTCACGCCCTGCAGCCGATAGACGTCCTGGATTTCCTTGACGAGATAGATCGCCAGTTCCTCCATGCCCTTGATGCGCAGGATGTCGTGCGGCGAGGGATTGCCTTCGACGATATAGTCGCCCTTCTCCACATAATCGCCCTCGCGCACGCTGATATGCTTGCCCTTGGGGATCAGATACTCGGTCGGCTCGATCTTGTCGTTCTTGGGCTTGACGATGACGCGGCGCTTGTTCTTGTAGTCCTTGCCGAATTCGACAAAGCCGTCGGTCTCGGCCAGCACCGCCGCTTCCTTGGGCTTGCGCGCCTCGAACAGCTCCGCCACGCGCGGCAGGCCGCCCGTGATGTCGCGCGTCTTGGCGCCTTCCGTGGGAATACGCGCCAGCACGTCGCCGGCCTGCACTTCGGAACCGTCTTCCACCGACAGGATGGCGTCGGCCGAGATCGCATAGCGCGCCTCGCCGCCGTCGGGCAGCGTGGATGGCCTTGCCCTTCTTGTCGACGATGGCGATGGTCGGGACGCAGGTCGGGCGCGTTCTTGGAGCCCGTGCCGCGGCTGTCCATCACCACCTTGTTCGACACGCCGGTCTTTTCGTCCGCCACTTCGCGCACGCGTGACGCCGAAGACCAGGTCTTCGTACTTCACGATGCCTTCGACTCGGTCAGGACCGGCAGGGCATTCGGGTTCCATTCCGCGAGGCGGTCGCCGCGCTTGACCGTCTGCGCCTTCGTCCACCTTCAGCCGCGCGCCATAGGTGATGCGGTAGGTCGCGCGTTCCTGGCCCTTGTTGTCGGTGATCGACGATCTGCATGTTGCGGCCCATCGCGATCAGTTCGCCGTCGGAATTCTTGACGATGTTCCGGTTGACGATCTTGATCTTGCCGTCATAGCGACGCCTCGATCTTCGACTGGCCCGGCCACCTGCGCCGCGCCGCCGATATGGAAGGTGCGCATGGTGAGCTGGGTGCCCGGCTCGCCGATCGACTGGGCGGCGATCACGCCGACCGCTTCGCCGATATTGACCGAGGTGCCGCGCGCGAGATCGCGGCCATAGCACTTGCCGCACACGCCTTCCGGCAGTTCGCAGGTCAGCACCGAGCGGACGCGCACCTTCTGGACATGCGCGGCTTCGATCTTCTCGGCCAGGTCTTCGGTGACTTCCTTGCTGCGCTTGATGATGCACCTCGCCCGTGTCCGGATGCTTGACGTCTTCCGCCGTGGTGCGGCCCAGGATGCGCTCGCGTGAGCGAGGCCACCACCTGGCCGCCATCGATTTCGGCCTGGACGGTGACGCCCTTCTTGGTGCCGCAATCTTCCGCGGTGATGATGCAGTCATTGGCCACGTCCACCAGACGGCGGGTCAGATAGCCCGAATTCGCCGTCTTGAGCGCGGTGTCGGCCAGGCCCTTGCGGGCGCCGTGGGTGGAGTTGAAGTACTCCAGCACGGTCAGGCCTTCCTTGAAGTTCGACAGGATCGGCGTCTCGATGATCGAGCCGTCGGGACGCGCCATCAGGCCGCGCATGCCGGCCAGCTGCTTCATCTGCTGCGGCGAACCGCGGGCGCCGGAATGCGACATCATGTAGATGGAGTTCATCTCCTCGACGCGGCCCGTTTCCGGATCGATCTTCGGCTCGGAGATTTCCTTCATCATTTCGGCCGCGACCAGGTCGGTGCACTTCGACCAGGTGTCGACGACAAGGTTGTACTTCTCCTTGTCGGTGGTCAGACCGTCCTGATACTGCTGCTCATATTCGCGCACGCGGTGGCGCGTCTCGTCGATCAGCTTCTGCTTGATGTCCGGCACGACCATGTCGTCCTTGCCGAACGAGATGCCGGCCTTGCAGGCTTCGCGGAAGCCCAGCGCCATCACCGCGTCGCAGAACAGCACCGTCTCCTTCTGGCCGCAATGACGATAGACCTCGTCGATCAGTGGCTGATTTCCTGCTTGCGCAGCAGGCGATTGACCAGCTCGAACGGGATCTTCGGGATGCGCGGCAGGATTTCCGCGATCATCATGCGGCCCGGCGTCGATTTCACGCGCCGCGTGATCGGCTTGCCGTTCGGCGTCCACCGTCTTGTAGCGCGCCTTGATCTTGGCATGCAGCGTCACCGCACTCGGAGAACAGCGCGTGCTCGATCTCGCCGATGTCGTTGAACGCCATGCCCTCGCCCGGCTCCTTGGCGCGTTCCTGGCGACAGGTAATAGAGGCCAAGCACGATGTCCTGGGTCGGCACGATGATCGGCTTGCCGTTGGCGGGCGAAGGATGTTGTTGGTGGACATCATCAGCACGCGCGCTTCCAGCTGGGCTTCCAGCGACAGCGGCACATGCACGGCCATCTGGTCGCCGTCGAAGTCCGCGTTGAAGGCGGTGCAGACCAGCGGATGCAGCTGGATCGCCTTGCCTTCGATCAGCACCGGCTCGAACGCCTGGATGCCCAGGCGGTGCAGGGTCGGCGCGCGGTTGAGCAGGATCGGATGCTCGCGGATCACTTCTTCGAGGATGTCCCAGACTTCGGGCTTCTCCTTCTCCACCAGCTTCTTGGACTGCTTGACGGTCTGGCTGAAACCCTTGGCTTCAAGCCGCGAATAGATGAACGGCTTGAACAGCTCCAGCGCCATCTTCTTGGGCAGGCCGCACTGATGCAGCTTCAGTTCCGGACCGACCACGATCACCGAACGGCCGGAATAGTCGACGCGCTTGCCGAGCAGGTTCTGGCGGAAGCGGCCCTGCTTGCCCTTCAGCATATCGGCGAGCGACTTCAGCGGACGCTTGTTGGCGCCGGTGATGACGCGGCCGCGGCGGCCATTGTCGAACAGCGCATCGACCGATTCCTGCAGCATGCGCTTTTCGTTGCGCACGATGATGTCGGGCGCCTTGAGCTCGATCAGGCGCTTCAGGCGGTTGTTGCGGTTGATGACGCGGCGATAGAGGTCGTTCAGGTCCGACGTCGCAAAGCGGCCGCCGTCCAGCGGAACCAGCGGGCGCAGTTCCGGCGGGATCACCGGCACGACCGTCAGGATCATCCATTCCGGGCGATTGCCGGAATCGATGAAGGCTTCCACCACCTTCAGCCGCTTGACCAGCTTCTTCTGCTTTTCGCCGCCGTTGGAATTCCGCGATGTCGGCGCGCAGCTCGTCGCGCAGCTTTTCCAGGTCGATGGCGGCAAGCAGCTTGCGGATGGCTTCCGCGCCGATTTCGGCGGTGAAGCTGTCATTGCCGTATTCGTCCTGGGCCTTGTAGAACTCGTCTTCCGTCAGGAGCTGACGCTCCTTGAGCGGCGTCAGGCCCGGCTCGATGACGATATAGTTCTCGAAATAGAGAACGCGCTCCAGATCCTTCAGCGTCATGTCGAGCATCAGGCCGATGCGCGACGGGCAGCGACTTCAGGAACCAGATATGGGCAACCGGCGAGGCCAGCTCGATATGGCCCATGCGGTCGCGGCGCACCTTCTGCACCGTGACTTCGACGCCGCACTTCTCGCAGACGATGCCCTTGTACTTCATGCGCTTGTACTTGCCGCACAGGCATTCGTAATCCTTCACCGGCCCGAAGATGCGCGCGCAGAACAGGCCGTCGCGCTCCGGCTTGAAGGTGCGGTAGTTGATCGTTTCGGGCTTTTTGATCTCGCCATGGCACCAGCGCAGGATCTGATCCGGGCTGGCCAGCGAGATCTGGATGCGGTCGAAGGCGGGAACTTCCTTCGCCGTGCCGAAAGACATTCATCAGCTCTTGATTCATTCGAGCCTCCTTTCAACTCTTTTCCGCGTCAACCGCGGCATCACAAATTCGGTCCTGAGTGGCCGGGCACGACCCTTTGGGCTGCCCGTGCCATGACAGGTTCTATGGCGTCGGTCCGTTCACCAGTTCGACATTGAGCGACAGCGAACGCATTTCCTTGACCAGCACGTTGAAGCTTTCGGGGATACCGGCTTCGAACGTGTCTTCGCCGCGCACGATCGCCTCGTAGACCTTGGTGCGGCCCGCCACGTCGTCCGACTTCACGGTCAGGATTTCCTGCAACGTGTAGGCGGCGCCGTAGGCTTCGAGCGCCCAGACTTCCATTTCGCCGAAACGCTGGCCGCCGAACTGCGCCTTGCCGCCCAGCGGCTGCTGGGTGACGAGCGAGTAGGGACCGATCGAACGGGCGTGGATCTTGTCGTCCACGAGATGGTTCAGCTTCAGCATATAGATGTAGCCGACCGTGACCGGGCGGGTGAACGATTCGCCGGTGCGCCCGTCGATACAGCGTCACCTGGCCCGATCGCGGTCAGGCCCGCCTGCTCCAGCATGTCGACAATGTCGTTTTCCTTGGCGCCGTCGAACACGGGCGTGGCGATCGGAACGCCGAGGCGCAGATTCTCCGCCAGTTCGATCAGGCCGTTCTCGTCGATCTCGGCCAGGCGTTCGTCATTGCCATAGACATGCTTGAGCTGGCGGCGCAGCGGCTCGATGCTTGCCGTCGCGCTTGACCTTGTCGAGCATGTCGCCGATCTGCCGGCCCAGGCCCGCACAGGCCCAGCCCAGATGGGTTTCCAGGATCTGGCCCACATTCATGCGGCTCGGCACGCCCAGCGGATTGAGCACCACGTCCACCGCGGTGCCGTCTTCCAGATGCGGCATGTCCTCGATCGGCACGATGCGGCTGATCACGCCCTTGTTGCCGTGACGGCCGGCCATCTTGTCGCCCGGCTGCAGCTTGCGCTTCACCGCCACGAACACGCGGACCATCTTCATCACGCCAGGCGCGAGTTCGTCGCCGCGGCGCAGCTTTTCCACCTTGTCGGCGAAACGCTTGTCGAGGCGCTGCTTGGACTTCGTCATATTGCTGGCGCAGGCCTTCGATCTCGGCCATCGCCTTTTCGTTGCGAAGCCCGATCTGCCACCATTGATGGCGCGGGATGGCATCCAGCACGCTCTGCGTGATCTTGGTGTCGGCGGCCATGCCCTTGGGGCCGCGACGCGGCGGTCTTGTTGAGCAGGATTTCCGACAGGCGCGAGAAGATGTTGCGCTCCAGGATCGAAAGCTCGTCGTCGCGGTCTTCCGCCAGACGCTCTTCCTCCGCCTTTTCGATCGACATGGCGCGCTGGTCCTTGTCGACGCCATGGCGGTTGAAGACGCGCACTTCGACGATGGTGCCGGTGACGCCCGGCGGCACGCGCAACGAGGTGTCGCGGACATCCGCCGCCTTTTCGCCGAAGATGGCGCGCAGCAGCTTTTCTTCCGGCGTCATCGGGGTTTCGCCCTTCGGCGTCACCTTGCCGACCAGAATGTCGCCCGCCTGCACTTCGGCGCCGATATAGACGATGCCGGCTTCGTCGAGGTTCTTGAGGTTTTCCTCGCCGACATTGGGGATGTCGCGGGTGATTTCCTCCGGCCCGAGCTTGGTGTCGCGTGCCATGGTCTCGAATTCCTCGATATGGATCGAGGTGAAGACGTCGTCGCGCACGATGCGCTCGGAGATGAGGATGGAGTCCTCGAAGTTGTAGCCGTTCCAGGGCATGAAGGCGACCAGCGCATTCTTGCCCAGCGCCAGCTCGCCCAACTGCGTCGAGGGACCGTCGGCGATGATGTCGCCCTTCTGGACCAGCATCGCCCACCTTCACCAGCGGACGCTGGTTGATGCAGGTCGACGCGTTGGAGCGCTGGAACTTGCGCAGGCGATAGATGTCGATGCCCGGCTTGGTGGGATCGGTTTCTTCGGTCGCGCGCACGACGATACGGGTGGCGTCCACCTGGTCGACCACGCCGGAACGGCGCGCCGCGATGGCGGCACCGGAATCGCGCGCCACCACGTCTTCCATGCCGGTGCCGACCAGCGGCGCTTCGGGACGCAGCAGCGGCACGGCCTGACGCTGCATGTTCGAGCCCATCAGCGCGCGGTTGGCGTCGTCATTCTCGAGGAACGGCACCAGCGCCGCGGCCACCGACACCAGCTGCTTGGGCGAAACGTCGATGAACTGCACCTGGTCCGGCGTGGTCATCACGAAGTTGCCGCCCTTGCGGCAGGAAACAAGTTCGTCGGTCAGGCGGTTGCGGCTGTCGATCGTCGCGTTGGCCTGGGCGATCGTGAACTTCGCCTCTTCCATCGCCGAGAGATAGACCACCTCGTCCGTCACGTGCTTGTTGACCACCTTGCGGTAGGGGCTTTCGATGAAGCCGTATTTGTTCACGCGCGCATAGGTCGCCAGCGAATTGATCAGGCCGATATTCGGGCCTTCCGGCGTCTCGATCGGGCAGATGCGGCCATAATGCGTCGGGATGCACGTCGCGCACTTCGAAGCCCGCGCGTTCGCGGGTAAGACCGCCCGGTCCAAGCGCCGACATGCGCCGCTTGTGGGTCAGTTCCGACAGCGGGTTCTGCTGGTCCATGAATTGCGACAGCTGCGACGAGCCGAAGAATTCGCGCACGGCGGCCGCCACCGGCTTGGCGTTGATCAGGTCGTGCGGCATCACCGTGTCGATATCCACCGCGCTCATGCGCTCCTTGATGGCGCGCTCCATGCGCAGCAGAGCCGACGCGGAACTGGTTTTCCATCAACTCGCCGACCGAACGCACCCGGCGGTTGCCGAGATTGTCGATGTCGTCGATTTCGCCGCGGCCGTCGCGCAGTTCGGCCAGCGCCTTGAGGATGGCGAGAATGTCTTCCTTGCGCAGCACCCGCATCGTATCGGGCGCATCCAGGCCCATGCGCATGTTCATCTTCACGCGGCCGACCGCCGACAGGTCATAGCGTTCGGGGTCGAAGAACAGCTGGCCGAACAGGGTCTCGGCCGTGTCGAGCGTGGGCGGCTCGCCCGGACGCATGACGCGGTAGATGTCGATCAGCGCCTGTTCGCGGCTGTGATTCTTGTCCACCGCCAGCGTGTTGCGGATATAGGCGCCGATGGTGATGCCATCGACATTGATGACTTCGATTTCGTTGAAGCCGGCTTCCTCGAGCGGTCGCGAGATTGTCGGCGGTCAGCTCGTCGCCGGCCTCGACATAGATCTCGCCCGTCTCGGGATTGACCATGTCGAGCGCGCGAATAGCGGCCGATCAGCTCGTCCTGCGACGAAGGCGATGTTCTTGACGCCCTCTTCCTGCAGCTTGCGCAGGCGCGCGCACGGTGATCTTGCGCGCCGGCTTCCAGCGACCACTTCGCCGGTCTTGGCGTTCTTCCAGTCCGACGTGGACTTGGCGTTGCGCATCCAGCCGGGATCGAGCGGCGTGGTCCAGCTGCCGTCCTTGCTGACGCTTGAAGGCGATCTTGCCGTAGAAATAGTCGAGGATCTCTTCCTGGGTCGAGGCCCAGCGCATAGAGCAGCGTCGTCGCCGGCAGCTTGCGGCGGCGGTCGATGCGGACATGGATGATGTCCTTGGCGTCGAATTCGAAATCGAGCCACGAACCGCGATAGGGAATGACGCGGGCGGCGAACAGAAGCTTGCCGCTCGAATGGGTCTTGCCCTTGTCGTGATCGAAGAAGACGCCCGGGCTGAACGGTGCATCTGGGAGACGATCACGCGCTCGGTGCCGTTGACGACGAAGGTGCCGTTCTCGGTCATGAAGGGGACGTCGCCCATATAGACGTCCTGTTCCTTGATGTCCTTGACCGACTTCGCGCCGGTTTCCTGGTCCACATCGAACACGATCAGGCGCAGCGTCACCTTGAGCGGCGCGGCATAGGTCATGGAGCGCTGCTGGCACTCCTCGACGTCGTATTTCGGCTCCTCGAAATGATAATCGACATATTCGAGCAGCGAGGATTCGGAGAAATCCTTGATCGGGAACACCTGGCGGAACACCGCCTCCAGGCCCTCGTCGCGCGCGGCCGCCTTCGGGCTTTGCCAGCTGCAGGAACTGGTCATACGAGGTGCGCTGAACCTCGATGAGGTTCGGCATCTGCGCGATTTCCTGCGATCTTGCCGAAGTTCTTGCGAAGCCGTTTGCGTCCGGTGAAGGAGAGAGTCATCCGTAGATCCTTTGCGGCCAGCCGGCCGTGTTGTGCCCTGGGTGGCGAACCAGCAGTTTCAGAACCAATGGCGAAAGCCACCGCGCCCTTCGGCGAGCGAATCGCCGGAGGGGTGGGGTGAACGAAATATGCACGACATCGCGGTTTTTCAACCCGCGATGCCTCCTTGATTACTTCAACTCGACCTTCGCACCGGCGTCTTCGAGCTGCTTCTTGATCTTGGCGGCTTCGTCCTTGCGGCACGTCGGCCTTCACTTCCTTGGGAGCGCCTTCGACCAGGTCCTTGGCTTCCTTGAGGCCCAGGCCCGTGATCGCACGCACTTCCTTGATCACGTTGATCTTCTTGTCGCCCGGCGTCGGTCAGAACGACCGTGAATTCGGTCTTTTCCGCGGCCGGAGCGGCGGCGGCGGCAGCCGGAGCGGCGGCAGCGGCCACCGGAGCGGCGGCGGAAACGCCCCATTTTTCTTCCAGGAGCTTGGCGAGGTCCGCGGCTTCCAGAACGGTCAGGGCGACAGGTCTTCAACGAGCTTTTCGATCTTCGACATTTCTTAAGTTCCTTCAGTTGGTTCGGGTTTGAATGTTTACGTGGTAAGTCGTCGCTTAAGCCGCTTCCTTCTTGGAATAGGCGCCGATCACGCGGGCAAGCTGACCGGCGGGAGCCTGGACGATCGCCGGCGATCTTGGTCGCGGGCGCCACAAGCAGGCCCACGATCTTGCCTCGCAGCTCGTCGAGCGACGGCAGGGTCGCGAGCGCCTTCACGCCGTTCGCATCCAGCGCCGTTGCTCCCGACCGCGCCGCCCAGGATCACGAGCTTCTCGTTGTCCTTGGCGTAGGCCACGGCCACCTTCGAAGCGGCGACCGGATCATCGCTGACAGCGATGCCGGTCGGCCCCTTGAAGAGATGGGCGATGCCTTCGATCGGCCGTTCCTTTCAGAGCGCGCACCGCCAGACGGTTCTTGGCCACACGGAACGAAGCCCCGGCCGCGCGCATGCGCGAACGAAGGTCGCCCATCTGGGCCACCGTCATGCCGGAATAGTGGGCGACGACCACGGAGCCGGCCTTCGCGAAGACCCCGTTCAGGTCTTCGACGACTTCCGCCTTTTTGGCTTTTTCCACTTTGCTCTCCTTCGTCAACCGGCAACCGTGACGATCCGCGCCGCCACCCTGTTGCTGACAACTCTGCCCCAGGGCTCCAAACCCGAACCAGGCGAAGCATGCTTCGCAAATCCGGTTCCTTCCCTGTCTGTGCTGGAGAATTTTAAGCCCCGTCTTTGGCCGTGATTAGCCCTTCGGCCTCCAGCAGTCTCGGACAGTTCCGGCGATCGTCCGCCGGAATTCTTCAGTTCCTCACACTCCCGCCTGCACGCCGACGCTGCCGAGCGCGATCTTCACGCCCGGGCCCATGGTCGAGGAGATGGAAATCTTCTTCATATAGTGACCCTTGGCGCCTGACGGCCTGGCCTTGATCACGCTGTCGATGAAGGCCTTCACGTTGGCGACGATGGCGTCTTCGTTGAAGCTGGCCTTGCCGACGCCGGCCTGCACGATGCCCGCCTTCTCGACGCGGAATTCCACCGCGCCGCCCTTGGCGTCCTTGACCGCCTGGGTCACGTCCATGGTGACCGTGCCGACCTTCGGGATTGGGCATCAGGTTGCGCGGGCCCAGCACTTTGCCGAGCCGGCCCACGATACCCATCATGTCGGGCGTGGCGATGCAGCGGTCGAAATCGATCTCGCCCTTGTTGCACTTTCTCGGCCAGATCTTCGGCGCCGACGAGATCGGCGCCTGCCTTCTTGGCTTCGTCGGCCTTGGCGCCCTTGGCGAACACCGCGACGCGCAGCGTGCGGCCGGTGCCCGACGGCAACGAGACCACGCCGCGCACCATCTGGTCGGCGTGGCGCGGGATCGACGCCCAGATTGATCGACAACCTCGATGGTCTCGTCGAACTTGGCGGTGGCGCGCGCCTTCACCAGCTTCACCGCTTCTTCGACCGTGTAGCTCTTGGCCGCGGTCGAGCGCCTCGGCGGCTTTCGTGAAACGCTTGGAGATCTGCCATGGCCGTTAGTCCCTCACCGTGATGCCCATCGAGCGCGCCGAGCCTTCGATCAGGCAGCATCGCATTCTCGATGTCGTTGGCGTTGAGGTCCTTCATCTTGGCTTCGGCGATCTGGCGCACCTGGGCGCGCGTCACGCTGCCGGCGACGGCGATGCCCGGCGCCTTGGAGCCGCCGACGACAGCTTGGCCGCCTTCTTGAGGAAATAGGACGCCGGCGCGCGTCTTCATCTCGAAGGTGAAGCTCTTGTCCGAGAACACGGTGATGGTCACCGGGATCGGCATGCCCTTTTCCTGGTCCTGGGTCTTGGCGTTGAACGCCTTGCAGAACTCCATGATGTTGAGGCCGCGCTGACCGAGCGCCGGGCCCGATGGGCGGCGACGGATTGGCCGAGCCCGCCGGCACCTGCAGTTTGATGTAACCCACGACTTTCTTTGCCATGTCTCGCCGCCTCCTTTTTGCGGCTTAGCGGTTCAAACGGAGCTGGCTCGCCTCTCCCGCATGTTCAATTCACGGCTCAAACCTTCTCGACCTGCGTGTATTCCAGTTCCACCGGCGTCGCGCGGCCGAAGATCGAAACGGCCACTTTCAGCCGCGAGCGGTCTTCGTCCACTTCTTCCACCACGCCGGTGAACGAGGTGAACGGGCCGTCGGCCACGCGCACCTGCTCGCCGATTTCGAAGGTGATGGTGGATTTGGGATGTTCCGCGCCTTCGGTGCACCTGGTTCAGGATGCGGTCCACTTCGCCCTGGCGCAGCGGCATCGGCTTGTTGTTCTGGCCCAGAAAGCCCGTGACCTTCGCGACGTTCTTGACAGGTGATAAACCTCGTCGGTGAGCTTGGCGCTGCACCAGCACATAGCCCGGCAGGAATTTGCGCTCGGCATTGACCTTCTGGCCGCGGCGCACCTCGATCACTTCTTCGGTCGGCACGATGACCTCCTCGACAGATCTTCCAGATCCTGGATCTGGCCTGGCGCTTGATCTCCTCCGCCACCTTCTTCTCGAAATTCGAGTAGGTGTGGACGATGTACCACCGTGCGTCCGACTTCGTTGCAACACCCGCTTCGGCCATGGATTGAGACCTTCGCAATTCCCTTGAACGTTCGCGAGCCTCAGCCCGCGGCTCCGATCAGCCACTTCTCGCCCATCGCGAGGAGGTAATCGGCAAAAAAGAAAAAGAACATCAGCAGGCACACCATGAAGAGCACCATCACGGTGGTAAGCCACGTTTCCTTCCACGTCGGCCACGTGACCTTCGAGGTCTCGCGCTGCACTTCGCGGAAGAATTGAATCACACCGCCGCGGCGTGCGGGGGGCGGAGCGGGCAAGTCCTTGCTTGCGCTGTCCGCTGTTTTCTTCGTCGCCTCGACCACGCCGGTGAATCCGTTCTTCGTCACTTGGCAGGAGTGGAGGGACTCGAACCCCCGGCCTACGGTTTTGGAGACCGCCGCTCTACCAACTGAGCTACACTCCTAGACGCAAAAGCCAACGCGCCGGAGAGCCACTGCCCGCCAGCGCGTACGGCTTTCGCCAAGAATAGGTGGGTTTAGCAGCCGAGAAACGGTGACGCAAGCATTGATAAGCATATTCCGGCGGGCTTCCAAGCGTCAGGCTGGCGCGGCAGAAAAGCCTTAGATATCAATTCTTTATGACGCTTCTGGCCGCGGCCGGCGCGGCCATGCTAAGCACCGCACCGCTCCTTCCCGACTGGATCGGACCCCTATGGACGCGCTGGCGGAATCGTTGGGACGCTCTCCCGAGCTGTTTCCGCATGTCTTCGACGTCCGGGCAGATGCCGTCTCATTCGTCCGCCTGACCCGGATCGATTATCAAAAAGCAAGCTTCCTGGACGGGCGGGTGGCCACGCCGCACACGCCCGGCCGCACTGTTCCCTGGCGGCAGGTCGTGGCGGCGGTGGACGCGAGCCGGCTGCAGGAGCGCTGCCAGTTCATTTTCCACATCGGCCATGTGGGTTCGACCCTGCTGTCCCAACTCATGGGTGCGCATCCGCAGCTGTTCGCGCTGCGCGAGCCGGCGATCCTGCGCACGTTCGCGCAAGTAAAGAGCGAACCCGAATCCCAGGGGCGGGTGTGGAGCGACGGCGACTTCGAAACCCGCCTGTCCGCGATGCTCAAGCTCTATTCGAGAACCTTCGAGGCAAAGCAGACCGCGCTGGTGAAGACGACGAGTTTTGTCTCCGAGCTGGCGCCCGGTTTGATGGCGCGCGCCTGTGCGCCCAAAGCGCTCGCCATGTTCGTGTCGCCCGAAACATATCTGGCGACGATCCTCGGCGGACCCAATTCGCGACAGGAAGCCAAATTGCTCGCGGCAAACCGCTTGCGGCGGCTCCATCGCCGGGTCGGCCGCGACATCTGGCGGCTTGCTTCGCTCAGCGAAGGCGAAGCGCTGGCCGTCGCGTGGGCTTGCGAAACAAGCGCGCTGGCGGACGCCGCGCAGGCCGGCGGGACGCGCCTGCACAAACTCGATTTCGACGCGTTTCTTGCCGACCCGCATACCCAGCTCTCCAGGGCGTTTCGGCATTCCGAGATCAAGGCACGCGACAGCGAAATGCGCGCGATTCTCGGCGGCCCGGATATGCACCGGTATTCGAAGGCGCCGGAATATGCCTATGACGCGCAGCTCCGCGACGACGTCCTGAACGAAGCCCGGGCGACCCATGGAGCCGAGATCAAGCGCGGACTGGAATGGCTCGAACGCTCGGCCGCCGAAGCAGCGCCCGTGCGCGACGCAATGCGTTTCGCGTCGATCTGAATTTTCCCGAAGATTGCGTGCATCAAATGATAGAGCAGTGCGCGCCACCGCCCCGGCGAAAGAACCACGGCGCGGCGGCGCCGGGTTGCTCCAAAGGACAGCGCGCCGTTCGCCCGACGATCGGCAATATGCCTGACCAACCGGGCTTCGCCATTACATCGATATGAGCGCCTGCGAGTTCAGGCATTCTCCCAGACGCCGGTAAACATCGGTCGGCCGCCCAGCACATATCCGCTTGCATCCGCCAACAGATATCCTCGCGCCGTCATCGTTTTGGATTTTTCTTCGAATGCGGGTTTGGTCAGTTCGTGGTGCGCTTCCCAGCCTGTGCCCGAACCGGCTTCGAACACGGCGGCGAAAAGTACCTCGCCGTGTGGCGCATAACCCGAAATCACCCGCGGCCGGAATCCCTGTACCGTCAGCACTTTCAACTTCTGCGTATAGGCCGAACTCGTCAACGCGGCGAATGTCTCCAAGGCAGGCCCGCCGCCATATTCCCAAATCGCGGAATAGCGCGCGCCCGATTTCGTCGCACAGCCGTCAAGGTGCGCGAGCCGAAAACCGCGTGCGGCGAACTGGCCAGACGCCTCCTCGAATTGCGTCAGTGTCATGCCGTGCCGTGTTTTCCATTCCGGGCCGGCCGCCAATTGCCAGATCGTGGAATAGCGCAGCCCCCTCCCGGTTTGAAACGCGTTTACGCGGCGCAGCCGGTAACCGCGTATCCCGAACTTGACGACGGCCTGCTGCAGGGCGCTCTCGTCGAGCGCGCCGATCGCCTTCCAGGCAGTGTCGTGCGATCTGATCGCGAGCGTCGCGAAATGCGGCGTGCCGCCCGCTTCGTCGCGATGAACGAGGAGATGCTGCAAGCGTTGGACCGTTTGCGGATCGGATTTCACAGGATATCGGTCGGCCCCGAGCATTGCGCCCGCGCGTCGCGCCGTGGCGGCGAAGCTTGAGTCCGTGATACTACCCGTGAGGGCCAGTGCGGATGCATAGCCCAATGCCAATCGGCGTGAATATATCATGTATTCCCCCGATCCGTTGCTGTTGTCAGCATAGTAGCAGCAACCGTCCGGGCGCACCAGCATTCTCGCATCTTAATTGATGTCTGGTGGTTATTGGCGATGCCGATATTTTATGCCCGGCATGCCACCCAGAGCAGTCCGGTGATCTTCCAATTTTATCGCGGAAAGAAAGGCGGTGTACCCCCCAGAGTCGCAGTCAAGAGGGCAGAACTCCAGGGTTTCTACCCTTTCTTGAGAAGCACAGTGCTCAGATTGACTATAAGCACCGCGAATTGATCGTTTTGGCCGGCCCGGTGGAGCAATCGGCGCTCGACGCCACGGGAGTGAATGCGTGGCCGCGTTCACGTCCCAAGCCGCAGGGCCTCGAGCCGGCGGTAGATGTCGCCCAGATACTGCTCGGCTACCGGCCGGACCAAGCTCATTGTCTTTCGGCGCTCCGCGCCGGCGTCGGGGGAGAAGGTCATACCGGGCGTCTTGGCGTCGTACAGCGCAGTGTCAGACATGGCCGCACGATCGGCATCGCTGAACGCGATGCCGAAATGCGGCAAGATTTTCGTCCACACCGCCTGCGGAAGCTCGGAGTAGTTCACAAGCAAACCGCCGCCGTCCGAATAGGGTAGCAATACGGCCTCGCAGATCCTGTTCAGGACGGACGCGCCATATTGTTCCGACGGAATGCCGTCTCCCGGCTCCAATCCGAATAACGACGACGGAACCAGACTCGGCACCATGTGCATTCCCGGCCGAAGTCTCTGCGACGCCAGCACCTCGGTCGGTTCGCGGTACAGAAATATCCACGGCACAGACGGAAAGATGCGGCGAAACATGGGCAGCGCGCGTGTATG
This sequence comes from uncultured Alphaproteobacteria bacterium, assembly GCA_963760345.1. Lineage (GTDB taxonomy): Bacteria > Pseudomonadota > Alphaproteobacteria > Micropepsales > Micropepsaceae > Rhizomicrobium. The sequence continues at coordinate 570,832 of CAVXCU010000004.1, forward strand.
CCAGCTGTCGAATTTGAGGAAATAGCGGCATTGGCGATCCGAGCGCTTTTGCCCGAGTGCGCCGATTGCCGATGCGAGCAGCTGGCCTTGTTCGTCGCCGGTGGCGCGATCGATCTGAACGGCTTTGTCGATCGGGGCCGCTTCCGAGATCACGATGTTGCGCGCATCGGTAGCGAGCATCTGCGAAACCAGCGTCGAGCCGCAGCGCGACATATGGAAGATGAACCCGCTCGGCTCAAGCCCGGGGTGCAGTTTCGTCCATTGCGGCAAGTCCGCGAGACGCGTGCGGTATCGGGCCAGCCGGTTCAGCGGGCGGCGAAATGCCGTCCGGACAGAGCCTTCGAAGAATGGCTCTATCAAGGACTGCGCGCCGAAATACGCCCAATCGACGCAAAGTTCCTCACTCATCGGCGATATATTGACCGGAAGCCAGCCTTGTCCGGGCGAAGCGGAGCTGGGGCACGCCTCCGACCGCCGCGACAGTCCGAGGGGGTCGTGCCTCAAGGCCGCGCTCAGAACGTCCGCCGTCAACCCGACTCCGCGCTGGCCGGCGAGGATCGATGCGCGCGCGCTGAACGAAGCGACGTCGTCATAGGCCTGCAATTCGTCTTGCAATCCGGCATCGGCCAAAATCATCGCGCGAAATGCATCGAACGCGCGTTGTACGGATTGAGCGTCCGTCTCCATCTGCCGATTGCCGCTTCGCTCCGACCGTCGTTTTGTTGCACGGCCCCGGCGCGCATCATAATCTGCCAAAATGACATTACCAGACCGTCTGCGGCTTCCACTCGCGTTCGATCCCCTGCTGCTGCAGCGCGATCTCGAGAGGGTTTCGTTGGACGGCTGGATCGCCCATTTCGTCAGGCAGAACTACGAAGGCGATTGGAGCGTGATTCCATTGCGCAGCGTGGCGGGTGCACGCCATCCCGTCATGACGATCTATTCGGACCCCGCGGCCACGGAATTCGAAGACACACCGGCGCTCAAAGCGTGCAGTTATTTTCGCGAAGTCCTCGACACGTTTGCTTGCGAAATCCAGTGTGTCCGGCTGATGCGGCTGACGCCTGGTTCGGTCATCAAAGAGCATGACGACAACGATCTCGCCGCCGAATCCGGCACGGCACGCATCCACATACCGGTCACGACGAATCCCGACGTCGAATTTGAGTTGAATCGCACGCGCATTGTCATGGAGCCCGGCAGCGCTTGGTATCTGCGGCTCTCCGACCGTCATCGCGTGGCGAACAAAGGCACCACCGACCGGGTGCACATGGTCGTGGACACTGTGGTCAATGATTGGCTGAAAAGCCTGCTGGAACGGGCGGCGCGCGAAACGTCATCGGCCTAGAGCGTGCCATCGGAACGCGAAATCGCGCCCGCCTGTTCCTGGTTCAGCTTTCGTGCGTTCCATTCCCCCGGCTGAAGCTGCTCGATGTAGATGTAGTCGTCGTCCGTGAACACGCCGAGGTCGACATGGCGATCGGGCAGGATCACGAAGGTGTGCCGCCCGACATAGGCGACGACCTGGCCCCTGCGCGGCAGCGCCGCCGCCGCCCAGTTCTTGAGTTGCGAGTAATAGGGTTCCGTCCGCCACGCATCGGGATGCTCGGGATCGGCGTTGGCATTAAGCCGGCGCCCGTCGAGATCGTAGGTGATGATGATGTGGGCCTTCTCGGGCCGCCATTCCTCGCCGAGAGTCGCGTCGAGCAGCCAACCGCAATGATAGTTGCGGCATTCGTCCGGCCGTGTCGCATGGATGCTGCAGCCTGTGCCTACGACGCAATGCCGGCACAGAACACCCATGGGCTTGCCGAGCGTGGTGGCTTCCAGAACGCGGCAGCACAGCGTGCAACCGTCGCAGGTTCGGGCCAGGGTGACGGGCCCTTGGGGAGTCTGGACGGTTGGACCGGGCGCCATATTGGACTTCCCATGCAATTGGGTCTCGGCAACCCGCTAGTCTATGCCGGGCACAGGACGTGCGTCACGCTTTCGGCGGGTCGCGGCGCAGCCCGACAAACCCCATGTCGAACGTCTCGTTCCGAACGAAGCCGCATTTGCGGCACAGTTTCAGCGAGGCCTCGTTGTTGATCAGCACTTTTACGCGCGCCGCGATGCCGCGCTTCGCCCATTCGTCGGCGACCATATTGATGAAAGCGCTACCGAGGCCTTTGCGTTGCCGGTCGGGGAGCAGCGCAAAATCGACGAAATAGACGGCGTCGCCCTCATCCTCTTCGATCAGACGACCGATGGGGATGCCGCCGCTCTGGATAATCCAGAAGGCCGCTTTGTGGAACATGTTGCGATAGGTTGCGGTCTGCGAGCGGTATTGGAAGTCGATCAGCCTGGCGATCATGTCCGGCGGCATTCCGGCCAATTCCAGAACCCCGCTCGAATGGCTGCGGAAAAGTTCGAGCAGGAACGCGTCGTCTTCCGGCCGCTCGGGGCGGAGCACGACCGAACCGTGCGCGGTGTCGTATCGGCGTTCCGTTTCCATCGCCATCCGAAAAATTTATGGCCCTCGCCGCCAGGATGGGGCAACCTGAATACACGAGCAAGTCTTGGAGCGTGGAGCATGGCCGAATTTCTGCTGATCGAGCATTTCAAACCTTTTGTCGGAACGATTGTCCGCTTCAAGGGAACGCGCTTCGCGCTTCCCCTCGACGAGATCATCGCCGACAGTCACCGTCACAAGTCGCAGAAGCGCGAGCCGTTCTCTCTCATATTCCGCGGGCCAAAGGAATCCGAATATCTGCCGGAAGGATTCTACGATTGCGAATTCGAAGGCGGCACGACCCACAATATCTATGTCATACCGATCCACACGGCGGATCCCACAAGGCAGGACTATCAGGCGGTGTTCAATTGAGGGAGCGGAAGGAATGACGGCCGGTATTTCGCTTCACGACTTTCTTTCACATGTCGCAGCCTGCCGGGAGCGGGCCACGATCGCTGAAACGACCCGCGGCGAATTGCGGCCGCTCGAATACCCCCGCCTCAATTGCGCGAGGGGAAGATACCGGACAAAGAAATGCAGAAATTGACGCACAGATAAGGCATCAGGTTGGAATGCGGGTTGTTGCTGCCGTTGTTGGCGATCGCGGGGCCGTACAGCGTGCCGTTTGGTGTCGTTGTGCCGTATAGGCTGATGGTGAAAGGCTGGCCGGACGGCTGAGTGCCGGCGGCCGTGCCGTTGCCCAGCGCCGTCCCGGCTGCGGGCGTATTCGCGTTGGCGGTCACCGACGTGTTGACGGACACCAAATGGTTATGTTGCGGCATTTCGGTCATGAGCAGCGTGTTGCTTTCTTCGCCACCGGTCTCGCCTTGCGTATAGGTGGGGCCGCCGACGGGCGTGCCGTAGCCCAATGGCACCCGGCTTTGCAGATTCGGCAGAGCGAAATTGGTTGTTCCGTTGCCGCCATAGGTCGTCCCCAGGAGCGAGAACAGGGCCTGATTCTGCTGGATGGGCAGCAACTGCCCGTTGCACATCGCCCAACTCTTGGGCGCAAAGCCGAATCCAAACATTTCGATCTGGCCGAGATAGGGCTGTGTCATGGGATGGTTCCTAGCCTGCTAGTTGCGCGCCGGAAAAACGCCGTTCAAACAAATGCAGAAGTTCAGGGCGAGATAGGGCTGCATGTTGTTGTGCGGCTGGTTTCCGCCGGCGAAGCCCATCGAGGTCGGCGCAATCGTCTGGTTCGGAGCGGTGGTGCTCAGATAATTGCCGGTGTAGCTCGCTCCTCCCTTGCTGCCGGTGAATGCCTTGGCCAGTTGATTGCCCGACGATTTGACGACATTGCCGTCGGTGGTCGACGCCACGAGACCATGATTGTGGCTTGCCATCGTGCTGTTCGTGATCGCGACGTTTTGCACGCCGGTGGCCTCGCCAATTACGTAAGTGCTCAGGCCTGAGCCCGTGCCCTGATTGACCGGGACATTGCCCTGGAAATTGGGCACCTGGAAAGTCGACGTACCGTTGCCGCCGTAATAGGTGCCGAGCAGCGAGAACAGGGCCGAATATTGCGAGATGGCCAAAGTCTGACCTTTGCACTGCAGCCAATTCCTGGGCGCGAAGTTGAATCCGTACACCGTAATTTGTCCGAGAAAGGGTTCCGCCATGGTCGCTGTCCGTTTCGCTATGTCCGCATTCGCGGACGCAAGGATTGGCCCCTCAGTTTTGCGAGGGAAAAATTCCATAGAGCGCGATGCAAACGCTCACCGCCAGCACCGGCTGGACGTTGTTATGCGGAAAGGAACTGCCCGTATTGCCGATCGAGGTGCCAACCAGCGCCTGCTGCGTTCCGGTGCCGCCGGCGATGTAGGTGAATGCATTGCCCCCCGACGCGGTCGAAGCCTCATCCGCCAGATATGACGCGGAGGTGGCTTTGGCGAGCGTTCCCGGTGTGCCGGTTATGACCGATAGAGTGTGGGTGTGCGTGGGGAGTTGGGAGGAGGTCAGCGTGACGTTCTCGGTCCCGGCCTTCGCGCCGAGGACATAGGTCGACAGGCCTGCGCCCGTACCCTGATGGATCGGAACGCGCCCCTGAAGATCGGGAAGGCCGAAGGTGTTGACGCCGTCACCGCCGTAGGTGGTGCCGAGCAGGGTGTAGAGCGTCTCGTTTTGCGAAATCGGTATCAGTTGGCCGTTACATTTCGCCCAATTCGCCGGCGCGAAATTCCCGCCGAACATGATGATCTGTCCGATGAATGGCTGGGCCATGCGGTGCCTCCAAAGTGAGGGCAATCTAACATTCGATCAGACTCAACACAACACTGGTTGATGGGCTTTGCAATCCAAATGATTGCTTTCACTTCAACTCTCTGCGCCATACTGTGCATACTGGCCCCGAAAATTCGCGCCCGGGCGGCGTTGCTTCCGATTATTAAAATTTATATGACGACTCGGTCAACCAGCGCCAATTGTGCAACGCACCCAAGGATTTTCAGAAGGAATCAGAGATTTTGACAATTGTTGTCAGGGCGATTGACTGGTAGTTTTTGCCGCGAGTGCGAGCCACTCTGTGGTAGGATCACCGAAGTCGGCGCTGCGGATAGTATTCGGGCGCCGGAAGTCTAGGAAAACGTGGGGAGTTTGGCTATGGCAGACGGGCGCGATCGGACCAAGGACACATCGGACTCCAGCAATTCCGGCGACATTCGGGTTCCGGCCCTCGCGGTCAGTTCCGATGTGAGCATCTCGCTCGATTCGCTGCAGTCGGAAAAAGGCCAATTCCCTCTGTTGTCTTCGGAAAGTTCCCTTTCGGGAACGAGCGGGCATGATTTCCTGGACCCGGTTACCGGTAGCGTGCTCGGCGGCTTCAAGCCAACCGCTCTGCCGGATTCCGGCGGCAAAGACTTTTCGCCACCGGCGACCCCGCATCATGCCCCGGCGCAGGGACAGCATCCGCTGCCGGACGTTTTCAGTTTCGCTCACGAACAGACACCCTGGTTCGGCAATCAGGCGAACGATGGATTTGTGCCGGAGAACAGCTCGCCGGGGACGGCATCCTTTGCGATGCCGGGTCAGGCGACCCTCTCGGCGCCAAGCGTCTTCGCACCGTCGATCAATCCGCTCAACGGGCTGCATTTCCTGACCGGGCATTTGGGCATCGCGCACGCTCACAGCGAATCCGGTTTTGTCACGAGCGGACAACCCAGCCTGCCTGCCGGCGTGCCGGGAAGCGGCGGCGACCCGAGCGGCGAACTCTTCGTCGGAATCGAAGACAACACCACGCACAATGATGCCGTCGACGATATCAATTCGAACGACACCGACACCACGATCCTGTTCAACCAGTATTCGGCCGGCCTGCCGTCGGGCGACACGTTGGACGGCACGTTCGGCATGCAGGCGGTCGCTTTCGACACGGTGAACAATCTATATTTCGGGCTTGGCACCGACCTTGCCATGACCGTGGGACACGTCAGCACCGGCGCGGTTCTGACGACAACGCAGCTCGGCAGCCTTTTGGACGGAGACGTCATCTATTCGTTCGCGGTCGATCCCGCCAACGACACCATCTATGCGGCACTGTTCGGAGACGATTACGAAACCGACGGTTCCGACATCATCAAGATCACCTACAATCCGGTGACCGGCGCGCTGACGTCGCCTTACAACCCCGCCGCGAATAGCGGCTACGGCTCGACGACCGTCACCACGAGCGACATTCTGGTCAATTCGACGTCATCGGGCGGCATCTACGAACAGGCGAAGGCGATGCAGCTCTCGACCAACGACGCCACGCTTTACTACGTGGACCAGAATTTCAACAATGGCGGCGGCGATTACGATGCCGCCACGAACGGGGTATATTCGGTGAGCACCACCGGCTCGGTCGCCAGCAGCCCGCCGACGCCGTTTGATTTTACCACCAACGCGAACGAAGTCGGGGGGTTCCCCGTCAACGGCAGCCGCGGCTTCATCAGCGGCATCGCCGTGGATGCGTATACGGACAAGATCTATTTCACGACGACTTCGATCGACGGCATAGGAACGGTCGGGCTCTGGTACGTTTCACTGACCGGCGGCGCGAACCAGGTCGCCACGCAGATGACGATGCCGGCCGGCGTCACGCTCAATCAACCGAGCTACAACGGCAACGATCTCTCGATCGATCAGGATGCGCAAACGCTTTACATCGGCGACGATGGCGGCAGCGGCGAAGCGAGAATCATCCAGCTGGTCCTGAATGCCGCCGGCACGGGCTTCACCTCCGGCAACAACGACTTCGTCACGATCGATTCCACGGATGGCCGTACGCCCCTCATCTCGCTGAACTTCGATTCGGCGCCGGCGCTGACGGGACTAAGCGGAATCTCAACCGACGCTTTGCAGGGCGGCGGCGCCGTGAACGCTCTCACCGCCGCGCCGGCCATCACGGTTTACAACAACAACCTCGATCTGGCGAACGCGACCATCACGATCGCCAATGCGCAGGCCGGCGACAACCTTTACGCCAACGGCCTGCAGAGCGGCACCGTCGACGGGCTCACGGTCTCGTGGAACAGCACCACCCACACTCTGACCCTGTCCGGCGCGGAGCCTGCATCCAACTACGAGACGGTGCTTAACGAGATCACCTACCAGGACAGCGGGACCGATACGAGTTCGGGCAGCCATCCGACCCGAACTCTCGATTGGGTGATCAGCAACGGCGTCGCAATTGCCGGCGCAACGACGTCCAACCCCAACCAGTGCCAGACGATCATCACCATCGACCGCGCGCCGGTCGGCCACAACGACGACATCACAGTATTCGCGGGCGCAACCGGGAGCACCTCCACATACGGGACGGGCGTGCTGAGCGTCGATACCGATCTGGACGGCGACACGCTGACGGTGACGGCGGTCGCCGGCTCGGCCGGCAATGTCGGCAACTCCATCAACGGCACCTACGGCACGCTGACGCTGAATGCCAACGGCACCTACAGCTACGACGCCAGCAACAGCACGGCGATCAACGCGCAGGCGGACAATGCCGTGCTGACCGACACGTTCACCTACACGGCCAGCGACGGCAATGGCGGCACGGCGACCGCCGAACTGGTCGTCACGGTCGACCAGGCGCCGACGGTGACGTCGCTTACCGCATCGGCCACCTCGACGGCGAACTTCGCCACGGCGCACACCGTCACCTTCACCCTCGACGTGGGCAAGGATGTCACGGTGGCGGGCGGCACGACTCTCAAATTGAGCGACGGCGGCACGGCGAGCTATGTCTCGGGCTCCGGCACACAGACGCTGACCTTCACATATTCCGCCACCGACGCGCCTCAGTCGCTGACCGTGAGCAGCGTCTCCGCCGGCAGCCTCGCCGATGCGGCCGGCAATCCTCTCGTCATCGCGGGCACGGCGGTCAGTTCCTACACCGACGCGGTGACCGACAGTGCCGGCGACGTGGCGACCTATTTCGGGAGCCTCGATTCGGCGGTCTCCCACATCTCGTCGATCACGCTGAACAACGGCGGCACGCCCAATCTCGATCTGACGGCGTCCAAGGTGCTCAACGATCAAACCCTGATCGGCAAGATCGTCAGTTCCTATCATCTCGTCGTCAGCGACACCGAATCCAATATCCAGGGCGCTTTCAATTCGCTGGAGACCTATGCGGCGGGCATCTCCGCGGTGGAGTTCACCGACGGCGGCACGCCCACGCTTACCCTCACCGCGACGCAAGTGACCAACGACGCGACCTTGCTGACCAAAGTCCAGGGTCCCTACGATCTTCTGGTGAACGATGTCACCGGCCAAGCCTACAATTCGTATGAGAAAGACTTCAATTCCTCCACGGTCCTGACCGAGAAGACCGAGTTCGACAACAACGGGACCAATACCTATTACGGCTATGTCAGCGGGCTCACGATCGCCGGCACCAACACCGACAACCATTTCAACATGACGGCCGCCCCCGACGCGACGCTGACGGGCGGCACCGGCAACGATTATTTCTCGTTCGGCGCCGACTTCTCCGCCAACGACACCGTCAATGGCGGCGGCGGCAGCAATACGATCGCGCTCGACGGCAATTATTCCGCAGGGCTGACGTTCGGCGCCAGCACGATGACCAATGTCGAAGTCATCCGGCTGAGCGGGGGCTTCAGCTACAATCTGACGCTCAACGCGGCCAACCTCACGGCGGGACAATCCCTGGCGGTCAACGCCGACAGCTCCACGCCGCTCCAAACGACCGACAGCCTGACCTTCGACGGGTCCGCCGTGGCCGGGAATATTACCTTCACGGCCGGCGCGGGCACTTACACGCTCACCGGCGGCAGTGGCACCAACACCTTCAACATGGCCGCCAGCACCGGTGTCGACACGCTGACGGGCGGCTCCGGCAACAACACGTTCGAGTTCGGCGCCAATTTCTCGAACTCCGACACGGTCAATGGCGGTGGCGGCACCAACGCCCTCCAGCTCGACGGCGACTATTCCGGCGGGCTGACCTTCGGCGCCGACACGATGACCGATATCGGGATTCTTCGTCTGACGGGCGACTCCAGCTACGATCTGACGCTCAATGCGAACAACGTCACCGCCGGCGAGACGCTGATGGTCAACGCCAGCGCATTGGGCGGCGGCGACAGCCTGACCTTCGACGGTTCGGCCGTGGCCGGCAATTTGAGCATCACGGCGGGCGCGGGCGCCTACACGCTGACCGGCGGCAGCGGCACCAACACCTACCACATGGCCGACAGCACCGGCCTCGACGTGCTGACGGGCGGCTCCGGCAACGACACGTTCGAGTTCGGCGCCAATTTCACGGCGAACGACCAGATCGACGGCGGCGCGGGCACCACCAACGAACTCGAGCTCGACGGCAATTATACGGGCGGCAACGCGCTCGTCTTCAATGCCGGCACGATGACCGACATCAATGTGATCAGGTTCGAGACCGGTTTCAGCTACGACGTCACGCTCAATGCCGCCGACGTCACTTCGGGCCAGACATTGACCGTGAACGGCCAGACGCTGGGCGCCGGCGATTCGCTCACCTTCGACGCCTCGGCGGTGACCAATGCGACCGTGGTATTCGATGCCGGCGCGGGGAGCGACACGCTGACCGGGGGAACGGACAAGGACACGTTCAACGCCGGAGCGGGCGTCGACACGTTCATCAGCAGCGGCGGCACCGACAACTTCGTCTTCGCGACCGTCGGCAAATCGACGGGGCCCACCTACGACACGATCGAGAACTTCAATGCCTCGATCGACCGTTTCACCCTGGCGGGCCTGTCAGCAGCGATCACCGGCATCAACACGGCGGTGACCATCGGTGTCCTCGATTCCGGTTCGAACTTCAACACCGAACTGACCGCCGACATCAACGCGGTCAATCTTTCGGCCAACCACGCGGTATTGTTCACACCGAATGCCGGCACCCTGGCGGGCCAGACCTTCCTCATCATCGACGCCAACGGAACCGCGGGCTATCAGGCGGGCGACGATTATGTCATCAACGTCACCGGCGGAAATCTCACGAATTTGTCGGTCCACGACTTCCACATCTGACGCACCTCAAAGCGCGATCCGGGCCAATCATTCCGGATCGCGCTTTAATTGCACCGGGAAAATTTTTCCAAGACGGGCGTGGACTGCGGACAGGACCATGCCCTCGACTCCACCAACCAACCGCGGAATGAACGTCGCGCAGGCGTTCGAGACGGCTGCTGCGTTCGACCGGCAGGGACGGACGCGCGAGGCGGAGCGGGTTTTTCGCGCCATCCTGCAGCTTGAGCCCCATCACTTCGGCGCCCTGCATCGCCTGGGGAAGATCGCCGTCCGGCAAAAGCGGCCGCGGGACGCCGAGCGGCTGCTGCTTCGGGCGCTGGCGGTCGACCCCAATTCGGCGGAGGCCCACAGCGATCTCGGCATGGCGCTCATGGCGTGCAAACGGCACGACGACGCCATGGCGCATTTCGTGGAAGCACTCAGGCTCGAACCGGATTTGCCCGAAGCCCACAACAATCTGGGCAATGCGCTGGCGAGATTGAGCCGGCACGACGAGGCCGTACCGCACTATTTGAAGGCGATCGAAGTCAGGCCGGCCTTCTTCGAAGCGCACAACAATCTCGGCGACGCGTTCGCGAAGCTCCACAGGCACGAAGAGGCGGTCGCCTGTTTCCACGCGGCACTCGCCATCCGCCCGAACCTGGCCGAGGCGCATGCCGGTCTCGGCAACGAATTGCGCACGCTCGGCCGGCTGGAGGAGTCGCGGCTGGCGCTTGCGAAGGCCGTAGAGCTTGCACCCCGCCGCGGCGACTTCCACAGCAGCCTTGCGGAATCCCGGCGGTACACGGCCGGCGATCCGCATCTGGCCGCGATGGCGGCGCTGGCGGCGGGCAAGGAGAAATTGCCCGACCGAGACCGGCTGAACCTGCACTTCGGCCTGGGGAAGGCATATGCGGATATCGGCGAACACGAGAAGGCGTTCCGTCATCTTCGCGACGGCAACGCCCTCAAGCGCAGCCAGACGCCATACGACGAATCCGCCGCGCTCTCGATGATGGCGCGCGTCCGACGGGTGTTCACATCCGGACTGATCGCGCAAAAGGCGGCGCTCGGCGATCCATCGAGCGTCCCGGTCTTCGTCGTGGGCATGCCGCGATCCGGAACAACCCTGGTCGAGCAGTTGCTGGCGAGCCATCCCAAGATCGCCGCCGCCGGCGAGCGCCCCTACCTGATCGATGCCCTGAACAGGCTCCAGTGGTCGGATAGAAGCGGAATTCCGTTTCCCGAACTGACGCCTTCCATGGGCGGGAAAGAGTTGCGCGAAATCGCCGCCGGCTATTTGGCGGCTCTCGAACCCGCGACGCCGCCGGTCGAACGCATCACCGACAAAATGCCGGAGAATTTCATCCTGGCCGGCCTGATCCATCTCGTGCTGCCCAACGCGCGCATCGTTCACGCGCGGCGAAATCCCCTGGATACGTGTTTCTCGTGCTTCTCGAAGCTGTTCGCGGGCGGGTTCGACTTCGTCTACGACCTCGCGGAACTGGGCCGCTACTATCGCGCCTACGAGGCGCTCATGGACCACTGGCGTCGGGTGTTGCCACCGGGCGTCATGCTCGATGTGCAATACGAGGAGCTTGTTGCCGATTTCGGGACGCAGGCGCGCCGGATTGTCGCCTTTTGCGGCGTCGAATGGGACGACCGCTGCCTTGCCTTCCACGAGACGCAGCGGCCCGTGACAACCGCCAGCGCCGTGCAGGTGCGTCAACCGATCTACGCGAGTTCGATCGGCCGCTGGCGGCCCTACGCGCCGATGCTCCGGCCGCTGTTCGAAGCGCTGGAACTCGATCCGGTCCCCTGAGGTTGCCTGCTCCCGGTTCCGGCCGCGCAGGCAGACGGGTGGCTCGGCACTTATGCGTCGTAACTGAGCGCGACCTGGTCGCTCGTCGGCACCGCCTGGCAGGTGAGCACATAGCCCTGCGCGACCTCCGATTCCGTGAGTCCGTAGTTCTTCTTCATCGCCACGGTCCCCGAAAGAACTTTCGCACGGCAGGTGGTGCAGACGCCGCCTTTGCAGGCATAGGGCGCGGGCAGACCCGCGGCCTGCACGCTTTCGAGAATGTTGCCCTTCGCGGCATCGAACGTGATTTTCGCGCGGCGGCCGTCAAGAGTGACCGATATCTGCGTGCCCGCGGCCTTCTTCTGGAGGACTTCCTCGCGGGCAAGCTGTTCGGCGGACACCGCGCCGGTGGTAAAGCGCTCGATGAAGATATTCGTGGCGGAAACGCCGCGCGCCTGCAGCGCCGCCTCGGCCGCATCCATCATCGGGCCCGGCCCGCAGATGAAGAAGGCGTCGGCCGATCTGGCGTCCACCAGCGAGCCAAGAACCTCTTCGCATTTTTCGCGGTCGAGACGGCCGTTGAACAGCTCGATCTCCTCGGCTTCGTTTTCGAGGAAATGATAGACCTCCAGCCGGTCGAGATAGCGGTTCTTGAGGCCCGCCAGTTCCTCCAGGAACATGATGGAGGCGGAGTCGCGATTGCCGTAGAGCAGCGTGTAGCGGCTTTGGGGGTTCTGCTTGAGGATGGTCTTGAGGATCGACAGCACGGGCGTGATGCCGGACCCGCCCGCGATCGCCACGTAGTAAGGCGAGGCGTTCGCCGTTTCCGGCAGGACAAAGCGGCCCATCGGCGGCAGCACGTCGACAATGTTGCCGACCGCCAGCGCGCTATTGGCCCATGAGGAGAAGCGCCCGCCCGGCATCTGCTTCACCGCAATGCGGATTTCGCCGTCATGCGGTGCCACGCAAACCGAATAATTGCGGCGCAGATCTTCGCCGTTGAGATCGGTGCGCAAGGTGAGATGCTGGCCCGCCCTGAAGGCGAAGGCGTCTTTCAGGCCGGCCGGGATTTCGAAGCGGATCGACACCGCGTCCGCCGTTTCGCGGCGCACCTCGGCAATCTTCAGTCTGTGGAATCCGGCGTTGATCGACATCGCATCAATGGCATTTGAAGCGATCGAACGGCTCGCGGCAGTCGAGGCAGCGATGCAGCGATTTGCAGGGCGTCGAGCCGAAGCGGCTGATTTCCTCGGTATGCGAAGAGCCGCAACGGGGACACTCGGCGGCCATCTCGCGCAACGCATGTTTCGCGGCGCCCTTCGGCGGCGGCGCAATGCCATAGGCGTGCAATTTTTCGCGGCCCTCGTCGCTGATCCAGTCCGTCGTCCAGGGCGGCGACAGCGTCGTCTCGATCTTCGTCTGTGCGAACCCCGCGCGATCGAGCGCCGCGCGGATGCCGGCTTCGATGGCGATGGTGGCGGGACAGCCCGTATAGGTCGGCGTAATGACCACCGCGCCACCCGTCACGTCGCGCACGATGCCGAGATCGACAACGGAGACGCAGGGAATTTCCGGATCGGGGACGTGAGAGAGAATCTCGAACACCTGGTCCTTGAACGTTTGAACGGCGGAGGGCATTGCGTTCACCACTGCACTCCCGGATAGGCGCGCTGCAGGAACTGCATTTCTGTCAGAAGATGACCCAGATGCTCGGAATGATGCCCGTTGCGTCCGCCCCTGGCGCCGCGCCGCGGCTTGGGCGCTTCGAGCGTGGCGTCGTGAAGGACTTTCGCGATGCGCGAATCCCATTCCGGGCGCAGCTTGCGCACGTCGCAGGCGACACCGGATGCGATCAACGGCTCGACGCCCGCGTCCACTTCGAACAATTCGTCGGCGAAGCGCCACATCCAGTCGAGACCGACGACGATTCGGGCGCGGCTTTCCGCCGTGCCGTCGCCCAGCCGCACCATCCATTCGTTCGCAAGGCGCACGTGATAAGCGACTTCCTTCACCGCCTTGGCGGCGACGGCGGCGACGATTTCGTTCTTCGAGGCGCGGAGTTCCCGGAACAGCAATTCCTGATAGTTCGAGAACAGGAATTGCCGCGCGATGGTCTGTGCGAAATCGCCGTTCGGCTGCTCCACCAGCAGGCAGTTCTTGAAATCGAGGACATCCCTGCCGAAAGCGAGCTCGTCCGCATCGCGGCCTTCGCCTTCCGCTTCGCCCGAAAGTTTGAGGAAATGCGTCGCCTGCCCGATCAGGTCGAGTCCGATATTGGCGAGCGACAGATCGATCTCCAGCATCGGGGCATGGCCGCACCACTCCGACAGGCGCTGTCCGAGGATCAGGCTGTCGTCACCCAGCCGGCAGGCATAGACGAAGAGAGGCTCGTCCCGCATCAGATGTTCTTCACGTTCTCGGGGATCGAATAGAAGGTCGGATGGCGATAGACCTTGTCGGCCGCGGGCTCGAACAATTCGGCCGCGTCGCCCGGATCGGACGCCACGATCGAAGCCGACGGCACCACCCACAGGCTCACGCCTTCCATGCGGCGCGTATAGGTGTCGCGCGCCGCTTCCAGCGCCATCTTCGCATCGGCCGCATGAACGCTGCCGGCATGCCTGTGCGACAGCCCATTCTTCGCGCGGATGAACACTTCCCAGAGCGGCCAGTTCTTGCTCATGGCTTACTCCGCCGCTTCGCGCGTTTCGTGCTTCGCCGCATGCGCCACCGCCGCCTCGCGCACCCAGGCGCCCTCTTCCCACGCTTTCACACGCGCCTTGATGCGCTCCTTCGCGACCGGGCCCTCGCCGCGTACCACGGCATAGAATTCCTCCCAATCGATGGCGCCGTAATCGTAGGAGCCGCGCGCCTCGTTCCATTTGAGATCGGGGTCCGGCACCGCGAGGCCGATGGCTTCGGCCTGCGGCACCGTCACGTCGATGAATTTCTGGCGCAGTTCGTCGTTGGTTTCGCGCTTGATGCGCCAGCGGATGGATTGCGCGGTATTGGGCGAATTGTCGTCCGGCGGGCCGAACATCATGATCGACGGCCACCACCAGCGGTTCAGCGCGTCCTGCGCCATGCGTTTCTGCGCCGTGTTGCCGCCCGCCAGCGCCATCATGATCTCGTAGCCCTGCCGCTGATGGAAGCTCTCTTCTTTGCAGATGCGCACCATGGCGCGCGCATAGGGGCCATAAGACGTGCGCTGCAACGGCACCTGGTTCATGATGGCCGCGCCATCCACCAGCCAGCCGATGGCGCCGATATCGGCCCAGGTCAGCGTGGGATAGTTGAAGATCGTGGAATATTTCGCGCGGCCGGAATGCAGCGCCTCGATCATCTCTTCGCGCGAAGTGCCCAGCGTTTCCGCCGCCGCGTAGAGATAGAGCCCGTGGCCGCCTTCGTCCTGCACCTTGGCGAGCAGCACGGCCTTTCGGCGCAGGCTGGGCGCACGCGTGATCCAGTTGCCTTCCGGCAGCATGCCCACGATCTCGGAATGGGCGTGCTGCGAAATCTGCCGCACCAGCGTCTTGCGATAGGCTTCCGGCATCCAGTCCTTCGGCTCGATGAAATCGTCCGCCGCCACGCGTGCCTCGAACGCGTCCAGCCGCACGGGGTCTTCGTCGGCCAGCGAAACCGCCGCGCTCTGGTTCTTGTCTTTCAGTTCGGTCGTGTACATCCGCACACTCCTCGCAATTTGGGGAGCATATAATAACCTGACCGGTCGGTCAATTAATTACCGTCTAACGCTGTCCCGCCGATCGCGCGGGAAAGACCCTGGAAAACCGCAATTTTCTCGCCCTTCCCGTTGCGCACGATCACTTGATACACGCCGTAGCGGCCGGAAAGCCCCTGTTCCTGCGCTTCGGCAATGAGCCGGTCGCCTTCCTGCGCCGGCGCGAGGAACACGATCGACGCCTGCTGCGCCACGGTGTTGACGTTGCGCGAGTTGCAGGCATAGGCGAATGCCGTATCCGCCAGGGCGAAGATCATTCCGCCATGCGCGATCAGATGTCCGTTGAGCATGTCTTTTCGCACGGTCATCGCGATGCGGGCGTAACCTTCCCGCGCCTCTTCGATGGCGATGTTCCAGGCCGCGCCCGTTCCTTCACGCGCCCGAAGCGCGCTCGCCACACGCCCGGCGAGTTCGTCGGCGTCTTTGCTCATGAAAGGTTCCGATCTTCGCGTCGCAGAACCTTCTAACGTCTCTCGGGGTCGCGGCGCAATTCATTGACCGTCCGACCGTTCTATTCTAAATCTTGGTCAAATAAAGCGGGGCCAGCCCGCATGTTTTGGGAGGTGGCCGTGGCTTACGAAACCATCCTGTTCGATATCGCCAACGGCGCCGCGCGGCTGACGCTCAACCGCCCCGACCGCCTCAACAGTTTCACGGTGCAGATGCACGCCGAAGTGGCTGATGCCCTATCGAAGGTGGAGCGCGATGCGGCGGTGCGCGCGCTCCTGATCACCGGCGCCGGACGCGGCTTCTGCGCGGGCCAGGATCTGTCGGATCGGGCGGTGGCGCCGGGGGGCGACGGAGTCGATCTCGGCGAATCGCTGGAAAATCGCTACAACCCGCTCATCAAACGCATCGTCAATTTGCCCAAGCCTGTCGTCTGCGCGGTGAACGGCGTGGCGGCCGGCGCCGGCGCGAACATCGCCTTTGCCGCCGACATCGTGCTCGCCGCGAAGAGCGCGAAGTTCATTCAGTCGTTCTCGAACATTGGCCTTGTCCCCGATTCCGGGGGCACCTGGATCCTGCCGCGCGCGGTAGGCCACGCGCGCGCCCTGGGCCTCGCGCTCACCGGCGAACCCCTGAGTGCGGAGAAAGCCGAAAGCTGGGGCCTGATCTGGCGCTGCGTCGACGACGATCAGTTGAAGACGGAAGCCGAGAAGCTCGTCGAGCGGCTCGCTAGCGGCCCGACGAAAGGCCTGGCCGCGATCAAGCGCGCCATGCGGGAGGGCTGGATGGCGAGTCTGGACGAACAGCTCGATCGCGAGCGCGACCTGCAGCGCGAGTTGGGCCGCTCCGCCGATTACAAGGAAGGCGTCTCCGCGTTCACCGAGAAACGTCCGCCCAAATTCTCGGGAACTTGATCGTCGCCACCCATCCAAGGACAATCTTCATGAAAACCCTTTCCAGCTATGCGCAGGACTCCTGGATCGCATCGCAGGGCGCGGCGGCGACAATTCCTTCCGCCGTGAGCGGCGAGCCCGTCGCCCAGATCGGAACGACGGTGCGCGACTTTGCGGCCGTGCTCGCCCATGCGCGCAATGTGGGCGGGCCGGCTCTGCGCGCGATGACCTTTCACGGCCGCGCCAAACTGCTCAAGGCGCTGGCCGATGCCGTCATGGCGCGGAAGGATGAACTCTACGAACTTTCCTACGACACGGGCGCCACCAAATCCGATGGCTGGATCGATATCGAAGGCGGCGCCGGCACGCTGTTCGCTTATGCCTCCAAGGGACGGCGCGAGCTTCCCAACGACACCATATTGCTCGACGGCGGCGTCGAAGGGCTCTCCAAGCGCGGCACGTTCGTGGGCCAGCATGTGATGACCTCGCTGCAGGGCGCGGCCGTCCACATCAACGCGTTCAACTTTCCCGTCTGGGGCATGCTGGAGAAGCTGGGCCCCACATTGCTCGCCGGTGTTCCGGCCATCGTGAAACCCGCTAGCGCCAGCGCCTATGTGGCGGAAGCGGCGTTCCGGATTCTCATCGAAGCCAATGTCTTGCCGAAGGGCGCGCTGCAATTGATCGTGGGGCCGCTCGGCGATCTGTTCGATCATCTGACCGGGCAGGACGTCGTCTCCTTCACCGGTTCCGCCGACACCGCGCAGAAGCTCCAGCGCCATCCCGCGATCGCGCGCGAAAGCGTACGCTTCATCGCCGAGCGGGATTCGCTCAACGCCGCAATGCTGGGGCCGGATGCCATGCCCGGCACACCGGAATTCGATCTCTTCGTCAAAGAGGTCGCGCGCGAGATGACGGTCAAGGCGGGGCAGAAATGTACGGCCATCCGCCGCGCGCTGGTGCCGGCCGCGGCGATCGACGCCGCCGAAGCCGCGCTGAAGAAGGTGTTGTCCGAAATCGTCATGGGCGATCCGCGCGCCGAAGCCACGCAGATGGGCGCGCTCGTCAATGCCAGCCAGCGCGACGATGTGCGATCCAGAATCGAAGAGCTCTCGTCCGAGGCGCGTATCGTATCCGGCGACCCGAACAAATCCTTCGGCAAGGGCGCGTTCATGACGCCGGTCTTGCTGCGTTGCGACCAGCCGGGCAAAGCCGCGCGCGTCCATGTGGTCGAACCCTTCGGGCCGGTGGCGACGCTGATGCCCTATCGCGATCTCGCCGACGCCATTGCGCTCGCCAACCGCGGCAAGGGTTCGCTGGTGATGTCGCTCTATACCCACGATCCCAGGATCGCGCGGGAGGTTCTGACCGGCGCAGGCGCGTTCCACGGCCGGCTTCTCATCCTTGACCGCGATTGCGCGAAGGAATCGACCGGCCACGGCTCGCCGCTGCCAGCTCTGATCCATGGCGGGCCGGGGCGCGCCGGCGGCGGCGAGGAAATGGGCGGCCTGCACGGCGTGATGCATTACATGCAGCGCACGGCCTTGCAGGGCGGCCCGCGTATGCTGACCGGCGTCACCGGCGATTGGATGCGCGGAAGCTCGGAAATGCGCGATGGGCCGCATCCCTTCCGCCTGCGCTTCGGCGAACTCGAGCTGGGCAAGACCCTGATCACCAAGCCCCGCACCATCACGCTCGACGACATCGAACATTTCGCGCATTTCACGGGCGACAATTTCTATGCCCACATGGACGAGAAAGCGGCGGCGGCAAACCCGCTGTTCGGCGGCCGCGTCGCGCATGGCTATCTGCTGCTCTCTTTTGCCGCCGGATTGTTCGTCGATCCCGCGCCCGGGCCGGTGCTTGCCAATTACGGCCTGGACAATCTGCGCTTCACCAAGCCGGTGAAGCCCGGCGACTCCATCACGGTACAGCTCACCGCGAAATCGAAATCGCAGCGCAATGAGCAATATGGCGAAGTGCGCTGGCAGGTGATCCTGACGAACCAGAACAACGAAACCGTCGCGACCTACGAATTGCTGACGATGAATGCCGTGTGATGCACGCCGATCTTCCGACATTTGCGTCGCGCGCGGCGCTTGAAGCCGAGCAGTTGCGGCGACTGGGATGGTCGCTCCGCCACACCTATGACAGCGCGCCCTATTATCGGGCAAAATGCGAAGCGGCCGGCGTCTCGCCCGACGATCTCAAATCGCTAGCCGATCTGGCGCGCTTTCCGTTCACGCTGAAGAGCGATTTTCGCGACAACTATCCCTTCGGCATGTTCGCCGTGCCGCGCGAGAAAACGGCGCGCATTCACGCGTCATCGGGCACGACCGGCAAGCCGACCATCGTGGGATACACGCGAGCCGATCTCGATCTCTGGAACAGTCTGGTGGCGCGCTCGATTCTGGCGGCAGGCGGCAGGCCGGGCGATGTGATCCACAATGCCTACGGCTACGGGCTTTTCACCGGCGGGCTCGGACTTCACGGCGGCGCCGAGCGGCTCGGTTGTGCGGTGGTGCCGGCGAGCGGCGGCCAGACCGAGCGGCAGGTCCAGCTCATCTGCGATCTCAAACCGCGCATCATCTGCTGCACGCCGTCTTATATGCTGGTGCTGGCCGAAGCGCTAGAGCGCGCCGGCGTCGATCCGCGCACAACGTCTCTCGAAATCGGCATCCACGGCGCGGAGCCCTGGAGCGAGGAGATGCGCCGCGAGATCGAGAAGCGCTTCGGCATCGCCGCGCTGGACATCTACGGATTGTCGGAAGTGCTGGGCCCCGGCGTGGCGCAGGAGCGCGCCGATGCACGGGGCACCCTGACCGTATGGGAAGACGCGTTCTATCCCGAAATCGTCGACCCCGGGAGCGGCGAGCCGTTGCCCGACGGTGAACAGGGCGAACTGGTGTTCACGTCACTGTCGAAAGAGGCGGTACCCATCGTCCGTTACCGCACCGGCGATCTGTCGAGGTTGTCGCCGCCGGTGGGCGACGTGCCGATGCGGCAGATGGACCGCATCACTGGCCGCAGCGACGATATGCTGATCATCCGCGGCGTGAACATTTTTCCGCGCCAGATCGAGGAGTTGATCGTATCGGAGCCCGGGTTGTCGCCGCATTACCGCATCGACGTGACGCGCGACGGCGCAAGGGATTCGCTCACCGTCACCTGCGAAGCCGCGACCGGCGACACCACGCTGCACGCCAAAGCGCGCGAGACGCTGTCGCTGCGCATGAAATCGCGCTACGGCCTCACTGCCGAGATCACGATCGTGGAGGCCGGGTCGCTGCCGCGCTCCGAAGGCAAAGCCAGGCGCGTATTCGATCGCCGCAAGGAAAAACCGTGAAGCTGGTGGCGGACCGCGGCGGCGAAGGTGGGGCCCTGCTGGTGTTGCTGCATGGCCTGGGTGCGACGCGGCATGTCTGGAACGCCTTCATCGCGGCCGGGCGGTGGCGGGGAAGCTGGATCGCCCCCGATTTGCGCGGCCATGGTGCTTCGCCGCATGCAGCGAATTACAACCTCGACGCGCATGCGGCCGATGTCGCGGAACTCTTACGCGCTGCTGGCGATTGGAACGACATCGTCGTCGCCGGCCATTCGATGGGCGGCGCGGTGGCGCTGGCGCTGGCGTCGGGACGGTTCGGCGTCCAGCCCGCACACGTGTTTGGTATCGGCATCAAGGTCGCGTGGAACAACGATGAGCTCGCCGGTCTGCACAAGATGGCGGCAACGCCCGCGCGCACGTTTGAGACCAAAGACGAAGCGATCGGGCGCTATTTGCGGGTCTCCGGCCTTTCGGGACTCGTCGCACCCGATTCTCCCGCAGCGCTGGCGGGCATCGCGCAAATCGGCGATGGCTGGCGGCTCGCCTGTGACCCGGCGACCGCTTCCGTCGGCGCACCGCCGATGCGCGAACTGATGGCGGCGGCGCGTGCACCGATCCATCTCGCGCGCGGCGAGACCGACGCAATTGTCACGCTCGACCAGCTCGCGGCTTACGACAGCGATGCACGCAATCTTCGGGGCGGCCACAATGCGATGGTGGAAAGCCCAGCTGCGGTCTGGAGTTGGATCGAAGAGAAGCTCGCGTGATGCGCGGCGAAGATATCGCACGCGATTTCGACCTCAGGAACCTGCCGGCGGATTTCTATGACGATCCGTTCCGCTATTACCGGGCACTGCGCGAGCAGGCGCCGGTGAAACGCCTGCCCGATGGTGCGGTGTTCCTGACACGCTATGCCGACGTGCAGGCCGTCTATCAGGACGCAACCGCCTTCAGCTCCGACAAGAAACGGGAATATGCGCCGAAATACGGCGAAGGCTCGCGCCTGTTCCGGCACCACACCACAAGTCTTGTGTTCAACGACGCGCCCTATCACACCCGCGTGCGCCGTTCGATCATGGGCGCACTGATTCCGAAGGCGCTGACCCGGCTCGAGCCCAAACTGGAGCGGCTGGTCGCCCGCCTGCTCGACCGCGCCAGGGAGCACGGACAATTCGATGCGATTTCGCAATTCGCGGGCGCCATACCCGTCGAAGTGATCGGCGATCTTCTGGAGGTGCCGGACGAGGACCGCGCGCCGCTGCGCGGCTGGTCGCTCGCCATTCTCGGCGCGCTGGAGCCCGTCCTGTCCAAAGAGGCGCAAGCGAATGGCGAGCGCGCCCTAGAACAATTCCACGCCTATCTCGCGTGCCTGATTGCCGGCCGGCGCGCGAAGCCCGGCGATCCCGGCCACGACGTGCTGACGCGTCTCATCCAGAGCGAGGGCGAGCCGCTCAGCGAAGTGGAACTTGCGGAAAACTGCGTGTTCCTCCTCAACGCCGGCCACGAGACAACAACGAACCTGATCGGCAACGCGATCGAACTGTTTGCACGGTTTCCCGGCGAGCGCACCAAGCTGATTGCACAACCGGAACTGCTGCGCAGCGCGATCGAAGAAGTGCTGCGTTATGAAAGTTCCAATCAGCTGGGAAATCGCGTGACCACGCGCGCGACGGAGATAGGAGGCGAGAGCCTCGCCGCGGGATGCTTCGTCACGCTTTGTATCGGGGCGGCGAACCACGATCCCGCTGCCTTCGAAAAGGCGGAGAATTTCGACATTGCCCGCAATCCGAACCGGCATCTCGCTTTCGCGGCCGGCATTCACCAATGCGCGGGCATGAATCTGGCGCGGATGGAAGCACGTATTGCGCTCGGCGCATTCCTGAATCGTTTCCCCGGCTACGCGCTCGTAGGAAAGCCGGTGCGCAGCCGTCGCGCACGTTTCCGCGGCTTCACGGAAATGCCGATCACGCTGCGCTGAGGCCCCGGATCAGGACGCGTCGTCGGCCGGCCAGTTTTCCAAGGTGCTCACGAAAAGACCGAGCCAGGCATTGGTCTGGAACGCATCGATGACGCGATGATCGATGGTGAGTGTGACGTAGGCCATCGGGCGGATTTCGATTTTGTCCTTGCCGACTTCTTCCCGCACGATCGCGCGCTTCTGCAGCTTGCCCACGCCCAGGATCGCCGATTGGGGCTGGTTGATGATGATGGGCGAGGCGAGCAGCGAACCCGACACGCCATGATTGGAGATGGAGAATGTGCCGCCGCGGACATCCTCCTGCGAAAGCTTGCCGCTGCGCGCCTTGTCCGTCAGTTCGGTCAGCCGCCTGGCAATTTCGAGCAGCGAGAGGCTCTGCGCGCGATGGATGACGGGGACTATCAACCCCTTCTCGCCCAGCGACGTGCCGATGCCGATATTGATGTCGTCGTAGATATCGATGCGGTCGTCGTACCAGCGCCCGTTGACGGCCGGCGCCGCCTTCATCGCAGCGACAGACGCCGCCACGAAATAGGCGGTGAAGGTGAGGTTTGCGCCTTGCCGCTCGAACTCCGCTCTGTGCGCGGCGCGGTGCGCGCCGATCGCGCCGAAGTCCGCTTCGAACATCGCGGTCACATGCGGCGCGACCTGAACGGAATGCGTCATGTGCTCGGCAATGCGCCTGCGCATGGAATCATGGGGCACGCGCGTGACGCCAGCAGCCGGCGGCGCGGTCCGCGATGCCGCTCGCCGCGCCGCTTCCGCCTGGATGTCTTCGCGCGTCAGCCTGTCGCCGGCAATGGGAACATCGCTGGCATCGAGATTGTGTTCGGCCAGCAGGCGGCGGATGCCCGGCGGCAGCTGCGAAACGTCGCTGCCGGGTTTCGCGCGCGGCGCTTCGGTTCTCGCGGACGCCGTGCCGGCGCCCTGGGTCATTACCGTGTTCGCCGATACGCCGTCTGCAACGCGACCCAACACCGTTCCGGGTTCGACTTCGGCGCCGTCTTCAACCAGGATTTCCGACAACACGCCGGCGGTCGTCGCCGCGATCTCGACGGCGACCTTGTCGGTTTCCAACTCCACCAGCGGATCGTCCACGCGTATGGAATCGCCGATCTTCTTCAGCCAATTCTTGACGACGGCCTTGGTCCCTTCCTGCTCGGTGGGGACGACGATGTCTGCCATGTCTAAACCCCGGCGAGTTCGGCGATCTTGGCGCGAATGCCTTCGACCGAAGGAAGCGCCCATTCCATCAACGCGGGATTATGGGGGCTTGGAATGTCCGGCATTGCAAGCCGCGACACGGGCGCGTCGAGATCGAAGAAACATTCCTGCGCCACGACGGCCGCAATTTCCGCGCCGAAGCCTGCGCTCATGAGATCTTCATGCACGATCAGGCAGCGTCGCGTGCGCTTCACGGAGGCTAGCACGGCCTCGCGATCCCAGGGCATCAGCGTGCGCAGATCGAGGATTTCGACGGACATGTCTGCGGCCGCCTGCTCGCAACGCTCCACCATCGCGCCCCAGGTGACGATGGTGAGGTCCCCGCCTTCGCGCACGATCTTCGCCTTGCCGAAAGGCAGCACGAAATCGTCACCGGGATAAGGCCGGCGCGCCGAGGCCGCATCCAGCATCGCGCGATGCTCGAAGAAGATCACGGGATCGTTGCCCCGCAGGCTCGCGCGCAGGAGCCCGACTGCGTCTTCCGCGTTCGACGGCACGGCAACCTTCCAGCCCGGCGAATGGACGAATTGCACTTCGTTGGTCTGGCTGTGCCAGGGATCGCCGCATTTGAAGAAGCCGATGGGCATGCGCACGACCATCGGGGCCGCGAAGCGGTTGTTGGTGCGCCAGCGCATGGTGCCGCAATCGTTGAGCTGCTCCATGGCGGGATCGGCATATTTGCGGAACTGGATTTCCGGGACCGGCATGAGCCCGGCGATCGCCATGCCCACGGCGCGGCCGATAATGCCCTCTTCCGACAGGCTCGTATCGAACACGCGATCCTTGCCGAATTTTTCCTGCAGCCCGAGCGTTACCGCATGGACGCCGCCTTTCGGGCCCACATCCTCGCCGAAAACAAGCACGCGCGGATTGACGGACAGCTCATGTTCCAGCGTGCGGCGGATGGCCGTGACCATATTGATGCGCTGGCCTTCGGGCTTCGCGTGCTCATCGGAGGACGGCGCGACATAGCCGGCGTTCGCTTGCCCGCCCTCGACCTGCATCTCGCCTTCGAAGAAAACGTTGCGCGTGGTCCGCGCGAGATCGGGAAGCGGCCGCGCTTCGGCCTCCACGCGCGCCGCGTCTGCTGCGCCCGCTGCTTCCGCTGCGAGACGGTCCCACGCGGCTTGCTCAAGCCTCGTTGGTACCAGATGGTTGCGCAGCTTGGGCAGCGGATCGCGCGCCCATTCGGATTTCACGAGCGTGTCGGGTTTGTAGGTCTGCGTATCCTGAAAAGAGTGACCTTCGAGACGAGGCACCGTGAGGCGAAGCAGCAATGGCGCACGCCGCGCGCGGACATAGGCGACGCTGTCGTCGACCAGCGCCGCGGCTTCGGCCGGATCGGTGCCGTCGCCGGAAACGACCTTCAATCCCTGGAAACCGGACAGATTGGCGGCAATGTCGCCGCCGGGCGTCTGCAAGGTGGAAGGCACGGAAATGCCGTAGCCATTGTCTTCGATGTAGAACAGCATCGGCAGCTTCAGTGTCGTCGCCATGGTGAGCGCGGACCAGAAACCGTTGGTTGCGACGGAAGCATCGCCGCCCAGCGCCACGGCGATGGCATCGCCGCATTCGCGCTCGTTCAAGATGTGCGCGCGATATTCCAGCGCCTGGGCCCAGCCGGCCGTCGGCGTGAATTGCGCGCCGACACCGCCGCACATCGGAAGCGCGGACGCGCCGGCCGCATTCGGATAGTTGAACACCGCGCCGATATCGCGGCCATCGGAATATCCGCCCGCGCGCGCCATGGAAGAGCCAAGCGCATCGGCCGGCGAAACGCCCAGCGCAAGGAGGATTGGACGCGAGCGGTAATAGCCGCAGATCGCGTCGTTTCGGTTCGTGAGCTGGAGGCCCAGGAAAATCTGGGCCATGTCATGGCCGCGCGCGGAGAACTGGTAGAAAATCTTGCGCTCCGGAACGAGCACCTGCTCTTCGATCCGGTCGAGCGCGCGGGAGAGATGGAGTAGATAAACCGCCCGCGACCAATCCCGGTTCGGAATGCCGGCCCCGTCAGCGGAGATTTTCGGAATTGCCGACATCGTCTCTGTGTGCGCGGATTGCTTTAATAATTAACCGGATGGACGGTCAATTATCAACCCTGTATGGAATCCGGCTTCGGCGGCTGTTTGGCCGTCGGTCGCGCGATGTCGCGGTGACTGCGCCAAAACGGGGAGATTTGGCGCCGACACGGTTTGAGCCATGTCGGGTGATCGGTTGGAAGGGCGACAACGGGGAAACCATGGCGCGGACACAGGCGACGGATTATGGGGCGCGGCGCGATGCGATCGTGGAGAAGGCCGCCAGGCTTTACGCCGAACGCGGCTTTCTGGGCGCCTCGATCTCGGATCTCGCGAAAGCCTGCAAGACTTCCAAATCGCTGATCTATCATTACTACCCGTCGAAGGAAGATATCCTCTTCGACGTCATGCATTCGCACGTGGCCGCGCTCCTGGAAACGGCGGACGCGATCGCGGCACAGCCTCTTCCGGCAAAGGAAAAGCTGCGCGCGATCACGCAGCAATTCATGACGCACTATGTGGGCGCCGCCGCGCGCCAGAAAGTGCTGCTGAACGAATTGGGGCACCTGCCGAAGGAACGCCGCGCCATCATTGTCGGCATTCAGAACACGCTGATCGACATGGTCGAGGACATATTGAGCGGAATGCGCCCCGAGCTTGGCGGCAAGTCGGCGCTCAAGCGGCCGGCGGCGATGCTTTATTTCGGCATGATCAACTGGACGCACACCTGGATGGATCCCGCGGGCGCCGCGAAGCCGGCCAGGATCGCCGAACTCGCTGCCAATCTTTTCCTGGACGGCATTCTGGACGCCGCAATTCCAAGATAGCCGAAGCTCGCGGGCGCAATGTCCGCCTTCGCCCTTTGGGGAGGACACCAAAAATCGGTGCCCTTTGTCCGATAGTTCAATGTTTTTGGCATATTAGCGGGCAAACGGCGCATCGGCGAACGCTCTTTCCCGCGGCCGCGGAAGAGATGGCAAGTCGCGTCCGACATCGTTAAGGTCCACGCGTCGTTGGGCGGGGGCTCGGTATGATCCTGCCGCAATTTTTTGACGTCACTGAAGCAGTAGACGGTCACACCATTCTAGAGGGATCGACAGATGAAAACGATTTACAAACTGGCCGCCGGAGCGGCCATCATGGCGAGCGCCGCATCTTTGGGCGCGGTCTCCGCAAATGCACAACTGGGTATTAGCATCGGCGTACCGGGACTCCATATCGGCGTCGGAGTGCCCGCTTATTATTACGGTCCGGGCTATTACCCGCCCGGCCCGTGCGACGGCTATAGCCACTATTACGCCGGCGATTGCGGCTACGAAGTCTACAACGGCCCGATCTATCTCAACGGCGTCTATGTGACCGGCCCGCATTATTACCGCTGGTACAACGGCCAACCTTATTTCTGGTATCGCGGCGGCTGGGGCACATGGTCCGGCTGGACCGGCGTGCAGTTCGGCTGGAACCATGACGAAGGATGGGGCTGGCACAACGGTCATTGGGATCGCGGTTGGGGCAACGCCCATTGGCACAATCACGATCATGGGCACGACCACGATCACGGCCACGACCACGATCATAGCCACGATCATGACCATGACCATAGCCACGATCATGATCACGACCATGGCCACGATCACGACCACGATCACGATCACGGTCATCATTGATCTAACGCGCGCGAAAACAGCCCCGAGAAGATATTCTTGGGGCTGTTTCTTCTTCGCCAGCCATCCTTCGCCCTGACGGACTTTGGAGGGCAACCTCCGCTGCGACGCAGCGCAGGTTGGGGCGGGTGAAGGGAATCGAAACCTCGTCATCAGCTTGGAAAGCTATTGCTCTACCGTTGAGCTACACCCGCCGGCAGATATCGGATATCAGGGATCAGGTGTTGCAGCGACCGTCTAAGGCGATCAACACCCCATGCCGTCCATTCAATTCAGGAACAGCACTTGCCCGTCGGCGACGGCTCATCCGATCAACCGGTCGTAGTCGGCGTGCGACCCGATCCAGAATCATGTGACGGTGTCATCGTCCAATCGGCCAATTGCGCGCCAGTGAATACCGATACGGACGGAGTAGATTTCTTCGCGGCCATGACTTCTCTTGAAGTTCAGACCTGGATGGCGCGGGTCCTTTCGCACCTCGAATAAGCTCCGACTGCAAGCCGCCGGACGCTCTGGGGCAGTTCGTCGAAGCACTGCCAGAACTCCGGCGTCGTGCGAGATTTCACCGCTCGGGACTATCCGACGGATCGAACGGAAGCGTTGTGCCTTCGGCAATGCGCTCGCCGGCACGGTTCGAAAGCCGAGCCAGATTGTCCTGGGATTTTGCGAAGCGCTCTTCCCAGCCCCGTTCCGCTTCGAGGTCGTCAAGAATATTGGCGGCGATCGCTTCCTGCTGCGCGTCGGGCAGCTTCTTCATCGCGGCTAAGGCTCTTTCAAGCATCTTGTTCATGACGGAATTCTACAGCGGTTTGGTTCAGAGAAGAAGAGTGTCCGAATGGCTTCGCTTTTTCCGAGTCGAGCTTGGCGTCAGCCAGACATTCGCATCGAACGATACGCCGAATATAATTCTGGCGGCCGCTGAAGGCGAGGATGACCGAGATCCACGCTTCGGCATTGGCGGCAATCAGCCGCCGCCGGAAGAGCTAATTCCTCAGAGGCTGCAACAATCCCCCGCTGGCCCCGTAGTGCAGTTCTTCGACAATTTCCTGGGTATCAGCGAGCCAGGGGACGAAGCAAATCTCGAGGTGGCCCAGCTTCAAATGCGGAACCTCCTGCACAGAATTCACGAAATTGACCCGAGCTACGTCTATGAAAGCGTCGAGCCGCCGGGCGGTCTTGCAGGTATGTCGTGGCAAGAACGGCTCGACAACATCAATGGCTTGCAGGCGGATTTGGCCGCGGCGATTTACCGAGTGCGCGGAGACATCAGGCCGCTTCAGGAAGTGACCCTCGATTTCATGCAGCGGACGACAAATGCGGCATATGACGAAGCCGTACAGCTATATAATACAGGAAAACTGAATGTTCGGCTGTCGCGGGAAGAAGCCATCGGCAACTACGTGGATATGCTCATCTACGAAATGGAAGACATATTGACGGACGTTGCCAAGCGAGAGGCGTCAAAATAGCTGTGCGAGTGAAATCAACGCAGGGTTAGCAACTGCCTCTGCTGAAACTCTGCGGATAGCCGCTGCACCATTTCGTCAATGCCGGCGGGTGGCCCGGTTGGATGACAGGTGATGCTGCCACGCACCTCTACGCGAAATGCCGCCGCATCAATGGGTATCTGCCTTTCGAAGCGTAGCGCGGGGTTTGCAATACGAAGGTTGGAGCGGGTGAAGGGAATCGAACCCTCGTCATCAGCTTGGAAGGCTGTTGCTCTACCATTGAGCTACACCCGCGGGGCAGGTATCGGGCACCAGTTATCAGGTATCGGGTATCAGAAGCCGATTGCAGATGCGCCTGATACCTGATTCCTGATACCTGATACCTGAATGGTGGGGGAAGTAGGACTTCGAACCTACGAAGGCGAAGCCAGCGGATTTACAGTCCGCCCCCTTTGCCGCTCGGGACATTCCCCCAAAACTCGGTATTTTCAGGCACTTTTCGGCTGCGGCCGGCGGATATCGGGCAATTGCGCCGGGGTGTCAATAGAAGCTTCGCGCCCCGGGCGCGCCCTGTAAAGCCGCGGCAAGCGGTTGAAACGAAAGCGATATCGCCATGGAAAAACGAAAGCGCGTCTGGCGCCCCCATTCCAGGCAGGAGCATGCGGCCGGGCTTTGGCTCTATGGGCTTCATGCGGTGCGGGCCGCACTGGCCAATCCGCACCGCAAGGCACTGCGCGCGGTTGTGACGGAGCGCGCCGCGGAGGAAATCGGCAAAAAGCTGGTGCTGCGGGTCCAGCACGAGATCGCCAATGCGGACGCTGTCTCGCGGCTCCTGCCGGCAGGCTCCGTGCATCAGGGCGCGGCTCTCCTGTGCGAACCCCTGCCCCGGCGCGACATCGACGAAATAGTGGCCCAAACCGGGGGTAGCCGCCGGCTCGTGCTGGTGCTCGACCAGATTTCCGACCCCCACAACACAGGCGCGATCCTGCGCTCGGCCGCCGCCTTCGAGGCCGCCGCGGTGGTCGTCCAGGACCGCCACGCACCCCCGGAATCGGGCGCACTGGCCAAGGCGGCGTCCGGCGCGCTCGACCTCGTGCCCTATGTGACGGTGGTCAATATCGCCCGTACCCTGGAGGAACTGGGCCGGGCCGGTTTCTGGCGCATCGCGCTGGCGGGCGACGGGGAATCGGCCCTCAGGGATGCGGCCTCGCCGGGCGATATCGCGCTGGTGCTGGGCTCGGAAGGCGCAGGCCTTCGCCGGCTGGTGCGCGAGCGCTGCGACACGGCCGCCTTCATCCCCATCAAGTCCCGGATGGAAAGCCTCAACGTGTCCAACGCCGCGGCGATCGCCCTCTACGAACTCACCCGGATGTGATGGGCCGCCCCTTGCTGGAACCTCGGGCCGTCATCAGTCATTATCCTCGGGAACGCGCCGCAAAAGGGTGACGCATGCGCTCGTGTCTGTTGTGGATGATTGGGGTGCCGGTGCCGGTGATCATCCTGATATGGCTGATCACGGGTCACGCCTGAGCCACGCTCAGAACAGTGCGGCCACCACGTTCTCGCCGCCGTAATCTTCGATGAACACGAGCACCTTGTAGCCGTCGGCGAGTTGCACCTTGCCGCTCGCATCGTGCAGCAGGATTCCGTCGTTGCTCATCGTGCCGGTGCGCCGGTCCATCGCGAAGCGCGGTGCGAGCCCGCGATATTGCGTGCGGATCATCATGAAGAGCTGGCGCGCCGCTTCGGGCTCGAGCCTGACACAGCCCGCGCTCGCGCGCGTGCCCAGCATCGCGATGTCGCTGCCCGATGCGCCGTGGATGGCGAGGCCCGTCTGGTTGCCGTCCTTCACCCAGTTGAAGAACATCGAATAGGGCATCGGCTGGTCCCACTGGACCGAGCGGTAATGCGGATAGAAGCGCTTGGGATCGAGCTCGTAATAGCCGGCCGGCGTGTAGCTCGGCAGTTTCTCGCCCGCCGCGTTGAATTCCACCTTCTCGCGCCCCGTCGAGACGGGCCAGTTGTTGAGCAGCACGAGATCGCCGCTCGTCTGCTTCTGGAACACATACATGCGCTGCGCCCAGGGGCCGTTCTGGGCTTTGCTCACATAGAGGAACAGGTCGAAATTCGCGAGCATCTCGCTTGTCAGGCTGTCCTTCAGCCGCTGCTCCACGCGCACGAGTTCGGCCGGGCTGGGCGCCGGCAGATTGGGAATGGGCGTCGCGTTTTCGGGCGTCACTTCGGGCGCAGGCGCAGGCTGGGCCGTTTGCGGCACCAGTACGAACGGTTTCTGCGGCGCGCTCGCGACCTGCTGCTCGGAGTTCGGAGTCTCCGCGGTGCTGGGGCGAAGCGCCGGCGGCGGCGTGGCGATCGCAACATTCGCGGGCGCGCTCGGCGCCTGCGCTTTCGGCACGACGACCGGCGGCAGTTCGCGCATGGCCACTTGCGGCGGCGCATGGAACACGGGCTTGGCGACAGGCGCGCGCGCGGCGAAGGTCATGTCCGGCCGCGCCACAGGGTGGGGAATGGCCTGCGCCATCCGCGTGGGCGCGTGTGCTATGGGCTTCGGCGCCATCGCGAGTTCGATTTGGTGGACAGCGGCGGCGGTCTCGGTGCGGGCGAGCGCCCAGCCGGGCTGGATGATGTATGTGTTGGCGGCGATCGCGGCTTCCTCGCCGTGCACGCCCACGAACCGGCCGGTTGCGACGGCGGCGTGCTCCCACGCCGGATGGCCCGCAAAGAATATCGCGACGGCAAACGTCGACGCCGCCGCGAGATAGATCGCGCTCAGTTGTTTCAGGGCCGTCATGCCGCTCGCACTACCCGTTCGCCCAAGACTACGCGCATCCGCCCGCGCCGTCCCATTATGGCACTCGATGGGGTTAACAGGATCGCCGCAAAGCGCCCCCAAGGCAACCACGAAATCGTTAACAGCCGCCCCCGGAAAAGGGTTCCCCGGGACCGGTCCGGCAGGGGATTTCGAGCCTCCTACCGGATCGCCGCGGCGCGGGCGAGGTCGTTTTTCAGCGTGCGCGACGCGCGCCAGTAGCAATAGACGCCGATGAGCGAGGTAATGACCGTCGACAGCAACGCGTAGCGCAACGAGTTCGCGCCCAGCGCGGGTTTCAGGAAATCGCTGATCTTGCCCACAACGGGCGGCCCCAGCCCCAGGCCGATCATGTTGAGGATGAACAGCAGGATCGCGATGGCGCGGGCCCGCATGCGCAGCGGCACGAGCCCCTGCGTCATCGAGTAAGACGCGCCCAGATAGGATGCGCCCATCAATGCCGGCACGATTGCGGCAGCGAGCGTCACCGCCGTGCTGGGCGCGAGATAAAAGATAGGCGCGAACGGCAAGGCGACGAACGCGCAGACGATCGGCACATACATGTTCCACCGCACGTCGCGCTTGCCGAAGCGGTCGGCGAACACGCCGGCCATATAGGTGCCGACGGCGCCGCCGAAGCCTGTCAGCAGCGACAGCGCGACCCCGATCTGTGGAAGAGTCATGTGATGGGAGATTTTGAGGAATGTCGGGATGAAATTGATCCCCGCATAACCTCCGAAAGAACTCATGCCGGTGCCGAGCGCGATCCAGCGGAACGAACGCTGCGACCACAATACGCGTATGACCGCGAGGAGGCTTGCCGGAGGGGCTGTGTCCGCAAGATTCTCGACCCGGCCGCGCTGTGGTTCCCGGACCGTACCCATCAGGAGTAACGCGAGCAGAAGCCCGGGCAGGCCCGCCGCCAGGAAGGCACGCCGCCAGCCATAATGCTCGGCGATCCACGCGCCTCCGAAGAACCCGATCAGCAGCCCGACATTGAGGCCCGCCGAATAAAAGGAGAGCGCCGAGGCGCGCTTTTCGGGCGGATAGAGATCGGCGAGCACGGAATTGATCGAGGGCGACGTGCCCGCCTCGCCCACGCCCGTGCCGAAGCGCGCCAGCAGCAATTGCCAGTACGCCCCCGCATAGCCGCAGACGACCGTCATGAGACTGAACACGGTCAGCGAAGCGGCGATCACATTGCGGCGGTTGAGCCGGTCCGCGAAAATCGCCAGCGGCACGCCCAGTATTGCGTATACGACGGCGAACGCCGTCCCGCCCAGAATTCCCACCTCAAAGTCCGACAGATGAAACTCGGCTTTGATTTGGGGATTGAGGATGCTGAGGATCTGCCGGTCGAGATAATTGACGACGTAGACGAGCGTCATCACGACGAGAACATAAGTCCGGTAGCCGCCGGAGAAATCGGCGCCCAGGACGGTCGGCGTGGGCGCATCGACGACGCCGGCACTTCCCGCCACGGCGGGCGCTTGATCGGTCATGAAGCCTCTTCGGGCGTTTCCTCGTGGCGCGAGCCTAACAGAAACGGGCGAACCGCAAAGCGGGGCGGGATCATCATGTCCGGCGATGTAGCCAAATGAAATTTTCCCTCGCCCCCTTTTTCCTCGAATGTCATGGCCCGCGACTGCGGGCCACCCAGTTGACGCATCTGCGAGCTTGAAGAAAGTGGCTCGATTTGAGTGTCGCCGGCTGCAATGAGCAAACTTCACCTGGGTGGCCCGCAGTCGCGGGCCATGACAATTATTTTGTATTTCTGGGTTTCTGTCGTTGCCCCACCCCGCTCACTCCCCCTTCAACCCAAACCTCTCCCCGCGCGCGCCTTTCACTGCGAGGTCGACCGTCGCCAGTCGCCGGCCGCCTTCGGCGAGCATCTGTTCGCCTCTGAGTTCCTTCATCGCCACATAATCGCCGAACGAATCTTCCAGCGCGCGCGCAAAACCCTGCGCATCCTGCGCCTTGTTCATCTGGATTTTCGCGAAGCCCAGCGCGAACGGCGTGTTCTCCGCCACGCGCCGCGCATAGGCGAAGGTTTCCCGTTCGAGCTCGGCCGCGGGCCATACGTGATTGACGAAGCCATACTCGCGCGCCTCGGCGGCCCCGATGAACCGGCTCTCGAACACCAGCTCCTTCGCCCGCCTGATGCCGATGTCCCAGGGGGTCGACATGTATTCGACGAAGCCCGCAAGGAATTGTGCGTCGTCGGCCGAGAAGACGATGTCGCAGCAGGCGGCCAGCATCCAGCCCGCATAGATGCAATAGCCTTCGACCATCGCGATGGTGGGCTTGGGCAGGTTTCGCCAGCGCACCAGCATGTCGAAATTGTATTTTTTGAACTCGTCATAGGTGGCGATGCCGGGCGCTGCGCCCAGTGCGCGGCGATAATCGAGCGCATCCTCGGTGCCGAGATCGTGACCCGAGGAGAAATGGCCGCCGCTGCCCCGCACCACGACCACGCGTACCGCTTCGTCCTTCTGGGCCAGCGCAAACGCCGCATCGATCTCGTCGAGCATCCGATAGCTCTGCGCATTCTTATATTCGGGCCGGTTGAGCGCGATCGTGCCGACGGGCCCGTCGACGGTGTAGAGGACATCCTTGAAGGTCATCGTGGGCACCCGGGAATTTATGGAAGAAGGGTCAGAAATTTCAAGCGCGCGAAAAACCGCGCCTATCCGGTCGCCTGGTGAAGGCCGAAGCGGATTCCGCCCGGATCGCGGCAATTGACGAAGCGGCCGAAGCCGGGCTCATCGACGGGCTTCTCCGCTTCGCCGCCGGCCGCGATCACCCGCGCGGCGGCGGCCTCGAGATCGGAGACGTGGAAATAGACGTAGATCTGCGGCGCCGGATCGTCGCCGTGGGTTCCCGCCTTGAGCGACGGCGTCTGGAACCAGGCATCGTCATGGCACGGCCAGCCGAACACGGCACCGAAGAATTTGCGTGTCGCGGCCCCGTCGCCGGAGCCGATTTCGAGAAATGACACATCGCCTTGAGCCGGATCGGACATCGGGGATTTCCGTTGGTTGGGCGCGCAAAACTGTCTGCGCTTGCACCCCGCCCGTCAATCTGCGCGGCACATTGCTGCAATCGCCACTCTTGCACCTGCGGCCGGACATGACGACTCACCCACCACAATTGTCATGGCCCGCTGAGAGCGGGCCACCCAGGTGGTGCATGACCGATTTCAAGAGAAAAAGGCTCGGTGAGTCACATGCAGCGACGAGCGAGCGTCACCTGGGCGGCCCGCTCTCAGCGGGCCCTGACACCGGCAAGTGTGAGAGGTGAATGCAACAAGCTGCGCACCCGCTCTCAGCGTTTCGCCAGCCGCGTAAAGCCGTCGGCGCTCCAGTCTTCGCTGCCCACGCCGTGATGCACGAAGAAAAGCCCGTCCGGATCGTATGTCTTCTTGATGGCGCGCAGTCGCGGATAGTTCTTTCCCCAATAGGCCTCCTGCCAGCGGCGGTTGAAGAAATTGCTCTCCGAGACATAGGAGCCCGCGTTCAGAGCGATCTTGACGAGCTCCGCCGCCGCCAAGTCGATAGCTGCGCGCGTCCTTGTGCGCGGCCGTCATGTTCATCAAGGGGCGCGCGAGGCCCGGATAGGCTGGCGCCCCGCCGTCGGCGATGATGACGAGCGCAAAGGCGTCGACCACTGCAGGATTGGTCGCCGTGTCGCGCGTCGCGGCGATCGCCTCGGGCGGCGCGCCGGCAAGCCCCTTGTTGATGTGCAGCTGCATCTGCTTGTGGCGGCTGGCCGCGAACAGCGCGTCGGCAAGACGTCTCTGCCGGTCCCGCCTCGCAGCAGCGACGCCGGCAGCCACAACGAATCGTAACCATGGAGGAACGCGCCCACCTGCCCCTGGTCGCCCTTCCACCAGCCATGATCTTTGGGCGCGCCGTCGCGCGTGTCGCGGGTCATCGCCGGGATTGTCCCTCGACGTCCCACCAGTGCCGCGCGTCCCACGCGCCGGAGCGCAGCGGCGTCGATGATGGTGAAATCTGCTGGGCGACGCGTTCACCCAATCGAAGAAGGGCTGCCACGCTGCGCCCGCCTGCGAATCGTCGAGACCCTGGCTTGACCATCGAGATCTCGAAAGTATTGTCGGGCCCGAAATGCACCTGCTCGCCCCAATGCGGATTGAACAGATTGCTCGCGATAGAAGCCGACGAACCGCGCGATCAGCCGCGCGAAGGCGGCATCCGATTGCGCTTTGATCCTTCCCCAGGCGAAGCCCAAGAACTTCGGAAGATCGTGTGTGCGCAAGCGTGAGCCGTGGTGACGACGCCGAACGTGCCGCCGCCGCCGCCTTTCAGCGCCCAGAAAAGATCGGGATCGCTGCATGCGTTGACGATGCGCACCTTGCCGTCGGCGGTGACGATCTCGGCTTCGAGCAGCCCCGCCGCCGCCGTGCCGAAGCCTTTCGAAAAACTGCCGAAACCGCCGCTCTGCACGAGCCCCGCGACGCCGACATCGTGGTGCAGCCGCCGCCCTGCACGTAACGCCCGCCTTCCGTCGTCACAGCGTTATAGAGGTCCATCCACACCGCACCCGCTCCGGCGCTGACCGCGGGAACCGGCGCCGCGCGGCCTTCGCAGCCTTGGCCTACGAAGGCGTCGTGCAGCGTCACCTGGTTCATCGCGCGTGTCCAGACGAGCAGCGAGTCCGGCGCGTTGGATGTGCCCAGATAGGAGTGGCCCGTCGCCCTTGACCACGAGCCGCAGATTGTTCTCGCGGGCGAAATCGACGCCGGCGGCCACATCGGCCGCGTTGCGCGCCTTGACGGCATAGGCGCTCGGCGCGGGCGTCCAGGCGTCGAGCCATCCCGAAACTTGCGTGCCCGCGGGCTGGTCGCCGATCCAGAAGGGGTTGCCGATATTCTTGTGCGCGTCGAGGCAGGCCGCGCCATTCGGCTCCGTCTCGCAGGATCCGAACAGGGAATGCACTTCGATCAGATTGCCGCCGACATCGTCCTTCAGCTTCGCCCAGCTTGCCGCGCTCGGCCATGCGGGATCGGAGGGCCGCACGCGGCGCGCGCTGACAGCGTTCGCGGCGGCCCATGCCGGCAGGAATGGGGAAAGAACCGGCTGAAGCGCAAGCGCCGACGCGCCCTTGAGCAAATCTCGCCTGTGCATTGTTCCGATCCTTCCGAAATCCACTCGCGCGTACACGCGTTCATTCTAGGCCCGCATCCCGTCAGCGAGAATGACAATGAGCCCACCTATTCCGTCAAGGAACCCGGGAGCGCCATGCGGGGCCGGCAGATCACCTTTTGTGCTTGCGTTCCCCTTCGGCCCGCATAGGCAATAAAACTTCGTCCGGCAGATCGCGTGCGCGCTTGGCGAGAGCAGCCCAATCGTTGGGCGGATTTCCAGAATCGAGCATTCGCCGAAACACTTCATAGGGATCGCTCTTCGCGCCGCTTTGGCGAAGAGTACGCTCGTCGTTGACCCAGGCGAAAACGATGAGCCGCGAGCGGCTGTCGTAACGAAAGAACAGACGGAACCGGCCGAAGAATTTGGCGCGAAACCAATGGCGGTATACGCCGTCGAGCTTGTTTCCCTGCCGGTATTCGGGCCGCCCCGGATCGGCGGGAATGACCTCCAGCATCAGCTTCGCAAGAGCGGCCAGCAATTTCACATTGGCATTCGACGCGAAATTCCCGGGATCGGCTTTTCGCGCACGCCGATCCGCATCGGCGAGTTTGGCGAGTTGGCCGATGAAAGCTTCGTGGAACAGCAGCGTCCAGCCGTTGACGAGCATCGTGCCGGCTTAAAGCGCGACGTCGCCTTCGAGCGTCTCGTCGAGACGGACGCGAACTTTCAGCGCACGCCGCATGGCGGCTGCGACGCCGGAAGGAAGCTTGCGCAGGCCGCGCCCCGCCGCGATGTCCTTCTCGATCAAGCTCAGAAATTGGGCCAGCGCGGGATCGCGATGCCCGTCACTCGGATTGCGAACCGTCACGCGGCCGCCCTCGATACGAAATGCGATTTTGCCGCCATAATCGACGCCAAGCGCCCGGCGCACGGCCTTCGGCACCGTGGTCTGGCCTTTGGCCGTGATGGTGCTTGTTTCCTCGGTGATCGCGGACATGTTTGAACCTCGTCTCGACCATCCAGAAGTAAGGAACATTCCTTACTTTGTCAAGATATCGGCTCAATCCCTGCGCGTCTCCGTCACCCGAACTTCCCACTTTTCGCGAAGCCGCGGGGCACCAGCCGCCCCGCCTGCGCGCGCGCGCCTTTCCAGTCTTTCAGTTCGGCCGGCGTCCAGGTGCGGTTGTTCTGCGTCCTTCAACCCCTCTTTCCAGGTGAACGCGCATGCATCGAGCAAGATGGCCGTCCTTGTAGCGCTGCAGAATAGACGCCCTGCCCGCGCGCCATTTCGGGCACTTCGGCCAAGCGGAAAGATCAGCAGCTTGCGGTTCTCGCCGACCACCGCGACGTGATCGCCGTCGACGAACGCGCACACCGCCGCTTCGACGCCGGGCTTCACGTTCATCACCTGCTTGCCCGAGCGTTGGTCATGCGCCATGGCGTCGTCTTCGCCGGTGACGAAGCCATGGCCGGAGGTGGCGGCGAGCAGCAGCTTGCGGCCCGGCAGATGCACGAACATCGCCACGATATCGGCCTCCGGCGGCAGATCGATGAAGGTGCGGATCGCTTCGCCATTGCCCGCGCCCGCCCGGCAGCTTGCTGCAATCGAGCGTGAAGAAACGGCCATCGGTGGCGAACATCATCAATCTGTCGGTGGTCTGGGCGTGAATCCAGAAGCGCGCGCGGTCGCCTTCGCGGTATTTGATCGCGTCGCTTGGCTCCTGATGGCCCTTCAGCGCGCGCAGCCAGCCCTTTTCGGAGCAGACGATGGTGATCGGTTCGCGCTCCACCGCGCTGGCCGTCCACGCTGCTCGGCCAGCGCGGTCATTCGGCGATCGCG
Organism: uncultured Alphaproteobacteria bacterium; assembly: GCA_963760345.1. Classification (GTDB taxonomy): domain Bacteria; phylum Pseudomonadota; class Alphaproteobacteria; order Micropepsales; family Micropepsaceae; genus Rhizomicrobium. Next base: position 609,132 of record CAVXCU010000004.1, read on the forward strand.
GGCGCGTCGGCGAATTCGGTGCGGCGCTTGCCCAGCTTGGTCTTGAGCCCGAATTTGGCGTCGATCGCCTTCATCTCGCTCGATCAGCCTCTCCGATTTGAGCTTGTCGGAGCCCAGCAGCTTCGTCAGCTCCTTCTGCTCCTTGGTGAGATCGTCATGCTCGCCGCGGATTTCCATCTCTTCCAGCTTGCGCAGGGAGCGCAGCCGCATGTTGAGGATGGCTTCGGCCTGCATCTCGTTGAGCCCGAACGCCTTCATCAGTTTCGGCTTCGGCTCGTCCTCGGTGCGGATGATCTTGATCACCTTGTCGAGGTTGAGAAAGACGGCGAGATAACCCTCCAGCACTTCCAGCCGGGCGGCGATCTTTTCCAGCCGGAATGCCGGAGCGCCGCTCCAGCACTTCGCGGCGATGGGCGATAAAGGCCTGCAGCGCCTCTTTCAGGCTCATCACCTTCGGCACCAGCCCGCCGTCCAGCACATTCATGTTGAGCGGAATGCGCGCTTCCAGATCGGCTGGCCGGAACAGCTGCTCCATCAGCAGGTCGGCATCGACCGCGCGGCTCTTGGGCGTCAGCACGATGCGGATGTCTTCGGCGCTTTCGTCGTGGACGTCGTCCAGCAGCGGCAGCTTCTTCTGCTCCAGCAGTTCGGCGATGCGCTCGATCAGCTTGGACTTCTGCACCTGATAGGGAATTTCGGTGACCACGATCTGATAGACGCCGCGCGCGCCTTCTTCCTTTTCCCAGCGCGCCCGCACGCGGAAGCCGCCGCGCCCGGTCTTGTAGGCCTCGGCGATGGAGGCCTGATCGTCGACGATGATGCCGCCGGTGGGAAAATCCGGCCCCTTCACGAATTTGAGCAGTGTGCGGTCCTGCATATTCGGGATTTTCGATCAGCGCCACGATCAGCGCGCGCAAAGTTCGCCCAGATTGTGCGGCGGGATCGAGGTCGCCATGCCGACCGCGATGCCGCTCGAGCCGTTGGCCAGCAGATTGGGAAACGCCGCCGGCAGGACGACCGGCTCTTCGTCCTCGCCGTCATAGGTGGCGCGGAAATCGACCGCGTCCTCGTCCAGCCCTTCCAGCAGCGCCTGCGCCACTTCGGTGAGGCGGCTTTCGGTGTAGCGCATGGCGGCGGCGTTATCGCCGTCGACATTGCCGAAATTGCCCTGGCCGTCGACCAGCGGATAGCGCACCGCGAAATCCTGGGCGAGCCGCACCAGCGCGTCATAGATCGCGACTGGTCGCCATGGGGATGAAATTTGCCGATCACGTCGCCCACCACGCGGGCGCATTTCTTGAACGCGGCCTGCGGGTTCGAGCCCCAGCAGCGCGCATGCGCATGCAGCAGGCGGCGATGCACCGGCTTCAGCCCGTCGCGCGCATCGGGCAGCGCGCGCTGGGTGATGGTGGAAAGCGCATAGGCGAGATAGCGCTCGGCCAGCGCCTTGCCAGCGGTTCGGGACGGATGTCGTCGGGTTCGGGAACTATCGGCTCATGCTGTCCGATGGTCGCGTGTTCTTGATTGCGTCCGACTATTCCGATCGGCTGTCCGCGAGCGCGTCCAGCCGCAGAGCGCGCCGGCGGCATTCGCGGCCGTGCGGCCGAGCACCCGCTCGAGCAGGAAATGGCCGGTGAGCCTCAGGCCCCGCCGCGATGTCCGGCGGCGGTCGGCATCGCATGCTGCTGAGCCCAGCAGAAACGCCGGCAGCGCGAACAGGCGCTCGGCATAGGCGCGCCCGCCCCGCCCGACACCGCGCGGCCGCGTGCGCGGCGAGACATAGATGAGATCGGCCGTCTCGCCGGTGGCGGCGCAGTCGCGAAAGATCCAGGCCGAAGCCCAGCGCCTCCAGCAGCCCGGCTTCCCAGCGCACATAGAGCGGCGCCCAATGCGCGAAGTCGTCCTGCCGCCATCGCGTCCAGCAGAATCTCCGCCGCGTGAAGACGCGCTGCATGCGCCTCGCGCTCCGGCAGCGCCGCGGCCGCCACGCGCGGAAAAGGCGTTGAGGCCGGCCAGCGCCATCGCGGCTTTCCATCAAGTCGCCGGCGCGCGCCTGCGCCAGTTCCACCGTGAAGCTGCCCAGATGCTCGGCCAGCCGCGCGCGCCAGCCGACAGCAGAGCTGTTGCCGGGCTGCAGCGCAGGCTGGTCGCGCCGCGACGCGCCGCCGCGCACCAGGCCCAGATGGCGGCCATGGTCGCGGGTCAGACGCTTCCAGGATCGCGCCGGTCTCGCCATGCGGGCGCGCGGAAAGCACGATGGCGTCGTCGCTCCATTCCATCCACGTCACTCTTCGGGAAATTCCAGGCCCATCTCGCGATAATGCTCGCTGGTCTCGGCCCAGTCCTCGCGCACCTTCACGAACAGGAACAGATGCACGCGGCGGCCGAACATCTCTTCCAGTTCCTCGCGCGCCAGTTCGCCGATATCTTGATGGTCTGCGCCGCCCTTGCCCAGCACGATCGCCTTCTGGCCGTCGCGCTGGACATAGATCACCTGGTCGATCTTGACCGAGCCGTCCTTGCGCTCTTCCCATTTCTCGGTCTCGACCGCGCTGGCATAAGGCAGTTCGTCATGCAGGCGCAGATAGAGCTTCTCGCGCGTGATTTCCGCCGCCAGAAGCCGCGAGCGGAATGTCGGCGGCCTGATCTTCCGGATAGAGCCACGGACCTTCCGGCATGCGCGCCTGCGCACCCAGTCCGCCACGTCGTCGACGCCGTCGCCCTTCAGCGCCGAAACCAGGAACACATCCTCGAACACGCCTTCCGCGTGAAGCTTTTCGACCAGCGGCAGAAGATCGGTGCGCTTCATGCCGTCGATCTTGTTCAGCACCAGCGCCGTCTTTGCGCTTGCCGTCCTTCAGGCCTTCGAGGATCGCCTGCGGTGTCGCGCGCGGCGAGACCGTCGGGATTCGGCGGCAAGATCGGCGGCATCCACGATCAGGAGGATGCGCGTCGGCGTCTTCCGCGCCCGCCCAGGCCGCGCTGACCATGGCGCGGTCGAGCCTGCGCCGCGGCTTGAAGATGCCGGGCGTATCGACGAACACGATCTGGGTATCGCCCGCGATCGCCACGCCGCGCACCGTCATGCGCGTGGTCTGCACCTTGGGCGTGACAATGGCGACTTTCGAGCCCACCAGCGCGTTGACGAGCGTGGATTTGCCGGCATTGGGCGCGCCGATGATGGCGCAGAAGCCGCAACGCGTCATGCGTCATTGCACTCGGAACCGCGCGCCGAGCGAGCATTCGGCGCGCCGCGTCCTGTTCGGCTTCGCGCTTGGAGCCGCCCTCGCCCGTCTCCGGCGCCATGCCCGTCGACCGTCACTTCGACGACAAAATGCGGCGCATGGTCGGGGCCTTCGCTGCGCGACCAGGCGATAGACCGGCGCGCCGCGCAGCCGCGCCCGCGCGCCTGCGCCCATTCCTGCAGCCGCGTCTTGGCGTCGCGCATGTCGTCGTCCGAGATCGTGCGAACATCGCCGCCCAATAGCGCTCGATGAAGGCGCGCGCCGCGTCCATGCCGCCGTCGAGATAGAGCGCCGCGATCACCGCCTCGCAGGCGCCGCCCAGGATGGCGGCCTTGCGCGCGCCCGCCGCTTGCCGCTTCCGACCGGCGAGGATGACATGTTCGGCAAGGCCCGCCGCTTCGGCCGCCGCGGCGCAGGCTTCGCGCCGCGCACCAGCGCATTGAACTTGAGCGCCAGCGCGCCCTCCGCATCGTCCGGGATAGAGCGCGTGCAGCTTTTCGGCCACGACCAGGCCCAGCACCCGGTCGCCCAGGAATTCCAGCCGCTCGTTGGAGCGCGTCGTGCTCGCGCTGGCATGGGTCAGCGCGCGCTTCAGAAAGCGCGGGATCCTGGAAAACGATGGCCGAGCTGTGCTTTCGAGCGCGTCGCGACGCTCACGTCAATCGATGCCAGTGAACATGCGGTCGAATAGCGGATCGCGAACGGCCATTTCCAGATTTCCCAGAAGCGCGCTGCCATCGATGGAGAAGAAGCGGAACACCGCCTTGCCTTCCAGATTCTCGGCCGGAACATAGCCCACGTCCATGCGGCTGTCGTCGGAATTGTCGCGATTGTCGCCCATCATGAAATAATGGCCCGGCGGCACCACGATAGACGCCGGTATTGTCCATCGGGCCGTCGGGGTCGCGTGTCGAGCGTCAGATAGCTTTTGCCGCCCGGCAGGGTCTCGCGATATTGCGCCACATGCTGCGTCTCGCCGATCGATGCTCGTCGACATAATCCGCCACGCGCACGCGCGGCACCGGCTTGTCGTTCAGATAGAGCACGCCGTTGATCATCTGGATACGGTCGCCGGGCAGGCCGATCACGCGCTTGATGAAATCTCAGTAGTCGGCGAATTGTCCTCGGGCATCTTGAAGACGACCACGTCGCCGCGCTGCGGCGACGACGCCGAAGAAGCGTCCCATGCATGGCCGATCGCCGAACGGCCAGCCGCCGAAGGGAAGGAATAGCGGCTATAGCCATAGGCGAATTTCTCCACGAACAGATAGTCGCCGACCAGCAGCGTCGCTTCCATCGAGCCGGACGGAATGTTGAAGGGCTGGAACAGGAAGGTGCGGATGACGAGCGCGATCAGGCCGGCATAGATCGACGGTCTTGGCCAGTTCGCCCAGGATTCGCCTCCTTGGTCTTGGCTCGGGTTCGCGGCCGGCGTGCGGTTCTGCTGTCGATGGCGGTTGTCGGCCATGGCGTTCCTGTCGCGTGCTGACAGAGTGGGTCGTCGCGACAGAGTCCCAGCAGTCTCAGCCGACCTCGGATCCTGTCAAGGCATTAGCCGTCGTTAATTCTCCTTGACGACCGCCGAGATGATCACGATGGCCTGGGCCAGCGGAAAATCGTCGGTGATGGTGAGGTCGATCTGGGCGCGGTGGCCGGGCGGCGTGATGGCCTCAAGCCGCTGCAGGGCCCCGCCGGTGAGCGTCATGGTGGGCTTGCCGCCCGGCAGATTGACCACCCCCATGTCGCGCCAGAACACGCCCTGCGCAGGCCCGGTGCCCAGCGCCTTGGCGCAGGCCTCCTTGGCGGCGAAACGCTTGGCATAGGTGGCGGCGCGGCTGGCGCGCCGCTCGGATTTGGCGCGCTCGATCTCGGTGAAGATGCGCGACGAGAAACCGCTCGCCATAACGCTCCAGCGTCTTCTCGATGCGGCGGATGTCGATCAGGTCGGTGCCGAGGCCGATGATCATGCGTGTTCGCCCGTCCTTTGGCGCGCGCTTCGTCCATCAGGCGCGCGCATGCGGCGGATGGAGGCGTCGAGGCCGGAGAAGATCGCCTCGCCGATCAGGAAATGGCCGATATTGAGTTCGCGGATTTCGCGGAATGGCGGCGATGGGCTCGACATTGTCGAAAGTCGAGGCCGTGGCCGGCATGGATTTCAAGCCCGAGCGATCGGCGCCGTAACGCGCGCCGCGTCGCGGATTGCGCCAAGCAGCGCTTCGCGCGTCGCTCCCGCGCGGCATTGCAATAGGCGCCGGTGTGCAAGTTCCACCACCGGCGCGCCCAGCGACTTGCGCGGCGTCGAGCTGGCGTGCGGTCGGGCTCGATGAACAGCGAGACGCGGATGCCCGCCTCGCGCGAGCAGCCGCACAACCGGCTTGAGGCGGTTGTGAACTGCCCGGCCGCGTCGATGCCGCCTTCGGTGGTGCGCTCCTCGCGCTTCTCCGGCACGATGCAGGCGGCATGCGGGCGATGGCCTTGAGCGCGATCGCCAGCATCTCGTCGGTGGCGGCCATTTCCAGATTGAGCGGCAATATCGATCTCGCGCGTCAGGCGCGTCGATATCGTCGTCGGAGATATGCCGGCGGTCTTCGCGCAGATGCGCGGTGATGCCGTCGGCGCCCGCCTGCTGCCGCGAGTTTCGCCGCGCGCACGGGATCGGGATGCCGCCGCCGCGCGCGTTCCGCACCGTGGCGACATGGTCGATATTGACGCCGAGGCGCAGCGCTCAGGTTCCATGCCAGTCCCCGGCTTCCGGGCTTGACGGCCGGAATATTGCGCAGATGCGGCGGCAGCTTGTCGGCCGGCCAGGCCGGCACTTTCCATTCCGCCAGCGCGATCAGCGGCACGCCCACTTTGGCCGTTGCCGCCCGAGCGGTCGATCAGGCAGCAGGCCGCCACCACTTTGGCGCCCGTCGCCCTGATCGCGGCGATGCATTCGCGCGACGAGACGCCGGTGGAGACGATGTCTTCGACCATCAGCACCTTCTGGCCTTTCTTGAGCGTGAAATTGCGCCGCAGCTGGAATTCGCCGTCCACCCGCTCGACATACATGGCGGGCAGGCCCAGTTGGCGGCCCATCTCATAGCCCGGCACGATGCCGCCCACCGCCGGCGAGACGATGGCGGTGAATTTCGTCCTTCACTTCTTCGCGCACCTTGGCGGCCAGCGCCTTGCACAATTTGGCGGTGCGCTTGGCGTCCTGGAACACCAGCGCCTTCTGCAGGAATTTGTCGGAATGCAGCCCGGAGGACAGGATGAAATGTCCTTCGAGCAGCGCGCCCGATTTCTTGAATTCGTTCAGAACCTGTTCGACGTTCACGATCGTCCTCTTCCGTCGAACTGGTTCAACTTGCCGGACTGTATCGCGGCCTCGCGCACGCGGTCAACCGATTCGACCGCGTTGTTCACCCGTAGCGCACCCACGATATTCTGCAAATGCGCGACGTCGCGCACCTCGATATCCACCACGAATTCGAAAAAAAGCGGATTGCGGTCCAGCCACCTTCATGATTGAAGATATTGCCGCCATTGTTGCGCGATCACGGTCATCACCGCGGCCAGCGAGCCCGGCGCGTTCTTCACCCGCACCAGCACGCGCGCCACCGACAGGCCCGCTTCGGCGGCATTGCGGCCCCAGCTCACATCCAGCCAGTCGTCCATGTTCTGCGCCTTGTCGAGTTCGGCGCAGTCGATGGTGTGGATCATGACGCCCTCGCCCGGCGCCATCAGGCCCACGATGCGGTCGCCCGGCAGCGGATGGCAGCATTGGCCAGCGTGTAGGAGATGCCTTCGGTCAGGCCGCGGATGGAGATCGGCTTGCGCGGCGTCGCCGGGCGCTGGCCTGCTCGCTCGGCTCTGCGGCGCGCTTGAGTTCGGGAAACACCGCCTGCAGCACTTCGTCGGCCGCGCAGCGCGCCGCGCCCGACATCGGCATAGACATCCTCGGCCTTGGCGAGGCGCAGTTTCTTGGCCACTTCCTCGATCGCCTTGTCGGTCAGTTCGGCGCCCTGCGTCGGCGAAAGTCTTTTCCAGAATCTTGCGGCCGAACTTCACATGCTCGTCGCGCTGGGCATGGCGCAGATAGCGGCGGATTTCGGCCCGCGCCCGGCCGGTGACCACGAATTGCTCCCACAGCGGCGACGGCGTCTGAATCCTTGGTGCGAGATGATTTCGACCTGATCGCCGTTGCTTGAGCGGCGTGTGCAGCGGCACATGCGCCGCCATTGACCTTGGCGCCCACGGCGGTGTTGCCCAGATCGGTATGCACCGCATAGGCGAAATCGATCGGCGTGGCGCCGCGCGGCAGCGAGATCAGGCTGCCCTTGGGCGTGAAGCAGAAGACCTGGTCCTGATACATGTTGAGGCGGGAATGCTCGAGCACCTCCTCGGCGCTGTCGCCGCGTTCCAGCAGGTCCACCATGTCGCGCAGCCAGCCATAGGCGGCGCTCGTCGGCTGGCATCTTGCTCCGGCACATGCTCGCGGTAGCGCCAATGGGCGGCGACGCCGCGCTCGGCCACGTCGTGCATTTCCTGGGTGCGGATCTGGATTTCGACCCGCTGCTTTTCCGGGCCCGATCACCGTGGTGTGGATCGAGCGGTAGCCGTTGGTCTTGGGCGTGGAGATGAAATCCTTGAAGCGCTCCGGCACCATCTGCCAGTTGGTGTGGATGATGCCCAGCGCGCGGTAGCAATCCTCGTCGCGTCTTCGACGATGACGCGGAAGCCGAAAATGTCGGACAGCTGCTCGAAATTGAGCTTCTTGGTCTGGAGCTTGCGCCAGATCGAGAAAGGCCGCTTGCCGCGGCCATAGACCCAGGCGTCCAGCCCTGCTCGGCCAGCTTGCGCTTGATCTGGTCGGCGATGCGGCCCGACCCGGTCGCCGCCCACCATGTCGAGGCGGGCGAAATGGGTGACGATGGAATTGCGCGCTTCGGGATCGAGTTCGGCGAAGGCCAGGTCTTCCAGCTCCTCGCGCATGTTCTGCATGCCGATGCGCCCGGCCAGCGGGGCATAGATGTCCACCGTCTCCTGGGCGATGCGGCGGCGCTTCTCCGGCTTCTCGATGAAGCCCAGCGTGCGCATGTTGTGCAGCCGGTCGGCCAGCTTGACCAGCAGCACGCGGATGTCGCTCGGTGATGGCCAGCATCAGCTTGCGGAAATTCTCCGCCTGCTTGGTGCGCTCGGAAAAGACTTCCAGCTGGGAGAGCTTGGTGACGCCGTCGACCAGACCGGCGATCTCGTCGCCGAAATTCTCCTTGACGTCCTCATAGGTGACCAGCGTGTCCTCGATCGTGTCGTGCAGCAGCGCGGTGACGATGGTGGGCACGTCGAGCTTGAGTTCGGTCAGGATGGCGGCCACTTCCAGCGGGATGGGCGAAATAGGGATCGCCCGAGGCGCGGAACTGCTTGCCGTGCGCCGTCATGGCATAGACATAGGCCTTGTTGAGCAGCGCCTCGTCGGCCTCGGGGTCATAGGCCTTGACCCGCTCGACCAGGTCGGTCTGGCGCATCAGCTTGCGGCGCGCGCGAGGCCGGACGGGGCTCGGAGGCCGCGTTTCGGCAGCGGCAGCCGACCTGCGGGGTAGGCTGCACCTGCCCCGGGCCGTGGATCTCGGCGGGCTGCGTTCGGACGCTCATGTCCGGACAATATATAGGAATTTCCCGTCCGAATCAGGAGTCCGGCCGCGTCGGCTGGCCGCGGCCCGCTTTGGCACGACCGGACGCTGGACGGCCGGAACCGGCGAGCCGCGGCTTACTCTTCGTAGTCCGCTTCCGGCTCGGGCTGCGGCTCGGCGCGGCGCTGGGCTTCGGTGGTCAGCGCCCGCAGCAGCTCCTCCTCGGTCACCTGGCGATGCTGCGGGATCCTCGCGGTCGTCGCTCTCGGGGCGGGCCTCTTCCGGCTCGTCCACTTCGGCATGCTTCTGGAGGCGAGCGGATATAGTCTTCCTTGACCTCGTCCGGCTTGAGCGACTTGGCGGCGATTTCGCGCAAGCGCCACGACCGGGTTCTTGTCGCGGTCGCGCTCCAGCAGCGGCTCGGCGCCGCCGGAAAGCTGGCGGGCGCGGTAAGCCGGCAGTCCAGCACCAGATCGAAGCGGTTGGGGATCTTGTCGACGCAATCTTCGACAGTGACGCGAGCCATGCGGGATTCCTTGGATTCGCCAGAGGTTTAGGGGCCGGATTCGGCCTGTTCCCCGGAAGGCGGCGGACCATATAGAACGCGGCAGCCCGGGGCAAGACCATATCGCAAGCGCGAAATACATCCGCATGACAGCGCCGCCGGCTTGATTTAGCCTGTTCGCGGGCGAAGAGACCGTGCTGCGGTCGGCGGAAGTTGGAGGGGCAGATGAGTTCCAGGCGCATTGGATTGACGGCGGCATGTCTCCTCGCGGCGTCCACATTCGGGGCCGGCGCGCAGGCGCAGATCGTGGGCGATCTCGACGCCGGCTTCGGCAGCACGGGCCTCAGCAGCCATGCGGGCCATGTCGATCAATGGGACGGGACCGGCACGGCGCTCATCAGCCTGGGCAATCCCGGCTTCGACCTGCAACTCGATTCGAGCGACGCCCATCTCACCAGAAGCAACGCGCAGGGAACGCTGTGGGACGCGGGCGCGAGCCTCTTGTGGCGCGACTGGGCCGGCAGCATCGGCGCCACCGTGGCGCATGGCTCGTTCGACGGTGCGACGTCCGGCCTGTTCGGCATCAAGGGCGACGCGACAAGCTACGGATTGTTCGGCGAGTGGTATGCGCTCGACGAACTGACGCTGCGCGTCAAGGGCGGCGACGTGGCCGGAAGCATCGGCGGTGGTTATGTGAGCGGCGGTGCGGCCTATTACCTGATGCCGGATTTCGCCATCAACGGATATTTCAACTACAGCTCGTTCAAGCAGGGCCTCGGGCAATGGACGAGCGGCGGCACGACCATCGAATACCTGCCCGTCGAGAGCCTGCCCGTCTCGTTCTATGTCGGGTACGACTACACGATGATCGATCACCATGTGGACTTCGGCAACACGGTGCTCGCGGGGCTCACGCTTCACATCGGCTCGCTGGGCCAGGGTCACGCGCTCGTCGACTATGACCGTACAAGCGGCACGCAAGTGTGGGACGGCGCGCTGTCGCCCGGCGGCAATCTGCATCTCTGAAGGGTGAATATTCGCTATGGCTGCGCGGGCGGCGGCACGGCGCGCGCGGCATGCTGCGCGAGCAGGGGCTGCGTGCGCAGCCACACCCAGACCGCCTGTGTCAGCAGCATCGCCGCCGAGAAGATCAGCGCCCCATTCGCCCAGGCGATGGCATCCGCGGTCGCGTGCGAACCGGGCTGGGCGCCTAGCTGGGGGAATGCGAGCTTGATGCCGTAGCGCACAAGGAACAGCGCGGCTATCAGGATCGTGCCGACCTGCGTCGCCTTGCTCGACACCACACCCGTTTCATGATCGATGGTTATCTCCTGGTGCCGGGCGCGAAGATAGCCGACGCCCGCGCCCATGATCGCAACCACGATGAACGCCGCGATCGCGATCAATCCCGGTAACGGCGATACCACGAGCGTCGTGCCGGTCAGCACGACGAAGATTGCCGGCGCGATCCACATGCGCTGCACGCGAATGACGCGCGTGCGCCCGCTTCGGCGCAGCACGAGCGCAAAGACCAGAAGCAGAACGACGAACGGTGCAAATTCTTTCCACATGACGGAGTCCAAAATCTCGGGTGGCCGGCAAACTAGACAATTTATCCTCTGCTGGCGAGACGGTCAGGACGTGTTGCGCCGCACGAGTTCCCCGGCCCGCCGGAAGAACGCCGGGATGTCGTCACGGTAAACGTGGCGCATGTGGAACTCGCCCGGACCCGCAAAACCGTCCGGCCGCTCCACGAAACGCGTTTCGGCGACGGGCACGAATTTGTCAAGCATCCGGTTGACGCCCACATTGCGCGTGCGCGTCTGGTGGATCAGGCGCGTGAGAGGATAGAGCGCGAAATACATTTCGATGCGATGGGGATAGAGAGCGCTCGAAATTCCGGCCGCGCGCAGTTCCGGTCTGACAATGTGCCAGTGGGAATAATTCGTGTCGGGCGCATAGCGGTTGAGCAGTGTGTAGCCGATGAGTTCCCCGTTCAGAAGAATCCCGAACGAGACGCTTTTCTGATCGGGCTCGCCGCTGCGCAGGGTGCGCGCGATCCGCGCGTGGGTCTCCTCGCGGGTCCCCATGCGCGCGCGATCGATGCCGAGGAAATCGAGATCGGCCACCCCATGCCAATAAGCGACGACGGCCTCGACGTCGGGGCCCGCGAGATCGGCCAGCGCCGCCTGCCCGGACGGCGTCTCGACCGCGCCAAATGCGATTCGCCCGACGCTTCCCACCGCCCTCTCCTTGCCGTTCGCACCAGCTTACTGCGGCGGCGGCAATGCGCTATCGTCGTAGCCATGAGCAAATCGAATATCGCCTCGCCGATACTTCGCATTGGGGTCGCAGCGGCATGCGTGATCGCTGCTGCGTGCTTCGGCACGGCGGCGGCAAGCCCGCCCGGCTGGAAAACGTTTTCGGGCGCATCGTTTTGGATGTCTTACCCGGCAGGGTTCGCGGTGAACGCCTCGTATGACTATCAGGCGCTGGGACCCGGCAAGGACATTCGCGGCGTATCGTTCACGATCCCCGCGGCGCTCACGACGGGGACCAATCTTGCGGACGACACATATCTGAGCGTCGAGAGGTTGCCCGGCGCCTCGCCTTGCACGGCCGTGCCGTTTCTTTCCGATCCGGGGAACGTGAAGAACATCACCGAAAACGGCGTCCGCTATTCCGTCGCGACATCGTCGGACGCAGGCGCGGGCAATTTCTACGACGAGACCGTCTATGCCGACCGCGACAGCGCGCCGTGCATCGCCATTCGCTATTTCGTCCACTCGCACAATATCGGAGCCTACGATCCGGGAACGGTCCGCGCCTTCGACCAGCCGGCATTGATCCGCAAATTCGACGAGATCAGACGGACGTTCAAATTGGCGCCGGGAAAATAAACTATATCGCGCGCGCGAGCTTGCGTTCGCGCTCGGGGAGCGCCGCCACCAACTCCGCGATCATACGACCCGAGACCGGATGGCGCCAGTCGGGTGCGATATCGGCCAGCGGCACGAGCACAAATCCGCGTAAGTCCATGCGCGGATGCGGAAGAACCGGCGGGCCCCCGGCAATGTTGCCGCAATAATCCAACAAATCCAGGTCGAGCGTGCGCGGCGCGTTGCGCGCGCCCCGCACGCGGCCGAAGAATTGCTCGATCTCCTGCAACTGCGCCATCAGGGAGGCCGGATCGCGCGGCGTTTCCACCCGGGCGACCGCGTTGACATAGGTTGGGTCGGTGGGATCAGGCCATGCGGGCGTCGAATAGAACGGCGACACCGCGACCGGCCTTACATCCTTGCGCGCGAGTTCCGCCAGCGCCGCCGTCAAGGTTTCAGCGGGAGTTCCCGCACGCGACGGCAGGTTGGCGCCCAGCGCGATAAAAATCATGTGACACCCGAAGGGAACGTTTGCATGGGCTCGCGAATATCTTAGAACACCGGTGGGCCGTCGGGGGGATTACCGGAGTGGCCGCAATATTTGGTGGAGATTACCATGCTGTTCTACCCGAACGAAAAACTCGCCTTGTTCATCGACGGCGCCAATCTCTATGGCGCGGCCAAGGGCCTGCAATTCGACATCGACTATAAGCGCCTGCTCGAGCTGTTCGCCCGCAAGGGCATGCTGGTGCGCGCCTTTTATTATACCGCCGTGGCCGAGGACCAGGAATTCTCGCCGCTGCGCCCGCTGGTGGATTGGCTCGATTACAACGGCTTCTCGGTGGTCACCAAGCCGCTCAAGGAATTCACCGACGCGCCAGGGCCGCCGGCGCGTCAAGGGCAACATGGACATCGAACTCGCCATCGACGTGATGGAGATGGCGGAGCATGGTGGACCATATCGTGATTTTCTCGGGCGACGGCGATTTCCGCCGGCTGGTGGAAGCGGTGCAGCGCAAGGGCCGCCGCGTCAGCGTGGTGTCCACCATCCGCACCGCAGCCGCCCATGGTGGCCGACGAATTGCGCCGCCAGGCCGACAATTTCATCGAGCTGGAGGAACTGAAGTCCGAGATCGTGCGCGAAGGCGGTCCCCGTTCGACGCAAGCAGTGCCGGCGCAGCAGTTCGCGCAGTCGGCTTAGGGTTTTCGCGGGTGGCGGCGATGGCGGATGAAGGGCGCGCGTGGTTGCGCGGCTACATCGAAATGCGGTCTGACGGGCCAGATAGCCGGCAGCGAACCGCCGCACGATTGCCCGCTCTGCCCGCGGCTGGCGGCGTTCCGCGACGCGAACCGGCCAGGCCTATCCGGATTAGTTCAACGCGCCGGTGCCGATCTTCGGCCATATCGACGCGCGGCTCCTGATCGTGGGGCTTGCGCCGGGGCTGCATGGCGCCAACCGCACCGGCCGGCCCTTCACCGGCGATTAGGCGGGCGATCTGCTTTACGCGACCTTGCTCAGGCATGGGCTGGCGCGGGGAACTTATAGCCAGCGCGCCGACGACGGTCTGGAGCTGGTCGATTGCCCATCGCCAATGCCGTGCGTTGCGTGCCGCCCGCAGAACAAGCCGCTGCCCGCCGAGATCAAAACCTGCCGGCATTTTTTGTCGGCGCAGCTCGCCGCCATGCCGAAGCTCAAGGCGGTGCTGACGCTCGGCCGCATCGCACATGACAGCGTGCTGTCGGCGCTGGACATTGCGAAGAAGGCGCACCCTTTCAGACACGGCGCACGCCACGATACGGGAAAGGTCTCGTTGATCGCGAGCTATCATTGCTCGCGCTACAACACGAACACGGGCGTGCTGACGGCGGAGATGTTCGACAAGGTAGTGGCGGAAGCCAAACGTGCCGCGCAAAAGTAGAGAAATTTAATTTTCAATTGGCAAAATGATTCCACCCTCCCCTTGAGGGAGGGTCGAAATTCTTTTTTGAGCGAAGCGAAAAAGAAGAATTTCGGGGAGGGGCTAGCCACGAAATTCGGTGACTTGCCCCTCCCCGAATTGCTTCGCAATTCGACCCTCCCTCAAGGGGACGGTGGTTATATCTCGCGTTGGGCAAACATGCCGTCAACCCTTGGCGCGCATCAGCCGCGCCTTGTCGCGCTGCCCAGTCGCGCTGCTTTTCGGTCTCGCGCTTGTCGTGGAGCTTCTTGCCTTGGCGATGCCCAGCTCGAGCTTGGCGATGCCCTCGGCGTTGAAATAGAGCCGCAGCGGAATGAGCGTCATGCCTTCGCGCTGGATGGCGGCGGCGAGCTTGCGCACTTCCGTCTTGCGCACCAGCAGCTTGCGCGCCCGTCGCGGCTCGTGATTGAAGCGGTTGGCCATGTGTGTATTCGGGGATATAGGCGTTGACGAGAAAGATCTCGCCGTCCTTGGCCTGGGCGTAGGATTCCGCGATGGTGGCCTTGCCGGTGCGCAGCGCCTTCACTTCCGAGCCCATCAGCACGATGCCCGGCTTCCAGCGTCGACTCGATGGCATAGGCGTGGCGCGCCTTGCGGTTGTCGGCGACGACACGACGTTCCGGTCGTCCTTTTCTTGCCATCGCTCAGGCTTTGAGGACGGCGGCGGACGCCATCGCCGCGCGGATGCGGGCGCGCGCCGGTTCGCTTGCGGGCACGAGCGGCAGGCGCACTTCGTCGGTGCACAGCCCCAACAGCGAGACCGCATATTTCACCGGCGCCGGGCTCGGCTTCGCAGAACATCGCGTCGTGCAGCGGCATCAGCCGGTCCTGCAGCGCGAGCGCGTGCTCAAGGCGCCCTGCATGCAGGCGTTCTGGAATTCGGCGCAGAGCTTCGGCGCCACATTGGCCGTCACCGAGATGCAGCCATGCCCGCCATGGGCCATGTAGCCCAGCGCGGTGCGCGTCTTCGCCGGAGAGATAGCGGAAGTCCTTGCCGCAGACGCCGCGCTCGCGGCTCGGCCGCACCAGGTTGGCGGTCGCGTCCTTCACGCCCGATGATGTTCGCGATCGCGGCCAGCCGCGCCATCGTCTCCACGGAAATCTCGACCACGCTGCGGCCGGGGATGTTGTAGAGGACGATGGGAATATCCACCGCTTCGGCGATGGCCGCGAAATGGCGGTAGAGCCCTTCCTGCGTCGGCTTGTTGTAATAGGGCGTGACCGACAGCACGGCATCCGCGCCGACCTCCTTGGCGTGGCGTGTGAGCGCGATCGCTTCGGCGGTGGAATTGGAGCCCGCGCCCGGCGATCACCGGGACCCGGCCCTTGGCCTCCTCGACGCACAGTCGCCACCACGCGCATGTGCTCTTCATGGCTGAGCGTTGGCGATTTGCCGGTGGTGCCCGCCGGGACAAGCCCGTGCGAGCCCTCCGCGATCTGCCAGGAGACCAGCTTGCGGAACGCAGCCTCGTCCACCTTTCCGTCCCGGAACGGGGTGATGAGGGCGGGCATCGAGCCCCTGAGGCGTTCGCGCGCATCGCGCATGAGGAATATCCGTGGCGAGAGTCAGCGGCAAAATAACGCTCGCGCGACCGGCGCGGCAAGGCGCGATCGCTGGTCAACGCGGCGCATGGCCGTTATTCTCGCGATTGGTGCACCCGATCCACGCAATTTCAAACAGGTTCTTGTCGTTATGAAGGCGTTTCGCGCCGTTTTGCTTGCCACGGTCGCGCTCGCGGTCTCAGCGGCCGCTGTCGAGGCGCAAGCGCCCGTTGTTCCGTCCTCGTCGTCGGCCAATGGCCTTCCGCCCGGTCTCATCCGGCAGGGCGGGGTCGTGATGATGCAGCCCATCCAGGATGCGGGCGAAGGAGGTGTGCCGGAGCCGCAGATCACGGGCGAGCGGCGCGTCGGTCTTGTCCGCATTCTTCCGGCCTCCGACCACGATCTCTATACGCAGGCGTTCGAAGCGATCGACCGCGGCGACTGGACGGCGGCCCGCGGCCTGGCCGATCAGGGTCATGACCCGATCGCGCGCAAACTCGTCGAATGGCGTTACCTGCTCGACAAGAACAGCGGCGCGCCTTTCGCCGAGATCAGCCAGTTCCTCAAGGACAATCCCGACTGGCCCGACCGCGATACGCTGATGGTGCGCGCCGAAACGGCCATGGACCCGGCGATGGAGCCCCACGCCGTCGTTGCCTGGTTCGCCGACCGCGAGCCTCTCGCGGGCATCGGACGGATACGGTTGGGCGAGGCCCTCATCGCGACGAGCGCGCCCACACGCGGCCACGCCCTCATCCGCCAGGCCTGGGTCGAGGACAGCTTCGATCCTGATCAGGAATTCGCGATCACGCAGCGGCACGGCGACATTCTCACTCCGGATGTCGACCGCGAGCGGCTCGACCATCTCTTGTGGCACAACGACGTCACCGCGGCGCGGCGCGAACTCGCGCGCGTCGATGGGGACGCGCGGCGCATCGCCGAAGCCCGCATGGAGCTGCGCAGCAGCCCTGCAAGCGGCGAACGGCTGGTGGAAAATCTGCCCGACGCGTCGCGCAACGACCCGGGCCTTCTGTTCGATCGCGCGAGGCTCTTGCGCCAAGAGGGACAGATCGACGAAGCGGCGTCGCTCCTGGCGCACGCGCCGACCCACGAAATGGCGAAAATCGCCCCCACCCGCTGGTGGGCGGAACTCAACCTCGACGCCCGCGACGCCCTGCAACAGAGCAGCTATCACAGCGCCTATTCGCTGACGATGGACACCGGCCTTGCCCCCGACTCCACCGAATATTCCGAAGCCGAATTCCTCGCCGGCTGGATTGCGTTGCGCTATCTGAAGGAACCAAAATCGGCGCTTGCCCACTTCCAGGACTTGGCCAAGGCGGTGACCCGCCCGATCAGCCGGGCGCGCGCGCATTATTGGGAAGGCCGCTGCGACGAAGCATCGGGCGATCTCGCCGCCGCCTGGCAGCAATATCGTCTGGCCTCCCAATCGCCCGAAACCTTCTACGGCGAACTCGCGCTTGCCCGCATCGAGACCGCGCCCACCCTCCATCTGAGCGAACCCGCGATCGACGCCAATGCGGCGCGTGCGAGCTTCGAACATGAGGAGCTGACGCGCGCGATCCGGGTGCTGGCCGATCTGGGCCTCGAAAGCCTGCTGCGCAGCTTCTCCGTCCATGATGCCGACCTCTATTCCGACCCCCGCCACGTCAAGCTTCTGGCCGAAGACCTGACGCGGATGGGCTTCAAGGAGATCGCGGTCAGGGTGGCGAAAGAGGAGAGCTACAACGGTCCCCTGCTCCTCAGCTATTCCTATCCCGTCATTCCCGTTCCGGGTTACCCGGCGCCGGGCACTGCGCCCGATGCCGCCTATGTGCTGGGCATCATCCGCCAGGAGACCGAGTTCGATCCCGACGCGGTAAGCGGCGCCGGCGCGCGCGGCATCATGCAGGTGATGCCCTACACGGCACGGAAAACGGCGAATGTCGCCGGGCTGGAATACCGGCCGGCGGACCTCGTGGGCGATCCCGTCTACAATATGCAGCTCGGCATGACCGAACTCGGCGGCGATCTGTCCGATTGGGGTGGGTCCTATGTCCTCGCCGCGGCGGCGTACAACGCAGGCCCTGGCAATGTGCGCAAATGGATCGCCACCTATGGCGATCCGCGCGACGCGCGCGTGGACCCGGTCGACTGGATCGAACAAATCCCGTTCAACGAGACCCGCAATTACGTCCAGCGCGTGATCGAGAATATGGAAATCTACCGCAACCGGATTTCCGGCCATGACGAGCCATTGCACATCCTGGCCGACATCTACCGGCCGAACGCGCCGCAGGGTCAGGTGCTGCAATACGCGCCGCCGGCGGCTTCGCCCGCGGCGCAATCCCGGTGCCGGTGCCCAGGCCGCATGTGAGCGGAAGCGCGAGCCTCGAACCGGCGGCAAGCCCCCCGGACGACAGCGGCAAGTCGAAGCCGTAATTTACCGGATTGAAATCAGCGGAAGATCGAAAGCCATTCGCGGGCTAGGCGTTGCGCCTCGGCGATCTGGCTGGAATTCATTTCGCTCGAGATTTGCGCGCGCCAGGATTTGGCGAGATCGCTGCCGCGCATGGCGGCGAGGTTGAACCATTTGTGGGCGGCGATGTAATCCACGCCGACCCCCTGACCCGTGGAATAGGCGAGCCCCAGATTGTAGAGCGCGTCGGCGCGGCCCTGTTTCGCTTCGACCTCGTATTGCGTCAGCGCATCGACATCCACGCACGCCATGACAGTCCCCTTGGATATGGGCTCGGCTAAAGCCCTTCTTCCATCCGTCACGCGCAAGCGTTCTGTTGCGCGCGTGACGGGATCGTGGCGAGGAGACCCTAAGGGCGGGTTAACGTTGACGTTCAGACATTGTTAACGCCGGCGGCCGGATGCGGATCATCCGTACACTGATCGATCAAGGGGCGCACGCTGTGGCCGGGCAGGATTTTCGGACGTCTTCGCGGGGCTTTGGGGTGGTTTGGCTGGGCCTGACGAAGTTCGCAGCCCAAAACAAAGCGGCGTCGTACGGCGCCCGCTCGTAACGAAATTCGAAGGACTGGGTTTACATCTCCAAGGCTGCGCGCGTCGCGCCGGCTGCCTTGTTCTTCTTTTTGGGCTTGACCGCGGCATCCCTGGCGGAGCGCGAACGCCCACCCCGGAATGCCGCGGCCTGAGCCTTGACCATCAGGTCGCCCTACATTGCGACTGCAGGAGCTGCCTTTTTGGCCCGCTTAGATTTTCGGGCTTTTTTTGCCCTTTTCGCCTTTTTCTTCTTCTTCGTGGCCTTACGGGCCTTACGCTTCTTGGTCTTCTTTTTCTTCTTCGCTGTCATTGGCATGTGAAACGACTCCTCTAGGGTCTTCGGGTCGTGCAACTCGCACCCCCCAAAACACCAACAATATGAGTAGGTTGCGGGAATGACGCAATACTGCCCGCCCCCGCGCCGAAACGGCCGCGGGCGCAAAGCGCGCAGAACTCAATGTTTTATTGGGTTCTGGCGATTCGTCAGTATACGGACGAAAAAGTCTGCCCCAACCGCGCCAAAGGGTCAACGGTTGCAAATGTGCAAATCACCCCTCTTCGGGCAGATTGAGTCGGGTCTTGAGAGCAGCGTTGACGGCCGGCCGGATTGGCCTTGCCGCCCGTCTGTTTCATCACCTGACCGACGAACCAGGCGGCGAGTTTGGGTTTGGCCTTCACCTCTTCCACCTTGTCGGGATTGGCGGCGATCACCGCCTCGATCGCCGCATCGATGGCGCCGGTATCGGTCACTTGGCGCGAGGCCGCGGGCCTCCACGACTGACGCGGGATCGCCGCCCTCGCTTCCACACGATGTCGAGCAGGTCCTTGGCGATCTTGCCGGAGATGGTCTTGTCCGCGACCATCCGCGATGATGGCGTTGTTGGCAGCCGCGCTCACCGGCACTTCGCCGATTGACAGCCCGTCGCGGTTAAGACGGCCCAGCACTTCGTTGTTCAGCCAGTTGGCGGCGGACTTTCGCGTCCACGCCCTTGGCCAGTTCCTCGTAATAGTCGGCGAGTTCGCGCTCCGCCACCAGCACGGAGGCGTCATAGGCCGACAGTCCCTAGTCGCCATGAAGCGCGCCTTCTTCTCGTCCGGCAGTTCCGGCAGCGATTTTGCGATCTCCGCCACCCACGCTGCGTCCAGTTCCAGCGGCAACAGGTCGGGATCGGGGAAATAGCGATAATCATGCGCCTCTTCCTTGGAGCGCATGGAGCGGGTCTCGCCCTGGCGGCTGTCGAACAGCCGGGTTTCCTGGACGGATCGTGCCGCCGCCTTCGATGACCTCGACCTGGCGGCGGGCTTCATATTCCACCGCCTGCGCGATGAAGCGCATGGAATTGACGTTCTTGATCTCGCAGCGCGTGCCCAGTCGGACCGCCCGGGCTTGCGCACCGACACATTCACGTCGGCCCGCATCGAGCCTTCATCCATGTTGCCGTCGCAGGTGCCCAGATAGCGCACGATCGCCCGCAATTTCCTCAGGAAGGCGGCGGCTTCTTCGCTGGAGCGCATGTCGGGCTTGGTGACGATCTCCATCAGGGCGATGCCGGACGCGGTTCAGGTCGACAAAGGACTCGTCGGGATGCTGGTCATGCAGGCTCTTGCCCGCGTCCTGCTCCAGATGCAGCCGCTCGATCCCCACCCGGATGGTCTCGCCGTCCTTGAGGTCGATGATGACCTCGCCCTCGCCCACAATCGGGTTCTTGTACTGGCTGATCTGATAGCCCTGGGGCAGGTCGGGATAGAAATAGTTCTTGCGGTCGAAAATGCGAGCGCAGGTTGATCCTGGCCTTCAGGCCCAGGCCCGTGCGCACCGCCTGTTCGACGCATTTCTCGTTGATGACCGGCAGCATGCCGGGCATCGCCCGCATCGATGAAACTGACCTGGCTGTTGGGCTCGGCGCCGAATTCGGTGGAGGCGCCGGAAAACAGCTTGGACTTGGACAGGACCTGGGCATGGACTTCCAAGCCGATCACGATTTCCCAATCGCCGGTTTGCGCCCTTGATGAATTTGTTCTTTGCTGCCGCGCTCATGCGGCCCTCCACCATTTGGCCGGGTTATGCGCTGAAATCCGCGGCCTGTTCATCGCGCGTGCCGCGCGCAGCATGGTCGCTTCGTCGAACGCCTTGCCGATCAGCTGCAGCCCCAGCGGCAGGCCGTTCGCGGTCAGGCCGGCCGGCACCGAAATCCCCGGCAGGCCCGCCAGATTCACCGTCACGGTGAAGACGTCTTGCAGATACATCTCGACCGGATCCGACGTCTTGGCGCCGACGCCAAAGGCCGGACCGGGCGTCGCGGGCGTCAGCAGCACATCGCATTTCTCGAAGGCCTGCGTCGAAGTCGCGCTTGATCAGGGTGCGCAATTTCTGGGCGCGGGCATAATAGGCGTCGTAATAGCCGGCCGAGAGCACATAGGTGCCGATCAGGATGCGGCGCTGCACTTCCGCGCCGAAGCCCTTCGCCCCGGCTTTTCTCATAAAGCTCGGTGATGTCGTGCGCGCCCGGCGGCGCGATGGCCGAAGCGTACGCCGTCATAACGGGCCAGGTTCGACGAGGCTTCTGCCGGCGCCACGATGTAATAGGTGGGCAACGCATATTTGGTGTGGGGCAGCGAAACTTCCACGATCTCGGCGCCTTGCGCCTTCAGCCACTCCGCGCCCTTCGCCCACAGCGCGTCGATCTCCGGCCGGCGCGCCGTCGATGCGGTATTCCTTGGGGATGCCGACCTTCAGGCCCTTGATGCCGCCTTCCAGCAGCTGTTCGTAATCGGGAACGGCCACGTCGACGCTGGTGGAATCCTTCGGATCCACGCTCGCCATGGTTTTCAGCATGATGGCGGCGTCCTGCACCGTCTTGGTCATGGGACCGGCCTGATCCAGCGACGAGGCAAAGGCGACAATGCCGCAGCGCGAGCAGCGGCCATAAGTCGGCTTCAAGCCGACCGTGCCGGTGACCGCGGCAGGCTGGCGGATCGAACCGCCGGTGTCGGTGCCGGTGGCGGCCAGGCAAAGATCGGCCGCGACCGCGGCCGCCGAACCGCCGGACGAGCCGCCCGGCACCAGGTTGGCGTTGGCTGTCGCTTGCCCGCCAGGGATTGAACACCGGACCGAAGGCGCTGGTCTCGTTCGACGAGCCCATGGCGAATTCATCCAGGTTGGTCTTGCCCAGCATCACCGCGCCGGCATCCCACAGATTCTGGGTGACGGTCGATTCATAGGGCGGAACGAAATTCCCCAGGATCGGCTGCCGCCGTGGTGCGCACGCCCTTGGTGCAGAACAGGTCCTTGATGGCGAGCGGCAGGCCTTCGAGCGGACGCGCTCTCGCCTTTGGCAAGCCGCGCATCGGATGCGTCGGCCATCGCCAGCGCGCGCTCCGGCGTTTCGGTGACAAAGGCATTGAGCGGGCGCGCCGTTTCGACCGCGGCAACGAAGGCCTGCGTCAATTCCTTGGACGAAATCTTTTTGGCCCTCACCGCATCGCGCGCCTCGGCCAGCGTGAAATCGTCGGGCGTGCGGGGAGCGCCATCCCTATTCCACCACCTTGGGCACGACGAAAAAATGGTCCTCGCCTTCCGGCGCATTGGCCATCAGCGCGTCGGCGTTGCTGCCGTCGGTCACCTCGTCTTCGCGCATCTTGAGCTTCTGCGCGACCACGCTGTCATGGCCGGCACGCCTTCGACATCGACTTCCTCCAGCAGCTCCACCCAGTCGAAGATGTCGTTGAGCTCGTCACCATGGGTTCGACGCGCTCTTCCTCCAGCGCCAGCCGGGCAAGCTTGGCGATACGTCGGACGGTGTCCTTGTCGACGGACATGGCACGGCTCTTGTGGTAAGTGTTCGCGCCTTGCTAGCAATCGGGGGCCATGCTGGCAAGCGAGCGCAATGCATCGCGGGGCCGTTGATATGTCTTTGGGCATTTCGAGCATCGACCATGTGCAAATGTCGGTTCCGCGCGCGCTGGAAGCCGAATGTCTCGCCTTCTATCGGGGCGTCTTGGGCCTCTTCGAGGTCCCCAAGCCCGCGGAGTTGCGGGCGCGCGGCGGGGCGTGGTTCCAGGTGGGCGCCACCCAATTCCACATCGGCGTCGATCCCGAGCCCTCGCCCCGGAGCAAGCGGCATGTCTGCTTCCTCGTGCCCGACCTTGCCGCGGCGCGCGCGGCATCCGTGGCCGCTGGCGTCGCCATCGAAGAGGAAGGCGTCGCCGAGGGGCTGCACCGCTTCTTCATTCGCGATCCCGCCGGCAACCGGATCGAGATCGGCCAAAGGTAGCCGCGCTTGGCGCTCGTCGATCTGGCAGATTTGAAAAGCCGTCTCGCGGCGGGCGCGCGGCTTCTCGGCCTCGATCTGGGCGAGAAGACCATCGGGCTCGCGCTGTCCGACACGGGCCTCACCATCGCCACGCCGTTGCAGACGCTGAAGCGGACGAAATTCGCCAAGGATGCGGCGGTGCTTGACGCGCTGATCGCGGAGCTTGGCGTGGGCGGATTGGTGGTCGGGCTGCCGCTCAATATGGACGGCAGCGAAGGACCGTCCGCGCAATCGGCGCGCGCCTTCGTGCGCAATTTCGCCGCGCGGGCATCGCTGCCCATCGTGCTGCAGGACGAGCGGCTCTCGACGGCCGCGGTCACCCGCACGCTGATCGACGCCGATGCGTCGCGCAAACGCCGCGCCGAAGTCGTGGACAAAATGGCGGCCGCCTACATCCTGCAAGGCGCGCTCGATACGCTCAAGCACAGGGATGCGCGATGAGCGAACCCGCGCCGGACGCGCGCCTCGCCCGTTTCCTGTGGCTGCCGCCATTCGCCCGGCCGAAGATTCCCATCCCGCGCCGGCAGGAAGTCGTGCTGCTGCTGGTCGGCACGACGCTTCTGTTCAGCGGTTACGATCTGCAGGTCTTCGGCATCGCGTTGCCGCAGATCCAGCGCGAACTGCACATTCCCGAAGACGCGGCCGGCCTGACCGTCACCTATTTCCGCCTGGCGGCGCTGGTCGCAATGATGATCGCGCCGTTGGCCGATATTTTCGGGCGCCGGCGGCTCCTGCTGATCACGGTCTTCGGCGAGGCATTGTTCACCGTCGCCAGTGGCTTCGCCCACACCTATCCGCAATTCGTCTGGATGCAAATCTTCACGCGCGTCTTCGGCTATTGCGAGGAGATGCTGTGCTTCGTGGTGATCGCCGAAGAGATGGACGAACATATTCGCGGCTGGGCCACCGGCACTCTGGGCGCGCTGGGCGCCACCGGCGCGGGCGTTGCCGCGCTCGTCTTTGCCCTCGTCAATGTGCTGCCTTTCGGCTGGCGTGCGATCTATGTGATCGGCGGTAGCACGCTGTTCGTGCTCGCTTATTTCCGGCGCTATTTGCCCGAAACCGCGCGCTTCGAAGTTCGCCGCAAGGAACTCGCGGCGCTGGGTTCGAAATGGGCTGCGGCACGGGACACGGTTTCGCGGCTGGCGCGGGAATATCCCGGACGTCTCGCGACCGTGCTCATCGGGGCCGGCGCGTTCTATTTCGCGATCGGGCCGTCCATCGTTCTGATGTCGAAATATCTGCAGCAGACCCATCACTATCAGCCGCACCACATCACGTTGCTCTTTCTGTTCGGCGGCTTTATTTCGGTCGTGGGCAACATGGTCGCCGGACGCATTTCGGACCGGATCGGACGCCGGCGCGTGCTGCTTGTCTGCGCGACCATTTGCGGCCTCGCATTCGTCTATCTCTTCAGCGGACGTGATGGCTGGACGCTGCCGGCGGCGTGGATCCTGGCGATCTTCGGCTACATTTCATCCGACACGCTGCTCGCGGGCTACGTGGCCGAGATTTTCCCGACCGCCTATCGCGCAACGACGGCTACGCTCCGATATGTCGCCTCGTCCATGATGGGCGCGTTGGCGCTGGCGCTGGAAGGGGTGTTCTACGACCGCTTCGGCGCCCACGGCCCCGCAATCCTGGTCTTCATCGCGGCCTTGCCCATCGCGCTGATCGCGTTCCTCTGCCTGCCGGAAACCTCCCAACGCAAACTCGAAGAGATCAGCAGCGCGACGATCTCTTGAGTTGCGCCGACGCGCGTCCCCCTCACCCACATCCGCGCTATATCGAAACCTCGCGCCGCTCACCCTCTCCCCCAACCCGGCTTCGCTGAAGCTTCGCCGGGTAAGTGCTTCGTCCGGCGAAGCCTTGGCGTAGCCGGACCCAAAGGGGGCGAGGGAAATCGCGCGCGGCATTTCCAACATGACGACGGCGAAGAATTTACACAAACCCCCTCGCCCCCGCACGCCTACGACATTCACACATCGTCTCTGGCGGGTTGCGGCGCGGCAGAAGGTCTGACTCCCTATTGCGGTGATTCGGCTGCGGGAGGCAGGGATGGAATCGGGCTTGGGGCGGTTTGGCGACGCACGTCTGGAAAAAGGGGGCGTTTTCTCCTGGACCGATTGGTGGCGGAAGGCGGCTGGGGCGGCAGCGTGCGTGCTCTGGGCGCCAGGCGATCCGGCGAGATGCGGATCACGCGCTTTCTGCACAATCGAAGGGTGACGACGGGCGAGATGCTGAGCGCAGCATCGCAGCGGACTTGTTCTCAAATCTCTGGTCGCCATGTGCTCGCGATACAGGACACCACATCGGTTCGAGTCGACGAGAACGGCATTGGCCTTTCGGTGCACCCTCTCATCGGCGCGGATGCAGCGAACGGATTTGTGTTTGGCCTTATCGATGCTTTCTTCCTGGATCGCCGCGATGAGGATCGCGGCTCGCACAACGAGCGGGATTTTGAGGACAAGGACAGCCGGCGCTGGCTCGACGGGGCGGAAAGCGCGAGCAAGCTTGTAGCCGCGGGAGCGGCATGTGTGACGGTGGTCGAGGACCGTGAAGGCGACATTTACGAGTGCTTCGCCTTCAAACCGGACAATGTTGAAAAGCTGGTGCGGGCGGCGCAGGACCGGCTTTTGGCCGACAAGAAGGCCCATCTTTTTGCCACCGCCGATCAATGGTCCGAAGCCGGTCAGATGGCGATCGAATTGCCATCCATTCCCGGCCGCAAAGCCAGAACAGCCGTCCTTGCAGTGCGCTTCGGCAGCGTTGAGATCGCAAAGCCAAAGAACCGCAAACGCAGCGAGGGAGCCAGAGAGCTGCCAGATACTGTAACGCTCCAAATGGTCGATGCGCGCGAGATCAACGCACCGCCAGGCGAAGAGCCGGCGCATTGGCGGCTGCTCACGACCCACCAAGTCAACGATATGGCCGATGCCCGGCGCGTCATTGGCTTCTATCGTCTGCGCTGGACCATCGAGCAACTCTTCCGAACAACCAAGACCAAGGGCTTCGACATGGAGGCACTTCGTCAGCAGGAAGGCGGTCCTCTGGAGAAGCTCGTCGTTGCAACGCTTGTCGCCGCCGTCATCGTGATGCAACTCGTTGCCGAGCGTGATGGAGCGCTCAATCGTCCGCTCAGCGATGCCCTCGATCCCGATGACCAGCCCGTCCTGGAGCGCGTCAACCAGGATCTCGAAGGCAAGACCCAAAAGCAGAAAAACCCCCATCCCAGAGGGTCCCTTGCCTTCGCGGCCTGGGTTTTTGCCCGCCTCGGCGGATGGACCGGCTACTACGGAAAGCCCGGTCCAATTGTCATGCTCAGAGGGCTCACCAAATTCCACGCCATCAAGCATGGCTGGGCACTCCGCGATGTGTGAATCGCGTAGCCCGCAGGGGGAGAGGGTTGGGGTGAGGGGGCGTTGAAGCCGAGCTAAGCTTCAACGAAAAAACGACGTGCGATTTCGCGCGGCGAGGCGCTTCACGCCTTGGGTCCGGCGACCTTGCCCCAGCGGAAAAGGGCGATGCCCGGAAGCAGGGCGCCAAACAGGATGTAAATGTCGCCGCGACCGCCCCGGAACAGACCCGAGCCGATCAGCGCAATCCCTGCCAGGACTACGCCGACCATCCAGATCACGCCAAGAATACGGGCGGCTTTCCGCATGACATGAGATTATGTCGTCGGCGATACCAAACAAAGAGGACGCAGGCCACCTTGCCCCCACCCCCTCCTCACCCTATAAGCCCGTCTTTGATGCGTGGCGGCGGCGACAGCCCTATTCTCCTGACAAGCCATCTGCTTGGCGATCGACGGGCTTTCCGTCGACGGAGATCACCGGCCTTCTCGACCTGGCCGAGGACTATGTGGTCCTCAACCGGGCCGCCGAGAAAAAGCACGCACTCCTCAAGGGCCGCACCCTCATCAACCTCTTCTTCGAGGCGTCGACCCGCACCCAAAGTTCGCTTCGAACTGGCCGGCAAGCGGCTGGGCGCCGACGTGCTCAACATGTCGGTCAGGACCTCGTCCGTCTCCAAGGGCGAGACGCTGATCGACACGGCCACCACGCTCAACGCCATGCGCCCCGACATCCTGGTGGTGCGCCACCAGGATTCGGGCGCGGCCGAACTTGCTGTCGCGCAAGCTCGATTGCTGCGTGGTCAATGCCGGCGACGGCAGCCACGAGCATCCCACCCAGGCGCTGCTCGACGCGCTCACCATCCGCCGCCGGCGCGGCGGTTTCGAGGGGCTGACCGTGGCCATCTGCGGCGACATCCTGCATAGCCGCGTGGCGCGCTCGAACATCGTTCTCCTGTCGAAGATGGGGGCGCGCGTCAGGCTGGTGGCGCCCCGCACGCTGCTGCCCGCCGACGCCGAGCGTTTCGGCGTCGAAATCTTCACCGACATGACGCGAGGCGCTGGCGGGCGCCGACATCGTGATGATGCTGCGCCTGCAGCTCGAGCGCATGGCCGGCGCCTTCGTGCCGTCGACGCGCGAATATTTCCGCTTCTACGGCCTGGACCGCGAAAAGCTCGCGCTGTGCCAAGCCCGGCGCGCTGGTGATGCATCCGGGCCCCATGAACCGAGGCGTCGAGATCGACTTCGGCGTCGCCGACGACATCGAAGTGAGCGTCATCCAGGAACAGGTCGAGATGGGCGTCGCCATCCGCATGGCGGTGCTGGATGCGCTGGCCCGCGGGCTGGCGGCCGAAGGGCGGAACGCGCCATGAGCGGCAAGCGCATCGCCTTCCGCAATGCGCGGCTCGATCGATCCGGCCTCGCGGCCTGGACGCGCAATGGCGCGCTCCTGGTGGAAAACGGCAGAATCGCGCGATTTCGGCCCGCGCCTGTTCAATGACGCCGAGCCGCGCGATCCGGAAATCGATCGACTGCCGAGGCCTGGTGCTCGCGCCGGGCCTGATCGACATGCCGGGTGTTCACCGGCGAGCCCGGCAGCGAACATCGCGAGACGCTGGAATCGGCCAGCGACGCGGCGGCGGCGGGCGGCGTCACCACCATCGTCGTGATGCCCAACACCGATCCCGTGATCGACGAACCGTCGCTGGTGGATTTCATCAAGCGCCGCGCGCTGGCCACCGCCAAGGTGCGCGTGCTGCCGATGGCGGCGCTCACCCGCGGCATCTGGCCGGCGAAGTGATGACCGAGATCGGTCTGCTGAAAGAAGCCGGCGCCGTCGCCTTCACCGATGGCGACCGCACCATCGCCAATGCGCGGGTGATGCGCCGCGCGCTGGCCTATGCCGCCACCTTCGACGCGCTGGTGGTGGGCCATGCCGAGGACCCCGAACTGTCGGAAGGCGCGGCCATGACCGAAGGCGAGTTCGCCACGCGGCTCGGCATTGCCCGCCGCGCCCGGCGCTAGCCGAAGCCATCATCGTGGAACGCGACATCCGCCTGGTCGAACTCACCGGCGCGCGCTACCATTTCGGGCAGATTTCCACCCGCGCCGCGCTGGAGCCATCGACCGAGGCCAAGAAGCGCGGCCTGCCCATCACCTGCGGCGTCTCCGCCCATCATCTGGTGTTGAACGAGCTGGACGTCGGCTCCTATTACACCTTCCGCAAAGTGAAGCCGCCCTTGCGCTCCGAAGCCGACCGCGCCGCCATGGTGGAAGGCGTGGCCAGTCGGGCGCGATCGACGTGATCGTCTCCAGCCATGAGCCGCAGGGCGCCGACACCAAGCGCCAGACATTTGCGCGCGGCCGCGTTCGGCGCGGTGGGGCTTGAAACACTGTTGCCCGCGGCGCTTTCGACTCTATCACGACGGGCGTGCCAGCCTGCTCCATGTGCTCGGCAGCGATGACCGCCGCGCCCGCGCGCATCCTGGGCCTCGACGGCGGCACGCTGGCCAAGGGCGCGCCCGCCGATCTGGTGCTGCTGGATCCCGACGAGCCCTTTGTGCGTGGAAGACCGGCGAGCTTCATTCGCGCGCCCGCAACACCGCCTTCGAGGGCCGCAAATTCCAGGGCCGCGCGCAGGATGACGTTTGTCGGCGGCGAATCCGCGTTTTCGACCGCGCCCAGTTTGACGCCGAAGCCTCGCTGATCGTTCCGACTATCGACTGGTCGCATATCGCCCTCATCTTCGCTGCCGCGAAGCTCTGGCGCTCGGCTATCTGCTGGGCTCGATTCCGTTCGGCCTCTTGTTCGTTTGGCTCTCGGGCGCGGGCGATGTCCGCAAGATCGGCTCGGGCAATATCGGCGCCACCAATGTGCTGCGCACCGGCAAGAAATGGGCGGCGGCTCGCGACGCTTCTGTGCGATGGCGGCAAAGGCGCGGCGGCGGTTCTGATCGCGCGCGCGCTTTCTGCGCACGGGTGGCGAGATGTTCGCGGCGCCTGGGCGCGTGTCTGGGCCACCTGTTTCCCGTCTGGCTGAGCTTCAAGGGCGGCAAAGGGCGTCGCCACCTTTCTGGGTGTCACGCTCGCGCTCTATTGGCCGGTGGGCTTGCTGGTCGCGGCGACCTGGCTGCGGCGGCCTTGATCTGGCGCATCTCGTCGCTGTCCGCCCTGATCGCCATCGCCCTGTCGCCGGTCTATTTCTTGCTCTTCGGAGCCGCCATGATTATGCGCCGCTGGCCGCTGCTCCTGGCGGTGCTGATCTTCTTCATGCATCGCGAAAATATCCGCCGCCTGCTGAGTGGCGAGGAACCGCGCATCGGCACAAACGCGCCAAATGGCGCGAAGCTCTTGACGACGCGGAACGCTGCGCCTGGCTGAGGCTGGCGCGCACGCCAGAATGTGGGTCCGGTCACCTTCGCGCACCTGATCGCGCGTTTCGGCTCCGCGTCGGCGGCGCTGGAGGAATTGCCGCGGCTGGCGCAGCGCGGCGGCGGCGCCAAGAATTTCGTGCATTGCCGCGGAAGAGGACGCGCGCGCGAATCGGAGACGCTGGCGCAGATTGGGCGGCCGGCTGGTCGCGTCCTGCGAACCGGATTTCCCGGCAGGACTGGCGGCGCTCGATCCGCCGCCGCCGGTCATTTCGGTGCTGGGCGCATCGATCTGCTGCAAAGCGAAATGGTCGCGATGGTGGGCGCGCGCAACGCTTCGGCGCTGGCGCGCAAATTCGCCGCAGCTTCTGGCGCGCGAATCGGGCGAAGCCGGGTTGGCGGTGGTGTCGGGCCTGGCGCGCGGCATCGACGCGGCCGCGCATGAAGGCGCGCTGCGAGCGGCACGGTGCGCGGTGGTGGCCGGCGGCGTCGACATGATCTATCCGCCCGAAAATGAGGCGCTCTATCGCGCGCATCACGAGCCAGGGCGCGATCGTGTCCGAAATGCCGTCTGGGCGAAGCGCCGCAGGCGCGCCATTTTCCCCGCCGCAACCGCATGATCTCGGGCCTTTCGCGCGGCGTCGTCGTCGTGGAAGCGGCCGAACGTTCCGGCTCGCTGATCACCGCCAATTATCGCGCTGGAACAGGGCCGCGAGATTTTCGCCGTGCCCGGCTCGCCGCTCGATCCCCGCGCCAAAGGCGCCAACCGCCTGATCCGCGAAGGCGCCACGCTCACCGAAAGCGCCGAGGATGTGCTGTCCGTGCTTGCGGCCGCTTCCTGGGGCGCTTCCGCGAGCCCGGCGAAACGGGCAGGTCTGCCGCCGGCGCCGCCCGCCGGGCTGGACGCGGAAGCCGACCGCGTCCGGCGTCAGATCGAGGAAGTGCTGGGTCCGGCGCCGGTCGAAATGGACGAACTGGTCCGCCAATGCGGCGCGCCGGTCCAGATCGTGCTGACAGTGCTTCTGGAACTGGAACTGGCCGGCCGCTGCCACCGCCATCGGGCAACCGAGTTGCAGCCTCGGTTGAGGGCCGGAATTGGCCGCACCGGGCCGGTATATAGAGTGCACTCTTGCCCTCTCCGCCCGCTCGCGTCACGCCTTTAGTCGGCAAAACCTTCAAGGACCACTATAATATATCAAAATTCGGGTCTGCGGCGTTGACACGCAGGAGCCCCTCTATCAGTGTCCCGCCGCGTTACAAGCCGCCATTTCGCAGGTTTTTGACCCGCTTCGGCGGGCCCCGATAAGCAACACCCCGGTCGAGCATGAACGTCCTCGTTGTCGAATCCCCCGCCAAGGCCAAGACCATCAACAAGTATCTGGGCCCCGGCTATAAGGTGCTGGCCAGCTTCGGCCATATCCGCGACCTGCCCTCCAAGGACGGCTCGGTCAAGCCGGACGAGGACTTCTCGATGGTCTGGGAGGTCGATGCCCGCGCCCAGAGCCAAGATCAAGGACATCGCCGACGCGGTGAAAGGCGCCGACAAGCTGATCCTCGCCACCGACCCCGACCGCGAAGGCGAGGCCATCTCCTGGCACATACTGGAAGTGCTGCAAGCAGAAGCACGTGCTGGGCAACATGCCGGTCGAGCGGGTGGTGTTCAACGCCGTCACCAAATCCGCCGATCCTGGAAGCGATCGCCCATCCCCGCGCCATCAACGAGGAACTGGTGGACGCCTATCTCGCCCGCCGCGCGCTCGACTATCTCGTGGGCTTCACGCTTTCGCCGGTGCTGTGGCGCAAACTGCCGGGCGCGCGTTCGGCCGGCCGGGTGCAATCGGTGGCGCTGCGCCTGGTGGTGCGAGCGCGAAACCGAGATCGAAGCCTTCAAGGCGCAGGAATATTGGAGCATCGATGCCGATCTGTCGCGCGCCAAGAGCGGCAGATTTCGCCGCCCGCCTGATCCAGCTCGACGGCAAGAAGCTCGAAAAGCTTTCGCTGGGCAACGAAGCCGATGCCAAGCGCGCCGTCGCCGCGATCCAGGCGCAGAGCTTTCACCGTCGGCAGCGTCGAGACCAAGCCGGTCAAGCGCAATCCCGCGCCGCCTTTCATCACCTCGACCCTGCAGCAGGAAGCCGCGCGCAAGCTGGGCTTCAACGCCAAGCGCACCATGCAGGTCGCGCAGGGCCTTTACGAAGGCGTCGACATCGGCGGCGAAACCGTCGGCCTGATCACCTATATGCGAACCGACGGCGTCACCATGGTGCCCGAAGCCATCGCCGAAGCGCGCGACGTGATCGGCCAGCCGCTATGGCGCGCGCTATGTGCCCGGCACCGCCGCGCGCCTATACCAGCCAAGCGCCAAGAACGCCCAGGAAGCGCATGAAGCGGTGCGGCCCACCAGCTTCGCCCGCACGCCGGAAGAGGTGGCGCGCCATCTCGATGCCGATGCGGCCAAGCTTTACGAGCTGATCTGGAAGCGCGCGCGTCGCCAGCCAGATGGAAAGCGCGGAGCAGGAACGCACCACCGTGGATGTGGTCTCGGCCGACAAGCAAGATCACGTTGCGCGCCACCGGCACCGTCACGCTGTTCGACGGCTTCCTCACGCTTTATCTGGAAGGCCAGGATGACGACTCCGACGAAGACGGCGCCAGGCTGCCCAAGGTCGCGGCCGGCGACGCCGCCGAAAGTCGAGAAGGTCACTCCGGCGCAGCATTTCACCGAGCCGCCGCCGCGCTATTCCGAAGCCAGCCTGGTGCGCAAGCTGGAAGAACTGGGCATCGGCCGGCCTTCGACCTATGCCTCGATCCTCTCCACCTTGCGCGACCGCGCCTATGTGCGCATGGATCGCGGCCGCTTCATCCCGGAGGACAAGGGCCGGCTGGTCACCACCTTCCTGCACAGCTTCTTCCAGCCGCTATGTGGCAATATGATTTCACCGCCGATCTGGAAGAGAAGCTGGACGAAGTCTCGGCCGGCGAGCTCGACTGGAAGCAGCTGCTGCGCGATTTCTGGAAGGATTTCTCCGCCGCGGTCGGCGAGACCAAGGAACTCAAGATCCGCCAGGTGATCGACGAACTCGATCGATGTGCTCGGCCCGCACATCTTCCCGCCGGCGAAGACGGCGCCGATCCGCGCAAATGCCCCGCCTGCGGGGACGGGCGGCTGAACCTCAAGCTGGGCCGCTTCGGCGCCTTTGTCGGCTGCACCAATTATCCCGAATGCAAGTTCACCCGCCAGATCGGCGCCAAGCCGGGCGAAGGCGATACCGGCGCCGCGCGAGCTGGGCCTGTTTCCCGGCACCGAGGACCAGGTTACGCTGCGCTCCGGCCGCTTCGGGCCTTATGTGCAGCTGGGCGAAGGCGAAAAGCCCAAGCGCTGCGGGCATGCCCAAGGGCACCGATCCTGCGACGTGGATCTGGAGACTGGCGGTGAAGCTGCTGTCGCTGCCGCGCGAAGTGGGCGCGCATCCCGGAAGACGGCAAGATGATCACGGCGAATTTCGGCCGCTTCGGGCCTTATGTCGCCCATGACGGGCAATATGCCTCGCTCGAATTCGCCGGACGATGTCTTCACCATCGGCCTCAATCGCGCCGTCACCCTGCTGGCCGAGAAGAAAGCCAAGGGTCGCGCGCGCCGCGCGGACCCGAAGCGCTGAAGGAACTGGGCGCGGCATCCGACGGCAAGCGCGATCAAGGTGCTGAAGGGCCGCTACGGTCCCTATGTCAGCGACGGCGAGACCAACGCCACCATGCCCGAAGGCACCGATCCGCTGACGGTGACGCTGGAACAGGCGCTGGCCCTGATCGCCGAACGCGCGGCCGAAAGGCGGCGGCAAGAAGAAAGAAGGCTCGCGAAGGCGAAAGCCGCCAAGCCGAAAAAACCCGGCCAGCCGAAAAAAGAGCCGCGAGAAAAAGCCCGCAGCCAAAAAGCAAGCCTGCGCAAAGCCAAGCACAAAAGCCCGCGCCGGTGGCGGGCGAATAAGCGTTGAGCGCGCAAGCCGCACGACGACGCGCCCACGCTCGACAAGGCGCGCGTGCTCGCAACCTGCTCGCCGAAATCCCGGACGCCACCAAGCGCGATCTGGCGCGACTCTGGGCCTGAAGGGCTCCGACCGCATCGCGCTCAAGCGCATGCTGCAAGGAACTGGAAGCCGAAGGCGCGATCGCCGGCGGGCCAAGCGCGGCTTCGCCAAGCCCGGCGAATTGCCGGAAGTGGCCGTGCTGGAAATCACCGGCCAGGACACCGACGGCGAATTGCTGGCGCGGCCGCTGGACTGGGACAGCCGATGACGCGCCGCCGCATCATCATCTATCGGACGCGCGCCGAAGCGGACCTGCGCTCGGCCGCGGCGAGCGGGTGCTGGCGCGGCTCGAAACGCGCGAAGGCTACGAAGCCCGGATCATCCGGCGGCTGGGCGCCAGCGCGCATCGCGTGCTGGGCGTCTATCGCGACGGCTCGCGGGCCGGGCGCATCGTGCCGATCGACCGCAAGGCGCGCGACGAATCATGCGCTCGACAAGCGCGACGCTGGGCGGCGCCAAGAACAACGAACTGGTGCTGGCCGAGCCCTTGGCGGCCGCGCCTCGGCTTGCCCGCGCGCCCGCGTGATCGAGCGCATCGGCAGCATGACAGCCCAAGACCATCAGCCTGATCGCGATCCACGCCCACGGCATTCCGACCGAATTTCCGCAAGCCGCCATCGACGAAGCCAAGCGCGCCGCGCCGTCCGATCCGCGCGGCCGCACCGATCTGCGCGACATTCCGCTGGTCACCATCGATCCCGAAGACGCGCGCGACCATGACGATGCGGTGTGGGCGGGACCCGACGACGATCCGGCCAACAAAGGCGGCCATGTCGTGATGGTCGCCATCGCCGACGTCGCCCATTACGTCACGCCGGGTTCGGCGCTGGACAAGGAAGCGTTGAAGCGCGGCAACAGCGCCTATTTTCCCGATCGCGTCGTGCCGATGCTGCCGGAACGGCTGTCGGCCGATCTGTGCTCGCTCAAGGAAGCCGAGGACCGGCCCTGCCTGGCGGTGCGCATGGTGTTCGACGCGCAGGGCCACAAGCGCCGCCATGAATTTCTGCGCGCGATCATGCGTTCGGCGGCGCGGCTGACCTATGCGCGGGCCCAGCGCGCCTTCGACGGCAAGCCGGATGCGGGCCATCGCGACATTCACAAGCTCACGCTCGCGCCGCTGTGGACGGCCTATAAAGCGCTGGCCATCGCGCGCGACAAGCGCGATCCGCTGGATCTCGATCTGCCGGAACGGCGCGTCATCATCGGTCGAGGACGGCAAGGTGGCGTCCATCGCCTTTCGCGAGCGGCTGGAATCCATGCGGCTGATCGAGGAATTCATGGTGCTGGCCAATGTCGCCGCCGCCGAGAGCCTGGAAAAGGCGCGGACGCCGCTGATCTACCGCATGCACGAACGCCTTCGAAGGAAAAGCTCGTTCGCCTTCTCCGACTTCCTGCGCACCCTCAGCATCAGTTTCGCCAAGGGCCAGGTGGTCAAGCCCGGCACCTTCAACCGCATCCTGGCCAGCGCCAAAGGCGGTCCGCATGACGCGGTGATGAACGACGTGGTGCTGCGCACCCAGGCGCAGGCCATCTATGCGCCGGCCAATATCGGCCATTTCGGGCTCAACCTTGCAGCGCTACGCGCATTTCACCTCGCCCATCCGCCGCTATGCCGACCTCATCGTCCATCGCGCGCTGATCCGCGCCCTGAAGCTGGGCGAGCGACGGCCTCACCGACCGCGAGATCGGCAGACTGGCGGAAACGGCCGAGCACATCTCCATGACCGAGCGGCGCGCGATGGCGGCGGAGCGCGACTCCACCGACCGCTATGTCGCGGCCTTCATGGAAGACCGCGTGGGCGCGACATTCGAGGCGCGCATCACCGGCGTGACGCGCTTCGGCCTGTTCGTGCGGCTGAAGGAAACGGGCGCCGAGGGACTGTTGCCGGCGCGCTCGTTGGGCACCGAATATTTCCGCCACGACGAACGCCGGCACGCGCTGGTCGGCGACAGGACCGGCACCAAATACGGCCTTGGCGACAAGCTGACGGTCCGTCTTCTCGAAGCGGCGCCGCTGACCGGCGGCCTGCGTTTCGAGCTGGCGGAAGCCAATGCGCCGCCGAAGGGGCATCGGCCGAAGACGCAAGTCCGCTCGCTCAGGCGGCGATGATGTGCGCTGGCCTCCCGCGCAGCGCGTGCGCTAGGCTCGCGCCATGACGAAGTCCCTGTTCGACGCGGGCGAGAAGATCGTCGCGGGCCCCACGCTCAGACCCAAGGACGCCGCGACGCTTATCATCGTGCGCCGCGACAAGGACGGCCCCCGCGTGCTGATGGGCCAGCGCCACGCAAACATGGCGTTCCAGCCCAACAAATTCGTATTTCCCGGCGGGCGCATCGATCCCGGCGACCAGCGCATTGCCGCAGGCGGCGACCTCCGGCCGGAAGTTCTGGCCAAGGTCGCGATCGGAATCACGCCGGCGCGGGCGCGCGGACTTGCGCTCGCAGCCGTCCGCGAAACGTTCGAGGAAACGGGCGTGCTGCTGGGCGAACGCGCCGCTACGATCCCGCGCACACGTGCGCCCGCCTGGGCCCGGTTCTTCGCGCATGGCATCGTGCCGCGGCTGGACGCGCTCGACATCGTCGCCCGCGCGATCACGCCGCCCAATCGTACGCGCCGCTTCGACGCGCGCTTCTTCATGGCCGACGGGAGCGCCATCGCCCACATGCTCGAAAGCGCGGACACCAACGAGCTTCTGCAGCCGGCCTGGCTCACGCTGGCCGAAGCGCGTGCGCTCGATTTGATGAACATCACGCGCCGTGTGCTCGAGGAAGTCGAAGCGCGAATCGCCGACGGCCACGACCGCCCCGTGCCGTTCTTCCGCTTCACGCGCGGCAAGGCGGATCTCGCTCTTCTGTGAGTGGGCGCGATTGGCGGCTCTCTGTCGGATTGCGGTCGGTTGCCGCTTCTGGTGTGGTGAGCGGCGGTTATAATGGGCTTCCGGGGAAACGGATGACAAACAAAGTCGAACATCCGGCGCTCGGCGCAATTCGGAACGCTTCGCATGGCTGACACGGCAACCAGCGCAACGCGCCTGTCGGCGCCCGATCGCACCACCATTCTCGTCTATTCGGGTGTGATCGTCGTCGCGCTGAATTTCATTTCGCCGTCCACCGGTCTGTTCATCATTCCGCTGTCGTTCCTTCTCAAAAACAAGCTGCATCTTTCGGCGAGCGAACTGGCAAGTTTCACGTTGTGGGTCGGCATTCCCGGCTATCTGTGCTTTGCCTTCGGCGTCGCCAGGGATTTCTGGAGCCCGCTGGGCAAGGGAGACTGGGGATATTTCATTCTCTTCGGCGCCCTCGGAGCCGCCGTGCTGGCGGGCTTCGCGTTCGTCGATGTCAGCGAGCCCATGCTTTTTGTGAGCGTCACCGTGGCGGGAATCTGCTTTCTGTTCATGTGGGGAGCATGGAACGGCTTGGGCTCCACGATCGGCCAGCAGGACGAAATGTCGGGTCAGATCAGCGCGCTGTGGAACTTCCTTCAAACGGTGACGATCGTCGCGGCACTGGCGCTGGGTGGCCTGCTGAGCGGCCGACTGGAAAGCATGAGCGCCAACGGCGCGATCCGCACGCTGTATCTGATCGGTGCCGTCGCCATGGCGCTGATCGCGGCAACCGGATTTTGGAAGCCGAAAGCGGTCTTTGCCGGTCTGCACCGCGAACGCGGTGAACGGCGCAATGTCGTCGCCGACATGTCTCGCCTGCTCGGCCACTGGCCGATCTATCCGGCGCTGGCGATCTGGCTGTTGTGGAATTTCACGCCGGGCACGCAGACCGTTCTGCAATATTATATGTCGAACACGCTTCATGCCAGTGACGCGCAATGGGGCAATTACAACGCCATCTCCAACGGCGCGGCGCTGCCCGCTTTTCTCGTTTTTGGCCTGCTCAGTTCGCGGTTTTCGCTTTCGGCGTTGTTGTGGTGGGGCGCCGCTTTGGGCACGACCCAGATGCTGCCGCTGCTCTTCGTGCATTCCGCGAACGGCGCGCTCATCGCCGCCATACCGATCGGGCTCTCGGGCGGCCTCGCCACCGCGGCCTATATGGACCTCCTCATTCGTGCCTGTCCCAAGGGACTCGAGGGAACCATGATGATGATGGCATGGAGCATGTATGCGCTCGCGGTGAATTTCGGGAATGTGTGGGGCACGAACCTCTATGACTATCACGGCGGATTCGTCGCCTGCGTGATCGCCACGACGATTGTCTACGCACTGATTCTGCCCTTGATCCTGCTCGTGCCCAAAAGGCTGATCGCGACCGCCGACGCTTCGGTCGCTGGGGAATAAAATGAGTGGCCCGGTTCTTCACTCTTCTCGGCGTCATTCCCGCGGAAGCGGGAACCTAGGAGAACCCAGTACGTGGTTCCAGCTGCCGCTGAATCCGCTCTGCTCCTTCGAATCCGCGTTCTGTGTCTCTGGGTGGCCGCTTCTGCGGCCATGACAGTTGAGAGAAAACGAGTCACAACTCACGGCCACTCCTCACTTCGCGTCGTGAAAAATGATTCCCAGCGTGTGCCGGCGGCCGGAGCGCAGACGGCTTACGCCATGGCGCATGTTGACGCGATAGAGCCCGCGCGCGCCTTTGACCGGCCGGCGATGCACGGGAAAGACCACACCCTCGCCTTGCGCGAGCGGCACGACCTCCACGCGCGACTGCATGCGCGGACGCTGCTCGGTGAGCACGAATTCACCGCCTGCGAAATCCACGCCCGGCCGCGACAACAGGAACGCGACCTGCAACGGAAACACGTGCTCGCCATAGAGGTCCTGGTGCAGGCAATTGTAGTCGCCCGGACCATATTGCAGAAGCAGCGGCGTCGGCTTCGTCTGACCCGCGCGATGACATTCTTCGAGATAGGCGCGATGTTCGCGGGGGAAGCGCCCGGCGTCACCCAGGGCCATGGCCCATGCATTGGCGATCTCTGCCAGCGGCGGATAGAGCGCCGCGCGCAGACCGGCCACAAGCATGGGCAACGGATAGGCGAAATATTTGTACTCGCCCCGGCCGAAGCCGTGCCGTGCCATGACGACTTTGCTGCGAAACAATCCGTCGTCCGCGCAAGCCGACGCGAGCGCCTCGCATTCGTCCGGCGCGAGGAACGCGCCCGTCGTGGCGCAACCATGCGCGTCGAGGTCGGCGCCGATGCGGGCCCAATCGAGCGCCGACACGCGCGCGGCGTTGGGCGCCGCCGCTCATGCGCCGGCTTCGCGCGCCAGCAGCGTCCGCTTGCGCGCCGCGCCCCAGCGATAACCCGACAAGGAACCGTCGCTGCGCACCACCCTGTGACAGGGGACCGCGACCGCGAGCCTGTTCGCGGCACAGGCTTGTGCGACCGCACGCACGGCCTGCGGCTTGCCGATGGCCTTCGCGATCGCCGCATAGTTCGTCGTCGATCCTGCAGGAATTTTTCTGAGGGCACGCCAGACTTTTTGCTGGAATTCCGTGCCGCCCATATCCAGCGGGAAATCGGGACCGCGCCTCGGATTTTCGACGAAGCGAACCACTTTTCCCGACAGACGCTCGAATTCTTTGCCGCCTGGAGTGAGCCGTGTTTTCGGGAAACGCGTCTGAAGATCGCGCGTCAACGCCTCCGTGCCGTCGCCAAACACGATCGCACACACACCCTTCTCCGACGCCGCGATCGCAACCGGTCCAAGCGCGGAGTCGCGCATCGCGAACCGGATCGCCGTCGGTTTTTCGTTCGGACGGCAACGTTTGCAGGCGCGGAAACCCGCGCGCTCCGCCGCGGCGCAACTCGCATGAAACCGGACATTCTCGCGTAGTGCCGGCCGGGCGGCACAGGACGGTTTGCAATAGACGCCGGTCGTGCGCACCGAATAGGTGAATTTGCCGTCGGCCGAACTGTCGCGGCGCTTGACGGCGTCCCATTTCGCTTCGTCCGAATTTCTGGGCGTTCGCGGCGCAGCCGCCGTTTCAACAGACAACATGATCCTTCTCCTTCACTGTTCCGCGGGCATAAGCCCGCCTGACAGCGTCAGAATACTAATCCCGGCATAGGCCGCAGCCCGGTTCTTGCGGGTAACGCAACTTGAAATGGACCGAGCGACGGGGATAGCATGATCGATGTCGTCCACCCGGTTCCGGCTCGTCCACCCGATCTGCTCATGATCTTTCAAGACGCCCACCGGATTCTCAGCCGCGTTCTCGCTCCCGTGCCGTTGGACAAGTTTCTGGACGAGACGCTCGGGCGGCGCTTCATCAAGATCGCGGGCGACAGTCAAAGTTACCGGACGACTCTCCTGGGGCCCGATCCCGAACGGGTCATGCTGGACGCGTTCGACGAGATCGCGCCCAACATCGGCTTTCATGCTGCCAAACCCTGGGGCCGCCGCCAAGCATCGAGCCCGTTGCCGGCGCCCAGGCCTTCAAGGCCAAGATCGACGACTTCCATGCGCGCGGATATACGGTGCGCCTGCCTCAGCCGCGCTGGCTTTCGCCGGGACTCGATGAATTCTTGAGATCGCTCGAATTCTTTTTCCACACGCCCGCGACGGCGGAAGCGTTCTGGAGTCGCGGCGATGCGAAAGCGCCGCCGCACCACGACGATTACGACCTCATCGCCATCCAGCTTAAGGGCCGCAAGCGGTGGTTCATTTCCACGGATCGTTCGGAGCTGCCGAACCCGTGGAAGAGCATGCCGAGCGCGCCGCCCACCCTGGAGCGCCACGAAGCGGTCGAAGTAGGCCCCGGCGATCTTCTCTATCTGCCCCGCGGCACGGACCATCGCGTCGATGCGCTGGCTGATTCCCTGCACCTGTCGATCGGTTTCGTGCCGCTGACTTTGCGAGAGGCGATCACGGCCGCGCTCGACCACCTGTCCGATCTCGACCGTCCATTGCGCGACACGGTCGGCAGCCGTCTCGCGTTTCAGGTCCGAGGCAACGACTTCAAGGATCTGCCGCCGAAGATCCGGGAGGGCATCGCGCGCCTGATGCAGTTGTGCCAGTCCGACGAATTCATCGCGCAGGCGATGCAACGGCGTTCTTCCCGGGCGATCGCAGAATTGAAAAAGCGCAAAGTATCCGAGCCGAACGCAAAACTGTCGGCCAACTCGCTCGTTCGCCATGCGCCGTCGGCCATCTGCCACCTGATCGCCACCCGCGAACAGATCGATTTCAGCCATCCTGGCGGCCACATCTACATCCACCGGGGGGTCGAGCAAAGCGTGAAATTCATCGCCGAAACCCCCGAATTCCGCGTGCGCGACATCCCCGGCGCCATCGGCGACGACATCCGCGTCGCCCTCGCCGGCAAGTTCGTGACCGGCGGATTCCTTGAGGTTGTGGCCGAATAGGCGCGGCCGCCGGACAGCCCTCGGGCCGCCTTGACTTCCCACCTCCGCTGGCTAGTTTACCGGCCCTTCGGCGGAATTCTTAAGGAGCGGCGCCCATGGCGAAGCCCACTACGGCAAAAATCAAGCTCAACAGCTCGGGCGACACGGGCTTTTATTACGTGACCAAGAAGAACACCCGGACCATGACCGAGAAGTTCAAGGTCCGGAAATACGACCCCGTGCTGCGCAAGCATGTCGAGTTCACGGAAGGCAAGATCAAATAAACCGCTTTCGCATCGCGCAAAGTTTCGCGCGCCCGCGGCCGAACCCCGCGCGGCGCGCTTTTCGTTGGCGCCTATCCCGCCGCCACGCCGCAGCAGCCGGGTGAAACCGGAATCGCGAATCCGTCGTCGCGCGTCTCTTCCACGCGCGCGACGAAGGGCAGGATGAATCCGAACAGTTCCGGAATCACGCCCAGCGGGATGTCGTGTCCCCAGCCTTCGATCTCGTGATATTCGGAGCCGGGGATGCACGCGGCCGTATGACGCCCGGCCGCGCACGGAATGAGCGTATCCGCCGTGCCGTGCAGCACCAATGCCGGAACGTGAAGCTTCTTCAGGCGCTCGGTGCGCGGTGGGCTCGCCATGATCGCGGCCCATTGGCGCGCCGTGCCCTGCGGATAGAACGAGCGGTCATAGCTTGCGCCGATCAGGGCGCCGAGCCGTGCTTCGTCGAACGGAAAACGCGTCGAGGCATAGCTGCGGCGGCCCTTCAACGAATGGGCGATGACCGCGGCCCTGTCGTTCGACGGCGCCGGCGTCATCAGCGCGGCCTGCGCCTCCGGGCTCGAACGCGGCAGCGAAGGATCGCTGGTGGTCGAGAAGATCGAAATGAGCGAACGCGCCTTTGCCGGATGGTCGAGCGCCACAAGCTGCGCGATCATGCCGCCCATCGACGCGCCAGCGATATGTGCGCTCCTTATGCCGAGCTCGTCGAGCAGTCCCGCCGCGTCGGCCGCCATGTCGGCGAGCACATAGGGCAGATCGGGCTTCGCACCCTTTGCGATAGCCTCCTGCGCCGCGCGCATGTTCGGCATGATGCCGTCCCATTTCTGGGTGAGGCCCACGTCGCGATTGTCGAACGTGATCACGCGCAAACCCGAAGCCGCGAGACCTTCGCGGAACTCGACCGGCCAGCTCGTCATTTGTGCGCCGAACCCCATGATCAGCAGAAACGGCGCGCCCTCCCTGGGGCCGATGTCCTCGACTTCGATGTCGATTCCGTTTGCGCGAATGCGGCTCATGACTCAGGCCGCCTTCCGGGTGCGTTCGGCCTGGGTCACGAAATTCCCCACATGCTCGAGATAGATCGGAACGAGCGCGTCGGTGAAATCATGCGCCATGCCGGGCACGATCACGAGCTTGGCGTCGGGAATGCTGGCGGCCGTGTCCTTGCCGCCTTCGACGGGTATGAGCGGATCGTCGCCGCCGTGGATCACCAGCGCCGGACAGCGCACGCCCTTCAGGATTTCGTTGCGAGGCATCGCGGCCACGATCGCCACGAGCTGGCGCCCGATGCCGGCCGGATCGTAGGGCACGCGATCGACCTCGCGAGCGACGAAGGCGCGCATCTCCGTTTCGGTCGCAGGAAAACCGGGGCTGCCGATCACGGACCAGGTCTTGATGCCCGCCGCGATACGGTCTTCGCGCGAAGTGCTGGTGGGCGGCGTCGTGAGCGCAGCCATCGCTTCGGGCTTGGCCTGCGGCAGGCTGCGGTTGCCCGTCGTCGACATGATCGAGACGAGGCTTCGCGTGTGCTTGCCATGCCTGGCCGCCACTATCTGCGCGATCATGCCGCCCATCGATGCGCCCACGATGTGCGCGCTTTCGATTCCCAGCGCGCCGAGCAGGCCGACCGCATCCTTCGCCATGTCGTCGAGTTGATAGGGCGCCGCCACCGGCTGGCCAGACATCATTTTCATCATCGCTTCGGGCACGTTGGGCGCGCCCAAATTCGCCAGATGCATCGATTTGCCGATATCGCGGTTGTCGAAGCGGATGACGCGGAACCCCCTGGCCGCCAAACCCCGGCAGAATGCTTCCGGCCACATGGTCAATTGGCCGGAAAAACCCATGATCAGCAGAATCGTGGGGTCGTCCGTGCGCCCGAAACTCTCATATTCGATGGTGATGCCGTTCGCCTGCGCCTGGGGCATGGACCCACTCCGTCTTTATCGCCGAGAGCAAGGTTAAACGATGGCTGCGGGAACGCAAATCTGGAGGCAGCTAGTGGTCGACCGCCACATAGGCGAGCGGCGTGGCGACCTGGGCCACCGGCGACAGGATC
This sequence comes from uncultured Alphaproteobacteria bacterium, assembly GCA_963760345.1. Lineage (GTDB taxonomy): Bacteria > Pseudomonadota > Alphaproteobacteria > Micropepsales > Micropepsaceae > Rhizomicrobium. Next base: position 652,655 of record CAVXCU010000004.1, read on the forward strand.
GACACGACGCTCCAGAATGTGGTCCGCGAAACACGCACCACATCGCCCGGATAGATGCGCGTCGTCTGGTCGGCGGGCACCTCTTCTTCCTTCGCGGTGCCGTTGCGCCGCACATAAACGTCGCCGTCGTCCGCCTGGTCGGTGTAACCGCCCGCGAGCGCCACCGCATTGAGCACGGTCATGCCGTTCACGAACGGATATTCGCCGGGCTTGTTCACCTGCCCGATCACGTAGAACGGGCGATACACCGTCACCTCGACGCTGACGCGGGGATCGTTGACATAACCGTCGGCGAGCTTGGCCGTGATCTGCGTTTCGAGATCGGGCGCCGCCATCCCGGCCGCCTTGACCTGGCCGATCAACGGCAGGCTCACAAAGCCGTTTCCGTCGACCAGGAACTCGCCGCCCAGATCGTCTTCGCCATAAACGATGACGCGAATCTTGTCCCCGGTGCCCAGACGATAATTGGACTTTGCGTCGGTTGCGCCCCAATCGGGCGTGGCGACGGCGGTCCTGAGACCGCCCGAATCCTGGGCCCTCGCGCCAAGCGACGCGCATGCCAATATGGCCGCGAATACCGCAGCGGCCTGAAGAGCCTTGAGGCCTATCCTTCGCAATCCGGACATGGCGCGATAGTAGCGACTTAAGAATTTATAAATTCCTACCCGGCCGCCGGCGCAGATTGCATCCGTTCCATGTTTCGCGTGAATTGCGGTCCGGACGGCTTGGATTTGTCCTGTTTCGGGACCAAGCTGACCCATTGATCAAATGCCCGCCGCAGACAGCCTCGCGGCGCGGGTCCTATGGTACCAGCTCCAGCAGTATTCGATGCGCCGCGATCTCGAACGCCTTGCCAATGAAAGCTTCGACCTGCTCGTCATCGGCGGCGGGATCACCGGCGCGGCCATCGCGCGGGACGCCGCGATGCGCGGGCTTTCCGTCGCCCTCGTCGAGAAGGACGACTTCGCGCACGCGACAAGCGCCCACAATTCGAAGCTGATCCATGGCGGACTGCGCTATCTGCGCAACTTCGAATTGGGGTTGGTGCGCGAGTCTTTGCGGGAGCGGCGCATCTGGCAGCGCATCGCGCCGCACCTTGTCCGGCCGCTGCCCTTCCTCGTGCCGCTTTACGGCGGCGGCTGGAAAGCGCGCGCCACGCTCGCGGCAGGCCTCTCACTTTACGATGTGCTCTCGTTCGACCGCACCTGGCTCGACGATCCGGATCAGCGCCTGCCCGGTCATTCCTGGTTCGGCAAAGACGCAGCACTTGCACGCGAGCCCGTTCTCGACGGACCCAACTTCGAAGGCGCTTTTCTCTATTACGACGCCCAGATGTATGCGCCCGAGAGACTGGCGCTCGAGCACGTGCTCGATGCGGCCGCGGAAGGTGCTGCGCCCGCGAACCATCTCGAGGCCACCGCACTTCTCATCAGGGACGGACACGCCGAAGGCGCCATGCTTCGCGACACCGCGACCGGCGCAACATTCGCGACGCACGCCAAACTGACGATGCTGGCCGCGGGTCCGTGGGCCGATATTTTCCTGGCGCACGCGCTGGGCAAGCCATCCAGCCACAAGTTGATGCGCTCCAAGGGCATTCATCTCGTCGTGCCGGCGATGACGCGCAGCGACGCGCTCACGGTCGCCGCGGCGGGCGGCCATTTCTTCGTGCTGCCCTGGCATGGTCACGCCATACTCGGGACCACTGATACCGCCTTCACCGGCGCGCCCGACGACGTCCGCGTCGACGAAAGCGACATCGCGAACTTCCTCGCCTTCATCAACGCGCATCTGCCATCCGCGCATTTGAAGCGCGGCGATGTGGAGCATTCCTATGCCGGCCTGCGTCCGCTCGTCGACGACGGCACCGGCGATACCTATGACGCAAGCCGCCGCGCCGAATTGATCGATCACGGCAAAGACGACGGCGTCGACGGTCTGATGTCGGCGATCGGCGGCAAGTGGACCACGTCGCGCGCTCTGGCGGAGAAAGCCGTCGATGCGGTGGTGCGCAAGCTCGGCGTCAGGGCGCGCGCCTGCGCCACCGGCTCGACGCCCCTGCCCGGCGGACGCACCGATCGCTTCGGCGAATTTCTCAAGCGGCAGGCGGCCGCAAACGTGCCGAGCGCCGATCATCTGGCGCGGATGTATGGCGCGCGGATCGCGGGCGTTGCGGCTCTTGCCGGTTCGCAGCCCGAATTGCGCAACGTGCTGTCGCCCTCCGGCGACATCGCTGCGCAAATTCCGTTCGCGGTGCGCGAGGAAATGGCCCTGACCTTCGAAGACGTCGTGATGCGGCGCACCTGCATCGGCCAGCTCGGCGATCCGGGCGAAGCGGCAATCTCCACCGCGGCGTCCCTCATGGCGCGCGAACTCGGCTGGAGCGACGCGCGCGAGCGGGCCGAGATTGAATCCGTGACCGCCATCTTCCAATCGAAAAGGAACGCCGCGTGACCGGCTTCGTCGTCGTCAATCCGCGCTCCGGCGGCGGCCGCACGGCGCGCGAATGGCGCACCATCGAGCCCGCATTGCGCGCCGCCTATCCGCACATGACCCTGGCCGTCACCGCCAAGCGCGGCGATGCGACGGCTTTGGTGCGCCAGGCGCTTGCCGAGGGCCATCTCGAAATCGTCGCCGTCGGCGGGGACGGCACGATCAACGAAGCGGTCAACGGCTTCTTCGATGCGGAAGGACCGATCGCGCCGGACGCCGTGTTCAGTTTCGTGACCAGCGGCACGGGCGGCGATTTCCGGAAGACCTTCGGCATCGCGCCCGGCGCCATTGCGGCCATCGCGCATCTGCGGGAAGCCCAGGCGCGGCCTGTCGACATCGGCCGGCTCTCCTGTCTCAGCGCGGGCGGCGAGCCGGTGGTGCGTTATTTCATCAATATCGGCTCGTTCGGGCTATCGGGCGTGATCGTCGATTCCGTCAACCGCGCGCGGATCGCGAAATTGTTCGGCGGCTCGTTCGCGTTCGCCTTCCATAGCGTGCTGGGCATGATGTCCTATCGCGACCGCACGGTGCGCATTCGCGTCGACGGCGACTATGACGAGATCGCGACCATCTCGACGGTGGCCGTCGCCAACGGCCAATATTTCGGCGGCGGCATGCGCGTGGCGCCCAATGCCAAGCCGGACGATGGCATGTTCGACGTGATCGTGATGGGCGGTGCGCCCAAGAGCCGCGCGCTCGCCGACATGAAGCTGATCTACACGGGCGAACATCTGAACAACCCCGCCGTGCGCGCGCTGCGAGGCCGAAAGATCATGGCCGCACCCGTGGCGGAGACGCGCGGCCGCGCCGTGCTGATCGAAGTCGATGGGGAAAGTGCGGGGCGGCTGCCGGCCACCTTCGAAATCCTGCCCCGGGCCCTCAATTTACGATGCTGACGCGGGCAATCGGGTAGGCTGGGCGCCATGAGCATCGACCGCGGCAAGATCAAATGGAACGGCTGGGGCCTGGCCGCCCACAAGGATGGGTTGGCCGCGCGGGACGACGTCTGGACCTGGCTCGCCGGCGAACTGGGGATGCCGAGCCTGCTCGCCACTCCGGCGCGGCCCCTGGAGGAGATCGCGCTTGCGCCGTCGCGGCTGAGCGCGGCGGCCCGCGTGAGCTTCGTGGCGATACTGGGCGCGGACCGGGTGCGCGACGATGCCTATGAGCGCGCGTTTCATGCGCGCGGGCGCAGCTACTACGATCTGATCCGCCTGCGCGCGGGCGATCTGTCGGTTGCGCCCGACGCCGTGCTTTACCCCCGCGGCGAATCCGAAGTGCTGGCGGTGCTGGCATTCGCAAGCGAAAACGGCATCGCGGTCGTGCCCTATGGCGGAGGAACCAGCGTCGTCGGCGGTGTCAGCGCTTCTGGCGGTTCCTTCTCGTCGGTGGTCACTCTGGATCTGTCGGGAATGGACCGGATTGGCGAGATCGATGCCGCATCGGGCATCGCGACCGCGGAAGCCGGAATCTACGGCGCCCAGCTCGAAAAGGCGTTGCAGGCGAAGGGGGTGACGCTCGGCCACTATCCGCAATCGTTCGAGTTTTCGACCTTGGGCGGATGGATCGCCCATCGTGGCGCCGGACAGCAATCGCTCCGCTACGGACGGCCCCAGGACTGGCTCGTGTCCGCGAGGCTCGCGACGCCGAAAGGGATTTTCGCGACCGAGAGTTTTCCCGCCTCCGCCGCGGGCCCGCGGCTCACCGATCTCGTGGCCGGCTCCGAAGGCGCGTTCGGCGTGATCACCGAAGCGGCATTTCGCGTTCAGGCCGCGCCCGAAACGAGCGACTATCGCGGCTATCTGTTCCGCGATTTCGCGAGCGGAATCTCCGCCATCCGCGAAGCGATGCGGGCCGAATTGCCTGCTGCGATGTTGCGGCTCTCCGATGCGGAGGAGACGCGTTTCTATCGCGCGTTCGGCAACGCCGAAAAATCGCGCCGTCTGTCGGCCCGAATTGCCGACGCTTATCTCGACCGCACGGAAATTCGATGCCCGCGCCGCGGCGCTGATCGCGGGCTTCGAAGGCAATGCCGCCACGGTCGCGGCGGCGCGCAGACAATTCGGCATCATCGCCAGGCGTCTGGGCGCGCTGTCGCTCGGACGCAGCCCCGGCCAACGCTGGCACGAAGGCCGCTTTCACGGACCTTATCTGCGCGACCCCATGCTCGATCGCGGCGTGGGCGTCGATACGCTGGAGACGGCGGTAAGCTGGCCGAAGCTCGACGCGCTCTATGCCGCGGTGCGCGCGGCGCTGGAAGGCGCGATCCGCGAGACCGTTCCCATGCCGACGGCGCGCGGCATCGTCATGTGCCATGTCAGCCACGCCTATCCCGATGGCGCGAGCCTCTATTTCACCTACATCTTCCCACGCGCGCTCGACCGCGAAATCGCGCAATGGCAGGCGATCAAGAACGCGGCGTCGGACGCCATCGCGGCGCATGGCGGCACGATCAGCCACCATCACGGCGTCGGCGAGGATCATCTGCCGTGGATCGCCAACGAGAAGGGCGCGCTCGGCATCGAGGTGCTGCGCGCCGTCAAGCGCACGCTCGATCCGAACGGCATCCTCAACCCGGGAAAACTTATCCCGTCATGAGCGCGCCTTTGAGCGCGCCTGCGGCGGCCTTGATCGCTTCCGGCGCCTGCGGCAGCACGGCCTGCAGATAGATGAAATCGTGCACGAGGCCGGGATAGTCGGCGACGGTGACAGATACGCCGGCTGCCTTCATCTTGGCCGCATATTGCGCGCCTTCGTCATGCAGCGGATCGAACTCGGCGACCATCACATAGGCAGGCGGCAAACCCGAAACATCCTTCGCTGCGAGCGGCGACACGCGCGGATCGGATTTGTCCGCTCCCGCGTCCAGATAATGCGCATAAAACCATTCGAGCGTGGCGCGCTCGAGGAAATAGCCTTCGGCGCAGTCGCGCAGCGATTTCGTCTCACTGCCGATCTGGGTGACGGGAAACAGCAGCATCTGGAACGCCAGCGCGGGGCCACCCTTCTCCTTCGCCATCTGGGCGACCACGGCGGTGAGCCCGCCGCCCGCGGAATCGCCCCCGACCGCGAGCCGCGTGGCGTCGACACCCAGTTTCGCCGCGTTCGCTTCGATCCAAGACAGCGCGGCAAAGGCGTCGTCCACGGCCGCGGGAAATTTGTGCTCCGGCGCGAGCCGGTAATCGACGGAGATCACGCAAAGCCCGGATTCGGCGGCGAGCATCCGGCAAAGCCCGTCATGCGTATCGAGATTGCCGGTCACGTAGCCGCCGCCGTGAAAATAGACGAGCGCCGGATGCGGCTCGCCGCCGGCGGCAACCGGCGTATAGATGCGCAGAGGAATGTCGCCGCCCGGGCCTGGACAGGTCGTGTTCACGACTTTGCCGATGGGGACATTTTGAGGACCGACCAATTGCATCAGCCCGGCCAGCGCCTCGCGGGCCAGCGGCGGGTCCAACTCGTACAGCTTCGGCGCCGGTTGGGCGGCCATCTGGTCGAGAAACGCCTTCATGATGGGATCGAGCGGCATGGGAATCCGTCCAGCGGGTCTTGCGCGCAAGTTTGCACAGGCGCCGGGCGGGCGGGCAAGTGATCGTATTGTCCTCCTCCCCCGCGCGTGGGGGAGGTGTCTGTCGCGCGCGAGCGCGACAGACGGAGGGGGCCCCCTTCGGCCGACGGAGTTTATCCTCCGGCCGCGCTTCGCGCGGACCGGCGGGTCCGCCACTTTCCCCCGCATCCGCCTTCGCTAAAGCTTCGGCGGATAGGCGCTTAGTCCGGCGAAGCCTTGGCGTAGCCGGACGTAAACGGGGGAAGAGGAATCAGTGAAAAATGAGCGGAAGATCGGGATCGATGCGCTGCGCCATGATGTCGTCGAGGAACAGCGCCAGCACATACCAGAACTGCGCGCGGTCGAGCGCGCCGGTGGACGCGAATTCGACCGTCGCGCGCCGCGCATAGGCCAGCGCCACCTCGCCATGCTCGGAGACAAGCTCCGCCGCAAGATGGCAAAAGTCGCCGGCATTCATGGATTGCTCCGCCGCCATGGGCGAAGTATCGCCGCGTCATGGTAAGTGCGCGGTTAATGCTGCCTGCGAAAAGGAGTTACCAAATGGTTTCGAAATGCCGTCAGCGGATTTCGATCACTTCGGGCAGCGGCGGCTCCGCGTAGAGCGCATCGACCAGTGTCTTGCGACGGTCGAGCGCCGCGCGCTGGTTGACGTAGCCCTTGTCCGTGATTTCGTGGCCGTCCACCGAAGGCGGCTCGCTCATCAGGATCACCCGCTTCACGCGCGTCGAAGAGCCCGATCCGGACGCGTTATGCGCCGCGAATTTCGCCCGCACGAATTCCCGCACCTTTGCGTTCGCGAGAATGGCGTCCGGTCCGCTGAGCGAAGCATCGCCGGCGATCTCCTTCGCTGCCGCGATGTTGGGCCACGCGAGCAGTCCGACAAATTCCTTGTCCTGGCCGCACACCACGCAATCCTGGATCAGCGGCGACACGGCCGCCACGGCCTGCGCGCGCAATGTGCCGGTGGAAACCCAGGTGCCGGAATGGAGCTTGAAATCCTCCGTCACGCGGCCGTCGAACACGAGACCTTTCTCGGGATCGTTCTCGTCCACAAATTTCGCCGCGTCGCCGAGGCTGTAGAATCCTTCTTCGTCGAAGGCGGCTTTGGTCAGGTCCGGGCGCTTGAGGTATCCCGGCGTCACCGTCGGCCCCTTCACCCGCACTTCGAGCTTGGTGCCGTTGGGCACAAGCTTGAGCGTGATGCCCGGCAGCGGCAGGCCGATCAGCCCGACGCGTTCCGTGATCCAGTGCACGACCGTCACGCCTTGCGTTTCGGTCGCGCCATACATCGTCGTCAGCGGAATGCGAAATCCGGTGGATGCGATGGCGAGTGTCTGGATGCGCTCGTAGATGTCCTGGCTCAAAGTCGCGCCGCCATAGCCGACATAGCGCATCTTGGCGAAGAACCGATCGCGCAACTCGGGATCGCGCTCCATCGCATCGGCGAGCCAGCCGAATGCGATGGGCGCCGAGCCGAATACGAGCGGGGACACGTCCCGCAAATTCCGGATCGTTTCGTCGAACATGCCGGGAAGCGGCTTGCCGGCATCGAGATAGACCGTGCCGCCCGCATTGAGGTTGCTGTTGAAGCCGATATTGCCGGCCGAGATATGGTTCCACGGCATCCATTCGAGGCTTTGCGGAATCTCGTCCGGATCGGGCTCCTCCGTCCTCAGCGCTTCCGTGGCCGCGATCACGGCGCACATCATGCCGTGAGTCTGGATCACGCCCTTGGGCATTCCCGTCGAGCCCGACGTGAACAGATATTTGGCGACGGTCGCGTGATCGATCCTGTCCATCGACGCGGCAACCGCCGGGCCCACATTGACGCGGAGGAAATCGTCGAGCGCGGTCGTGGCGCGATCGGGAATGGGCATGACGGTGATCACTTCCACGCTGTCCAGCGGCAGTGCGGCGAGCGCGCGGGCGTAGACTGGGCCCTGTTCCGCGAAGATCGCTTTCGGCCGTGCGGTCTCGAACACGTGCCGCAGCTTGCCGTGATCGCCCGACATCAACGAATAGGCGACGGAAACGGGCGCCACCGGCACGCGCGCCTTCATCGCGCCCAGCATCATCGCCGCATGCGCGATCGAATTGCCGGAGAGCACCATGAGCGGCGTATCGGGCCCGAAGCCGCGGTCGAGAAGCGCCTGCGCCACGACCGACGCGCGCACGTTCATCTCGCCATAGGTGATGAAGCGCCACTCGCCCAGCTTGCCGCCGGGCAAAGGAGTACGCTCGGCGATGTAGTTGCGTTCCGGATGTGCCGCCGCCCGCATTTCGAGCAGATGCGCGATCGAGCGGTGCATCCCGCCGATGGGATATTTGGAGCCGACATAGACCGTGCCGTCCGGCTTGCGGGTCATTTCGACCGCGGGCGGCCGCTGCGGCAGGGGCTTGAAGGGCGGAAGCTCTCCGGATTTCACTTGCAGATTCATGGCGTTACGTCCCTAGTGCGAAAAACTACACTTCGTACGCGTTGTTCTATATATATACCCGTGCGGCTACGGGGTTTGTGCCCCGGGCCTTCGAGGTGCGCCCGATGCGCGGCAAGACTGTCCTTCTGATCATCGGCGGCGGCATCGCCGCCTACAAGTCTCTGGAGCTGATCCGCCGCCTCAAGGAGCGGGGTGTTGCCGTGCGCGCCATCCTGACCAAAGCGGGCGCCGAATTCGTCACGCCGCTGTCGGTGTCGGCGCTGACCGGCGAGAAAGTCGTTCCAGGACCTTTTCAGCCTCACCGACGAAGCGGAGATGGGCCATATCGAGCTGTCGCGCGTCGGCCGATCTGGTGGTGGTGGCGCCGGCCACCGCCGATCTGATGGCGCAAGCTGGCGAGCGGGCCTGGCCAACGATCTTGCCTCGACCGCGCTGCTCGCCACCGACAAGCAAGTGCTGATGGCGCCGGCGATGAATGTGCGCATGTGGAAAAGCCCGGCGATGCGCCGCAACCTCGCGGTGCTCAAGGCGGACGGCGTGCTGTTCGTCGGACCCAATGACGGCGAGATGGCGTGCGGCGAATTCGGTCCGGGCCGCATGGCCGAGCCGCTGGAGATCGTCGGCGGCGATCGAAGCGGCGCTTGCGCACGCGGCCGACGGCCCGCTCGCGGGCTTCAAGGCGCTGGTCACCGCGGGGCCGACGCACGAGCCGCTCGATCCGGTGCGCTTCCTCGCCAACCATTCTCAGCGGCAAGCAGGGCTATGCCATCGCCGGGGCGCTGGCCGAGCGGGCGCAGACACCATCGCTGGTCTCCGGGCCGGTCGAGATTGCGCCGCCTGCGGCGTGAAACTGGCTCAAGGTCACGACCGCGCGCGAAATGCTGGCGGCCTGCGAAGCGGCTCTGCCCGCCGACGTTGCGGTGATGCGCGGCGGCCGTCGCCGACTGGCGGCCCGACATCGCCGCCAACAGCAAGATCAAGAAGACCGACGACCGCGTCGATGCCGGTGATCGCAGCTGATGGAGAATCCCGACATCCTGGCCACGCTCGCGCAGGCGCAAGGCGCGCCCGCGGCTGGTGATCGGCTTCGCCGCCGAAACCGAAGATGTGCGTGGCCCACGCGCAGGCCAAGCGCGCGCGCAAGGGCTGCGACTGGATCATCGCCAACGATGTGAGCCCGGGAACGGGTCATGGGCGGCGACCGCAACCGCGTGCATCTGATCACCGCCGGCCGGTCGAAGACTGGCCGGAAATGACAAGAGCCGAAGTCGGCCGCACGCTTGGCCGCGCGCATCGCGGACACGCTCAAGGGACGCGCGGCATGAAAGTTGGCCGTGAATGCGCCTGGCCCATGCGCGCGGACTTCCGCTGCCCGCATTACGCGACGGCGGGCGCCGCCGGGCTCGATCTGCTGGCGGCCAACGACGGATGAGCATCGAGCTTGCTGCCGGCCAGCGCGCGGCGATGCCTTGCGGCATCGCCATCGCGCTGCCGCAGGGCTTCGAGGCGCAGGTGCGGCCGCGCTCCGGCCTGGCGCTCAATCACGGCGTCACCGTGCTCAACGCGCCCGGCACCATCGACAGCGATTATCGCGGCGAGGTGAAGGCGATCCTGGTCAATCACGGCGACGCGCCGTTTCGGATCACGCGCGGCACGAAGATCGCCCAGATGGTGATCGCGCGCCATGAGCAGGCCGAACTTGTCGAAACGGCGGAACTGCCCGACAGCGCGCGCGGCGCGCGGCGGCTTCGGCTCGACCGGCATGACGCTCAATTCGACGCCAAGCCATGCTGAAGCTCTCCCGCAAAACCCTGCTGGCGCTGGAAGCGGTGATCGACATCGCCTTCAACGCGCGGCCCGAGCCGGTGCAGGCCAAGGAGATCACCGCCCGCCAGGGCGTGCCGCAGCGCTATCTGGAACAGGTGATGCAGCAGCTGGTGCGCGCCGGCGTCCTCAAGGGCGTGCGCGGGCCCCGCGGCGGCTATCGGCTGGCGCGGGAGCGCCGGCGCATTTCGGTGGGCGACGTGGTGCGGGTGGCGGAAAGCATCGAGGACGGCGAAGAGGAGCAACTCCGAACCGCGCTCCGAACTCGGCGCGCGCATCGTGCGCCGCTGATCCAGACCTTGCAGGACGAAGTGATGGCGCGGCTGGACGCGGTCTCCATCGAAGATTTGTGCCAGCGCGCCCGTGCGGCGGGCGTCGATTGCGGCGGCCGAAACAGCGCCGATTTCACGATTTGAACTGGCACGCATGGCCGGCCATCGCCGGGCCGGAAGACCGAAATCAGGGAGCACGGAATGACATTGCCGCAAACCCGGGCCGCGGCCGCATCTACAATTCGATCATCGACACCATCGGCGACACGCCGCTGGTGCGCCTGCACGCGCATGGCCGAAGGAAGCCGGCGTCAAGGCCGACATTCTGCTCAAGCTCGAATTCTTCAATCCGCTCTCCAGCGTCAAGGACCGCATCGGCGTGGCCATGATCGAGGCGCTGGAGAAAGCAGGGCATCATCACGCCCGGCAAAATCGACTGCTCGTCGAGCCGACCAGCGGCAATACCGGCATCGCGCTGGCCTTCGTCGCCGCCGCCAAGGGCTACAGGCTGATCCTGGTGATGCCGGAAACCATGTCGGTGGAACGGCGCAAGATGCTGCTGATCCTGGGCGCCGAGATCGAGCTGACCGACGCCGCCAAGGGCATGCAGCGGCGCCATCGCCGCGCGCCCAGGAACTGGTCGCAGACCATCCCGGGCGCGGTGATCCCGCAGCAATTCGAAAATCCCGCCAATCCCGAAATCCATCGCCGCACCACGGCCGAGGAAATCTGGAACGACACCGAAGGCAAGGTGGACATCGTGATCTCCGGCGTGGGCACCGGCGGCACCATCACCGGCGTCGGCCAGGTGCTGAAGGCGAGAAAACCGTCGGTGCAAGATGATCGCGCTGGAGCCGGAGGATCAGCCCGGTGCTCTCCGGCGGCCAGGCCGGGTCCGCACAAGATCCAGGGCATCGGCGCGGGCTTCGTGCCCGCGATCCTCGACCGCAAGGTGATCGACGAGATCATCACCATCTCCAACGAAACCGCGTTCGAAACGCGCGCGCAAGGCGGCGCGGCTCGAAGGCATTCCGGTGGGCATTTCGTCCGGCGCGGCGATCGCGGCGGCGCTGGAAGTGGGCGCGCGGCCCGAAATGGCGGGCAAGACGATCGTCGCGATCATTCCCTCTTTCGCCGAACGCTATCTTTCGACGGCGCTGTTCGAAGGCCTCTGAACCCGTCACCCCCAACCGAAGGAATGCTCCATGAAACTCTATTACGCGCCGGGCGCCTGCTCGCTCTCGCCCCATATCGTAGCCCAGGAAGCGGGAATTCCCATCGAGCTCGAAAAGGTCGATCTCAAAACGCACAAGACCGAGCATGGCGAGGATTTCACGACCATCAATCCGAAAGGCTATGTGCCGGCGCTCAAGCTCGACGACGGGACCGTTCTCGCGGAAGGCCCTGCGATCGTCCAATATCTCGCCGACAAGAAGCCCGAACTCGAAGCTTGCGCCCGCCAACGGCACGCTGGCGCGCTACAAGCTCCAGGAATGGCTGGGATTCATCAATTCCGAGCTGCACAAGAATTTCGGGCCGCTGTTCGGCGCGGCGTCCGACGAAGTGAAAACGGACTCGAAATCCAAACTCGCCAAGCGCTTTGCCTATGTGAACGAACAACTCGCCGGCAAACAGTTCCTGCTGGGCGACACTTTCACCGCCGCCGACGCCTATCTGTTCGTGATGCTGACCTGGGCGAACTACCTCAAGCTCGACATGGCGGCGTTCCCCAACCTGCACACCTATTTTGCGCGCGTCGCAGCGCGCCCCAACGTGCATGCCGCGATGAAGGCGGAAGGTTTGGTGAAATAGAGCGGCGCAGGCTCTCCGCTTCTTTCGGTGTCATTCCCGCGACAGCGGGAACCCAGATGAAACTTGGTGCGCGGTTCCAAGCGTCGCCAAATCCGTTCTGTTCTTTCGAATTCGCGCCCCGTGTCGTCTGGATGGCCGCTTCTGCGGCCATGACAATCGCTGTTTTTGGAGTTTCCTCCCTCACGTCAGGTCGGTGAACGGGTTCCACGCCACTTCCCACAAATGTCCGTCGGGATCGGCGAAGTAACCGGAATAGCCGCCCCAGAAGACGTCCTGCGGCGTCTTCACCGGCGTGGCGCCGGCCGCGACCGCCTCCTGGAAGACGCGATCCGCTTCCGCCTTCGAGCCGACATTGTGCGCCAGCGTGATGCCGCGGAAGCCGGAGCCTTTTTCCGCAACCGTCGCATCCTCCGCGAGCTTGTCGCGCGGATAGAGTCCGAGCCAGCTTCCGTCCAGGCGGAACATGATCATGTCGTCGCCATCGGTATAGTTGTGCGTCTGAAAGCCAAGCTTGTCGCGATAGAAGGCGAGCGACGCCGCGATGTCGCTTACGCCCAGCGTCACTATGGCGATTTTGGGTTTCATCGAATTCGCTCCGTCAAATGCGCAGAAATATTCACGGCCGGGCCTGACCTCATTCTCAGCCGGCGCCTTCAATCTTGCCCAGTACATCCGGCCGGTCGGTGCAGATCGCGTCGAGGCTTGCGAGCCGGCGCATGTCGCTCGCCTCGTTCACCGTCCATGCGCCCACCTTGAGGCCGAGCGCGCGCGCTTCGGCGATCGCGGCGTCTGTCGCGTCGCGAAAATGGGGAAACCAGCCGTCCCCGCCCGCGGCATGAATTGCTTTGAGGATCGATCCGCCGTAATTGACGGCGTCGAATCCCGCCGCCCATGGCGACGTGCCCGTGCGCGCCCAATGGCGCAGCATGTCGAGCGCGGGCTGCGCCGGCGGGCCGTCTTCCTCCGGCGGCGCGCCGTCGCGGAACCAGCTTTGCGCCAAGGTCGTGAACCAACATTTGATACCGGGCGCAATTTTCTTCGCGTGCAAAAGCCCCGGCCAATCGAAGCCGACCAGGATCGCGCGGTCGAGATAGTTCATCTCCCTCAACACCGCGACCGTCGCTTCCGCCAGTGCTTCGGGCGCTGCGGTCAGGCTCCGCTCGGTGAACGACGTTTTCAATTCCACGAACAAGTAAAACGGCTTCGGTGCGCGCCGCACGACAGCGATCGTTTCGGACAGCAGCGGGATGCGCTCGCCGTTGACGGGAACCTGGTCGGGATGGGCGCGCGCGTAATCGGTGCCCGGCTTGAGCCGGCCCACATCATAGGTTTTCAATTCGGCAAGCGTCAGGTCGACGATTTTGGGCGTAGGCCGCATGAGCCATTCGCCGCTTGCGTCGCGGCAGATTTCGGGCTTCAGGCGATTGTCGTGGAACACGACGACCTCGCCGTCGCGCGTGAGCTGGACGTCGAGCTCCGCGCCGTCGGCGCCGCGCGCCACCGCATCGGCAAAAGCGGCCAGCGTGTTTTCCGGCACAAGCGCCGCGCCGCCGCGATGGGCGATGTTGAGGGGCCGCATGACGAATCTCCGACCGCCCGGATGGCGGCGGCCCGTTCTAGCGCATCGTCACAGCCAATCGTAGTAGAACAATCCGCTCAGAATCCAGATCGAGACGCGGTCCGGCGCGAGCACCGGCAGGCGGAGCACTTCGAAATGGAGAAAGACGCGATCGTCGCGCTCCATCTCGACCTCGAAACCGAGCGGCGCGCCAGTTCTGGCGATCTCGGCCATCCGGGCGCGATGGCGCTCGAAGCTTTTCGGCTCGAAGATTTCGGACAATTTGAGGCCGGCGATGTCGCGTCCGAAACGGCGGATGAAGGCGGTGCCGGCCAACCGCGCCTGGAAATCTTCTCCGCCGCGTAGAGGTTCGAACAGAGCGAGATTGCGCAGGATAGCGGCCAGCGCGCGGGAGGGAATGTCGCGGCCGACCACGAATTCGCCCTCGGTCTTTCGCAGGTGCCATCGTTCGAGAAGAAGCTTGGCGCCGAAATGGACGGGCGCCGGAAGCTGGGTCACGACCTCATGCAGATCCGCGGCGCGCGGATCGACATTTCCCCAAACAAGACCAAGGGCCTGCATCGGCAATTCCAATGTTTGAGCGGATGCCCCGGCCTCGATCCGCAATCAGCGCGACGTTCGTACTGCCGCGCGCATTGCACGCGCCTTAAACGAATCCCTAAACTTTGCGGACAGATTGACGAAAAGTTTAGGCAATCGACCCCGCACGGGAATCCTGCCCATATGGGCGAACGAAACCATCCCGGTCCGTTTATTCGCTGCGCTCCCGCGGCCGGTTCTTGCCGATATAGCCGAACAGATGGCCTGCCACGTTGCGCATCTGGATCTCTTCGGAGCCTTCGGTGATGCGATAGCGGCGATGGTGCCGGTAGATGTGTTCGAACGGCTTGTGCCGCGAATAGCCCATGCCGCCATGGGTCTGCATCGCCTGATCGGCCGCATCGCAGACGAGCCGGTTGCCGCGGTAATTGCACATCGAGACCTTGTCCGAGAGATAGAGCTGGATTTCGGGACCCGTCATGCGGTCCATTTCCCATGCCGTGCGATAGATCAGCCAGCGCAACATTTCGCATTCCGTCTGCAGCTCGACCAGCGGCCATTGGATCGCCTGGTTGCGCGACAGGGGCTTGCCGAAGGGTTTGCGCGTGTTGGCATAGTCGACGCTCTCGTTGATGCAATATTGCGCCGCGCCCACGCCCGACGCCGCCTGGCGGATGCGGTTCTCGTGCACGAAATGGCGGACCAGCACGAGGCCGTTGTCGACCGGCCCGAACACCGCGCTGTCGGGCACCCAGACATTCTTGAACGAGACGCGCGCATGATCGGTGGGCATGTTGAAGGTCCACATATATTCCTCGATCTTCACGCCCTCCGCGTCCATCGGCACGATGAGGCAGGTGAGCCCACGCGCGTCGCCGTCCGCGCCGCTCGTCCGCACGAACAGCATGTCGTGGGTTGCGACATGGACGCCCGTGTTCCACATCTTCTCGCCGTTGATGCGCCAGCCATTGCCGTCCTTGACCGCGCGCGTCTCCATCCAGGTCGCGTCCGAGCCGTGCTTGGGCTCGGTGAGGCCAAAAGCGATACGTGCTTTTCCCTCCAGCATCTTCGCGAGATAGGTCTTCTTCTGTTCCTCGGTGCCGAAGTCGCGGAACATCAGCACCTGCGGGAAATTGCCCACGACGGAGGTTTCGTTCTGCAGATCGTTGTGCAGCCCGAGCCCCTTCGCCGCCAGATGCTCGCGGATGATCGCCATGGCGAGATTGCCGATATTCTTGCCGCCGAATTCCTCCGGCAGCGCCAGGCGCAGGAAACCCGCCTTGTCGGCGCGCCGGCGCATCTCGCCCAGGAGCGCTTCCCAATCCTTGCGCGGCAGGCCGCCATGCTCGAAATCCGTGCGCGCCCATTCGCGGCGGTAATCGAAGAAGCGGATGTTGTCGTCCTGCTGTTCCAGCGGCTTGATCTCGCGCTCGATGAAATCGTCGATGCGGACGAGAAGGTCGGTGATCTCTTTGGGGATCGCGAAGTCCATGGGATGTTTCCTCGAAATGGCGGGAGCGCGACTTTAGCGCCTCGCCGGGCCGGCGCGAAATCGCCAAATACGGCCGCGAGTCCGACCGCGCCGCTGAGTTCGCGGTATTCGGCAACGCTCTGCCCTACCGCATCGTCTCGGTTCCGGGCCGCAACGAGATTTCGTTTGTTCAAACCGACCCGCTGCGTGAAAATTGCGCGCGCGCGTGGCGCTGGCAACGCGGCTGTGACAGCCGCGACACGCGGCGCAAGAATGACGCTCCAATGGTGCTCCCAGATTGACTTTGCGCCGGTCCAGGGGTAGCAAACTGGCCATCTCGCGGGCATGGGGTCCGCGCGATTCGTGTGAGCCAAGGATGCAAATGCATATCTGCCCGGATTTCGTGGCTGTGCCGTCCGTCCTTTCGGGCGGCGGGAACGCCGCATCGGCTCGCGAGGAGAACGCCGCATAGGTTTGCGTCGATTCTGATGGTTCACCCCTCCCGAGCCCGACAGGCGCTTCGGAGGGGTTTTTTGTTTGTCTCCCTCGAAGCATCCGTCGGGTTCGGGCAATAAAGAAAAGCCCGTGTCATGACTGACGTTGCAGAACTCGATCTTTCCCAGGCCGGCGAACGCATCGTCGGGCACGGCCTAGACGCATGGTTTGCCGAAGCCGGGCAATTGCTGAAGCTCGCGCTGCCGCTTGCGCTCACGCAGCTCCTGCAAATGGCGATCATGAGCACCGACACGTTCATGCTGGGCCATCTGGGAAAGACGGCGCTCGCCTCCGCGGCGTTGGGCAACACCGTGTTCTTTTTCACCTGGCTGATCGGCTGCGGACCCGGCTCCGCCGTGGCGCCGATGATCGCGCACATCCTGGGCGGCTGGCGCGACGACCGCGCCGGCGTGCGCGCCGTGGTGCGCATGGGGTTCTGGTCGGTGCTGATGATGTCGGTGCCGCTGATCGCGCTCCTGCTGTTCACGAAGAACATTCTGCTGCTGCTGGGCCAACAGCCCGAACTGGCCGCGGGCGCGGGTCGCTTTGTGGGAATGCTGTGCTGGGGCCTGCCATTTTCGCTGGGCTATCAGGTGTTGCGCAATTTCTCGACCGCGCTGTCGCGCCCCATGGCGTCTCTCATCGTGATGGCCACGGCCGTCGTGTTCAACGCCGTGGGCGACTATGGATTGATCTTCGGTCACTTCGGGGCGCCGAGACTGGAGCTGGTCGGTTCCGGCATCGCGAGCGCGTGCTCCTATGCCTTCAGCTTCTTCGCCATGCTGGTCGTGATCTGGCTGACGCCGGAGCTGCGCAAAATCCGCATCTTCCGCCGCTTCCAGCATGCCCATTGGGAGAAGCTGATCGAAATCTACCGCCTGGGAATGCCGATCGGGCTCACCATGATCTTCGAGGCGATGCTGTTCAATTCCGCCACGCTGATCATGGGCACCTTCGGCACGGCGACGGTGGCCGCGCACCAGATTTCGATGATCATTCCGTCGATCACCTTCATGGTGCCGCTGGGCATCGGCATGGCGGCGACGGTGCGCGTGGGTCTCGGCGCGGGTGCGCGGGACTACGAAGCGGCGCAGCGTTCGGGCTATGTCGCGATGCTGGTCGGCGCGGGCTTCATGACGCTCACGTCGGTCATCATATGGACGTATCCGCGCGAGATCGCGAGCGTCTGGTTCTCTGACCCGGCAGCCAATGCCGACGTCATCGCGATCGCCATCGTGTTCCTGCATGTCGCCGCGGCGTTCCAGATCTTCGACGGCCTGCAGGTGGTGGGCGCCCTCAGCCTGCGCGGCCTGAAGGACGCGCGCGCGCCCATGTGGATCGCCGCCGGCAGCTATTGGCTCGCGGGCTTTCCGGTCTGCATCTGGCTGGCCTTCGGCCTGCACATGAAAGGCTTCGGCATCTGGATCGGCCTCGCCTTCGGTCTCTTCGTTGCCGCGGTCGCGATGTGCTGGCGGTTTGCCCACCTGTCGCGGTTGCGGTGACGCGGGTTCCACTGCGGGTTTACTGGTCCGCCCGGGTTGGTATTAGACTGTTCCCAAAAGGCATCGTGGGAGCACGCCTATGGTCGACTTTTCGCGGCTGAAATCGGTCGCCGATATTTCGCGGGTCCATGCCGCCGACCGGCCGAATGCCGTGGCGCTGGATTTCGAGAACCGCGTCACGACCTATCGCGACCTCGACGCGCGGACGAGCCGCGCGGCGCAGGGGCTGCTCGAACTTGGCCAGAAGCCGGGCGCTCGGGTGGGCTATCTCGGCAAGAATGTCGACCGCTATTTCGAAGTGCTATTGGGTGCCTTCAAGGCGCGCGCCGTGATCGTGGGGATCAATTGGCGGCTGGCGCCGCCCGAAATCGCTTATGTTCTCAACGATGCGCACTGCGAAATGCTGTTCGTGGGAAAAGATTTCTATGGCGTCATGGAGAAAGTGCTGCCGGATTGTCCCCAGCTGAAAACGATCGTCGCGATGGACGGCGGACATCCGAACTGGCCGTCCTTCGAAGCGTGGCGCGATGCGCAGCCACCGAAGGACCCGATGCTGCCCATCGCGCCCGACGACGACGTCATCCAGCTTTATACCTCCGGCACGACGGGCCACCCCAAAGGCGTGCAGCTGACAAGCGCGAACTATCTCGCCATCATCCGCTCCGCGGAATTGATGGGGCTCGCCAATTATACCGCGGACGACGTCGTTCTCATTGCGATGCCGTTCTTTCATGTGGCGGGCGTCAATATCGGCTTGCTGTCTCTCGCAGCGGGCGCGCGCGGCATCGTGCTCGGCGACATCGACCCGCAGACGATCCTCAAGCTGATCGAACGCAAGCGCATCACCTATGCGTTCCTGGTGCCGGCGGTGATCCTGTTTCTCACGCAGCAGCCCAATGTCCGGCAGATCGATTTTTCGAGCTTGAAGAATGTGAGCTATGGCGCCTCACCCATCGCCGAGGAACTTCTGCTGACGGCGAAGGCGATCATGGGCTGCGAGTTCATGCAGGTGTACGGCCTCACCGAGACGACCGGCGGCGGCACCTATCTGCCGCATGAAGACCACGCGCCGGGGCGCAACAAGCTGCGGTCCTGCGGCAAGCCTTCGCCCGGTCACGAAATCCGGGTTGTTGACGCCAACGGGCGCCCGCTCCCCCCCGGCGAAGTGGGCGAAATCCTGATCAAGGCGCCGAGCGTGATGAAGGGCTATTGGAACAAGCCCGAGGCCACCAAGAAGGCCATCGTCTCGGAGTGGTTCCATACGGGTGACGCCGGCTACTTCGACGAGGAGGGCTACCTCTATATTCACGATCGCGTGAAGGACATGATCGTTTCGGGTGGCGAAAACATCTATCCGGCCGAGGTGGAAAACGCGATTTTCGGCCATCCGGCGGTCGCCGACGTGGCGGTCATCGGCGTTCCCGACGCCAAATGGGGCGAGGCGGTCAAGGCCTGCGTGGTCAAAAAGCCGGGCGCCGAGGTGACCGAGGCCGAGATCGTCGGCTACGCCCGGGAGCGGATCGCCGGCTATAAACTGCCCAAATCCGTCGATTTCATCGATGCCCTGCCCCGCAACCCCACCGGCAAGATATTGCGCCGAGAACTGCGCAAACCCTATTGGGAAGGCCGCGATAGACAGGTAAACTAGAGTCGCTCTGAGGACCCCGCTTCAGCGGGAGGGGGAGCAAGACATGCGCAGTCTTCTGGTTGGTCTGGCCGGAGCAGCGGCTCTGGCATTCGCAAGTCCGGCTTTCGCGAACAACGCGGCGGTACCGGTTGCGCTCGCGCCCGGCGACGACGTCGAGATCGTGCCGCAAGTCAATCCGGGCGACCATATCGCCATCGCCTGCGACGCGCTCACGAAAAGCAACGCCGATTCCGACGTGCGCGTGGTGCTGACGATTTCCGCGATGCCGGGCGAAAGCACGCCGGGCTACAAGAAAGTTCTCGCGACCGACGCACAGGTCGCCTATGGCGCGGTGCGCGTGCGCGTGCCGACCGTCCCCGACCTCGAAGATCACACGGTCAATCTCAACGTCTATGTGGTCGACGACAAGGGCTCGCAATCCTGCGACGCAGGCCATGTGAAGATCACGGACACGGCGCCCACAGCCGCCCTACAGCATTCCCACGGCAAGCAGGCTTAGAGCTCCCGCTGCAATCCAGATTGCGATCCGCACGTGACGCGTGCGCAGCATCTGCGCGTCGGCGATCTGGCGTGCAGTATCCGGATGAAGCCTGAGGCCGCCTCCGGCCAGCATCGCCGAAATCGTTTCCGCGTTGCGCAGGATTTGCGGCAGGTCGCGGGCAAGCCTGCCGAGCGAGGTCATGCCTTCCGCCGCATCGCGCAACCGCGCTTCCGGTCCCATATTGTCGATCATCCAGCGCTCGATCACGGGACGCGACGCCTCCCAGATGTCGAAATGCGGGATCGAGCCCGCGCGCCACGCCTTCCACCACCACCATCGTCTTCTGCAGGAGCACGAGCTGCGGCTGCAGCTCCATGTCGAAGCGGCGCGTGGTGTCGAACAATTGCTGCAGCAGTTTCGCCATGGAGACGTCGCGGGCGGAGCGGCCGAAGATGGGCTCGCCGATGGCGCGCAAGGCCTGGGCGAAGGTCTCGATGGGATGGCTGCGGCGGAACGAAGCCCGCCTCGTAGTGCACTTCGGCGACGCGGAGATAATCGCGCGCGAGGAATCCGCGCCAGGGTCTCCGCCATGAAACGGCGCATCGGGGCATCGACCCGGCCCATGATGCCGAAATCGACGGCCACGAGCCGGCCCTCGCGATCGACGAACAGGTTTCCCTGATGCATGTCGGCATGGAAGAAGCCGTCGCGCAGCGCCTGGGTGAGAAAACTGCGGACCACAAGCACCGCGATCCGTTTGGGATCGTGACCCTGCGGCTTCCAGCGCGGCCGGATCGCGAACCGGCGTGCCGTCGATCCATTCCGTCGTCAGGACGCGGGCGGCAGTGCGCGTCCAGTCGATCTGCGGTACGCGGAAATCTTTGTCGCCGCTCGGTGAGCTCGGCCAGCTCCGAAGCGGCGGCGGCTTCCATCCGCAGATCGAGTTCGAGCGCCACCGATGTCGGCGAGCGTATCGACCAGCGCGATCAGGCGCAGCCGCCGCGCTTCGGCGGAGACGCGCTCGGCCATCCTTGCCGCGAACGCGAATGCCGACAGGTCGCGCGCGAACTCCCCTTCGATGCCGGGACGCAGCACTTTGACGGCGACAAGGCGCGGCGTTTCTTCGGCGGTCTCGGCCCGATGGACCTGTGCGATGGAGGCGGCCGCGACCGCATCGCCGAAGACGGCGAACATTTCGTCCAACGGCCGGCCCAGCGCGGCTTCGATTTCGGCTTTCGCCACATCCGTCGCAAAAGGCGGCAGACGGTCCTGCAGGCTTTCGAGCGCATGCGCCACATCGGCGCCGATCACATCCGGCCGCGTGGCCAGGATCTGCCCGAGCTTGATCGCGGCCGGCCCCAGGCTTTCGAGCGCC
Source organism: uncultured Alphaproteobacteria bacterium (assembly GCA_963760345.1). GTDB lineage: Bacteria > Pseudomonadota > Alphaproteobacteria > Micropepsales > Micropepsaceae > Rhizomicrobium. The sequence continues at coordinate 674,153 of CAVXCU010000004.1, forward strand.
CGGGCGAGACGAACGCCGGGCGGCACATCGGCGTCCCGCGCGCGCGCCGCCGAAGAACACGCGCAGAACTTTGAGCGAGAGGGGCGCGCGGTCCGCATATTCGCGGGGGACCAGTGCATCGTGGCGCGCCAGCTCGCGCGCCGCGTGGAGAAGCCGTCTGATGTCGCTCAAGGTCCGGAACATCGCGCTATATCCGCCATGCCGAATGCATCGCCGCGATGCCGCCGGTCAGATTGCGCACCTTGACGCGCGAAAGTCCCGCCTTCTCGATCATCTTCGCGAACGCGGCCTGCGGCGGAAATCGCCGGATGCTTTCGGCGAGATAGCGATAGGCCTCGCCGTCTTTCGCCACCATCTCGCCCAGCCGCGGCAGCACGGCGAACGAATAGCGTTCGTAAAGCGCGTCGAGGCCGGGCGCTTCGACGCGCGAGAATTCCAGGCATAGAAACCGCCCGCCCGGCTTCAACACGCGCCGCGCTTCACGGAGCGCCGCATCGATGTGGGTGACGTTGCGGATGCCGAACGCGATCGTGTAGGCGTCCATGCTCGCATCGGGAATGGGCAGGCGCTCTGCGTCACCGCAAACCCAGTGCGTCGCGCGCTCGCCTGCGAGCTCGGCGCGGCGCACGCCTTCGGCCAGCATGTCGGCATTGATGTCGCATACGGTGATCGCGGCGTCGCCGCCGCGCGCGCGGGCCAGTTCGGAAATGCGAAACGCGATGTCGCCCGTGCCGCCCGCCACGTCGAGCACCTGCATGCCCGGCTGCGGGTTGAGCCACTCGACCATCGCGTCCTTCCAGATGCCGGTGGACGCCGCCCGCCATCAGATCGTTCATCAGTGTCGTAACGCGCGGCAACCGAGGAAAAGACCTGTCGGACGCGCCCCTCCTTTTCGGCTTCGGGCACTTCGCGATAGCCGAAGCTGGCTGTGGATTTCGGGGCGGCGGTCATGGCACGCACAATAGCTTGCGATTGGAACGCCTTCTATGGTCAGCATGGCGCGGGGCTGACCCGCCGGGACGCCCATTCCACCGGATAGCCCGTTCCATGCCCGAATTGCCCGAAGTCGAGACCGTGAGAATGGGGCTGCTGCCCGTCCTCGAGGGCCACAAATTGACGCATGTCGAGACGCGGCGGGGCGATCTGCGCGTGCCGTTCCCGCCCGACTTCGCCCGGCGGCTGACGGGCCGCAAGGTGGCGCGGCTCGCCCGGCGCGCCAAATATCTTCTGGCCCACCTCGACGACGGCGAAACGCTGGTGATCCATCTGGGCATGTCGGGCCGGATGAGCGTCTACGCCGAAGGCAAGGAGCGAAAGCTCGGACAATATGTCTACGAGCAGGCGCCCGCCGATGCCGGCCGCGGCAAGCACGACCACGTCGTGTTCGAAACCGACGCGCCCGCGCGCATCGTCTTCACCGATCACCGCCGTTTCGGGCTCATGATCCTCGTCAAATCGGACGAGATTGACGCGCATCCCTTGTTCAAAGGACTCGGGCCCGAACCGTTGTCGGATGCATTCGATGCCGCGTATCTCGCGCGCGCGCTCAAGGGCAAACGCACGCCGATCAAATCGGCGCTGCTCGATCAGAGGGTCGTTGCGGGCCTCGGCAACATCTATGTCTGCGAGGCTCTATTTCGCGCCGGGATTTCGCCCAGGCGCTCCGCCGCCACGATCCCCGGCACGCGGACGCCGCCTTTGGTGCGCGACATCAAGACTGTGCTGAAGGAAGCAATCAAGGCCGGCGGCTCGAGCCTGCGCGACTATGCCAAGGCCGACGGCGCTCTGGGAGAATTTCAGCATCGCTTCGCCGTCTACGACCGCAAAGGTGCTGCCTGCCCGCGTAAATCCTGTAAAGGCACCGTGCGGCGCATCGTCCAGTCTGGACGCTCGACGTTTTATTGTCCCACATGCCAGCGCTGAGGAAAGCATGGCCGGAATTCCCATCACGCCCCATATCGCCATCGACGATTTCGAGATCGAGGAACGCTTCGTCCATGCGTCCGGCCCCGGCGGCCAGAATGTGAACAAGGTCGCCACCGCCGTGGAGCTGCGGTTCGACGTGGCGCGTTCGAGATCCCTGCCCGATGACGTTCGCGAACGCCTGGCTCTCTTATGCGGCCGCAGGCTCACCAAAGACGGCGTGCTGGTGCTCGACGGCAGACGGCACCGCACCCAGGAACGCAATCGCGCCGACGTGCGCGCACGGCTCGTGGAATTGATCCGCCGCGCCGCGGTGCCGCCCATCCCCCGCCGTCCCACGAAGCCGTCCAGGGCGAGCAAGCGGCGGATACAGGATAAGAAGAAGAAACATTCCGCGCTTAAACGCACACGGCGGCAGCCCCTCGAAGATTGAACGAAAAAGCCTTGCGTTCCGCCCTCCGCCGCGCGAGGGATGGCGCGGAACAAGGAGTGCGGCTCCATGGATTACCAGAACATCGCCGTGAAGCTCGAGGGCGCGGTCGCGCTCGTCACGCTCAACCGGCCCAAGGCGCTCAACGCGCTCAACAGCGAATTGCTGGCCGAACTTGTGTCCGCATTGGAGGGCTTCGACGCGAACGACGCCGTGCGTGCGATCGTGCTCACCGGGTCCGATCGCGCCTTTGCCGCGGGCGCCGACATCAAGGAAATGGCGCCGCAATCCTACATGGACATGTTCAAGGCGAATTTCTTCGCCGGCGCGGCCGACCGCATCGCCGCCATCAGGAAGCCCATCATGGCCGCTGTGGCGGGATATGCGCTGGGCGGCGGCTGCGAACTCGCGATGCTGTGCGATTTCATCATCGCTGCCGACAACGCGAAATTCGGCCAGCCGGAGATCACCCTGGGCGTCATGCCGGGCATCGGCGGCACGCAGCGCCTCACGCGCTTCGTGGGCAAATCGAAGGCGATGGAAATGTGCCTGACGGGGCGCAACATGGACGCGGCGGAAGCCGAACGCGCCGGGCTCGTGAGCCGCGTCGTGCCGCTGGCCGATCTCCTGGCCGAAGCGATGAAGGCCGCGCAGAAGATCGCCGAGCAATCCATGCCCATCGTGATGATGACGAAGGAAACGGTGAACCGCGCCTATGAGACGACGCTCACCGAAGGCATCCGCTTCGAGCGGCGGCTGTTCCACGCCATGTTCGCGACCGAAGACCAGAAGGAAGGCATGGCCGCCTTCAGCGAAAAGCGAAGGCCGGACTTCAAGGATCGCTGATCCGCGGCGCTTCGGGGGAGCGCATCTTGCGATTGCCCAGATTGTCCGGAGCGCTGTGGTCGCACGCGGATTTCCTGCGCCTGTGGTCGGCACAGGCCGTGTCGTCGTTCGGCGCGCGCATCACGCGCGAAGGCTTGCCACTGGCGGCCGTTCTCACCATCGATGCGCCGCCGGCTGCGCTGGGGCTGCTTGCGGCGCTGACCCAGGGGCCGGGCCTGATCGTGGGGCTTTTCGCAGGCGGCTTCGTCGACCGTTCACGGCGGCGCTCGATCCTTATCGCGGCCGATCTCGCGCGCGCCGCCGTTCTTCTGACGGTGCCGGTCACGGCCTGGTTTCACCTGCTGACGATGCCCCAGCTTTATGTCGTGGCCGCGCTGTGCGGCGGACTCGGCGTTCTGTTCGATATCGCCGATCACGCCTATCTGCCGAGCCTGATCGAGCGGGGAGGCCTGGTCGAAGGCAACACCAAGCTCAATCTCACCGAATCCATCGCCGAGATCGGGGGGCCGGCGCTGGCGGGTGCGCTCGTCCAGGTTCTGACGGCACCGATCGCGATCGCATTCAATGCCGCAACCTATCTCGTATCGGCCTTCTTTCTAGCACGCATACGCGCCATCGAGGCGCCCCACGCGGCCAACGTTCCGTGGCGTGGCTGGCGCAAGGACTTTTCCGCAGGGACGGCCGCGATCTTCGATCATGCGCTCGTCCGCCCGCTCTTTCTGATGGCCGCGACGGCACCGCTGTTCGGATCGTTCTTCGCGGCACTCTACGTTCTGTTCGCGATCCGGAATTTGGGACTGTCGCCGGCAATGCTGGGCGTCACGGTTGCGGTCGGCGGAATTGGCGCGCTGGTGGGCGCCGCGCTCGCCGCCCCGGCCGCGCGGCTTCTTGGACTGGGACCGGCGATCGTCGTCGCAAGTTTCGGATCGGCGTTCTTTGCATTCCTGATCCCGCTGGCTTTCGGCCCTCCGCCCGTGGCGATGACGGTCCTGATGATCGCCCAGTTCGGCGGCGACTCTCTGGCCGTCATCGGCATCGTGCTCGCGACCAGCTTGAGACAAACGGCCTTTCCGAACGAATTCCTTGGCCGGGTTGCCGCGGTCTTCCAGGCCGCAGCCGGCCTCTCGGGCGTCGCAGGCGCGCTTGCGGGCGGCTTTATCGGGGGCGTTTTGGGTCCGCGCGAGACGCTGCTGATCGCCGCGTTCGGCTATCTTTTGATGCCGGCCATCGCGGTTCTGTCGCCTTTGCGCACGCTCAAGACGCTCCCGGCGGAGGCGGATTTTCCGGCGCATTGACCGGCCCCGTCCTGCGGGCTAAAAGCCCCGCCTTCCCGAGGAACGGACCACACATGCCCAATATTGCTTCGTCCAAGAAACGCGTTCGGACGATCGCCAAGCGGACCGTCGTGAACCACGCCCGCAAGAGCCGCATCCGCAACTTCACCCGTAAGGTCGAAGACGCGCTGGCCAAGGGCGACAAAGCCGAAGCCCAAGCCGCTCTCAAGGCTGCCGAACCCGAGATCATGCGGGGCGTCTCCAAGGGCGTCACCCACAAAAACACGGCCAGCCGCAAGGTTTCCCGGCTCACCAAGCGGGTGGCCAAGCTCGCCTGACGCACTTATCTCTATGAATTCTCTAAGAATTCTGGTTAGAATGGGTCCGGACCAAGTCTTGGGCCCATTTTTATTGTCCGTAGACGGAGTTTCGGCAGTTTGTCGTCCGTTTGACGCAGAGTGACGGTTCTCGGACGCTAACCTACTGATTCGGCAAACTTTCCTATTTTCCGTATACGGTACATAGACTTAGCAGCGTCATGAATTTGCAAAATTGTATATCGTTCCTGATTTGATCCGCTTGACCCCTCCGTTAACCCTTCGTAAAGTCTGACCGTTAGCTGGTGGGGCGAAAGCAATGCCGAAAATAAACAAAAGTAATGGTCAAGTAATAGATACGGCATGGCTCTTCGCGGGACCTTCTATCCAATCCTATAACTGACATTTACTGACCCATCCTTGAGCCGGAACACGTCTGTGTCCGGCGAGCGGAGCCGTCTTTGCCGGAGTTGCCCATGGCGCCTTCCAACCTTTCGCCCGATTACGCCGGCGACCTCGCCTGCGAGGAGGCGTGGGCCATCCTGAAGGCCGAGCCCAAGGCGCAACTGGTCGACGTGCGGACGACGGCCGAGTGGTCCTTTGTGGGGCTGCCCGATACCTCGGCGCTCCACCGCGAAGTCCACTGCATCGAATGGCAGAATTTCCCGAGCATGGCGGTCAACCCGGAATTCGTGGCGCAAACGACCGAAGCGCTGCGCCGGGCCGGCGCGACGCCGGACGCGCCCGTGCTGTTTCTTTGCCGCTCGGGTGCGCGCTCGCGCGCGGCGGCGATCGCGATGACGCGCGCGGGCTTCGCCCGCGCCTACAACATCGCAGGCGGCTTCGAAGGCGACATGGACGATGAGCGCCACCGCGGCAGGCGCAATGGCTGGAAAGCGGCCGGTTTGCCGTGGCGGCAGAGCTGAAACGTGAGGGAGAAAATCATGCGCGGAGGTAAGACGGCGCGCCGAAGTTGAACGGCGCGAAGTGGGTAAACGATCCAGAACAAGGGGCAACCGGCAGCCGAACACGGCGCCGAGAAACGAAAAGGCAAGGGACGATGACACAAACAACGATCAATGCAGCAACACCGGAGTGGCCATCCATCTGGGCCGTGGCGCGCGAACGCTTGCGCCGCGAACTCGGAGACGCCGTTTTCGAAGCCTGGATTTCGTCGCTCGTTCTCGTCGAATATGCGAACGGGGAATTGAAGATCGGCGCGCCGCGTCCCTTCGCGCGCAATTGGGTGGCCAATCAATATGTCGCCCGCATCGAGCGGGCCGTGCGCGCCGAAGGCGGCGAGCCGCAGTCCATTTCCATCGTGCTGGCACCGCCGAAATCGCCCGATCGCGCCGTAGCAAAGGATTTCGCGCCCTCTAGTGCGACGACAAGCGCCCCGCCTTTGCAGATGCCGCAACCCGCGACGCGACAAGCAAGGCGAGCCGCGTCACGGGCTTTACAACCGCGTGCTCGACCATGTGCAGACCTTCGACAGTTTCGTCGCGGGTCCCGCCAACGAATTCGGCTACCGCGCGGCGCGCGCCTTCGCCGAAGGCGAGGCCGGCGACGTTTCGCTGCTCTACATCCATGGCGGCTTCGGCTTCGGCAAGACGCATCTGCTGAATGCGGCGGCGCTGGAAGTCCGCAAGCGCGGCAAGCGCACGCTGTTCCTGCGCGCCGAAGATTTCATGCGCCATTTCCTGGGCGCGCTCAATCGCAAGGACACGCTGGCCTTCAAGGAAGAGCTGCGCGCCGCCGAAGTGCTGATGATCGACGATCTGCAGCATATCTGCCGCATCCACCGCCACGGCGTCGGAATTCCTCTACACCCTGAATGCCTTTGCCGATCTGCGGCGCCGGGTGGTGATCGCCGCCGACCGCGCCGCCCGCAGCGCTGGAAGGGCTGGGCGCCGATGTGCGTCGCGGCTGGCGGGCGGCCTCGTGCATCGCACTGGACAAGCCGGACCGCGACACGCGGCTGGCCATCCTCAAGGCGCGGGCGGCGGAATATCGCGCCGGCGCAAGCCCGATGTGGTGCTGCCGGACGAGGTGCTGGAGCGCATCGCCGATCATGGAGGACGCCAGCCCGCGCGAACTGATCGGCGTCTTCACCAAGCTCGCGACCTATGCCGACCTCACCAAGAAGCCGGTGACGCTGGAGGCGGCGGAGGAGGCGGTCGGCCTGCGCGCCGGCGCCCGGGCGCGCAAGACCTCGATCGAGGACATCCAGCGCAAGACCGCGGAATTCTACAAGCTCGACGTCAAGGACTTCCATTCGCCGCAGCGCGCCCGCCGGGTGGCCCGGCCGCGCCAGGTGGCGATGTATCTGTCGCGCAAGCTGACCACCCGCTCGCTGCCCGAGATCGGCCGGCGCTTCGGCGGGCGCGACCACACCACCGTGCTGCATGCCTGCCGCCGCATCGAGGCGCTGATCGACGAGGATCCGCTGTTCCGGCAGGAGGTCGATTTCCTCAACCAGATGCTGCAGCGGCAAGGGACGCTGAGCTCAGAGCCGGTGCACCGGCCGCCGTCGGAACGGCACGCCGGGCAGAACGCCGGTTCCGTCCGGCGGTTTTCCGCCTTTCGCCGCTGTTCTGGCCAGATCGCCCCTGATATACTCTTGGCGCTTGAGTCCGACTGCCGTCGCAGAACCTCAAGAAAATCAATGGGGTTTTCGGCCCTGCCGCGGCGTCGATCTGCGCGGCCGGCGGGGCTACAAAAAGCGAGCAGTAACCAAGCGCAATGACCGATGAAAATCAACGTCGAACGCGGCGCCTTCCTCAAGGCGCTGAGCCATGTCCAGAGCGTGGTCGAACGCCGCAACACCATCCCGATCCTGTCCAATGTGATGATCGAGGCGGGCAAGGGCGCGCTCAAGCTCACCGCCACCGACCTGGACATCGAGATCGTGGAAGCGCTCCCGGCCGACGTGCTGCGCAACGGCTCCGCCACCGCGCCCGCCCACATGCTCTACGACATCGTCCGCAAGCTGCCGGAAGGCGCCCAGGTGCAGGTCGGAGCTTCTCACGCGAAGGCGGCCGGCTGGCGGTCTCGGCCGGCTCGTCGCGCTTCGAACTGGCCTGCCTGCCGCGGGAGGATTTCCCCCAGATGGCGGCGGGCGCCCTGCCCCACCGCTTCCGCCTGGCGGCCGACGACCTCAAGCGCATCATCGACAAGACCCGCTTCGCCATCTCGACCGAGGAGACGCGCTATTACCTCAACGGCATCTATCTGCATGCCGCCAAGGACGCCAAGCCGCCGGTGATGCGCGCCGTGGCGACCGACGGCCACCGGCTGGCCCGCTATCGAGCTGGAACTGCCGGACGGCGCGGCCGACATGCCCGGCGTGATCGTGCCGCGCAAGACGGTGGGCGAATTGCGCAAGCTGCTGGACGATGCCGAAGGCGCGATCGACGTTTCGCTGTCCGACACCAAGATCCAGTTCGGCTTCAACGGCGTGGAACTGACCTCCAAGCTGATCGACGGCAATTTCCCGCCCTATGAGCGCGTGATCCCGGCCGGCAACGACAAGGCGCTGGCGCTGGAAGCCAAGGAATTCGCCGCAGAGCGTGGACCGCGTCTCCACCATCAGCGCCGACAAGACCCGCGCCGTGAAGCTGAACATCGCCAAGGACAAGGTGACGCTTGTCGGTGGTCAATCCCGAAATCCGGCACCGCCACCGAGGATGTGGGCGCGACCTACAGCGCCGGCCCGCTGGAGATCGGCTTCAATGCCCGCTACCTGCTGGACATCACCGGCCAGATCGAAGGCAAGGAAGTGCGCTTCCTGCTGTCGGACGCGGGCTCGCCCGCCATCATCGAGGACGCGGAGGACGCGCGCACGCTTTACGTCCTCATGCCGCTCAGGGTCTGAGATTTGACGCGTTCAGCGCCCGACACGCGCCCACTCCGGCGGAGCCCGCTGCCATTTCCGCGGCTGGCGGTGACGCGGCTGCGTGCTGACCAATTTCCGCTCCTATGCCGCCGGCGAGCTTGCCGTCAGCGGGCGCGCCGGTGGTGCTGGCCGGGCCCAACGGCGCGGGCAAGACCAATATGCTGGACGCGATCTCGCTGCTGTCGCCGGGCCGCGGCCTGCGCGGCGGCAAGCTGGCCGAACATATCCGCAAGGGCCCTCCTGCTAGACGGGCGTCAGACGACGCTGTGGGCGGTGGCGGCCACGGTGCGCGCGCGGCGAGACCGATTATGAAATCGGCACCGGGCTCGCCGCATTGGTACCCGAACGGCGGCGAGCAGGCGACATGTGCGGCTGAACGGCGTGGCGGCGCAGAGCTCGGCCGAGCTGGGCGAGATTGTGCAGATGATCTGGCTGACGCCCGCGATGGACCGGCTGTTCATCGAAAGCGCGGGCGGGCGGCGGCGCTTCCTGGACCGGCTGGTGCTGGGCTTCGATGCCGCCCATGCCCGCGCTGCCACGCGCTATGAGACCGCGATGCGCGAGCGGGCGCGGCTGCTCAAATACGGCCCGCGCGATCCGGCCTGGCTGGACGGGCTGGAAAATGAGATGGCGGAGGCCGGCATCGCGATCGCGCCAGCGCGCGCGCCAGACCGTCGAACGGCTCAACGCGCGCCCTGGCCGAGCGCGAGCGCAGGCCGGCGCTTTCCCGGCGCGCGTCGCTGGCGCTTGACCGACGAACTGCATCTCGGATCCGAGCGCCGGAAGCCCTGCGCGACGCGCTTGCGCCGCAGCCGCATGCGCGACGCCGAAGCGCGGCCGCACGCCTGTGGGCCCGCATATCACCGATCTTGCCGTGCGCCACACCGGCAAGCGCGCCGACGCGCGCGACTGCTCCACCGGCGAACAGAAGGCGCTTCTGATCTCGATCATGCTGGCGGATGCGCGCGAGCTGGCCCGCGCCCGCGACGGGCTTGCGCCGCTGCTGCTGCTGGACGAGATCGCCGCCCATCTGGATGCGACGCGCCGCGCCGCCTGTTCGAGGAAATCCACGCCTGTCGCGCCCAGGCCTGGATGACGGGCACGGATCTTTCGCTGTTCGAGGGCCGCGGTGTCAGCCGTCGCCGATATCTTCCTGGTCGAATGCGCGGCGCAAGTTCAGCCCGCCAGGAATAAGCGGCGACGGTCATGATCAGCGTCGATCCAGCGATGTCCGAACCCAATCATGAATGCCTACGATGCCGACAGCATCAAGGTGCTGAAGGGCCTGGATGCCGTGCGCAAGCGCCCCGGCATGTATATCGGCGACACCGATGACGGCTCGGGCCTGCATCACATGGTCTATGAAGTGGTGGACAATGCGGTCGACGAGGCGCTGGCCGGCCATGCCAACCGCATCGACGTGGTGCTCAATCCCGACGGCTCCTGCACCGTGCGCGACAATGGCCGCGGCATCCCCACCGACATCCACAAGGAAGAAGGCGTGTCCGCCGCCGAAGTGATCATGACCCAGCTGCATGCCGGCGGGAAATTCGACGCAGAACGCCTACAAAGTTTCCGGCGGCCTGCACGGCGTGGGCGTGTCGGTGGTCAATGCGCTGTCGGAATGTGCTCGACCTGCGCATCTGGCGCGACGGCAAGGAATATTACATGCGGTTCCGCCATGGCGAACCGGTGGCGCCGTCTGGCCGAGGTCGGCGCCGGCGGACGGCAAGACCGAACGGCACGGAAGTGACCTTCCTGCCCTCGCCAGCCACCTTCACCAAGACCGAGTTCGATTTCGCGACCCTGGAGCATCGGCTGCGCGAACTGGCCTTCCTCAATTCCGGCGTCACCATCGTGCTGGCCGACAAGCGCGGGGTCGAGAGCCAAGGAGATCCATGCTGCATTATGAAGGCGGCCTTGAAGGCGTTCGTGCGAATATCTCGACCGCGCCAAGCAGCCGCTGATCCCCGCGCCCGTGATGATCGTGTCGGAGACGCGACGGCATGACGGTCGAAGTCGCGCTGACCTGGAACGACAGCTATCACGAAAGCACGCTGTGCCTTCACCAACAACATCCCCCAGCGCGACGGCGGCACGCATCTCGCCGGCTTCCGCGCCGGCCTGACCCGCGTGGTGACCAAATATGCCGACGAGATGCGCGCAGCGCCAAGAAGGACAAGGTGGCGCTGACCGGCGATGATTGCCGCGAGGGCCTGACCTGCGTGCTGTCGGTCAAGGTGCCCGATCCGAAGTTCTCGTCGCAGACCAAGGACAAGCTGGTCTCGTCGCGAAGTGCGCCCGATCGTGGAAGGCGCGGTGATCGACCAGCTGGGCGCCTGGTTCGAGCAGCATCCCGCCGAAGCCAAGACGGTGGTGGGCAAAGTGGTGGAAGCCGCCGCCGCCCGCGAAGCCGCGCGCAAGGCGCGCGAACTGACCCGGCGCAAGGGCGCGCTGGACGGCGCGTCGCTGCCCGGCAAGCTGGCCGACTGCCAGGAACGCGATCCCGCCAAATGCGAAATCTTCATCGTCGAGGGCGACTCGCGCCGGCGGCAGCGCCAAGCAGGGCGCGCAACCGCGCCAACCAGGCGGTGCTGCCGCTGCGCGGCAAGATCCTCAATATCGAGCGCGCCCGCTTCGACAAGATGCTGTCGTCAGCGAGGCAATCGTGACACTTGATCACCGCGCTCGGCACCGGCATCGGGCGCGAGGAATTCAACGCCGACAAGCTGCGCTATCACAAGATCATCATCATGACCGACGCCGACGTGGACGGCGCCCATATCCGCACTCTGCTGCTGACGTTCTTCTACCGCCAGATGCCGGAGCTGATCGAGCGCGGCCATATCTTCATCGCCCAGCCGCCGCTCTACAAAGCCACGCGCGGCAAATCGGAGCGCTACCTGAAGGACGAGCGCGAGCTTCAGGATTACCTGATCGCGGAAGGCGCGTCCGGCGCGGTGTTCACGCTGCACACGGGCGAGACCATGGCGGGCGCCGATCTGGACACGCTGGTCGACCATGCCCGCGCGGCCGGTGGCGGCACTGGACGGCTTTCCCCGCCATTATCCCCGCTTCGTGCTGGAACAGGCGGCGATCGCGGGCGCGCTCAATCCCGATATCCTCTCCGATGCCGGCCAAGGCGGCCGAGGCGGCGCAGCTATATCGCCGCAGCGCCTGGACACGTTGTCGCGAGGAGTATCGAGCGCGGCTGGCACGGCGAGCCCACGCCCGATGGCGGCCTCAAATTCTGGCGCGAGGTGCGCGGCGTGCGCGAGGCGGTGGCGATCGACGGCGCGCTGATCGCCATCGCCGATGCGCGCAAGCTGGACCGGATGGCGGGCGAACTGCAGCCGACCTATCTCAAGTGCCGGCACGCTCAGGCGCAAGGACGAGACGCGCGAGATCCGCTCGCCCTCGCGAATTGCTGGACGCGATCTTCGAATGGGGCCGCAAGGGCCTGGCGCTGCAGCGCTACAAGGGCCTGGGCGAGATGAATCCCGAACAGCTGTGGGAGACCACGCTGGACGAGAACGCCCGCTCGCTGCTGCTGGTGAAGGTGCAGCATGCCGACGAAGCGGGCGAGCTGTTCGCCAAGCTGATGGGCGATGTGGTCGAGCCGCGCCGCGAATTCATCCAGGACAACGCGCTCAACGCGGCGGTGGATGTGTGACCACCGGTTTTTCGGTTCCCGCAGTCGGCACCACCGATCGGCCGTGATGATGCCGCTACGCGGGCAGCTCAGGCCCTGCGTCGGAATTTTGACGAAGCGAATATGAGTTTCGTCGATCTTCCAGGCTGCCTTTGCGGACAGGAAGCTTCCGGTTCCCGCGCTGTTGTCCAGAATTGCAACGACCACGCCGGGCGCCTCCTTGCCGCCAACCTGGCAAATCCCGCTGAATTCCGGCGCGCGCCGGGAATGGGTGGGAACGGCGATGACGTCGCGCACGACCGAGTGGCCGTCGACCAGCATCATGTATTCACTTCCGCATATGCTCCACGAAATGGCGTTCAAGCTGTCCGAAATTTCGTCGGCGCCCAGATCCTTGAGGCCGAGGGCTTTGTCCGGCTCTTCGGTCGCCACTACCGGCTCGTTCGATTGAATCCGGCCGATGAGGGCTGTGGGGATATCGGCACCGCATTTGACTGCTTCGAAGCCGTCGCGTGCCTGTGCGGCATTCGAAAGGATGACGAGGAACACAAGCGTGGCGGAAAATTTCAGCATGAAAATACCTCCTCATTGATATCCGGCGGGCATTGACCGGTGTCAGCGCGCGGCACTTCAGCCCCGCGCGCCCACCAGCCAGCATGCCAGCGGCGGACGGACACCATGCGGCGTTTGGTAGGGGCGGAGCGCGACGGCGACGGTCGCGCGGATTTTCTCGCGCGTCGTCTCGTCGAGTTCGGCCGCCGCGCGGGATAACGGGCCGATATTGAGCGTTTCGACGGCGGCCTCTTCCAACGTCGTGCCCATGTTCATTTTGCCGTCGAATTTCCCGATACGGATGTCGCGAAAGCCTGCGCGCGCGAGAATATCGTTGAGGCGCGTCGTCGTCGGCAAAGGCAAACGGCCCCGGCGCATGGGGATCGGGCGCCTCCTGCGGCGGCAACAAGGGCTTCGCCGCCTTCACGGCACGCAGGCCCATTCGTTCTCCGGCAGCGCGCGCCAGCAGACGAAGGCGAGCCGGCCGCCTGGCGCAATCGCCTTGCGGATATTGGCGAAGGCCGCGAACGGATCGGCGAAGAACATCACGCCGAAGCGGGAAAAGACCAGATCGAAGACGGGCGTGGAAATCGTGGCGCGACGCATCGGCTTCGATGAACGCGATGTCGGCCGCGGCCGCCTGGGCGCGGGCGCGCGCCACGCCCAGCATGGGCGCGGAAATATCGACGCCGGCGACACGGCCCTTGGCGCCCGCCTTCTCCGCCAGCATCAAGGTGGTCGTGCCGCAGCCGCAGCCGATGTCGAGCACATGCTCGCCCGGCTTCGCCGCGGCAAACGGGATGATCGCGTCCGTGGTGTCGGCCAAGGTCCAGTCCATGCGCTCCTGCAGCTCGGCCCATTTCTGGCCGGTCGGCCCGTTCCAATATTCGATCTGCTGGATGTTCGACGCGTCGCTCATGGCTGTTTCCCCATCTTCCGCTTGCGCATCGCAAGTGTGCGCAGGCGCAGCGCATTGAGCTTGATGAAGCCCGCCGCGTCCTTCTGGTCATAGGCGCCCTGGTCGTCCTCGAAGGTGACCAGGTCCTTCGCATAGAGCGAATAGGGCGACGCGCGGCCCATCAACGGTCGACATTGCCCTTGTAGAGCTTGAGCCGCACCGTGCCGGCGACGAATTCCTGGCTCTTGTCGATCAGCGCCTGCAGCATCTCGCGCTCGGGCGAGAACCAGAAGCCGTTATAGATCAGCTCGGCATAGCGCGGCATCAGATCGTCCTTCAGATGCGCCGCGCCGCGATCGAGCGTGATGCTTTCGATGCCGCGATGCGCCGCGATGCAGGATCGTGCCGCCCGGCGTCTCATAGACGCCGCGCGATTTCATGCCGACGAAGCGGTTCTCCACCAGATCGAGGCGGCCGATGCCGTTGGCGCGGCCCAGCTCGTTGAGTTTGGTCAAGCAGGCTGGCGGGCGACAGCTTTTCGCCGTCGATGCGACACCGCATCGCCCTTCTCGAATCCGACCTCGACATAGGTCGGCTTGTCGGGCGCGTCTTCGGGCGCAATGGTGCGCTGATAGACGATGCTGATCCGGCTTCCTTCGACGGATCCTCCAGCACTTTTCCTTCCGACGAGGAATGCAGCAGATTGGCGTCCACCGAGAACGGCGCCTCGCCGCGCTTGTCCTTGGCGATGGGAATCTGGTGCGTCTCCGCGAATTCCAGCAGCTTGGTGCGGCTGGTCAGATCCCATTCCCGCCAGGGCGCGATCACCTTGATGTCGGGCTTGAGCGCATAATAGGCGAGCTCGAAGCGCACCTGGTCGTTGCCCTTGCCGGTGGCGCCATGGGCGACGGCGTCGGCGCCCACCTTCTCGGCGATCTCGATCTGCTTTTTGGCGATCAGCGGCCGCGCGATCGAGGTGCCCAAGCAGATAGACGCCTTCATAAAGCGCATTGGCGCGGAACATGGGGAACACGTAGTCGCGGACGAATTCCTCGCGCAGATCCTCGATGAAGATGTTCTCCGGCTTGATCCCGAGCAGTTCGCGCCTTCTGCGCGCGCGGGCTCGATCTCCCCGCCCTGCCCCAGATCGGCGGTGAAGGTCACCACTTCCGCGCCATATTCGGTCTGCAGCCATTTGAGGATGACCGAGGTGTCGAGGCCGCCCGAATAGGCCAGCACCACCTTCTTCACATTGTCCTTGGCCAAGGGCCTCTCCCGCAAAATCGCGCGGGACTATAGGATACGCGGCGCGTGGGGCAAGCCGCGCGTGCGGCGGCGGGGATTTGTCATGGCAGACACGCGGGAACTGGAGTTCTGGTACGAATTCGCGAGCACCTATTCCTATCCGGCCGCCATGCGGATGGGGCGCGCCGCCGAGCGGGCCGGGTTGCGCGTGCGCTGGCGGCCGTTCCTGCTGGGGCCCATTTTCGGCGCCCAGGGCTGGAACGACTCGCCGTTCAATATCTATCCGGCCAAGGGCCGCTACATGTGGCGCGACCTCGCGCGAATCTGCGAGGCGGAAAATCTGCCGTTCAAGCCGCCACCCGCGCGCTTTCCCCAGAACGGGCTGAAAGCCGCGCGGCTGGCGCTGGCGGGCGAACGCGAGGGCTGGATCGCGGATTTCACACGCGCGGTCTATACCGCGAACTTCGCGGAGCAGAAGGATATTTCGGACGACTCGACGCTTGCCGCGATCCTGGCTCGCCTCGGCGTGGACGCCAGCGCGGCAATGGCCGCGGCGAGTGCACCCGAGAACAAAGAGAAGCTGAAGCGGCAAACGGGCGAAGCCACGGCGCGCGGAATCTTCGGCGCGCCGTCATTCACCGTCGGCGATGAATTGTTCTGGGGCAACGACCGCCTGGAGCACGCGATCGTGTGGGCTGCTGGCCACAGTCGCGGCTCCTGACGCGGTAAAACTGCTCCCTCGCCCCCATCGGGGTCCGGCTACGCCAAGGCTTCGCCGGACGAAGCACTTACCCGGCGAAGCTTCAGCGAAGCCGGGCGGGGGAGAGGGTTGGGGTGAGGGGGTCGCAGTCACGAAATGCACTTTGGAAATTCGTGCGAGGAAAATGCGTCCGTGGAGGTTTGTACACGATGTGTTGGCGAACATTGAATGTTTGATCGTAACTTTGCTTGACACGCTAAGCGGCGGAAAGACCCCCTCACCCTGACCCTCTCCCCCAAAGGGGGCGAGGGAAATGCGGCCCTACCACGTTCCGCCGTCGACACGGATGACGGTGCCGGTCGTGTAGCTGGACGCATCGCTCGCGAGATAGAGCGCCGTGCCCACGATCTCGTCCGGTTCGCCGAAGCGCTGGAGGCCCAGCGATTTGCGATAGGTTTCGTCGTCGCGCCAGGCACCGGAGACATCGGTGAGGAACGGTCCCGGCGCGATGCAATTGACGCGCACTTTGGGCGCGAATGCCTTGGCGAGCGCCACCGTCATCGCATTGATCGCGGCCTTGGCGCCCGAATAAGGCACCGTGTTGGGCTCCGGCTTGAACGCGGCGGTGCTCGACAGATTGACGATCGCTCCGCCCGCGCCCGTCTTCATGCGCTCGCCCACCAGCACGGACAGCCGGAACGGGCCTTTGAAATTCACGTCCATCACTTTGTCGAATAGCGATTCCGACGTCTCGAGCAGCGACGGCGCCAGCGGCGACATGCCGGCATTGTTGACGAGCACATCGACGCGGCCGAAATGCGCATAGGCGCGGGCGGCGAGCGCGTCATTGTCTTCCCATTTTCCGACATGGGCGGCCACGGGCAGCGCGCGGCGACCGAGCGCTTCCACCTCATGCGCCGCCGCTTCGCAGGCATCGATCCTACGGCTTGCGATCACGACATCGGCGCCCGCGCGCGCAAACGCCAGCACCATGGCGCGCCCCAGCCCCCGCGAGCCGCCGGTGACGAGTGCGATTTTTCCGGAAAGGTCGAAATTGTGCGCCATGGCCGAACTCCTATCGCACATAGTCTAGGAGGAATTGGGCGCGTTCGGAAACGGGAAGGCGCGGGATTTCAACCGAGCGATAGCCGAATTGCGGATAGGTCGCCGCGATGGCCTCGTAGGTCTCGACCGCTTCGCGGTAGCCCTGGATGCGCTCCTCGTCGTTGCAATAGATCTCTTCCCAGGGCGGCGTCATAAAGACGACCGGGTTGTAGCGAAACATCTCGACCGCTTTGAGAAAATGGGCGGGCACGTCGGCCGCGGTGAAGCGGCGATAACCTGCAAGCTCGGGAATGCCCCGGTCGAAGAACACCGGCGCGCGCATCTCCGCGACCTGGTTGTACGTGAACATCGAACGCGACAGCATCAGTTCGCAATATTTGCGCCGGTCCCCGGTATGCGTGGCATCGCCGCCGATGGCGTTCTGCTCCTTGAGGATGGAACGCGCTACCTCGTCGACGCACAGCACGCCGCGTTTTCGCAACTCTTCAACGATCGACGTTTTGCCCGAGCCCGGGCCGCCAGTGATGATGTAGAAATTGAGTCTGGTCATGGGAATTCCTTTGGCGCGCGGACGTGCGCGGCCGCGATCGGCAGATGGAATTTGGGGGGAGAGAAAGGATAATTTACGTGGAGAGCCCCGCTGTCAAGGCTCATCCGCGCTAGCGCCAAAACAATGCGCTCCACCCTCCCCTTGAGGGAGGGTCGAAATTTTTCTTCGAGCGGAAGCGAGAAGAAGAAGAATTTCGGGGAGGGGCTAGCCACGAAATTCTGAGGCTTGCCCCTCCCCGAATTGCTTCGCAATTCGACCCTCCCTCAAGGGGAGGGTTAAAAACTACGACGTCATCCACGCCAGCTTGGCGGAGCGTTTCCAGCGTTGGGGATTTTCCAAAACTGAAGTAGCATTCCAGTCACGACAGCAATTGGAGGGGGTTCCATGAGCCGTGCAACACGAACGATGGCGGCACTCATTCTGATTCTCGTGCCGACGATACAATATGGCGGGCTCTTTCTTCTCAAATCCCTCCTGAATCCGAACAGCCACTACATGGACATCCCGCTTCGCCAGAATTTCGAGCGGGCCGGTCATGCGCATGCCGGCGTCATCATCCTGCTCTCGCTCATCGTCCAGATATTGGCCGATTACGCCGTGCTTCCCGCGCTGCTGCTGTGGTTCGTGCGGCTTGCGATGCCGGTCTCAGCGATCCTGATTTCGGCGGGATTCTTCCTGTCCGTCGCGGGGCCGGACGCAAGCCATCCGAATGAGTTGGTCGTATTGATTTACTGGGGCGCCGGATTGTTGGCGGCGGCCGTTCTGCTCCTCGCAATCGGCTTGCTGAGAGCGCCGAGAAAAGCCCAGGCCGTCAAGTCGTAACTCGCGCGTCGGGCGCCCTTGAAGAACTACCCCGGCATCCTTGCCAGTTCCTGGGAGCGCAGCTCGGCCATGCGTTCGCTGGCGCGTTGCTTGACGCTTTCGCTTTTGAGCTGGCCGCAGGCGGCCATGATGTCGCGGCCGCGGGGCGTGCGCACGGGGCTCGCATAGCCGGCGCGGTTGACGATCTCGGCGAACTTCTCGATCTGTTCCCAATCCGAGCATTCGTAGGGCGCGCCGGGCCACGGATTGAACGGAATCAGATTGATCTTGGCGGGAATGCCGCGGATGACGCGCACCAGCTCGCGCGCATCGGCCAGCGAATCGTTGACGCCCTTCAGCATCACATACTCAAACGTGATCCGCCGCGCATTGGAGACGCCCGGATAGGCGCGGCAGGCCGCCAGCAATTCGCGCAGCGGATATTTCTTGTTGAGCGGCACCAGCAGGTCGCGGATTTCGTCGCGCACGCCGTGGAGCGAGATCGCCAAGCTCGATCCGATCTCCTCGCCCGCGCGCGCGATCATCGGCACGACACCGGCGGTCGACAGCGTGACCCGGCGCCTGGACAGCGCGAACCCGTCGCCGTCCATCACCAGCGCCAGTGCCGCCTTCACATTGTCGAAATTATAGAGCGGCTCGCCCATCCCCATCATCACCACATTGGTGACGCGCCGGTTCTCGCCAGTCGACGGCCAGTCGCCCAGCGCATCGCGCGCGACTATCAGCTGGCCCACGATCTCGCCGGGGTCGAGATTGCGCACGAGCTTCTGGGTGCCCGTGTGGCAGAAACGGCAATTGAGCGTGCAGCCGACCTGACTGGAAACACACAGCGTGCCGCGGCCGGGTTCGGGAATATAAACCGTTTCGAATTCGACGCCGGGCGCCGTGCGCAGCAGCCATTTGCGGGTGCCGTCGCTACGAGACCTGTTCGGTCACGATGGCGGGGCGCGCAAGCTGAAATCGCTCCGCCATCTGCTCGCGAAAATCCTTGGCGAGATTGGTCATCGCCGCGAATTCGCACGCGCCGTGAACGTAGATCCAGTTGTAAAGCTGGCGCGCGCGCATGGACGCGGCCTTCGCCTCCACGCCTGCGTCCGCCAGCAGAGACTTGATCGCCGCCAGGTCGAGCCCGGCAAGAGAAACCTTTCCGGTCGTCACAGATTGCAGGTCTGGTAAATCTTTTCGAGCGCGTCGCCGAGGCCCGCCAGCGAATAGGTGTCCCGCGTCATCGTTCCGCGCTTGGAGATGCCGGTGACGATGGCCTGCGGAGCGCCCTTCATCGCTTCGATCAGCCGGACTTCGTCGGGCTGCTGCTCCACCCAGGCGCCGCCCACGCCGTCTTCGTTCTTGGTGAAGAACGGAAATTTGTCGGCGCCCACCTGCACCGTCACCGTGCTCGTATCCTTGTATTGATAGCCCGGGACGATCTCGGGCTCGGACTTCGCGCCGCGGCTGGGCCAGTCGTTGATCAGGAAATAGACCGGGTCGCGTTTCACCTTTGGGGGCGTCTTGGAAGTGGGCTGGGAGAGCGCATAGCAGACCTTCGAATCGCCCGTGCCCAGCGAATAAGCCGACCAGGATTTGAAGCCGCCCAGCAAAGTCGGATCTTCGGCCTGCGCCGGGGCGAGAGCCGCGAACGTGCTGGTTCCGGCGACAAGGACGGCAAGGGCAAGGCGGCGTGACGTGACCAGCATAGGTACCTCGACGGTGCGATTGGGAGCCGGATTCTCCAGCGGAAATCGGGCCTTAATGTGGTCGCGGAGAATAGTCGGGCCGAATCGTTCCGTCTATGCCCGGCGTCAACATTAACGCCGTGAAATGCGGCCCCGATCAGGCCGCCTTGGCGCGCAGGATCTCGTCTTCCACGTCGCGCAGGCGATCCTTGCCGAAGAAGATTTCACCACCCACGAAGAAGCTCGGGCTGCCGAACACGCCGCGCTCGACCGCTTCGGACGTATTGCGCATCAGGCGGTCTTTCACCTCGGGCGTCTGCGCGCGCCCGATCAGCCCGTCCGCGTCGAGCCCCGCTTCCAGCAACGAGGCGCGGATCACGTCCGGATCGTCCATCTTGCGGCCCGCCTCCCACATGAAATGGAACACGGCATCGACGTAAGGAAGCAGGCTGCCCATCGTATCGGCCGCGACTGCGCCGCGCATGATCGCCAGCGTGTTGACCGGAAAATTCGGATTGAACTGGAATTTAGTGAGCCCATGGCGCGCGATGAAGCGGCGCATTTCGAGCTGCTCATATTCCAGCTTGTTCTTGATGCCGCCGAACTGGACCATGGGCGGCTTGTTGTTTGTCAGCTTGAACACGCCGCCCAGGAGCACCGGCACATAGTCGAATGTCGCGCCCGTGCGCGCTTCGATCTCCGGAATGACCTTGTGGGACATGTAGGCGTTCGGGCTTCCGAAATCGAACAGGAATTGCACGCGGGGCATCATCACCAGGTCTCCCTGTAGGGGCGGACATCGAGCTCGAAGGTCCAGGCGTCGCGCGGTTGCACGTGCAATTGCCAATAGGTCTCGGCGATGGAGTCCGGGTTCATCAATTGATCGGGCTCGAGCCGCGCGAGCGCTTCGTCGCCGCCGCGCGCCTTGATCCGCTCGCGCACGAAGGCCGTGTCGACGCCGGCGTCGATGATCAGATGGGCGACATGGATGTTCTTCGGTCCCAGCTCGCGCGCCATGCTTTGCGCCACCGCGCGCAGGCCGAACTTGGCGCTGGCGAAGGCGGAATATCCGATGCCGCCCCTGAAACTCGCGGTCGCGCCCGTGAACAGAATCGTGCCCTTCCCGCGCGGCAGCATCAGCCGCGCCGCTTCGCGGCCTGCAAGAAAACCGCCATAGCACGCCATTTCCCACACTTTGCGGAACACGCGCTCGGTGGTTTCGAGGATGGGGAAATTCACATTGGCGCCGGGATTGAAGACGCACACTTCGAGGGGCGCCATGTCGTCGGCGGCTTTGAGGAAGGCCGCGACTTCGTCTTCCTTGCGCGCATCGAGCGCGCGGGCGACGCAGCGCCCGCCTGCGGCTTCGATCGCGTGGGCCAGCGGCGCGAGCTTCTCCGCCGTGCGGCGCCCCGCGAACACGATGTAGCCCTCGCGCGCAAAGCGCCTGGCAATCGCCGAACCGATGAAATCGCCCGCGCCGATCACGGCCACGGTTGCATTGCGCTGGGTCATCGCTGGACCTTTCGTGTTGTTCTGAGACTAGCGTCTTAGGTTACACGTTCGCAACGCCGGATTAGTTGCTCACGCGGAGCGGCGGAGGCGCGGAGAAGAAGCACGTTTTTAGCGCAGAGGACGCGGGGGAGACGCAGTGGGCGCGAGGCTTGGTCGCAATATTTTGAGTATTCGACACCTCCTCCGAATTTTCTTGTTGCGCGCATTCGCGCGTAGGTTTTCCTCTGCGTCCTTCGCGAACCCTCTGCGTCCCCTGCGCTAATCCCGCATTCCCCGGATGACATTGGAGTTGCAAGGTCGCGCAAGTCGATTCAGACATGAGTGTCAGGAACTTATGTCGTCGGACCGAGGACAATCATGGCGCACCCGGCAGGTGAATCGGAATCGGATGGTCCTCGGCTCATTTTCGACCGCCGCCTCAAGCTGGAATTCCACGGCTCCAGCGTCACGTCCGATGCGGGTCTTCTGGCGTATCGCGAACTGGACGATGCGCTCGGTCTGACTGAGTTCGCCGGTGCAACACTGTCGGACGGTCGTCGCGGCAAGAACGCGCGACACATGCTTGTTGGGCTTTTGCGTCAATCCGTGTTTGGCCGCCTTGCAGGTTATGAGGACGTGAACGACGCGGAGCATTTGGCGCGCGATCCTGCGATGCGCTGGGTTGTCGGTGGTCACGCTGTCGCCAGGCAGGCGGCATCGGCGAGCCAGATTGGGCGCTTCGAGACGGAATGGCTCGCGAGCGACAAGAACTTTGCCGCTCTCACCGAGTTGTGCGGTCGATGGATCGACCGGGTTCATGGCCGCCGTCCGCCCAAGGCCATTGTGCTGGACATGGATTCCAGCGTCAGCCCGACCTATGGCGAACAGGAAGGCACGGCATACAACGGGCACTTCGGCTGCACCTGCTACCACCCGCTGTTCGTGTTCAACCAGTTCGGCGATCTGGAACGCTGCTCGCTACGATCCGGCAACGTCCATTCCGCCGATGGCTGGCATGATGTTCTGGAACCTGTGGTCGTGCGTTACCGGAAGCGCGAGATGCGGCGCTACTTCCGCGCCGATGCTGCATTCGCAAACCCCGAGGTCTACGAGTTCCTTGAAGCCGAGGGGTACAAGTATGCGATCCGGCTTCCTGCCAATCAGGTCCTTCAGGAACGCATCGCCCATTTGCTGAAGCGTCCTGTGGGCCGCCCACCGATAGAGGTGCGGCGCTACTACGCCAACTTCAGCTATCAGGCTCAGAGTTGGAAGACATCGCGGCGCGTCGTGGCGAAAGTCGAATGGCACCCGGGCGAGCTATGCCCCCGTGTTGGCTTCATCGTCACCAACCTGTCGCGCCCGGCCGAGCGTGTCGTCGGATTCTACAATCAGCGCGGCACCTGCGAGCAGTGGATAAAAGAAGGCAAGAACGCGGTGAAGTGGACGCGGCTGTCATGCTGCTCCTTCGCCGCCAACGCCGTTCGGCTTCAGCTTCATGCGCTGGCCTACAATCTCGCCAACTTCATGCGGACGCTGGCATTGCCGGAAACCGTCAAGCACTGGTCGCTGACCAGCCTGCGAGAGAAGCTCGTCAAGATCGGCGCGAGGATCGTCGCACATGCGCGCTACGTCACCTTCCAGATGGCAGAGATCGCCGTGCCGAGCGAGTTGTTCGCGGAGATTCTGAGGCTGATCGATGGACTGCGGCCACCACCAGCCCCGGCCTGAGAACGTGGAGCGTGCAATGCATCATGGTGACGGGAGGAGTGTGTCCGGATGTCAGAAAAATCAAACCGAATCAGCCTCTTGAGCTTGGTCTTGCCTCGACAGTTGCGCTGGCCGCGACGAAAACGGCCGCTGGCACTTCCGCGTACGTCAGAAATGCGGCATATTCCGCTTCAATCCGGGGTCATCCGGGGAATGTCGGCTAATATCTTTCTACTCCGCGGCTCCGCGTCTTCGCGTGAATCCTTCGCGCACCAACCAACCCGCGCCGAACCCGCCACGTCTTTACTCCCGCAGGCCGTAGCCGATCGCGTAGAGGCGCCAGACGGCCACGCTCATGACCGCGGCGAGGGTCAGCGTGATGCCGACGCCGAGACCCAGCGAGGCCTCGGAAAATCCGATCATGGAATGGCGCAGCCCATTGATGAAATAGAAGAACGGATTGCCATAGGCCATCCAGCGCATGAAAGGCGGCAGCATTCCGATCGTGTTGAACACGCCGCCCATGAACGACAGCGGCGCGATGAAGAATACGTTGAGGATGCTCAGTTGCTCGAAATTCTTGGCCCACAGCCCGATCATGATGCCGAGCAGCCCGAACACCACCGACACGGCCACGATCCAGAAGAGGAACTCGCCGATGCTCTGGATGGAGGTGGCGCCGAAAGCCGCGGCAATCGCGAGAATGCCCAGCGCGGTCACGACCGAGCGCGCGATCACCACCGCCAGCGCGCCCGCGATCATCTCCGCATAGGAGAGCGGCGACACCAGCGATTCCTCCACATAGCGCAGGAAGCGCGAGAAATAGACCGCCGAGGAGGATTGCAGGAACGCGGCATTGACGATGTTCATCATCAGGATGCCGGGCAGCACGAATTCGAGATAGCGATGGCCGCCGATATGGGCGATGCGCCCGCCCACCACAAAGCCGAAAATGAAGATGAACATCAGCGCCGAAATCCACGGCGCGAGAAACGCCTGGATGGGCACGCGCATCAACCGCGAAATCTCGCGCCGCACGATGGTCCACAGACCGATCCAGTTGACCATTTGTTTCATACGACGGGCGCCGCCACATGATCGGGCTCGGCGCCCGTGGCGCGCAGATACGCGCCTTCGATGCCGCCCGCCTGGCTCACGAAATCGGTCTTCGCCCCGCGCCAGACGATCTTGCCGGCCGAGATGATCGCGATGGTCTGGCAGAGCCGCTCGACCTCTTCCAGATAATGCGAGGTGAGCACGATGGTCTTGCCGTCGCGGTTGAGCTCCTGCAGGTAGCGCCACAGGTCGCGGCGCAATTCGACATCCACGCCCGCGGTCGGCTCGTCGAGGATGAGAAGCTTGGGATCGTGGATCAGCGCGCGGGCCAGCATCACGCGGCGTTTGAGGCCGCCCGAAAGTTCGCGGAACTGTTTCTTCGCGTGCGGGACCGAGATCGAAACGCTCGATCAGCATGTCGACGCGCGCCTTGCGCTCGGCCGCGCGCATGCCGAAATAGCCGCCCATCCAGTCCAGGATCTGCGCGTCGTGGCGAACGTGTCGACGTTGAATTCCTGCGGCGACAGCCCGATCTGGCGGCGCGCCTCGCGATAATTCTTCACCGCATCGACGCCGAAAATCTCGATCGTGCCGGAGGTCGGCTCGGCGATGCCGGTGACGCAATGGATGGTGGTCGATTTGCCGGCGCCGTTCGGGCCCAGAAAGCCGAAGAAATCGCCCGGTTGCACGTCCAGCGACAGGTCGTCGACCGCGACCGTGCCGCGGCGATAGACCTTGCGAAGATGCGAAATGGAAAGCGCGGGAATCATTCGGGAGCCAAAAGAGTCGCGAAAAGCGCGCCACTATACAGATCGAGGACGGCCTTGGAAGGGAGCCTATTCATCGCATGACCTGTCCGAATTTAAACAGTCCCGATGCGTGTCTGCCTACGCCTTCGCAGCCTTCCGCATCACCGGCGCACCCCATTTGTGCGCCGGTGGAACTTCGTCGGCGCCGCCGCCGGGGCGTATTGGCCGCGCGGGGTAGCCTCCCAGGCTCAGCAAGCGGTCATACATCACGATCGCGCCCGCCATGCCGACATTGATCGAGAATCGGGTGGGGATCTTCACCACGAATTCGCAGCGCCCCACCGTCGCCGCCGACAGCGACATGCGCTCCGAGCCGAACACATAGGCCGCACGCAACGGATGACGGAACCGGGGCAGCTCGATCGCGTCGTCCGTGATCTCCACGCCCACGAGCCGACAGCCCTGCGGCAGGCGCAACTCCCCGGCCGAGGGGAACTGGTAGACGGGCACATGGGCCGCCGCACGCGAAGTGTCGGATTGCGCGTCCGAAAGCTTCACGCGACCGTCGATGGTGAAAAAGAAGCTTGCGCCGAACGCATGCGCGATGCGCAGAAGATTGCCCAGATTCATCGGCTTGGAGACGCCGTCGACGCCCACCGCGAAATAGCCGCGCATCGACCCTCCGGTTGCGCTATGAGAAAGCGTCTTAGCCCCGGAGCCCCTGTTGGCCAACCCCATTCTTGTCGAAATTACGCGCGGCGCGCTAGTGGAGAGCGTCCATCGCGGCTCCATCGCCATCGCCGACGCCAAGGGCGTGCTGGTGTTCGCGCTGGGCGACGTGGAGACGCCCGTCTATCCCCGCTCCTCGCTGAAGCCGGTGCAGGCCCTGCCGCTTCTCGAATCCGGCGCGGCCGACGCGTTCGGCCTCGGCGACGAGGAGATTGCGCTCGCCTGCGCCTCACATTCGGGCGAGCCGATGCACACGAATCGCGTGGCGGTGTGGCTCGAACGCATCGGCTGCAGCGCGAGCGACCTCGCCTGCGGGCCGCACCCGGTGCGTTACGAGCCGGTTTGGGAGGCGATGGTCAGGCGCGGCGAGGCGCCCACGCGCATCCACAACAATTGCTCCGGCAAACACACAGGATTTCTGTCCGTCGCGCGCCATTGGGACGTGGCCACGGCGGGCTACGAGACGCACGATCATCCGGTGCAGCGCGCGGTCGCCAAAGCGCTCGGCGAATTGTCGGGCATCGGCGGGGAGTTACCGTGGGGGGTGGACGGGTGTACCGCGCCCAATTTCGCGCTGCCGCTGGCGGGGTTCGCGCGCGCGCTGGCGAAGCTTGCTGCACCGGCCTCGTTGCCCGAGCCGCGCGCGAAAGCGGCGGCGCGAATCGTGCGCGCGATGATGGCGCATCCCGAACTCGTCGCGGGCACGGGGCGCGCCTGCACCACGCTGATGCGGGGCGCCGGCGGCAAGGCCGCCGTGAAGACAGGTGCGGAAGGATTTTTCGCGGCCATGCTGCCCGGGCCGGGCTTTGGCATCGCGCTCAAGATCGACGACGGCGCCGGGCGCGCGGCCGAAACCACGATGGCCGCGCTGCTCGACAAACTCGGCGTGCTCGGCGGCGACAAACCGTCTCGCGACATTCTCCGCGCGCCCGTCACCAACACGCGCAACGCCGTGGTCGGCGAACGGCGGCCAGCGGCGGCACTTGCGGAAGCACTACTCCCTCGCCCCCTTTGAGGGTGAGCGAAGTCCTCAGTGGGTCTCCGACGCCTGCTGCGCTTTCGCCGCGGCGGCGGCCTTGTCGGCGGCTTCCATGGCCGGCGTATAGGGCACGATGCTGGAGATCGGGTTGTGGCTCGGCATGGCGTCGTCGCGCACCAGCACTTCGTCGCCCCGGGTCAGGCAGCTCAATTCGCTGCCGCCGATCGATTTGAATCCGAGCCGCTGCTTGAAGGTGAGAGTCGGACTGGTGATCATCAGGGTGACCTTGAACTTCTGATGCAGGTCGTCCTCGACGATAATGGTCTTGTTGTCGACGACCTTCCAGCCATAGATGCGGCCGATCTGCAGGCAAGTGGGATCGGCGGCCAGCGCCGGTGTCGATATGATTGCAGCAAGCCCCAGTGCGGCCAATAATTGCGTTCTCATCGTCTTTCGTCCTTCGATAAGAGCGCCCCTCACCGGAATGATAACCGATTTGCCCGGCCTCGGGTTCACAAGATTTTGAGGCCCGTGCTTGGCGGGCGCGGGCCGGCTGACTAAGGTCGCCGCCGAACCGCCACCGACACCGGGAGTGACCCCATGAAAGCCGCCCTTTGCACCCATTACGGCCCGCCCGAAGAAATGGTGGTCCAGGACGTTCCGAGCCCATCGCCCCGCAAGGGCCAGGTGGTCGTGACCGTGAAGGCCTGCGGGGTCAACTTCCCCGACGTGCTGATGATCCAGGACAAATACCAGTTCAAGCCGGCGCTGCCCTTTTCGCCGGGCGGCGAGATCGCGGGCGTGGTGAAGGAGGCAGGCGAAGGTGTCACGAGCTTCAAGCCGGGGGACAAGGTGATCGTCTCCATCGGCTCGGGCGGTTTCGCGGAAGAGGCGTTGGCGGACGCGAGCCGCTGCGTGCCGATGCCCGCCAATCTCGATTTCGCGGTGGCGTCGTCTTTCTTCGTCACCTATGGCACGTCGCTACACGCGCTGAAGGATCGCGCGCATCTGAAGGCGGGCGAGTCGCTGGTCGTGCTGGGCGCGGCCGGCGGCGTCGGCCTGTCGGCGGTCGAACTGGGCAAGACCATGGGCGCGCGCGTGATCGCTGCCGCGTCGAGCCAGGAGAAAGTCGATCTCGCCCGGAAGCACGGCGCCGATGACGGCTTCGTCTATCCCTCCGGCGCGCTTTCCCGGGATCAGCAGAAGGCGCTTTCCGAAGACATCAAGCGGCTGACCGGCGGCCAGGGCGCCGACGTGCTTTACGATCCCGTGGGCGGCGATTATGCGGAGCCCGCGCTGCGTGCGATGAACTGGCAGGGACGCTATCTCGTGATCGGCTTTGCGGCCGGCGACATTCCCCGCGTGCCGCTCAACCTCACCCTGCTCAAGGGCTGCGATATCGTGGGCGTGTTCTGGGGTGCGTCGATGGCGCGCGATCCGAAGGGCGGTCTCGCCAATCTCACGCAGATCACGCAATGGATTTCGGAAGGCAAGCTCAAGCCGCATGTGTCGGTGCAAATTCCGCTCGCGCGCGCGGGCGAAGCGATCCGGCTCCTGATGGACCGCAAGGCGCAAGGCAAGATCGTCGTCGTTCCGTGAACGGGAAACAGGATTCGAGCGATGAATTTTTCTAGCGGCCGTAGCCGTTGAGGCCCCCCACCCTAACCCTCCCCACGAGGGGGAGGGGATTCCACCGCATACTTCACAGCGGAATACGAACGTTCTTCACCTCCCCCTTGTGGGGAGGTCGGAATGCGAAGCATTCCGGGTGGGGGGACGCGGGTGAAACGCATATCCGCTGTAATCTATTCGCGCGCGCGGCGGTCGCGCTTGTTGTGGTGCTCGGGCTTGGCGCGGCGGGCGTTTATACGGGCGCACTGTCGGACAAGGATCGCGGCCGGATCAGGACCGTCGCCATCGTCTCGGCCATCGGCCGGACATTCGCGTTCGAACACGTGCGCAATGGCGTCTTCGAATGGGCCGGACCGCCGGATGCGCACTACCTCGAAATTTCCGATTGGGGATTGGACGATACCGTCACGCGCGAGATCGCTGCGAAGCTGTCGCAGCACTTCACGGTCAAGAAGGTCGTATTTCAGCCCGCGGATTTTGGAACCTGGGATTCCTCCACGCTCAAGCAGCGCGTCTTCGGGCTCAACGGCGACCCCGATATCGACGCCTATATTCTGGTGCTGCGCGACTGGCGCCACGACGAGATCGGCAACAGTGTGCACGATGTGAACGGCCTCGGCCTCTACCGGCGCGACATGGCCGAAGGTCCGCCGCGCGAGGGATTGTTCGCCGCCTATCGCATCGTCGCGATCGACGCCAACACGGGCGACATTTTCGCGTCGCGTCCCGCGCTCACGCCGGACGGCGCGCTGCCCTGGATGCAAACGCCACCGACGCTCTGGCCCAGGACGCAAAACGATCTGACGGATGCGCAAAAGGCAGCGCTGCAAACCGGCGTGACCAGGCTCATCGACGAAACCCTGTTGCGCACTCTGACGGAAATGAACCTGGCGCATTAATTGGACCGCGGGCGTCCCGCCCGCTCTTGTGCACATTTCACCGCCCATGCGGGCGGGACGCCCGCGGTCCAGTTGAACCACCCTTGCAGCCCTGCGTGTGTTCCCCCATCTTTCGGGGAGCGTTTGGGGATTGGGACATGTCGCTACTGGGCTGGATTGTTTTCGGGCTGATCACGGGCTTTATCGCCAGCAAGGTGGTCAACCGGGCGGGCGAAGGATGCCTGATCAATATCGCGCTGGGTCTGGTGGGCGCGATGGTGGGTGGCTTCATCTTCTCGACCATCGGCGGATCGAGCATCACCGGCTTCAATCTCTATTCGATGTTCGTGGCCATCATCGGCGCGATCGTGGTGCTGTTCATCTATCACGCGGTGACGGGCAACAAGACGTTGCGATGACCCGCACGGGACGCACCGGCGGTGAAAGGCGGATTCCGCTCCCGGCCGCGATCGAAAAACTCGCGCCGCTCTATCCCGCGCCCAAGCCGCTGCGCGATCCACTTGCGATCATGGTCTGGGAAAACGTCGGCTATCTGATCGACGATGCGCGGCGCGGCGAATTGTTCGCCGAATACAAAAAGCATATCGGCCTCAAGGCGGCTGAGATCGCCAATGCGCCCATGCCCATCCTCACCGGCATCGCCAAGCGGGGCGGGATGCACCCGCAGAAACGCGCCGAACGGCTGAAGGAAATCGGCCGGCTCGCGATTTCCGAATGCGACGGCGACATGGTCGGCCGGCTGCGCGCGCTGCCGCTCGCCAGGGCGCGCACGCTGCTCAAGAAATTCCCGTCGATCGGCGATCCCGGCGCGGACCGGATACTTCTGTTCTGCGGCATCGCCGCGCAACCCGCGATGAGCTCCGACGGCCTGCGCGCCATGGTGCGGCTGGGCTACTGCGCCGAGCACAAATCCTATTCGCAGACCTATCGCGCGGCCATCGATGCCCTGCGCGCGGATGGCTTGCCGGACGCGGCGTGGCTCGAGCGCGCCTATCTCGTGTTGCGGGCACATGGCCGCGCATTGTGCAAGCGTTCCGCGCCCATCTGCGAACCCTGCCCGCTCGACCGCGTCTGCGCGCACCGGCCGGTGACAACGGGGATGTGATACGAGCGGCTTATGGTCGCTTGGAGGTGCGGGCGCGCCCTTTCCTGTGCTAGCATTCCGCCCTCAATTGGCGAGGGGTGATGGGATGTCGAGATGGGTGGCGGCCGTTGCGGCCGCGGCGTTGGGTTTTGTCCTGCAGTCTGCTGTGGCCGAGGCGGGAACGCCGGCGCCCTCTACGCCTGTTCCCGGTCACGCGCTGACCGCCGACGATCTCGACGCGTTTTTCGACGGTTACATGCCGCTGGCGCTCGAGCGCGGGAACATCGCCGGCTCTGTGGTCGTGGTGGTCAAGGACGGCCATGTGCTGTTCGAGAAGGGCTACGGCGTCTCCGACGTCGACAAGCAGACACCCGTCGATCCGCGCACCACGATGTTCCGCCCCGGCTCGGTCTCCAAGCTGTTCACCTGGACGGCGGTGATGCAGCTGGTCGAGCAGCGCAAGCTCGATCTCGACACCGACATCAACACCTACCTCGATTTTCCGATTCCGCCCGCGTTTGGCAAGCCCATCACGCTGCGCAATCTGATGACCCACACCGCCGGGCTTCGAAGAGACGATCAAGACCCTGTTCGCAACCGATCCGAAGAAAATCATCGCACTCGGACCCGCGCTGAAGCGCTGGGTGCCGGTCCGCGTCTTCGCGCCCGGCGAAGTGCCCGCCTATTCCAACTATGGCGCGGCGCTGGCCGGCTACATCGTGCAGCGCGTCTCGGGCGAGCCGTTCGAGCTTTATGTGGCGCACCACATCCTGCAGCCGCTCGGCATGGCGCATTCGACCTTCGTGCAGCCGCTGCCCGCGGCGCTCGCGCCCTTCATGTCGAAAGGCTACGACAAGGCGTCGGGCAAGCCCCAGCCTTACGAACTCGTTTCGATCAGTCCGGCCGGCGCGCTGGCGGCCAGCGGCGACGACATGGCCCGCTTCATGCTCGCGCATCTGGGCAATGGCAGCTATGACGGCGCGCAAATCCTGAAACCGGAAACGGCCATCCTGATGCACGGGTTGGCGCTGCAGCATACACCGCTGATCCCGGGCATGGCCTATGGCTTCTATCACGAAGACCGCAACGGCCATGTCATCATCGGCCATGGCGGCGACACGCTGTGGTTCCACAGCGATCTGCATCTGATCCTCGATTCGAATGTGGGGCTGTTCCTGTCGCAGAACAGCGCGGGCAAGCCCGGCACCGCCATTCGCGGACCGCTGTTCAAGAATTTCATGGATCGCTATTTCCCGGCCGCGCCACTGCCGGCCGAGCCCACGCTGAAGACGGCGAAAGCCGACGGCGCGCTCGCCGCCGGCGACTACATCATGAGCCGCGGTTCCTTCTCCAACATCCTCAGCCTCGGCGGCATTCTCGACCAACCCAAGGTGAGCCTCAACGACGACGGCACGATCAGCCTCGGCCTCCTGACCGATTTCGCGGGCACGCCGAAGAAATTCCGCGAGATCGAGCCGTTCATCTGGCGCGAGGTGCATGGCCGCGAATTGCTGATCGCCAAAACGAAAGACGGCCATGTTACGGAAATGGTGACCGACGCGGTGCCGCAAATCCTCGCGCTGCTGCGCGCGCCCTGGTGGCAATCGCAGAAACTGAACCTGCCCTTGTTCGGGGCGATGCTCGGAATGCTCGTGCTGACGGTGGTGTTCTGGCCGATCAAGGCGATCCTGCGCTGGCGCTACGGCGCGCCGTTTCCGCTTCACGGCAGAGACGCCATGCTTTACCGGCTCACGCGGATTGTCGCGCTGTGCAATGTGATCCTGTTCGGCGGCATGATCGGCTGGTTCATCCATGCGACCGACAATCACCTCGAATTGCTGGGCGGTTCCTACGATTGGGTGTTGCGCATCCTGCAGGCGATCGGGCTTGTCGGAACGGTCGGCATGATCGTCGCGCTGCTCAACGCCGTCGAAGCCTTTCGCGACGGCGACCGCCCCTGGTGGACAAAGGGAACCGACGCGCTGATCGCGGCCGCGTGCGTTCTCAGCGCATGGTACGCGGTGAGCCAGCACTTTCTGTCGTTGAGTTTGAATTATTGAAGATGCGCGAGAAGTAACAGGAAGCGATAACGACCAACACAAAAATGTCATTCCCGCGGAAGCGGGAACCCAGCGGGACCAGCGAGCGCCGCGGACTCTCGCCGCTCCGCAGCCTGAACAGATTATTCGCCGCGCGGACGCGCGTCGGCTGGGTTCCCGCTGGCGCCGGAATGACATGCTGGGGATAACATACGCGCCCTACTCCGCCGCCGCCTTCGGCACATAGATCTCCCCGCCGCCGTCGCGGAATTCGGCGGCTTTCTTCGCCATGGCGGCGCGGATTTCGGCGGTGGACAGCGTGTCGTTGGTGCCCGCGCGCGGCGTCGCGCACTTCCTGGCTGAAATCTTCATCGAGCAGAATTTCGGCCCGCACATGGAGCAGAAATGCGCGACCTTGGCGCCGTCCGCCGGCAGGGTTTCGTCGTGGAAAGCCTGCGCCGTCTCGGGATCGAGCGCCAGCGCGAACTGGTCGCGCCAGCGGAATTCGAACCGCGCCTTGCGACATCGCGTCGTCCCAGATGCGCGCCGCCGGATGGCCCTTGGCGAGGTCGGCCGCATGGGCGGCGATGCGATAGGCGATCACGCCCGCCTTCACGTCGTCGCGGTCGGGCAGGCCCAGATGCTCCTTGGGCGTGACATAGCAAAGCATCGCGGTGCCGAACCAGCCGATCATGGCCGCGCCGATGGCCGAGGTGATGTGGTCGTAGCCCGGCGCCACGTCGGTGGTCAGCGGCCCCAGCGTATAGAACGGCGCCTCGTCGCAGGCCGCGAGCTGGCGGTCCATGTTCTCCTTGATCTTGTGCATCGGCACATGGCCGGGGCCTTCGATCATCACCTGCACGTCGTGCTTCTGCGCGATGCGGTTCAGTTCGCCCAGCGTGTCGAGTTCGGCGAATTGCGCCGCGTCATTGGCGTCCGCGGTCGAGCCGGGACGCAGGCCGTCGCCCAGCGAGAACGACACGTCATATTGCTTCGAGCAGTTCGCAGATCTCCTCGAAATGCGTGTAGAGGAAATTTTCCTTGTGATGCGCCAGGCACCATTTGGCGAGGATCGAGCCGCCGCGCGCTGACGATGCCGGTGACGCGCTCGGCCGTCAGCGGAATATGCGCCAGCCGCACGCCCGGCATGGACGGTGAAATAATCCACGCCCTGCTCGCATTGCTCGATCAGCGTGTCGCGATAGATCTCCCAGGTCAGTTCCTCGGCGACGCCGCCGACTTTCTCCAGCGCCTGATAGATCGGCACCGTGCCGATCGGCACCGGCGAATTGCGGACGATCCATTCGCGGATGGTGTGGATGTGCCGGCCGGTGGAAAGGTCCATCACCGTGTCGGCGCCCCAGCGGATCGACCAGACCAGCTTTTCCACTTCCTCGGCCGCGCCGGAGGTGACGGTGGAGTTGCCGATATTGGCGTTGACCTTGGTGAGGAAATTGCGGCCGATGATCATCGGCTCGGTTTCGGGATGGTTGATGTTGGCGGGAATGATGGCGCGGCCGCGCGCCACTTCGTCGCGCACGAATTCCGGCGTGATCTCGATCGGGAATGGCGGCGCCGAAGCTGTTGCCGTCGCGCCAGCGCGAGCGGCCGAGATTTTCGCGCGCGGCGATGAATTTCATTTCCTCGGTGATGAGGCCCTGCGCGCGCATAATGCAAGCTGGCGTGACGTTGCTGCCCGGCTTGGCGCGCAGCGGCTTGCAGGCCGCCGCGGTCGAATTGCGGCACCGACAGCAGCTCGCCGCGGCTTCAGCCCGTCGTCCTCGCGGCTTGCGCGCGCGGCCGTCATATTCCTCGACATCGCCGCGCGCCAAAATCCAGTCGCGGCGCCGCGCGCCAAGCCCTTTTCGATATCGATCTCGACGCGTATCGTCCGTGTACGGACCGGATGTGTCGTAGAGCCGGACCGGCGCCTCGCCGCCCGACAGCGCCACTTCGCGGAACGGCACGCCGTCCAGCATAGACTTTGCGCGAGCCGGGCAGCGCGCCGCGCGTCACGAGTCTTGGTGACGGATTTCGGATTGAGAATGGGTTTGTTCATCTGACCTCTCCCTACGCCGGTGCGAACCGGATCAGGTTCAAAGGGACCCGCAGGATTGCGATCTCAGCTCCTTGCCGGAGCGCCCCTGGGATGGCGGGATCATGGCCGCCGCCGGTCGCGAGTCAAGCGCGGGGAGGCTATGTTGCCGCCCCGGCTGGCGCCCTGCCCCCTCGCCGGTGCTATAGGACAGGCATGCCTACCGCGATTCGCCCCGCCACTGCCGCCGACGCCCCCGAAGCGGCGGACGTGTTTCTCGCCTCGCGCGCGAGCATGAGCTACCTGCCGACGCTCCATACGGACGATGAAACGCGCGAATTCGTGCGAGGCCTCATCGAAAACGCCGAGACGTGGGTGGCCGTCCGCGATGACCACATTGTCGGGCTCGCCTGCATCGACGGCGGCTGGCTCGAGCATCTCTATGTTCATCCCCAGCGGTTCAACACGCGCACGGGAAGCAAGCTGCTCGCCCATGTGATGGCGCAGCACCCGAAGGGATTCCAGTTTCACGTGTTCCAGGCCAATACCGGCGCACGGCGATTCTACGAGCGGCACGGCGCGGCGCTGGTCCGCCTCACCGACGGGCGCGACAACGAAGAAAAACTGCCCGACGCGCTTTATGTGTGGCGGGGCTCTTCGGATTGAGCCGGCGCGCGTCGCCTTCCTCATCGTGGCCGGTTCAAGAATACCTGAGTGCTTCGAGGCTTGAGCTTGCGCCTGCGGTTTTTGGCACGCGGAGTCGCGGAGACGCGGAGTAGAAAGAGATTAGCGCAGCGGGCGCAGAGGATACGCAGGGGGGCGGTGAGGGCACGCAGATTTCGACGCATTCCGGACCTGCTGCGAATATTTTCCCGCGCGCGTTCGCGCGCAGCACATCCTCTGCGTCCTCCGCGAGCCCCCCGCGTCCTCTGCGCTAGAAGCGTACTTCTTCTCCGCGCCTCCGCGTCTCCGCGTGACAAACTAAAACAGCGTTCCAATCCGGGATCTGCGGCTTGATTTTGCGCACCGTCTTCGGCCGCCTTGACGCGGAAGCTCATGACTCCGCGAAATGGCGGAACTCGCCGATCACGGCCTTGACCGCGGCGGCCACGATCTTGGCGCCGGCCTCCACGCTTGCCTGGCTCGGATCGGAGCCGATGCGTCCGTCGGGAAAGCGGCGGCGGTAATCTTCCGCGTCGTAGATCGGCCCCGTGGGCGCGATCCGGGGATGCATCTCGACATGCTTCTGCGCCTCCGGATAGGCGAAATAGGTGACGGACACTTCCGACGGCGTGGCGTGGCTGCCCTCACCGACCGGAAACAATTGCCGGCACACGTCGTTTACGCCCTGCAACTCCCACCAATTGCGCAACATGCAGCGCAGCGGCTGATGGTTCGCGCCCGCGCCGCCGTCCTTCGAGAAGGTGATGCCGTGATACATCTCGGCGAACGCGGCGGTGATCGTCTGAATGTTGCCGCCATGGCCGTTCAGCCAATAGATGCGCTCGAAACCATGATGCGTGAGCGATTGCGCCCAATCGAGCATCGCCGCGATCATCGTGGACGGTCGCAAGGTGATCGTGCCCTTGAACGCCATGTGGTGCTGCGCCTGGCCGACATTGAAGGTGGGCCCCACCAGGATGCCGCCCTCGTCGCCCGCCCGCTTGCCGATCACTTCCGGACACAGCGCGTCGGTGCCCAGAAGACCGTTCGGCCCGTGCTGCTCGGTCGAACCGATGGGGATCAGGATCGCCTTCGATTTGGCGAGATAGGCCTCGATTTCGGGCCAGGAGGAGAGATGCAGCTGCATGATACCAATACCTTGTTGTTGGCGTTCTTCGGCCTGGGCAACATGACGTCATTTGATCGGTTTCGAGAGCGTCTCCGTCAACTCCCAATCATGGCAATCTTAAGCCAGCAGCGCGCTCAATGTCTCCAGCGCCTTTTTCCACGCCGCGCGTTCGGCTTCGACGGCGCGCGCGTCGTTGAGCTTGTTCACCTGGACGTTGATCTGCGCTTTGCCTGCGCCCTTGCCGTAGAAATTGATTTCCAGCTTCGCGGCGCCGTTCCACGTGCCGCGAAGATATTTGTCCCTGGTCTCAGACGTCGGCTTGAACGCGCCTTTGGGAAACCATGCCTTGCGCG
This sequence comes from uncultured Alphaproteobacteria bacterium, assembly GCA_963760345.1. Lineage (GTDB taxonomy): Bacteria > Pseudomonadota > Alphaproteobacteria > Micropepsales > Micropepsaceae > Rhizomicrobium. The sequence continues at coordinate 710,543 of CAVXCU010000004.1, forward strand.
ATTTCTCGCCGGCCGCGGCGGCATAGAGCGCGGCGAGCCCGCATGCGACTGTCTTCGATACGCTGACCGAGAAGCCGGAGGCGGTTTCGTGTTTGACGCGCAGGCCCCGCGCGCGCTCATACTCGACCGTCACCATCTGGCCCCACCAGGGCCCGGCGCCGAAATGGTCGCATGCCAGCGCCACGATGTCCTTGTGGCCCATGGTATGGGCCCTGGCCTTGTCGAGCGCGGCGAACCACTGGGCCCAGTTCTTCCCGGTCTTGGCCTTGACGGCATCGTCGCTCATCGAAGGCGTGTAGGCACCCGCTTGCCCCTTTGCCGCCATGCCCTAATCTCCCGTCCCGCCACGACATTCTAGACGTCCGGAAAGGTATCCCAAAATGCCCGGCCCCCTCCACGGTGTCACCATCATCGACCTGACCGAATATATTTTCGGGCCCTATGCCACCCAGACGCTGGGCGACATGGGCGCGGACGTGATCAAGATCGAAGGGCCCGAAGGCGACCGCCAGCGCGGCGGCAGCAAATCGGCCAAGAACGCCGACATGGGCGCGACCTATATGACGCTCAACCGCAACAAGCGCTCGGTGATGCTCGACCTGAAGACCGAGCAGGGCCGCGCGCGGCTGCGCTCGCTTGTGCCCACCGCGCAGGTGTTCATCCACAATGTGCGGGCCGAGGCGATGGCGCGGCTGGGCTTCGGCTATGACGAAGTGGCGAAGCTCAATCCGTCGATCGTCTATGTGCATTGCGTGGGCTACGGCTCGGACGGGCCCTATGCCGGACGCCAAGCGTTCGACGATCTGGTGCAGGCGGCGTCGGGCGCGTCGGACCTGTTGCCGCGGGTCGACGGCAATCCGGACATGCGGCTCCTGCCCTCCTATGTCGCAGACAAAGTCTCGAGCCTGCACGCGATCTACGCGGTGCTCGCCGCATTGTTCCATCGCGAGCGCACCGGCGAAGGCCAGTTCGTGGAAGTCCCAATGCTGGAGAGCTTCACGAGTTTCATCCTGGCCGAGCATCTCTGGGGCGCGACCTTCGAGCCGGCCGTCTCGCATGTGGGATCGAGCCCGGCGCTCGCCGCCGACCGCCGCCCGCTCAAGACGAAAGACGGCCACATCGCGATCCAGCCGGTGAGCCGGGCTGCCGCCGCGAAGTTCATGGAGCTGGGCGGCGTGGCAGGCGGCTATGACAGCGAGCGCTTCGTCAACGCGAAGGGCGGCAGGGCGAAGGTCGCCGTCTATTACGAAATGATGCGTGAAGCGGCGCTCGCCCACACCACGGACGAATGGATGCAACTGGGTGAAGAAAATCGCGTGCCCATCATGCGCGCGAACACGCTGGACGAAGTGCTGGAGGATCCGCACCTGAAGGGCGTCAATTTCTTCCAGCTGCGCGAGCATCCGACGGAAGGCACCTGGCGGGCGATGAAACCGCCGGTCAAATTCTCGAAGACGCCCTCATCCATCCGCCGCGACCCGTCCCGGCCGGGCGCGGACACCGACACCATCGACTGGCCGACTTGAAGAGGTGTGGGCATATTTGCAAAATCGCCGCAGCAATGGAGATTTCTCTTCGATCGCAACTCGTTGAATCACAGGAGTTTCCCCTACCCTCCCCTTGAGGGAGGGTCGAAAAATTCGAGCGTAGCGGAGAATTTTCGGGGAGGGGCTAGCCACCGCGGCTTGTGGCTAGCCCCTCCCCGAAGCCGAATTCTCACTCGCGTTCGAATTCGCCTTCGACCCTCCCTCAAGGGGAGGGTAAAAAATAACATCCAAAATACCGAGGAACCGTCCATGTCCGACAGTTTGATCGCCGTGCCGAAGGATTGGCAGAAACGCGCTTTCATCGACGCCAGGAAATACGACGAGATGTATGCCCGCTCGCTGAAGGACCCGGACGGCTTTTGGGGCAGGGAAGCGCGCCGCCTCGACTGGATCAGACCCTTCACGAAGGTGAAGAACGTTTCGTGGAACCCGGACAATCTGTCCATCAAATGGTTCGAGGACGGCACGCTGAATGTCGCCGCCAATTGCATCGACCGGCACCTGAAGACGAGCGGCAAGCAGACCGCCATCATCTGGGAAGGCGACGATCCCAAGCAGTCGCGTGCGATCAGTTATGAGGAGCTGCACCGGGAAGTCTGCCGCTTCGCCAATGTGATGAAGGCGCATGGCGTGAAGAAAGGCGACCGCGTCACCATCTACATGCCGATGATCCCGGAAGCGGCCTACGCGATGCTTGCCTGCGCGCGCATCGGCGCGATCCATTCCGTGGTGTTCGGCGGATTTTCCCCCGACAGCCTCGCCGGCCGCATCGAGGATTGCGCCAGCACGATCGTGATCACGGCGGACGAAGGCGTGCGCGGCGGCAAGCCCATCCCGCTCAAGGCCAACACCGACCAGGCACTGGAGCGCGCTACGGGCGTCAAGACCGTAATCGTCGTCAAGCGCACCGGCGGCGCCGTCGCGATGAAGGCGGGACGCGATGTCTGGTATCACGATGCGGCGGCGAAAGTGTCCGCCGATTGCGCGGCCGAGGAGATGGGCGCGGAAGACCCGCTCTTCATCCTTTACACCAGCGGCTCGACGGGAAAGCCCAAAGGCGTGCTGCATACGAGCGGCGGCTATCTGCTGTATGCCGCGTTCACCCATCAATACGTGTTCGACTATCACGAGGGTGACATCTACTGGTGCACGGCCGATGTGGGCTGGGTGACCGGCCACAGCTACATCGTCTACGGACCGCTCGCCAACGGCGCCACCACCCTGATGTTCGAAGGCGTGCCGAACTATCCCACCACGTCGCGCTTCTGGGAGGTGATCGACAAGCACAAGGTCAACATCTTCTACACCGCGCCCACCGCCATCCGCGCCCTGATGCGCGAAGGCGAAGCGCCCGTGAAGAAAACCAGCCGCAAATCGCTGCGACTGCTGGGCTCCGTGGGCGAGCCGATCAATCCCGAAGCGTGGCTCTGGTATTACCGCAATGGTGGGCGATGCGCGCTGCCCCGTCGTCGACACCTGGTGGCAGACCGAGACCGGCGGAATCCTGATCTCGCCGCTGCCCGGCGCCACGGACCTGAAGCCCGGTTCGGCGACCAAGCCGCTGTTCGGCATCGTCGCCGAAATCGTCGATGCCGACGGCAAGGTGCTGGAAGGCGCGGCGACCGGCAATCTGGTGCTGACGCAATCCTGGCCGGGGCAGATGCGCACCGTCTATGGCGACCACCAGCGCTTCATGGACACCTATTTCAAAACCTATCGCGGCAAATATTTCACCGGCGACGGCTGCCGCCGCGACGAAGACGGCTATTACTGGATCACCGGCCGCGTGGACGACGTGATCAATGTCTCTGGCCACCGTCTGGGCACGGCGGAAGTGGAAAGCGCGCTGGTTGCGCATCCGAAAGTGGCCGAAGCCGCCGTGGTGGGCTATCCGCACGACATCAAGGGCCAGGGCATCTATGCCTTCGTCACGCTCAAGCTGGGAGAGACGGCATCCGATGCGCTGGCCGACGAATTGAAGAAATTCGTCGCGCAACAATGTCGGCCGATCGCCAGGCCCGATGTGATCCAGTTCGCGCCCGGCCTGCCCAAGACCCGCTCCGGCAAGATCATGCGGCGCATCCTGCGCAAGATCGCGGAAGGCGACATGTCGAACCTGGGCGACATCTCCACGCTGGCCGATCCGTCGGTGGTGGACGATCTGGTCAAGAACGCAAAGCGGAAATAATCAGGGCCGCCACGTCGACGGTGACGAAATATTGCGTTTGTGCAATTGAAGCGCACGCCTTCGTGATGGCCGGGATTTGGCCGTCACGCCACCAGCCTGATAGGCTTTCAAGCTGCAAACGGGGATATGGCACATGACATCGATCGATCGGCGGAGCCTGCTCGCATCCACATGTGCACTCGCGGCCACGGTGGCCTTCGCCGGCACGGTGCATGCCGCGGCTGCACCTGCCTCGACACTGGGTCTTGCTCCGCCCGTGGCGTCGCTGCGGCCTGTCACCGAGACCATCTTCGGCACGGCGATCACCGACCGTTATCGCTGGATGGAGAATTCCTCCGATCCCGAATGGATGCCCTATCTGATGGGGCAGAACGCCTATGCGCGCCATGTGCTCTCGAAGATTCCCGGGCGCGAAGAGCTCGCGCGCAAGATCGGCGACCGCACCGGCGCGATGGCGGTGGTGAGCGCGATCCAGGCGGCCGGGCCCTACATCTTCACCGAAGTGCGCCCCGCCGGCGCCAACACGTTCAAGCTCTATGTCCGCGAAGGCCTGGCGGGCAAGGATCGCCTGCTGATCGATCCGGATTCGCTCGCCGCCGCGGGCACGCATGACTCGCTCGACTATTGGCAGGTATCGCCGGACGGCAGCCGCGTCGCCTACGGAATCTCGCCCGCGGGATCGGAGAACTCGACGCTCAAATTTCTTGAGACGGCGACGGGCAATGACCTGCCCGATACGCTCGATCGCGCGCAGTTCGGCCCGCCATCGTGGCTGCCCGATGGCTCCGGCGTGTTCATCAACCGCCTCAAGGAAGGCACGAGGCACGGCGACCCGGACCATTATCTCGACAGCGTAGGCTGGCTTCACCGCCTGGGAACGGACGCTTCGGCCGATGTGAAAGTGATGGCGAAAGGCATCGACCCCGCCGTGCCTATGGACGACATCAGCACGCCCTTCATTTCGGTACAGGCCGGAACGGATGTCGTATTGGGCGCTCCCGTGTCGGGGGTGCGGAACGAGATCGACCTTTATGTCGCCCCGCTCGCCGGCACGGTTGGGGGCAAACCCATCTGGCAAAAGGCCTGTTCGGCCGACGATGCCGTCACGGGCGCAGCCGTGATCGGCAACGACATCTATCTCCTCACGCACAAGAATGCGTCGCGCTTCCGCATCGTGAAGACGTCGACCGCGAACCCTTCGTTCGCGACGGCGACGGAAGCGGTGGCCGAGGGACCGGCCGTGCTCAAGACCATCTCCACCGCAAAGGACGGCGTCTATGTGCAGTCGCTCGATGCGGGCGTGGGCAAGCTGTTCCGCATCGCGCCCGATGGATCGACGAGGCCGCTGGCGCTGCCCTTCGCAGGCTCGATCGGCGCGCTTTACACCGATCCGCTGCGCGACGGCTGCTGGTTCGTGCTGCAAAGCTGGGTAAAGCCGCCCGTGCTTTGCTACGGCGGCCCGGACGGAACGGTGACGGAGACCGACATCGCGCCCAAGCCGCCTTTCGATCTTTCGCCTTATACGAGCGACGAGGTGATGGTCACGGCCCGTGACGGCACCAAAGTGCCGCTGTCGATCGTCTACCGCAAAGGGATGAAACGCGACGGCTCTGCGCCGCTCTATCTGCAAGCCTATGGCGCCTACGCGATCGATATCGACCCCGCCTATGCGCCGCGCTACCTGCCATGGCTCGATCTCGGCGGCGTGTTTGCAGTGGCGCATGTGCGGGGTGGCGGCGAACTCGGCGAGGATTGGCACAAGGCCGGCCAGAAACTGACCAAGCCCAACACCTGGCACGATTGCATCGACTGCGCGGAATATCTGATCGCGAACAAATGGACGAGCCGCCGCAAACTTGCGGTGGAAGGCACGTCGGCCGGCGGCATCATGATCGGCCGCTTCCTCACCGAGCGGCCGGACCTGTTGGCGGTTGCCGTCGTGCGCGTGGGCGATTCCAATGCCACCCGCTTCGAATTCATGGAGGCGGGGCCTGCGAACATTCCCGAATTCGGAACCATCAAGGAACCGGACGGATTCAAGGGCCTTTACGAGATGGATGCCTACCAGCACGTGAAGGACGGCACGCATTATCCGGCCGTGCTGCTGACGACAGGCGTGCACGATCCCCGCGTGGCGCCCTGGGAGCCCGGCAAGTTCACGGCGCGGCTACAGGCCGCCACAGGATCGAAGAAGCCCATCATCCTGCGAGTGGAAACGGATGCCGGCCACGGCATCGGCTCCACGCGGGAACAGCGCGACGTGGAAACGGCGGACACCTTCGCCTTCATCCTGTGGCAGACGGGCGACAAAAGGTTTCAGCCGAAGAAGCGGTGATGGCGGAAATGTGCTACGGAAATTTGAGCAATTTGATTTTTCGTTTGCTCATTGGTCCACCCTCCCCTTGAGGGAGGGTCGAATTGCGAAGCAATTCGGGGAGGGGCAAGCCTCAGGATTTCGTGGCAAGCCCCTCCCCGAAAAAGTCTTCGTGTCCGTTCGCTGTCGCTCTCGAACCTCAGAATTTTTCGACCCTCCCTCAAGGGGAGGGTTAGTTATCCTGTGTGAAAAAATGAACCACTTTATTTCTGTATACTCGGCCCGCCCGCGCTCGAACAACGCAAATTCGCGGCAGTCATCACATCCGGATTCACAACGTTGATCGGCTTGCCCGCCGCATACGCCACAATCTGATCAAAAATATCGGCGAACTGAATCTCGTATTCTTCGCGGGTGACATATCCGATGTGCGGCGTGCACACGACATTGTCCATCGTCAGCAGCGGATAGTGCGGGTCCAGCACCGGCTCTTCTTCATAGACATCGACGGCTGCCATTCCCGGGCGTCCCGCTTTCAATGCGTGCACCAGCGCGCCGGGAGCAATGAGCGGCGCGCGACTGGTATTGACGATGAGGGCCGCGGGCTTCATGCGCGCGAGATCGTCCGCCGTCACGATTCCCCGCGTCGCTTCGACCAGCCGCATATGCAGGGAGATGACGTCACAACCTTCGAAAAACGCCTCTTTGCTTGGCGCCGCTTCATACCCGTCCGCGCGCGCCCGTGCGAGGGAGTCCTCGCGCGCCCAGACGAGCATCTTCATGCCGAACGCGTTACCGTAACCGGCCACGACACTGCCGATGCGGCCGTAACCGAAGATACCCAGCGTCTTGCCCCGCAGGCTGTCGCCCACGCCGGTCTGCCATGTGCCGGCCTTGAGCGCCGCCACCTGCTGGGGGATCTGACGCATGGCGGCAAGTACGAGCGCCCAGGTCAGTTCCGCGGCGGCATAGGACGGCGTATCGGAATGCATGTTGGACGACACGATCACGCCCAGCCGGGCGCAGGCGGCGATGTCGATATGCGGATAGATGCTGCGCTGGCTGATCAACTTCAAATTGCCGAGACGCTCCAGCAAGGCTGCGGAAATTTTCGTCCGCTCCCGTATCAGCACCAACGCTTCTGTATCTTTCAGGCGCCGCGCGAGCGTGTCGGTATCCTGGACATGATCGTTCCAGATTTCGACGTCGTGGTCTTTCAGCTTTGGGAAGCAGGCGAGCGTGCGCAACGTGTCGTGATAATCGTCGAGGATCGAAACCTTCATCTCGAACGCGCCACCTCGCGCGCTAAGCGCAAAGGGAATCGCTTGCGCTGCTCAAGAAGCGCGCGGCCCGAAGGCGCGAGCTTGACGATGGCGCGCCCGTCCGCGACGGCTCTCGTGACGAGGCCGCGATCGTTCGCTTCCTCCCAAACTGGCAGCCTGGGGCAGGAGGTACGCCAAACCTCCATCGTCTCGGCATAGTCCTTCTCGCCGTCCGCCACCCACGCGAGAAGATCGAGAATCAAGGCATCGACGACGTCGGTCATGCGCCCTCTTTCATCATCGGCGCCGCTCCGCCCTCCGGCGTCGCCGGCACAAGGGCGCGATAGGCGAACGCCGCCGGAGACAGCACCAGGCCATAAACGATTGGAGCGAGCACAAACGCGACGATCCCCAAGAGCGGCAAGGAATGCAGCAAACTCTTCATCAGCAGAGCGGCTCGCGCGTCGGCCGTGCCCGGCGACTTGACCGCGGCAGCGGCAAACTCTGCAATGGTCTGCCCAAACGCGATCATGCCGGCGATCATCTCGATGACGAACAAGGGCAGCAGTATCGCGAGCGAAATGCCGACGATGCGCCAGACATTCCCCTTGGTGAGCTCCCAGCTGCGCCAGATGCCGATGCGGTTCTCGGCGACCGTCACCGGCACCAGAAAATAAGACAGCCTGATCAGGAAGTAGAGATAGACGACCTCGATACCGATCACGAGCAGGACGACCAACCCGCCTATCAATCTCGGATCGACATGACCGACCCCGCCGCCCGCCATCGCGACGCCGACGACAATTTCGACGATAACCGCCACGATTTCGAAGGCGATCAGGCCGGCGATCATGAGAGCAATCACGAGGAAATAACCGCCGATCACCAGCATCTCGGCGGATCCAAACGACAGATAGACAAAACGCGGCCCCGTCCGCAGCCCAAGCGCTTCCTTGGTGATGCCGACGGCGACGATCGCGAAAAAGACGATTGCGACAAGGTCGAAGAGTCCGATCCACCGGAACATCTGGAAAAACTCGGGCGGGAAGGAAGGCATCGCAGACGGATTGCTGTGCTGGGCCTGCTTGAATTGCTGCAGATGCTGGATCAGGGCCGGGAAGCCTTCGAAGAATGGCACAAACGCGAAATAGCCGAGCACCCCCAGCACAAGCATTGGAAGCCAGAGGACGCCCAGCAGCGGGAGATATTTTCCGAAGGCAAAGCTGTAGGATTGGCCGACCGTGTGGAAAACGGGGATCTTGTTCATACCGTCCACTCCCATTCCAGAAGATCGGAAATCCGCATATCGGGTGCGCCCGTCATCGATGCGGGCTTCCGTCCGTCATCGGCGCCGCTCCGTCTGCCGGCACCAGCGCACGATAGGCAAACGCGGCCGGAGACATCATCAGGCCGTAGAGGATGGGTGCGAGCAGGAAAGCGACTAGCCACACCATAGCAAAATAGGGAACAAAATTTTTCGTCAAAGCTGCAATCTGCGTTGCGCCGCCGTCCGACGATTTCACAAGAGCCACAATGAAGCTTCCAAACGCCGGCCCAAACGCGACCGCGCCGACGACAATCTCGAGAATGATAATTGGAACGAAAACCGCCAGAAGAATGCCGACAATGCGCCACACATTTCCTTTTGTGAGTTCCCAACTGCGCCAGATACCGATCCGATTCTCCGCGACCGTCACCGGCACCATCAGAAACGACAACCGGATCATGAAGTAGAAGCACACAAATTCAATAACGACCAGGACCAAGGGGACAAAAGCGACAATCGATTTTGGATCGAATTGACTATGCCCTGCCGCAGCCATCGCCGCATAGATGACGATGCCAAAAACGATCCCGACGATTTCGACGCCGATTATTCCGGCGAAAACCAGTACCATCATGAGGATATAGCCGCCAATCACGCGCAATTCCGCGGCGCCGATGGACAAATACACAAAACGCGGCCCCCTACGCAGTCCGAGCGCTTCTTTGGTAATGCCGACGGACATTATCGTCAAAATGGCCAATGTGAGAAGCTCAAACAATCCGAGCCAGCGGAACAGTTGACCGAGCGCGGGCAGGAAAGAAGGAGGTAGAGTTCCGCCGTGCTGTTGAGTTTGATGCATCAATTCCGGAAGCTTCTCGTAAAACGGTACGAGTAAGAAGTAGGCAAGCGCGCCCATCGCGAGCATGGGAAGCCAGAGGATGCCGAGCACGGGGAAATAGCGGCCGAAGGAAAAGCTGTAGGCCTGGCCGATCGTCCGGCCTACCGGAATCTTGTTCATGGCCCTCATCCCCTCGAAATCCGGCGTGCAATGTATCATAAAATCGGCGCTTCGCGGATGCCGCGACGAATATTCGGGTGCGCCGGTGACCTGGCAGGTATGGCTCGCTTTTGCGATTCTGGAGACCGTGCTCTGCTTTACGCCGGGGCCGGCGGTCTTGCTTGTGCTGTCGCAGGCCCTGTCGCGCGGAACGGCCAAAACGGTGTGGACGATTCTCGGAATTCTGAGCGCGAACACGGCCTATTTCATCGTCTCGGCCACCGGCCTGGGCGCGACACTCGCCGCGTCCAATAATATTTTCTTCGCAATCAAATGGATCGGCGCGGCCTATCTCGTCTGGCTGGGGCTGAACGAGATATTCGGCGCGCATGCGCGGCTGGCAATTGCGCCGGCGGACGCCGCGCGCGGGCTTGCCGGCCCGATGTTCGTCCGCGGCTTCGCGCTGCAGATGTCCAATCCCAAGGCGCTCGTCTTCTTCACGGCGCTGGTGCCGCAATTCCTCAATCCCCATGCCGCGCTTGTACCGCAGATCGCGATTCTCGCCGTCACTTCCATGATCATCGAATTCGCCGTTCAGATTTTCTATGCGGCGCTGGTGGGGCGCTTTACCCATCTCGCGACGCGGCCGCGCTTTGCGGCCGTCGCCAATCGCGTCGCCGGTTCGCTCCTGATCGCCGCCGGCATCGGCATGGCGGCGCTGCGGCGCGCATAGTACTTGACCCGCATTCCCCGGATGACGTGCAATTTCGCACCGGTGCGAGATTGGGCTAATCTCGGTCGCAACAAAAAGGGGGGCGTGGATGATTTTCGAGCAAATTGCGACGGGGGGCTGCCAATCCTATCTCGTCGGCTGTCCCAACACGCACATCGCCGCACTTGTCGATCCGGAAATCCGGCAGATCGACCGCTATCTCGCGCTCGCGACGCAGGCCGGCGTCGGCATCCGCTATGTCATCGATACGCACACCCATGCGGATCATTTTTCCGCCGCCAAGCAACTGGGTGAAAAACTCAATGCCCCCGTGGTGATGCATCGGGAAAGTCCCGCGCCTTTTGCGGATTTCCGGCTCGACGATGGGGAAATGCTCGCGATGGGCGAGTTGCGGCTGCGCGCCATTCATACACCGGGTCATACGCGGGACTCGATGTGTCTGATGGTGGAGGATCGCATCTTCACCGGCGACACGCTGCTGATCGGCGCGACGGGCCGCACCGACCTTCCTACCGGCGATCCCGACCAATTGTACGACAGTCTGTTCAACAAGGTGCTGAAGCTGGATCCGGCGTTGATGATCTTTCCGGCGCATGACTACAAGGGGCGGTCCCACAGCACCATTGCCGACGAACTGGCCGGAAACCCGCGCTTGCAGAAGCGCGACCGGTCGGAATTCACCGAGATGATGCGACATCTCAATCTGAATGCGCCGGACCATATCACCGAGGCGCTACGTACCAATATGAGCGGCGGCAAGACGGTGATGCAATTGCTCGCCGAAGCCGGCGCGACTGTGCCGTTTATCGCGATCGAGGAACTCAAGACCCGGCTCGCGGCCGGCACAAACGACCTCGTGGTTCTGGACGTGCGCGAACAGGCCGCTTACCGCGACGGACACATACCGGGCGCGCGGAACCTGCCCCGCGGACAGCTCGAACTGCGCGTCGACCAAGAATTTCCCGACCCGACGCTGCGCATCGTGGTGTGCTGCGAATTCGGCAAGATTTCCACGCTCGCGGCCGCGACATTGCGTCAGCTGGGCTTCCTGCGCGCCGTGGCGCTCGATGGCGGCATCAAAGCCTGGCGCGACGGCGGCCTTCCCCTGGAAAAAGACTGACCGCTGTCGTCGTTATTAAAGCCGATCGCGCCGCTCGCTATTTGAGATCGGGGGACACGCCCTTAAGGCCTCAACTTCGCCTTCAGGCGCGGCTCCGACAAAATGCGGCAACGCCCCGACGTCCAATCGAGAATGCCTTCCTTGCGCCAGCGCGTGATCAGTTCGTTGATGTATTGCCGCGAGACGCCCACCAGCGAAGCAAGATCGGCCTGCGACAGGCGCATGACGATTTCTACGCCGCGCCCGGTGGACCGGCCATGCGCGCGGGCCAGCCGCAACAGCGCATGCGCGGTGCGCACCGGCGCTTCGGAGCGCGACTCGATGAGGACATGCGTCTGATGTTCGGAATGGATGCAGGTCAGCTTTACGAACGCCTTGTAGATCGCAAGGTCGCCGTCGGTGAGGGCCTGCCAGCGCGCCTTGGGCAGGAACAGAACCGTGCAGGCGGTCTTCGCGACCACTTCGAACGTGCGCGCGGGGTACTCGCTCAGAAGATAAGGTTCGCCGAACCATGTGGCGGGGCCCATCACCCGCAGGAAAACGAGTTGATGGCTGTTGTCGGCGACATAGGCCCTCAGATCGCCTTCCAGTGCGGCATACACGCCGTCTACCGGATCACCGGCCCGGTACAGGGATTTTCCGCGCTTGACCTGAACGATTTCGCATTCAGCGATGATCCGCGTCTGCATTTCGGCGGGCAGCGTGCGGAACCAGTAACCGCGCGCAAGCAGCGTCGCTGCCCGCTCAAGTGTCCAGCCCGGCGCGACGGCCTGCGCGTGCTTCTTGTGCGAACGCCCGCGAGTGCCATCCCCGCCCAATGCGGCGGCGGCCCCATCCACCATGCCAAGCGCCTCGAATCCTTTCTCCGCGCGTAGCATGCCACGTTTTCCGTGGAACTCATTGTCAACTAGGCGACAAGTAAGCCGCAACGAGCAGCGGTGCGGCGTCTCACCGCTGTCTGGGCAGCAACATGCACGCGGTCGCGCACCGGATGGAAGGTCTGGAACACGCCGACCGAACGACCCTTAAAACGTGCCGCTCACTTCCTCGCCAGATTGTCCGTTCCGCGGATGAAGGCCGCGACGTTGTCGTGCAGCTCCTTCAGCGCGGACTCGTGGGCATAGACCATGTGACCCGACTGGTAGAAACGGAACTGGATGTTGGACACGAGATTGGCCGGTATCTGCAGATGATGCATCTCGTAGACGCCTTCGTAGAAAGGCGTGGCGAGGTCGAAATAGCCCGCGTTGAGCAGCACCTTCAGGTTCGGATTGTATTTCATCGCATTCGCCAGATCCGGCATCACATTGGTGCCCACCGGCAAGGGCGCTTGGGAGCCCGGCGGCTGGTGCTGGAAATTCCAGAATTTGAAGACCTGGGCGCTCGGCTTGTAGCGCATGTTCTCGCCGTAATGGAGGTCCTTGCGCACATAGTCGTTGAAAGCGGAAACATAGGCCGAGCCGATGGACGCCGATTGCGGGTCGTATCCGGATTTTTCGCTCAACGGATCCAGAGCGGGTCCCGAGAACCGCGTGTCGAGACGGCCGGTGGCGCTGCCGGTGTCGCTCAGCAGGTTCTGCTCGAACTCGCCACCGTCGATGCGCAGATTGGCCTTCTCGATGTAGTCGAGGGGAAGCCCCGTATAATCGTGAAGCTTCTGGGCGATCGCGTCGCGTTGTGCAGGGTCGAGCGTTCCCCCCTCTTCCAGCGCCATCGCATAATCGTTCATTGCGAAATGCTCGACTTCGTCGAGGAGCGGTTCCAGCTGGGCCGGGCTGTTCGGCAGCTTGTGGTGATACCACGCCGTGGCCGCATAGGTCGGCAGCGCTAGCTCGTAAGGCAGATCGACGCCGGGATTGTATTCGGGACGGTCGGCGCTCATGTCGTAGCTGAGGATTTGCGACAACAGGATCACGCCGTTGAAATCGATGTTGCGGCGCGTCTCGAGCACATTGATAAGATTTGCCGAGCGGGTGGTGCCGTAGCTTTCGCCGAACAAATATTTCGGCGAATTCCAGCGTCCGTATTTCGACAGGAATTCGCTGATGAATTCGGCAAAGGCCTGCGCGTCCTCATCGACGCCCCAGAACGCCTTTTCCTTGTCCTTGCCAGCGAGGCGGCCGAAGCCCGTTCCCGGCGCATCGATGAACACGAGGTCGCTGGCGTCGAGCAGGCTGTATGCGTTCATGATCAGACGATAGGGCGCGGCCGGCGTATGCGCATCGTCGGTAGTCACCACGCGGCGCGGACCGAACGCACCCATATGCAGCCACACCGTCGCCGAGCCCGGTCCGCCATTGTAGACGAACGTGATCGGGCGATGCTCGCCATGATCGGCATGTTTGAAATAGGCGACATAGAACATCGACGCTTCGGCGGTCGGATTGTTGTCGTCGGCGGCCGGTTTTTCCGCGGACTTGTCGGAGGGCTTGTCGCCGGTATCCGCATTCTGGGGCTGCACATCGTCCCAATTCTCGGGATGGACGATCAGGGTTCCTGCCACCGCGTCATAGTCGACCGGCCTGCCCTCAACCCAGACCGAACCGCGCGAGGTGCGTTCCTCGGGCTTGAACCATTTATCCTTGACCGTGTCCGGATTTTCCTTGGCGTCGGCCTTCGCTTCCATCCGGGCCTTGTGCGGTGACGCAACTGTTGCAAATGACAATGCGGACGTTGTCGCGAGCGCCAGCGCCGCGAACAGCAATGTGACGGGCTTCATGCGAATTTCCCTCTGACCGACCCCCGACGGCGAGTCCCGACGCCGTCTCGCGGCCAGACTACCCGATTGCGGTCCGGCGGCCACCGGGTTGCCGGCAAAAAAGCTGCGACCTACCGCCCGGCCCGTGAACGCAATTTAATGGCGCGCTGCGTCAGACCGCCTGCCACCGCCATAGGACGATGATCGCACCCACCGCCGATAGGCAGGCGACGGAACCCGCCACCATCAGAACCGACACGACCCCCTCCTGCCAGGGCTTGGCCTGGAAGCCTTTGCCGGCAATCGGCAAAACCTTGCTCGCGCCGAAAAACGCGGCCAGCACGAGCGCGACCCATAGCGCGTAGAACGACAGCCACAAGGTCTGCGCGATGGGCTGTTCCCAGCCTGCGGGGAACGAAAGTTTCGGCCACAACAGCCCGAATGCCATCAGCGCAATGCCGCTCTGCACGCCCGTCATATGGGCGGAGAGGCCGACGCGCGGGTTGCGATAGAGCCCCTGGCCCAAACTCGTCAGCAGCCCCAGGAGAAAGAACAGGACACCCCGCTGGCACAGCAACGCCGAGATCATCGGTCCCATCTCAATGTCTCCTTCCGCGAGCGGCGAACAGTGCTTGCGCGCGTGCGGTGGCGTCGCGCACGGCTTCCGGCGAATGTCCGATCTGGTCGCACAGCGTCAGCATGTCGTACCAGATCGTTTCGCCGGCCATCGCGCCGTCGCGGAATTCGATGCGCGCCACGAAAGGCAATTCGATGCGCCTGCCCGTCGGCGGCAGGCCCATGAATGGTCCCAGGCACGTTCCGCGCAGCACCGCCCAATGAACCAGTATGTTGCCTTCGACGATCTCGCCTTTGATTTCGAATGTCTGGTCCGGAAAGCTTGAATAGGATGACGCATATTGCTGCGCCACTTGCGCGCGGCCGCGGAACATCAGCCCCGTCGGCATGTGATGGTAGTAACTCGCTTCAAGATAGGTACTTGCGGCCTTGGCCGAGTCGTGGGCCAATTCCGCTTCGACATGGGTCCGGTAGATTCGCATGATCTCGTCGCGCGTCACGGCGTTCTCCACAAACAGACCAATAGTCTGTAAATACAGACTCGCAGTCTGCCGGTCAAGACGGGCGCGGGCGCCGTCATGGTGAGCCAGGCCGAGCGGCGCGCCGGCACCATCGGCGCCATCAAGGAGGCCGCGCGGAAGCTTTTTGCGGGCCGGGGCTTTGCCGACACCACGATCGACGACATCGCAGCGCGCGCGGGCGTCGCCAAGGGCGCCGTCTATCATCATTTCCGTTCGAAAGAAGAGATCTTCGCGCGGGTGCTGGAGGACATTCAGGCGGAACTCGCAGCGGCGCAAATCCCCGCGACGACGGCCAAAAACCGCGATCCTCTCGACCTGATCGCGGCCGGCGTGCTGCGCTATCTATTGGCCATTTCCGAGCCGGGCCTGAAGCGCATCGTGCTCCTGGATGGGCCGGCCGTGCTCGGCTGGGAGAAGTGGCGCGAAATCGACACCCGCTATTTCGGCGCGCTGACCAAGGCCGCGGTCGCGCAGGTGCTGGGCGAAGGCGCCAAGCCCCGTGAGATCGATGCTATTGCCCATCTCGTGCTGGGGGCCGTCATGGAAGCAGCCCTGATCTGTGCGACCGCAGATGACCCAAAACGGCACGCCAGGGAACTTTCACAGGCGCTACGCGCGCTCCTCGCCAGTGTGCGCGTCAGGGGTGTCAGTGGCTAACGTCCAACTCGGTCATATGGGCGTCGCGCCAGCTGTGCCAGTGATCGCCCTTCAGCATGACGAAGCCAAGAGCCACGGCGGCAAGGATCAAACCGCCCAATACGGCGGCCAAAAACGTGTCGCTGTGCCCGCTGCCACCGTGCTCGCTACCACCCGAATGTTCGGCCATGACGTTCTCCAATTGGAAACTCTGGTAAGAGAACGGCTTCCGCAGGCCGCAGTTCCTCGGCTAGCATCGGAGGCGCACGCTTTGGGAGGGAATGGGATGCTCAGCTGGCAGATTGGCGACGTGAAAGTGAGCCGAATCGTGGAACTCGAAATCCCGGTTCCGTACAATGAGAAATACTCATTTCTTAAGGAAGCGAAACCCGACGCGCTGGCGTCGATGCCCTGGCTCTTTCCCCATTTCGTGACGCCCGAGGGCGCGCTGGTGCTCTCGATCCATGCGCTGCTGGTCGATGCGCCGGGCCTGAAGCTCGTGGTCGACACCTGCGTCGGCAACGATAAGGCACGCAACCTGCTGCGTGGGCAATCGCTGCAGACCCCGTTCCTGAAACATCTGGCCGAAGCCGGTTTCGGGCGCGACGCCGTCGACGTCGTCATCTGCACGCATCTCCACGTCGATCACGTGGGCTGGAACACGATGCTCGAAGGCGGCAAATGGGTGCCGACTTTCCCCAAAGCGCGCTATCTGATCGGCCGCCGGGAATATGAACATTGGAGCGGCGCCGACGACGAGGAGCAGAAGGAAATCCTGGCCGATTCCGTGCAGCCGATCTTCGATGCCGGCCTCGCGCAGAAAGTCGAGATGGATCATCGCGTGTCGCCGGAAATAAGACTGACGCCGACGACGGGCCACACGCCCGGCCATGTGAGCGTGGTGATCGAGTCGAAAGGCCAGACGGCGGTCATCACCGGCGACATGATGCATCATCCCTGTCAGATCGGGCATCCGGAGTGGTCGCCGGAATTCGACAGCGACAAAGAGGCGTCACGCACGACGCGCAAGGCCATGCTCAAGGATTGGGCCGATCAGCCGATCCTCGTCATCGGCACGCATTTCTCCGGACCGACCGCCGGGCATGTGAAGAAGGACGGCGCGAGCTACCGCTTCGAGGTGTGATTTGAGGTCCGCAGCTGCAAGATGGGATTCGTTTTCCCCTTCTGCTGTCATGGCCCGCGAATGCGGGCCACCCAGGTGACACATCTCCGAGCTTGAAGGACGAGTTTGAATTTGTGTGCCGCTTTCAATGTTGACCAAACTTCAACTGGGTGGCCCGCATTCGCGGGCCATGACACCGTGAATAGGAAAATCTTGGCCAGTAATATCTTGCGCCATTAACATAAATGGAACGGGCAGAGTGCTATGTGCCCTCACCGCCCCGCATAGCCATCCATCGCCTTCGCCATCTTGACGTCGTTCTCGGTGACGCCGCCGGCGTCATGCGTCGACAGGGTCACGTCGACGGTCCTGTAGACGTTGAACCATTCGGGATGGTGATCCATCTTCTCGGCCAACAGCGCCACGCGCGACATGAATCCGAACGCTTCGTTGAAATCCTTGAACTCGAATTTGCGCGCGATCGCTTCGCGGCCCTGAACCTCGCGCCATTTGGGCAGTTCCTTCAGCGCCGTCTTGCGGCCGTCGGCATCGAGCTTTTTCATGGTGTCGCCTTTCATGCGTCCCGGAAGGAAGCTTAACCGATTGCGCGCAGCCCGTCGCCCGTGCGATCAACCCGGCATCCCAACGCGACCGGAATTGGAAGGTTCCTTGTGCCGACAATATTGCTGATGTGCCGCGATCTCGCCGAGCCGCTCTCGCCGGTTCGCTGGCCCGCGGGCGTTCGTTTGGGAACTTTCACGGCTTCGCGTGCAGCCGAGGCGCATGTGGTTTTGGCCGCCAGTTTCGCGGACGGCGAGATGGGTGCGTTCGCGGATTGGTGGCGCGACCTGGCCGCCGACGGCGAATACGACCCCGCCCTCATATTTCTTGGCGATTATGCACTTGACAATACCTGCAATATGGCCTGACTATTGGCCCAGATCGCGCTGATAGGGCTACTTCCGGGCTGTTCTCTTCTTACTGGCCTTCTTCGTCTTGGCCCGGCCTTTGGCTTTGCTTCCAGCCTCAGGCTTGACCCGAAGGGCCTTCGCCATGATCCGGTCGAACTCGGAACCGCTCATACGGAAGTCGTCCGACGCTGTTTTCGCCGCCGTCATCGGTACACGTCCTTTCGGTGCCCTATGTCCAAAATCACGATGATGATGGGCCGAACCGAATAGAGGATTCTATAGTCGCCTTGGCGCACGCGGTAAACAGGATGTTCGCCGTCCATCGTGCCGATCAACTTCTTGCATCCGGGTGGCGTGGGAGTTGCGGCGAGAGCTTCAATGCGCCGTTTGATCTGGCCGCGAACTTTCGCCGGAACGGAAGATTCAAGAAACTCTAGAGCGGCCTCAGAAAATGCGAATCCGTAAAGGGTCGGCATATCTCAGGGTTCAATCTTAGCGAGTCTCGCGTTCAATTCCTTGCCGGTTACAAGACGCTCGGCTAGGCGCTTGCGCGCAATATCTCGGTCTAACTCGTCCTCAACCTCTTCGAACGCAAGCGCTTCAATGCGCGACGCCGACGCAAGATGCTCCCGAACTAGCGCGATAACATCATCCCCGCTTGCCATGGGAAGCCATGCGATCCTGCGGGGCGTAATCTGTGCGCCGTAGCTGTAGCGCCATTTTTCGTGACGGATGGTTGCGCACGCGACATAGAGCAGTTCTGGCGGGACGCCATCCTTCGGCAGCATTAGGTAACAGTGATCCGTAACGCCACACGGCCATTCTTGGACAAACGCCTCGCCGATACTTCCAGTGCCGGGCACTGTTGCGAACGGCGCCTCCATGAGACCATCGAAATCAAAAAACCCGTATGCTCCATTATCGACGCCGCTCGAAGAAATGACGAGGGTTTGTCCCGGCGTCAGCCTCTCCTTGCTGTGCAGCTCCCGCTGGCCGCCGAAAATATCGAAGAAGCTACCAATCGTTCCCGGTTCGATTTTGAGCGGAGTTGGCTTTTTGATTTCACGAATTTTCCTTGGCTTCAAAGCGCCACTGGTGACATCGCCCATTAGTGCGTGCAGTTCGCTGGCGTGTCGAACGACAAAGGCCGCGCGCGATCTCGACAGTTCGCGCATACCTACATCGATTTCAGCCAACGAAAGCGGAATGGCCGGAACGTAATTCGGCGCAGCCGTATGCCAAAGTGCTTCGCTCGGGTCTAGCGCCGACCATCCGCAGAGCCGTGGGATGGATTTTTTGTTTTTATAGGCATCTAGGATGGCTGGTAGCTGGCTTCCATCGCGTGACAAGCGAATGCCCTTTTTGAGCTTCAACCCATCGTTCTCAACTCGCGCAAAAAAGACCTTGTTGTCTGCCTTGTGCGGAACGCCCTTCTCCAAAATTAGAATCGCCGTTGTCGCCGCTGCGAACGGCTGAAACAGTTCGTCCGGCATCGCAATCACACCGCGTAGCGTGTGATTTTTGAGAATGGTGTCTCGCCAATTCTGCTTTTCTCTCTTCACCATCAGCGACTGCGGAACAATCGCGGCGAAAATTCCCTTGTGCCGCAATCCTTCCAACGCACGGGCAATAAACTCTTCCGGTGGCCTATCGGTCGATTCGTGCGGGAACGGCGGGTTCATCAGGACAATTGAGGCCCCGCCAGGTTCGAAGTGCTTGGAAGTGAAGCAGCTACCTTGGTGTACCCGCGTTGAGCCATCGCCACGCAGAATCATATTCGCTATGCAAAGCGCCGCCGTAGTCGGCTCTACTTCGAAACCGACAAGATGCTTCTTTACGATCTCGACCATTTGGGCGCGTGATAATTTGGACTGCTGCTGAATCCTGTTCATTGCGGCGATAAGGAAGCCGCCAGTACCGCAGGCGGGGTCTAAAACATCATCACCGCGCTGGACATCAACAAGTTCGGCCATGAACGCTGCAATGTGTCGTGGTGTGAAAATCTGGCCAATGGTATTCCCGCCAACATAGATAAAAAAAGTCTCGTAAAGCTGGCCTAGATAGTCCGTTTCCGCATTCAAGACGGTGACGTTCAACCGCTCAAGAATCGTTGCAATCCGAACCGCACTTCGCGCCAATTCCTTGTTGGCTTCTGGCACACGAAGGCTATCGGCAATCTTCGGTTTGCCTGCGGTCCAAAACGCTTTTTGCGCAGCTTCGTTTACATCGCCAAGGATGTATTCTGGGTCGCGCCGGATTTTCCCTTTTGACTTCCAGAGCGCCAACATGATCGCGCCGACAATCCCCGGTCGGTGGGCATCGGTAATGTTGGCTTCACGAAGGAGCCGGTTTATCTCGTCGGCACGCGCCGCAAGTACCGCCGCCGGTGGCACCGAAGGCCGCAGTTCCGGGGCAGCGGCAGGCTGGCGTATCCGTTCGAGATCGGCTCGGTTCGGAATCCAAGTTATCGGGTTCCCTTCATAGGTGACCGGAACCCACTTATTCCGCGCCCATTTGAATACGCGAAGCGAGAAAGCGTCATCGGAGCTTCCGGCTAGAGCAATTGCGAGCGGCGCATATCCTGCTTCAACGCACCATTTGCCATAGCTGTTAGTGACTTCATCGACCGCCTTTGGCAGATCGCTCTCGTTGCCCTTTACCTCAATGACGGCCAAGGGCTGCAAGTCAGCATCGACAAGGAGGGCTTCTGGCAGGCCGTCTCCGCCGCCGCCCTTCTTGCTTTTGCCTTTGAAGATTTCGAGCAAGTGCGGATGGTCTTTGTATTCCTGCTGGCGTAGCAAATCGCCCTTCGGGAATCGTTGCGTGCCCCATCCTTGGACGGTCAACAATTCCGTTAGGAGATGTTCCGCACGAACCTCCGCGATGCGGACCACGCGCGCCATTTTAGCCGCGTCCAGCCGGGCGGCGGAGCATGAGTCGCTTGCCGACAATCTTCGGAACCGCCAAAGCGGTGCGGCGTCCGTCGGTTTCCTCGCGCGTGTTGTACTTGTAGTCCACTTCGGCGAGGTACAGCGGCAAGTGCTTCGCGCTGACATGATGGTGCGTGCCATCAAGCGACCGCTTCGTATTGCCGAAAAATCCTTCGACCGTGTTTGTGGTTGCCAGCCGACCCGATACGTCACGGCGCGCATATTCTTCGTCGCTATGGTTCACAGTGTCGTGTGATGCGAACTTTTTGCCGGGCTTCTTGTAGAGCGGCAACTCGTCCGTATTCAAATGGGCATCTTGGGAAACGTGCTGCTTGAGCAACCGGCCCAGAACGTCGCCCGTGACCTTGCGGGCCACCTGAGAACGCACGCGACCGCCGCGCTCGACTAGCGAGACGACTGGCGTCTTGTTGCCTGTATACCGCCGTCCCATGCCGCGCTTCTTTCCCCCGACATAGGTTTCATCCGCTTCGACCGTCCCGTCAAGTTTGTCGGTTGGCATGATGTCTTGGAGGGCGAACCGGATGCGATGGCAGAGGTGCCACGCGGAGCGATAGGAACCGATCTCAAGCTGGCGCTGCAATTGAAGCGCGCTCACCTGCGTCTTGCTCGCGCACATCATGTAGAAGGCGATCAGCCACTTGTTGAGCGGGATGTGCGAGTCCTCGCAAACGGTGCCAACTGTGACCGTGAAGCCCTCGCGGCATTCTGCGCACTTATAGAGCCCAGCGCGGATTTTCTTCGCGGGGTTCGGAGTGACCTTGTAGATGCGCGCTTGGTCCGCGTTGCCGCAATGGGGACACTCGGGGCCATTCGGCCAGCGAAGGTTCTCGAAATACTCGCGCGCCGCTTCCTCAGTTGAGAACCGTTGCGCGATCTGAATGAGGGTCAAGTCCCCGTTGGGGTTCTTGCCGCTCGGTACTGGCTTGTGCTTGCTGACCATGCCGATAATCTAGGTCGGTAAACTGGTATTGTCAAGTGCATAATCGCCTATTTCTTGCGCTCTCGACCGAAGGCCGCATCGTCGGCGTCGCCCATTGCTGGACCAGCGCCTTCGTCAAAGACCTCGCCGTCGATCCCGCGTGGCGCCAGCAGGGCATCGCGCAGGCGCTGCTCGGCCACGCCTTCCTCGTGTTTCGCGCCCGCGGTGCAAAGACCCTCTCGTTGAAGGTGCGGGATGACAATGCGTCCGCGATCCGGCTTTATCTGGGCGCCGGGATGCGAATTTTCGACCGCATTGTGCAGGACTGAGAGAGGCCCATGGACTGGACTAAATGCGAAGCGCCCTCGCTGGACGATTTCGAGCTGCTCGCGCGCGACGCGTTTTCCTCGCTGCCGGAAGAATTCCGCGCGCTCGTCGACGGCATCGTGTTCGCCGTTCAGGATTTTCCCGACGAGGACGTGATCGCCGACATGGACCTCGAAAGCGAATTCGATATCCTGGGCCTGTTCCAGGGGCCGGACCTCGCGGCCCGCGAAAGCCATATCGGCGTGCCCGATCCCACGATGATCCTGCTCTATCGCCGGCCCATTCTCGATTACTGGACCGAGCATCATGAAAAACTCGGCGACATCGTGCGCCACGTGTTGGTCCACGAGATCGGCCATCATTTCGGCCTGTCGGACGACGAAATGGAAGGCATCGAGGACGCGGCGACGTAGCCGGCCGCCGCGTCATCGCAGCCGGTAGCCCCGTTCGGCGCGGTAGAGGCTGCCGTTCGGCGTCAATGTGCTCGAATAGAGAATGAAGCTTGCGACCTCGAACGGCTCGCTCGCATAGAGCGCGTGATCTGCCAGGAAATCGATCGCGCGGCCGCGCGGCGTCGCCCGCAGGCGCGCCAGCGTCACATGCGGGGTGAATTTCCGTTCCTCGGCCGGCAGGCCGATGCGCTGCAACGCGACTTCGATCTTGCGCTGGAGATGCACGACGGGTTCCGGCGACGCGACACCCGCCCAGAGCGCGCGCGGGCTCTTGCCGCCGAATTCGCCCACGCCCTTGAGCTGCAGCATGAAAGGCGGCGCCTGGATGGCCGACAGGGCGTCGTCGATGGCATTGGCATCGCGGCCGTCCACTTCGCCGATAAATCGCAGGGTCAGATGCAACTGGTCGCGTTCGCTCCAGCGCGCGCCCGGCACGCCCGCCTGCAGCAGCGCGAGGCTTTCCGCCACCGGGTCCGGCAGCGCCAACGCGACGAAGAGCCGGATCATGCGGCAGAGCCCGTGTCAGGCGGCCCAGCGGCAATGTGTTGCGAAAGACGAACGCGACCGACAGATAGGCCGTCACTCCCAGCAGAATCGCCATCGCCAGCATCACGTATTCGCGCAAGCCGCCGTAATGCACCAGCATGCCGCCAAGCCTCACGCCCAAATAGGCGGCGGCGCCCGCGGCGCCTGCCGCGAGAAAAATCGGCGGCAGCGCACGCCAGAACGACGCGCTGATCTCCAGCAATCCGCGCCGGCGCGCGAGGAACACCAAAGTACCCACATTCACCCAGGCGCCGAACGCCGTGCCCAGCGCAATGCCCGCGATGCCCATATGCAGGCCCCAGACGAACACCAACTTGAGCGCGATGTTGATGGCGAGCGCGGTCACGGTCGCGCGCGCCGGCGTCATCGTGTCGTGACGGGCATAGAAGGTGGGCTGACGATCCGCACCAGCGCCATGGCCGGCAGGCCGACGCCATAGGCCGCCAACGCCACGGCCGAAAGCGCGGCCGCGCTGTTGTCGAAATGCGCCATGCGCGAAGATCGCCCGCATGATGGTGTCGGGGATGGCGAGGAACACGACCGCGAACGGCAAGGTGAGCAGCAGCGACAGCGCGGCGCATGCGGTTCTGCGCCGCATGCGAGCCCGCTCGTCGTCGACCGCCAGCCGCGCCGACATTTCCGGCAGCAGCACCGTGCCCAACGCGATGCCCAGCACGCCCAGCGGCAACTGGTTGATGCGGTCGGCATAGTAAAGCGCGGTGCGGCTGCCGGCGGGCAAGAGGCTCGCGATGATGAAATCGATGAAGGGCGCGATCACGACGCTGGCTGCGCCGATGGTGACGGCGCCAAATGCCTTGAAGAACTCCTTGATCTCCGGCGTCCAGCGCGGCCAGCGAGATGCGCAGCGACAGTCCTTCGCGCGCGCCGGCCCACAGGATGAAGACAAGTTGCGCCACGCCGCCCAGGAGGACGCCCCAGGCCGCCGCATAGGCCGCGTTGGGAAACCAGCGCGAGGCCGAGCAGGGTTGCGATCATCGCGAGGTTCTGGAAATTGGACCACGCCGCCGCCGCCCAGAATTTCTCGATGGCGTTGAGCATGGCCGAAAGCTGCACCGCCACCAGCGTCAGGATCAGATAGGGAAAAGTGATGCGCGCGAGCTGGACGGTGAGCGCCAACTGGCCGGGATTGTGCGCGAAGCCGGGCGCGATCACCGAGCACGATCGCACGGCATCGAAGATCATGCCGCGCGACCAGGATCACGATCTGCGCCGCCATCTGCCAGGAGAAACACGCGGTCGGCGAAGACGCGCGGCCGCGTCATGCTCGCCCTTGGCCCGCAGCGCCGCATAGCGCGGCAGGAAGGCGGGATTGATCGTGCCTTCGCCGAAGATCGGCGCGGAAATAATTGGGAAACAGGAACGCGACGAAAAACGCGTCGGACATCATGCCGCTGCCCAGAATCCACGCCAGCAGCATGTCGCGCGCAAAGCCGGTGATGCGCGACAGCAGCGTGAAGCCGCCGACGGAGAGGAGCCGCCTGAACATCTAACGTGACTTCTGGCGTTCTCGGCCACCAGCTTTTTCACATAAGGAAGCATGCGCGCCACGATGATCTTCACGCCCGCCGGATTGGGATGCATGCCGTCCGCCTGATTGAGTTTGGGATTGAGCGCCACGCCGTCCAGGATGAAGGGATAGAGCAACATGCATGAATTCCTTGGCCAGCCGCGGATAGATGGCGTCGAACTCGGCCACATAATCGGCGACCCAGATTGCGCTGGGCGTGCATGCCCGGTCAGCAGCACCGGGACATGATCCGCGCTTGAAGCTTGTCCAGGATGGCGCGCAAATTCTTTTCGGTCTCGTTCGGCGACGATGCCGCGCAGCATGTCGTTGGAGCCCAGCTCGACGATCGCGGCATCGGGATGATCGGCCAGCGACCAGTCGAGCCGCGACAGCCCGCCGGCGGAGGTGTCGCCGGAAACCCCGGCATTGATCGACGTCGCGCATCGATGCCCGCCGCCTTCAGCGCCGCCTGCAGCTGGACGGTGAATTCGGTGCCCGGCGGCAGGCCATAGCCCTGCGTCAGGCTGGTGCCCAATGCCAGGATTTTCACCGGCGCGCGCCCAGGCCGCGCTGCCGAAGCAACGCCGCGCCAACGACCAGACATCAAGCCGCAAGATGTGCTTGAAACGGGCGCGCTCATGCCAATCGACACTGTCGCGTCATTCGTGCCTTTATCGCAGACTCATGAATGCACGATCTCCCTGCACCGCCGCATCATCTCTGCAAGATGTCAGCCTGACGCTGGCAAGCGCGGCGGGACCGGTCAACATCCTGCCCGGCGTGTCACTCTGGACGTCGCGCCGGGCGAGACGGTGGCGCTGACCGGCCCATCCGGTTCGGGCAAATCCTCGCTTCTGATGGTGGCGGCCGGTCTGGAGCAACCCAGCAGCGGGCGGGTCGCCGTCGCCGGCACCGACATCACCGAAATGGGCGAAGACGCGCTGGCCCGTTTCCGGCCGCGGCGGGTGGGCATCGTGTTCCAGTCGCTTCCATCTGATCCCCACCATGACGGCGCTGGAAAATGTCGCCGTGCCGCTGGAGCTGAGGGCGTCGCCGGACGCCTTCGCGCGCGCCGAGGCGGAACTCGAAGCCGTGGGGCTTGGCGCGCGCAGCCGATCATTATCCCGGGCAGTTGTCGGGCGGCGAGCAGCAGCGCGTGGCGCTGGCCCGCGCCATGGCGCCGCGGCCGCAGATCCTGTTCGCCGACGAACCCACCGGCAATCTCGACGGCGCAGACGGGCGCGGCATCGCCGATCTTCTTTTTGCGCTGCAATGCGCGAGCGCGGCGCCACGTTGTTTCTGGTGACGCATGAAGAAGCGCTGGCGCAGCGCTGCGCGCGCATCGTGCGGCTGAAGGACGGCCGGATTGTGGCGGACGAACGCATGGCCAGGCGCGCATGAGTCGCATCGCGGCTCGCGCCTGCGCTTGCGCGGCGCGAATTGCGCGGCGGCTCTCAGGGCTTCCGCATCTTCTTTCTCTGCCTGTTCTTGGGCGGCAGCGATCGCGGGCGTGGAATCGCTGAGCGATGCCTTCCTCACCGGCTCGCGCGACCAGGGCCAGGTGCTGCTGGGCGGCGATGTCGTCGGTGAATCTGGTGCATCGCCCGCGCGATGCCGGAGGAACGCGCGTTCCTTGAGGCCGCGGGCCGCGTCTCCGAGGCCATTTCCATGCGCGCCATGGCCTATGCGCTTGAGCGCGGCGCGGACAGGCGAGCGCCAACTGATCGAACTGAAAGCGGTGGACGAGCGCTGGCCCGCTGTTATGGCGCCGTCCGACTTCACGCTCCAGGCACGGATTTGCCTGACGTGATCGCTTGCGAAGACTGACGGCGATCTGCGGCGCCGCGGCGGAACAAAGCTTGCTCGACCGGCTGCATCGTCAAGCGCGGCGAACTGATCCAGCATGGGCGACGCCACCTTTCGCATCATGGCGGTGCTGGACAAGCGAGCCCGACCGCATTTCCACGCGGCTTCACACTGGGGCCGCATCTGCTGATCTCCGCCCACGGCCTGCCCGCGCACCGGCCTGGTCACGCCGGGAAGCCTGATCGATTACACCTATCGCGTCGCGCTTGCACGCCTGCCGCATCGCATCCATCGCGTTCAGGGCGCGATGCGCGAAGCCGCATTTCCCGATGCCGGCTGGGAAATCCGCGACCGCAACGATGCCGCGCCCGGCATCCGCCGCTTTGTCGAGCAGGTGACGATGTTCCTCACGCTGGTGGGGCTGACGGCGCTGGGCGTGGGCGGCGTTGGCGCGGGCCAGGCGATCGGCGCCTTCCTGGACCGCAAGCGCGCCGACATCGCCATCCTGAAAACACTGGGCGCGGACGGCGGATTGGTGTTCCTGATTTTTTTCCTGCAGGTGATGACGATTGCCATTGCGGCGCGTGTGCTGTGGGGCTGCCATCGGCGCGGCGCTGCCTTTCGTCGTGGCTGGCATTATTTGGCGCGAAACTTGCCCGCGCCGCCCGCGTTCGGGCTCTATCCCGGCCGCTGCTTCTGGCGGCCGGTTTCGGCCTTTTGTCGGCCGTCGCTTTTGCGTGCCGCCGCTGGCGCGTGCCCGCGAAATTGCCGCCCGCCAGCCTGTTCCGTGACATGGTGGCGCCCGCCAGCGCGCCCGCGGGCGTATTTCTATCTTGCGGCCTCGGCCGGCGCGGCGCGATCGTCATTGCCGCTGGCACGCTGCGCTCGCGCCTCGCCGGCGTTTGCGGCGGAATTTCTCGCCGGCGCGGCGCGGTCGCGCTCATTGTCTCTGCGGCTGCTCGCGGAAGGCTTGCGCCGGATGATTGCGCGGCCTGCCCCGTCCGCGCTCGCCCCTGCTGCGGCTGGCGCTGGCCAATCTGGCGCGGCCCGGCGCGGCCGCATCGGCGGCGTGGTCACCGCGCTGGGCCTGGGCCTCACTTTGCTGGCGACCGTCACGCTGCTCGACCGCACGATCATCGCGCAGGTCGAGGACGCCCTGCCCGCCGCGCGCCCAGCTTCTTCTTCGTGGATATCCAGCCCGACGACGACGGCCGAATTTCGACCGCGACCATCGCCGGCTTCCTTCGGCACAGCGACTACAAGCGCACGCCGATGATCCGTGGACGGATCACCGCGCTGAACGGCGTGCCGTCGGCCGAGGACGCGAAGGTCGCCGCGACGCGCAAATGGGCGCTGACTGGCGACCGCGGCATCACCTATGCCGCCGCCGCCGCCCGGCACCGATCATCACCGAAGGCAAATGGTGGCCGGCCAATTATAACGGCCCCACGCTGATCTCGCTGGATCAGGCAATCGCCCGCGGCACGGGTCTCAAGATCGGCGACACCATGACCCTGAATGTGCTGGGTCGCGAGATCGAAGGCCGCATCGCCAATCTGCGCAAGGTGGATTTCACCACCGGCGGGCAGAATTTCGTGCTGGTGCTGTCGCCGGGCCTGATCGACAAGGCGCCGCACTGCTTTCCTGGCCACGGTGCGCGTACGGCCGGCGGACGAAAACGCCATGTACATGGCGGTGACAGACCGATTCCCCAACATCTCCACCGTGCGGGTGAAGGACGCCATCGCCCAGGTGAACAGCCTGCTGCAGCAATTGGCGAAGGGCGTCCGCGCCGCCAGCCTGGTCACCATCCTGGCGGGCCTGCTGGTGCTGGCCGGCGCCATCGCCGGCGGGCGCGCGCGCGGCTCTATGACGCCACCGTGCTGAAGGTGCTGGGCGCCACCCGGGCCCAGATCGCGTTGGTCTATGCGATGGAATATGGCCTCATCGGCGTGCTGACAGGCGTTTTGGCGCTCGGAGCTGGCAGCGGGGCCGCATGGCTCGTGGCGAAGCGGGTGTTCGACGTGCCCTTCGTGTTCGATCTGCGTGCGGCCCTTTTCACCGTAGCAGGCGGCGGCGCGGCCACCCTCGCCTTCGGCATCGCCGCGGCCTGGGCCGCGCTGGCCGCCAGATCCACGCAAATTCTGCGCAATCCGTAATCTATAAAATTGACAGATGTCCGGCGCAGCGCCAAATTCCGAGTTCAGTGGGGCGGGCATGGCGAAGACGCAGACCATCCAGGATTTCTTCAAGCAGTTCCCGAACGACGACGCGTGCATCGCGCATCTGTTCGATCTGCAATTCGGGAAGTCGTTCGTCTGCCCGAAATGCCGGGCCACCGGCAAGTTCCGGAAGCTCGCGAAGCAGCCGGCTTACACCTGCAATTGCGGCCATCATGTCCACCCGATGCAGGGAACGATATTCAACGACAGCCACACCTCGCTCGTGAAGTGGTTCTTCGCGATCTATCTGTTCACCATGACGCGCCACGGCGTTCCCGCGAAGGAGCTGCAGCGGCAATTGGGCGTGAGCTATCCGACCGCATCCCGCATGGCGCGCCTGATCCGCAAGCACATGGGCAAAATCGACGCCGACGATCTGGTGTGACCGCGTTACGCGCGTTCGCGCTTTCCGGAAACAATTTTCGCGGCATCCCTGCCTGGTCGCACGGCATTGCGCGCCCGGACACTTCCCGGGAACGCCTTCCTGGAAACCGGTTCGGGATTCTTGATCATGAAGTCGAGCGTGCGGGCGAAGCGGTCGGGGTCGCCTCTGCCGTTGCCGCCGAGGACGCGCTCGCGGATGAACCGCCGCAGCAATTGCGGATCGTGGCGCACTTCTTCGAGGCTGACGAATTGTCCGACAGACATTGTCCGATAACCCCCACTTGGCCGCGGACGGGCGGCCTAGTCCGCAACGAGTCATGGACCCAGCATCAGCATATGTCAACTTTACACTTGTGGTCCCGCCGGGTCCGGCCGTTCAGTCCTCATCTGGGACGGCCAACCTTGCGGATTGTCCATGTCCGGCCGGGGCCGGAACGCCTTGATCCTTTACCCTCGGAATCCGATATAATAACCAAAGCGGCCCGAACCGGGCCCAGGAGGATTTGGCCAGATGGCTGACAATCGCACTTTACGCGCCGTGTCGACGGACACCGGCGCCATCGACGCAGGCCTGCGCGCCCACATGCTGCGCGTCTACAATTACATGCTGATGGGGCTCGTCCTGACGGGCATCACGGCCTGGGCTGCGGCAGACACGCAGTTCGGGCAGATTTTCTACCAGGT
This sequence comes from uncultured Alphaproteobacteria bacterium, assembly GCA_963760345.1. Lineage (GTDB taxonomy): Bacteria > Pseudomonadota > Alphaproteobacteria > Micropepsales > Micropepsaceae > Rhizomicrobium. The sequence continues at coordinate 740,255 of CAVXCU010000004.1, forward strand.
CAATCCCGTAACGCATGCCGTCGGCATGACGGGGCTGGGGCTGATCGCGCTGTTCGCGCCGATCGGGCTCGTGCTGTTCCTGTCGTTCCGCATCAACAAGATGAGCGTGGGCGCCGCCCAAGCGATGTTCTGGATCTACGCTTCGCTCGTCGGTATCGGCATCGCGCCGGTCCTGCTCGTCTATACGGGCGCCAGCGTCGCGGAAGTGTTCTTCATCACCGCGGCCACCTTCGGCGCGATGAGCCTGTGGGGCTATACGACCAAGGCCGATCTTTCGGGCATGGGCTCGTTCCTGTTCATGGGCCTCATCGGGATCATCATCGCCTCGCTCGCCAACATGTTCTTCCACTCGCCCATGGTGCAATGGGTGGTGTCGATCATCGGCGTGATCATCTTCACCGGCCTCACCGCTTACGATTCGCAGTGGATCAAGGAAAGCTATTCCGTCAACGACGACGGCACGGTGGCCGGCCGCAAGGCGATCTTCGGCGCGCTGAGGCTCTACCTCGATTTCCTCAACCTGTTCCTGATGCTGATGCAGCTTCTCGGCAATCGTCGCTAAGCGCGGAATTCGAATGCGGGGCCCCGATGGAAACATCGGGGCCTTCTTTTTGGGGGCACGCCCGTGGTCGAGACGATTCCCGATACGATCCCCGTGGAGCTTGTCCCGCACTCGCCTCTTTGGGCGGAGATGGCGGCGTCCGAAACGCGCCGGCTTGAAGGCGCGCTGGGCGATGTGCTGGTGACCGTCCATCACATCGGCTCGACGTCGATCCCCGCGATCATGGCGAAGCCGATCGTCGACATGATTCCCATCGTCACCGGTCTCGCGGCCCTCGATGCGGCGATGCCCCGTGTCGCTGCGCTGGATTACGATTGTCTGGGCGAATTCGGTCTTCCCGGGCGGCGCTATTGCCGGCGGAACGATCCCATCACCGGCAAGCGGCAATTCCAGCTTCATTGTTTCGAAGCGGGCTCACCGCAGATCGCGCGCCATCTCGCGTTCCGCGATTATCTGCGCGCCCATCCCGACAAGGCGCGCGAATACGAAGCCGAGAAAATCCGCGCCGCCGCCCTCCACCCCGACAACACGCTCGACTACAACGCCGAGAAGAACGACTGGATCAAGGCCATGGAAATCGCGGCCCTCGCGTGGCAAGCGAAGGAGAAATAACCCCTCGGTGTCATGGCCCGCGACTGCGGGCCATGACAATGAATGGGGGATGGTGAGTGGTGCCGTTGACTTGCTGCTCTAACCGTCAGCCGCCGGCGAGCGCCTTCAGCAGCATGCGGTCGAAGACCCGTAGAACATTCGCGAGCTCATGGCCGCGCTTGAGGACCTGCTGCGTCGCGGCGATCACGGAATATTGTCCCTGGCGGTTTCGAAGCTTGGGCCGCTTTTCGACCCGAAACACGGGGACTTGGCTCGCGCGCAGGAAGATCGAGAACACGGCGCAATCGTCGAGGAAGTCGATGGCGTAGTCGCGCCATTCCCCGGCGGCGACCATGCGGCTGTAGACGTTGAGGATTTGTTCGAGCTCGCGCCGGTCGAAGCGCACCTGCGCGACTGCGATGCCGGCGCTTCCGCCCCAGGATACAGTCCGCGCGGCCGGGCGGGAGGCCGCGCGGAGGAACGCTATGGGTTCCTCGGCCATTTCCAAATTCTGGCCCCCCGGATGGCCGGATACAAGGGGCCGCCCCACCCAAATGGTCGTTTCACCCGACCCGCCGCCATAGATAAGCAACATGGGCAAGCAAAATCAGGGACGGGTAATAGAGAGCCAAAGGCGCGCCGATCAACAGTCGAATTGCGGACGCGCGAAACCGGACAAATCCCGCCACAAGGAGGGCGATCCAAACCCCACTCGCGTAGAGACTGATACAACCCAGATACCAAGTCCATTTTGTTCCTGCCAGATCGAAAGCCACAATGAAGGCGATGATCGCAATCGTCGCAACGATCAGCGAGTAGAACAAGAAACCCTTCAGCGCTGGGTTCATGCGCGATCGTTACCTTTTCCTTGCCAGCATCACGCCGTCGCCGATGGGCACCAGCGCCATGTCGACCCTTTGGTCGGCGTGGATCTTCGCGTTGAGGGCGCGCAGCGCGGTGGTGTCCGCATCGGTGATCTTGGGATCGGCCACCGCGCCGCTCCACAGCATATTGTCGAGCGCGATGAGACCGCCCGGCCGAAGAAGCTTCAAAACGCGTTCGTAATAGGCGTCATAATTGGACTTGTCGGCATCGATAAACGCAAAATCGAACGGCGCTTCGCCTTCGGCGATCATCCTGTCGAGCGTGGCGACGCCGGGAGCGAGCCTCAGGTCGATCTTCAATTCGACGCCCGCCTCTTTCCAGTATTTGCGGGCGCGATCGGTGAACTCCTTGCTCACGTCGAGCGCGACGACCTTGCCGTTGGCGGGCAGCGCGAGCGCAACGCTGAGCGCGCTATAGCCCGTGAAGGTGCCGACTTCGATATAGCGCGTGGCGCCGATGAGCTTCGCCACCAGCCCCATGAACGCGCCCTGATCGGCGCCGATCTGCATCATCGCCACGGGGAGCTCGGCCGTCTCGGCGCGGCAATGCACCTGCGCCGGATGTTCGCGGGTGCCCACGCCGTTGATATAGGCGATCAATTCTTCGGTCACTCGCATCATGCGGCTCATCGTGCATTCTCCTTTTTTGACGGGCTGGAATTCATCACGCCAGGGCGGCGTCCGCAACCATCGCCTGCTGCCCCGACGCGTCGAGCGCCCACAGGCCGGCGGCGCCAGCGCGGGCTTCGAGGCAGAGATCGAACGGCGCGGTGTCGAACAGGGGCCGCTGTGCCCGGAACTTGAACGAGCGAACGTGCGCCGCCGGGTTCGCGCGCAGCAGGTGATCCATCAGAAGCATGGCGATGAACGGGCCCTGCACGACAAGGCCCGGATAACCTTCCACGTCGCGGCAATAGTCGCGGTCGTAGTGGATGCGGTGCGCGTTGAAGGTGAGCGCGGAGAAACGAAAGAGCTGCGTCGGGTCCGGCACGAAGCGTCGTGTGAAATCGGCTCGCGGTGCGGCCTCGCTTTTGACAGGCGCAGGCGCATTTGCCTTCGGGGCTTCGCGATAGACGATATCCTGTTCTTCCTCGACCGCGGCGCCGTCCTTCGTGCCGATCTCGTGCTTGACGGTGACGAACACCATCGCGCCGGTCGTGCCGGTTTTCGCGGTGACATCGGCGATGGTCGAGCGGCGCACGATGTGCGCGCCGACCGGGATCGCGGCGTGGAAGACGAGCCGCCCGCCGGCCCACATGCGGCGCGGCAGTTCGACGGGCGGCAGGAATCCGCCACGCCGTGGGTGGCCGTCGACATCGATCTCGGATTGCCGCGCATGACCAAGGAAATAGAGCCAATGGGCAAGCGGCGGCACGGCGTCCGTCCGGCGCGTTTCGCGGTCCAGCAAGGCGGTGAGCCCTGCGAGCGGCACCGGCGAGGCGACGTCTTCCGCCGTTTCGCTCCTGCCGATCCAGGTTTTCAACCGGTCGATATCCATCGCGCTCAGAACGATTTGGGCAGGTCGAGCACATGCGTCGCGACATGCGACAGGATCAAATTCGTGGAGATCGGCGCCACTTGGTAGAGCCGCGTCTCGCGGAATTTCCGCTCGATGTCGAATTCCTCCGCGAAGCCGAAGCCGCCATGGGTCTGGACGCACATGTCGGCCGCGAACCATGCCGCTTCGGAGGCGAGCAGCTTCGCCATGTTCGCTTCCGTGCCGCAGGGCTGGCCCGCGTCGAACATGGCGGCCGCTTTCTTCACCATCTCGGCCGCCGCGGCGACCTGCACATAGGCGCGCGCGATGGGAAATTGAATGCCCTGGTTTTCGCCGATCGGCCGGCCGAACACGGACCGCTCCTTCGCATAGGCGCTCGCGCGATCGATGAAGAAGCGCCCGTCGCCGATGGATTCGCCGGCGATCAGGATGCGCTCCGCGTTCATGCCGTCGATGATATAGCGGAAGCCTTTGCCTTCCTCGCCGATGCGGTTCCCGACCGGCACCACCATGTCGTCGAAGAACAGCTCCGTCGTTGCGTGGTTCAGCATGGTGCGGATGGGCCGAATGGTCAGGCCGTGGCCCACCGCTTCGCGCATGTCCACCAGCAGCACGCTCATCCCGTCGGTGGGTTTGGCCGCATCTTCGCGGGGCGTGGTGCGGACCAGGAGCACCATCAGGTCGGAATGCTCGCGCGCGGCTGATCCAGATCTTCTGGCCGTTGATGACATATTTGCCGCCCTCGCGCCGCGCGAAGGTGGCGATGCGCGTCGTGTCCGTTCCGGCTGGTGGGTTCGGTGACGCCGAAGGCCTGCAGGCGCAATTCGCCGGATGCGATCTTCGGAAGATAATATTGCTTCTGCTCGACGCTGCCGTGCCGCAGCAGCGTGCCCATCGTGTACATCTGCGCGTGGCAGGCGCCGCCATTTGCTCCCGAGCGATGGATTTCCTCCAGCACGGCGATGCCCGCGCCCAGCCCCAGGCCGGAGCCGCCATATTCCTCGGGGATCAGCACGCCCAGGAAACCTTCCTGCGTCAGCGTGCGGACGAATTCCACGGGATAGGAGCGTTCGCGATCATGCGCGCGCCAATATTCGCCCGGAAAGCGCGCGCACAATTTGCGCACCAATTCGCGGATTTCCGGAAACGTCTCGTCGCTTTGCGCGGCCACCGATGAACTCCCTGGTCCGGCTGGACATCGCACGCCGGACCGGCGAGATGTTAGCGGCGAAATCCTTGCGATGGCAAAGCGGTCCCCGATGAAAATCTCCGAAGCCGCCCGGACACGGCGCTCGATCCGCGCCTTTCTCGACAAACCGGTGCCGCCGGAAACCCTGCGCGAGGTTCTCGAAATCGCGGCGCGCGCGCCTTCGGGCGGCAATCTCCAGCCCTGGCGGCTTTACGTTCTGGCCGGCGCGGCGCTGGCCGAGTTCAAGGCCGGGACGCACGCACGCATGGCCGCCAACCGGTCGCCGGATCCACTCGAATACCATGTGTATCCGGAGAACCTGTGGGAGCCGCATCGCACGCAGCGCTTTCGCGTTGGCGAGCAGATGTATGCGCTTCTCGGGATTTCGCGCGAACACAAGGCCGAACGCCTCAGATGGTTCGGCAACAATTACGATTTCTTCGGCGCGCCGGTGGGCCTGTTCTGTTACCTCGACAAGCGGATGGGACCGCCGCAATGGTCCGATGTGGGAATGTATCTGCAGACAGTGATGCTGCTGCTGCGCGAGCACGGACTCAATTCCTGCCCGCAGGAATGCTGGTCGATCTACAATGCGCTGGTGCGGGAGACGACGGGCGCGCCGCCCGAACTCATGCTCTTTTGCGGCATGGCGATCGGCTACGCCGATCCCGATGCGCCGGTGAACCGTCTCGAAAGCGAACGCGCACCCCTGGACGAATTTGCGACGTTTCGCGGCTTCTGACCTGACACAAAGTGAACCGGCTTCGCCTATCCGCGGCGGCGGCGCTTCGGCGCGGCAGGACGGCGGCCAAGCCCGATCTTCTTGGCGAATTCGGAACGGCGCGCGGCATAATTGGGCGCGACGATCGGATAATCGACGGGAAGATTCCACTTCGCGCGGTATTCCTCCGGCGTCAGCTTGTAGCGCGTGCGCAAATAGCGCTTCAGCATTTTGAGTTTCTTTCCATCCTCGAGACAGATGATGTAATCGGGCGTGACGGATTTGCGGACCGGGACCGCAGGCTTCTGGTTGTTGGGCACATCGCCGGAGCCCGAACCGCTCAGCCCGGAGAGCGTGCTGTGAACGGAGCGGATCATTTCGCCGATCTCGGAGGCGGGCAGCGGATTCTTGCTCGCATAGGCCGAAACAATTCTGCAGGCGGATCTCAAAACCTCTTCCGAGTTGCCCGTCGAACTCTCCGTCTTTTCACTCGCCATTGCGCGACCTCTGATGATGGAATCGATGAATGCCGCATTCCTTATCTTTGAACAAATGTTGACTGGCAAGTTGAGACAGACTTGCGGTGCGTCAAATGCATGACGCAACCAGAAGACGAGTAGCGATCATTCCAAATGGAAACGCCGGCTCACGCTGCCCTGAAAATGCCACCATCGAACCTTGTTGAAGCCTCTTTCATCTCCAAGATGGCGTCGCTCATCGCGAAGAACATCGCGAGTTCGGCATCATCTGCCCCCCCAGCCCATGCCGGGCTTGCTACCGCGGTCGGCCGACGTTTTCCAACTCCCTCATTGAAGTCGCGCTCTCGCACGGCACGCTGGCCGCGGCATCAAGGAAAATCGTCATGCGATTGGAAGGACGCGCGGCCATTGTCACGGGCGCGGCATCGGGCATCGGGCGGGCGACCGCCGAGCTGTTCGCCCAGGAGGGCGCCCATGTGCTGGCGGTCGATCTGCCGGACAGGGGCCTCGCAGATGTCTGCAAGGGCCATTCACGCATCGCCCATCTGGAAAAAAGCGTGGGCGATGCCGATGCCGCTGACACCATTGTAAGCATGGCGGTCGAACGCTTCGGCCGTCTCGACATTGTGATGAACAACGCCGGGGTCGCGTCGAACGCACCGGTCGAGGCGATGACCGACGACATCTGGGAGCGGACGCTGAACGTCAATCTGACGGCGCAGATGAAACTGTGCCGGCGCGCCATCCCCTATCTGAAACAAAGTCCGGCCGGTCGCATCATCAACGTCGCCTCCGTCATGGCGGAAGGAACCGGCTTCGGCCTCGCCGCCTATTGCGCGTCCAAGGCCGGCGTCGCCGGGCTCACGCGCACGCTGGCGCTCGAACTCGGCAAGTTCGCCATCACCGCGAATTATCTCGAGCCCGGCGCGATCGCGACGGGAATGACGAAGCCGTTATGGGATGCGCGGCCCGACGTGGCCGACATCTGGGCGAAAAAATCGGCGTTGCGGCGGTTGGGCCAGCCGATCGATCTGGCCCGCGCCGCGCTGTTTCTCGCGTCGGATGATGGCGGCTTCGTCACCGGCCACGGACTCGTGGTCGACGGCGGCCTGATGCTGCGGGTTTGACCGAAGCCTAAGCGCGCTTGCCTTGCATCTTCGCGGCGATCTGGCCGAACATGCCGCCGATCGCGCCCGTGAGGACGGATATCGCGGTGCCCAATGCAAGGATCATGGCCTGCGTGTCGCCGAGGACGACCGAGACCGCGATCCCCAGGAGCGCGCACACGCCGCCGGCAATCGCGCCGCCCAGCGCGCCGCGGCCGAAGCCTTTCGCGATATCGAGTGCGTAGAAATAGCCGACGGTGGCGGAGATCATCATGCCGCCGAACATGAAGACATTCTGCGCGACCCACGCGCTGAAATGGCCGATAATCACCATCGCGACCTGCAACACGGTCCCCACGATGATCGCGCGCTGCAGCGCTTTTGCGTCGATCATGATTTCGCTCCCTGTTCGATTTATCCGGCCGCTTCTATTTCACTTCTTTTTCGCGTCTATTTCGCCGCGGTGGGTTTGTGCACGGACGCGACCATCTTCGCCGCTTCGGCCTTCCAGTCGACGGGCCCGGTATGGAAGCTTTGCGCGAGGGACGCGAATTCCTCTGCGTTCCCGGACCGGAAATGCGCATACATCGAATCATATCCCGGCCCTTCGCCATAACCCACGCCGGATTTGGTTATGCGCGTGCGCCCGCCGCCCAGATCCTCGAATTGCATGATCGTGCGAATGTTGCCGATCAACACCGGATCGAACGGTGCGCCCTTCGGCACATGCACATTGTGGATCACCAGGAGCCGTTCGGGCAGATAGGCTACGATCTCGTTCCTGATGTTGTCGGGATCGCCGATTTTGGAAGACAGCGAATAGGACGATTCCATCATGCCGCCATTGCCGAGCGTGATATGGGCGACGGGTACCGCCCAGCGCTCGAAGCCGGCGTCGGTCACGAACGCGTTCCAGACGTCCTTCACCGGCGCGTCGACGATCACGTCCAGCTGCTGCACGCGATGGCCGTCGGCGTCGCGGAACGACGTATCCTCGATCTTGACGGGATCGGCCGCGAAGAGCGGCGAGGCCCAGCACATCATGGCGAGCGAACAACAGATCACCTGGATTTTCATGAGACGTTCCCTCTTGTGGATTGCGAAGGACTGTCGGTCGCGTCGGCTTCGAGCCGGCGCACATAATCGCGCAGCATGGCCACGGATTGATCGAACGCCGCGAGCGTGCGCTGGGTGCGCGATTGCATCACACCCCCCTCCATCGTCGTCAGCGTGAAGACAGCGAGCGCCGTGCGGTCGAGATCGGCGGGAAGCCGTGCGCCCGCATCCCGGAAGCAGCGTTCGATCGCCTCCACCCAGCCGTCGAAATTGACTGCAATGAGTTCGCGCACCGGCGGGTCGGGTTCGTGCAACTCGAGCGCCAGGCTGCCGATGGGGCAGCCATAGAGGCAATCGGTGCGCGCGAGCATGGCGCGATAGGCCGCGAGCAGTGCAAAGACACGCTCGATCGGATCGTCAACGCCCGCCCAGGCGGGCTCCAGCAGCATCGGGCGGATGCCGCCGCGATAACGGGTCAGAACCTCAAGGAGCAGGTCCTGCTTGGTCGGGAAGAAGTGATAGAGGCTGCCGCTGTTCGCTCCGGCCGCCTTCAAGATGTCGGAGATGCTGGTCGAGCCGTAGCCCTTTTCGGCAAATAGCTGCATGGCCGTGAACACCAACCGCTCGCGCGTATCGTCACCCATGGTCTATACTTGATTGAACGTTCAACTAAGTCAAGCAGGCGAATTTCGGCCGAGCCGCGAAAATGAGGCGTGACCAACACTTAACCTTTGCGGCCTTGCAGCGGGCGGCCGTTTTTTCTAAAGGGCTGCATCCATTCGGGCGCCCGCTCCTTCGAGCCATGATCGAAATCCAGGGACTGACCAAAAGCTTCGGCCCTATCGCCGCCGTTGCCGGGATCGACCTCACGGTCGCCCAGGGCGAAGTGTTGGGCTTTCTGGGGCCGAACAGCGCCGGCAAGTCCACCACCATGAAGATGATCACGGGGTTTCTCGCGCCGAGCGCCGGACGGGTGCGGGTCTGCGGCCACGATTTGGAAACCGATGCGCTCGGCGCGCAGCGGGCCATCGGCTACCTCCCCGAAGGCGCGCCTGCCTATGGCGACATGACTCCGCGCCAGTTCCTGCACTTCATCGCCGAAGTGCGCGGCTTCCACGGCGTCGAAGCGCAAGGCGCGCGCGGCCGAAGCCGCCGCCAAGACCGAACTCGATCCCGTGCTCGACCAGCCCATCGACACGCTGTCCAAGGGCTTCAAGCGCCGGGTCGGATTGGCGCAGGCCATTCTGCACGACCCGCCGGTCCTCATCATGGACGAACCCACCGACGGTCTCGATCCCAACCAGAAACACGCCGTACGCGGGCTTCTGCGTGCGATGGCGCCCAAGAAGGCGATCATCGTCTCGACCCATCTTCTCGAAGAGGTCGAGGCGATCTGCACGCGCGCGGTGATCATCGACCGAGGCCGCATCGTCGCCGACGGCACGCCGGCGGAGCTTCTCGCGCGTTCGCGCCATCACAACGCCGTGACGCTCGTTTTGCCGCCCGCACAGGCCGAAGCTGCGAAGACGAAGCTCAAATCGCTCAGCGGCATCGCGACCGTCGAGCAATCTCGGCGCACGGACGGGGTGACCGAGTTGACGGCGTTTCCGAAAAGCGGCGCGCTTCTGATCGAAGACGGTGAGCGCGCTCGCCGTTTCCGAGAAATGGGACGTGCGGGAACTCTATGCCGAAGCCGGCCGGCTCGACGAAGTGTTCCGGGCCGATCACCACGCATGACGCGACGCGCGCGCGGGAGAGCCGCGCATGAACGCGTTGTGGCCCATCTTCAAGCGCGAATTCGCGTCCTATTTCGCGACGCCGCTCGCTTACGTCTTCATCGTGATCTTCCTGTTCGCGATGGGCGCATTCACTTTCTACATCGGCCATTTCTACGAGAACGGCGTCGCCGATCTCGCGATGTTCTTCGCCTATCATCCCTGGCTCTATCTGTTTCTCGTGCCGGCGATTTCGATGCGCCTGTGGGCGGAGGAGCGGCGCAGCGGCACGATGGAATTGCTGCTGACCTTGCCGGTGCCCGCTGTGGGCGACGGTCGCGGGCAAATATCTCGCCGCCTGGGCGTTCACGGGCGTGGCGCTCGCTCTCACCTTTCCCATCTGGATCACGGTCAATTATCTGGGCAATCCCGACAATGGCGTGATTCTCGCCAGCTATTTCGGCAGCTTCCTGATGGCCGGCGGCTATCTCGCCATCGGCGCGTGCATTTCCGCTTCGACCGGCAACCAGGTGATCGCCTTCGTCGTCAGCGTGGTCGTGTGCTTCCTGTTCACGATCTCGGGCGCGCCGCTGGTGCTCGATTTTTTCCGCGGCTGGGCGCCGCTCGCGCTGGTCAACGCGGTGTCCTCGTTCAGCTTCCTCACGCATTTCACGGCGATCTCCGCCGGCGTGATCGATCTGCGCGACGTGATCTTCTTCTTCTCGCTGATCGGGCTGTTCCTGGCCGCAAACGTCGTCATCGTCGATTTGAAGAAGACGGGATGAGCGCGCGATGAAGCCCCTCTCCCGCCGCATCTATGCGCTTGCCGCCATTGTGCTTGCGGCCGTGATCTTCGTCGCGGTCAACATCGCGGCCGATGCCACCTTCACCACCGAGCGGCTCGACCTGACGGCAGACCGGCGTCTACACGCTCGCCCACGGCACCAAGCGCACCATCGAACAAACTGCAAGAGCCGATCACGCTCAAATTCTTCTATTCCAAGAAAATCGCCGCCGGCTATGCGCAGATCAACGCCTATGCCGGCCGCGTGCGCGACCTGCTCGAAGAATATGCCGCGCGCTCGCACGGCAAGATCATCCTGGAGGAGATCGACCCCGAGCCCTTCACGCCGGCGGAAGACGAAGCGAGCGCGGACGGCCTCTCCGGCGCGCCCACGGATTCGGGCGACAATCGTCTATTTCGGTCTCGTCGGCACCAATACGATCGACGGCAAGGAAGTCATTCCGTTTTTCTCGCAGGATCGCGAGCCCTATCTCGAATACGACGTGACGTCGCTGATCTATCGCCTGTCGACGCCGAAGAAGCCGGTGCTCGGGATCATCTCGAGCCTGCCGCTCGACACCGGCGCAGGCGGCATGGCCGCGATGATGCAGGGCCAGTCGCAGCCGTTCATGATCTACGAAGAGCTCAATCAGACCTACGCGACGAAAATGCTCGATCCGAATTTCGATCGCATTCCGGCCGACGTCGACGTGCTGATGATCGCCCATCCGGGCCCGCTGACCCCGGCGCAGACTTACGCCATCGACCAGTTCGTGCTCGCGGGCGGCCGTGCGCTCGTGTTCGTCGACCCGATGTCGGAGATGTCCGGCGCGGCGCAATCGATGGGCGGCGAAGGCTCGGGGCCGCCGTCGTCCGATCTGCCGCAATTGTTCCGCGCCTGGGGCATCGCCTACGACCCGAACAAGGTCGTCGCCGACCGCCAGCTGGCGCAGGCCGTGCAGGTGCCGGCGCAGCGGCGGCAATTCCGTCGCGCGCTATCCGATCTGGCTTCATCTCGACACGGCCGATTTCGACGCCAAGGACCAGATCACGGCCAACCTGCAGGTGCTCAATCTCGCCAGCGTGGGCGCGCTTCGCCAGGCGCCGCAGGCGCCACGACGAATTTCCTGCCGCTTGTGATGTCGTCGAACCAGGCAGGCCTGATCGATTCCGTCGAAGTGAAGATGAACACGCGAGCCCCAGGATCTGATGCAACAGATCGAGCCGACCGGCAAGCGCTATGTCATCGCCGCGCGCGTCTCGGGTCCCGCGAAGACCGCGTTTCCGGGCGGCCCGCCGCCGGGCGCCGCCAAATCCGTGCAGCTCAAGGCGTCCAAAGGCCCGATCAATGTCATCGTGATGGCGGACAGCGATATTTTCGACGACCGATTCTGGGTGCATGTGGAAAATCTCTACGGCAAGCAGATCGCCGCACCCTTCGCCGACAACGCCGCCTTCGTGCTCAACGCAGTGGAAAATCTCTCCGGCTCCAGCGATCTGATTTCGCTGCGCACGCGGGCGACCAACAACCGGCCCTTCGTCGTCGTGCAGAAACTTCAGGCCGACGCGCAGGCGCAATTCCAGCAGCAGGAAGACGCGCTGCAACAGCGCCTCACCGACACCGAAACGCGGCTCCATGCGCTCGAACAGGGCGGCTCGACCAACGGGCAGCCGTCCACGACTGCGGGCCTCACGCCCGAGCAACAGGCCGAGATCGACCGCTTCAAGCGCGAATTGATCGATACGCGCACCGAACTGCGCGACGTCCAGAGCAACCTGCGCAAGGATATCGACACGCTGGGCGCGATCCTCGCCTTCATCAACATCGCTCTTGTGCCGATCCTCGTCGCCTGCTTCGCGATCGGGCTCGCCATTCTGCGCCGCCGCCGCCGCGCCCGCGCCATCGTCGTATGAGCCCCGCCATGGTCAGCCTCGACACCATTCGCAACGATCCACGCCGCCGCAATCTGGCCGTTCTCGCCGGCATTGCGGTGCTGACCGTGGTCCTTGCCGTTCTGGCCCTGATGGAGCAGGCGCGCGAAACCGCACCTCAGACCATATCCGAGACATTCTTTCCCGGCCTTCCGTCTCAGATCCGCAGCAACGACATCGCGCAGGTGCAGATCGTGTCGAAGAAGGGAACGGTCGATCTGATGTTCAAGCCCGAAAAAGGCTGGGTCGTCGCGAATCACGACGATTATCCCGCAGCATTCGAGCAACTGAACCAGACCGTCATCGGTATGGCGGCGCTTCAGACGATCGAACGCAAGACCGCGCGTGCGGATTGGCTGCACTATATCGGTCTCGATGCGCCGCCGAGGGGCAATGGAACCCTGATCACGCTGTCCAACGAAAAAGGCGACGTGCTCGCGTCGTTGATTGCGGGCAAGAGCCAAGACATCGGCGATCCCAGCGGCGCGATCGGCCTTTTCGTCCGGAAACCGGACACCACGCAAAGCTGGCTCGTGCGAAGCGTGTTCGAACCCAAGAGCGATCCGTCGGATTGGCTCGACAAGGACGTCATGGGCGTCGATCGCGCGCGCATCCAGGAAACCGATGTCGATCCGGCAAATGGGGCATCGTATGCCGTGCGCCGCGCCCAGCCGAGCGACGCCAGTTTCGCCCTGGTCGATGTGCCCAAGGGCCGGCAGGCCGCGGACGGCGCCGCCGATGGAGTCGCTGCGGCAATCGTGGGCTTCACGTTCGACGACGTGCGCCCCGCCAGGGATTTCGACTTCTCCGATCCCACCCATTCCACACGCGTCGTCACAAAAACCTTCGACGGGCTTGTGGTGACGGTCCAGATCGTCCAGCAAGGCACGGACGATTGGGCAACGCTTTCGGCGGAAGGCGCGCCCGGCAAAGCCGACGCCCAGAAAGAAGCCCGCGAAATCGACGCGCATGCCACCGGATGGGCGTATAAGCTGCCTGCCTATAAGGGGCAGCTTTTCATGACCTCGCTCGAAAGCCTGTTGAAGCCTGTGGGTGGCGCCGCCCCGGCCCAGACTCCGCCGGCGCAATGACGGCCGAAGCCGCCATTCCTTCCGGTGCGGAACACGCACCCGGCTATTTGCGCGACCTGTGGTACATGGCCGCGCTCTCCTCGTCCGTCGCCAAAGGCAAATTGCGCCGGCAGATGCTGCTGGGCGAACCGGTTCTCATCGGCCGGATGCAGGACGGCCAAGCCTTTGCCCTGAGGGACATCTGTCCCCACCGCGGCGTGCCGCTGTCGGCCGGGCGCGTGATGGCCGAGAACACGGTCGAGTGCCCCTATCATGGCTGGCGCTTCCGGGCGAACGGCGCCTGCACGCAGATCCCGTCGCTGGTCGACGGTCAGGAGATGGACCCGGGACGCATCCGCGTGCGGGCATATCCCGCGCGCGAACAGGACGGGCTGATCTGGGTCTATATGGCAGCGCCGGGCCACGAGCACGCGGCGCCCGTGGTCGATCCGCCGAAAGTGCCGCTCGCCGGCGACGCGCGGCCCCGGTTCGTGGAGGCGCAGACCTTCCGCTGTTTCATCGATCACGCGGTGGTGGGCCTGATGGACCCGGCGCACGGGCCGTTCGTGCACCAGGCCTGGTGGTGGCGCTCGCAGAAATCCATTCACGCCAAGGCGAAGAAATATGCGCCCGCCCCACGCGGCTTCACGATGGTGGCACACCGGCCTTCGTCCAATTCGTTCGCCTACCGGCTCCTGGGCGGCGACGTTTCGACCGAAATCCGCTTCGAACTGCCGGGCGTGCGCTTCGAGCATATCAAGGCCGGCCGCAGCGAGGTGGTGGGTTTCACCGCCTGCACGCCGCTCGACCCAGACACGACCGAAGTGACGCAGGTGTTTTACTGGAACAGGCCCTGGCTTTCGCTGATCAGGCCTTTTTTCCGCCCGTTTGCCCGCGCTTTTCTGGGCCAGGATCGCGCCATGGTGGAGCTGCAGCGCGAGGGATTGAAATTCAATCCCCGGCTGATGCTTATTCAGGACGCGGACGTACCCGCGATGTGGTACCACCGGCTCAAGAAGGCTTGGGCCGAGTCGGTGACGACGGGCGAGGCCTTCACCAATCCGGTGCCGGAGACGACGCTGCGATGGCGGAGCTGACGAAACGGCGGCGCGAGCCCTCTCCCGAGAAGGACGAGGGCTTTTTTTTGACAACAATGCAGATGGCCGATCGGGCGAGATAGACGAGAGACATGCCGCGCAGGAACGATATCCATACCGTCCTGATCATCGGCGCGGGGCCCATCGTCATCGGCCAGGCCTGCGAATTCGACTATTCCGGCGCCCAGGCCTGCAAGGCGCTGCGCGAGGAAGGCTACCGGGTGGTGCTGGTCAATTCCAACCCGGCCACCATCATGACCGATCCGGGCCTGGCGGACGCCACCTATATCGAGCCCATCACGCCGGAATTCGTGGAGAAGATCATCGCCCGCGAACGGCCCAATGTGCCGCCCGGCAAGGTCTTCGCGCTGCTGCCCACCATGGGCGGGCAGACCGCGCTCAACACCGCGCTGTCGCTTGCGCAAGATCGGCGCGCTGGAGCGCCACAATATCGAGCTGATCGGCGCCACCGCCGACGCCATCGACAAGGCCGAGGACCGCGAGCGCTTCAAGCAGGCGATGATCAAGATCGGCCTGGAAGTGCCCAAGGGCATCACGCTGAAAGGCCAGCTGCGCCAGAAGAAGGATCGGCCGGCAACCTCATCTATGACGGCAGCAACAATGCCCGATGATGGAACTGGCGCCGGAAAGCTTCTCCAAGGCGCTGGCGGCGCTGGACCAGGTGGGGCTGCCCGCCGTGATCCGCCCCAGCTTCACCATGGGCGGCACCGGCGGCGGCATCGCCTACAACCGCGAGGAATTCTTCGCCATCGTCGAAGCCGGGGCTGGAAGCCTCGCCCACCCACGAAGTGCTGATCGAGGAATCGGTGCTGGGCTGGAAGGAATTCGAGATGGAGGTGGTGCGCGACAGGGCCGACAACGCCATCATCATCTGCTCGATCGAGAATATCGACGCGATGGGCGTGCATACCGGCGACTCCATCACCATCGCGCCCGCCCTGACGCTGACCGACAAGGAATATCAGCGCATGCGCTCGGCCTCGATCGCGGTGTTGCGCGAGATCGGCGTGGAGACCGGCGGCTCCAATGTGCAGTTCGCGGTCAATCCGCAAGGACGGCCGCATGGTGGTGATCGAGATGAACCCGCGCGTGTCGCGCTCCTCGGCGCTCGCTTCCAAGGCCACCGGCTTTCCCATCGCCAAGATCGCCGCCAAGCTGGCCGTGCGGCTACACGCTCGACGAACTCAAGAACGACATCACCAAGGTCACGCCCGGCCAGCGTTCGAGCCGACCATCGACTATGTGGTGACGAAGATTCCCGCGCTTCGCCTTCGAGAAATTTCCCGGCGCCGAGCCGCTCCTCACCACCTCGATGAAATCGGTGGGCGAAGCCATGGCCATCGGCCGCACCTTCGGCGAAGTCGCTGCAGAAGGCGTTGCGCTCGCTGGAAACCGGCTTGACCGGCTTTGACGAAATCGCGCTGCCGGCACGACCCAGACCGCCATCCGCGCCGCGCTCGCGCGCGCCACGCCTGACCGGCTGCGCGATCGCGGCGCAGGCGATGCGGCTACGGCTTTCCACTGGAGGAGATCCAGCAGATCACCGGCTATGATCCCTGGTTCCTGGGCGAGATCGAAACCATCATCGCAGCCGAGGCGCGCGTTCGCGCGAACGGCCTGCCCGGGGACGCCAAGGGCCTGCGCCGGCTCAAGAGCATGGGCTTTTCCGATGCGCGGCTGGCCAAGCTCACCGGGCAGAAGGAAGCCGACGGTGCGCGCGGCGCGCCACGCGCTGGGCATGCGGCCCTGCTACAAGCGCATCGACACCTGCGCCGCGGAATTCGCGGCGCTGACGCCTTACATGTATTCGACCTATGAAACGCCGGTGGGCGGCGCGGTGGCATGCGAAGCCAATCCCACGGACAAGAAGAAGATCATCATCCTGGGCGGCGGCCCCAACCGCATCGGCCAGGGCATCGAGTTCGATTATTGCTGCTGCCACGCCGCCTTCTCGCTGTCGGAGCAGGGCTATGAAACCATCATGGTCAATTGCAATCCGGAGACCGTCTCCACCGATTACGACACCTCCGACCGGCTCTATTTCGAGCCGCTGACCGTGGAAGACGTGCTGGAGATCATCGCCAAGGAAAAGGAAAACGGCATCGCTGGCCGGGCGTGATCGTGCAGTTCGGCGGCCAGACGCCGCTCAAGCTGGCCAATGGCCTGCGCGATGCGGGCGTGCCGATCCTGGGCACCAGCGCCGACGCCATCGACCTGGCGGAAGACCGCAAGCGCTTCCAGACGCTGCTGAACGAGCTGGAGTCTGAAGCAGCCGCGCAACGCCACCGCCATGACGGCGGAAGAAACCGTGATCGCGGCGGCGCCGAGATCGGCTATCCGGTGATCCTGCGTCCCTCCTATGTGCTGGGCGGGCGCGGCATGGTGGTGGTGGCCGACGAGAGCGCAACTGAAGGAGCAGGTGGCAATCGGGCGAACTGTTCCGCATCTCGGGCGACAATCCGGTGCTGATCGACGGCTTTCTCAATCGCGCCACCGAAGTGGATGTGGATGCGATCTGCGATCACGACGGCGACGTCTTCATCGCCGGCATCATGGAGCATATCGAGGAAGCCGGCGTGCATTCCGGCGACAGCGCCTGTTCGCTTCCGCCGCACTCACTCTCGAAACCCGACATCATCGCCGAAATCGAGCGCCAGACCATCGCCATGGCGCGTCGCGCTGAAGGTCCGGGGCCTGATGAATGTGCAATACGCCATCCAGGGCGGCGAGATTTATGTGCTGGAGGTCAATCCCCGCGCCAGCCGCACCGTGCCCTTTGTCGCCAAGGCCATCGGCCTGCCGGTGGCGGCCATCGCCTCGCGCGTGATGGCGGGCGAGACACTGGCATCGTTCGATCTCAAAAAGCCCGCACCCAAGCACATCTCGGTCAAGGAAGCGGTGCTGCCCTTCGCGCGCTTCCCCGGCGTGGATACGATCCTGGGCCCGGAGATGCGCTCCACCGGCGAGGTGATGGGCGTGGACGAGAATTTCGGCCGCGCCTTCGCCAAGAGCCAGATCGGCGCCGGCACCAGGCTGCCCATCGGCGGCACGGTGTTCATTTCGGTCAAGGACGCGGACAAGGACCTGATCGAGACCCCGGCGCGCGAATTGGTGGCGCATGGGTTTCTCCCTGATCGCCACCGCGCGGCACCGCGCGCGTACTGGAAAGCAGCGGGCTTGCCGGTCGCCGTCATCAACAAGGTGCTGGAAGGCCGCCCCCATGTGGTGGACGCGCTCAAGAACGGCGAGATCAACTGGTGTTCAACACCACCGACGGCGCCCAGGCGCTGGCCGACAGCTCCTCGATCCGCCGCGCCGCGCTGACCCTGAAAGTGCCCTATTACACCACCATGGCCGGGGCGGCCGCGGCCACCGAGGCCATCGCGGCGCTCAGGGCAGGCTCTCTTGAAGTCGCCCCCCTCCAGTCTTACTCTTCATAACGTGCTCGCTGGCCCGTTACAGAAAGTCTCAGCGAAATCAAGTATCTTAACAAGCTCACGGTTCCGGCATCCGGCCAGAGCCCGGGCGGCCGCGAGCTCTTTTGCTGCCGGACGAGAGACACGATGGAAAAAATTCCGATGACCGCCTCGGGCTACAAGGCCCTGGAGGACGAGCTGAACCGCCTGAAGAACGAAGACCGCCATGAGGTGATCAAGGCGATCGCGGAAGCGCGCGCGCATGGCGACCTGTCGGAGAATGCCGAATATCACGCCGCCAAAGAGCGCCAGAGCTTCATCGAAGGCCGGCGTGATGGAACTGGAAGACCAGATCGGCCGCGCCGAAGTGATCGACATCTCCAAGCTGTCGGGCACCAGCGTCAAGTTCGGCGCCACCGTCACCCTGGTGGACGAAGACACCGACGAAGAAGCGCAAATACCAGATCGTGGGCGATCTGGAATCCGACGCGCAAGAAGGGCCGCATTTCGCTGTCCAGTCGCCGATCGCGCGCGCCCTGATCGGCAAGAGCAAGGGCGACACGGTGGAAGTGGCGGCGCCCGGCGGCGCGCGGTCGTACGAGATCCTGAAGGTCGAATTCGTCTAAGGCCGCCGCGCGATCAGTGCCACCATTTCCGCGATTTCGGTGAACTGTCCGTCGGGCGACAGTTCCGCCAGCGCGGCGCGCAATCTCGCTTCGAATTCACTCGCGCGGCCGCCGAGTTTCTCCGGCGCGGTGGTCGAAAGTGAAAATGCCGGCCCACGATATCGTCCGTCGTCGTTTCGCGGCGAATGGTGATGCTAGTCCTTCCAGATGGGTGAAAGCGGAATTCATCAGAACAGATTCGTGCGAGTGATAATCGGCGCTTTCCCGCGCCTTTCCATGGAAGATTCTTCGCGGCCGAAGTGGTTGGCGAGTTCGTGCAACACGCGCCACCATTTATTTTCGGCCGTTCTGGGTGGGCGTCATGAAACAGCGCCACGGCGCCCTGGGACGCGATCAAGCGATTCAGCATCTCCAGTGTGGCCGCGCGGTCCATCCAATGAAACGAACGGCCCATGGTGACCAGCCTGAACGGCCCCATTCCGGCGGGCAGATCATACGAACTGCCCTGCCAGATGTCGAGCGACCGCGTCCGCCTCTTGCGCATCCTTGCGCGCCGCCGCCAGCATGTCGGGCTCGGGATCGACGGCCGTAACCGCCATGCCCGCCCGGGCAAAGGCACCGCCAGCAGGCCGGGCCCGCAGCCCAGATCCAGCACCGGATCGCCCGGCTTGAGCCCCACGAGCCGCGACCACCCGGGCGATCAGGCGGTCGGGATAGCCGAGCCGATAGCGCTCATAAAAAGGCACCGTCGCTCTGGAAGCGGCGGGGCTCGAAGGTCCGGAATTCATGGCAAGGGCTTTCTGGGGAACATGTTTGCTTTGGCGTCAGGGGCTATACTGATTTTCGCATCGAAAAGGGGCCGGACGGCATATGGCGAATATTGCGCTGGTAGACGACGACAAGAACATTCTGGCCTCCGTCACCATGCTGCTGGAGCAGGAGGGCTATCATGTCCGCACCTTCTCCGACGGCGCCGCGGCGCTTGACCGCGCTCACCACCACGCCGCCCGATCTCGCCATCCTGGACATCAAGATGCCGCGCATGGACGGGCTGGAGCTGTTGCGCCGCCTGCGCCAGGCACGCCGAACTGCCGGTGATCTTCCTCACCTCCAAGGACGAGGAGATTGACGAATTGATGGGCCTCAATGCCGGGCGCCGACGATTATATCCGCAAGCCCTTTTCCCAGCGCCTGCTGCTGGAACGGGTGCGCGCGGTGCTGCGCCGCGCCGAAGGCGCAAGAACGCCGCGCCCGCGCCCGGCGAAGCAGAAGAAGGAAGCGCTGGTGCGCGGCAAGCTGGCGCTCGATCCGCAGCGCCATGAATGCACCTGGGACGGCAAGCCGGTGCGCCTCACCGTGACCGAATTCCTGATCCTGCAGGCGCTGGCGCAGCGGCCCGGCTTCGTCAAAAGCCGCGACAGCCTGATGGACGCGGCCTATGACGATCAGGTCTATGTCGATGACCGCACCATCGACAGCCACATCAAGCGGCTGCGCAAGAAGTTCAAGGTGGTGGCCGACGATTTCGACGCCATCGAGACGCTTTACGGCGTGGGCTATCGCTACAGAGGAGTAAGCGATTGCGTGCCCGCATTTCTCCGCCCTCACCTGGCGCATCCTCTGCTTTCAACGCGCTGGCGCTTGCTCGTCCTGACCGGCGGCGTGATCCTGGTGCAGTCGTCAGGCCGCGGGCCTGGTCGAGGAGCGGCTGACCGGCATCCAGCAGCAGGCGCCATCGTCGCAGCACGCTGTCGCCGAATATGCCACCGATCCGAAAACCCACACTCTGAAGGTGGACGAAGCCGAGCCACTGCTGCGCCAGCTGATCGCGCCCACGCAGGCTTCGCGCACGGCTTTATCTGCCAAGACGGCCAGCTGGCCGTCGACACGCGCGACCTTCTCGCCGCGCAACATCGTGCGAGATGCGCGAACTGCCGCCGCTGGACCACTGGAGCCAGCTTCAAGGAATGGTGAGCGCCGATCTATGACGGCGTGATGGGCGTGCGCCCCTTCGCCCAGCTGGCGCCCTATTCCGAGGCCGGCAATGACGGCCGCGTCTATCAGGAAGTGGACGCCGCCCTGACCGGCGATCGGCGCCAGCGCCGAGCGGGTGGACGACCAGAACAGGCTGGTTCTGTCGGTGGCGGTTCCGGTGCAGCGCTTCGCAGCGGTCTATGGCGTGCTGCTGGTCTCCACCGAGGGCGGCGACATCGACGACATTCTGCGCCAGGAACGCTTCACCCTGATCGAGGTCTTCCTGGTCGCGTTCGCTGGTGATGCTGCTCTCCTCGCTCTATCTCGCCGGCACCATCGCCGAACCGGTGAAGCGGCTGGCGGCGGCGGCCGACCTGGTGCGCTCGGGCGCGGGCGGGCGCGAAGCGCATTCCCGCGCTTTCCCGAGCGCACCGACGAGATCGGCGACCTGGCCGACAGTTTGCGCGGCAATGACCGCCGCGCTCTATGACCGGATCGACGCGATCGAAAGCTTCGCCGCCGACGTGGCGCACGAACTCAAGAATCCCCTCACCTCGCTCGCCAGCGCCGTGGAAATGTGGTCGCGCGCCAAGGACGACGAGACGCCGCGACGCGGCTGATGGACATCGTGCGCGGCGACATCAAGCGCATCGACCGGCTGATCACCGACATTTCCGACGCCTCGCGCCTCGACGCGGAATTGTCGCGCGAGACCAGGGAGCCGCGTCGAGCTGTCGCAGGCTGCTGGCGACCATCATCGAAATCTACCGGCATGACCGACAATCCCGCGCGGCGTGGCGTTTGATCTGCGCGACGAGCTGCCGCCGGGCGCCAACGTGATCGGCCGCGACGAAAGGCTGGGCCAGGTATTCCGCAACCTGATCGACAATGCGGTATCGTTCAGTCCCGAGACGGCAGCGGTCAACGTCGATCGCCGCGACGGCCACGACATGGTGGCGCGGGTGACGCGTGGAAGATGACGGCCCCGGCATCCCGCCGGAAAATCTCGAAATCCATTTTCGAGCGCTTCTATACCGAGCGGCCGGCCGAGCATTTCGGCAAGCAATTCGGGCCTGGGCCTTTCCATCGCCCGCCAGATCACCGAAGGCGCCGGCGGGCGCATCTGGGCCGAGAACATCGCAGCGCAAGGCGCGACCGGCGCGCGCTTCATCGTCGAATTGCCGCTCGCGTGGTCGGGAACGACGATGGCAGGTCGCGGTTCAATGACCAATGAGCAACCAACATCCATGCCAGTTGCGTTCCTTGCCGATGCGGGCAAGGCGATCGGCGCGCGCGGCGATGCGGGTGTCCTTCTTCTGGGCGAAAGCGGCGCGGGAAAATCCGACCTGGCGCTGCGGCTGATCGATCACGGCGCGGCTGGTGGCCGATGACCGCATCGATCTTTTTGTCCGCGACAGATGCGCTGCGGGCGCGCGCGCCCGCAAAGCATCGCCGGGCTGCTGGAAGTGCGCGGGCTCGGCATTGTCGCATTTCCGCTCAGGGCAAGCGGTGCGCATCGATCTGGCGGTCCAGCTGACGCTTCGCCAGGACGGCTGCGCCTGCCCGAGCCGGCATTCTATCGGCCGCCGCCGGAGCTGCCGCTTCAGGCGCACCCAGCTCCGTCGATCCGGCTTGCATGCCGTTCGACGCCTCCGCGCCCGCCAAAATCCGGGCCGCTTTGGCGGCTTTCTCGCGGGGCTTGTTTCGCCAGATTTATCACCAAATAGCTCCAAGTAAGGGCTTTCCTCGCGGCTGTAAGGCCTTCGCTATCGTTTCGCCTGCCCTCACCCGCAAGCGAACTTCATGATCGGCATTGTTCTTGTAACCCATGGCCGCCTGGCCCAGGAATTCATCTCGGCGATGGAGCATATGGTGGGTCCGCAGACCCATCTGCGCGCCGTCTGCATCGGACCCGGAGGACGATATCGAGCGCCGCCAGCGCGAGATCGCCGCCGCCGCCAAATCGGTGGATATGGGCCAGGGCGTCGTGATCGCCACCGACATGTTCGGCGGCACGCCCTGCAACCTGGCGCTGACCCTGCTGGAACGCGGCAAGATCGAGGTGCTGGCCGGCGTCAATCTGCCCAGCCTGATCAAGCTGATCGACATCCGCGCCAAGCTGCCGCTGGACCAGGCGGTGAAGGAAGCGATCGAAGCGGGCCGCAAATATATGCGCGCCGGCTCCGCCGATCTCGCCGGTGGGACCTGACGCGATGGACGGGCCCCTTATGCGGTGGCTTCGCAAAGGTCTCGAAATTCTAGGAAGCATTCGAAGCGGACCGCGAACAGATGCGAAGGAGATATCGAGCCCGTCTGCGGGTATTTCACCGGCAGGTCCGTCCACTCCCGGAAAGCCCACCGCACGGCGCGCCACCGTCAGGATCGTCAACAAGAAAGGTCTTCACGCGCGCGCCTCCGCCAAGCTGGTGGAGGCGGCCGCGCGTTTTCAATGCCGCATCACGGTGACCAAGGATGGCCAGACCGTGGACGCCCGTTCGATCATGGGCCTCATGATGCTGGCGGCGAGCATGGGGTGCGACGTGGAAATCGCGGCCGAGGGGGTCGACGCCGAAGAGGCGATGGTCGCCATCGTCGCGCTGGCCGAGGCGAAATTCGGCGAGGATTGATGACCGGCCGGCCATTGCGCCGGACGCGGGCACGGGCAAATCTTCCGTTTTCGCGGGACGAACAGGGGACTGGAATGGATCCGAGAAAGAACCTGCCCGCCTGGGGCGCCGCGGCCATCGTCGTCGTCGCGCTCCTGGCCGCCTGGGCCTTCCTGCCGGGACTTCACAAATCGGCGCCGTCCGCGACGGTCGCGGACCAATTCCCCAACGACCAATTCCCTTCGACTTACAAGCCGCTGCCTTCGCGCACGACGCTGATTTCGAAACGCGACCGTGCTGACGGGCACGGACCAGGAGATCGCGGGCGGCGCGGTGCTGACGCAGAACGGCAAGATCGTGGCAGTGGGCACCAATCTGACGGCGCCCGCCGATGCGATTGTGATCGACGGCACGGGGAAATTCGTGACGCCCGGCATCATCGACATCCATTCGCATCTGGGCGTCTATCCCGCCCCTTCGACGCCCGCCACCGAAGACGGCAACGAGGCGACCAAGCCCACCACGCCGGAAGTGAGGTCCGAGAACTCCGTCTGGCCCCAGGACCCCGGCTTCACCCGCGCATTGGCGGGCGGCGTCACCTCGCTCGAAATCCTGCCGGGCTCCGCCAACCTGATCGGCGGGCGTTCGGTTGTCCTGAAGAATGTGATGGCCTCGACCACACAGGCGATGAAGTTTCCCGGCGCGCCTTACGACCTGAAGATGGCGTGCGGCAGAATCCCAAAAACGTTTACGGCCAGAAGGGCGGACCATCCACCCTGATGGGCGATGTGGCGGGCTATCGCGTGGCCTATCAGAAGGCCACCGAATATCGCGAGAAATGGCGGCACTATTGGAAGGCGAAGCAGGCGGGCAAGGACGCCGACATGCCCGATCGCGATATCGGGCTCGAGACGCTGGCGCTGGTGCTCGACCGGAAAATTCCCGTGCAGATGCATTGCTACCGTTCGGACGAGATGGCGACGATGATCGATGTCTCGAAGGAATTCGGCTTCCGCATCGCGGCGTTCCATCATGCCACGGAAGCCTACAAGATCGCCGACCTGCTGCGGCAGAACAACATTTGCGCCGTGATGTGGGCGGATTGGTGGGGCTTCAAGATGGAAGCCTTCGACGCCATTCCCGAGGGCATTGCGCTGGTCGACGCGGCAGGCGCGTGCGCGATGATCCATTCGGACTCCGATATCGGCATCCAGCGCCTCAACCAGGAAGTTGCGATCGCGATGCATGCGGGGCGCCGCATCGGCCTCAACATTTCGCGCGCCCATGCGGTGGCATGGATGACGCGCAATCCGGCCAAGGCGCTGGGCATTCTCGACAGGACGGGAACGCTTGAAGCGGGAAAGATGGCCGATTTGGTCCTGTGGGACGGTGACCCGTTCAGCGTCTACTCGCACGCCGAAAAAGTGTTCATCGACGGCGCGCTGATCTACGACCGCGACGACCCCGCGCGCTCGCCGCGCAGCGATTTCGAATTGGGGCAATTGCCCTTCGAAGGGCACACGGGAGGAGCGGGCCAATGAAGACCATCCTCGCCGCGGCAGCGCTCGCGCTCGCCGCTTCCGTCGCTCTGGCGCAACCGGCCGGTGCGCCGGCTGGCGCCGTCACGGCCGCGCCGTTGCCGCCCGTCAATCCCGCCATCCTGATCCAGCATGGGCACATCTACACAGTTGGCGCGAGTGGAACGCTCGCCGATGGCGACGTACTGATCCAAAACGGCAAGATCGTGAGCGTCGGTCCCAATATTCCCGCGCCCGCGGGCGCGACCGTGATCAATGCGGAGGGAAAGCCGGTCACGCCGGGCTTGATGGCCTCCTATACGCAGATCGGCATCCAGGAAATCGACCAGGTCGACGAGACCAACGACAGCAGCAACGACCCCAGCATCGATTCCGCGGCTTTCGATGTCGCCGATGCGATCAATCCGAATTCGACGCTGATTCCGGTGGCGCGCATCGCGGGTGTCACGCGCGCGACGGTCGCACCTGGCATCGGTCCCGGCGTGTTTTACGGCCAGGCCGCCGTCATTCATCTGGGCAACGGTCCCGATCTCCTCGTCAAGCGCGCGGCGGGCGTGCTCGTGTCGCTGGGTCCGGTGGGCCAGAACAGGGATCGCGGCAGGCGGCCCGACATCTGGGCCAAATTCCGCGAAACGATGGACGATGCGCGCGAATATTGGGCTGAGCGCGCGCGCTATCACCAGCCGGGCGGCAGCCGTGATCAACGCAGCGCCCGCATCGATCTCGATGCGCTGGGGCCGGTCATCCAAGGCCAGGAGCCGCTCATCGTTCATGCGGAACGGGCGTCGGATATTCGCCAGGCGGTTGCCTATGGGCAGACGCAGAAAATCAGGATGGTCATCCTGGGCGGTCAGGAAGGCTGGATGGTGGCGAAGGATCTGGCGGACGCGCATGTACCGGTGATCGTGGACGCCGAAATGAATCTGCCGGATTATTTCGCGGATCTCGGCGCCACGCTGAAGAACGCCGCGCGGCTCGACGCGGCCGGCGTCACCGTCGTGTTCATGCCGCAGAGCGACGATCCCGCGGAATATACCCGCACGCTGGCGCAGATCGCCGGCAATGCCGTCGCCAACGGCATGCCGTGGGATCATGCGTTGGCCGCGATCACACGCAACCCCGCACAGGTGTGGGGCATTTCCGACTCCTACGGAACGCTCGAGGCCGGCAAGGACGCCGATGTGGTGATCTGGGATGGCGATCCGTTGAACCTGAGCACACCGACCGCAGTGTTCATCAAGGGCGTCGATATCCCGCTCGTGTCGCGCCAGACCATGTTGCGCGACCGCTATCGCGATCTCAAACGCAAAAACCCGCCCTTCCCTTATCGCTGACCCAAGGACGCGCGCAGATGACCCGGTTCGACATCGCATTGTCTCGCGCGGCCGCCGTTTCCGTCGTCGCGGCGCTTGCGCTGCTCGCATCGCCCCCAAGCGCGGCGGCCGATCCTTCCGTGGTGGAAGCCAACATCCAGGCGCATCCCGCATTGTGGACGCTCCATATCGACAACGCGACGGCCTATTTTCTGGGTTCGATCCACCTGTTGCCGCCCAATGTGATCTGGCATACGCCCGCCATCGACGCGGCGATGGCGGCGGCCGATACGTTCGTGTTCGAAGTGCCGATCGATGCCGCGGGCACCGCCGCCATATCCGATTTCGTCAAGCAACATGGCAGGCTGCCGGATGGTACGACATTGCCATCCCTTCTGCCCGACGGCGCACGCGACGATTATCAGAAGGTGCTCGCACTCACCCATGTCCCGCCCGCGTCGGTCGACGGAATGCGGCCCTGGCTCGCCGCGATCGTGCTGGAAACGGTTTATATGCAGGAACAGCATTATTCGCCCAACAGCGGCCTCGACCGGCAGGTCTTCATGCTGGCTGCTGCGCGGGGCAAATCGCTCAGGTATTTCGAAACGGTCGACCAGCAGATGGCGATGCTGATGCCCACCGACCGGAAAGTGGAGATCGCCGAATTCGATGCCACGCTGAAGGAGTTCCAGGTTCAATCCGCCGACATCGGCCCGCTTGTCGATGCCTGGGCGCATGGTGACGCCGGCCTTGTGGGAAAATTGATGAATGAGGAGTTCGACAAGGAACCCGGCGTCAAGAAGGCGCTGATCGACGACCGCAACGATGCCTGGGTCGCGCAGTTGAACAAGATGCTTGGCGAACACCACACCTATTTCATCACGGTCGGGACCGGGCACCTCGTCGGCCCCCACGGCGTGCCTGCACTGCTGCGCAAGGAAGGTTACCGCGTCGACGGGCCCTGAATGAGAACACTTATAGCAACGGCTTTAGCTGTTGATCGGTCCGCCCCCCACCCGGCTCGCGCTCTGTGTTTGGCACCCGTCGCTTGCGAGGCTCGCCGGCCTCCCGCCTTCGCCAAAGGCTTCGGCGGGCAGGCCCCGCAACTCCGCCGTAGCTTTAGCGTAGGCGGACGCAAGGGGGAGGCAAAACTTTTTTCTTCATCTCCCCCTTGCGGGGAGGTCGATCCGGCGCAGCTCTGAGCATCGCGAAGAGCGAAGCCGGATCGGGTGGGGGGAGTCGCCAACAAAGGCCACTGGTATTAGAGTTTTTTCGCCAACTCTTCGTGCCCCCGTTCGCGCGCGAAATCGCCGGCGGTTTTGCCTTCGGGTGTCTTGCGGGTGCGATCCGCGCCGGCCGCAAGCAAGACGTCGACGCCGTCACCAAACCCATTTCCGGCCGCGATCATCAGCGCGGTATAGCCCTGCTTCTGCAGCGCGTCGGGATCGCCGGTGGCCGCGACCAGCTTCGCGTAGGCGGATTTTCCGATGCGCCGGCCGGCGGCGGCGGCATGGATCGCCAAATTCTGCTCGAACGCGCGCGAAAATACGCGCGCGTCCGCACCCAATTCCAGCAGCCGGACGGTGGCGGCATCGTTGCCGGGAAAGGCCGCCATGTGCAGCGCCGTCCAGCCGTCGGCCGACAAGGTGTCGACGCTCGACGGCACGGCCTTCACCAGCGCCTCGACGCGTGCGACATCGCCCGCCAGCGCCGCTTCGTGCAGCGAGAAGCCGCCATGCGCCTTCAGCACCTCGGCGCATTTCGTCTTGCCGCGGAACACGCAATATTGAAACAGCGTCTCGCCCGCCTCGTTACGCAGGCGGAACGTCTCGGGCGCGCCCGCGAGCGCGGATTTGAGCCCGTCCGCATCGTCGGCGTCGGCGAGAGGAAAGAATTTCGCAGTGTCGGTCATTGTTGCATTCCGCGCGCGATTCAGAGGTCGAGCTTAGTCGGGCTGCGTCCCTCGCGCATCCGCAGGAATTGCGAATTTCAGGCGCGGCGCACCGCACCGGGCGTCCGGCCGAAGCGCTTTGCGAAGGCCCGGTCGAAGGCGGTGCGGCTGTCATAGCCGGCCTCGCCTGCGATGCGTTCGATCGCTGCGCCGGATTTGAGCAGCGACTCGCGCGCGATATCGAGCCGCTGTCCTGCCGCATAGGCGAGCGGTGTCGCACCGAACACCACCTGGAACAGCCGGATCAGGTGAAAAGGCGACAGCGCCGCCGCCTTGGCCGCTCCGTCAAGCGTCGGGCAGGCGCCCGCCTCCAGCAGATAGGCCTCGGCGCGCACCAGCCGCCGCAGCAATTCGGCGCGCGTGGAGGATTTGAGCGCCGGCACGCTGGCGAATTGCCGCCGTCGGGTTTGCGCCATGCTGGCCAGTTCCGCCAGCACTGCGAACGCATGCTCTTTCAGCCGTTCGGCGTCCGGCATTTCGCGCCGTGCTTCGCCGCGTAACGCGCCCAGATGCGCCTCGATAGCTCCGCCACCGCACGCGGCAATCGCTGGGACTTCCGGAAACACGTCGCCCGTCCCGGAATGGGCCTGCCACGCGCGGTCCGCCAGCAGCTTCGGAAAGAACATGACGAACGATTCGCTCACGCCCAGCATCCGCATGCGATAGGGCTGGCCGCGGTTGAGCAGGAGCTGCGTGGCGCCCGACAGCCGGAAACTGCTGCGTTCGCTGCGATATTCGGCGAGCCCTTGAGGCACCCATTTGAGCGACAGATCGGGCTCGTCCGCGCCGCCTTCGAACCGCGCCCCGCGGCCATTCAGGATCGCAAGCACGGGCGCGCCCGAAGGCCCGAAGGCGAGATTGCGGCTCGCTGTCGGCTTGGTCAGATCCGGCTGTGCCAGGCGGGTCGCGATGTCCATTGGGGAAATCTAGGCATAAGCCCGGCCTTTGCCCATCTCCCGGACCCCAACAGATAAAGACATGCATATTTCTTTATATGCTGCTTGATCGGCCCATTTCCGGCTGCTATACCCCGCCCGCCGCGAAAACAGGACGCCCGCCATGCCCCAGGATTACGTCGTCAAGGACATCGCCCTCGCCGATTGGGGCCGCCGCGAAATCGCCATCGCCGAGACCGAGATGCCGGGGCTCATGGCGACGCGGGCGGAGTTCGGAGCGAAGAAGCCGCTCAAGGGCGCGCGAATCGCGGGCTCGCTGCACATGACCATCCAGACGGCCGTGCTGATCGAGACGCTGAAGGCGCTGGGCGCCGACGTTCGCTGGGCGTCGTGCAACATCTATTCGACGCAGGACCACGCGGCGGCGGCGATCGCGGCGGGCGGCACGCCCGTCTTCGCCGTGAAAGGCGAGAGCCTGGAAGATTATTGGGACTACACCCACCGCATCTTCGAATGGGCCGACGGCGGCGCGCCGAATTTGATCCTCGACGACGGCGGGGACGCGACGCTGCTGGTTCATCTGGGGCTGCGCGCGGAAGGCGGCGATACCGCCTTTCTCGACAAGGCGTCGAACGAGGAAGAGGAAGTCCTGTTCGCGTCCATCAAACGCCGGCTCAAGGCGAAGCCCGGCTGGTACGCCGCTCTCGCGAAATCCATCCGCGGCGTGACGGAAGAAACCACCACCGGCGTCCATCGCCTCTATCAGATGGAGAAGGACGGCAAGCTGCTGTTCCCCGCGATCAACGTGAACGACAGCGTCACCAAATCGAAATTCGACAATCTCTACGGTTGCCGCGAAAGCCTGGTCGACGGCATCCGCCGCGGCACGGACGTGATGATGTCGGGCAAGGTTGCGATGGTGGCGGGCTTCGGCGACGTGGGCAAAGGCTCCGCTGCCAGCCTGCGTCAGGCGGGCTGCCGCGTGATGGTGGCCGAGATCGACCCCATCTGTGCGCTGCAGGCCGCGATGGAAGGCTACGAAGTGACGACCATGGACGACGCGGCCCCCCGCGCGGACATCTTCGTCACGGCCACCGGCAATCTCGACGTGATCACTATCGACCACATGCGGGCGATGAAGGACCGCGCCATCGTCTGCAACATCGGCCATTTCGATTCGGAGATACAGGTTTCGGCACTTCGCAATTATAAGTGGCACAATGTGAAGCCGCAGGTGGACGAGATCGAATTCTCCGACGGCAAGCGGATCATCCTGTTGTCGGAAGGTCGGCTGGTGAATCTGGGCAATGCGATGGGCCATCCCTCTTTCGTGATGAGCGCCTCTTTCACCAACCAGACGCTGGCGCAGATGGAGCTTTACGAGAATCCCGGCAAATACCAGAAGAAGGTCTACACCCTGCCCAAAACGCTCGACGAAAAGGTCGCGCGCCTGCACCTCGCCAAGATCGGCGTGAAGCTGACGACGCTCACCGACAAGCAATCCGCCTATATCGGCATCCCCCAACAGGGCCCGTTCAAGACGGATCAGTATCGGTATTAGGCGCGGATCGGATCGCGGGCGTTTTTGGATTCGATGGAATCGCGCGGCCCCCCTTCCGTCACGCGGCTGATGCCGCGCGACACCTTCCCCGCAAGGGGGGAAGGTCAAAAAAAAGCAGAACGCGAATTCACTTCTTGGCCTTCCCCCCTTGCGGGGGAAGGTGGACGCCGAGCATTTCGCTCGGCGGACGGAAGGGGGGCCGCGCCAACTCAACCCAAACTTGCCCTGGTGCTCGGCTCGCCGGGGATGACAGCTTATGTCGACAACACCACAAACCTGACGCTTCCGATCTTCACAACATCCGCGCGAGACGGCGCGCTTGCGCCTTGCCTGCTCACGAGCAGATCGTAGGGCGCGATGCGGAGCGTATAGGGGCCGCCCGACGCGGTGACGACGCGCGTGACGTCGAAGCGCTGCGCGGCCGTCATGCCAGGCATTTGCATATGGGTCGCGCCGAACAGGTCGAGCAGGCCCACCAGCGCGCCTTTCAGGTTCTGCGCGGCTTCGGATTGCGTCGCGAGATAGATCGCGAAGCCCGAAGACGGCACGCGGTCGAATTTGATGTCCGACAATTCGAGCAGCACGCGCTCGCTGGCCGCGGCAAGCGGCGCGGGGGCTGCGAGAACCGGCGGCGCGGTAGAGGACGGTAACCTGGCATGATGCGCGCCGGGCGCCGCCACGCCCGCCGTCGCCACAACGCTTTCGCTCCCGCCGAATTCGCGTTTCGCGGATCCGTTCGGCGAGGCCACCAGCGGAACACTGTCGGCGAACAGCTGGCGCTCGCGCGGCGCGGCGGCCTTGCGCGGCGCTGCCATCATCGCCATCGGCGGGGCGGCCCGGTTCTCGCCGCCGCCCGCCGCGGTGCCCGGCGGAGGCGGTGGCGCGGATTGAACCATGACCACGGGCGCAGGCAGCGCGAGCGGCAGACCCAGCAGCGCATCGGTGTCGTAGCGCACCGGCAGATTTGCGCGTTCCATGTAGAAGCGGCGGCTCCGGCGCTGCTCGCTGCCGTCGACATCGAGAAACACCCACGCCTGTTCGTCGAACCATTCGTCGGGCGGCAGCGGCCCCCAGCTTTTGCCGGGCGCGCAGGACCATGCCGCCCACATGCGATCGATATTGGCGTGATGCACCCAGAACACCGGATCGAACGCGGCGGTCTTCACGTCCGCCATGGCGCCATTGTTGCCGCCCACCACGCCGCCGACGGCCAGATGGATGTCGTTGTGGGGGCGTTGTTCCAGAAGCCCCAGCTCCGTGTGTTCGGTGTCGAGGATATCGCCCCCGAAACCGGCCACGCCGATATCGGAGAAGAAGTTGTCGCTGTCGACCGTGAACACGGCCGCACCGATATCGCCGGACAACGTGAGCGTGCCCGCAACGAAGGCGAGTTCGCGGTTCGAATGATAGAGCGGATTGGGCGTCTGCTGCGGATCGAGATATTCGGGCGCGAAGATCTGCGGGAAACTGCGCGCCTCGGGCTTCGAATAGTCCCAATAAGGCAATGCGAGATTGGGATCGCCCGCCGCGTCGCGCAGGATGCGCTCGAAATAATAGAGATAGGCGCGATGCCAGATCGGGAAATTCGCCGAACTCTGGCCGAAATGCGTGCATTGGTTCCAGTAACGCGCGCGGTCGACCTTGGCCACATTCGGATCGCGCGCCAGCGCATCGGCATAGAGCGCGTCGTTATAGGCGTGGATCGCGGCCTGGAAGAACCAGCTCCGGTGATCGGAAGGCGGTCGCGCCTTCATGGCCGCGACGCCTTTGCGCAGCGACGCCACGCGGTCCGGGTCCTTGGCAAATTCGGCGAGCGGGATGCGAACGGGGCCCGCGGGCGCGGCGAAGCCGGGTGGCGTTCCGGCGGCTGCCAGCACGCCCAGGGCCGTCGCCGTGCCCACAAACTCCCGGCGCGTCTGTTTCATCCCCAACCTCCCGTCTCGCCCCTGCCCCCGATGGTCGCACACATGGTCCGTACACCGATTGGTTAACGGTTTGATAAGACTCGTTAATCGGCAACCGCCGCAATCAAACCGCCATATTTCGCCCCCAACACAAGATTTAGAATTTTACACTTTCTTAACCACATTCGCTATGCGGACTCACCCGTGCTGCGTATCATCTTGATTCCAAAGTGATTCGTCCTTCGGGACGAAAACGGGGGCGGCCGCGAATGCGTCCCATTTCGGGACAGAAGAAGAGCCGTGAGGTCCGGGGGAGACGTTTGAGCGCGACTGGCGCTTTCAGAACCGGCGTGAGCGCGGCTGTCGCGTCCCTGGTCCCGCTGCCTGCCCTGGCGGCTGTCTCGCCCGACGCCGGCGTCGCGATCACGGCGTCGGCCATCGCAGCGGGCGCCGTGGCGCTCAGCGTGGCGGCCGGGTTGTGGGCGCTGGCCGAGCAATTCGACGCCCGGCGGGCCCGCGGCGTGCTGCGCCAAACCGAAGCCCGCGCTCGCGCCCTGACCGGCGCCCGCGACGCGCTGATCGCGGCCGGCCGCGAGGCGGTCGTCGTCTGGGGCCGGGACGGAACGCCCGCGAAATCCTATGGCGGCGCCGACCTTCTGCTGGACGCCTGCCTCGAAGGACCCGACGCGACCGTCCTCTCCCAGGCTCTCGACGCGCTGAGCGATCAGGGCCGCGCGTTCGCGCTGACGGCGCATGATCGCGACGGCCGGGCCATCGCGATGCGGGGCCGGGCGGTGGGCGCGCTAGCCGCGGTATGGCTCGAACCGGAAGCGCAGGTGAAATCGCTGTCGCCCGATTTTTCCGCCGTGCTCGACGCGCTGCCGCTTCCCGTCTGGCTGCGCGACAAGACGCTGTCGCTGATCTGGGGCAATCGCGCCTTCGTCGCGGGCACCGGCGCGCCCGACATCGACTCGGCGATGCTGGGCCAATTGTCTCTCGAAAAATCGGAGCGCGACCTGGCGGTGGCGGCACGCGCCGAAGGCCAGCCGCTCGAAGCGAAACGCTTTGCCGTGGTGGCCGGCCAGCGCCGCGCGCTCGCCTTCACGCACACGCCGCTGGAAGACGGCCGCATCGTGGGCGCGGCCATCGACGTGACCGAGATTTCGAATGCCGAAGCGCGGCTGCAGCAGCATATCGACGCCCATGCCGACACGCTCGACAAGATCGCCACCGCCGTCGCCATCTTCGACCGCGAACAGAAGCTGAGCTTCTACAATCGCGCCTTTGCGCGGATGTGGGGCCTCGCCGAAACCTGGCTCGACACGCGGCCCACCGACGGCGAAGTGCTCGACCGCCTGCGCGAAGCGCGCCGGCTGCCGGAGCAGCGCGACTACCAGGCGTGGAAACGCCAACGGCTCGCGCTCTATGACCAGCCCGGCGAATACCTGCCCGAAGATCTGTGGCATTTGCCCGGCGGCAAGACGCTGCGCGTGGTGGCGCAGCCCCATCCCTTCGGCGGGCTTTCGTTTCTCTATGAGGACGTGACCGAGAAACTCGCGCTCGAAAGTTCGTACAACACGCTGATCAAGGTGCAGTCCGCCACGCTCGACACGCTGCAGGAAGGCGTCGCCGTGTTCGGGCCCGACGCCAGGCTCAAGCTGCACAACGCGGCGTTCGCGCGCATCTGGGAACTGGAAGAGTCCGATCTCGCCGGCGAACCGCATGTGCAGAAGATCGCGGAAGCGTCCGTCGCGCGGTTCGGCGAGCAGCCGATGTGGGACAGGCTGGTCGCGGGCATCGCTTCCGGCGCGGAGCGGCGGCGCGACTGGGGCGAGATCGAACGCTCCGACAAGACCATTCTCGCATTGTCGCTGGCGCCGCTGCCGGACGGCGCAACGCTGGTGACGTTCGCCGACGTGACGGACCGCTTCCGCATCGAGACCGCGCTGCGCGACCGCAACGATGCGCTGGAAGCGGCCGACCACCTGAAATCGGATTTCGTGCAGCACGCGTCGTTCCTGTTCCGCGATCCGCTCAATGCCGTCCAGGGCTTCAGCGAGATGCTCGCCGGCGGCCATGCCGGCCCACTCAACGAGAAGCAGACCGAATATGTCGGCGACATTCTCGCCGCGTCGAACAAGCTCGCCGAAGTGACGAGCGACATTCTCGATCTGGCGCTGATCGATTCCGGCGCCATGCGGCTCGAACTGGCGCGCGTCGATCTCTACGACCTGCTCACGCGCGTGGCCGAACCCCTGCGCACCCATGCCGAAAGCCTCGACATCCGGTTCACGCTCGAATGCAGGGAAGATGTGGGAATCGTGGTCGTCGATCCGCGCCGCATCCGCCAGGTCGTGTTCAATCTGCTGTCGAACGCCTTCAAATACACCCCGCGCGGCGGGCGCATCGTGCTGGGCGGCTCGATCGAGGGCGACGACGTGCAGATTTATGTGTCGGATACGGGCCCCGGCATCGCGCCCGAAGTGAAGGCCAATGTGTTCGAGCGTTTCTCCGCCAAGGGCCGCGCGGGCCAGCGCGCCGGCGCGGGGCTCGGTCTCGCGCTCGTCAACCGCTTCGTCGAGCTGCATGACGGCTGGGTGGAAATGGAAAGCGGCAACACGAGCGGCACCGTGGTGCGCTGCCACCTGCCCCGCCGCTTCCACGAGCCGGAGCCGACCGGCGAAACAAAAGTGGCGTAAAATTCACATGTCATGGCCCGCGACTGCGGGCAATCCAGTTGAAATTTGTTCAATGTGGGAGGTGATCTCCAATCGATCTTTCTTTCGCATTTGGAACGCGTCGACTGGGTGGCCCGCAGTCACGGGCCATGACAAAGAAAAGTGTAAAGTTCAAAGCTACTGGCATGAAACCGAACCCTATCGATCCTGCGAATCCGTCCCCGTGATCAAGCGCGCGCCGCGCTGATAGGTGACGTAGGACCATGCCCAGCTCAACGCCACGACGAAGCGGTTGCGGAAGCCGATCAGGAAATAGACGTGGGCGATGGACCAGATGAGCCAGCCGAGAAAGCCGTAGACGCGCACGCGCCCGAAATCGACCACGGCGTTGCGCCGCCCGATGGTGGCGAGGCTGCCGTAATCGGCATAAGCAAACGGCCTGGGCGTGGCGCGGCCCGTCACGCGCGCCTTGATCAACCCGCCGACATAGGCGCCCGCCTGTTTCGCGGCCGGCGCCACGCCGGGCAGCAGTGCGCCTTGCGGCGTCCTGAACGCCGCCGCATCGCCCAGCACGAAAACGCCGTCGCAACCGGCGACCGAGAAATCCGGCGCCACGACGACGCGCCCCGCGCCGTCGACGGGCGCGCCAAGCCATTGTCCCGCCGGCGAGGCGCGGACGCCGGCCGCCCAGATGATCGTGCGCGCCGGAATTTTCGCCGTGCCGATCGTCACGCCCGCGTCGTCGATGGCGGTGACGGGCGTTCCCAGCCTTACTTCCACGCCCATCTTCTCGATCACACGTTGGGCTTCACGCGAGCAGGCTTCCGGAAAGCTTGGCAGCACCCGCGGCCCCGCTTCCGCCAGAATGATGCGCGCGGAGCCCGGCTCGATGGCGCGGAAGTCGCGCGTGATGGAATTGCGCGCGAGCTCCGCGATGGCGCCCGCCATTTCGACGCCGGTCGGCCCCGCGCCCACGATCACGAATGTGAGGAGCGCCCGGCGCGCGGCCTCGTCCGGTTCCATCTCGGCCTGTTCGAAGGCGAGCAGGATTTTCGCCCGCACGCGCGTCGCATCGTCCACACTCTTGATGCCGGGCGCATTCGCTTCCCAATCGTCATGGCCGAAATAGGAATGCCGTGCGCCGGTGGCGAGCACGAGATAGTCGTAACCGACCGTCCGGCCCGCCAGCGTGCGGATTTCTTTCTTCGCGGTGTCGACCGCATCCACTTCGGCCAGGATCACGCGCACGTTCTTCTGCGTCTTCAGGATCGAGCGGATCGGCTGCGCGATCTCCGCCGGCGAAAGGCTCGCCGTCGCCACCTGATAAAGCAGCGGCTGGAACAGATGATAATTGTGCCGGTCGACGATGACGATCTCGACGGGCGCATTCCGCAACGCATGCGCCGCCGCCAATCCGCCGAACCCGGCACCGACGATGACGATTCGCGCTTTTGCTGAAGCGGGCGAAGCAGCGGTCATTTGCGGGAGTTATAGCAGCGGACTTTCGTGGTGACTCCCCCCACCCGATCCGCCTTCGCCAAGGCTACGGCGGACAAGTCTTTAGCTCTTCTCGCCCGCCGTAGCTTCAGCGTAGGCGGGTCCGTCTTCGCTACGCTTTGCTCCGCTACGACGGATCGACCTCCCCGCAAGGGGGAGATGAAGAAAGAGGTTTCGCCTCCCCCTTGAGGGGAGGCCGGCGAGCCTGGCAAGCGACGGGTGCCGATGAAGCGGCGCGAGCCGGGTGGGGGGCGGACGGTCGAGACCTTGTCCGCTGCAATTATACCTAGTGCTGGCTTTTCGGCATGCGCACCACGAGGCCGTCGAGTTCGGGCGTCACCTTGATCTGGCAGGAGAGCCGGCTCGTCGGCTCCAGTTCCTGCGCGAAATCGAGCATGGTCTCTTCCATGTCCTGCTTGGGCGGCATTTTCGACGTCCACGCCGGATCGACATAGACATGGCAGGTGGCGCAGGCGCAGGCGCCGCCGCAATCGGCATCGATGCCCGGGATCAGGTTCTTCACCGCGCCTTCCATCACCGACCAGCCCACGGGCACGTCCACCTCGTGCTCCTTGCCGTTGTGCTCGACATATTTGACCTTGGGCATGCGTACTCCTCTAGGCGGTGGAGCGTCGTCAGACGATGTTTTTCATGGGAATGGCCGTGTCCGCAAGCCTTTCGGCGGGACCTTCGTCCGGTCGGCGATCAGCTTGCGGCCGACGATGTATTCCGGCGCCGCGTTGACCGCTTCGACCGCCGCGACCGCGCCCTGGCGCAGATGGAAGACGGCGAATTTGCGCGGCCGGGTCGCCGCGCAGCACCAGTTCGTCGCCCTTCCGCGCCAGGCCCGCAATCTGCAGCTTGAGATCATATTGGTCCGACCAGAACCAGGGCACTTCGCGATAGGGCGTGGGCTTGCCCGCCATCGCCAGCGCCGCATGCTTGGCCTGGTCGATGGCGTTCTGCACGCATTCGAGCCGGATAGGTTCGCCGTCGCGGCCGACATGGCGCGTGCAGTCGCCCGCGGCGAAGATAGCGGGATCCGCCGTCTTCGCGCAATCGCTCACCACAATGCCGTCGTCGCAGGCAAGCCCCGCGTCGCCGCCAGTTCCACGTTCGGCACGATGCCGATGCCGACCAGCACGATGTCGGCCGGGTGCACCGCGCCGCCCGCGCGCACCGCTTCGAGCCTGCCCGCACCTTCGAAGGCTTCGACGCCGGTGTTCAGATGGAAGCGCACGCCCGCCTCGCGATGCGCGCTTTCGAAGAAATCCGACACTTCGGCGAGACGGCGCGCGCCATCACGCGATCCAACGTTTCGAACACGGTCACCTCCAGCCCGCGCTTGGCGGCGACCGCCGCCACTTCAAGTCCGATATAGCCGCCGCCCACGACCGCCAGCCGCGCGCCTTTCACGAATGCCGGGCGCAAGGCGTCCACGTCGGCGATGCCCCGCAGATAATGAATGCCGGGCAGGTCGGCGCCCGGCACCGGGATGTGCCGCACCCGCGAGCCGGTGGCGAAGAGGAGCTTGTCGTAAGGGAGGCGCCGGCCGTCGCCGAGCACCACTTCGCGCCGCCCCCGATCGATCGACGCGGCGGCGGTCCCCAGGATCAATTCGCATTGCGCTTCGGCGTAGAATGCATCCGGCTTCAGGAACAGCCGCTCGCGCTCGAACGTGCCGGCGAGATAGGCCTTGGACAGCGGCGGGCGCTGATAGGGCGCGAAAGGCTCGTCGCCCACCATGGCGAGCGTGCCCGCAAAGCCCTCCGCGCGGAGCGTGGCCACGGCCTGCGCGCCGGCCTGGCCGGCGCCGATGATGACGATCTGCTCGGACATGAACGCCGCCGAAAAGCCCCAATAGGTTTGCGGGAACCCGCGGCTACCATGTCCGGGCCGGGATTGGCAATCGAAGCTGCCACCCCGCTTTCGGATGTGAGGCTTCCCGCGCTAGAAGGGGCGCAAATGGGCGAAGATTCTCAAGCATTTGGGCGCGAAATCGCGCTCGCAACGCCGGCGGAAACCGATGCGCTCGGCGCGCGGATTGCCGCAGGGCTCCGTGCAGGCGACGCGGTCACGCTGGCAGGCGATCTGGGCGCGGGCAAAACGGCGCTCGCGCGCGCGATCCTGCCGGCGTTGGGCGTGGAGGAAGACGTGCCGAGCCCGACCTTCACGCTGGTGCAGGTTTACGAGACGCCGCACCTGACGGTCCGCCATTACGATCTTTACCGCATCGAACGCGCCGCCGAGCTGGACGAATTGGGGCTCGACGAAGCGCTGGACGACGGCGCCGCGTTGATCGAATGGCCGGAACGTGCGCCGCATCGCATTCCGAAAGACGCGCTTCATGTCACGTTGGAAGTCACCGGCGAGACATCGCGCCGCGCGACGCTGTCGGGCCCCGCGCGCTGGGCGGAGTTTCTTTCGGATAGAGTAAGCGCGTGATGATGGCGAGCACGAATTTAAAATTCCGCCCTTCCCTTGAGGGAGGATCGAAATTCTTCGTTGAGCGAAGCGAAAAAGAAGAATTTCGGGGAGGGGTGCTGCTTCAACAATACCCCTCCCCGAAAAATTCTTCGTGTCCATTCGCTGACGCTCACGAACCTCAGAATTTTTCGACCCTCCCTCAAGGGGAGGGTGGATTCGATTTCAAGCGGTGCACAACATCATGACCGCTGACCGCGCCGAGGCGATGCGTGCATTTCTGCGAAGCGCGGGATGGGGCGATGCTGAGCTGTCGCCGCTGCCGGGCGACGCTTCTACCCGCCGCTATGCCCGCTTGACGCTGGACGGCCGCAGGGCGATGCTGATGGATCAGCCGCAAGATGCGGAGCAGCCCGCCTGCCCGCCCGGCGCCACGCCGGAAGCGCGGCGCGCGCTGGGCTACAATGCCGTCGCGCGGCTGGCCGGCGCGGATTGCGGCCGTTTCGTCGCCGCGGCGGAATATCTGCGCGCGCGCGGGCTAGCGCGCCGGAAATTTATGCCGCCGACATCGACAAAGGTTTCGTGCTGATCGAAGATTTGGGCGACGAGCTGTTCGCCGAGGTGCTCGCGCAAGGCGGCGACGAGAATGGCTTTACGACGCCGCGGTCGAAGTGCTGGCCACGCTGCACACCGAATCGGCGCCGGCGTTTCTGCCGCCCGACAAGCGCGTTCCATGCCTATGACGAGACGGCGCTTGGTCGCCGAAACCGACCTGATGACGGAATGGTTCCTGCCGCTGGCGCTGGGCCGCCGCGCGACGAGACGAAGAAATCGCCGAACACCGCGCGCTGTGGCGCGCGGCGCTGGAGCCGGTGCTGGCCGCGCCGCGCGTGTTCGTGCATCGCGACTACCACGCGCAGAATCTGATCTGGCTGCCGGAGCCGCGAGGGCGTGGCGCGCGTGGGCTTGATCGATTTCCAGGACGCGGTGGCGGGCAGCCAAAGCTATGACCTGATCTCGTTGGTCGAAGATGCGCGCCGCGACGTGGCGCCGGAACTGGCCGAAAGCGATGACGCCGCGTTATCTGCAGCGCGATGCGCGCGCAAGGCGCGAGCCTCGACGCCAACGCCTTCCGCGCCGAGATGGCGGTGATGGCGGCGCAGCGCAACGCCAAGATCGTGGGCATTTTCGCCCGCCTTTTCGTGCGCGACGGCAAGCCGCGCTATCTCGTCCTATCTGCCGCGCGTCTGGGGCTATCTGGACCGTGATCTCGCCCATCCCGCTCTGGCGAGCTCAAAGCGTGGTATGATCGCGTGATTCCGCGCGAAGGCGCGGCGCGCCAAAGAACGAGGGAAAACCGGGTGAACGTCAGAGGCCCCACCGCGCCATGATCATGGCGGCGGGCTTGGGCACGCGCATGCGGCCGCTGACCGACGACCGCCCCAAGCCGCTGATCGAAGTGCGCGGCAAGGCGCTGATCGATCACGCCATCGATCGGCTGGTCGCGGCGGGCGTCGAGATGGTCGTGGTCAATCTGCACTATAAGGCCGAGATGCTGAACGCGCATCTCGCAAGGCGCCGCGACGTCGAAATCGTGATTTCCGAAGAAGGAGCGAATTGCTGGGTACCGGCGGCGGCATGGTCAAGGCGCTGCCGCATTTCGAAGGCGAGCCGTTCTTCGTCCTCAATTCGGATTCGATCTGGGTGGAAGGCGTCGGCCACGCGCTCGACCGGCTGAAAGAGCCTGGGATCCCGAGCGGATGGATGGTCTGTTGCTGATGGCGTCGCTCATCACGGCCATGGGCTATGAGGGCGCGGGCGATTTCCTGATGGATTCCGACGGCCGCCTGTCGCGCGTGGCCGAGCAGCGCATTTCGCCTTTCGCCTATCCCGGGCGTGCAGATCGTGCATCCCCGAATGTTCGACGGCGCCAAGCCGGGCGAATTCTCCACCAATCTGATGTGGGACCGCGCCATCGAGGAAGGCCGGCTGTTCGGCATCCGGCTGGACGGCGTCTGGATTCATGTCGGCACGCCCGAAGCCGTCGGGGAAGCCGAGGCATTTCTCGCCGAGCTGGTACCGGCCTGAGTGCATGGCCGCGCAAATCTTCACGATTGCGGCGGGCGCGCCCTTCGCCGAGACGCTGGCGCAGGGCGTGATCGAACGGACCGGGCGGCGGGCGATGCGCTTGCGCTGTCCGCTCGACGATCTATCCTGCCGACGCGCCGCGCGGCGCGGACATTGTCGGACGCTTTCGCGCGCGTGCTGGGCGGAGCGGCGCTGTTGCCGGACATTCGTCCGCTGGGCGACAGCGACGAAGACGAATTCCTGTTCGATCCGTGCGGCGGACGAATCGGGCTTGCCGCCGGCGATCGCGCCGATGCGGCGGCAACTGCTGCTGGCGACGCTGGTGCGGCGCTGGGACCGCGCCAAGCGGCGGAGAGGCGCGGCTGACATTCGCGCAAGCTGCCGCGCTGGCACGCGGACTGGCGGGATTTCTGGACGAGGTCGAAACGCCAGGGCGCCGATCTGGCGAAGCTGGACGGGCTGGCGCCCGAGGCGCTGGCCGCGCATTGGGCCGAAGTGCGGGAATTTCTTGTACTTCTCCGCGATCAATGGCCGGAGCTGCTGGCGGCGGAAGGCCGGATCAATCCGGCGGCGCGGCGCAACGCGATGCTCGCGGCGCTGGCCGAACGCTTTCGACAAACATCCGCCCGCCGATCCGGTGATCGCGGCGGGCACCACCGGCAGCATTCCCGGCGACCGCAAAACTGCTGGACGCGATCGCTCGCCTGCCCGCGCGGCGCGGTGGTGCTGCCGGGGCTCGACCGGACGCTGGACGAAGAAAGCTGGAACAATCTCGATCCCGGCCATCCGCAATTCGGCATGAAGCAATTGCTGGCGCATATCGGCGTGGCGCGCGCCGACGTGCGCGACTGGCCGGCCGACGCGCACGCCAACGCGGCGCGGGAAACGCTGCTGCGCGAGACTTTGCGGCCTGCGCCCACCACCGATGCGTGGCGCGCGCTTGCCGACCGCGGCGGCGGCGAGATCGCGCGCGGCCTCGAAGGGTGTCACGCATAGAGGCGGCGCATCCCGGCGAGGAAGCGCTGGCGATCGCGCTGGTGCTGCGCGAAGCGCTGGAGAAATCCGGCCGCACCGCCGCGCTGGTGACGCCGGACCGCAATCTGGCGCGCCGCGTGGCCGCGGAACTCGGCCGCTGGAACATCGCGATCGACGATTCCGCCGGCCGGCCGCTCGCGCATACGCCGCCCGGCGCGTTTCTTGCCTGCTGGCGGAAGCCGCCGGCGGAAGCTTCGCGCCCGTGCCGCTGCTGGCACTGCTCAAGCATCCGCTCGCGGCGTGCGGCGAAGACCCCGCCGCGTTCCGCCGCAATGTGCGCGCGCTGGATCGCTTCTGCCTGCGCGGACCCCGCCCCGATCCCGGGCTGGACGGCATTGCCGACGCCGTCGCCATCGCAGTCAGGGACGCGCGCGACAAGCCGCATGAAGCGGTTGTGGCCGCCCTGGTTCCATGGTTTGCAAAGATCAAGACGACTCTCGCGCCGCTCGCCTACCTGCTCGACGCGCCCGATATCGCCGTCGCGAATGCCGTTGCGGTTCATGCCGCCGTGGCCGAAGCGCTGGCGGCGACGAACTGCAGAGACCGGCGCTCAGCGGCTGTGGCGCGGCGAAGCCGGCGAAGCGGCAGCGATTTGATCGCGGAACTGACGCGAGGATTCTGCAGGCCTGCCGACGATCGAGCCACAGTTCCTATCCGGTGCTGTTCCGTGCGCTTGCCGAAGAGCGCGCGGTGCGCCCCGTCTATGGCCGCCATCCGCGGCTTGCCATCCTGGGCCCGCTGGAAGCGCGGCTGCAGAACTTCGACCTCGTCGTGCTGGGCGGATTGAACGAAGGCAGCCTGGCCGCGCGCTGCCGCGGCCGATCCCTGGTTGTCGCGCCCGATGCGCGAGACGCTGGGACTGGAATAGCCCGAGCGCGCCATCGGCCTTGCGGCGCATGATTTCGCCATGCTGGCCGCGGGACCGCGCGTGCTGCTCACCCGCGCGCTCAAAGTCGGAAGGCGCGCCCACCATCGCCTCGCGCTGGCTGCAGCGCCTGACGCAATTGACGAAGGGGCTGAAGCTCGACGCGAAACTCGAGAGCCAAAGCCCTATGCCGCCTTGCGCCTCGGCTCTGGAACTGCCCGATCGCGTCGACACGCGTCGGCCGGCCCGCGCCGCGCCCGCCTGTCGCCGCGCGTCCGCGCAGACTCTCCGTCACCGAGATCGAGACCTGGCTGCGCGATCCCTATGCGATCTATGCGAGGCATGTGCTGAGGCTGGAGCCGCTCGAGCCGCTCGATGCGACCATCGGTCCGCTGGAACGCGGCACGGCGCTGCACGAGGCGCTGGAACGTTCATGCGCGAATATCCCGATCGCCTGCCGGACGATGCCGAGGCGCGACTGATGGCGATCGCCGAACCGAGTTTTCGCGACACTGGCATTCCGAAAGCGGCGCTCGCGCTGTGGCGGCCCCGCTTCCTGCGCGCGGCGCACTGGTTCGTGGAACAGGAGCGCGGACGGCGCGCCGGGATCGCGCGATCCTTCGTGGAGATTCGCGGCCGGCGTAGCTTTGCGGGCCCGTATGGCGAATTCGTGCTGCGCGGCCGCGCCGACCGCATCGACATGTTGCGCGACGGCGGCGGCGCGATCATCGATTACAAGACGGGCGATCTGCCGAGTAAGAAACAAGTGCGCGCGTTGCTTTCGCCGCAATTGCCGCTCGAAGGCGCGATCCTGGCCGAAGGCGGCTTCGAGGGGATCGGCAAGCTCGCGCCGGCGCGAGCTCGTCTATATCCGTTTCGGCGGCGGCGCCGACCCGGGCGAAGTCCTGACCTTCGGCGACGAGACGGCGGCGCTGGTGGACCAGGCCTGCGCGCAAGCTGACCGCGCGCATCGCTGCATTCGATTCGCGAAGACACGCCCTATCGCTCGCGCGTGCAGCCGGTTCGCGCCGATCTGCCGGGCGATTACGACCATCTTGCGCGCGTGCGCGAATGGTCGCTCACCGGATGGGATCACGAATGAGCGAGCGCCCGCAAAGCGCGCTTGACGCCTCCGATCCCGAGCGCTCGGCCTGGGTGTCCGCCAATGCCGGCGCGGGCAAGACCTACACGCTCGCCAACCGCGTGACGCGGCTTGCTGCTCGAAAGCGCCAGGCCGCGAACGCATCTTGTGCCTCACTTTCACCAAGGCCGCGGCGGCCGAGATGGCGGGCCGGCTGTTCAATCAGCTCGGCGAATGGGCGATGCGCGGACGACCGGGAACTCGCCAGGCGCATCGCCGACATCGGCGCGGAGCCGCGCGATGCCGAAGGGCTGCGCAAGGCGCGCCGGTTGTTCGCGCTGGCGCTTGAGACGCCCGGCGGCCTCAAGATCCAGACCATCCATGCGTTCTGCCAATATCTGCTGGCGCGCTTTCCGCTCGAGGCGGGCGTGCCGCCGTCGTTTCGACGTGCTGGACGACCAGACCGCACGCGAACTGCGCGCCGAGGCGCGCACGCGCGTGCTGGAACGCGCGGGCTCCGGCGACGCAGCACTCGCCGACGCCGCCGCCCATCTCGTCACCCACACGAGCGAATGGCAAGTTGCAGCATGATCCTGAATTCCGCGCTGGGCGGCGACAGGCGCAAGCTCGAGCGATTTCTCGACAGCCTGCCGGCCGGCGGCGGCGCGCTCGCTCACGCCGTCCGCCGTGCACATGGTGCCGGACCGGGGACACGGCACGAA
This sequence comes from uncultured Alphaproteobacteria bacterium, assembly GCA_963760345.1. Lineage (GTDB taxonomy): Bacteria > Pseudomonadota > Alphaproteobacteria > Micropepsales > Micropepsaceae > Rhizomicrobium. The sequence continues at coordinate 785,135 of CAVXCU010000004.1, forward strand.
AGCGTCATGGCGGCGTTCTGCGCCGAAATGAAACGCGAAGAGGTACGCCTGCGCGAGGCCGCGGCGTGGCTGGCGGGCGGCAAGACGAACGACAAGAAACTGGCGGCAACGCTTCTTTTCGCCGTCGAAAGCGAATTCGTTCGATGCCTTCGCGCGCGTTTTCCTGACCGGCACCGGCGACCCGCGCGCGCGACTGGCGACCAAGGACCTCGCCGCCGACAATGTCCGATATTTATTCGTACTTCGAGAGCGTTGCGACGCGCTTCCTTGCGGCCGAAGAACACCGCCGCGCCGCCCGCGCCGCGCGCCTCGCCGAGGCCGCGCTGACATTGGCCGAAGCGGCGCGCGGCGAATATGCCTGCGCGAAACGGGCGCGCGGCGTGCTCGATTATGACGATCTGATCGTCGAAACGCTGCACCTGCTGGAGCGCGCGACGCGGCGGCGTGGGTGCTCTACAAGCTCGACGGCGGCATCGACCATATCCTGATCGACGAGGCCCAGGACACCAGCCCCGAGCAATGGACGCATCGTGCGCAGGCTGACGGAGGAATTCTTCGCGGGCGCAGGCGCGCGCGACGCCGCGAAGGGGTCGCGCACCATCTTCGCGGTGGGCGACGAGAAGCAATCCATCTTCAGCTTCCAGGGCGCCGATCCCGCCCAGTTCGAGATCAACCGGCGGCATTTCGCGGCGCTGCGGCGCAAGGAACGGTCGCTGGTCGAAGTGCGGCTCACCACGTCGCGCCGCTCGGCGCCGGAAATTCTCGAATTCGTGGACGCGAGTATTCGCCGACGAGGCGGCGCGCGACGGCGTCGCATCGGACGGCGTCGAGATCGCCCATGACGCCCATCGCGAGGACGCAAGAGGCCTGCGTCGAATTCTGGCCCGCGCTGAGCCCGATCAAAACACCGGAGCCCGATCCCTGGCATGCCGGTGGATGTCGAATCCGACTGCGAGCCCGGTGGTACGGCTTGCCGAACGGCTCGCGGATCGCATCAAGGCCTGGACCGACGGCAGAACGCGATTGCCGGGCCACGAGAAGCCGATCCGTCCCGGCGACATCATGATCCTGATGCCGCGGCGCGAGCCGTTCGCCAGCGAAGTGATCCGCCAGCTCAAGCTGCGCGGCGTGCCGGTGGCGGGCGCCGACCGCATCCGGCTGCACGGAACAGATCGCCGTGATGGACTTGATCGCGCTGGGCCGCTTCGTGCTGCTGCCGGAAGACGATCTCAATCTCGCAGCGCTGCTGCGTTCGCCCCTGTTGGGCCTGGGCGAGGACGAACTGTTCGCTCTCAGCGCGTCGCGCGCGGGCACGCTGTGGCGCGAACTCGCCGCACGGCGCGATGAAGACATTGCATTCACGTTTGCGCACGCATTTCTCGCCGAATGCCTTGCGCGCGCCGATTTCGCGCCGCCTTTCGAATTCTACGCGCATGTGCTGGCGGCGGGCGGCAAGCGCAAGCGGCTGCTGGCGCGGCTGGGCGTGGAGGCCAACGACGCGATCGACGAATTTCTGTCGCTGGCGCTCGCCTATGAGGCGGCTCAACACGCCGTCGCTCGAAGGCTTCCTGCACTGGATCGAACGCGGCGACATCGAGATCAAGCGCGACATGGAGCGCGGCCGCGACGAAGTCCGCGTGATGACCGTGCATGGCGCCAAGGGGCTGGAAGCCGATATCGTGATCCTGCCGGACACGACGTCGCTGCCCGATTCACCGGGCAAGCGCGGCGGTCTTCTGTACATGGACGATGGCGTCGTCTTTCCGCTGGCGGACGGCGAAGCGCCGGCCGCGGTGAAGGCGGCAAAAGCCGCCGCCGAAATCGAAGCACGGAAGGAACATCGCCGCCTGCTCTACGTGGCGCTGACCCGCGCCAGCGACCGGCTCTAAATCTGCGGCTTCGAAAACAGGAACGGCGTGAAGGAGGGTTCCTGGTACGAACTCGCGCAGCGCGCGGCGCAAGCCATCGGGATCGCCGAGACACACGGCGACGAAACGGTGCGTAAAATTGGCGATGCCGATGTCGAGGCTGCGCTCGCAACGGCAAAGTCCGAAGAAAAGCCCGTGGCGTTGCCGGTCTGGGCGCGAAATCCGCCGAAGCCGGAACGCGAAGCGCCGCGGCTGATCCGACCCTCCGAGGCAGCCGGCGTCGAAGAGCCAGCGTTCAATCGCCCGCGGGGCCCAAGGCCGCGGCGCGCTTCCGGCGCGGCAATCTCGTGCATGCGCTGCTGGCGCGGCTGCCGGAGATCGCGCCCGGGAAGCGGCGAGCGATCGCGCTCCGTTATCTCGCGGCACATGACGTCCCCAGCGAAGATGCTGCAGGGCTGGTCGACGAAACGCTGGCCGTGCTCGACGAACCCGCCTTTGCTGCGGCGTTTGCGCCGGGCGGCCGCGTCGAAGTGGCGATCGTCGCCGAATTGCCGGAGCTGGGTCCCGGCGCCCGCATCAACGGCCGCATCGACCGCCTCGCCGTCACCGCCGACGAAGTTCTGGCGATCGATTTCAAGACCAACCGGCCGCCGCCCACGCGGCCCGAAGACGTCCCCGCACTCTATCGCGCCCAAATGGCGCTTTACCGCGCGGCGCTCGCGAAGGTTTTTCCCGGCCGGCGAATCGCCTGCGCGCTGGTTTGGACGGAAGGTCCCAAATTGATGCCGCTCGATTCGCACTTCTGGACGCGGAAACGGCGCGTATCCGTCAGCGCCTTGACCCTGGGGGGGTGCGTTCCTAGATTCAGGCAGACCCGTCACATCCATTCCAAGGGATCGTTCATGTCCGCCCCCGTCAAAATCACCGACGCCTCATTTCAGAACGACGTGCTCAACTCCAAGAAGCCCGTCGTGGTGGATTTCTGGGCGGAATGGTGCGGTCCCTGCCGCATGATCGCGCCTGCGCTGGAGGAACTGGCGGGCGAACTCGAAGGCAAGATCACCGTCGCCAAGATCAATATCGACGAGAATCCGAACGTGCCGCAGAAATACGGCGTGCGCGGCGTTCCCACATTGATGATCTTCCATCAGGGCCAGGTCGCGGCCACCAAAGTCGGTGCGCTGCCGAAATCCAAGATTAGCGAGTGGATCGAAGCTTCGATTACGGGCACCAATTCAGCCGTTAGCCGCTAATATCCGTCCCGCCAGATAGAGCGAGCCGCAAATGAGGATGCGCGGCGGCCCTTCGCCGGGACGCGCGCGCGCCCAGGCTGTGACCTGCATCATTGCGTCTTCGAGATCGTCGGCCGGCGTCGCGTCGAGGCCGCTTTGGCGCGCCGCGTCGTAGAGTTCCCCCGCGCCGCGGCTGGCCGCTTCGCCCTCGATCGCAACCGTCGTGACGTGGCGCGCCAGCCCGCGAAAGGCGGAAAGAAATCCCACAGCATCCTTTGTGCGGAGCATGCCGCAGACAAGGTAAAGCGGCTTCTCGGCGCGCTCCTCGCAATCCGCCATCGCGCGCGCGACGGCCACCGCGCCATGCGGATTGTGTCCGCCGTCGAGCCAGATTTCCGCGCCCTTGGGCGCGTCGTCGACCAATGGCCCATGCGTGAGCCGCTGAAGCCGGGCCGGCCATTCGACTGTGCGCAGCCCCCGTTCGATCGCCGCATCCTTGCCCCAGCCGCCGCCCGCGTGCCGCAAGGCCGCGATCGCCACCGCCGCGTTCTCGATCTGGTGACGGCCGACCAGCCGCGGCAACGGCAGATCGAGCAGGCCTTCCGTGTCCTGGTAGACGAAACGGCCGTGCTCCTGATGGGCGAAGAAATCCATGCTGAATATCGACAGCGGCGCACCCAGCGCGTCGGCCCGGCGCGAGATCACGTCGCGGGGAATGTCTTCCTGCGGCCCCACGATCAGCGGCACGCCGGCTTTCACGATGCCGGCCTTCTCGGCCGCGATGCCCGCGATCGAATCGCCCAGGAAGTCCTGATGATCGAGCCCGACGGGCGTGATCACCGTCATGCGTGGCCGCGCAATCACATTCGTCGCGTCGTATTTGCCGCCCAGTCCCACTTCGAGCACCAGCGCATCGGCGGGATGGCGCGAGAAGGCGAGCAGTGCCGCGGCCGTGGTGATCTCGAAAAACGTGATCGGCACGCCGTCATTGACGCGTTCGCATTCTTCCAGCGTGGCGGACAATTCGCCTTCGCTGATCAGTTCGCCGGCGAGCCGGATGCGCTCGTGATAATGGACGAGATGGGGCGAGGTGTAGACATGCACCCGCAATCCCTGCGCTTCGAGCATCGCGCGCGAAAAGGCGCAAACAGAGCCCTTGCCGTTCGTGCCCGCCACATGGATGACCGGCGGCAGCTTGCGTTCGGGATGGCCCAATTGCGCCAGGAGCCGCTCGATCCGATCGAGCACAAGATCGATCCGCTTGGGGTGAAGCGAAAGAAGCCGGTCCAGGATTGCGCCGCTTCGTTGCGCGACGCTCATGTCCCCGCCGGAGAGACGCGCCCGTTGCCCGCGCCATTCACCTTGGGCGGCATGGGCTTGGTGGGATTGGCGCTGATGACGGGCGGCGTCGCGCGCATTTTCGGCCGCGGCTGTTTCATCATCAGATGCAGGAGGCGCGACAGCGTGCTGCGCATCTCGTGACGATGCACGACCATGTCCACCATGCCGTGATCGAGAAGATATTCCGCGCGCTGAAACCCGTCCGGCAGCCTTTCGCGGATCGTCTGTTCGATCACGCGCTGGCCGGTGAAGCCGATCAATGCGCCGGGCTCGGCGATCTGGATGTCTCCCAGCATGGCGTAGGACGCGCTCACTCCGCCCGTGGTGGGATCGGTGAGCACGACGACGTAAGGCAGCGCCGCCTCGCGCAGCATGTCGACGCCAATCGTCACCCGCGGCATCTGCATGAGAGACAGAATCCCTTCCTGCATGCGCGCGCCACCCGACGAGACGAACAGGATGAACGGCCTGCGTTCTTCGACCGCGGCCTGCATCGCAAGAACCAGCGCCTCGCCGACCGCCATGCCGAGCGAGCCGCCCAGGAAATCGAAAGGTTGCACCGCGACCATGATGGGCATGCCGTCGAGCGTGCCGCGCGCGGCCGACAGGGCCTCGTTGCGGCCGGTCTTGCCGCGGGCGTCCCTGAGCCGGTCGGCATAGCGGCGCTCGTCGCGGAACCGCAGCGGATCGGCGGGCACCACGGGGTGCGGCATCTCCTCGAAGACGGCCGCATCGAACAGCGCGGCGAAACGCTCCTTCGGCCCGATCCGCATGTGATAGCCGCATTGCGGGCAGACGTTCTGCGCCGCTTCGAGATCGCGGTGGAAGATCATGTCGCCGCAAGCCGGGCACTTCTTCCACAGATTCTCGGGCGTCTCCGTGCCCCGGGACATCAGGCTCTTAATCCGTGGACGGACGAAATTGGCGATCCAATTCATGGGTTTAGTCTACCACGGTCCCGGCCCGTGCTGAATGCACCGAATCGGCCAAAGTTGCACAGAAATCCAGCACGTCCCTGATCATTTCGGCCCGCGCCACGCGTTTGGCGACCCCGTCTGCGATGCGCGAGACGATGGATGAGCCCACCACGGCCCCATCGGCGAAACGCGCAATCTCGGCGGCCTGTTCCGGTGTCTTGATGCCGAAGCCGACCACACAGGGTATCTGGGCACGCGCCTTCAGTTTCGCAACCGCCTCACGGACGGCGGCGGCCGAAAAGCTCTTGGTTCCCGTCACGCCTGCGATGGAGACATAGTAAAGAAATCCGCCGGCGCCGTTCAGCACCGCGTCCAACCGGACGGCATCGGTCGTGGGCGTGGCGAGCCGTACGACGTCGAGACCATGGGCCGCGGCGGGCGAACGCAGCACATCGTCTTCCTCCGGCGGCAAATCGACCGTGATCAACCCATCGACGCCGGCCGCGCCCGCATCCTTCGCGAAACGCGCCGTGCCGTAGGCGTGGATGGGATTGTAATAGCCCATCAGCACGACGGGCGTTTTCGAATCCTTTTTGCGGAAGCGACGCACCATTTCGAGCACGTGCGTAACCGTCATGCCCGCCTTGAGCGCGCGAAGCGAAGACGCCTGGATCGCGGGGCCGTCCGCCATCGGATCGGAGAACGGCACGCCGATCTCGATGAGGTCCGCGCCGCGCGCGGGAAGCTGTTCGAGGATCGCAAAGCTCGTCTCGCCGTCGGGATCGCCCGCCGTGATGAACGGCACGAACGCGGCGCGGTTCGCGCGCTTCAACTCGGCAAAGCGGGCGGCGATCCGGCTCATATCGTTTCGCCCAGCGCCGAGGCGGCGGTGAACACGTCCTTGTCGCCGCGGCCCGACAGCGCGACGGCGACAATCTTCTCTTTCTCCAGGCTGGGTGCGATGCGCATCACGTGTGCCAGCGCGTGCGCGGGCTCCAGCGCCGGAATGATGCCTTCGAGCCGGCCCAACTGCACGAACGCGTTCAACGCTTCCTTGTCCGTCGCCGAAAAATATTTCACCCGGCCCCGATCCTTGAGCCAGGAATGTTCGGGACCGACGCCGGGATAGTCGAGACCGGCGGAAATCGAATGGGCTTCGAGAATCTGGCCGTCACGATCCTGCAGCAGATAGCTGCGCGCGCCGTGCAACACGCCGGGCGCGCCTTTGGTGAGCGTCGCGGCGTGGCGCGCGGTATCGACGCCATGGCCTGCCGCCTCCACGCCGTGAATTTCCACGTCCGGATCGTCGAGAAAGGGATGGAACATGCCGATCGCGTTCGAACCGCCCCCCACGCAGGCGACCACGAGATCGGGCAGCCGCCCTTCCCGCTCCAGCATCTGCGCGCGCGTCTCGTTGCCGATCACCACCTGGAAATCGCGGACCATCGCAGGATAGGGATGCGGACCCGCAGCCGAGCCGATGATGTAGAACGTGTCGTCGACATTGGCGACCCAGTCGCGAAGCGCTTCGTTCATCGCGTCCTTGAGCGTGCGCGAGCCGGATTTCACCGCACGCACTTCCGCACCCAGAAGCCTCATGCGGAACACGTTTGGCTTCTGCCGCTCGATGTCGACCTCGCCCATATAGACGATGCACGGAAGCCCGAAGCGGGCCGCAACGGTCGCGGTCGCCACGCCATGCTGGCCCGCGCCCGTCTCGGCGATGATGCGTGTCTTGCCCATGCGGCGGGCGAGAAGAATTTGGCCGAGGCAGTTGTTGATCTTGTGCGCGCCCGTGTGATTGAGGTCTTCGCGCTTCAGATAGATTTTCGCGCCGCCGAGATGCGCCGTCAGCCGTTCCGCGAAATAGAGCGCGCTGGGCCGGCCCACATAATGCGTCAACAACCCGTCGAGCTCCGCCTTGAACGCAGGATCGTTTTTCGCCGCCTCGTAGGCCTTCTCGAGATCGAGCACGAGCGGCATCAGGGTCTCGGCGACGAAGCGGCCGCCATAGGCGCCGAAATGGCCGGCGGGATCGGGACCGGCGCGCCACGAATTGGGCGGAGGTACGGTCATGTGTGCGACTCGGCGGCGAATTCGGCTGCGCGCGCGGCGGCAACAAAGTCGCCAATGAGCGCAGCGCTTTTCACGCCCGGCTCCGTCTCCACGCCCGACGATACGTCGACACCAGAAGCACCCGAAGCGCGGATCGCACGCGCCACGTTTTCCGGCGTGAGGCCGCCGGCCAGGAGCCAGGGCCGGGTGAACGTCCGTCCACGGAGCAATTGCCAGTCGAAGGTCGCGCCATGGCCGCCGGGACGCGCGGCGCCCGACGGCGCCTTGGCATCGAACAGCAGCATGTCGGCGACGGTCTCGAACGCAGCGACGGCCGCGAAATCCTGGGCCTCCGCCACCGCGACGGCCTTGATGACGGCTACGCCGAAGCGCGCGCGCACGAACCCCACGCGCTCGACCGTTTCGCGGCCATGCAGTTGCAGAAAATCGGGTTTCACGGCGGCGACCGCGGCGGCGATCTCTTCGTCGCCCGCATCGGCCAAGAGGGCCACGATCCGCACGCGGCCGCGCAGACGGCCCGCGAGCGACGACGCCTGCTCACGATTCAGGTTCCTCGGCGAGCCGGGATGGAACGCGAGGCCGGCGAAATCGGCTTGCGCGCGCATGGCCGCGTCCGCCGCCTCGGCGCTCGTGATTCCGCAGATTTTGACCTGGATGCCCATGGGCCGCCGCTTATGGCTTCGGGCCGCCTTGAAATCAAGCAAAGGGCACGGAAATGGCTAAGCCTAAGCGGCCTGGCCCAGGCTCAGGCTGGCCGCAATCGCCTGGGCCGCCTGCCCCGGATTGGCGGCGTCCGTGATCGGGCGGCCGATCACAAGAATGTCAGCGCCGGCCTGTGCGGCTTCCACCGGCGTCAGCACGCGGCGCTGGTCGGCCAGATCTGCGCCCGCCGGGCGGACACCCGGCGTGACGATGAGGAATTCCGGACCGCAGGCGCTCCGCACGAGTTCGATTTCCTGGGGACTGCACACGACACCATCGAGACCGCACGATCTGGCCAGCTTGGCCAGGCGCGTCACCTGCTCCAGCGCCGGACCGCGCTGACCGACCGTGTCGAGCGCGCCGTCATCGAGGCTGGTGAGAACGGTGACGCCGATGATTTTCGGACTCGGAATGACTGTGGACGCCGCTTCGACGGCGGCGCGCATCATCGCTTCGCCGCCGGAGACGTGAATGTTGAAGATCGACACGCCGAGCGACGCGATGGCCTTCGACGCGCCGGCGACGGTGTTGGGAATGTCGTGGAACTTCACATCGGCGAAAACCGGCAGGCCTTGCGCGACGATGGCACGCACGCCATCGGGGCCGAGCGCCGTGATGAATTCGAGCCCGATCTTGAGGCCGCCCACATGCGGCTTCGTCTGTCGCGCGATTTCCAGCGCGCGCGGCAAATCGGGCGTGTCCAGGGCCACGAAGATGGGATTTGCGAATTGCCGGGGGCTCATCGAGGCGGGCTTTTAGAACTCTGCCGCCGTCCCGGCAAGAGGTTCGCTTTGGACGCGTGCGGCGGATCGTCCGGCGGGGGTTTGCGGGCGAGCATGCTGGCCATTCCACCCAGAATAATGCCCAGAACCAGTGCCAGAAACAGCAGGACAAACAGCGGAACGCGAATCGCAAACACGGGCGCGGCCTGCGAAAACGGATCGAGGCTGAAGATCACGTGCTGGCGGTTGGCGACCGCGACCACGGCGGCAACGACGACCGCGGGCACGCCGATCAGATAGGTCGAGAGCTTCACGCGCCCGGATGCGAACCGCCATTCAGACGATCGCGCAGCTCCTTGCCGGTGCGGAAGAACGGTGCGCGCTTTTCGTCGACATTGACGGGTTCCCCGGTGCGGGGATTGCGGCCCATGCGGGATGGACGAACCTTCACGGAGAACGCACCGAACCCTCGCAGTTCCACCCGGTGGCCCTGCGACAGCGCCCTGATGATCTCATCCAGCACGGTCGAGACGATCCGCTCGACATCGCGGTGATAGAGATGCGGATAGCGTTGCGCCAATCGCGCAACCAATTCGGACTTGATCATCCCCCGTGCCCTCAAGGGCATTCCCCAAACGGCAAGGCCGCTGTGACAGGGTTAACCTGTCAGAGCGGCCTATGGCCGTCAACGGGGAAGTCACTGAAAAAACAGCATTTTTCGGGGCTGCGACCCTTTCGTCACTCTTCGTCCTTGCCGTCATCCTTGTCGCCCGAACCCTTCCGTTTCTTGAGCGCGGCGCCAAGAATGTCACCCAGCGAGGCGCCCGAATCGGACGAGCCGAATTGGGCCACGGCCTCCTTTTCCTCGGCCACTTCGCGGGCCTTGATGGACAGCGAGATCTTGCGGCTGGCCTTGTCGACGCTGGTCACGAGGGCGTCGACCTTGTCGCCCACGCCGAACCGCTCGGGCCGCTGGTCGTTGCGGTCGCGCGCCAGGTCGGCGCGGCGGATGAAGGCCTTCACGCCGTCGGTCAGGCTCACTTCGATGCCGCCATCGTTCACTTCGGTGACGGTGCAGGTGACGATGTGGCTCTTCTTGATGCGCCGCCCGACCGGCCTTCTCCATCGGATCGCCGGCGAGCTGCTTGATGCCGAGGCTGATGCGCTCCTTCTCGACGTCGATGTCGAGCACCTTGGCCTTGACCATGTCGCCTTTCTTGTAGTCGGCGACGGCCTGCTCGCCCGGCTTGTCCCAGGACAGATCGGAGAGATGCACCATGCCGTCGATGTCGTTGTCGAGACCGACGAACAGTCCGAACTCGGTGATGCTCTTGATCTCGCCCTCGATGGTGCTGCCCGGCGGATGCGACGCGGCAAACGCCTGCCACGGATTGTCCATGCATCTGCTTGAGGCCGAGGCTGATGCGGCGCTTGTTGGAATCGACTTCCAGAACCTGAACGTCGACTTCGGTGCCCGGCGTCACGATCTTGGACGGCGCGACGTTCTTCTTCACCCAGCTCATTTCGCGAGACATGGACGAGACCTTCGACGCCCGGCTCGAGCTCCACGAAGGCGCCGTAGTCGGTGACGTTGGTGACCTTGCCCTTGAAGCGCACGCCCGGCGGATATTTGGCGGCGACGCCTTCCCAGGGATCGGTCTGCAGCTGCTTCATGCCGAGGCTGATGCGCTGCGTTTCCTGGTTGATCTTGATGATCTGCACGGTGACGCTCTGGCCCGACCGACAGGACTTCCGTCGGATGGCTGACGCGCCGCCAGGCGATGTCGGTGACATGAAGCAGGCCGTCCACGCCGCCCAGATCCACGAAGGCGCCGTAATCGGTGATGTTCTTCACCACGCCTTCGACGATCTGCTTCTCGGTGAGGCTGGCGACCAGCGACGAACGCTCCTCGGCGCGGCGCTCTTCCAGCACGGCGCGGCGCGACACGACGATATTGCCGCGGCGGCGATCCATCTTGAGAATCTGGAACGGCTGCGGCTGGTTCATCAGCGGACCGACGTCGCGCATCGGACGCACATCGACCTGGCTGCCCGGCAGGAACGCCACGGCGCCGTCGAGATCGACCGTGAAGCCGCCTTTGACGCGGCCGAAGATCACGCCGGTGACGCGGGTCTGGTCGTTGAATGCCTTCTCGAGCCGGATCCAGCTTTCTTCGCGGCGCGCCTTGTCGCGCGAGAGAACCGCTTCGCCCATCGCGTTCTCGACGCGCTCAAGATAGACCTCGACCTCGTCGCCGACATTGCACGCTCGGCGGCTGACCCGGCATGGAAAATTCTTTCAGCGCCACGCGGCCTTCGGTCTTGAGACCGACATCGACGATGGCGAAATCATTCTCGATGGCGACGATGCTGTCCGCGCACCACGGAGCCTTCCGCGGGGGCACGGATCTCGAAACTCGCTTCCAGCATGGCCGCGAAATCGTCGCGGCTGGGGGCGGAAATGGACTTCGACGGCAGCTCTTGCCATGAAAACTCCTGTTCAAACGGTCATATGCCGGCCGGCGAAACCGGCGGTCTTCGCCCACGAAGGTTCGGCCTCCGCTGGGGCGCGGTTGGGTTGGCTCTGGGGATAGGCTCGCGGCTTGCCTGACAAGCGCCGCCGGGTCTCCTTCAACCCCTGGGGCGGGCTCCGAGCGCCTCCTCGACCTTGGGCTTGACCAAGGCGAGGGCCGCCACGAACGCCGCGTCTATATCCAAATCGGTGGTGTCGAGCAAGGCGGCATCGGGGGCCGGCTTCATCGGGGCCACCGCCCGACCCCGGTCGCGCGCGTCGCGCGCCACGATCTCGGCCAAAATCGTCGCTTCATCCAGGGCAGCGCCCGGCCCCCCCAATTCGAGCCAGCGGCGATGGGCGCGCGCCTCGGGCCTCGCGTCCACGAACAACTTGGCGTCGGCGCCGGGGAAGACGACCGTCCCGATGTCGCGCCCGTCGATGACGGCACCTTTCGCGCCGCCTGGAGGATTTGCCGCGAACGCCCGTTGAAACTGCAGCAACACGGCGCGCACGGCCGGGATTGCGGCGACGACCGAAGAGGCTTGCGCGACGGCGGCCGACCGGATGGCGGGATTGTCGCCCTGTCGCGGATCGATGGCGCGCGCGGCCGCGACGGCAATGCGTTCGTCGCGCGGATCGCCGCCGGCGTCGAGCGCCTGCAACGCCGTGAGCCGATAAAGCGAACCGGAATCGAGATGCGCGAAGCCGAAATGCCGCGCCAGTTTCTTGGCGAGTGTTCCTTTGCCCGACGCTGCCGTGCCGTCGACGGCGACGACGATGGGTCCGTTCGCCGATCCGGTCATCGGTTGGGAACTTTGAAATCCGCGCCCAGCCCGCGCATCAAAGGCTCGAACTCGGGAAAGCTGGTGGCGATCATCGAAACATCGTCGACGCTGATTTCCTCGCGCGCCGCGAGACCCGCGACCAGGAACGACATCGCGATGCGATGATCCAGATGGGTCGCGACGCGGGCGCCGCCCGGCATCTGGCCGGTTCCGTCGACGATCAGCCCATCGGCCAATTCTTCGACGCGCACGCCGCAGGCCTTAAGGCCGGCCGCAATTACCGAAAGCCGGTCGCTTTCCTTGACGCGCAGCTCCTCGAGCCCGCGCATCATCGGTTCGCCCCACTGCGAACGCGGCCACAACCGCGAGGATCGGATATTCGTCGATCATGGAGGGCGCCCGCACCGCAGGCACGTCGACACCTTTGAGCGCGGAAGCGCGCACGACGAGATCGCCGATCTGCTCGCCGCCGCTTTCGCGGCGGATTGAGGACCCTGATATCGGCGCCCATCTCCTTCAGCGTTTCGATGAAGCCGGTGCGGCGCGGATTGAGCAGCACGTCCGGAAGCTCGATATAGCGATCCCGGCACGATCAGCGCCGCCGCCAGCGGAAACGCCGCTGAGGACGGATCGCGCGGCACATCGATCTTTGCCGGTTTGAGTTCGGTTTCGCCCGCGATCGTGATCGCCTCGCCGCCGTCGGCGAGCGGCTCGACTTCGATGTCCGCGCCGAAGGCCATCAGCATCCGCTCGGTATGGTCGCGCGTGAGCGCGCGCTGAGCGATGCGCGAGCGGCCGGGGGCGTTGAGCGCGGCCAGCAGCATGGCGGATTTCACCTGGGCGGATGCCACGGTGATCTCATAGTCCACCGGCATCGGCTCGGCCGCACCGCTGAGCGCAATCGGCATCAGCCCGCCATCGCGCGCCGTGAATTCGGCGCCGAACAGGCCCAACGGTTCCAGCACGCGCTGCATCGGCCGCCGCCGCAGGGACTCGTCGCCCGTAAACACGGCCGTGATCGGCGTCGTCGCCATCGCCCCCATGACGAGGCGCGAGCCCGTTCCCGAATTGCCGAAATCGAGCACGTCACTGGGTTCCCCAAACCCGCCGACACCTACACCCCGGACGCGCCAGGCGCCGTCGCCGTCCCGCGTCACCCGGGCGCCCAGGTGGCGCATGGCCTCGGCTGTGTTGAGCACGTCTTCGGCTTCCAGGAGGCCCGTAACCTGCGTTTCGCCGACGCAGAGAGCGCCCAGGATCAGCGCCCGGTGCGAAATCGACTTGTCGCGGGGTACGTCCGCGATGCCGGAAAGAGCGCCGGAACGCCGCGCAGCCTTGGGTTTGAGGTTTTCGGAGGCAGGCATGACGCTTCCTAAGATGCTTTGACAGGCCGCTGCAACCGTGGCAAACGACCCGACCTTCGAAACCGGACTTCACGTGGAAAGCACAACCTTGGTCAAGGCGGATCTCGGAATCAAACGCGTTTGCCCGAGCTGCGGCGCGCGGTTTTACGACTTGCAGAAGCGGCCGATCGAATGCCCGAAATGCGCGTTCTCGTTCGAGCCGGAGTCGCTTTACAAGCAGCGCCGCCCGCGTCAGCCCGAACCTCAAGTCGCCGCACCCGTGCGGGTCAGCGAAGAGGAAGAGGAGACCGACGAGGAGGAGGCCGAGACCGAGGAGGCCGAAGTCGAAGCCGTCGAGGAAGTGGTGGAAGAGCCGCCTCTCGTCGTGGTCGACGATGACGGAGAAGTGGACGAAGCGGCGGCGGCCGAGCCTGCCGAGGAAGATGCCGGCATGTCCGTCGTCGAACCCGACGCCGAAACCGTCGAAGATATCGTCGAGGAGGATGTCGTCGAGGAAGACGAGGCCGATGACGGACTTCTGGAAGAGGTCGAGGAAGACGGCGACGACGTCACCGGCATCATCGATCCCGACATCGCGAAGGACGAGCCGTAACGAATTCACGAATGCGGAGGACAGCGATCAAGGCCGGCAACGGCGCCGATATCTGAAATCCGGTTTCCGAATGGGGCCATAGCTCAGTTGGGAGAGCGCTTGAATGGCATTCAAGAGGTCAGCGGTTCGATCCCGCTTGGCTCCACCAAACTCCGCGGCGAGGCCGTGAAGGCCGCCCAACGCCTTTGACGAACGCGGCCCCCGAATGCTCCCGCCGAATATCCAATCTTTCCGCACATCCGAATTGAACCGGCGGAAGCCGGAACCGCCGCCGGCGCTATGACGTTAGTGAAACTTGCCGACAAGACATTCCCGTTCCCCTTAAGCTAATCTGGCAAATCCCGCGTCGGGCGCGCGGACCCTGAATTTACGAAAGGCATTTTTTGCGCGCGTTTCTGGACGCCCGCTCGGTTCCCGCGGGCACAACCATCGACACCGACCTGGCGATCATCGGCGGCGGCCCCGCCGGGATCGCGCTCGCGCTCGCACTCGCCGATTTGCCCATCCGGATGCTGATGCTGGAAAGTGGCGGGCTCGCCTATGAAGAAAAGACCCAGGCGCTTTACGACGGTAGCGAAACAGGCATCCCGTATCTGAAGCTCGAATATTCGCGACTGCGCTATCTGGGCGGCAGCAGCAATCATTGGGGCGGCTGGTGCCGGCCTCTCGAACGAATCGATTTCGAAGCGCGCGAATGGCTGCCGCATTCCGGCTGGCCGTTCGGCCGCAGGGAAATCGAGCCCTATTTTTCGCGCGCGCAGGCGATGTGCGAGGCCGGGCCGTTCATCTACGACGATCCGGCGAAATGGACCGCGGCGTATGGCGCGCCGATTCCGCTCGGCGATGGCGGCGTCTACACGACCTATTCGCAATTCAGCAAGCAGCGCGACAGCATCCTGCCGACGCATTTCGGCGAACGCTACGGCGACGACCTGAAGCAGATACCGGACTTAAGCGTGATGCTGCACGCCAATGTCACGGACATGAAGCTCGCTGCCGGTGCGGGCAGCCTCGACCGTCTCGACATCGCCACGCTTCAGGGCAACCGGTTCGCAGTGAAGCCGAAATATGCCGTGCTCGCGGTGGGCGGAATTGAAAACGCGCGGCTTCTGCTTGCCTCCAACGACGTGATGACGGCCGGCATCGGCAACGGCCACGATCTGGTCGGCCGCTTCTTCGCCGATCATCCGATCCCCCGCGAGACGGCGACGGTCGCGGTCTTCAATGGCGCGATCGCGTCCTACTACCAGTTGCCGCAGCAAACCGACGGCGCGATTTTCCGCGCCGCGTTCGCGCCGCGCGACGCATTCCAGCGCGAACGCGAAGTCTTGGGCTCGCTTGCCACCATCGAGGGCGAAGTACAGCTGGACGAACTGGGACAATCTGCCGTCGCAGTGACGGCCGGGTCGCTGGGCATCGATGCGAGCGCGATGAAGGCCTTCACGCTCGGCTGCGGCATGGAACTCGCGCCCGATCCAGACCGGCGCCTCACCCTGACCGGCGAACGCGATGCGCTCGGCATGCCCAGGCTCAAGCTCGACATGCGAATCTCCGACACCGATTTCGCCCGCTATCGCGACACGATCCGGGAGTTGGGGCGCCAGCTGCTCGCCGCGCGCAGCGGCATGATCCGCCTCAATCACAAGACGCGCGAAGAGTGGCTGAAGGCGATGGATTGGGGCAACCATCACATGGGCACGACGCGCATGCATGCCGATCCGCGCCGGGGCGTCGTCGATGCGAATTCGCAGGTGCACGGAATTTCCAATCTGTATGTGGCGGGAAGTTCGATCTTCCCGACCTATGGCGCCTCCAATCCGACCATGAACATGATCGCGCTGACCTTGCGGCTGGCCGATCACATGAAACGCGTGTTCAAGACATGACGCCGCGCTGGAAAACGGAAATCGCGCGCCGGCCATTGCTTGCCGGGTTGCTCGGCGTGTTCGGTGTCGCCGCAGCCGGCGGAGCCGTCTATGAAAGCCGCGCGCTGTTCCGGAAGCGTTATCGGCCAACTCCTTTCGACGACCTGCTTTCCAGTCTCCCGGATCGGGACGCCGCGATCCGCGTGGGCGTCGCGATACTGGCGGAAGAACCGGGGTTCGATGCCCGTAAGACGGCGCTGCAATTGCGGGAAGAGATCGGCGAAAAGCCTCTCGCCGATGTCGTAGCGAAAGATATCGGCGAAAATCGAATGGTCGAAATCAAAGGCTGGGTGCTGCCCGAAACGCTCGCAAAACTGTGTGCGCTGGCCGCCAGGACCTGATCCGTCCCTTTTGCGGCCAGGCAAGCCGCCCACGAATTTGTGAACAAAACGGGGCCACTTGATCGGCGCCCCAAAGTCCCCACATTCTCCATAGACGCGGTGCCCGCTCGGGGCCGCAACGATTGCAAGACCCCGGCCGGCGCGCCGGCAAAGCCGCTCAAGGAGGGCTTTGAAATGACCCGTGGAACCTATTTCAACAGCCCGTTTCTGCTGGGCTTCGAGCATCTGGAAAGACTGCTCGAACGCACCGCGAAAAGCGCAGGCGACGGCTATCCGCCCTACAACATCGAGGAAGCGGGCCCCGGCAAGCTCAAGATCACACTGGCCGTCGCGGGCTTCGATTGCAGCGAACTGGGCGTGACGATCGAGGAAAACCAGCTCGTCATCCGCGGCCGCCAGGGCGAAGCGGGCGACAAGACCTTTCTCCATCGCGGCATCGCCGCCCGCCAGTTTCAGCGCGCGTTCGTGCTGGCCGACGGGATCGAAGTGACGGGCGCCGAACTGGAGAACGGACTTTTGACCATCGAACTGGCGCGGCCAAAAGCAGAATCACTGGTGAAGACGATCGACATCAGGTCGGCGCCGAACGGAAACGGTTCAGGCGAGGGACGCGATCGGAAGGAGAAATGACATGACCGACAACAACGAAAAATTCGAGACCGATGACGCCGATATTCGCGCCTTCGATCCGCAGCGTATCGCCTACATCAAACCGACCGGCGTCGAGGAAGCGCGCAGGCAGGGCATCATTCCGGACGGCATCAAATTGCCCGACGGGGTCAAGCTCTACGTGCTCCACGCCGTCGACGGCCGCGTGCTGGGTTTCACCGACGCCTGGGCGTCCGCCTATGGCGCAGCCGTGCAGAACGAACTCACGCCCGTCAGCGTGCATTGAGAGCCATGACGGCGCGGCGCGCGAGCACCGCGCCGGGCATCAACTTGTCGAGCCGCTTTTCGCCGGCGCTGCCGGAGCAGGTGGCGCGGGAGGCATAGGCGGCGTCGCCGGTTCCGCTGCCGTCATCGGCAGCGTGTAGGCGTTGGGATATTCGTTCATCGCCCCGCTCGCGGCATCGACGCCGACGCCGATGACACCACCCAGGATGATATTGCCCAGCGTCCACCCCTGGAAATTCGACGGTATCGACCCCGAAGCATCCTGATAGCCCGGCTTGGTGCAATGGATGAGAACATCCTCCTTGCTCTTGTCGATTTTGACACTGCCCGGAGTGACCACGGACCACGTGCCCTCCTTGCTCGTCAGGACGCAATTCGCGCCGTTGGCCGGCGGCGTCTGCACGACGATGTTTTGCGAAGTCCCTTTGATGATGGTGGCGCAGCCCGACAAGGCCACGGCCGCGAGCGCGACAGCGCCGATTGCACGTATCATGATTTGCCCTTCCCCCAAGCGAAGGCAAATTCATATACCAAACCGGGAGTTGTAGATAGCCGCCCTGCTACTGGCGGCAGAATCAGACCAAACGGCGCGGGATATTCGGCGCGCCAGCGCCCTGCGGAGCCGATTTAAGCCGCCTGCGAACTGGTGCTGCCATTCGTCTTTTCGGTGAGCAGCGCGAACAGCACTTCCGATTTCGACGTCGCGCGCAGTTTTTCGCACGTCGCCTGATTGCGCAGCAGCCGGGAGACGCGCGCCAGCGCCTTCAAATGATCGGCGCCGGCGCCTTCCGGAGCGAGCAGAAGAAACACCAGATCGACCGGCTGGTTGTCCACCGCTTCATACGCGATCGGCGTTTCGAGACGCGCGAACAGGCCGACGATGCGCGGCAACGACGCCAGCCGGCCATGCGGAATCGCAATGCCCTGCCCCATGCCCGTGCTGCCCAGGCGTTCGCGCTCGATCAGGGTCTCGAAGATGCGCCGGTCCGGCAGGCCCGTCGTGCGCGCGGCATGCTCCGACATCTCCTGCAGCAATTGCTTCTTGCTCTGCGCCTTGAGCGACGCAATCACGTCATCCGGCGTCAGCAAATCGACGATATCCATGTGAGCCTTCTGGTTGACGATCAGGCCCGCACGCCCTTGGGCGGCTTGACCTTGTCGCGATGATTTTTGAGGCGGCGTTTGTAACGGCGGATCTGTTTCTCCAGGTGTGCGAGCGTTGCGTCGAACGCCCGGTACGCATCCATGCCCTGACCTTCGGCCTTGATGATGACGCCGGAGTCGAGATGCGTGTTGCAGTCCGCGCGAAAAAACGCTCCTTCGCGCGAGAACACAACATGCGCTTCGGCGCCGCCGTCGAAGTGCTTTCCCACCGCGCTTTCGAGACGCGTGCGCACTTGCTCCGGCAACGCTGCGCCGATTTCAAACGCTTACCTGAGACTCGAACTTTCATGGCTCTGCCTGCGTAGCCTAACGTTTCGGCCGCGCCTTCGCTCCATGTTTCGAGGACAAATCCGTTCGAAAAAGGCGGCGGAACATATGTCCGGGTACCCCCACTGTCAATCGCGGAAATTACCTGCCCGCGACCGCGGAAATTCCGAGTGTTTCAGCCTGCGTCTTTCCACCGAGGAGGGGATGCGCATGGCCTCGCGATATTTCGCGACGGTGCGGCGCGCGATATTCACGCCGTCCGCGGTCAGGAGCGAAACGATGCGGTCGTCGGAGAGGATTTCCGCCGCGGCTTCCTTGTCGATCATCTCGCGGATGCGGTCGCGCACCGCTTCGGCGCTGAATGCGATTCCGCGCCGTTCACCGCCTGGATCGAGGCGGTGAAGAAATATTTCAGCTCGAACAGGCCGCGCGGCGTGGCGATGTATTTGTTGGAGGTGACGCGGCTGACGGTCGATTCGTGCATCGTGGATCGCGTCGGCGATGGTGCGCAGATTGAGCGGCCGCAGATGGCGCACGCCATGGGTGAGAAAGGCGTCCTGCTGGCGCACGATCTCGCTGGCGACTTTCAGGATGGTGCGCGCGCGCTGGTCCAGGCTTTTCACCAGCCAGTTGGCGTTGTTGAGGCAGTCGGCGAGATAGTTCTTGGCATCCTTGTCGCGCGCCGCTCTTGGGACCTTGGCGTAATAGTGCGTGTTGACCAGCAGCCGCGGCAGGGTGTCGGAGTTCAGTTCGACATGCCAGCCGCCGTCGGGACCTTCGCGCACGAAGACGTCGGGCACGACCGGCGGCACCGGTTCGCTGCCGAAGGCCAGGCCCGGCTTGGGGTTGAGCTCGCGGATTTCCGCGATCATGTCGGCGATGTCTTCGGCATCGACGCCGCAGAGCGTGCGCGAGCCGGCGATGTCGCGGCGCGCCACCAGGTCGAGTCGGGTGAGGAGCGCTGCCATCGCCGGATCGAGCCGGTCCTTGGCTCCGCAATTGCAGCGCCAGGCATTCCGCCAGGTCGCGGGCGCCGACGCCCACCGGATCGAAGCCCTGCAGCACGCCCAGGACCGCCTCGACATCTTCGACCTCGGAGCCCAGCCGGGTGGCGATCTCGACCAGATCGGCGCGCAGATAGCCGGCCTCGTCGACCGCATCGATCAGCGCCAGGCAGATCATGCGGTCCTCGGGCAACAGCGCGGCGATGGCGAGCTGGTCTTCCAGATGGTCCTTTAGCGAGGCGCTGATCGTGCCAGCGAGCGATTCCAGCGCGTCTCTCGCCTTCAAAGGCGCGCCGGACTTGCACCGTGGTCCAATCGGTCAGCGACTGGTCGGGCGCGGGTGCGGGCGGGCGCTGAGCGTCGCCGTCATACATATTCTCTGCGCGGCCTGCGTCCAGGTCTGCGGCTTTGGAGAAATCGTCGCGCGACAGGGCTATCATCGGCGCGTTCGTCGGCTGCCGGCGCTTTCCGCGTTCGCGCGGCTCGCGCCGCGGGCGCTCGCGGTCGTCGCGCTCCAGAAGCGGATTGCGCTCCAGTTCTGCTTCGCAATATTCGGCCAGCTCGATATTGGACAATTGCAGCAGCTTGATCGCCTGCTGCAATTGCGGCGTCATGACCAGCGACTGGCCTTGCCGTATCTCGAGTCTCTGCCGACAGCGCCATGGTCGTTGCCCGCCTGCCTATAGCGAGAATTTTTCGCCGAGATAGACGCGGCGCACATCGCGGTCGCTGACGATCTCGCGCCGGCGTGCCTTCCTTCAGCACCCGGCCGTCATGAAGGATGTAGGCGCGGTCGATGATATCCAGCGCATCGCGCACATTGTGGTCGGTGATGAGCACGCCGATGCCGCGATCCTTGAGATGGCGGACCAGGTCGCGGATTTCGCCCACCGCGATGGGATCGATGCCGGCGAATGGCTCGTCGAGCAGGATGTAGGACGGATGGGTCGCAAGCGCGCGGGCGATTTCCACGCGCCGGCGCTCGCCGCCCGACAGCGCGATGGCCGGCGTGTTGCGCATATGGGTGATGCCGAATTCCGCCAGCAGCTCTTCCACCATGGCTTCCAGCCGGCGCGCGATCGGGCTCGAGCAGTTCGGCGGTGGCGCGGATATTTTGCTTCGGCGGTCAGGCCGCGGAAGATCGAGGCTTCCTGCGGCAGATAGCCGATGCCCAGCCGCGCGCGGCGGTACATGGGCAAGCTTCGTCACGTCATGGCCGTCCACCTCGATCGTGCCGGTGTCGGCAGGGATCAGGCCGGTGATCATGTAGAAGCAGGTGGTCTTGCCGGCGCCGTTGGGACCCAGCAGGCCCACCACTTCTCCGCGCCGCAACGACAGGCTGACCGACCGCACCACCGGGCGCTTGTTGAAGCTCTTGCCGATACGCGTCGGCGACGAGCCCCTGGCTGCCTTCCACCACGCGCGGGATCGCCCGGTCGGGCTCGCGCTTGGCAATCTGGCTCTGAGGGTCGTCGGTGCCGGTTGTCATGGCAAGAATTGTGCCTGTTCGTCTTTAAGGAACCGTGAAGCCTAATTCGTCGTGCTAACCGTAGGTTTCTTGGTAGTGCTGGTGTTGGCTTTCGGGGGCGGCACGAAAATACCCTGCACCCGGTTGCCGGCCATTCCCGTGCGCCGTCAGATGGGCCGCGTCCGGTGACCGTGTCCGACCACCAGCATGCGTGCCGCGCATCACGTCTTTCTCCTTCGTGAGAACGACATGTCCTGTCAGCGTGACTGGTGCGGCACGAGATCGTAGACGCCCGTTGTCGCCGGTTGCGGTGCCCCCGATTGCCGACATCGAACACGACGTTGCCCGTTGCCGTGAATTTCGTCGGTTTGCCATCGACCACGTCGACCTTGAGTTTGTCGGAACGAAGCTTGTAGTCCGCCTGCGTGACGATGACGTTGCCGATATAGGTCCCGATCTTGGTCGTCAGGTCGCCGACGAAATTGTCCGACGTCATATTGATCGGCGCGTTCGAATCGTGGGAGCCGAGGTTGAGACCGGGCCCGTGCGACGAAGACGCCGGCGCCTTTGCCGGTTTCGGCTGGCCGGCCGGTTGCACGGTGGATGTGACGGTCGCGGCGGACTGTTGCGCATGCGCGAGGGCCGCCGGCAAAATCATCGCGCTTGCAAGAAGGATGGCTGCGCCGATTCTCATTTGGATTTGAACCCGCGTCCGTAGAAGATCATGTGCACGTTGCCATAGAGGAATATCTGCTTTTCAAGTTCCGCGGTCTTTTTGGCGCCTTTCGCCGGATGGCTGGAATGTGCGCCCGGCTGATGCGGGTGAAACTTGAACACGAAGCTGTCGGCATTGAAAATGCCGATCGGTCCCTGTCCACGCACATATTTGTTGCCGTGCACGATGCCGTTGCCCATGTCGATGTGGGCATACGTCGTATGCACTTCGTAGCCATTGTCGGAAAAGACCGCGATGGGTCCCATCATGTCGAGTGTCTGGCTTGCCGGACACGAACTCTTCGCACATTGCTGGCCGTGCGCATGCGTGACGTCGAGCATGCCTCGCGGTGCGGTGGCATTGAGCCAGGAACCGTCCTTGAGCGTGAGATCGGCTTCCACGTTCTTGAGGAGTGCGCGATTGGTGTTGTGTGCGTCCTGGACCGCCTGATCGGCTGTCACAACATAGGGGTTGCCGTCGCTGTCGTCGCCGGTGAGTTTCGGTTTGAACATGGTCAGGTCGTTGTTGAGAATGCCCAACTGCCGAAAGGTGATCGCCATGCGGTCCTTGCCGGGCGTGCGCTGTTGGAGCGAATAGGCGATGACCGCCCCGACCAACGCGACACCCAACAGCAACAAGGTTCGCTTCATGATCGAGACGAAGCGGGTGTGGACTTTCACGTCGACCTGACGCGTGCGCGTGCGCGACGACCAATCCACTTGCGACCGCGTGGCTTGGGTCGTGCCCACGGTCTGGGCCACCGCTTCGTTGGCGGATCGGCGGCGCGCCATCTATTCCAGCCCCGCTTGCAGGCAATCGTGCATGTGAAGAATGCCTTGCGGGACGCGCCGGCGGTCGTCGGGATCGACGACGAACAACACGGTGATCTTCCTGTCGTGCATGGTCGCGAGCGCCTCGGCGGCCAATTGGCGCGGACCGACGATCTTGGGATTGCGCGTCATGACGTCGGCGATGGTCCGATCGAGCAGATTGGAATCCATATGGCGCGCGAGATCGCCGTCGGTGAAAATCCCGATGAGCGCGCCTTTGGCGTCGAGCGATGCCCACACAGCCGAAGCGGGCGCGCGTCATCACCACGAGCACTTCGCTCAGCGGCGCATTCTGCGCCACCAGCGGAACTTCGTCGCCGCTGTGCATGATATCGCTGACGCGAATGAGCGCCTTGCCCAGCGAGCCGCCGGGATGCAGTTCGCGATACTGGTCGGCGGTAAATCCGCGCCGTTCCATCAGCGCCACCGCCAGCGCGTCGCCTAGATACGAGCATCAGCGTGGTCGACGTGGTCGGCGCCAGCCCCATCGGACAGGCTTCGCGCGCGTCGGGCAGCAGGCAGCGGCACGTCGGACGCCTGCAGCAACGTCGAATCGGCGCGGCTCGCGACGCCGATCAACGGGATCGACGCCCGCTTGGCGAAGGTGATGAGGTCCGACAGTTCATGGGTCTCGCCGGAGTTCGAAAGCATCAGCAGCGCATCGGAGCGCGTGACCGCGCCGAGATCGCCATGGCTCGCTTCGGCGGGATGGACGAAATGCGCCGGCGTGCCGGTCGAGGCCAGAGTCGCGGCGATCTTGCGCGCGATATGGCCGGACTTGCCCATGCCGCTCACGATCACCCGGCCTTCGACACCCAGGATGGCATCGACTGCCCGGACGAAATCGCCGTTCAACGTCTGGCGCAGCGCGCCCAGCGCGCTGATCGCATAATCGAGCACCCGGTGGGCAGCCGCCAGGTCGGGCGTCGTCTCCTTGGAGGACTCCCGCGCGCGGACGGCGGAAGCCGAAATGGGGTCGGCGGAACGCATCAAGACACCCTGGTCAGACCTGGCCCCCGCCCCCCGAGAACGGCGCCTCTGTTCGCAGCTGCGATATTACTGCGATTAACGCGAAAATCATGCCAAAACGAGCTAAATTATGGGCGTGTGAGGCGGGCCATTCAAGCCAAGCCCGTGCGAAGCGTTAAACGCCCGAAAACGGCCCTTTAATGGGCAAAAATGTCGTCTTCCGCCCAACCCGCCAAGTCCAGTTCGGCCCGGATGGGCAGAAAGTCGAAGCAGGCCTCGGCGATCTTCGTCCGCCCCTCGCGCGCCAGCATCGCGTCGAGCGCCTCCCTCAGCCTGTGGAGATAGGCCACGTCGTTCGCGGCGTAGGCGAGCTGCTTTTCACTCAGTTCGGGCGCCCCCCAATCCGAACTCTGCTGCTCCTTGGAGAGATCGACGCCGAGAAGGTCCCGCACCAGATCCTTCAGGCCGTGCTTGTCGGTGTAGGTGCGCACGAGCTTCGAGGCGATCTTGGTGCAATAGATGGGGCGGGTGAGCACGCCCAAATGGCGCTTGAACATGGCCACGTCGAAGCGCGCGAAGTGGAACAGCTTCGTCACTTTGGCGTCGGTCAGGAGGCGCTTGAGATTGGGCGCGCGATATTCGCCCGCCGCAAACTGCACGGCGTGACAGGTGCCGTCGCCGGACGAAAGCTGCGCCAGGCACAAACGATCGCGAAACGGATTGAGCCCCAGCGTTTCGGTGTCGATAGCCACCGCATTGCCGAGATCGAGCCCGTCCGGCAAATCGCCCTTATGGAGTTTGATCTTCATTCCGCATCCGCGCCTTTGCCGCCGATATTTAGGAGGGGCCGAAAACTCTGTCAACGCAAAGGGATAGGCGATTTGTCGGCGGCCAAGTGAGAGTGCCTTATTTCGGACGATCACATTTGCTGTCCTGAAGAAGATCGCGGAGGCAGAATGTCGCCCGAGTCGGGCTGGAGGATGGGATGCTGGTCGCCACAACGGAACGGGTCGCGGGCTACCGCGTGAAGGAGACATTGGGACAGGCGTTCGGCGTCGTCGTGCGCTCGCGCGGCATCGGCGGCAACATCATGGCAGGCTTGCGCTCGATCGTCGGCGGCGAGATTCACGAATACACCCAACTCCTCGAAGAGGCGCGCCGCCACGCCGTCGACCGGCTGGTGCGCAACGCCACCGCCATGGGCGCCAACGCCGTCATCATGATGCGATTCGATTCGTCCGAGATCGGCCAGACCATGAGCGAGATCGTCGCCTATGGAACCGCCGTCGTCGTGGAGCCGGGAAATCCGGACGCCAATGTTGCGTAACTGGCTCATCGGCATCGGCGTGGCCGCCTTCGCGATCGGGATCGCGATCCTGTCGACGACCGGGTTCCCGCCTTCTGTTGTGTTCCTGTGCTGGGGCGCGATCCTTGTCCTGGGGATCGTCTATGAGCGCTTCCGCTACAAGCCGCTCGAACTTCAGGCGCCAGGGGCCGGCTGGGAGCGCACGACCGAGCGTTTCGTCGACGACGAAACCGGCAAGCCGGTTACCGTCTATATCCAGCCCAAAACGGGCGAACGGAAATATGTCGAGGATTGAGCGGCGAATTGCGCGCTTTTCCCGGAGCCCGCTTCCCCGTATGAAGCGCGGCGGCACATTCGCTTGGATATTTCTTCGATGACGTCACTTGTGACCGTTTTCGGCGGCTCGGGCTTTTTGGGCCGGCATGCCGTGCGCGCACTGGCGGGCGCGGGCCGCCGCGTCAGGGTCTGCGTGCGCCGTCCCAACCTCGCCAACTATCTCGTGCCGATGGGCCGCGTCGGTCAGATCCAGCTCGTGAAGACGAACGTGCTCGATGCGGACGCGGTGCGCGCCGCGATCCATGGCGCAGACGCCGTCGTCAATCTTGTGGGCATTCTCTATCAGAGCGGTCATCAACATTTCGACGCGGTGCATGCGGACGCGGCGGAAACCATCGCCAAGGCGGCGAAAACGGCCGGCGTGCAGAGCCTGGTTCATGTGTCGTCGGCCGGCGTCGATGAGGATTCGGAATCCGTCTATGCGCGCACCAAGGCGGAAGGCGAACGGCGGGTGCGCGGCGCGTTTGCGGAAACGACGATCCTTCGGCCTTCGCTGGTGTTCGGGCCCGAAGACAATTTCTTCAACCGGTTCGCGGCCCTCGCGCGATTGACGCCCGCATTGCCGCTGATCGGCGGCGGCAGGACGAAATTCCAGCCGGTGTTCGTGGGCGATGTCGCCGCTGCGATCCTCAAAGGCGTCCAGGACCCGGCGACGCGCGGCAAGCTCTATGAACTTGGCGGTCCGGGGGTCTACAGCTTCAAGGAGCTGCTGGAGCTCATGCTTCGCGAGACGCACCGCAAGCGGCTGCTCGTGCCGGTGCCCTTTGCGATCGGAATGCTCAAGGCGACGTTCCTGCAGCTATTGCCCAATCCGCTTCTGACGCGCGATCAGGTCCGCCTCTTGAAAACGGATTCCGTGGTTTCGCCGGGCGCACTGACATTGAGCGATCTCGGCATCGAGCCCGATTCGCTGGAAGCCATTTTGCCGTCCTATCTCTGGCGCTTCCGGCGCGAAGGCCAGTTCGACGTGCAGGCGCGCGAGCGAATCGCCGCGACGACGGAAACCTGATCGGCTTTTTTATCCTTCACGCGATCCAGTGGAGCGCCGCGCCGGCGATCAGCACGAGGCCGAACGCGGCGCGATAGATCACCAGCGCCCAGGTCGAGGAGTGCTGGAGAAAACTCATCAGCCCCCAGATCGCGGCGAACGCCGAAGCGCTCGAAACCACAAGCCCGATCGCCAGCATCTTCAACGCCGTCATATCGATGCCCGCATGGGCCAGCACCCAGAGTTCCTTGCCGCCGGCAAGCGCGATGGCCGGCACGCCCAGCAGGAACGAAATGCGCGCCGCATCTTCGCGGTTGAAGCCCAGAAACATCGCCGCGGTGAAGGTCGAGCCGGAACGCGACACGCCGGGAATGAGTGCGCCGACCTGGGCCACGCCGATCACGAGCGCGTCGAGCAGATTCATGCGCTCCGCCGGGCGGGTGTGCCGCGCGAACATTTCGGCCGCGCCCATCAGAAGCGCCATCGCGAAACACGCGATGCCCACCAGCATGGGCGTACGCAGCGGCGAGCCGCAGGCGTTGATGACATTGGCGAGCAGGCTGCCCACGATGGCGATGGGCACGGTCGCCACGACGACGCCTGTCGCGAAGATCAGTTCGCGATTGCGCCAGTCGCCGGTCTTTAACGCGCGTAACGAACCCGACGTGACCGACAGAATCTCGCCGCCGAAATACGTCACGACCGCCAGCAATGCGGCGAGCTGCATGGCGGCGGAAAACGCTGCGCCCGGATCCGGCCAGCCGAGCAAGGCCGGAATTGCCCGCATATGGGCGCTGGACGAGATCGGCAGGAGTTCCGTGATGCCCTGGACCACGCCCAGGAAGGCAATTTTCGCCGGCCCAAGCGCCGCAAAGCTCGTGTCCACGGCGCTATGACAATGCTGAACGACCATCCAAATCCGCCCCGCAAGTTCCCTGTGCACCTAGCATAAGCGGCTGGAAAGAAACAAGAATTCAAATAATGACAATATCATTGACATATTATTCGATGTGATTCGTTGTTCCAGCGGTCGAGTAAAACGATCCATGACTTTTAAGACAGTATTTATGCCATGTATGTCATTTTTCTCTCGCCTGACTGCGATAAATCCCGTATTCGCGAAAGGGACAGACAGGGCATTGCGCAGAAGCGGTCATGGCCGAACGAATGTTACGCTTCGTATCTCTCGACAAGGAGCTGCCCGAAAAGCGCTCCGTGGAGACGCGCGCCCGCGACTTCCTCGAGATCTATGCGGAATATTTGTCGGAGAAGGCCGCGGCCCAGGCGTCGCGCTGTTCGCAATGCGGCGTGCCCTTCTGCCAGGTCCATTGCCCGCTCCACAACAACATCCCCGACTGGCTGAAGCTGACCGCCGAAGGGCGCATCGAAGAAGCCTACGAACTGGCGCAGGCGACCAACAACATGCCGGAGATCTGCGGCCGCATCTGTCCGCAGGACCGGCTGTGCGAAGGCAATTGCGTCATCGAGCAATCGGGCCACGGCACGGTGACGATCGGCGCCGTCGAGAAATACATCACCGACACGGCGTGGCAGCAGGGCTGGGTGAAGCCGCTGAAGCCTCGCGCCGCGCGGCCGGAACATGTCGGCATCGTCGGCGCCGGACCGGCTGGTCTTGCCGCGGCCGAGGAGCTGCGCGCGCAAAGGCTATCGCGTCACGATCTACGACCGCCACGACCGCGCCGGCGGCCTGCTGATCTACGGCATCCCGAATTTCAAGCTCGAGAAAGACATCGTCATCGCGCCGCATGACGCGGCTGCGCGAAGGCGGCATCGAGTTCCAGCATCGAATTTCGAACTCGGCCGCGACGATGACGCTTGCCGAATTTCGCGCCGCGCCACGACGCGGTGCTGATCGCGACCGGCGTCTACAAGCCGCGCGAGATCGAAGCGCCGGGCGTGGGGCTCGGCCGCATCGTGCCGGCGCTCGATTATCTGATCGCGTCGAACCGCAAGGGGCTGGGCGATGCCGTGCCCGAATTCGACGTCCGGCGCGCTCGACGCGAACGGCAAGCACGTCGTCGTCATCGGCGGCGGCGACACCGCGATGGATTGCGTGCGCACCGCCATGCGCCAGGGCGCGAAATCGGTCAGCTGCCTCTATCGCCGCGACCGCGACAACATGCCGGGCTCGCTGCGCGAAGTGGCCAACGCCGAGGAGGAAGGCGTCGTCTTTCGTATGGCTGACGCTGCCCAAGGCGTTTCTTGGCGCAGATGACGTCGAAGGCGTGCGCATCTCGCGCATGCGGCTTGGGCTGCCCGATGCGACGGGCCGCAAGACGCCCGAAGAGGTCGAAGGGCGCGGATTTCACGCTCGCAGGCCGATCTCGTCATCAAGGCGCTGGGCTTCGATCCGGAAGATCTGCCGCTGCTGTTCGCAGCGCCCGATCTCGCGGTGACGCGCTGGGGCACGCTGAAGGCAACGACCGCCGTACGCTGGCAGACCAGCCTCGACGGCGTGTTCGCCGCCGGCGACATCGTGCGCGGCGCGTCGCTGGTGGTCTGGGCGATCCGCGACGGCCGCGATGCGGCGGCGTCCATCCACGCTTACTTCCAAGCGAAAAAGGCCACGCAATCCCTGGCGGCGGCGGAGTGACGGGGATGACGCTCAAACCTTCATTGCCGGCGCGCGCCCCGAATGCCGGCGAAATCGAGGTCGCGCGCTTCATCGCCAATGCCGAAAAGCTCGAAGCGGCACATGCCTATTCGCCCGAGCAGGAGCACGATGCCTGCGGCGTGGGGCTTGTCGCGGCGATCGACGGCAAGCCGCGCCGCGAAGTGGTGGCGCGCGGCGATCGAGGCGCTGAAAGCGGTGTGGCATCGCGGCGCCGTCGACGCCGACGGCAAGACCGGCGACGGCGCCGGCATCCATGTCGCAGATCCCGCAGGATTTCTTCGCGCGGCCAGGTCGAGCGCGACCGGCCACAAGCTGCGGCCCGGGCCGCATCGCGCGTCGGCAAGATATTCCTGCCGCGCACCGATCTCGGCGCGCAGGAAACGCTGCCGCACGATCGTCGAATCCGAGATCCTCAATTTCGGCTATCTGATCTCTATGGCTGGCGGCAGGTGCCGATCGACATCGTCGATCATCGGCGAGAAGGCCAACGCCACGCGGCCCGAGATCGAGCAGATCATGTTCGAACTGCGCGACGGCGCTCGACACGCGAAGCGTTCGAGCGCGAGCTCTACTGTGATCCGCCGGCGCATCGAGAAGCGCGTGCGATCGCGGCGCAGATCCAGGATTTCTACATCTGCTCGCTGTCGTCGCCGCTCGATCATCTACAAGGGCATGTTCCTGGCCGAGCAGCTTTCGAATTTCTATCCCGACCTGCTGGACGAGCGCTTCGTCTCGCGCCTTCGCGATCTATCCACCAGCGCTATTCGACCAACACGTTCCCGACCTGGCGGCTGGCGCAGCCCTTCCGCATGCTCGCGCACAACGGCGAGATCAACACGCTGAGCGGCAACATCAACTGGATGAAGAGCCACGAGACGCGGCATGGCGTCGCGAGCTCGTTCGGCGAGCATGGCGACGACATCAAGCCGGTGATCCAGCCCGGCGGCTCGGACTACGGCGCGCTCGACGCCGTGTTCGAGGTGCTGGTGCGCGCGGGCCGCGACGCGCCGATGGCGAAGGCGCTGCTGATCCCGGAAGCGTCGGTCGAAGACGCCGACGATGCCGCAGGCGCATCGCGACATGTATGCCTACTGCAACGCGGTGATGGAGCCGTGGGACGGCCCGGCGGCGATCGCCGCCACCGACGGGCGCTGGGTGATCGCCGGCATGGACCGCAACGGCCTGCGGCCGCATGCGCTACACGCATCACCGACAGACGGCCTGCTCGATCGTCGGCTCGGAAACCGGCATGGTGCGTGCTCGACGAAGCGACGATCGTGCGACAAGGGCCGCGTCGGCCCCGGCCAGATGATCGCGCGTCGATCTCGACGAGGGCGCGCTTCTACGACGACCGCGAGATCAAGGACATGCTCGCCGCGCGAACAGCCCTTCGGCGAATGGACCAAGCACATCATCGAAGCTCGACCACATCGTCAAGGCCGACGCGACCGAGCCGCGCGCTGTTCGACGAGCGAGACGCTGCGCCGCCGCCAGGTCGCCGTCGGCTACACGCTGGAGGAGCTCGAGCTGATCCTCCATCCGATGGTGGAGGACGGCAAGGAAGCCGTCGGCTCGATGGGCGACGACACGCCGCTCGCCGTGCTGTCCGAGCAGCTATCGCGGCCTGCACCATTATCTTCCGCCAGAATTTCAGCCAGGTGACCAACCCGCCGATCGACTAGCCTGCGCGAAGACGCGCGTGATGACGCTGAAGACGCGGCTCGGCAATCTCGGCAACGTGCTGGACGCAGGACGAGAGCCAGTGCCGATCTGCTGCAGCTCGAAAGCCCGGTGCTCTCCACCGCCGAGTTCGCAGCGCGATGCGCGAGCATCATGGCGCAAGGCCGCGTCTACGAGATCGATTGCATGTTCCCGGTCGACGGCGAGCCGGCGAAGGCGCGCTGCGCGAGGCGATCGAGCGCATCCGCGCGCGAGGCCGAGGACGCGCGTGCGCGCGGGCTGCACGCACGTGATCCTGACCGACGAGCGCATCGGCGCCGAGCGCGCGCCGATCCCGATGATCCTCGCCACCGGCGCGGTGCACACGCCATCTCGTGCGCCAGCAGCTGCGCACCTTCACCTCGCTCAACGTGCGCTGCGGCCGAGTGCATCGACGTGCATTATTTCGCCGTGCTGATCGGCGTCGGCGCCACCACGGTCAACGCCTATCTGGCGCAGGAGATGCATCGCCGACCGCCATCGCGCGCGGCCTGTTCGGCAAGCTCTGCGCTCGAAGGACGCGTGCAAGCGCTACAAGAAGGCGGTCGACGCAGGGCCTGCTCAAGATCATGTCCAAGATGGGCATCTCGGTGATCTCGCTCCTATCGCGGCGGCTATAATTTCGAGGCGGTCGGGCTGTCGCGCGCGCTGGTCGCCGAGTTCTTCCCCGGCATGCCGTCGCGCATCTCCGGCATCGGCTTGCCGGCATCGCAGCGCAAGATGCTCGAGCTGCACGCGCGCGCCTGTGACGAGGATGTCGTCGACGCTGCCGGTCGGCGGCTTCTACAAGCTGCGCCGCGGCGGCGAGGCGCATGCCTTCGAGGCCGCGCTGATCCATCATGCTGCAGACGCGCGGTCGCGACGCGACTCCTACGCGACCTATCAGACGTATACGCGAGGGCGTGCGCAAGCCTGCCGCCGGTCGCGCTGCGCGACCTGCTGGATTTCCGCACCGAGCGGCGCAGCCGGTGCCGGTCGACGAGGTCGAATCGCATCACCGAGATCCGCAAGCGCTTCGTCGCGCCCGGCATGTCGCTCGGCGCGCTGTCGCCCGAGGCGCACGAGACGCTCGTCCATCGCCATGAACCGCATCGGCGCGCAAGTCCGACAGCGGCGAGGGCGGCGAGGACCCGGCGCGCTTCAAGCCGCAGCGCCAACGGCGACAACGCCGAACTCCGCGATCAAGCAGATCGCCTCGGGGCGCTTCGGCGTCACCGCGGAATATCTCAACAACTGCCGCGAGATCGAGATCAAGATCGCGCAGGGCGCCAAGCCCGGCGAGGGCGGCCAGCTGCCAGGCTTCAAGGTCACCGAGATGATCGCGCGGCTGCGCCATGCGACGCCGGGCGTGATGCTGATCTCGCCCGCCGCCGCATCACGACATCTACTCGATCGAGGATCTGGCGCAGCTCATCTACGACCTGAAGCAGATCAATCCCGACGCGCGCGTCTGCGTGAAGCTGGTGGCGCGCTCGGGCATCGGCACCATCGCCGCCGGCGTGGCCAAGGCCAAGGCCGACGTGATCCTGATCTCCGGCCATGTCGGCGGCACCGGCGCGTCGCCGCAGAGCTCGCATCAAGTATGCCGGCGTGCCGTGGGAGATGGGCCTGTCCGAGGCGCATCAGGTGCTGATGCTGAACCGCCTGCGCCACCGCGTGAGGCTGCGCACCGACGGCGGCATCAAGACCGGGCGCGACGTGGTGATCGCGGCGATGCTGGGCGCCGAGGAATTCGGCATCGGCACCGCCGCGCCTCGTCGCCATGGGCTGCATCATGGTGCGCCAGTGCCATTCCAACACCTGCCCGGTCGGCGTCTGCACGCAGGACGAGAAGCTGCGCGACGAAGTTCGACCGGCACGCCGGAGAAGGTCGTCAACCTCTTCAGCTTCATCGCCGAGGAGGTGCGCGAGATCCTGGCCGCGCTCGGCTTCCGCAAGCTCGAACGAGGTGATCGGCCGCACCGATCTGCTCTACCAGGTGAGCCGCGGCGCGGAGCATCTCGACGATCTCGATCTCAATCCGCTGCTGGTGCAGGCCGATCCCGGGCCGCTATGCGCGCTACTGCACGCTGGAGGGCCGCAACGAGGTGCCGGACACGCTCGACGCGCAGATGATCGAAGGACGCCGCAGCCGCTGTTCGAGCGACGGCGAGAAGATGCAGCTCGCCTACAACATCCGCAACACGCACCGCGCCATCGGCACGCAGCATCTCCTCGACGATCACGCGCCGGTGCGGCATGAGCGGGCTGCCGCCGGGCCATCTGACGGTGCGGCTGCGCGGCTCGGCCGGCCAGTCGCTCGGCGCCTTCGCCGTGCAGGGCCTGAAGCTCGAAGTGTTCGGCGACGCCAACGACTATGTCGGCAAGGGCTTGTCGGGCGCCACCATCGTCGTGCGCCCGGCGACCGTCGGCCACGCTGCGTAGCCAACGAGAACACGATCATCGGCAACACGGTGCTGTATGGCGCGACGGCCGGCAAATTGTTCGCCGCCGGGCCAGGCGGGCGAGCGCTTCGCCGTGCGCAATTCGGGCGCCGACGGCGGTGGTCGAAGGCTGCGGCTCGAACGGCTGCGAATACATGACCGGCGGCACGGTCGTGATCCTCGGGCCGGTCGGCGACAATTTCGCGCGCCGGCATGACCGGCGGCATGGCGTTCGTCTACGACGCGGACGAATTGTTCGAGCGCCACGTCAATCCCGACACCGTAATGTGGCAGCGCCTGGCGAGCGCGCACTGGCAAACCGTGTTGCGCAATCTGGTCGAAGAGCATCGCGCGGAAACGGGCTCGCGTCTTCGCCACGCAACTGCTCGCCCATTGGGACGTCGAACTCGACCGCTTCTGGCAGATCGTGCCCAAGGAAATGCTCGCCCGCCTCACCCACCCCCTCAGCGACGAGCCGGTAGCCGCAAGGGCGTGAGATGCGCGCTCGGATTGGGCCGGCGCATTCCTCTTGCTTAAAAAGGTCTGGCTCGAAGCCTCGAATTGTCTTCCACCCTCCCCTTGAGGGAGGGTCGAAATTCTTCGTTGAGCGAAGCGAATAAGAAGAATTTCGGGGAGGGGCAAGCCTCAGAATTCCGTGGCTTGCCCCTCCCCGAATTGCTCCGCAATTCGACCCTCCCTCAAGGGGAGGGTGAGAGAATTGCGCGTGACAATACCGATTCGCGCCGAAGCATTCGCGCTTCGCCGCCGCAATGGATATACTCCCGCCATACCTGGGGAGGAAATCACCATGGCAACAATACCCGCGCCGCTTTTGAGCGCGACCGTCACCTTGCTGATCGCGCTTTTCTATTTCTTCGCCGCGTTTCGCGTCGGCAATCTGCGCGCCAAGCACAACATCAAGGCGCCTGCCACCAGCGGCCATCCGGAATTCGACCGCGCCTATCGCGTGCAGCTCAATACGCTGGAGCAGATGGAAATCATCCTTCCGCTGCTGTGGATCGCGACCGTCTACCCGAGCGGCTGGGCGTGGATCGCGCCGCTCGTGGGGCTGATCTGGGTCCTCTCGCGCATCGTTTACATGCGGAGCTACATGGCCGACCCGGACAAGCGCATCCCCGGTGCGATCATGGGCGGAATGTGCAATTTTGCCCTGCTTTTTCTGGCGGTCGCCGGAGTTGTGATCGCGTGGCGGCCCGCCATCGCGTGAACAGCTCCCGGTGGCTTTGGCTCGTCGGAAGGCCTATGCTTAGCCGGGGTTAGGGCGTATGTGGTCCGTTGAAGGGGCAGTACGCTGGCTTTTGCGGCAGCAGAAAATCGACGCGATCCGGTCGCCGAAAGCGCGATGGCGGATTTGCGCCAATCGCACGCCGTGAAGCGCCGCTTTCGCATCGTCCTCATCAAGCCTTCGCATTACGACGACGACGGCTATGTGATCCGCTGGTATCGCTCGACGATGCCGTCGAATTCGCTGGCGTCGGTTTATGGGCTCGCCGCGGATGCAGCCGCGCGCAACGTGCTGGGACCCGACGTGTTCATCGACGTCACCGTGATCGACGAAACCAACACGCGCGTGAAGATCGACGCGATCATTGCCGACTTCCGCCAAGTGGGAACCTTCGGCTTTGTCGGGCTCGTCGGCGTGCAATCGAATCAATATCCCCGCGCGCTCGATATCGCGCGTCCGCTCAGGGCGGCGAAAATTCCCGTGGCGATCGGCGGCTTTCATCCTTCGGGGCTGCTCTCCATGTTCCCCGAGTTGATGCCGGAGCTGCAGGACGCGCTCGACATGGGCGCCTCTCTGTTCGCGGGCGAAGCCGAAGGCCGCTTCGACGAATTTCTGCTGGACGTGGCCGAGAACCGGCTGAAGCCCATCTACAATTTCGTCGACGATCTGCCCTCGCTCGAAGGCTCGGTGACGCCCATTCTGCCGGACCGTTTCGTCCAGCGCACTTTGGGCAACATGACGAGCTTCGACGCCGGGCGCGGCTGCCCGTTCCAGTGCTCCTTCTGCACCATCATCAATGTGCAGGGGCGGAAATCGCGCCGCCGCAGCCCCGACGACGTGGAGCACATCATCCGCCAGAACTGGGCGCAGGGCATCGACCGCTACTTCATCACCGACGACAATTTCGCCCGCAACAAGGATTGGGAAGCCATCTTCGATCGCATCATCGAGCTGCGCGAACGCGATCATATGGATGTGCGCTTCATGATCCAGGTGGACACGCTGTGCCACCGCATTCCGAATTTCATCGCGAAATCGAAACGGGCGGGCGTCACCCGCATCTTCATCGGCCTCGAAAACATCAATCCCGACAATCTGCTGGCGGCGAAGAAGCGCCAGAACAAGATCACCGAATATCGCAAGATGCTGCTGGCCTGGAAGGCGGCCGGCATCTGGACCTATGCCGGATATATTCTGGGCTTTCCGAACGACACCGCCAAATCGATCCGCCGCGACATCGAGATCGTGAAGAAGGAATTGCCGCTCGACATCCTGGAATTTTTCTTTCTCACGCCGCTGCCCGGTTCCGAAGACCACAAGGTGTTGTGGACCAAGGGCGTGGCGATGGATCCCGATCTGAACAAATACGATCTGGAACACGCCGTCACCGGCCACGCGAAGATGAGCAAGGCCGAGTGGGAGCGCATCTATTGGGATGCGTGGAACATCTACTACACGCCCGCGCATATGGAGACGATTCTCCGGCGCGCGCGGGCCAGCGGGATCGACATCTACCGCCTGATGGTGATCGTGCTGTGGTTCGCGAGTTCGCTGTCGGTCGAGAAGGTTCATCCGCTGCAAGGCGGCATCCTGCGGCTGAAGAACCGCCGCGAACGCCGCTCCGGCCTGCCGGTCGAACCCGTGTGGCGGTTCTATCCGCGCGTGGGATTCGAGATTGCCGTCAAGCACGCCCGCATCGCGCGCCATGCGCTCCGGCTTTACCGCATGTGCCGGAAGGTCAGCGCCGATCCCAACGGCGCCAGCTACACGGATCTTGCGATGACGCCGGTGGCCGACGACGAGACCGAGACGCTGGCGCTGTTCACCCAGAACGACGCCGCGCGGCACGCCGTCGATCACGCGCGCAGGGCAAAGGCGATTGCGGCCGGCGTGGCGTAAGCGTAGCGGACTATGTTGAGGACTCCCCCCACCCGATCCGCCTTCGCTACGCTTTGCTCCGCTACGACGGATCGACATCCCCGCAAGAGGGAGATGAAGAAAGAAGTTTCGTCTCCCCCTTGCGTCCGCCTACGCTGAAGCTACGGCGGAGTTGTGCGGGGCCTGCCCGCCGAAGCCTTTGGCGAAGGCGGGAGGCCGGCGAGCTTGGCAAGCGACGGGTGCCAACACAGAGCGCGAGCCGGGTGGGGGCCGACCGGTAAACAACCAAGACCATGGATATGAGAGCGGCGCATTTCACCCGCCCTCCGAGAGCGGATAAGAATATCCATGCACGTCAGACAATCGTTATCGTTCGCCGCCGCGGAGACGTGCGCCGCTTACGACTTCGCCGGCGGCGAATCCGACCACGGTCCCGGCGCCGGCGGGCGATCCTGAGTTAACGACGTACTCAACGCCGTCACCCCGGCGAGGCCGCCGAGCTGCATCGTTTCGACGGCCGTGCTCGGCACGATCACGAGCGTCGCGTTGTTCTTCTTCAACCCCTCATAGAGCATATTCATCGCGCGCAGATGGAACGCGGTGGGATTGTTGGCGTAGGTTTTCGCCGCTTCGCCGAAGCTCTCGGCGACCTGGCGCTCGGAATCGCCCAGGATGACGCGTGCCTGCCGCTCGCGCTCGGCCTGCGCTTGCATCGACATCGCATCCTCCAGCGCCGAAGGGATCAGCACGTCCTTGACCTCCACCGAAATGACGTTGATGCCCCACGGCTCCGTGCGCGCATCGATGATCTTCTGCAGCTCACCGCTGATCTTTTCGCGGCCCTCCAGCATGTCGGACAGCATGGTCTTGCCGATGACGTCGCGAAACGCGGTCTGCGATGCCCAGTTGATGGCGCTCACATAATCGGCCACGTCGAGCGCCGCCTTCTTCGGGTCGACCACCTTCCAGAACAGCACGGCGTCGACATCCACCGGCACCGTATCCTTGGTGAGAGTCTTCTCGGCCTTGAATGAGCTCGTGATGACGCGGGTGTCGATCCAATAGGCGACGGTCTCGATGATCGGAATGATGAAAAACAGGCCGGGACCCTTGAGGTCGCGGAACCGGCCGAGCCGCAGCACCACGACGCGGTCCCACTGGTCGGCGACCTTGATGGCGTAGGAAACGATCGAGGCCAGGATGAACGATCCCACCGCGATCGCCAGGCTTGCGCGATAGTTGGGGACCACGAGGCTCGAATAGGCGATAGCCAGTCCGGCCGCGAGAATGACGACGAAGATCAATCCCGGCAGAGCGCTGGATTTTCTCATGTTGGTTCCTATTTCCTGTGCCGACGCCCGCTGCAAGGCATCGGGGTCTCGCGCAGCGGCGAAGTTACGCCTCCGACACGGTGAAGACTATGCAAAATCGCCCGGGAGGCCGTTCCGCAATCGCCTTCGTTCGCCGCGATGGGTATGCTGTCGCCGCAGCGCTCATTCGCACGACAGGGCCCCAGCTTTGACCCCCGCGTCCCGATTCGAAGGCAAGACCGCGATCGTCACCGGCGCCGCGTCCGGCATCGGGCGTGCCACGTTGGCCCGGCTTGTCGGCGAAGGCGCGATCGCGCTGGGCGTCGATCTGGACGAAGCGGGCCTTGAGGACGCGGTGGCGCTGGCGAACGCGACGGCCCATTATGGCGGACGCGCGAGTTACGCCGTGGGTTCGGTCGCCGACGAGGCGGCCGTGAAGTCGATGGTCGACGCGTTCGTGGCGCGGGAGGGTCGTCTCGACGCGCTGGTCAATCTCGCCGGAATTCTGCGTTCCACCCATATGGCCGAGACGAGCCTGGACGAGTTTCGCCATGTCCTGCGTGTCAATCTCGAAGGGACATTTCTGTTCTGCCGCGAGGCGCTGCCGCATCTGGTCCAAACGCGCGGCAATATCGTCAACGCTGCGTCCACCTCGGCCACGTTCGGCCATCCCTATATGGCGCCCTATGCCGCCAGCAAGGGCGGGATCGCCGCGCTGACCCGCACGCTC
Organism: uncultured Alphaproteobacteria bacterium; assembly: GCA_963760345.1. Lineage (GTDB taxonomy): Bacteria > Pseudomonadota > Alphaproteobacteria > Micropepsales > Micropepsaceae > Rhizomicrobium. The sequence goes on from CAVXCU010000004.1 coordinate 823,397, forward strand.
GCGCGCGAATACATCCTCAGCGGCGTGCGCGTGAATGCGGTGGCGCCCGGCGGCATCACCACGCCCATGGTGCTCGATCAGCCCGCGCGGTTTCCCGAAGGCGCAAACATGTCGCTGTTCGCGAACCTCACCCGCCCCGACGGCGTGTTCGGCCGGCCCGAGGCCGTGGCGTCGGTCATCGCGATGCTGGCGTCGGAGGACGGCGAATTCGTCAACGGCGAAATCATCCGCATCGACGGCGGAACGCATAGCTGATGCCGGCAAGAGAGCGATAAGATTCGACCGTGCTCACCTCGATAAATCGCACTAGAACCATGCCATGAACGACGAACCGGCCTGGGTGCGCATTCCCTATCACTACTGGTTCGGCGACGGCGAACGCACGCCCTGGGTGCGGCGCGTGCTCCTGATCCTGTTCGCGTTTCTGGTGCCGATTCCCATCCTGCTTGTTCTCGTGTTCCGCTTCGCGCCCGTGCCCGGAACTCCGGACATGCTGATCAGCATCATATCCGGCGACGGCGCGCATTATCGCTGGGTGGAGTACGACCGCATCTCGCCCTTTCTCGGCCGCGCCGTGATCGGCTCGGAGGATCAGAAATTCTGCTCGCACAACGGTTTCGACTGGCAATCGATCGACAAGGCGATCAAGGCGCATGAGCGCGGCCACCGCCTGCGCGGGGCCAGCACCATCAGCCAGCAGACCGCGCGCAGCCTGTTCCTCGTGCCGCTCCGCAGCTGGGTGCGCAAAGGCATGGAGGCGTATCTGACCGTGATGCTGGAAGCGTTGTGGCCGAAGCAGCGCATCCTCACCGTCTATCTCAACCTCGCGGATTGGGGCCGCGGCAATTTCGGCGCGGAGGCGGCCTCGCAAGCCTATTTCCACAAGCCCGCGGCCGCGCTGTCCGCTTATAAATCCGCGCGGCTGGCCGCTATCCTGCCGGACCCCGACAAATGGCGCGCCGTCGATCCGGGGCCTTATGTGGCGTCGCGCACCGATTCGATCGTGTTCCGCATGGCCGAAGTAACGCGCGACGGGCTCGACTGGTGCGTGAAGAAATAGCGCCCTATTTCTGCGCCGCCTTTTCGCGATCGCCGGGGCGATAATCGGCCTCAATGTGGCCGGCGAGCTGGCTTGGGTGAACAGTACGGGCTTGGTCTTCATCGCCACGAACAGCGGCGTCTGGTCGGCGTAATGCGGCGAGGTCTAATCGAACGTCGCCGAGCCGAACTGGTGGATGCTCTCGGAAGATAGAGTGCCCGTCTTGTCCCAGGTGACGAACATGATGAAGGTGTCGCCGTCGACGCGCGTCAGCGTGCCGTCGGGCTGCGGCAATCGCCATAGACGGCGCGATAAATATCGGGGCCGCCGTCGATGGCAAGATCGAGCGTGCCGCGGCGGAAGCGGTTGACCTGACCCCATTCCGGATCGATGCCGGCCGAAATGGTCCTTGAGACGTCGTGATGGGCGTGCAGCGAATCAGGGCGTCGATGGGCGGCACGTCTGGCTGCCTGTCGCGGATGGGCGGCGCGCCGCCCATCAGCATCGCCAGCGCCGCCGCCCGGTTCGCCGACATTGGTGCGGCGGTCCCAATCGCTGCAGAATATTTTGCGCCTGCGTTGACGCAGATCGTGTCAGCCCGGATCGAGCGCGACCGCTGCGGCGATCGTTCGCGCAAAGTCGGATCGCTCGCTATAGGCGAGATCGAACTTGTATATGCGGAACGCCGCGGCGGTGATGGCTGGGTCGCGCGCCGAAATGTCTCCTGCGCACGATAGGCGCGGTTGGTCATGTCGGTCTGGATGCCCATGCGTGGGCAGAAATCCTCGCGGCTTCAGATCATCCTCCGGCGCCGGTGGCCTGGAACGGCGTGTTGTTGGAATTGAACACGAAGCCCGATTTCGGATTCCACAACTGCGGCACCCGGTCGAAAGGCAGATAGCCGTGCCAGATCAGATCGGACCGGTCGCCGGGCAGGATCTGCTTTCCAGTCGATCCCTTCCTTCGCGCACGGGGAATTGGCCGTTATAGACATAGCCGATGTTCCCTTTCTCGTCGGCATAGATGTAGTTGATGCTGGGCAGCGCCTGCAGCGCATCGCCGCCGCCATTCGTCGCGATGGCGCGCCTTGTTGAGCCGATAATATTGCAGCGACCTGGCGCGCTTCGCCCATGCCCGGCATAGCGCATCGCGAACGTGCCGTGATCGGTTTTGAGCACCGGACCGTGCACGGACCATAGAAGCACGCGCGATGCACGGTCCAGACGAGCGGGCCCCACATCTTCACGCGGATGGCCGCATCGCTCTTCTCGAAATCGCTCCATTTGCCCGTCGAGCCGGTATTGGTTGTCGATCGGCGGGATTCAGCGTGAGCCGGTACACACGTGGCAGATTTGGCGCGTTGACCGTGTTCGCCCAGCCCAGATGCTCGTTGTGGCCGTGCAGCATGAAGGGAGTGCCGGGAAAGAAGCCGCCAGCGACGTGCCAGCCCTCGCCGCTTTGCAGCACCGCCTCGTACCACGCCACCGGCCCCGCATAGGGCTGATGCGAATTGACGAGCAGCCGCGTGGCGCCGTCTGCGGAGCGCGACGGCGCGACCGCGGCCCCATTCGATCCCGATTCCGGTTTTTCTGGCCGCCGGCGCGGCTCATCACGTTGCGCAAGGTCGTGTCGAGGCCATAGAAAAACGGCGTCTTGAACACGAAGCCCGCGGCAATGTCCTTGCCCGTGAGCGGCAGAAGACCCGGTTTCACCTTGTCGGGATGAAGGGCGGCGTAATAGTTCACGCCGTCGGCATAGGCCTCGATCACGTGGCGCACGTCGGCGGGAAGGTCTTTCTCGTATTGCGCGTCGATCGTCTCCCATACGCGCATGAGATGCACGAGATAGTCGAGGGTCGCGGCCTTCAGGCCTTCGGTCGCCGCCAGTTGCCCACGGGATGCAAGCGCAGCATCCTGGATGGTCGCGAAATCGTCTTCCGAATGGGCGAAGCCGAAGCCGAACGCGACGTCGGCATCGGTGCGGCCGAGCACATGCGGCACGCCGAAATTGTCGCGCCGGATGCGGACATCGTAGCGTGCGGCTTTGGCGATGAATGTCGCGGGATCGGGCGGCGCGGGCTGGCTCAGCCGGTCCAAAAGAATGACAAAAGCCAGCCCCGCGAGAACGATTGCGGCGAGCGCGAGCCCACCGGCCTTCAGATAGCGCATTCACGTTCCCCGGAGCACCTGTTTGGGCGCCACGTTAGAGCCCGGTTTCGCTCGCGGCAATTCTTGCGCTGTGCGCGGCCGGAGGGGCACAATGCCGGCCGGCATCGAGGGCTTCCATGGACGAACTGCGCACGATCCTGACCGACACGGCCACGAAGCTGTTCCGCGATCTTGCCGCCTCGCCGGCGAGCGAGGCGGACAAATGGGGGTGCGTCGCCGACGCCGGCCTGCCGGGCCTGATGGTTCCCGAAGCGCAAGGCGGTTTCGGCGGCGGATGGGAAGACGCGCTCGCCGTGTTTCGCGAACTGGGCGCGCATGCCATCGCGCTGCCGGTGGCGGAAGCGATCATCGCCAATGGGCTGTCGGCCGAAGCGGGGCTGGGCACGACGAGCGGCATCGCGACATTCGCGGCGCAAACCGCCGGCGAACTGTCGCGCAGCGATGGCAGCTTCCGGTTTACCGGCGCGTTGAAGAGCGTGCCCTGGGGTCGCGCGGCGGAGCGGATCGTCGCACGCATCTCGCACGGCGGCACGAACCATCTCATGCTGTTCGCGCGCAGCGACGCGAGCGGGACGACCGAAGGCCGCAATATGGCGGGCGAGCCGCGCGAGACGCTGGGCTTCAAGAACGCGCCCGTGACGGCGGCGCCGTGGCCCGCCGCGTTTCCGGAGCCGATCTTCCTGGGCGCGCTCGCGCGGGTGGGCCAGATATCCGGCGCGCTCGACGCGGCGCTCGCCATGACCATCGAGCACGCCAAGACGCGCCAGCAATTCGGCCGCGCCATCAGCAATTTCCAGGCGATCCAGCAACAATTGGCCGTGTTCGCGAGCGAAGCCGCGGCCGTCGGTTGCGCCGCCGCCAGCGCGAGCCGTGCGGCCGGCCGCGGGAATGCATTGTTCGAGATCGCCGCCGCCAAATTGCGCGCCAACCGCGCCGTCGACGTGGCGGCGAGCGTGTCCCATCAGGTGCACGGCGCAATCGGCATCACGGCCGAGCATGCGCTGCATCGCTACACGCAGCGCCTGTGGTCCTGGAAAAGCGAATTCGGCAATGACCGCTACTGGGCCGCGCGGTTGGGCCGGCACGCGGCCAAACGCGGCGCGGATTCGCTGTGGCGCGACATGACGGCGACCGACAGAGGCGCAAACACGGAAGCGCTTGCTCCATGAAGGTTGCGGATCGCACGCTCGCCGCGCTTCTCGTCCTGAGCGCCGTCGTCACCGTGCTCTATTGGGTCGACTATTATTCCGGCAGCGACGTGAAGGTCGTTTCCACGCGCTGGTATACGGCATTCGAAGACAGCTTCCCCGCCGCGGACGGCTGGATGGCCTTTTGCATGCTGCTGGCAGGAATCGGATTGTGGAGCGGCCGGCCGTTCGGCGCCCGCTTCGGCCTGCTGGCCGGCAGCGCACTCCTTTATCTCGCCGCGATGGACATCACCTTCGACGTCGAGAACGGGCTTTATGCGGAGGCGGCAAGGTCCGATCCGATGAAATTCGAAATATTGATCAATGTCTGGTCGCTGGCGCTGGGGCTCGCTACGATAGCGTTGTCGTGGCGGCGGAATTCCGCGCGCCCCAACTGAAGCTCACAGAGGAACATCATGAAATATCGCAAGCTCGGTTCGAGCGATTTGAGCGTGTCGGAGATTTCGCTGGGATCGTGGCTGACGTTCGGGGTGGGCGTGGCACGCGAGCGGGCGCTCGCCTGCGTCAAGCGCGCCTTCGATCTCGGGATCAATTTCATCGACACGGCGAATGTCTATGGAAGGGGCGCGGCGGAAACTTTCCTAGGCGAGGCGCTCGCCGGAATCGCCACGCGCGAATTACGTGCTGGCGACCAAGGTGTTCTTTCCGATGAGCGAAACGGACACCGGCCTTTCGCGGGCACAGATCCTCAAGCAGATCGACGCGTCGCTTGCCCGGCTCAAGACCGACCATGTCGATCTTTATCAATGCCATCGCTACGACGCGAACACGCCCCTGGAAGAGACGATGCAGGCGCTGTCGGACGTCGTGCGCCAGGGCAAGGCGCGCTATATCGGCTTCAGCGAATGGTCGCCGCAGCATATCGAAGATGCGTTCGCCATTCCGGGCGTCGAACGCTTCGTGTCGAGCCAGCCGCAATATTCGCTGCTGTGGCGGCGGCCGGAGGAAAAGGTCTTTCCGCTGTGCCGCAAGAACGGCGTCTCGCAGATCGTCTGGTCGCCGCTGGCGCAGGGCGTTCTCACCGGGAAATATGCGCCCGGCGCGCCGCCGCCCAAGGATTCGCGCGCCACCAGCGACAGCATGAGCGGGCCCATCGGGGGCTGGATGCAGCCGAACATTCTCGAGGCTGTGGAGAAGCTGAAGCCCATCGCCAAGGAAGCGGGCGTGACGCTTGCACAATTCTCACTCGCCTGGGTGCTGCGCGAGCCCAACGTCGCCTCGGCCATCGTGGGCGCCAGCCGCCCCGAACAGCTCGACGACAATGCGGCGGCATCCGGTCTCGCGATCGACCCCGCTCTCTTCGCCAAGGCCGAAGCGATCGTGGCGGGCGTGTCCCGGGCGCGGTGAATTTGCGTGTCCGAACGCCGGCGCGATCTCCGGGTCAGTGCGCCTCGGCCGGCGTGACGTAAAGCACCTTCTCGCCATAGGCGATGTAGACGTGAAGCTGCCGGAGAATGCTGACGCCGATCACGAGATCGGCTTCCTGATGGACCGCATCGGCGTATTTGATGATTTCGATATCGGGGTTCTGAACTTCGACATCCTGGAATGTCAGCGACGTAAACGGATAGCGATAGGCAGCGACCTCCGCGATGCCATTCATGTGGCGCTGACCCAGCGATTTCAGCGCCGGATTTTGTTCGTCGATGCCGAGGATTTCTTTCGCGGCCTTGAAATTCATGAAAGATCTGGCGGCGCCGCTATCCACCATCGCAGTCACTTGCTTGCCGTCGATGGTCACGGGAACAATGATGTGCCGGTTTTTGTTCAGACTTATGGGAACTTGGCCAACGGCACCGGTCGTCCAATAGACAACTTTTCCGGCGCAGTGATCTTGCGAAAAAAGGCCTAACTTCTCGTTCGCGAAGTCAATGTCGATATCGTAATTGGCCATGATATCCGTGCCCAACATGCCCATCGACTCCGCCACCAGTACTTCCGAGGGCGCGCTGACGAATGTGATTTTCTCGGACGAAAGCGGTCCGATCTTGAAGGAATCCGCTGTTACGAAATGGCCAAGCCTGATTCCGCCACCCAGGATGACGGTCCCGCCATGCATATCCTTTGGCGTCAGCCCGACGGATTTGGCGAAGGATTCGTCGAGTGTGCTGAATGCGGCGCCGATATCGACAACCAGATTGGCAGGGTGATTCTCGATTGTGACCGGCACGGAAATCCTGCCGTCGCGTTCCGTTCGCGCATCCAGGGACGCGATTCGCGTCAACTGGCATGAGGGCGGATCTGCGAGCGCGACACCGGGCATCGAAAATGCCAGACAAAGCCCCAACCGCGCCACCCACACCGCGATGGCGTGCATCGAGAGTTTGGCGTCGGCCCGGCGCGGTCTCGATGTCATGACAATCGCTTCAACTCGGCGTTGGCCGCCGGCCATTCGACAAATTCATGCGGGCAGCCGCTTGCCGCCGCCTCAAGCATCGGCTTGGCCAGCGCCGCGTTTTGATGCAGCAATTGCCACTCTCCGAGATAGAAATTGACCTCGCATGTCTGCCCTTGCTGGGTCTTCGCGTCGCCCAGCGCCGCCGCCTGGGCGGCCTGGTCTGGCGTGGATTTTCCCAGGAACACATTGATCACGGGGGCCGGCCATTTCGACGGGTCGAGTTTGGACGCCCGCGCAGCTAGATCGTCGTCTGTCTTGCCGGCTTTGGCACGCGAAAGATCGAGCCACAAAACCGTATAGGCATTCTGGGGCCGCAATTTCATGTTTTGCGCGAAGGTTTCGGAAGCGTCATCGAACTTTCCCGATTCCCATTGCGTCAGCCCCAGATTGAGCGCGGCCGCTTCGTCTTTCGGCTGAAGCTTCAGGACATTTTGGAAATCGTCGAGGGCATCGCCGAATTTGCCTTCGTCTTCATAGATAAGCCCGCGATTGAAATACGCGCTCGAGAAGTTCGAATTGACGCTGATGGCGCTGTTCTCGTCTTCAAGCGCCTTGTCGTATTGGGCCTGACGGCGGTAAGCATTGCCGCGCAACACGAGAAAACCGGGCACATCCGGTTCGATGCCGATCGCGGTACTGAAATCGGCGGTCGCCAAATCGAGCTTTTCGCGGTCGACATAGAATATTCCGCGCACGACATACCCTTTCGAAAGGTCCGGGCGCACGCCGATCGCCGAGGTGAGGTCCGCCGAGGCCAAATCGAATTGGCTCTTGAGCGAATAGCAGAGACCGCGGAGCAGATAGGCGTCGAAATCGTTCGGCTTCAGCTTGAGGCCCGCGGAAAAATCCGCGATGGCCGGGTCGCACTGGTTTCTTTCGAAATAGATCTGTCCGCGGTCGAAATACGCGACGGGCAGAAAGCGCGGCGCGAGATCGGGCGCCGCTATGGCCAGACTGAGGAGCCGGATCGTTTCGTCATCGTCATTCCGGTTTCTTGCAGCAATTCCGGCATTGAGATTCGAATAACCATCCGCCTGCGCCTGTCCCGCAATTGCGAACAGCAATAATGCGAAGGCTAGAACCAGCCTCATCGCCCCACTCTCCCTCGACCGAGTGTACTCGTGAAGAGTTGGAGCCGCAATGCGGCGGCGTCTCGGGCGTTCCCGAGGCCATGAGAATTTGCCAGCATGGCCGCGCGCGCCGTCAAGCCGGCATGTATTCGACGAAACGAACAGGTCGCTACTTGATCGCTGCCAGCGTCGCCGCCGTGCTCGACGCATCGCTCTTCGCCGTCGCGAGATCGTTCGCACCGATTCCGGCGGTGGCTTGAGTCGCGGCCTTCTGCAGGCTTTGCTTCGTGGCCGCGTCGCTCGCATCGGGGATCGCGCCGTTGCCGCTGTTCTGGCAGGGATTCATTTCCTTCGCGTCGAAGCCCGTCCCGTTCGGCCCGACGAGGCAGTTCAGCGTGTGATGCAGATGCATGTGCACGCCCGCGATGTCGGCCGCGCCGGCCGCGAGACTTGCGTGCTGACCCGCCGTGACGATCTCGCCTTTCAGATCGGCAGCGTTGCCTGCTGCAGGTGCGAACAACAACGCGCCGGCGCCGATAACGCCCGCGATCTTCCCGAGCCTGGAAATATCCGACATGACTTCGTCTCCCCAATCTTTGGCCGCCACACAGAGGACGGCGCGAGCGGCCGAAGCGTAGCGCCGAGAACTATGAGGGACAAGCTCCGGCGGGTGTCCTAATATGTCGGGACAGGCGGAACGGAGCCGGTATTGAGCGCAATTCCTTCTTCTCTGCCCAGAGGCGCGGAATCGCCATTCGAGCTCAGGATCGCCATCGTTTGCGTGATGCTGGGCATGTTCATGCAGATGCTGGACACCACCATCGCGAATGTGGCGCTTCCTTACATGCAGGGCAGCCTGCAGGCGTCGCGCGACCAGATCACCTGGGTGCTGACCTCCTATATCGTCGCGTCCGCCATCATGACCGGCCCCGTCGGCTGGCTCGCGGCCCGTTTCGGACGGCGCGAACTCTTTCTGCTGAGCCTGGCCGGCTTCACGATCACCTCGATGATGTGCGGCGTCGCGCAGACGCTCGACCAGATGATCCTGTTCCGCCTTTTGCAGGGCGCATTCGGTGCGGCGCTTTCGCCCCTGTCGCAGGCCATCATTCTCGACCGCTACCCGCTCGAAAGGCGGGGCCAGATCATGGCGGTGTGGTCCATGGTCATCATGCTGGGACCCATTCTTGGGCCCACCGTCGGCGGCTTCCTGACCGATCACTATTCCTGGCGCTGGGTGTTTTACGTCAACGTCCCGATCGGGATATTTTCGATCACCGGCATCATTCTCTTTCTGCGCGAGGCGCGGCACGAAGCGCCGCCCCGTTTCGACTGGTCCGGCTTCGCCTTTCTCAGTCTCGGCCTTGCTGCGCTGCAGCTGATGCTCGATCGCGGCACCGACAAGGACTGGTTCGATTCTCCGGAGATCGTCGTCGAGGCGCTGCTTGCCGGAATCGGGTTCTATCTCTTTGCGGTCCATCTGTGGACGACGGACAATTCGTTCCTGAATCCGAAATTGCTGAGAGATAGAAATTACCGCTCGGGATTGATCCTCACATTCTTCGTGGGTGTATTGCTTCTGGCCACGAGCGCGCTTCTGCCGCCCTTCCTGCAGAACCTGGGCGGCTATTCGGTGCTCGACACGGGGCTCCTGCTCGCCCCCCGCGGCGTCGGCACGATGATCACCATGCTCTTCGTGGGCCGGATCGTGATGAAGGTCGATCCCCGGGGCCTGATGGTGTTGGGCGCGACGATCCTGTTGTGGTCGATGTGGGAGATGTCGACCTGGACGCCCGATATCGATTCCCGGATCCTCGCCTTCACGGTCTTCGTGCAGGGCGCCGGAATGGGGCTGATCTTCGTGCCCTCCAACATCTATACGTTCGCGAGCCTGCCCCAGCATTTTCGCACGGAAGGCGCAAGCATCCTCAACCTCGTCCGCAATGTCGGCTCGGCCATCGGCGTGTCGGTGACCACGATGGTGCTCAGCATGGCCAGCCAGACGAATTATTCCCAGCTCGCGGCGCACGCCTCGCCGTTCAACCGCGCTCTGGCGACAAACGCGCCCAGCATGCTTCTCAATCCGCAAATTCCGTTCGGCGTGATGGGGCTCAACGCGCTTGTGGTGCAACAATCGGCGGTCACGGCCTATGCGGACGTTTTCCTTTTTCTCTTCTACGTCAGCCTGCCCGTCCTCGTCGTGATCCTCACATTGCGAAAGACGCAACTCCTGCCGAGCGCGCCCGTGCAGAGCGAAGCGATCGAATAGACGCGAACGTCCGCAGGCCAGGCGCGAAACTGGGCGCCTCTAAATCCTGCCCATCAGGACCAGAATGATGATGATGACGAGAACCAAGCCGAGGCCGCCGCTGGGGCCATAACCCCAACGATTGCTGTAGCCCCAGCTGGGCAGCGCGCCTACCAGGATCAGAATGAGCACTACGATGAGGACTGTGCCGAGCATGAAAATCCCCTGTTGAGATCATTGCAAACGGCGGACAGGCGCGCAAAGTTCCCACAAGCTGTCGCGACGCACGGCGTTTGCTTTCATTTGCGCGACACTCGCTATGCGGAAACGAAAATGGCCCGAAGGATCTTCGGGCCATTTGCCGCTCGTATATGAAAACTACTTCGATGCCTTATGAATGGCGTCCGAACGCCCAATTCACCGCGTCGCGCGCGGCGTCGGCTGTCTTGCCGACGGTTTCTTTCACTTCACCCTTCGCCTTGTCGGTCGCGCCTTCGGCCCGAAGCCGGTCGCTGCCGACGGCCTTACCCACGCCTTGCTTCACAGCACCCTTCGCTTTGTCGACAGCGCCGTCCACGCAATTCTTATCCATTGTTTTCTCCTGATCGAGCCATGCGGATCAAACGCGCGCTCGACACGGATGGTTCCTCCTTTGCAGAGGCCCCGAAGACCGTATCGCATGAAGATCGCGCCTCCTTTCTTCGACCGCGTGCGCCGCATTCGCGCCGCAGAAAATCGCCGGCAAATTCGCCATCGGCAGCACGCATGAGTGTCGGAACTCGTCCGCGATTTGCTTTATCGCCTCGAAAGATCGAGCATGGGTCGCCGACGGGGTTCCGGCCGCCAAGGGTCAAGATGACCTCATCCGGCTGGGCTGGCCCCAAGGAGCAAAAGCCTTGAAACTCTTTGGTCATTTGGGCGTTTGCACTAGTCGAGCAGGGGCAGACCAGCCAATTGGTTAACACTGCAGCGTACGCACCGCCTGCCGGGCCCATGGGTATGGCGCAATGCGGTATCGGGGATTGCGATGAGCGAACGAGCCCATTCCTACCTGTCGCTGCGGGACCCGGAAGCGGCCCTTGCCCAACCACCCGAATTTCTCGAATTTCTGCCGATCGCGGTCTACGCGTGTGACGCACAGGGGCGCGTCTGCTGGTTCAACGAGAAGGCCGCGGATCTCTGGGGCCGGCGCCCCCATATCGGCGCCGACAGCGAACTTTTTTGCGGCTCCTTCAAGCTTTACAGCCTCGACGGAGAGATCATCCGGCGGGAAGAGACCCCGATGGCGCATGTGCTGCGGACGGGCGAGCCGGTGTATGGCCGCGAAGCGACGGTCGAGCGGCCCGATGGATCGCGCATCGTGGCGATGGTGCACATCGATCCCGTCAAGGACGCCGGCGGCAAGCTGCTCGGTGCGATCAACTGCTTCCACGACACCACCGAACTGCACAACGCGAAAGCGCAGATCGCCGAAGAAGGCGCGATTTTCCGCCAGACGCTGGATGCGCTGCCGGCTGCCGTCTATACGACGGACGCCAAAGGCCGCATCACCTATTACAACCGCGCGGCGGTCGAATTGGCGGGCCGCGAACCGAAGCTCGGCACCGATGAATGGTGCGTGACCTGGCGTCTCTTTACGCCCGACGGCACGCCCTTGCCGCACGCCGAGTGTCCGATGGCCGTTGCGCTGATGGAGAATCGCGAAGTTCGCGGCGTGGAAGCCCTGGCCGAGCGCCCCGACGGAACGCACCGTCCATTTCTGCCGTTTCCGACTCCGCTGCGCGACCTCTCGGGCAAATTGGTCGGCGCTGTGAACATGCTGGTCGACATCAGCGAGCGAAGGGACGCCGAGTCCCAGCAGAAGACGCTTCTCGCCGAGCTCAATCACCGGGTGAAAAACAACATGCAGATGCTTCACGCGCTTCTGCGTGGCGCCCGGCGCGAGACATCGAATTTGGAGGCCCGGGCGGTCCTCGACGAGGCAGGCCGGCGGGTGGGCGCCATGGCCGCGGCACAGCAGGTTCTCTACGACGCCACAAGCGCGGTGAGCTTCGATGTCCAGGATTTCGTGACAGTCCTTTGTCAAAGCGCGCAGCAGACGTTCAACGGATACGCCAACATCAAATTCGTCGCCAGCGCAGGTAGTCTGTCGAACGACGCCGCGATGCCGCTGGCTCTCATTCTGAACGAGCTGCTCGTCAACGCGTTCAAGCACGGCCGTGCGGCCGATGCGCCGGTTTCTATCGGCGTAAGCATGACGAACGAGGGTGCGAGATGGCGCCTTGCGGTCGTGGACGATGGTCCGGGATTTGAGTTGAAGCCCGCGCAACGGCGCGCGTCGGGTCTCGGTCTGGTCAATGGGCTCGCGGCGCAATTGGGCGGATCGCTGGAAGTGAGCCGCGAAGGAGGCACGCGCTGCACGGTCGCATTTCCGGCGACACTGGCACACCACTAGCCAATGGATGTCCAGCCGAAGAAATCGTCATCAGCACGGGGCGACGACAGGTTGGCCGGAAGCAAGACGGCCCCGGACACAACATCCGAGAAGCGCGACGGTGCCCGGCAACACCGAATTCTTCTGGTCGAGGATGAATTTCTGGTCGCCATGACGCTGGAGAACGACCTTTCCGACGCCGGTTTCCAGATTGTCGGAGTCGCCAATTCCGCGGAAGCGGCGGTGAACCTGGCAAGGCAGCAACGACCCGACCTGATCGTCATGGACGTTCGCCTTGTCGGACACCGCAACGGCATCGATGCGGCGCTGGAGATCTTCTCCGAAACGGGAATCCGCTGCATTTTCGCAACGGCCCACGCCGATCCGCAATCGAAGGCACGCGCGGAGGCGGCGCTCCCGCTGGCGTGGATTCAAAAGCCGTATGCAAGGGAAGCACTTGTGGATTCGGTGAAGCACGCGTTGATCGAACTTCGAAAATCCTAATCCTCTGTTCTCCGGACAAATCGCAGGCCGCCGCGCGCGCCGGAATTCCGGCCGGTCCGTCCCTGCGCCAATTTGAGACAACGCCGACGACGTGACGGCGATTCCGCGGCGGCATGCGTTTCCGCCGTTAATATCTCAATAACCCGCGTCTCTGTACCCTCCGCCATTCTATTGGCGAGGTAGTTGAAATGATTGCCCGGCTGTTGCGTCGGTTTGCGAAGGACGAGGTGGCGAACGTCGCCATGATCTTTGCACTTTCGCTCGTGCCCGTCATTTTCCTGACCGGAATGGGCGTCGACTACACGCTGGCCATCGACCGCCAGACCCAACTCGATGCCGCGGCCGATGCTGCCGCGCTTTCGGCCGTTACACCGACAATGATGGCGGGGACCACCACTGCCGCGCAGACAGCGGCGGTCAACACGTTCAACGCCCAGGCTGCCGGTGTGGCAAACACCAATTACAATCCGGCCAACGTGACGGTGACGGTCGCCACCAGCGGCTCGGTGCGCACCGTCACGGTCAGCTATACGGCGAAATCCGTCAACACCTTTCCCAACGTTCTGGGAATGACGACGCTGACCATCGGCGGCACGTCGCAGGCGACGGCGGGGATGGCGCCGAACATCGATTTCTATCTGCTGCTCGACAATTCGCCGTCCATGGCCATTGCCGCGACGCAGACGGGCATCAACACCATGGTCAGCAACACCTCGAGCCAGGGCGGTTGCGCCTTTGCGTGTCACGAAACACATCCTTCCGCGGACGATCTCGGCAATCCCGGTGGCGAGGACAATTACACGCTGGCACGCAATCTGGGCCTCACCTTGCGGATCGACAATTTGAGAACGGCGGCGCAAAGCTTGATGACGACGGCGCAGACCACCGAAAATTCGAGCACCGCCAGCTACCGGATGGCGATCTACACCTTCGACGTGAACTTCAACACCATCGGCGCCTTGACGTCGGATCTCTCCACCGCCGAGACCGACGCCGGAAACATCACCATGCTGGAGGTCTACGACAACAACTGGCTCACTTCCAGCAACAACAACAGCGACACCGATACGAACTACACCAATGCAATGACACAGATCAACAGCATCATGCCCAATCCCGGGAGCGGCACAAATACCAAAGGCGACACGCCGCAGGAAGTGATGTTCTTCGTGACGGACGGGGTGGAAGACGAGTCGGTGTCCGGGGCCCGCGTGCAATCGCTGATGAGCACGACTGAATGCACCACGATCAAGAACCGCGGCATCCGTATCGCCGTGCTCTATACGGAATATCTGCCGCTTCCAACCAACAGTTGGTACAATACCTATATCTCGCCGTTCCAGGCCAATATTGGAACACAGCTGCAGGCGTGCGCTTCGCCGGGCCTATACTACGAGGTCACGACGGGCGGCGACATTTCTGCCGCTTTGTCTGATCTGTTCGATCTGGCCGTTCAGTCCGCCTACCTGTCGAAGTGAGAGCGGGCCGGTCCGAGCCCGCAGCTGCGCCGCAGCTTCTTCTTACGGTTAACAAAGAGTGAACGGTTCCGGTGCAATTACGGGCATTGTTCGAACGAATTGCTAATGGCCGGAGGCTAAATTTGAGTTGGTGATCTGGGGCGCCGGCGACCGCGAAATGTCCGACCATGACGAAAGCAACACAAGGCTGAGAACCCTTTTCGGGCGGTTCCTGAAGGCGCGCACGCTACGCGAGTTGGCGCGAAACGAAAAAGGCAACTCGATCGTCGAGTTTGCGTTGGTGGCGGCGCCTTTCCTCGCCTTGCTGATCGCGATTCTGGAGACCGCCATGGTCTTCTTTGCCCAGCAATTGCTGCAGTCGGCGACGACCGAAGCGGCGCGCCTGATCATGACCGGGCAAGCGCAAACCGCCGGAACGACCGCCACGGAGTTCCAGAAGGAGGTGTGTGCCGACGCATCGTTTCTGTTCAATTGCTCCGGCATATACGTGAACGTGCAGACCTTCAATTCGTTTTCGTCCGCGTCGGAACTCAATCCGATTCAAAGCGGCACGTTCAACACCGCCACCATGAACTACAGTATCGGCACGCAGGGCGATATCGTGCTTGTGCAGGTCTTCTATCAGTGGCCCGTACTCGTCGCGCCGCTCGGGTTCAACATTGCGAACGGCGGCACCAATTCCCGGCTTCTCGTGGCCACTGCGGCGTTCCGCAACGAACCATATTGATCGGGGTTCCATCTCATGTTTGCACACAGGAAAATTCGACGTTCGAGGGCATCGGGCAAAAACTTCTTCTCGGACCGCCGCGGCACCAGCGCCGTGGAATTCGCGCTCATCCTGCCCGTCATGCTGGTGATCTATCTGGGCGGCTTCGAGATCACCCAGGCTCTCGCCGTCAACCGTCTCGTCGCGCTCACCTCGGGCACCGTCACCAATATCGTTTCGCAATATTCGTCCATCAGCGCAAGTTCGCAGATGCCGGATATCCTCAATGCGTCCGTGCAGGTGCTGGCACCTTACCCCTCGTCGAACGCGACGGTCGTGGTGTCATGCATTGCAGTCAACAATTCCGGCGTGGCCACCGTCAGCTGGAGCCAGTCGCTCAACGGTACGGCAAGGACGGTGGGCCAAGTGGTGACGCTGCCATCGGGGCTGGACACGCCGAATTCAACGGTTGTTCTGGGTGAGACCACCTATGCGTACACGCCGCTGCTCGACTACATCAAGCTCGGAACAATAAATCTGTACTCAGCGGTCTACATGCTTCCGCGCGCATCCACGACGATCAATCTCGACTCTTAAATTCGTCCGGCACCTTGTCGAATCCGCAATCATGACCGCACGAGTTGCAGCATCGCACCTTGCAGGAATGTAACGGAGCCGGCGGCGGAACCATCCGTGCGACCACCCGTTTACGGCTTGGAACGAAGCCGCGGATTCTTTTGCGCTTGTTCCAATGGCAGGCGCACGCGAGCGCTCCAACTTAACATTTGACGAGGGGTCAATGAAATTAAGAACAATCGTCCTTGCGGGCGTTGCGGCACTGGTCTTGGCCGGACCCGCGCAGGCAAGCGATGCGACTGGCTGGTATCTGGGCGTCGCCGGCGGCTGGGATCAGCTGAACAATATCAACTTCAGAACCACGACGGGCGGCGTCACGACGGACAATCGTGCCCAGACCGACAGCTCCTACCTCCTCACATTGTCATCCGGCTATCGCTTCCAGAACCATCTGCGGCTGGAACTGGAAGCGGGATATAGCCCGCACGATTTCCGGAGCGAGGATTTCGGCGGCACGGTTTATGGCGGGCATGCCCGCATCGGATCGGGCCTGGTGAATCTCGTCTATGATATCCCACTGTCCAATCGCTTCGATTTCAGCATCGGCGCCGGCGCGGGCGTGGGGAACGCCAATATCGACGAACACAATGGCCCGGTCGCTCTCGCCGACGGCAGCCGCTTGGGCTTCATGTGGCAGGGATTGGCCGGGTTCAGCTATTCCCTCACGCCGCGGCTCGATCTGACGCTGGACTGGCGCTATCGCTCGTTGATGGAGCGAAAGGATTATCCGACGTCGTTTGCGCCCGCCACCACGGTCAATGTGGCAAGCCCGAACGATCAGGCCGTCATGATCGGCCTGCGCTGGTACACGGAGCCGGCCTATCTGCCGCCGCCGTACACACCTCCCCCACCTCCCCCACCGCCTCCGCCGCCCGCTCCTCCGGCGCCGCCCCCGGTCAAAACCTTCATCGTCTTCTTCGATTTCAACAAATCGGATTTGACGGCCGAAGCGCTGGGTGTGGTCCAGGAAGCGGTGAAGACGGCCAAGGAGGCCGGAGTGGTGCGTGTACTCGTGACGGGCCACACCGATACGGTGGGCTCCGACAGCTACAATCAGGGCCTCTCGGTCCGTCGCGCGGAAGCGGTCAAGGATGAAATGCTGCGCGAGGGCATGGAAGATTCCTCGATCGCCATCGAAGGCAAGAGCTTCCACGATCCGCTGGTGCCGACCGGCCCGGGCGTGCGCGAACCGCAGAACCGGCGCGCAGTCATCGATTTGGGTGGATAAAGGGAAACAACATCGCAAGACGATCAGAAAGAGCGGGCTTCGGTCCGCTCTTTTTGATTCCGCAAACGGGATCGGCAATTGCGGCAGTCAACCGCATGTCGTTATCGCAAGCGCGCGATCTCCTGCGAATTGCTCCAAAGAACTACCGGCGTGCGGATCGAACGCGCGCTGCCGGTGCATGGTCCGGTTTTGCAGCTCCTGTGTCGGCCGCCTTGATCAGGTCCAACGCTTCGCGAATGAGTTCGCGCATCGCGGTCTCCGCCGCCACGGAATCGCCGCCGATGATCGCATCGGCCACGCGCTTGTGGTCGCTGACGCTCGCCAGGCGTACCCCTTTGTAGCGGTTGGTCGTGCGAATGCTGAATCTGAGCGCCGTTTCGATCAATTCGCGAAGCTGTGAATAGAACCGGTTGCCGCTTGCCCGCAACACGGCCACGTGAAACGCAATGTCGGAGCCAAGCGGGTCGTCCTCGCCCCGTTCGGCTGCGATCATGCGCTGGATCGTGCCTTGAATGGCGGCCTTCTCGGCCGGTCCCGCCACCAGCGCGGCAAGGGCGGCAGCGGCAGGCTCCATCGCCAGCCGAATCTGGGTGAACTCGATCAGCAGGGACAGCGAGAATTTGCGCTCCAGAAGCCAGCGCAACACATCCGGATCCAGAAGATTCCAGCTTTCTTCCGGTTGAACCCAGGTTCCTTGCCGCGGTCGCGCGCCCAAGAGACCCTTGGCCGTCAACATCTTGACGGCTTCGCGAAGAACGCTCCGGCTGGCGCCATACTGCGTGCATAGATCGGCTTCGACGGGAAACGGATTCGTTTCCGTGTATTTGCCGGTGACGATGGCGACGCCCAAGTCTTCGACAATGCTGTACGTCAGATTCTGACCGCGACCGGATGAAATCATCTTTTCTCTCTGCGCCCGCGGCAAAGCTCAATGCACGGCGCCGTCGAACACGTAGCGCTGTTCCGGCAATCCGGGGACATCCACCCTATAGACGAATACGTCTCCGGCGCTAGGGTGACGTAGAAGCGCATCGCCGTTCAAGCCTTCCCGGGCGGATGTCACAAAGAGCAGGTCGAGGGCGGGTCCGCCAAACGCGACGCAGGTCGGCTGGCTCGCGGGCACTTCGATGGTTCGCTCGATAGTTCCGTCCGGCGCATATCGCACCACACGACCGGCGCCCCAATGGGCACTCCACAGAAACCCTTCCGAATCCACATTGGCGCCGTCTGGAAATGCACCATCGGGGGTGGTGGCGAACACCCGCCGGTTGGCGATCTCGCCGGAAATCGGGTCGAAGTCGTAGACATAGATTGTCCGCAACGGCGAATCGGCGAAATAGAACCGGGTGCCGTCGGGGCTCCAACAGATGCCGTTCGAAATCGTAACGCCGCTCTCGCGCCGATGGGCACGGCCGCTGCGGTCGATGCAATAGAGATTGGCGCGATTTGAGCGGGGGTCGGTCTCGACCATGGTGCCGGCCCAAAACCGGCCCTGGCGATCCACCCGGCCATCGTTGAAACGCACGCCGGGAATTCCGGCATCCGGCCTGGCGAGCCATTGCGGCGTACCGCCGCGAGGTTCGTAAAGCGCGATGCCGCTTTCGAACGCGGCAATGATGCCGGTGCTGCCGTCGCGCAGCCCGAAAGATCCGATTCGCTCTGGCACCGCGAATGTCTCGATGGCCCGCGTGGACCAGTCATAGCGATACAGTCGCCGCGCCGGAATGTCCGTCCACCAAAGCGCCTGGCCCGCGCTATCCCACAGAACACTCTCGCCCAGCGTGTTCCCGACGCGAATGGTTTCGATCAGTTCCACGCCGCTCGCGCTCCTACCAGAACGTGTAATACAGCGCGACCAGGATGGCGATGACTGCGACGGCCGCAATGTTGAAGGATGTGCTGGTCGAATAATCGACATCGGTTGCATCGATCGTCGAGCTTCTGGGTTTGGACTGGAGCAACGACACCGCAATTGCCGCAGCCAGACAGAGCAGGAACACGTAACCCACCCGGTTCATGAACGGAATTTCGGGCGCGTAGATCTTGAACGCGAAAGACAAGAGGACGGACCCGACGGTCGCAACAAAGGCGCCGGCCGTCGTCGCGCGCGACCAGAACATGCCGAGCATGAAGATGACCACAATGCCCGGCGTCACGAAGCCGGTATATTCCTGAATCGCCTGGAACACCTGATCGAAACTGCCGAGCAGAGGCTTGGCGGCAAGCATTGCCGTCGCAAGAGCCGCGACAGCGGTCACGCGTCCCACGACAACCAGGTACCGCTCGCTCGCGCCCTTGTGAAAGGGCTTGTAGAGATCGATCGTGAAGATCGTCGCGATCGAATTGATCTTCGATCCCATCGACGCGATGATCGCGGCAATCAGTGCCGCGAAGACGAGGCCCAGAAGCCCCGGCGGCAGCAGCGTCATCAGGTAGGGGTAGGCCTGATCCGGTTTCTCGAGGTGCGGCGCGAGAACGCCTGCGGCGATCCCCGGCAGAACCACAAGCACCGGCATCAAAAGCTTGAGGAAGGACGCAAGTACGATGCCTTTTTGCGCTTCCCGCGTGCTCTTCGCCGCCAACGCCCGCTGGATGATGTACTGATTGAACCCCCAATAGGACAGATTCATGATCCACATGCCGCCGATCAGAACGGACAGGCCCGGCAGGTCCTTGTAATAGGGATTGTCGGGTTTGAGGATCATGTGGAACTTGCCGGGCAGTTGCGTTTTCAACGTTTGAAAGCCGCTGACGACGCCGTCGAGGCCTGTGCCGCCCGAGATTTTGTTGAGCGCGATATAGGCAATCATAAGACCGCCCAGCACGAGCAACGAAACCTGGACGATGTCCGTCAACGCGACCGCCTTCAATCCCCCATAAAGCGCATACGCGCCGGCAAACAGACCGAGAGCGACGAGCGCATATTCGATGGGAATGCCGGTCACGACGTGAACTGCGGTCGCACCCAGCCAAAGTATGGCCGTCAGGTTCACCAATACGTAGAGGCCGAGCCAGAACACCGCCATGACGAAGCGCACGCTGGTGCCGTAACGGCGCTGCAGAAACTCCGGCATCGTATAAATTTGGTTCTTCAGAAAGATCGGCAGGAAATATTTGCCGACGATCAGAAGCGTCAGCGCCGACATCCATTCATACGACGCAATGCCAAGTCCCAGCGCGTAACCCGAGCCCGACATGCCGATGATCTGCTCGGCGGAGATGTTAGCCGCAATAAGCGAGGTGCCGATCGCCCACCAGGGAAGCGCCTTGCCCGCAAGGAAATAATCCTTGCTGTCCTTGACGTGGCCGGGCTTCTCCCGCGAAACCCATTGTGCGAGCAGGAAGATGAAAATCGCATACGCGACCACAACGGCGATGTCGATGGTTCTCAGGCTCATGACCGTTCGGCTTCCCCCTATTGTCCGGCCTGTTTGCGCCGGTGCTTATTGTTGACGTGCGTCGATCGCGCCGCGGACAGCCTCCACGAGACGACGCGCACGCTTGGCGATCTCGCTTTCGGAGTAATCCGGACGAAAGAGCTCTGAGCCAAAGCCGAATCCCGACGCGCCGGCAGCAATCCACGCGCCGACCTGATCGGCGTCGATTCCACCTACGGCGTAGACGCGAGCTTCCTTGGGCAACACGGCCTTAAGCGCCTTGAGATGTCCGGGCCCGTAGGTCGCCGCAGGAAATAGTTTGAGCAAGGTCGCGCCTGCCTGGATGCCGGCGAAAGCTTCCGTGGGCGTCGCGAAACCGGGCATCACGGTCATGCGGCGCTCACGCGCGGCCGCGATCACAGCCGGATTCGTATTGGGCGACACGACCAGTCGCGCGCCTGCCTGATGTGCCCGCTGGACGCTTTCGGGATCGAGGACCGTTCCCGCCCCGCATAGACACGATGAGCCCAATGCAGCCGACAGATTTGCGATGCTGTCGAACGGTTCCGGCGAATTAAGCGGCACTTCGATGGCCTGGATGCCGGCCTCGAAGACAATGCGGCCGATCTGCCCGGCTCGATCCGGCGCGATGCCGCGCAGCACCGCGACAACCGGCAAGCGGTCGAGCGCGTCATTGTGCGGCATGACCGATGCCCTTACCGTGCAAATCTTCATAGACTGCCGTGAGCCCGGCCAGTGACGCGCCCGCTCCGTCGATTTTCGTCACGCCGATGTCGCGGGTTTTGAGCGCCGACGCGTAGAGCCCGCTCAACCGCGGCGTGCCGATCAGAACGACATGTTTCGAGTTCGGACAGCTCCTGCCGAAACACGCGCACCGCGCCGGCAATGTCCTGACCGATCACCAGGCCCGAGAGATAGGCGCCGGCGTCCTTGTTTTTGAGCTCGCCCATGAGTTGACGGCTGCGCGTGCCGAACAGCAGATGAATGAGTTCGGCATCGGGTCGCATCCTCGTCTGTTCCAGCGCATCGGCAAAAGCGGGCCCTCCGATCGCCTCGCCAATGTCCGGGGCTCGCACCAAAACGCTGTGCCGATGAAGAATATCGTACAATTCTCCCGTCACGCCGGTTAGAAAATGCTCCACGCTTCCGTCGCTGAGGACGACCCATTTCGTGTGCGTGCCCGGCATGCAGAGAAGATGCCGGTCTCGCGCCAGTTTTGGTTCCAATCGCAGCGCGCCGAGTATCTGGGTCTCCTCGCCGCGCAGGACATCGGGCGCCATGAGACGGTTGCGGCACGAAAGCCCCGGAGCTATTGCGATCGTACGGCCATGCGTTTCAAAGCGAAGGACTGCTGCGGCAATCGCGTCAGGGCGCGTCGGGCAAGCCATGTAGGGGACGTTGCGCCAACCGATAGTCGATCCCGCCATGCCGCACAGAACGGCCGGCAACAGGCCGCAAGCATCGTCCCATTCTTTGGTCAATGAAAAGAAAGTTTCGGCCGCGTCGCCGGTCATTGCGTTGACGCCGGGACCGTCCTTCGCTTGCAGGATATTGCCGTGTTCGTCGCAGAGAAACAGCCGCAGATGGCTGGTTCCCCAGTCGCCGGCGACGAACGCTCGCACGCGCCATCAATGCGATTCCCGATCGACACCGCTCCCGCTCGCTCCGGCCAGGAAATCCAGATCGCAGCCCTGATCCGCCTGCATGACGTGCTGCACGTACAGCTGATAGTAGCCGCGTGAATATTTTGGCGGCGGCCGCGGCTGCGCTTCCAGGCGTCGACGCGCGCCGCCAATTCCTCCGGCAGATCAGCAATTCCAGCCGGCGGTCGGCTCCGTCGAGCAGAATCTCGTCGCCGTCCCGCACCATGGCGAGCGGCCCGCCGGCTTCCGCTTCGGGCGCGACGTGCAGTACGACGGTGCCAAAGGCGGTGCCGCTCATGCGGGCGTCGGAAATCCGCACCATGTCGCTGGACGCCGCGTTCCAGAAGTTTGCGCGGCAATGGCATGTTGCCGACTTCGGGCATGCCCGGATAGCCCTTCGGGCCGCAACCCTTGAGCACCAACACCGACGTCTGGCATCGACCTCGAGATCGGGATCGTCGATGCGCGCGTGCAGGTCTTCGATGGATTCGAACACGACCGCGCGTGCCGCGATGCGAAAACAGCGCCGGCTGGCGGCGCTGGGCTTCATCACGGCGCCGTTGGGGCAAAGATTGCCTTGCAATACCCAGATCCCGCGCCGCATCCTGACCGGGCTTCGCGAGGGTACGGATCACTTCGCGGTTGAAGCACTCCGCCGCGGCGAAGCTAGCGCCGATCGTGCTGGCCCCGGTACGGTGGGGGCGTCCAGATCAAGCTAGGACGCGAGCTCCTTCATGACCGCGGGCAGGCCGCCCGCATAGTGCAGATCTTCCATCAAGAACGCCCCGAGGGCTGCAGATCGACCAACAGCGGAATATCGGCGGTCAGCCGGTCGAAATCCGCCAGCTCGAGCGGTACGCCGAGCCGGCCCGGCAATGGCGAGCAGATGCAGTACCGTGTTGGTCGAGCCGCCGATGGCGCCCATGACGCGGATGGCGTTCTCGAAGGCTTTGCGCGTCAGAATGTTCGACAGCCGCACGTCCTCGCGGGCCATGTCGCACGATCAGCCGCCCGCTTTCGTGCGCGATGCACGCGCGCGGCGCGAATCGACCGCCGGTGTCGTCGCGTTGTAGGGCAGGGCGATGCCCATCGCCTCCACGATGCAGGCCATGGTCGAGGCGCTGCCCATGGTCATGCAGGTGCCCGGGCGTTCG
Organism: uncultured Alphaproteobacteria bacterium; assembly: GCA_963760345.1. Classification (GTDB taxonomy): domain Bacteria; phylum Pseudomonadota; class Alphaproteobacteria; order Micropepsales; family Micropepsaceae; genus Rhizomicrobium. Next base: position 846,706 of record CAVXCU010000004.1, read on the forward strand.
CGACATGCCGGATTCGGCCGCCATGAAATCATCGAGCGACATCTTGCCGCGCGCGAACCGCCTCGCTGAATTTCCACACGTCCGTGCCGGAGCCGATGTCGCAGCCGCGGAATTTTCCGTTCAGCATCGGGCCCGCTCGAAACGACGAGGGTCGGCAGGTTCGACGCTGGCCGCGCCCATGAGTTGGCCGGGCGTGGTCTTGTCGCAGCCGCCGAGCAGCACCACGGCATCTATCGGATTGCCGCGGATGGATTCCTCGACCTCCATCGCCAGCAGATTGCGAAACAGCATGGCGGTCGGCCGCATCTGCGTCTCGCCCAGCGACATGGCGGGAAATTCGAGCGGCAGGCCGCCGGCCTCCCACACGCCGCGTTTGACGTGCTCCGCCACGTCGCGCAGTCCCGCGTTGCAGGGCGTCAGTTCCGACCAGGTGTTGCAGATCCCGATGACGGGCCGGCCGTCGAATGCATCGTCCGGGCAGGCCCTCGCTCTTCATCCAGCTGCGGTGAATGAAGCCGTCGCGGTCCTTGGGACCATAGCTGGCGTGACTGCGAAGCTTTGGCTTTTGCGTCGTCATCCCTACTCGTTCCGCTTGGCCTTCGGCCGGGCACGCCGGACAATTGTGCCCACGATGTCTCACATTACCAGATTGGATTTATATGATAAATATGTTTGCTGTAAAGCGATTAACATGCAGACGGTTCGGACAGCATCATCGCGGAAGCATGGGGAGGCAAGTATGGCCAAGGGCGAAGAACGGAGCGGCGTCGAAGGCGTCACGGACCGGGGCTATACACTATATGACGATCTTCGCGGCAAGTCCGTGTTCATCACCGGCGGCGGCTCGGGGATCGGTGCTTATCTCACCGCCGCTTTTGCCGCGCAAGGCGCCAAAGTCGCTTTCGTATCGCTCACCAAAGATGCCGGCGAAGCATTGTGCGACGGTGTCGAGCGCATGACCGGAAGCCGACCCGTCTTTCTGCGATGCGACATTCGCGACGTCGGGGCTCTGCAGCATTGCGTTTCGCAGACGGTCGAGCGCTTCGGCACAATCAATATCCTCATCAACAACGCGGCGCGCGACGACAGGCACGATCTGCAAAGTTTTGCGCCCGGAGATTGGGACAGCTCGATCAACACGAATCTCCGGCCCCATTATTTCACGGCGCAGATTGCGGCTCCCGCGATGCGGGCGGCGGGCGGCGGAAGCATCATCAACGTCGGCTCCAATTCCGCCAATCTCGGTCTTGCCGGTTATCCAGTGTATGTCACGGCCAAAGCGGGAATCGTGGGGCTGACCCGCGCGCTTGCGCGCGAACTGGGACCTTCGAACATCCGCGTCAATGCACTGATTCCCGGCTGGGTCATGACGGAACGCCAGAAGGCGCTTTGGGTGACGCCCGATCATTGGCGCAATGTCTTGCCGAGCAAAGCCTTAAGGAGGCGATCGCGGGCGAAGATGTTGCGGATGCAGCACTTTTTCTTGCGTCCGTGCGCTCAAGGATGATCACCGGACAATCGCTGATCGTGGACGGCGGCAGGGCGATGGTGTGAACGGCCTTCCCCAAAGGCTTGACTTTGAATAGCTGATTAATATGATAATTGATATCATGGGTCAGCATAGGCCTTTGAAGGGGAGGATCAGCCAGTGAGACGTATTCAACGTACGCTCCTTTCGGGGGCGAGCGGGCTTGCGGTGTGCGCAGTGCTTGGCAGTTCGGCATTCGGGCAGACGAACACCACAACGGGTTCAAGCGGCACCGGTGCGACGCCGGACCAGAAACCGGCACAAGTCGAAACCGTCGTCGTGACAGGCATTCGCGGAAGTTTGCGCGACTCGCTGACGATGAAACAATCCTCCGACCTGATCACGGAAAACATTTCGGCAAAGGATATCGGGCAACTTCCCGACATCACCATTGCCGAAGAGCTGAACACCCTGCCCGGCGTCAACGCATCACGCGACCGCGGCAATGACAGCCAGGTCAGCATCCGCGGCCTCGGCCCGCGCCTCGTGCTGGGCCTCGTCAACGGCGAAGAAATCGCATCGTCCGAAACCCGACCAAAACATATCGCTGGGAGATTTTTCCGTCGGAAATCGTTTCCGGCGTCCAGGTCCTCAAGACGCAATCGGCGGATATCATTTCCGGCGGCATCGCGGGGGTCGTGAACATCAAGACCCTTCAACCGCTTGACTATAACGGACCGTCGTTCATCATCCGCGTGGGACCAACCTACAACGACGAGGCGAATTCGCTTCCCGACTACAGTCCGTGGGGACTGCGGGGCAGTGCGGCCTGGGTCGATCACGTCACCAACAATTTCGCCGTCGCACTCGGAGCCAGCTTCCAGCGGGAGAAGAGCGGCTATTCGTCGTTCCAGGGCTGGGGCTACAATCTCGTCGACCTCCCTCCAGGCAGCCCCCCTCGAACGCGCCGATCCTCGCGCCCTCCGGTTGTTCTTCGCCCATCACCTGCACTACGGGTACTCAAACTTCCGTTCCATGGGGGGCGCAGACCGAACTCACGGAAATTCAACAGGACCGCACGAGCGCGATGGCGAACGCACAATGGCGCGCGAACTCCAATTTCGAATTTGAGCTCACCAACCTCTTTTCGCATTACAACATTACCGAAAATCAGTTCCAACAGTGGTATGGCCGCAACGGCGAATGGGGCGCGTACAACGACTTCTTTCCTCCCTTCAATGGCTACAACAGCGCCGGTTCGTCTTACACGGCCGTGCCGGGCGCGAATGGCCCGGACGTTGTAGAAGCCGATCTGGTCGACGACTATTCGTCCGTCACCAACGTCATCGCGCATTACAACGAGGACCACACGCTCCTTTTGGACGGCCTCAATGGCAAATGGACGAGCGGAGACTGGGCGGCGACGGGCGATTTGTCGTATTCCATGGCCGAGCGCCTCAACCGGTGGCAGTCGATCGAAACCGAAGTCTATCCGCCGACCATGACGTTCGACACGGCGGCCAACGTCGTGCCCTCGGTCACGACGCCCGGTTACGACCCGGCCGAGCCGTCCAATCAGCCTCTTCCGAGCTATGTGCCGGGCGAGAGCGCAGGCCCCGAATACACGCACGATCAGATCACTGCCGGTCAGCTCGATTTCACGCGCAGTTTCGACAATTCGTTCTTCTCGAGCTTCGACTTCGGCGCCCGGCTGTCCGACAGGACGAAGGAGCACACCGATTATCAATGGGACTATTACCCGGTCATCAGTTCTCTGCCCGCCGCCGATCTGAGCGAAATTACGGCCAAGGGCTTCACCGTTCCGTCGATGCTCTATGGGAATTTCGAGCAACTCTTCCCGCTGGCCTACGGCAGCCAGGCCTCCGAGGCGCCGCCGCCCGGCAGCGAACAGCTCGGCGAAGCGTGGAAAGTTCACCTGACCGACTTTGAAGCTTACGTGAAGACCCAATTCTCGAGCGACGTCGGGGACGTGCCGATGACTGGCGATTTGGGCGCGCGTTTCATTTCCGTGAACTCGACTAGCAGCGGGTATGAAACGACGAACGGCGGCGTCAGCTATACGCCGTTGACTGTCGGGCACGAATATTTGGACGTTCTGCCGAGCTTGAACCTCAATTTCCACCTTTCCGACGATCAGCTCCTCCGCTTCGCGGCCGCCGAAGCGATTTCCCGTCCACCGCTCGACGAGTTGCGGACGGGCTTCTCGCTCAATCCGACCGGCACTCCGCCCACAGCCTCCGGTGGCAATCCGCTGCTCAATCCCTACAAGGACATACAGGTCGATTTGTCCTATGAATGGTACTGGCATGAGGAATCGCTGCTGGCGATCGCACCATTCTTCAAACATCTCGACACGTTCATCGGCTATCAGACGCTTCCCATGACGATTGGCGGCGTGACGTATCAGATGCTCCAGCCGATCAACGGCAAGGCAGGCGACATCGACGGCGTGGAACTAACGGGGCAGACCAGGTTCTACTTCCTGCCGCCCGGTATCTGGCGGGATTTCGGCATCTATTCGAACTATTCCTATGTCAACTCCGACGTGCATGAATACACGCCGGCCATAAATCCGTTCGAAGGAACCGGCCTCGCAAAACATACGGCTGAAGTGGATCTGTGGTACAGCAAGGATGGCTTCGAAGCCCGCCTCGCGTTCAAATATCACAGCCCGTTCACGGTCATCAACGGTTGGGATTCGCAGGAACTCCTCGGACTTGCCGCCGAGAAGACGCTCGATTTCAGTACGACCTATCAATGGTCCGACAACATCGGGTTGCGGTTCGAGGCGCACAACCTCACCAACCAGGTCGAGCGCATGTATTGGAACAACGACCCCAACCAGATCGCGTATTACAACATCTTCGGCCGATCCTACCTGATCGACATCACTTATAAGGACTGATTCCCCGTCGCGCACTCGGGGGGCTTCGGCCCCCCGCCTTTTTCGCGGCGCAAGGCGTGACATGAGAAAAATACTGGCTTTGGCCGCGGCCGCAGTTGCGGCGTTCTCCGTGCAAGCCCAGGGCGCCGACCGTTATTTCGGCGCCGATCTGTCGTTCGCCAACGAGATGGAGGATTGCGGCGCCGTCTACCGTGAAAACGGCACGCCCACCGATGTGTACCGGATGTTCAAGGATCACGGCGCCAATCTGATCCGCATCCGCATCTGGAACGATGCGACTTGGACCAATTACAGCAATCTCGCCGACGTGAAGAAGAGCATTGCGCGCGCACGCGCGTTGGGCATGAAGGTGCTCTTGGATTTCCATTATTCCGACGATTGGGCGGATGGCGACAAGCAGATCATCCCCAAAGCCTGGGCCGACATCAAGGATGAGAGTGCGCTGGCCCAGGCACTCTACCAATACACATTCGACACGCTGACCGCGCTCGATCGTGACGGGCTGATGCCCGACATGGTGCAGACGGGCAACGAAATCAATCAGGAATTGCTCGGGGAAGCCGACTGGAAGGGCCGGCCGATAAACTGGGAACGCAATGCGCGGCTTCTCAATGCCGCGATCAAGGCGGTACGGGACGCGGGCGCGAAGTCGGCGATCAAGCCCAAGGTCATGATTTACATCGCGCAACCGGAGAACGTGGAGCCCTGGTTCCAGGCTGCGACGGCTGCCGGGGTCACGGATTTTGACGTGATCGGCATCAGTTACTACGCGAAGTGGTCGAAGGAGCCGATTTCCGGACTCGGTGCGACGATCAAGCGCCTGACGGGAGAATATCCAAAGGCCGAGGTGATGGTCGTTGAGACCGGTTATCCGTGGACGATGGATTGGGCGGACAACACGAAAAACCAGCTCGGCGACGACGCCGTCGATCCCGCCTATCCCGCAACTCCCGAAGGACAGGCGAAATATCTAATCGACCTGTCGCAGACGGTCATTTCGAACGGCGGCGTCGGCGTCATTTATTGGGCGCCGGATTGGGTCTCCACCCAATGCACCACACGGTGGGGCCGCGGCTCGGCATGGGAGAACGCAACATTCTTCGACTTCCACCGCCGCGACGAATTGCTGCCGGGAATCGACTTCATGCGGCACGACTACGTGCCGGCCGCCAACTGAGCGCACAGACCCGCCCGACATCCGACAGTCGACGATCAGTGCGCCGCCGGTGAGGACGCGCCGGCGCCCGTGACGTAGATCTTCTTCTCGCCATAGGCGATATAGAGATGCAGCTTGCTGAGCACCGTCATGCCGAGAATGATATCCGGCCTGTAGGGATCGTTCAGCTTGTCCGGCGTGAGAACGATGTTCGGATTGAGCACCGATACGCCCTGGAGTTCGAGCGATTTGAACGGATAGGTGTAAAACGCGTCGCTATCCTGCTTTCCCGTATCCAGACGTTTCAAGCTTGCCGTATCCAACCCGAGAACACGGCGCGCCGCATCGAGCGTCATCCACGACACCGAACTTCCCGTGTCGATTTGGACCTTCACGGCTTTTCCGTCCAGGGTCGCATTCGTGACGAGGGCATAGCCGGCATACTCGTTGGACGAGGCCAATGTGTATTCGTCAGCCCAAGTAGCGTCGCTGCTGAACGGCAGCACGGCATAATCGTTTGCCCAATAAACGACATTGCCCTCGCAATGGTCCTGGGAAAAGACGTTGAACTTGCCGCCTGCAAAATCGAATTCGATATCGAAGCGGTGCAGGATGTCCGGCGCGAGAATGCCTGCGACTGTCGGATCCAGCCCGCCGGCCGGCAGCAGCAGAAAGTCGTAACGATCGAGTTTCAGACGGCCGATGACGAAATCGTGCGCAGTCGCCTTTTCGCTCAGCGCTTTTCCGCTGTATGCCAAGCGATAGAGTGCCGGGTCGATCACTGCGATTTGCAGGCCCAGTTCCTTGGCCGCCGCATCCGTGACGTTGCTGTAGATGCCGCCGGTGTCGACCATCACCGTCTCGTCCTTGCCCCCGATCGACACCGGGATCAGCGGGCGGCCGTCGCTGTCAAAATTCATGGCGAGCGAGGTCACCTGCAGAAGCCGGCAATGTTGCGCGTCGGCGGCATGTGCGAGATAGGGCGCCAGCGCAAAGAACGGCGACATCAGTACGGCGATCAATCCCTGACGCACCTGGCCCCCCAATGCAGTTGTCGAGTGTAACGCCGGTTCACCAGACCGGCAATCGTCGCTGGATCGGCTTGTCGACTTGGCTCTGCCTGCCGCATGTCCTCATAATCGTTCGCGGGCGCACCCATTTGCAGATCGATCACGCAACGCATGGACGGATCGGCGCCGGCGTGGCGTCGATTTCCAATGACGCGGGCAGGAGTCCCGTGGAGGTCGCATTTATTCGAATTGGCCCGGGCACTTTCGATGCCTGCACAATGGCCATGCACAAGCCGTTGAAGGCGCGCCGCGCGGATGCCTTGTCCGGTTCGTGGCTGGTGGGATCGCCATTGCCCACGCCGATCAGCCTGCCGGACCCCGACACAACGAAATCCACTTCGTTATGCGCGACCGGAACCGTGCGCCCCTGTGCGTCGACGATTTCCACGGCGATGATCGCAACGTCCTCGCCATCCGCGTTTATCGATGAGCGCTCCGGCTTCAGCAGGATCGCGGCAGGCGGCCCCACGGTCTCTCGCTTGGCCACCAGAGCCTGCCGGCCGTTCTTCACGCCTCTCGCCTCCAGCACGCCGGGTGCATAAGGCACCGTCCATTCAACATGACCGTTGCGCGCGACGTCGCGCAGGCCAACGCTTTCACCGTTCAGGAACAGCTCGACACGATCGAGATTGGAGTGGCACCAGACGTTTATGGGCTGGCCTTCCCGGCCGGCCCAGTTCCAATGCGGAAGAAGATGCAGCAGCGGCTCGTCGGACCACCAGGCGCGATAGTAGAACCAATTGTCCTTGGGGAAGCCGCAGGTATCCATGATTCCGAATTGCGACGACACACTGGGCCATTTGTTGAAAGGCGTCGGTTCGCCGCGATAATCGAACCCGGTCCAGACGAAACCCCCGGCGATGAAGGGTCTCGGCGCGACAAAGCTCCACCATGCCTCGGCGGTGGATGCCCACCAGGGGAAATCCGTGTCGTAGGCCGGCACGAATCCTTTCGCATTGTCGCGCGCATAGGCGCCCCGCGTGCACACTGTGCTGCCGGTTTCCGTACCGACCAGGGGCCTTGCCGGAAAGCCGACGTGGAATTCCTCAATCTTCGGGGTGCGATAGTTGAAGCCGACGACGTCGACGACATCCGTCACGCCCTTGCCCCAATCCCTGTCCATCGCAATGGTGCAGGGGCGCGTGGGGTCGAGCTTGCGCACCAGTCGCTTCATGGATCGGGCCACGCGCGCGCCGCGCTCGGTGCCCTGCTGAGGCTCCTCATTGCCCAGCGACCACAGGATCACGCTCGGATGATTGCGGTCCCTGCGGATCATTCGCGAAAGCTGGCTGAGCCCTTCGGCGTTGGACGACATCATGCGCGTTTCGTCGAGCACGAGCATGCCGAGCCGGTCGCAGGCATCCAACAATTCGGGCGCCGGCGGGTTATGGGATGTGCGATAGGCGTTCGAGCCCAGCGCCTTGAGCTGCTCGATCCGCCAGGCATGCAGACGATCGGGGAGCGCGCTGCCCACGCCCGCGTGGTCCTGATGATTGCAGGTGCCCTTGATCTTCACCGGCGCGCCGTTGAGGAAGAATCCCCGCTCGGAATCGAAGCGGATCGAACGGATCCCGAACGCAGTCGCATCGCGATCGACCGCGCGACCGCCGACCCGGGCCTCTGCGACGAGACGGTAAAGATGCGGCGCATCGATCGACCACAATGCCGGCGCGGCAATTGTCGCGTGCCCCTCGAAGCCATGTGTTTCGCCGGCCTTGAGTTGGAACGGCGCAGACGTCACCTGCCCGACCCGGCTCCCCTTCGGGTCGAAGATCGTCCAGACGACCTGGCAATCCGCGGCGCCGTCGGCTTCGTTCGTCACGTCCGCGCCGAGCGAAATCGCGGCGCGGTTTCCCGTCACGTCCGAGCGCACGGTGATTCCCCATTGCGCGACATGCACGGGAGCGGTCTTCACGAGCCAGACGTGACGATAAATGCCTGCGCCTTCGTAGAACCAGCCTTCTCCCAGCGTCGCGTCCACGCGCACGACAAGGACGTTCTTTCCGCCGTAATTCGCGAAGTCGGTCACGTCCACGCGGAACGGCGCATAGCCGCTTTCATTGCCGCCCACGGCGTAGCCGTTGAACATCACAAGGCAGTTGCGGAACACGCCGTCGAATTCGAGCGAAATGCGCTTCCCGAGATCGCTTGCGGCCAATTCGAACCCGCGCCGGTACCAGCCGATGCTCGTATCGGGATAGTCGCGGCCGAGCGGCCTGAAGCCATGGGCCGCACGCGGATCCTCCTCGACGCTGGGGTCGAGCGCGACGGAGGGCACGAAGCGAAGTTCCACCGCCCAATCGTGGGGCAGATCGACGGCGGTCCACGCATTGTCGTCGAAATCGAGGTCCGCGGCGGACGCAACATCTTCGCCTGCTTTGGCAAAGGTCTCCTGGTCCTTGCCGAAGCCAAAATCCTTCGCGGGATCGTCGGCGTGGCCCAGATGGAACCGCCAGGCGAAATCGAGCAACAGCCTCTCGCGCGACGATTCCTGGGGCCCAGGATCGGCATCCGAGGCTTTCGGACGCTGCGGCGCCCGCGGCACTTAGATTCGCCGCAACGGCGCCAACGCCGCTCTTGAGCAAACCACGCCGTGTAAGGGCCATTCGCCCTCCTCGAAAGCTAAGGTTCGACGCCGCAGATCGCCAAAGGTAATATCAATAATACCTATTGAATTGTCCAGCCTTCGTGCGGACTCAAGCTGCCGGACGGGGCACTCGACTCGCGACCCATATCCGACGCGCAGTTCCGTCATCGCGGGCAACGCGATCGCGAAGCGCGAAACCCGGCGCGCCGGAACATGAGTCCAACGCGCGTCCAACGGCTATGGGAAAATTCAGCGTAAGTCTTTGACTTGTTTGGTGGCGCTGGCAGTCGTCCAAACGCGGTCTCCAGCCCCATTTTCCTGTTAACAGGGAAAAAACAGAGAAAATTTGAAAATCGGGCCGGAATTATGCATTGAAACCGCACCGTTACCAGTATTTTGCTTGGTTCTAGGACGAATTGCTTGCGCGGGATAACAGGGAAATTTATCGCTCGTAACAGGGAAAACTTACCCAAGAACAGGGAAATTGGGCGTCGCACGAACCGTTCCCGCATTGCCGCGGGCAATTTACCAATGAGCTTGAACTGCTCGAAAAATACCATTGCAGGGACGTCGAGTTTGTCGACTCAGCCACACATCCGCCGATGAAATCCATAACATCCTCTCGAAGACATTCCTCCAGCCATCCGTCAGGCTAGGCGGAGCTCCTGCCCTTGGCGAAGGCGACAAACCAGTCAATGGCTCCGGGATCCGACATCGCACCACGACTCACGGCCCCCTCCGGCGCCGCGCCCATCACCAGTTTTCGGACCGGCACCTCCATCTTTTTTCCGGTCAAAGTATAGGGAATGGCAGGTACCTGGTGAATTTCATCCGGAACGTGGCGCGGACTGGCGTCTTCACGGAGCCGGATCGTTATCGCTGCCCTGAGAGAGTCATCCAGGAGACGATCCGGTTTGAGAGTCACGAATAGAGGCATGTAGTAGCCGCCGCCGTGAGTCTCGCAGCAAATCACCAGTGCGTCGGCAATTTCGGGAATTCTTTCCAGCACGCGGTAGATTTCAGCGCTGCCAATGCGTACCCCGAAGCGATTGAGCGTTGAGTCAGACCTGCCATAAATGACGCAACCGCCTCGTTGGTTGATCTTGAGCAGATCTCCGTGACGCCAAACCCCAGGAAACGTGTCGAAGTAACTTTCGCGATAACGATGGCCGGCCGTGTCGCCCCAAAAGAAAAGCGGCTGAGACGGAAACGGACCGGTGACGACGAGTTCGCCGGCGGTGTCTCTGACTTCTACACCTTCGTCGTTCCAGGCGTGCACGTCCATGCCAAGCTGACGACCCTGCATCTCGCCGGCATATACGGGACGGCCCGGAACGGCTCCAACAAGAGAACTACAGAGCTCCGTTCCGCCGGACGTCGACACAACCCAAAGATCTCGCCGTACGTCGGTGTAAAACCAGGCGAAAACGTCGGGAGTCGCCGGTGCACCTCCCAATGCGACCGTGTCGATTTTCGATAGGTTGAAGCGCTCGGCCGGCTTGATGCGCGCGGCTTTCATCGTCTGAACCAACGTAGGACTGGCGCCAAAGACGGTCGCGTCCCCTTCGGACGCAATGCGCCAGAGCGCATCGACCCCGCCGAACGTCGGGCTCCCATCATAAAGAACCGCGGAACTGCCCACCAAGAGCGATGACAGCACGGAATTCCACATCATCCAGCCGGTCGTTGAATAGAAGAAATTGCGGCACTTGGGCGAGAGGTTGAGATGCAGGCTCTTGACCTTCAAATGTTCGACGACGATGCCGACGTGACTATGCGCGATCGCTTTCGGGAGCCCGGTGGTTCCGGACGAGAAGAGAATCCAAAGAGGATGGTCGAACGGGACGCGCTCGTAACGGAAATCTGCGACAGCAATGGCAGGCCCAATAAGGAGTTCCGAGAACGCGTAGGTCGCGACCCGCATAGGCGGCACAGGACCAAATCCCAGATAATCAAGCCACACCACCATTTCAACGGTCGGGAGCTCGTTGACAATTCGTGCTATTTCACCGCGCCGGTCGAATTGTTTGCCGCCGAAGCTATAACCGTCCGCGACAAACATGAGCTTGGGCGCGATCTGGCCAAACCGCTCGGTGACCGCGCGCGCACCGAATTCCGGCGCGGCAGCGGACCAGATCGCTCCTACCGCCGTAGTCGCCAGCATGGCGATCGCGGTCTCTGGAATATTGGGCATATACGATACGATGCGGTCGCCAGGCCGAATTCCCAACTCCCTCAGGTTTGTCGCCAGCCGTCGTACCTTCGTGCCGAGTTCGGTCCAAGGCATGGATGCCCACGGGCGGATTTCGCTCGAATGGCGGAAAACGACTTCGTCGCGACCGGCTACTATTTCATAACGTAAGGCGTGTTCGGCGAAGTTGACCAACGAACCTTCGAACCAGCGGCAGCCCAGCATTCCGGATCCCGACAATACCCGCCGGAAGGAGGCACCCGACAGGATGTCGAAGTAGCGCCATACGTCTCCCCAAAATCCTTCAAGGTCGCTGACGGACCAGCGCCAAAGTGCTTCGTAGCTGTCGAAACGCTTCCCGCGCTCACGCTCTACCCACTCCGTAAAGCGCTGCAGTTGGCAATCCGCGAACCGGGCCGGCTGAGGCGTCCATAGAAGTTCACCCTCCCGCATGATCAGGGCCGTTATTTCCTGGAATGACTGAGAGTTGTCCTGCGTCTGTCACGGATCGGCGAGGCGTATATGCTCGGCGAAGCTGCCGATGTCGATGTTCGATCCGCAGATTACGATGCCGATCTTCTGGCCTGCCAATCGTTGCCGAAGCGGACCAAGCAACGCCGCCGTAGCAGCGGCGCCGGCCGGTTCAACGGCCAGTTTCAAATCCTGGAACAGCGCGTTCATCGCGCCCCGGATTTGACTGTCGCTGACGGTAACAATTTCATCGACGAACCTCCGGCAAGCGCCGAAGCTATAGGGAAGGCTCATGGGCGGAGCCAAACTGTCGGCAATGGTGTTCACGGACTTCAATGTGACCGGTGCACCCGCCTCAAAACTGCGGCGCATCGAATCGGCCCCATCGGGTTCCACGCCGAACACCTTGCAGTTCGGTGAGAATTGTTTGATTGCGGCGGCGGCCCCGCCGCACAACCCTCCTCCGCCGATGGCAATGATGACCCCATCGAGATCGCCGACCTGCTCGACGAATTCCAGACCCAACATTCCCGCTCCTTGAGCCACGTAAGGACCTTCGAACGGATGGATCAGGGCGCGACCTTCCGAGACGCGGATTTCCTCGGCTTTCGCGAATGCGCTCGGCCCGTCATCCGCAAGAACGATTTCCGCGCCATAGCTCCGCGCGCGCTGAACCCTGGCAGGGTTCGCAGTTTTTATCATGACGACTTTCGCGGTCATCCCCGATGCGCGCGCGGCAAACGCTGCTGCGATGGCGTGATTTCCCGCGCTGACCGCTGTTATTCCATTGCTTCTTGCCGCGGCGGAGAGGTGCCGAACACTATTGAGAGCGCCACGCGCTTTGAACGTCCCGGTGTGTTGGAACAACTTGAGTTTGAACCAGACTTCTGTGCCCTCCCCCATCAACTCCTGGCAATGTTCTCCGCGCCACTGCAAAACCGGCGTGCGCACGATCGCATCACCGAGCTCCATCCGGCATGTACGGATATTACTCAGGGAAAGCGCTTCATACGTATCCCTCATCGAACCGCCTCCTGCCTAAAAGGAAATGGTCTGCGCGCACCCGCGCTCTATTGCAGCTGACATAATGAGGCTCGCCGCGGCCAGGTCTTGCAGCGCAAGTCCCGTTCCATCGAAGATTGTAATCTCATCGTCACCTCGTTCGTATCGGATGGTGCCGATCAGGAGGCTCCCCACATCAGAGACTTTGGCCAGGCTCGGCAGGTGCTGACACTCTCCAATCACGCTCGCCTGCTGGATATCGTCGGCCCAGATTCGGCCGGCTCCGAGCAAATCGGCGGACAATTCGCGCTTCCCCTGCGTGTCCGAGCCCATCGCGTTGATGTGCACGCCGGGGGAAACGTCGGCGAGATTTATCAGAGGTTCGCTCGACGGTGTTACCGTCACAATGATGTCGGCTTCTCGAGTGGCTGCTGCGGGCGTTCTTGCGGCAGTGAAGGAAAGACCAAGGCTCCGAACCTGTTCGCCGAAAATTTCTGCCCGTTCCAATGAGCGGCTCCACGCGAAAACACTCTTGATCGGCCTGATCTCGCAGAGAGCCTTTAGCTGAAATAGCGCCTGCCGCCCGGTCCCCAAAATAGCGACGCACCTTGAGTTTTTGCGGGCAAGAAGTCGTGCCGCGGCCGCAGCCGCTGCCGCTGTTCTGAGCGCTGTGAGATTATTTCCGGCGACGAAAGCCCGGGGCTGGCCCGTTTCTATATCGATAAGCAAAACCGTCGATTGGTGCCGATCGATGTTTTTCCTCTCGTTGTTGTCCCAATAACCGCCGCATTTCAAGCCCAAATCGCCGGTCGTGTAATTGCAGCCGGACTTGATGCCGAACAGGTTTTGCGTGCCGCGCAGGAACGAACGGACGAACGGATAGTTGTCGATCTCCCTCTGGGCACAAGCGACAAAGACCTTATCCATCGCCGAAATGAGCGAGGAAAAATCGGCAAGCAACTCGACTTGTTCTTCAGTCACGACAACGATGTTCATACAGCACCCATCAAGAGTGGACAGCACTTGCGATTCAGTGTTGGAAAAAGGACTTGGCGTCTCTTGTAACGACGCATTGAATTTACAGCATGGCTGTTGTCCTATCCGGCCTACAATCGTTTCGCCCAACCCGGTTGGATCGGGGAACGATCGTCGCTATGTCGTTACGCTCCAACACGACAGGGATTGCGACCGTAATCGGATTCACGGCCAATTCGAGGCGGTTCAATTTTCTTTGCGTCTCTGCCGAAATATAGCGGATGGGCATACTCAACTGCCTATCAACTGGGCAAAGCGTTTGATGTCCACGTTGCCGCCGCTGATCAATACACCAACGCGTTCGCCGGGCCGGTGAAAGGCGCTTGACAGCGCCGCGGCCGCGGCCAAGCACCCAGTCGGTTCGACAACCAGCTTCAAGCGCTCTGCAAGGAAGCGCATCGTATCTACCAGCATGGCATCCGACACTGTAACGATGTCATCGACAAGCGCGCAGATGATGGGAAAATTGATCTTGCCCACATGCGTCACAACTGCGCCGTCGGCAATGGATTGCGGAACCGGTATATGGACAATTCGACCGGCACGAAAGGATTGTTGGCCATCATTGCCCGCCTCAGGCTCAACCCCAATGACTTTGCAGCCGGGCGATAATTGCCCGGCCGCGAGCGCCGCTCCCGCCAAGAGGCCCCCACCGCCAAGACACACAAACAACCGGTCGAGCGGCCCCGTGTCTTCGATCAATTCCTTGGTTGCGGTTCCCTGCCCCGCGATCACATGCGGATGATCGTAAGGCGGGATTAGCGACAGGCCTCGATCGTCAGCAAGCTTCCGGCCGATTTCTTCCCGATTCTCGGCATATCTGTCGTAGAACAAAACCTCACCGCCATAGCTTCTCGTCGCCTGCACCTTCATCGCGGGGGCGTCTTTGGGCATGACAATCGTCGTCGAGGTCTGCTGCAGACGTCCAGCCAGCGCAATGGCCTGGGCGTGATTGCCCGATGAATAAGCGGCGACACCACGCCGACGCTCCTCGTCCGTAAGCGCAGCAATGGCGTAAAACGCCCCGCGAAACTTGAAGGCACCGGTCCGCTGGAGATTCTCGCATTTGAAAAAGAGCTTGATGCCAAGCGCCGCGTCTGCGGTCCGGGAAGTCATCACTGGCGTCCTGTGTGCCGCGCCTGCAATGCCGGCGGCGGCCGCAACCACGTCAGCATAAGTCACGGGTAAAGTGCTGGAACTCTGGACGTTCACTGAAGCTCCCCGCCGGCGTTTCTGTCATGAAGTGTTACTTGACCTATAGTCGAAAATAGACAATATGTCCAGATGAATAGCGCCAACTCCAAAAAGGAGTTCGCCGCGCAGGCCGTCATGGGCAATTGATGACCGGCGGACGCGTGGATTGACGTACGGCGGGGCTTGTGCGCGACGAGTAGTGTCGAACTAACCGAAGCAGAATGCCGAGTTTCAAGATTCATCTCGCGTTGCGAACGAACGTGGATTTCAAGGGGAACGCTACTCTGTCCAACTCGATCTGCGTTGAGCATGACAATCGTGTTGTAATTTATTCCGCGCTGCACAGCATCGCCACCGGTAGCGCTCGACACTCTTGCATCAGCGGTGGAGTCCCTGTGATCGCCTAACTTGCCCACGCCGCGCTGCCTTGCGGCCCGCGCAGATCAGCTTTCGGTTGCCGGCCGCCTGTCGGCATGTCCCGGCGGCCGAAGAAAGGAAAAGTCGAACGAATGCCCGCGATGCAAGTCCCAAGCAGCCCGACCGCAAAAACCCGCGAGATCTTCCTGTATTTCGGTCCGCTGACCCTGCTGATCTACATCGTGTCGCCTCACGCATACCTGTTGGATATCGCGACTTCCTACATGTTGAAGAACCAACTGCATGCGACGGCATCGCAGATATCTACGTTTCGGGTCCTGACGGCAATACCGATTTATGTTTCATTCGCCTTCGGCCTTGCGCGGGATCTGTGGAACCCGTTCGGGATTCGCGACCGCGGATTGTTCCTTATCTTCGCCCCCGCAACCGCGGCCACGTTCATCGTCCTCGCGATGATTCGACTGAGTTATGCCAGCCTCTTTGTCGGCACGCTTGCGGCGATGGTCATGTTTCGGTTCGTTGCCGCAGCGTACCAGGGCTTGATGGCTCTCACCGCTCAAGAGAAGTTGATGTCGGGGCGTCTCAGCGTCCTTTGGCAGGTCCTTTTCATGACTGGGAGTTTTATCGCCGGCGTCGCCGGCGGTTATGTTGCCGGACATATGTCTTACATACAGGCATTCGTTCTTATCGCAGCGCTGACGATGCTCATTGGCCTGTTTGGCCTCTGGAAGCCACGAGCGGTCTTCAGCGGTGTCTATGACCAGCCCCTGGCTCGCGGCGCCGACTTCATCGGTGACCTCAAACGACTGGTCAGGCACACCCCCATATATGCTCCCGTGCTGATCATGCTGCTGTTTCAATTCTCGCCCGGATTGAATACGCCGATGCAGTTTTACCTTACCAACACGCTGCACGCGTCGGATGCGGTGTATGGCGAATTCAACGGCATAACCTCGGCTTCCTTCATTCCGGCTTTTTTCCTCTACGGCTACCTCTGCAAGAAATTCTCGCTGAAGACGCTGCTGTGGGTGGGCTCGATCGTGACGGTGCCGCAAATGATTCCGCTTGCGCTGGTTCATTCGGGCACGCAGGCGCTTTTGTTTGCGGTGCCCATGGGACTCATGGGCGGCATCGCCGTGGGTGCGTTCTCCGATCTGACGATGCGCTCCTGTCCCAGCGGATTGCAGGGAAGCCTGATGATGATGGTAGAGGGTATCGGCCTGCTTTCGCTGCGCGCCAGCGACTCGTTGGGGTCGGCGATCTACGACGCCAACCCGCATAACGGCTTCCTGTATTGTGTGATTGCGACGACGGCAGTGTATGCCCTCATCTTACCGATACTGTTTCTGATCCCCGCGAGGATCATCTCGACGGCGGAGGGGCAGCCCATCCCGGGGCTGGGGGCTGAAGCACCGGCCGAGAACTCTGCCGCGAATCCGACTGCACGATAGGTCGCAAGAAAGATCTTCTGCGACAGTTCGGCGAAAGCGATGTTGATATTTTTGGATTCCTTCGCCTTCGCGGCAAAACTCAAATCGTGCACGCGAGCGCGCCCGAGCCCTAACCGGCGCGTCAGGCCACCTCGGCAATCGTTGCCTGGATGGCGGCGCTGAGACGCTCGATCGTGGTATCGATCGCTTGTGCGTCGACGATGAACGGATGGGCGAGGAGAACATGGTCGCCGTTTTGTCCGTCGATCGTACCTGACATGGGATACACCATCAATCCGCGCGCCATGGCCTGCGCCTTGACGCGCGCCGCCAGCTTCAATTCCGGGCGAAAGGATGTCTTCGTTTCCCGGTCCGTTACGAACTCGACGGCGCGGAAGAGCCCGCGGCCCCGGATGTCACCGATATTGGGATGCTGGCCTAGCGCGTTGCGAAGACCGGCATCCAGGCGCGCACCCATCCTCGCGACATTGGCCAGAAGACCGTTTCGCTTGATCACCTTCTGCACCGCCAGGGCGGCGGCACACGCCACAGGATGACCGATATAAGTATGGCCGTGCTGAAAGGACCCGGAACCATCCGCGATGGCGTCGAAGATTCGGCGGCTCAGCAAGACGGCTCCAATCTGCTGGTAGCCTCCACCAAGGCCCTTCGCAACGACCAGCAAATCCGGCGCAATGCCCTCTTGCTCGCAGGCGTGCAGCGTTCCCGTTCGGCCTATACCGCACATGACTTCGTCCAGGATCAGCAGGACGCCATGTCGATCGCAGATGTCTCGCACGCGCCGAAAGTAGTCGCCGACTGGCGGAACCGCCCCGGCAGTCGCTCCTACGACGGTCTCGGCAATGAACGCCATGACCGTCTCGGGACCCAATTCCAGAATTTTGGCCTCGAGAGAACCTGCTGCGCGCGCGGCATAGGCTGCGTCGCTCTCCCCATCTCGCTTCTCCCGATAGGAAAAGCAGGCCGAGACGTGGTGGGTTTCAATGAGCAACGGTTCATATATCTCGCGGCGCCGTTGATTTCCTCCAGCGGCCAGTGCCCCCAACGTGTTGCCGTGGTAACTTTGCCGCCTTGCAATCACATGTCGCCGGTTTGGCTGCCCGGACTCCACAAAGAATTGCCTCGCCAGCTTTAATGCCGTTTCGACGGCCTCGGAGCCACCGCTGAGGAAGTAGACGTGGGATAGTGCAGGGGGTGCGTCGTCAATCAGGACGTTTGCAAGCTCCTCCGCCGCCTCGGAAGTAAAAAACGAAGTGTGGGCGTATGCGATCGCGTCGACCTGGTTATGAATCGCCTTGAGGACGTCCGGGTGGCCATGGCCAACGCACGATACGGCGGCACCCCCGCAGGCATCGAGATACACACTTCCGTCCGCCGCGAAGAGTTCGCAGCCTTTGCCCCCCACGACGAAGGGAAGGCTCACGTGGATAGATCTGTGGAGTATTCGCGACATGTCTTTGCTCGGGCCCCGGGATCGGTACCAACTATGCAGTGATTGCCTTGACATATAGTCTGAAATAGACAACAAGTCCAATTGAATCACCGCGAATTGGGACGATCAGGTTTTCCATTGATCCGAAAGACGTGGACGAACGATAGACGTCTGAATCGCGAGTTGATCCCGGGCGGCAGATTCGAGATGACGGCGTCGAAAATCCTGACGGTCCCACACAAGCCGAATGACAGATTTTGCCGAGTTTGTTGCCGGTTGGAAGCGTGGCGGACAATATAGTCGCGCCTCCTTTTCATTCCTATCAGGTGCTTCATGCCGTCACCCCATATGACCGTACCGTTGGTGTCTCTCTTCACCCTCGGCGGCACGATTGCTACGGTGCCGGGAAAAGCGGAAGAGCAGCCGAGTCTCACTGGTGACGAACTTGTGGCCTCGCTGGGCGATGTTGGCCAAATCGCCCGCCTCAGGACCGAGTCTCTGCGCCAGTTGCCGAGCGCCGATCTTCGCTTTTCGGATATGGCGGATGTCTGTCAGCGCGTCCGGGACGCCATCAAGGAAGGCGCTTGCGGCGTTGTCATTACACACGGAACGGACACGCTCGAGGAGACCGCTTTTCTACTCGACATTTTGCTGGATGTGCCGCAACCCGTCGTAATAACCGGCGCCCTCCGAAATCCCGCACTCCCTGGGGCCGATGGAGCCGGAAATCTGTTGAGCGCGATCAGGGTCGCCGCGGATGCGGCTGCGGCGGGTTTAGGGGTTCTGGTCGTCATGAATGACGAAATTCACGCCGCCCGCTTTGTCAAAAAGATGCACACTTACAAGCCGTCCGCATTCTCGTCTCCCTGCACGGGGCCGCTCGGATGGGTTGCCGAAAGCCGCGTACGCATCGCCATACGACCCGCCGAAGCCACTCCCACCATCCCATGGCGTAGCGAACCACCCGACGTACCTCTGATCACGATGGGATTTTCGATGACAGTCGGAACCATTTCGTCTTTTCTGCGTGATCCGCCCGCGGGGATTGTCATCGCAACTTTTGGCGCAGGTCATGTCCCTTCATGGACCATGGATTTGCTCGGATCCCTCGCTTCGAACATCCCGGTGGTGCTCGCCTCGCGAATCGGCGTCGGCGAAATTTTCCGTGAAACCTACGATCATCACGGATCGGAGACCGATCTTTACAGGCGGGGATGCATCTCGGCCGGCTATCTCGACGCAATGAAAGCCCGCGTCCTGCTGGCATTGCTCCTGGCCGACGGAGCGGATCGGAATCGCATCACCGACACATTCTCGCGTTATTGAACGACAGAAATGCCTCTATTCTCTTCGACGGTTCCACCATATCGCGATTGCTCTTGCATCACCATCGACCCAGTTTCAAAGCAATCGGGATCGACACGGCAATTGTTCGAATCGTTAAGGCATTCTCGCATCAATGCGTGGCTCCCACGACATGGATGGATCGAAAGGAAACATCGGGCGCTGGAGATTTAGAAACGGAACACGCGTCAGAATCGGCGTAACCGGGCCCGGAACGTCAACCTCTACGATCTGGGCGTCGTCGAAAAACTCGTCGAAGCCGGCGCGGAAATGCCCTCTCGATTTCACGATGAGTCCGCGCAGCTTTGCGATATCGATTCCGAAATGCTCGAGTTCGACCGGATCCAACATCTGCTGACGAATACTGATGACAATGACATCGATGCCGCCAAGCTTGAGGCGGGCGCTAAGCCCCAAGTCCAGGGTTTGTCCGGCCGCGGAACCGCGCCGGCCGACCATGACGCCGTTCGAAAGCGCAACGATCGTTGCCTCCGCGTTGAACGACAGCGAGAACGCATCGGTCGGCGTGCGGTTGAACCGCGCTGTAAAAGACGAGCCAACGCCAAACGCATGCGCCTCCGCGGCCAGGGCCGGATCGGTAAAGACGCCGAGCGCGACATCTTTGAAACCCGCCTCATGAAACGCTTTCAGCATATAGGTGGTGTTTCCCGAAGCGCCGCCGCCCGGATTATCAGCAACGTCGGCGAAGGCCAGAGCGGGAAAGCTGGGGTAGTCCGAAACATCCTGCATGCGCCGCAGCGCTTCGGCGAGCGACGTCAGATTGGCCACATAACGCCCACGATCCGACCAGATTCGGTTTGCGAGGGCTAAGGCAACCTCGTCGGCAGCTTGCTGGTCGCCGCGCGAAGTGACCACGACACCTATGCCGTTGCGCGGCGAGTCGGCGTAGGAGAAATTTCCGCAAACCGACACGTTGAGAATTTTCGAATCGATCATCGTCTGACCCATGGCGACGGCATCGGCGTAGGGGCCGCGCGATGTCAATAACGCCGTCTGCGGAGGCAGGACGGGAACGCGAATGAAAGCTTTGGCGGTGCGCATGCCCTGCAGCATCTCGATGGTCGCGTCGGCGGCTTCGGCGCCACGCTCGTACTGATCGATATGAGGATTCGTGCGATAGGCGCAGAGAAGGTCCGTTGCCGCCACCATTCGCGGCGAAACAAGGGCATGCAGATCGAGCGTGGCAATGACAGGCGTTTGCGGACCGACACAAGCGCGTACGGTCTCGTACAAAGTCGCATCGGGTTCCGGGTCTTCCGTCCCGACGGCCGCGCCGTGACCGGCGATGTACACCGCGTCGATGCGGCCTGCAGCAGCGAAACCGTGTGTGATTTTCTCGATCAGTTCGGAAAGAAAACCCTGTTCTATCGGCCCGGCGCCGCCGCATTCCGCAGCGAACAGATAAACGGGCTCCCATTGTCGCCGTTCCGTCATCCGGTTGACGAAACCGCGAAGCTCGGCTGCGCATTTCGGATGCAGCGTCGCGAGGTCGGCCGCAATCTGGTCGCCGATCAGATAAACATTCTCCTCAAATTGAGCGCGACCAACGCTCAGCGCCCAGGCGTTGCTCTCAAGGTTGAACGCGAGAATTGCGATACGGTCACCGAAACCTGTCGTCCCCACTTATGCGTCCCCGGTCGGTTTGCTGCGCGAAGCGCCCTGATCGATTCGAAAAAACGGCTACATGAAGGCCGGCGACATCAGGAGAACGGATTCGATTTTCCCCTCTTCCGCGCAAAGAATCTGGGCCTGCGCCATGCCGTTGTCGAATTTGGCCACGAACTCGTTCTCGCCGCTCGCACTGACGTCTTTGAATGTGAGACTTTGTAGCGCGCCCAGTTTCGAAATCTCCGCCGCAAAATTCAGCAGGATGAGACGCGTGATATAGGCCGCCTGCGGGCTCATCTGGGTATAGTCGGGCTGACCCTTGGCCAATTCTTCGATATAGCGCCGCATCGCCTCCTCCGAACCGGGAGCCTCTTTTTGAGACTTTACGCGCGCGGCGAGCTCCGCCTCGATCTTGTCCGCGTCGACATCGTTTAGCCGTGGCGCCGCAATATCAGCATCCTTTTGACGAATGACGAGGCCGGATACCGCGTCCGGGCCGGTCATATGGAAAGATATTTGGACGTCGGGATTGGGCGTGAAGCCGTCGGGATCGACCGCGAACCATTCCGACTTGCTTTTCGGATAAATCCGGAACTTCGGTCGGTCAGCGGTCACAGCGAAGAGCCGGTCGCCTTGATGCGTTATCGTCAAAATGGAAAAACGTCCGAGCCGATAGCGACCGCTGAGGCGGTCGAGCAGCTGGGGCACCAGAGGGACTGGTGCGATCTGCTCAGGTCCGAAATCCGGCCATTCATACTCATAGGCGATAGTCCTCACCAGATCCGAAGCAAGTTTCTCTCCGGAATCGCTATTGGTCATAACAACCGCACCTTCGCCATCCCTATAGGCAAACAACATCGACTTAAACCCGGCATTGGAGCCGCTATGCCAAAAAAAGGCATGGCCGGATGTCCCGCCAAGACCCCAGCCCAACCCCCAATCGGCGAGCCCTCCCGGTTCCAGCATTTCGTGCGCGACCGATTGGGATAGAATTGCGTTCGAGCGCCCTTCCAACGATGCCTGAATAGCCAATGCGAAGCGGGCGAGGTCCGTAGGCGTGGTCCATAGTCCGTCGGGCGTCACCTCGGGATAAACATGGGCACCCCCTTTGACGGGTTGTCCGTCGCCCGCATACGGCGACGCGGCATCGTTCAATTGCGCTGCAGGCAATGGTTGCTCGAATGTGCTGTGTGTCATACCGAGCGGCGCCAGCACAGTCTTGCGGGCAAGCTCTGCAAAGGGTTGGCCGGTTACATCCTCAAGTGTCTGCCGGATGATGACGTAACCGCCGCCCGAATAGCGCCATAGCGTGCCTGGCTCCGTATCGACGCCGATCGGCAGAGAATTGGCCGGCTTCTCGCCATTGAGAATTTGCAGAAGCGTAGGAATCGGCTCGCCCGCAGCATATCCGGCAAACCCGTGCACGGACACACCCGCCGTGTGGCTCAGCAGGCGGCGCAACGTGACGGCGCGATCGGACGTAAAGCTGTTTTGGGGGATCTTCCAGCTCTTGAGATAGGTGTTCGCGTCCATATCGAGATCGAGGAGCTTTTCCTGCGCGAGCCGCATGACGACAAGCGCCGTTAGAGGTTTGCTGATGGAGGCCGCCTGGAACAAAGTCTGCGTGGTCACCGGCGCGCCGCCGATCTTCGTCACGCCATAACTGCGGGCCCAATCGATTCGACCGTTGTGGATAACGGCAACGCTCACGCCCGGGACACGCAGCGCAGCCATCCGATCCGCCAGCGTGGTTTTTGGGGCCGGTTCTCCGTTCACCAGGACCGGCGGGACGATCCCGTTCTCGATCGAGGCAATTCTCGTGGTCAAGCCTAGATCGCGCGCCGAAAATGCATTGTGGGATGGCGCGGATTGGCTTGTGAGGACGCCAGATCTGATCCAATTGCCGTCAGGCCCGGTTCCCGGCAAAGAGGGTGAAGGCCGGCGCGACGGCGCATCGCCCATCATCCAATCGCCTTCCACGCTCCAGTTGTAGACCCAACGGTCACCTACGGCACGAAGGCTGACCACGCCGCCGGAAGGACATTTGTCGATGCCGGTCGTCAGAGTTTCACGATATTCGAATAGATTTCCGGCGGCGCGGAGCCTTTTCAGCGAGCCGGCGCAGCCAAGCGTCGGATAGTCGATCGTTCCGTTCCCGCTACCGTCGAATTCAAGTTCAATTCGGGAAATTTCCAGCGGACTGCCGAACCCGTCGACTTCAACGCCCGTTCCGGCCCAACGGCCGATGGGCCCGGTATCCGGCACCAAAGTCTTCGCTTGCGGCGTTGACTCCCGTGCCGAGCAGTTCATGGAGATCGCCGTGAACAGCGCCAGGGCCGACATAAATCCGACGGCCGTCCACATGACCGAGACCGTCCGGGAAAGATTATCCGAATGTTTCATCGTCGGAACTTCCTCTGCATATGTCCACGGTTTGCACATGTGTCTGGCGCACAAAGCGGCAGCCGGTCCGGACGACGTTAAGCAAAAACTTACCGCCGAGTCTCGAACTCGTTGCTGCCGGTCATCGAAAGCCGCATTTGGCCAGATGGACACATTAGGCCGGAAAGCAGAGTTGCAGAGACAAATGCGCAGCGGATGAAAACCGAGGCTCTGCGCTGCACACTTGTCTCCCACTCTCTTTCAGTATTGGACCCGCACGCCGACGTTGAAGGTCGTGCCGAAAACATCGTAAAAATATCCGGAGTAATAAGTCGCAGGCGCAGCCGCGAATGTCGGCGGGGGACGATTGAATACATTCACGACGTTCCCATAAATTTGAAACCGCTTGTCGTCCGACAAATAATAGGATGCACCGAGATCGAAATAATGCTGATCGCCGACATGATTGTCGTTGAGGGTGTAGAACTCCTGGTAAACGCCACCGCTTAGGAAGCGAAAGCGCACATAAGCCTGGAACTGATCCAGGTCATAAGTTTCGGTCAACGTGCTCCGCCAACGCAACTGGGAAGGCGCGCTGCCCTGGCCGCTTAGATCACCAACTCCTTCCGACACGACTGTACCGTTCGTGCCTTGCATTTTGTCGACATAGGTCAGGAGCCAGTGCGAGCTGAGCGATCCGGGCATCCCACGCCAGATTTCGCTCAAGTCCATTTGATGAGTCGCCTCGACGTCGATTCCGCTGGTCGTCAACTTGTTGAGATTGATGTTATCGCTATTCACCTGAACGATCGTCCCGCTGCTGTTGCGGATGACATTCGCGCAGGCTGCGGCAACTCCCGCGTAGCAATAATTGACCAATGTTTGAGCGGATTCAGACGTAATGGCATTGCTCATGTCGATGTCGAACCAGTCGACCGAGAGATTGAAGTTGGGCCACCAATTGGGCGTATAGACCCCGCCATAGGTTATCGTATTCGCCACTTCGGGCAGAAGGTTGGGGTTGCCGCCTTGAATGATCGTTATCGGGACCGTCGCACCGCCGTGCTCGGGGTCGGTTACGGTGCCAAAATCCTTTCCCTGTTGAAGGAACAGTTCGGTGATGTTCGGGGCGCGAATATCTCGCGAGACTGTGCCTCGCAATAGAAACTCGTCCGTCGCTTTATCCGTGAGGCCCAATTTCCACGATGTGATATCGCCCGAGGTGCTGTAATCGCTCTCGCGGACGGCGCCATTGAAATCGAGTTCTTGCGCCGCCGGGAAATCCTTCAGCAGTGGCACGATGGTTTCGGCGAAACCTTCGATCACGGAATACTGTCCGCCGATATTGGGGAAATTTTGTCGATCGAAGGCCCCGATCTCGTCAAGTGGGCCGCCGTACAGCTTGAGCGAACTCGTCCGCCATTCGAAGCCCGCGGCCGTCGATACGGGACCGGCCCAAGTCGAAAACGGCTCGCCCTGCAATTGACCGCTCCCTTCGTTTTGCGCAATGGTCCAAAAGCCCTGGCCATCAGCCGAGAAAAAAGCGATAGCAGCCGGCGAGGGGGAACCGTTACCGAAGAGATTGACAGGCACGCAGGTCGCGCCGGTGATGGGATTTTTCAACACCGTGCTGGCGCAAACCGCTTGCCCTCCGCTCATGACCGAGTTGACGGATTCCTGCAGCAAGGAGGTGATCTGCATGGGGCCGATATTCAATTGCGAGTTCGTGACGCCGTAATTGTAGAACAGATTCCACTTCCAACTATCTCCGAAGGTCCCGTCGGCGCCGAGGCTCCCCCAATAGGTCTGATAATGGGCCGTGTCCGTAACGGACCCGTTGAGGCCGCCGAAGTCGGAATCAATACGACCCATTTGGAAGGACGTGATGTGGTCCGCTGCCATTTCTGTGGCAATGGACGCCGGCAGGAAGGCATTTGTATTTTGGATAGTGAATGGTCCGATAATATTCGTATTATCCGGCCCATATGGCGAAACGCTGGTGGAGTTCGTATACAGGAAATCCGCTTTCAACGTGACATTGCTGAACAAGTCGTAGGTGATCCGGCTGTAGATATTTTTGTGATCGCTTTCCGCCTGGAGCGCCGAACCCGGATACGTTGCGCCGGAGGCTTCGGAATCGCCGCCGGACATGAACACCGAATTCGCGTCCGCGCCATATTGGAAAGCGTAGGGGGTCCCGCCCGGGCCGAACGCGGTTCCTTTCAACGGCCCCGACACGATTAATCCGCCGAGGCTGGCATTGGAATAATTATAGTTGGGTACCAGGAGATATTGCGACTGGCCGTTGCCCGGCGCGTAGTTCGGATTTTGAATGGCGTTTGTTTGCATCTGGGGGACACGAACTCATAGTGATCAGGTCGCTATGGGTCCATTCGCCGGCAATCATGAAATGGCCGCGGTCGTCTGCTCCGAAATTCGTGCCGAATGCAACGCTCGCCTTGTAATTGCCTCCGTAGCCCTGCCCGTCCTCACCGTATTGAGCGTTCGCTCGCTCGCCGACAAAATCATTGTCCAGCACGATATTGATGACGCCCGACACGGCGTCCGATCCATAAGCGGCCGAGGCGCCGCCGGTGACGACGTCGACACGCTTGACCAGCGAAATGGGAATCGAATTCAAATCGACGCCTACGATGCTGTCCCATATCGGACGCTCGCCGTCGACGAGCACCAAGGTACGCGCGGCCCCCAAACCGCGAAGATCGGGAATGTTGAATCCCTGGTACACTTCGCCATTGGCCGTTTGTAACGGCGAGAGGGTCGGCTTTGCCATGGGAAGATCGTCGAGCGCCTGACCGATCTCGGTATACCCGCCGATCTGCAGGTCCTGGGTCGTCATCGTGGTCACCGGCGTCGGCGCGACGAAGCCCTGCCGGACGATCCGAGTGCCGGTTACCTGGACCTCTTCGATCGATGCGGCGCCCTGAGCGTTCTGGTCCGGCGATGGTGTCGTCTGCGCCGCCGCGGTCCCTGCAAGCGCCAAGTTCGCGACGGTTCCCAGGAAAACGAGCCTAAGTTTCGCAATCGAACTATTCATGAGATCCCCCTCTTAAACCGTCGGCCAGCAAGCTCACTGACCGGAATTTGACAAGATCAATAAATTAGACAATAGGTAAAAAACTTAGCGATTGCAACATGTGCCGCCGCAAATTGCGTTGAGGAGTTGATTGCCACCCCGCGAGTGGCCGATTTGCAACAAACCGGATCGTTGGGCGGTGGGGACCGATTGAGTCCGAAGGGGAGCGGGCCATAAACAAGACGTTGACCGGCAATGAAGAAAGCAAGAATCAACTTTGCACAAAGATCGCGGGCAAACGCGGCATCGGAGGGCCCGGCCGGCGTGCGAACTCCAAGGAGAACCCGGTTTCCGGCGCAACGAATCGCACCAACGGGCAATTCTCGGACCTTTGTTCAGCGTCGCATCGGAGAGGGTCTCTCATACGGCGGCCGGCAGCGTCCGACTGTGCCGAGTTTCCGTTGGCGCAATGGCGACTGCAATCGTGAGCACACTGACAGCGATCTTTCTCTACGGAACGTGACAGTTATCAGCGCATAGAATCGGGTTTCGTCGAAATCATCGCCAGCATCTTGGGAGCCGATCCCTAGCCGCGCCGCCGCGGAGGGTTGTCAAATCCTTCTGAATCCGTCAAATCTGTTGCTAGCGTCGCCGAGAATACTGAACAATCCGTTGCGAGCAGACACTATGTCAAAATCCGTCATGTCAAAATCCACCCCCGGCGCCTCCAGCCTGTCGGACAAGCAGTGGTTGATGCGTGAAGCATCCAGAATTACGTCGGCATTGGGCGAAACTTTTGCGCCGCTTTGTGAGGTGGTGCTTCACGACCTGACCGATCCGGAGCATGCGATCATCCAGATCGAAAACAATCTCTCGGGCCGTTCGGTCGGCAACTCGGCGACGGAACTGGGGCTTGCGCGCATTGGCAACCCTGACTTTCCCGAGGTCTTGGCGAACTATGCGAACAGTTTTGCCGACGGACGCCCTGTCAAGAGCACGTCAGTCGGATTGAAAGACAAGTCCGGCAAATATATCGCCGCGATCTGCATAAACATCGACATTTCCTATCTTAAATCGGTTAGCGCTTATTTAGGCGAACTCACGCGAATCAAGTCGGCGGCGGCACCGATAGACGAGAATCTGGCTCGCCGTGCCACGGATGTTTCAGCAAGAATTCTGGCATTCTCAGCGGCACGGAATCGGGACCCACGAGCACTGACCAGCAATGACAAAAGCGAGATTCTCAAACAATTGGTCGAGGAGGGGGCGCTCGAGCGCCGCGGCGCCGCCGAGACGATCGCCGGCATGATCGGTGTCTCGCGCAGCAATATCTATTATTACATCAAGAAGGCCCGGCAAAACTGATCGGCTCCGCCGTTCGGCGGGTTCATAGCGGCTTATCGTTCGACGAGTCTTCGTAGAAATCGGCTACCAGCCGATCCAGAAGACGGACACCATAGCCGGTCGCGCCGTCCGGAATCGTAGGGACCGTCGATTTCGACTTCCATACCGTCATTCCGACATCGAGATGGGCCCACGGAATGTCGTTGACGAATCTCTGAATGAAGAGTGCGGCCGTTATCGCGCCTCCGAACCGATCGCCGACGTTTTTTACGTCGGCCAGGCGGCTCTCAAGGGCTTTGGCGTATTGTTGGTTCAGCGGCATGCGCCAAAGGGGATCGTAACTTGCCGATGCGGCTGCCAGGAGATTGTTCGCAAGCGCTTCGTCGTTGCTGAACAATCCGCCGATGTCCCCGCCGAGCGCGGTGATGATCGCACCGGTCAGCGTTGCCAAATCGATCATGAAAATGGGTTTGAACCGGTTTTGGCAGTACCAGAGCGCGTCGGCGAGCACGAGCCGGCCTTCCGCATCGGTGTTGATCACTTCGACGGTTTGGCCGGACATCGTGGTGACGACATCGCCCGGCCGTTGGGCGTTCCCGCCCGGCATATTCTCCACCAAGCCGAGAATGCCGACGGCATTGACCTTCGCCCGGCGCGCGGCCAGCGCATGCATCGCGCCTGCTACCGCCGCGGCACCGCTCATATCGATGACCATTTCTTCCATGCTTTCCGACCGCTTGAGGTTCACACCCCCGGTGTCGAAGCAGACACCTTTGCCAACGAAAGCGACGGGTGGCGCGGCTGGGTCCTTCGCGCCTTTCCATTGCACGATCGCCAGCTGGCTCTCTCGCGCGCTGCCTTGACCGACACCCAGAAGCGCGCCCATGCCGAGCTTCTTCATCTCGGGTTCGCCAAGAATTTCAACCTCAAGCCCGAGACGAGAAAGCTCTTGCACACGGCGGGCGAATTCCGCGGGATACAAGACATTCGCGGGCTCGGACACCAGGTCCCGCACGAAGCAGATCGCATCGGCAAGCCCGGCCAGAGTTTCGAACGCTTTCGCGGCGGACGCGGGATCGTCCGTCGTGATCTTCACAGTCATGATCGACGGCTTGGACTCCGGCTTCTCCTTGGTCCGGTACTTGTCGAAACGATAGGAGGCCAAGCGCACGCCAAAGGCTGCGTGGGCGGCAATGTCCGGAGAACATCCCGACAGTTTCAGCAATAGTGTATCGGCGCCGCTTGCCTTCACCGCGTTGTAGGCATGAGCAGCCGAGAGTTCAGCGCTTCGCTCGTCCCACGCATCCTGCTTGCCGCCACCCGCAATCAATACCCGACCGGGGTCGGTACCGTGCGGCGCAAATAGGTTGAGGCATTCGCCCATACCGCCTTTGAAGCGTCCGGAGCCGATTGCGCGACTTATCGCACCGGAAAGCTCTGCATCCAATACTTGCGCCGCAGGCGACAATGTTCCGCCCTGGAAGACCATCACCACCGATACCGCCGCTTCGCCGCCGGATACTTTTGGTTTGACGAATTCTATTTTCACTGCAACCTCCTACTTGAGCGGAAGAATATGCCTGATTCCCCGCAGCGACATTTCATGCGGGTGCGCGGCTCGATCCGTTCGGCGATGAATCTCGAGTCGCTGCGATCGAGGGTGACCGGCCGGCGCCATTTCAAACTCGCCTTTCGCGGGATCACGGAGAGTGTGCGGTGTCGGGAATCCGGCGAAACAAAAGACCGTAAACGCGTGCGTCCCGCATCTCGAATCCATTTGCGGCGCCATTTGCATCGCGTGTGAAATGCAGCACGATGTCGCTTCCGGGTCCTATGACGGCGAAAGTGTCGACCAGAACCGGCTCCAGTATCAGGGCCGCGTCACGGCGATCCGCCGGCGTCGCTACGATATGCCCTCCCGTCAAGGTCAGATGGTAAGTCGCCATGGCCTCGTCGCTGGCATAATCGCCGACAAGGCTTCGCAATTCGGCCGGGTTCACCTGCCAGGGCGGCGTGCGTCGGTATTCATTTGTATCTCCATCGCTCGTTTCGACCACAAGATCGTCATTGCCGTTGAACCGGATTGTCGTCGAGCTGAAACTGAACTCGGATGGCGACGTCGCGGTGAGTTCCGGGCCATTGGACACTTTCAGCAAATCGCCGTGTACCTCGAGCCGTAGTGGGAGCTGCCTCCTCAGGTCGATAAACAGTCCGGCGCGTTGTGCCAGCCGGTCCGGCGAAAGGGTCACGGGGACCGACGGCGCTTGTCTCGGTAGAAGCAGATCGGCCACGGCGTGCGCGAGTTTATCGACGTCGGCGTCGTTGGAATTGCACAATAGGGCGATCGACAGATGCTCATCCGGGTAGCGTCCGAGCCAGGACCTGTATCCGGCTGTATGCCCGGAGTGAGAAATTTCACGGACACCATCATAGGATCCCACCATCAGTCCCCGCGCATAGGCTATCCGGCGACCGTCGCTGAGAATCGACTGGCGTTCCATTTCCGCGGTGACGAAGTGGCCAAGCTCGTCGGCGGAAAGAGCGTCGTTCCACCGGAGCAGATCACCGACTGTGGTGAGCAGGCCGCCATGACCATACGTGTCTTCAAACGGCATCGCTTGCCTGTAACCTTCATTGCCCCCCGCATATGCGATAGCCCGGTCCTTGACGACGCGGCGAAAATCGTCCCGCCACTGCGTGTGGTTCATCCCCAAAGGCACAAATAGATGATCGTGGCTAAATTGTGCCAATGATTCGTGGCTCACCCGCTCGACGATGATGGCCAACAAATCGTAGCCGGTGTTCGTATACGAATAGACCGTGCCAGGGCGGTAGTTCAGACTCTTTTGACGGGCGACAATATCCAGCACATCGGTCATCGTGTAGACGCGGCTGGTTCGAGGCCATCCTGCCATCTCCTCGATGTCGCCCCAATCGCGAACCCCGCTTGTATGGGTGAGCAATTCGTTGATCGTGATCGGCCATCCGTAGTCAGGCAACTCCGGAATGTATTTGCGGATATCGTCGGTCAACGCCAACTTCCCCTGTTTCACCAGCAGCAGAATGGAAGCAGCCGTGAATTGTTTGGAGACCGACCCGGCTTCAAAGACCGTGGATGGGGTGTTGGCAGCGTCATGTTCGAGGTCGGCCGAACCGTAACTGCGAGTTAGCGGCGGCGCCCCTTTCCGCCGCACGCCCACGGCGCAGCCCGGACCGGCGGGGCTATTCAACTTTTGGAAGATGGCGTCCACGGCCGGGGCCATGTCCGGGACATCGGCTGCACGATTAGTGGTGGACCACACGACAACTGCCGCGAAAAAGGTGCTAGCGATCAGGGCCCAACCGAATGAATGCATGATCTCGTTCCTTGGTGAGGCTTTCTCGGTACGCCATCTCGCAATCCACGCAGACCAATAGTGGCATCCGGGCTCGGAAACATTTTCCCGACACCGCCGTATCGCTGGCGGACCTCGGTGTTGCAAACTCCTTAAATGCCGTGCTGCGCCGCCAGCAGGCGTCTTACTTCGTCATGCGGCAGCGCGTGGACGACGCGGTCGTCAGCGCCGATCATCGTTTCGTTGGCGGCGAGCGAATTCAGTATCGCTTCGTCGACGCTTCGAATCGTCGCCACGAAGAAAGGATTGAGTTCGGGATCAGGCACGAAGCTGGCCCGCGCCACTGTCGGCAAGTCGGCAAACGCGTCGGCATTGGCCGTGGAGAACGCTATGAAGATGTCGCCCGAGCCATGACCGCTGATCGCGCCGCTGCGGCCCAGACCGAGCGTGGCCCGCCGCGCCAGCCGACCAAGTTGATGGGCAGCAGCGGAGCATCGGTTGCTATGACCGCGATGATGGAGCCAACCTCAACACCGCCGCGCGCATCCGGATTCCAGTCCTTAAGAGCACGGCCCACCGGCACACCGCCAATCACCAGCTGTTCACGAAGGCCGAAATTCGCCTGCACAAATGCACCCACCACATACCTTTGACCACCGAATTCGATATATCGTGATGCCGTTCCCGAGCCACCCTTGAAGCCATACGCGATCATTCCGGTGCCACCGCCGACACTCCCCTCCTCGATGGGTCCGCTCGCCGCACTATCCAGTGCCGCGAATACGTCCTCATCCTTCACATGGAAACCGTTGATGTCGTTCAGCCAGCCATCACACGTCTCGCCTGCAACCGGGAGACTCCAATGACCGGAACGCACGTACCGCTTTGTCATCCATTTGATCGCGGCGTCGTGAGCGGTGCCGACGGAATGCGTGCTCGTCAGCGTAATCGGTCCCTCGCAGCGCCCGACTTCGGCGACCCAGTGCGAGCCAGTAAGTTCGCCGCAGCCGTTGAGGCTGAACATGCCCGAGAATACACCGACGTTGGCACCCGCCCGCCCACGCGGGAAGATCGCGGTCACGCCCGTTCGCACGGGACCCTGCCCGACCACTCGCTTGCCGCTTCCGCGGATAAGCGTTCGGTATCCGACCTCCACGCCGGCCACATCGGTAATCGCATTGAAGGAACCGGTTTCGCCTTCAAACGGAATTGGCAGGCTGCGCGCCCGAATCTTGCCGGAAGGTGTCGTTAGCACAGGACCTCCTTTATCGACTGAGCAAGTACGTCCGCCATCTGATCGATCTCCGCTTCCGTCGTGATAAATGGCGGGCCGAGGCAGACAATGTCGCGCGCCTCACCTGTCCCGCCGGGATAGAAGAAAACACCGTGGCTCAAGCCCTGCGCGACGACCCGATTTGTGACGCGCTCGCTCTGATCGAAACACGCGAGCGTGCCGCGGTCCCGCACGAGTTCGACGGCTTGAAGAAGGCCAAGACCTCGAATCTCCGCCACATTCGGATGATTTCCGAGGCGTTCGTGAAGGCGATCGGACAGTCGCAAGCCAAGGTTCTTTGCCCGTTCGACCAGATTTTCGCGTTGCAGAATGGTCAACACGGAGTCGGCCGCGGCGCACGCAGACGGAAGCGCGGCAAATGTATGAAACATGACATCGTAGCCTCCGTCGATGATTGGCGCGGCGACTTCGGGACTGGCAAATACGCCGCAGATTGCCGCATATCCGCCGGCCAGGCCCTTGCCCGCCACGAGGATGTCAGGTTTTAGATTCCAATGATCGACAGCGAACTTGGCACCGGTTCGACCGAACCCTGTCATCACTTCATCAACGATCAACAAGATGCCGTACTCGTCGCAAAGGGCCCGAATGCCGGAAAGGTATCCTTTCGGCGGAACGATCGCCCCGCCGCTCGAACCGACAATGCATTCGACCACCAAGGCCGCAATGCGGTCCGGTTGTTCGGCCTCGATCACATGGCGCGTCGCCAGCACATAATGCGCGCCGGCATCAGGATGATGCGGTCCCAACGGACACCGGAGGGGCCACGGCGTAGGCGAGTGCGGAAAACTTTGCAAGAACCCTTCAAGACCGCGCTTCCTGGCGCGATGTCCCGAAAGGCCCGCCATGGCAATCGTCGTGCCGTGATAGGAAAGATTTCGCGACACGATTTTTGTGCGGTGCGTTTGACCGCGCGCGGCGAAGTGCTGCAGCGCGATCTTGACTGCTGCTTCGACCCCTTCGGACCCGCCACCGGTTATGTGAATGCGGTGCAAATTCTTCGGTAACCAATGCGCGCGGATTCGTTCGACCAAGGCCTCGCGTTGCGGCGTGCGCCAAATCGGAACAACGTATGACGGGCCTGCACTGCCCTTGGCAATCGCTTCCGCTACTTCAGCACGTCCGTGTCCCACATTTACGACAATTGCGCCTCCGGCGGCATCCAGGATCCGTCGGCCATCATCGGCAATAAGCCAAGCGCCTTCACCGCTAACAATTCGCGGCGAACGGGCCGGTATAAATGGCCAATCGTCCAAACGGTTCATTGCGTGGGGGATCGGCATGTACGAGCCGCGATTGCCACCACGTCAGCATAGGCCGTTGGCGAGCCGATGGGACTCTGCGGATTCACTGACATTTCACAGCGATGCTTCAATTCTTGAAGGTTGTACGATCTTTAGTTTAAAATAGACAATGTGTCAAGTTAGATGATGACGAACCCTCCGGTCATCGATATTCGGAGTTTTTGCGATTGAGCTGGCCGATGAACCCAGAAGGTTTGCCAAGCAACCAACACTCTTCGTCGAATGGGAACGCGCGTCAGGCCGAGCGCGCCGTGAGATCCTGTTGCAGGACGCTCCCACCGATACTAGGCCAATTCGGTCCAAACGCCGCTCAACCCTGATGTGTGGAATTGCCATGGGCCGGCAATGGCTGAGCGAACAGACGAACGGCAAAGTGCGAGACACTGACGAGATCGCAACGCGCCAAGGGCGCAGCCAGCGATCTGTTCACATGATGCTGAGTCTCGCCTTTCTCGTAGACGCCGCCCGCAAAGGAGACAAAGCGCCACGGCAGAAGGTCCAGCGCCTATGGTGGAGGTTGCACGATCTGCGCCGCACCGCGAAGACGCTTATGGTCCGTGCCGGCGTGCGTCCCGATATCAGCGAGCGAGTGCTCGGACACGTGATTCGCGGCGTAGAGGGAGTATATGATCGCTACGAATACATAGACGAAAAGCGCGAGGCGCTGGCAAAACTGGCAGCTATCGTACAGACGATCGTTGCGCCGCAGCCGGGCGGCGCTGTTGTGCGCCAGAACCTATCTTAACGATCCGCCGGGCGGATGCACAACACCGCATCTACTCGCGCCTTTGATGTGTAACGCTACACCATCCGCGCTATCAGCCGGCCGCCATAAATGTGACTACACTCTCGAAGTCAACGCGGGTCAACGTCGCCGGCACCATATTTCAGTTCGTAGGTCTTGATGTGAAATCGCGCAAAGATTCTTTCCGCGAATGAAGGAAAATTGCCTTCCGGTCGGATTCTCGTCCTCGTGCACAGTGAAGAGGTTGTTATTTTGCCGAACCGCGGTCATCGGCGTGCCCTGGGCGGTAAAGGCGCTTGCGAAGCCCCACGGCGTTACTTGCCCCGTCACCTCTATGGGCAAGCAAGAGTCTGTCTTAAACGACACAACGAACCATCGTCCGTCCGGCGGGAACGTTGACGGCGGATCCGCGAACGCGGCCGCACTCCATAAGCATGCGGCAAGTATTAAACAGCGCATCGGCCTCTCCATGATATGCGAGGCCACCGTTGACCCCAATTGCAAAACGGTAACGCCAACGCATCCCAGATGTTTCGATTCGGCGGAATGCGGCGCCTGTTGCTCCGGATCGCTATTAGCGGTTGCGACCGTTTATTGCGGTGGACACGATCGGATATCCGCATTTTTACTTCGTGGGACCTTCGGGATCGAAGATAACTCTATAAGGGTTGGCGATCGCCGCGCCATACACATCCGTGCCAATCCAATGCACAAATCCAAATGCGCCAAGCCGCAACCGCCACCAAACTATCTCACTACGCGTGGCGTTACTTGGAGTGGCCGGGATATTCTGGAGTTGGCCGCGCCCATAAGTTGCCTCGGTGGCTTCCATCAATTTGTGCCAATCGGAATTGTTATAGTGCGCAACGAAACCCCTCAACAAACCATCACGAAACGAGTAGATGATGTCAGCAACGCAAGTGGCGCGGGCGGTTACACACACTGCGCCTTGCACTGGCTAAAAGTGGCACAAAGTAACTGTCTTCAAATCATCGCAGGTACCGTCCGGATACGCCTGTTGGAATTCAGCGAGGGCCATTCCATAGAGAAATCGAATCCCGTTTCCGAGATTGATATTCGCGTCCTCTGAGCTGGGTATCCATTGACTACCGACGCTTCCCTCCTCGAACGCTGCTCCGGCAACGTTCATGCAAGACTTAAAGGCGCCGGCGTAAGCGTCGGCAATTGATTCTTTTGGATCGACAGAGTCCAGTTGCGCGATCATCCTTCGATACGCAAATTGGCCGGCCGGATAGCGGCCGCCGACGGCGCACATTTCAGCGCGCAGAACCTCCGCTACTGTCATTCCCGATCGGAACATGGTGGCGGTAGAGCCGGCGTCAACGGCCAAGAGGATGCATTTGGTCCGGATCGGTCCTGGTGCAGTCTCCGCCGGAGAGATGCCAACTGGATCGTCCGGCGCCCCGTCAGGAATTCGCTTTCTGATCGCGCGACACAAATCTAGTGAGTCAGCGACTAGTGTCCCGAGTCAGAAGTTCGCCACAATAGATTCGCTGTAGATTCGCATCGTGGTGCCAGGTTCGGATGGCATCAACGATGGAGCATTCGATGGCGGGTCGGCAATTTGCGCCTCTGATCCTGAGCGAGGGTGAGCGGTTTGAACTCAAGTCTTTGGCAGCTCGGCGCAAGACGGCGCAAGCATTGGCCACACGGGCTCGGATTGTGTTGGCCTGTGCGGAAGGCAAGCAGAACATGTATGTCGCGGCCGAGCTGGGTTTGGACAAGGCGACGGTGGGCAAATGGCGGCGACGCTTTGTCGAGCGGCGGATGGATGGCCTGCATGACGAACCGCGTAGCGGGACACCACGCACGATCGAGGATGCCCGCATCGAGGCGGTGATCGTGAAGACGCTGGAGAGCGTGCCAAAGAACGCCACGCACTGGAGCTCGCGCGGCATGGCCAGGGAGATGAGGCTTTCGACTTCAACGGTGCAGCGCATCTGGCGCGCGTTCGGCCTTCAGCCGCACCGGTTGGAGACATTCAAATTATCAACCGACCCCGAGTTCGTCGCCAAAGTGCGCGACGTTGTCGGCCTCTACGTGTCTCCGCCCGAGCGTGCAATCGTACTGTGTGTGGACGAGAAGTCCCAGATACAGGCGCTCGACCGCAGCCAACCGATGCTGCCCATGCGTCCCGGCCAGCCGGCACGGCGCAGCCACGATTATACAAGGCACGGCACTACGTCTCTTTTTGCCGCGCTCGACATCGCGACCGGTCAAGCGTGATCGGCAAATGCTACGGACGACATCGCGCCAAGGAGTTTCGCAAGTTCCTTGATGAGATCGAAGCCGCTGTCCCAGCCGATCTCGCTGTTCATCTTGTTATGGGACAACTATGCCACCCACAAGACACCCTTGATCAGGAACTGGTTGGCAAAGAGGCCGCGTTGGCATGTCCATCTCACGCCGACAAGCGCGTCCTGGCTCAATCAGGTCGAGCGATTCTTTGCAACTATCACCGAGAAAAAGATCAGAAGAGGCATCTATCGAAGCGTGTTGCACTACGTGCCGACATCGCCTCCTTCATCGAACACCACAACGTGAGTCCAAAACCGTTCGATGGACAAAGTCGGCAAACGATATTCTTCGCTCAATCGAGCGCTTCTGCCGATACAATCAGCCAGCCAGTCCAGCGATAAAATGCCGCGAACTTCTGGTTCAGGACACTAGCAGGCTGTTGAAGAACGCCTTGCATCGATCATCATACGTCAACTGACAAAGGAATGCCGTCGAGGACCGCGCTGTCTGGCGGAATCGTCGTTCCATCGACTCTCATTTTTCCCAAGATCATCACGAGAATGCTATGGATATGGGTTAGAGCCTCCTCTTTGGTTTCGCCACGAGTGATCGCTCCGTGGCTCTCCAACGCAGGGCATCTGGCACGCCACAATCCGGCCCCCTGTGTGATTACCACGTGGAAAGAGTATGTCATGCCCTGGCCTCCGCAAGCAGCTTTGGCAGCCGGATCAGGTTGTAGGCGGCGGCTGCAAGGGTGAAGGCCCAGGCGACTTTTTCGCGTCCTCGATATTTTGTCTTTCTGAGGCCTGCGATGGTCTTCATCCAGCCGAAGCCCTCTTCGATACGCTTGCGGATGCGCTGGCTGACGGCGTAGCCGGGATGACGGGTTGTACGGCCATCGACGGCAGAACGGCGGCTGGTGTTTTGCGCGATGTGCGGCGTCACATTGATCTCGCGCAGCTCCATGACAAAGTCCGCTGCATCGAAGCCCTTGTCGCCACCTAGCGTGATTGATTTCGGCCTGTCGGCATGCGGTTCAATCATGTCGAGCGCGGCCAGCCGTTCGGCATGGCCTGAGACGCGGGTCAGCCTTGTATCGACGAAGAGCCCATGCCGGTTCTCCATCAAAGCATGGCCGATGAAGCAGAGTTTGGCCTCCATCCCCGACCCCTTGCGATAGAGCATGGCATCGGGATCGCTGGTGGAGGCGTGGGTCTGGTTGCTCCGCTTCTCGCCGTGGAAGTTGACCTCTTCATTGCGCCCGCCGCTCGCGGGTGGTTCGCTACCTCGATCCTCATTCCTCGGCTTGAGGCTCTTCATGCTCGCCCAGGCTTCCACCAGCGTGCCATCGACCGAGAAGTGATCCGTCGACAGAAGTTGCTTGACCTTGGGCTGCGTCAGGACCGCCGCCATGAACTTGGCCGCGATATCGCCTTCGAGCAGACGGTCCCGATTTTTCGAGAACACCGAGTGATCCCAAGTCCCGTCGTCGATGCCAAGCCCAACGAACCAGCGGAACAGCAGGTCGAATTCCAGCCGTTCCATCAACTGGCGTTCCGAGCGGATCGTATAAAAGGCTTGCAGCAGCGATGCGCGCAGCAGCTTCTCCGGCGGGATCGAGGGTCGCCCAAGCGGTGCGTACATCGCCTCAAAATCGGCACTCAGGTCCGACAGTGCGCCATTCGACGATCTCGCGGATCGCCCGCAACGGATGGCTTTTCGGAACCCGCGTCTCCAGATCGACATACGAAAACAGCGATCCAGAGCGTTCATCCGTTCCGCGCATCCCATATCCCTCGACGCAGTTCCACACCGAGAGAATCATCAAATGTCAAAATCTGCTAAGAGTTTTTCAACAGCCTGCTAGAAACGGAACAATGCTTCCGTCAGACTTAGTACCGACCGCTAGATACCACCGCGAACCAGAACCAGTCGAGTTCGGCGGCCACACTAACTCAAGATGTCCACGCCAAGCGCGCTGTAGTTGTGCAAGAGACGTATCAAGGGTATTTCCCGGCTCCTTCGTGCAGCCGACATCGCTCGATAAATAGGCGCCGTCGGACTGGCGAGGCAAAGCACCGGGTGACCCCCGGTCGACAAGGAACAACACGGCGCCTAGCCCCAGAATCCCAGCGACAACGCCAGCGCAGGCGATGCCGATAATGCGAGTCCAGTGCATCTAGGTTCTAACTCCCGGATCGCAAGCTATCCCGCCTGTGCCCTTGGATTGATCGTTCTCGATTGACGACGTATCCACCATCCACCTTTCCGAATAGGAAATATACTTCCTGGAACGATCCTTCCTGCGGCAGTTCCCATGCGGTATGCGGGACTTGGCCGAAATACTGTCCATACGCGTGCGGCAATTGCGACACGCTCGCAATTGGACGCAAGAAGACCTCGCCGACAAGGTGGGTATCAGCACGCGGTATGTTGGCTACATCGAACGGTGCGAGGGTTCGGCGACCGTCACCATTCTTGGGCGCCTCGCGGAGGCATTCGCCGTAGAGCCCGGCGAGCTTCTGCGCCTGCAGTTAAGTCGTAAGACGAAGGATAGCCGTGACGGTTAACGGAAAAAACACAGAATCAAAGGAAAAACCTGGTAATTCACGGCATTTTGCGGTTGTTCGCTTCACTTCGCGACCGGTCATTTCCACTGGGCTCGCGAGCCATACTCCCACGATACTCCCAAGTTTCGCGGGCCGTGGCAGGTGGCTGATCCCTAAGGCCGCAGGCGCAATTGCTCGCGGTGTGCACATCGTACCGAAACAACTGGAACACGCCCGCGGGCTCTGGTCTGCTGTCGGCAACCAATGTGACCCTGCGATATCTAAGACCGGAAAAAGACAACCGGTCTCCGGCTCCGGAGAAAAAGCCGCTTCGCCACGAGAACCTTGCCGATGGATTTCGAAATGCTCGAACGTGCAATCGCCGAACAGATCCGATCGGCCTATAGCAGCGGCCCGATTGAGCCCTTTGCGGCGCAATTGGGCGCGGGCGATGTCGCACGAGCCTACCGCATGCAGGAACTGAACACGAACTTCTGGCCGAAATGCGGGCGGCGCATCGTGGGGCGAAAAATCGGCCTCACCTCGCTTGCCGTGCAGAAACAACTCGGTGTCGACCAGCCGGATGCCGGAATTCTGTTCCAAGACATGCGCGTCGGGAACGGCGCGAAGGTGGACGCGAAACTTTTGCAGGCGGAGAATCGAGGCCGAAATCGCCTTCATCCTGACGAAGGACTTGACCGATCTGTCGACAATGGAGGAGGGATTTGCATCCGCTGTCGGCGCCGTCGTTCCTGCGCTGGAAATCGTCGACAGCCGCGTGCGCGATTGGCGCATTTCCATCGTCGACACGGTCGCCGACAACGCGTCGTCGGGGCTCTTTGTATTGGGCGATGCGCGCGTGGTCCCAGCCGAGGCCGAAATCGTCAATTGCACCATGCGAATGACCGCGAACGGCACGATGGTATCCGCAGGTCGCGGCGGCGCGTGCCTCGGTTCGCCTTACGCGGCGGGCCAATGGCTGGCACGGCAGATGATCGAAATGGGGCGACCCTTGCGTGCCGGCGATATCGTGCTGAGCGGCGCGCTGGGGCCTATGGTGACGGTGCAGCCTCACACCACATACGAGGCCCGGATCGAAGGTATCGGCAGCGTTTCGGTATCGTTCTAGGTCGGGTCGCTCAGAGGACCTCGAACACTTCGTATTTGACCCCGTCCTGGATTGCACCGCCCATCCCGACCGCAACAATGTCGTTCAGCCACAGATAGCGGGCATCACCGGTCTCGAAGACGGGGCTCGTGCGGAAATACAGCGTACGATAATCCTCATCCGTCTTGGTGCCGCCTGCGCTCCGCTGGCGGCGAATTTCGGCGCGGGGGCGCAAAATGCCGCGATAGGAGACAAAAATCTTGGCGCCATCGTGCGTCTCCCACGTGATCCGCGCGTCCAGCCTGAGAACATCGCGGTCCTCTTCGATGAGCGCCCAGTCGCCGCCGCCATTGAGCACCTTGCCTCTCAGGCGTTCGCCCTCGAATGTTCCTCCCGTGACGACCGCGATCATGCGTCGGCCCAAATGAGCCCGGCCGGTGTCGTGCTGCACCGGCTCCAGCGTGGCGTGGTAGCTGCAGAGATGGCGTGTCTTTAGCTCAACCAAGAAAAATCCTTTCCCGTTGGCCGGCGCTGCCAGACTGGACCTGCGATATTGCGCCCGATAATATTACTTCGAATTCGAAGTGTCTACCGGGCGGTGGCGTCCGGCACCTGTTTCGGCGATAGTTTTTCCCGATCCGTGCGAAAGGCTGTCGGCATCGGCCCATGAACGAAGACGCTTCTATCTTGTCTGCTTTGCGGACGCTCGGGATCGCGGCCACCGACGCGCATCCGGCGATCGCGCTGCTTCCCGGCGGCGTCTCGGGAAACGTCTATCGTGTGGATTTTCCGTCCGGACCGGTTTGCGTGAAGCAGGCCTTGGCGCGGCTCAAGGTAGAGGCCGATTGGCGTGCGCCCGTCGAGCGCGTCCACAACGAGGCAGCCTGGTTGAGGATTGCCGCCGGCGTTGCGCCGGCGAATGTTCCCCGCGTCCTCGCGGAGGATCGTAGCGGCCATCTGTTCGTAATGACCTATTTCGAACCCGCCTCCTATCCGTGCTGGAAGACCCTGCTGAGAGACGGCACGATCAATCCCGGATTCGCGGCTTCGGTCGGCGCCATTGCCGCACGCATACATCGCGCGAGCGCAAATTCGAAGGCCATCGCGGCCACGTTCGCGACCGGCGACCTTTTCATGGCGCTCCGGATCGAGCCCTATCTGCTCCATACGGCGAAAGCGCATCCCGACCGCGCGGAGCGTATCGAGACGATCGCGCGGAATCTCGGGCAGGCGCGCATCGCGCTCATGCATGGCGATCTGAGCCCGAAGAATATCCTCGCAGGCCCCACTGGACCCGTCCTCCTCGACGCGGAAACGGCCTGTTACGGCGACCCGGCCTTCGATCTCGCGTTCTGCCTCAATCACTTGCTGCTCAAATGCGTCTGGAGACCGGCCCATACGCCGGCATATTGCGCGTCGTTCGAGGCGTTGCGAGGCGCTTACCTCGCGGGTGTGGATTGGGAAGACGCCAAATCGCTCGACACGCGGACCGCTGCGCTGCTCTCGGCCCTGATGCTCGCCCGCATCGACGGCAAATCGCCGGTCGAATATCTGACCACGGATGCCGATCGCGGTTTCGTGCGCGCGGCCGCCTGCGAATATCTGCTTCACCCCGAATTGACGCTCGACGAATTGCGGCAGGATTGGGAAACGCGGATGCTTGCACGATGACAAGCCGCATCGCTTCGGTCCGCGGCCGGCAGATCTGGGATTCCCGCGGCCGCCCCACGGTCGAAGCCGAATTGCGCCTCGAGAACGGCGCGCTGGGACGTGCGGCCGCGCCGGCGGGCGCGTCCCGCGGCATTCATGAAGCGATCGATCTGCGCGACGGAGGCGAGCGGTTCGCCGGACAAGGGGTGGAGCGCGCCGTCGCCCACGTGAACGGCGAAATCGCGGGCGCGATCATCGGTCTCGACTCGCGCGAACAGGCAAAGCTCGACCGGATCCTGGAGGAGCTGGACGGCACGAGAAACTTTGCCCGGCTCGGCGCGAACGCGGCCGTTGCCGTATCGCTGGCCGCGGCCCATGCCGCGGCAGCCCATGAGCGCCTTCCGCTCTGGCGGTATCTCGCGAACGGCGGCGGCACACGATTGCCGCTTCCGGAGATACAGATATTCGGCGGCGGCGCGCATGCCGGACGTCGCACGGATATCCAGGATTTCATGATCATGGCGCCCGGTGCAGGTAATCTGCGACGTGCTTTCGAGATCGCCGCCGGCGTCTACCACGCAGCGGGACGACTCCTGGACGATGCTGGATTGCTCGCGGGCGTGGCGGACGAAGGCGGCTGGTGGCCGAACTTCTCCTCCAACGAGCAGGCGCTCGTCATGTTGACCCGGGCGATCGAATCGGCCCGATACCGGCCTGGAGACGACGTCTTCATCTCGCTCGACATTGCCGCCAGCGAATTCCATCGCGACGGCCGCTATCGTTTGGGACTGGATGCGAAAGAGATGGATGCGAACGGATTGATCGGGACCATCTCCGGCTGGTGCCGAACCTATCCGATCCTGTCCATCGAAGACCCCGTGACGCAGGACGATGCGACCGGCATGCAGGCGGCGACGCGCGAATTGTCGAACGGAGCCCAGATCGTCGGCGACGACTTTCTGGTGACGGACGCGGCTCGTGTGCGAGAGGCCGTCGGTACCGGCGCATGCACCGCCGCGCTCATAAAGGTCAACCAGGCCGGCACCATGACGCGTGCCCGGGCGGCGCTCGACGCCGCCAGAGTCGCGGGCTGGAGCACAATCGTTTCGGCGCGCTCCGGCGAGACCGAGGATCTGAGCATCGCACATCTCGCCGTGGGCTGGGATGCAGGTCAGATCAAAGTGGGCTCGTTTGCACGCTCCGAACGCATGGCGAAGTGGAACGAATTGTTGCGCATCGAGGAGGAAATGGGCGCGGATGCAGCGTTTGCCGGATGGGGTGCGTTGCCCCAGCGCGTGCGGCGATGAAGGCGGTCTTGCACTATCGCGCGAGCGCCGGATTTCGCGCGATCCTGGAGCAGGCCCGGCCGGTCGACATGGAATTGGCCATCGTCGACGAAGCCGACGGTGCCGCGTTTGCGCGCGCAATGACCGATGCCGACGCCTTGCTGCATGTGCTGCGTCCTGTCGGTGCCGGCGATATCGAAAACGCCCCCAGGCTAAAGCTGATCCAGAAAATCGGCGTCGGCGTGAACACGATCGATCTGCAGGCGGCAAAAGGAAAGCACGTCGCCGTCTGCAACATGCCGGGTACCAACAGCCAGGCCGTCGCGGAGATGACGCTGATGTTGATGCTGGCGGCGT
The DNA here is from genome assembly GCA_963760345.1 of uncultured Alphaproteobacteria bacterium. Taxonomy (GTDB): domain Bacteria; phylum Pseudomonadota; class Alphaproteobacteria; order Micropepsales; family Micropepsaceae; genus Rhizomicrobium. Next base: position 890,690 of record CAVXCU010000004.1, read on the forward strand.
TGCGGCGGGCGGCCTATTTCGACCCGCTCACCCGCAGCGGCGGCGGTTGGCAGCCGGACCCGGCCCAGCTCGACCGCGTGGGCGAAATTTCCGGTCGGACGATCGGCTTCGTCGGCTACGGCGCCGTGTCGCGGCTTCTCGCGCCCGCGCTCAAGGCGCTTGGCGCAAAGCTGCTCTATACGGCGCGCAGCCAAAAGCCGGACGCGGCCGGAGAATTCACCGATCTGAATTCGCTCCTTGGCGCTTGCGATATCGTGTCGCTTCACTGCCCGGCGACGCCGGAGACACGCGGAATGATCGGTACGGACGCGTTTCGCGCGATGAAGCCGGGCGCAATCCTCATCAACACTGCGAGAGGCGAACTCGTCGATGAGGCTGCCCTGATCGAGGCTTTGCGATCGGGACATCTCGCGGCTGCCGGGCTCGACGTCTTCGGCCGCGAGCCGGCTCCGGCTGGCAATCCGCTTTTCGCGCTGCCGAATGTGGTGGTGATGCCTCATATTTCCTGGCTCACGCCGGAGACGCTCCGGCGCAGCGTCGCGATCGCGATGGAAAATTGCCGCAAAATCATGGCCGGCGAGCCCCTGCTTCACCGCGTGATTTGAAAGAGCGCCGCGGCGATGACGCACCCGATCATTTTGGTCTGCGGCCAATTGTGCACCGAGATTCTGTGGCAGGAGCAACTGCCCGCTCTTGCGACGATCGCCGACACGCATATCGCGGTACCGCGGGACCACGAGACGATCGGCGCGATTGCGCAAGGCATCCTTGCCGGCGCGCCGGCCCGCTTTGCACTTGTCGCGCACGCCATGGGGGGCTTTGTTGCGTTCGAAATTCTGCGGCGCGCGCCGGAGCGCGTCGAAAAACTCGCCCTGATGAGCACGCTCGCACCTGCCGACACGCCGAAGCAGACGGTGAGACGAGAGGGCTACCTGCGCCTGGTCGAGCAGGGACGCTTCAACGAAGTGATCGAGGAACGCATTCTGATGCTGGTCCATCCCGCTCGCACGGGCGACAGGGCGCTGACCGGCAAACTTCGCCGCATGGCGCACGAAACGGGACCCGACACATTTCTGCGCCAGCAGCGGGCGATCATGTCGCGTCAGGACAGCCGGCCGGATCTGGCGGCGATCGGCTGCCCCACGCTCATCGTCTTTGCGCGTCAGGACGGCATCGCGACCATGGAGCATCAACTGGAAATGGCGAACGGGATTGGAAGCGCGCGCCTCGAAATCATCGAGGATTGCGGACACATGATGACGCTTGAGCGACCGCAGGACGTGACGAGCCTGCTCGCGGGTTTTCTCTCGGTCTAATGGCCGAGTTCGGTGCGGACGATGCGCGCACCGTCCACCATCGCCTTCAACTTGCCGAACGCCGTCTCGTGCGACAGGTATTTCATGCCGCAATCGGGCGCAATCATCAGCCGCTCCGCAGAAACATGGCGCAGGGCCGAACGAATGCGCCCAGCGACCGCCTGGGGCGTCTCGACGGCCGGATCATCGAGATCGATCACCCCCAGCATGATCGTCTTTGTGGGCAGCTCCTTGAGCACGGCCATATCGAGCCGCGGTTGCGCGGCTTCGATCGAAATGATGTCGGCCTTCGATCCTTCGAGCTCCGGCAGGAACGAGTAGCCGCCCGGCTTGGCCGCGCCGCGATGCACATGCGCGTAGCCGAAGCAGATGTGGATAGCAGTTTTGCCTTTCACGCCATCCAGCGCGGCATTGATCGTGCGCACGGCGTAAGCACGCGCCTCTTCGGCGCGCGCCTGCATATAGGGTTCGTCGAGTTGCACGATATCGACACCCGCGGCGAAGAGATCGCGGATCTCCGCGTTGACGGCGGCGGCATAGTCCATCGCGAGAGTTTCGTCGTCACGATAATAGTCGTTCTGCGCCTGCTGGGTCATCGTGAAGGGACCCGGCAACGTGATCTTGAGCGGGCGATCCGTGTTGCGCTTGAGGAGCGCGATGTCTCCCAACTCGATGGGATGCAGCCGCCGGATAGGGCCCGTGACTCGCGGAACGGGGTTTTTGGCGCCCGTGCGATCGACGGCGACCCCGGGCGTCGCGATGTCGATGCCGCTGAGAGCCGTCGCCAGTCTGTTCGAATAGCTTTCGCGGCGCATTTCGCCGTCGCCGACAATGTCGACGCCGGCCGATTGCTGGGCCTGGAGCGCAAGGATCGTGGCGTCGTCCTGCGCGGCCGCCAGCAACGGCTCTGCAATCCGCCACAACTCGCGCGCCCGGATGCGCGGCGGCAGGCGTTCCTTCAGCCGCTCGCGGTCGATCAGCCAATCCGGTTGCGGAAAGCTGCCGACAATCGTTGTGGGCAGGATGGGGAGGTTTTTCACGAGAACGGCCGATGGCAAAATTTACTTAGCATTCTATCTATTTAGTACCCGTAACTTCCGGACCGGTCAATGCGCCGGGCGTTATTTGCGTTTTCCGGGAACAGGTCCTAATCCTTGAATTGCTTTGGAACCGGCAGGGTAGACGTGGCCAGAAAACCGACGCGGCAATCGGCCGAATTCTATGAGAATCCGATCAACAGTGTTGGCTATCTGACACGAATCACCTTCCGGTCCTTTTCGCGCACGCTGGAACGCAAGACGTTGCCTCATGGAGTCTCGTCCGGCCAATGGCGTTTTCTGCGCGTTCTCTGGAACGAAGACGGTTTGACCCAGCGCGAGCTTTCGCGGCGTGTCGGCATGCGCGAGCCGACGACCGTAACCGCGGTCAACAGCCTGGAAAAAAGCGGCCTCGTCCGCCGCGTCCCCAGCGAGGAAGACCGTCGCAAGGTTCATGTCTATCTGACGCCCAAGGCGAAGCGGCTGCGCGCCAAATTGATGCCGTTCGTTGAGGAAGTGAACGAGATCGCGGCCCAAGGCTTAAGCCTCGCGGAGGTCGCCACGTTGCGACGCGTGCTCCTGAAGATGATGGACAATCTCGGCAGAGAGGGAGCCGAATACGCAGCAGAGCATGGCGGCCCGGCGACTCTGCCCCTGGGCTCGGTAATTCCGTAGGGCCGCGATTATTGCGCCGGCTCGAGCTTGCGGGCGCGCTTGTGTCCGGTCGCATCGACCGGCTCGTGCTTGACGTCCCGCTTGGGATCGAGCGGCCGCGTCCAAGCGGCGAATTCGAGACAGACCCCGTCGGGATCGAAGAAATAGATCGAGCGCACGAACGTCGTGGGCGAGATGTCGAGGCTCACCTGACGCTCGGAATCGTCATGATTGAGTATCTTCGTCGCCGTGATGCCTTTGGCGATCAGCCGATCGTAATAGGCGTCGATCTTGTCCGCAGGCACATTGAGCGCGACGTGATTCATCGAACCGTGGGCCGAAATGATCGATTTGCCGGAGGTGGGCAGATTCGCCGCCGAAGCGACGCCGGGCTGCGCTTCGGGCGCACCGGGAAACCAGAAGAAGGCCAGCGAATCTCCATTCCCGATATCGAAAAAGAAATGCTGCCCCATACCGTTGGGCAGATCGATCGTCTTGATGAGGGGCATGCCCATCACATTGGTGTAGAAATCGACGGTCCGGGCCATGTCCTTGCAGACGAGCGCCAGGTGATTCACACCCTGAATCTCGAACTCTTTGTTGGTCTCGCCTGACATCGATCCGTCCTCCGATTTTCCTGTCCAGGTTCTGCAACCCGGCATCCGGCCATTATGTAAAATATTTTTACATCGTGTCCAGAGCTCTTTTGCCCCCAAAAGAGCTAAAACGGTATCACAAGCGAGTTCCGGATCAGAGCCAAATCGCAGATCGCGAACTTCTCCCTGAACCGCAATACGCCGTCCCCGTCCCGCACGACGGCATCCCGGTAGCGGCCAGCGGCGAAGCACACGGTCGACTGACCCACGATCGTCTCGAAGATCGCAAAATTGGCGGATGCCGACCACGAACCTGCCCCGGTCTCCTCCACGATCAGGCCGGAATAGATATGCCGAACCCGCCGCGGAATGGTGAACGATAGATTTTCGATGGCGTATGCACGATCCTCGATCGCGGCGCGCGATTCGCAAAGGATGAGAGCCAACGGCCAGTCGCGATCGACATTTTCTCGCGTCACAGCCTTGTAGACGCCGTTTTCGACAAAAAGTCCCGGCCAGTCCTTCAGCGGACCCTCGTCGAGAATCGAGGCATAGCGCGCGTAGAGCGCATCGAGCTCCAGATGAAGCGCAATTTCCACCTTCGCGGCCATCAAAGCTCCATGACCTCGCGATAGTAGGAATAGAAGGCGCGGATGGCCGTTTCGGTCACGATATGATCGTGGTCTTCGGTTCCGCGTCCGCCCATCTCGACGACCGCCGCGCCGGTCTCGTCACAGTGGATTCCGCGCTGGGCAAGTTCCATCACTTCGCTGTCGTCCAACGATACGAAGCCAGCCGGCCCCATCAAATTGGCGTGCCGCAGCCGGCGCGCGCGCATTGCATCGTCGTCCGCCGCATACCCGAAAAAGGTCCAGTTCAGATCGAATGCCTCCGGTCCCACGGGCACGATCTGCCGCGTCGCGAGGGTATTGGCCTGTTGCTGCACGATGAGATTGGGCCAAAGTGTCTGCATGACAACCGTAGCCGGATCGGAAAACTCCTTCACAATGTCCAAGAGGCGCGGATCATGCAACTCGAGCTTCTCGCGGAAGGACGTCATCTCGCCGGTTGCGCCTGTCGCCGTGCGGTCGCCGCCGCGCCGGGAAACCAGCGCGCTGTGACGCCCGGTCCGGTCCATTTCCGTGCGTGAAGGATTGTCCGCCCGGAACAGACCGAAGGTCACGAGAAATACATGCAGGAGGCTCGCGTGATAGGGATCCTTGATGTTCTCGAACATCAATTTCCAATTGCCGGGAATGCGTTGGCGCGACACGCCGAGGATTTTGAGCGGCCTTCCATCGAAAACGCGGTCGAACAGCTTCAGCATCTTGTCGCCGAAATATTCTTCGAGCGGTTCCACGTCGCGCGCTTCGCTGGCGAAGATCGCGCCATGCCGGGTCGTCACACTGAGTTTCTTCAATCCGTGATCCGCGCGGTCGAAATCGTCCGGCATCCCGCCGTGCCCGTCGACACCTTTCATGAAAGGGACGCCGGACAGCTCGCCGTCCAGCCGATAGGTCCATTGATGGTACGGGCATTGGAACGTACGCGTCGTGCCGTAGTCCTGGCGGCAGAACTCGAGCCCGCGATGGGCGCATTGATTCTTGAAAACGTTGATCTCGCCGTCCTTGCCCCGGACAACCACCACGGAGGTTTCGCCGACGCTGGTGCGCTTGAAATCCCCGACGTTCGGGATTTCGGCTTCGAGGCCGACATAGTTCCAGGAGCGTCCGGCGAATACCGTACGGAGCTCGCGCTCATAGACCTCGCGGTCGGTATAAATCCAGTAGGGGACACGATGCGTGCCGCTCATGGACCAGTTGCGCCTGCCTGTTGCCATAGCGGTCCTCAAGTCAAACCTGTTGCGCGCAGGACGGCATCCAGGCGGCGTTCCAGCGCATCCGGCGCGGGCATCATCGGCGGGCGGTGTTCGTTGCGCTCGATCAATCCGATGCGCTTCATCATGTATTTGAGCGGAATCGGATTGGTATCGAAGAAAATCGCCTTCGAAATCTCAAATAGCTCGAAATGCAACTGCCGGGCGCGCTTGAGATCGCCCGCCTCCATTGCCAGATGAAGTGCGGCGACGCGGGCCGGATCGAGATTGCCGACCGCGTTCATCATTCCGGCGGCGCCGATCGCCATCATCGGAAAGCACAATTCTTCCAGACCCACGAATATGAAAAAGTCGGGTCCCAGCGCGGCCAGGAGTTCCGTCACGAAGGCTAGATCGGTCGAAGCATGCTTGACGCCGACGAGATTGGGACATTGTCGCGCGACAGACCTGAATGTCTCCACATCCATCGATACGGCCGCCCGCCCGGGAATGTGATAAACCATTGCCGGGGTTGTCAGCCGCGACATCACCTCGACGAAATAGCGCTCGAGCCCGCGCTGCGGCGGCTTGATGTAATAGGGCGTGACGATCAGTTGCGCATCGGCGCCGGCCTGTTCCGCAAATTGGGAAAGCTCCAGCGTTTCGGTCAATGATTGCGAGCCTGTTGCCGCGACAATGGGAATGCGGCCTTTGGCCGTGCGGACCGCGACAGTTACCAATTCATTTCGCTCGGCGACGGAGAGCGTGCTCGGCTCGCCCGTCGTGCCGTTTACGACGACGCCCTGGCTGCCGCCCGCAATCTGATGCTCGATCAACCGCGCATAGGTTTCGAAATCGATCGCGCCGTCGCGAAACGGCGTGATGAGCGGTGGGAACGAACCCCTGAGCCACGCAAGATCGCTCTTCACGACGCCAGTTCCGCGCGGTTGGTCTCGAATCCGGGCTGCGCGCCCAACAGGGCCGGCGGCGCCGCGAGGCTTTCCTGCCAGAGAAGGGATTCCTGCCAGATGTGGAACGGCTGATCCTGAATCGTCAGTTCGTAGACAGGCCCCTGGTCGTGCGACGCATGATTGTGAATTGCCCAGCCCGGAGCGGACAACATCAAATCGCCGGGCGCCCATTCGTAATGCTTGCCGGCGACGCGACTGTAGCCGGCTCCGCTGAAGTAGTAGTTGATGGCCGCCGAAGCATGGCGATGCGGCCGGTCGACGATATTCGGCGGACGCACCGTCATGGTGGCAAAAAAGCTCGGCGTCGTTCCGTTCGTGCGCCCGGTCAATGGATTATAGAGAAGATAGAGACGGCGGCCGCGATAGCGCGCGCCCAGCGCCGTCAGCTTGTCGAGTTCCGCTTTTACTTCGGTCCATCGCCAGTGATGGGGATCGGATTGCGCCGCGGGGGGATTGATCAGCCGCTCATAAGACATCAACCATTCGCCGCAGCTCCCCATCTGGAAAAGATCTCGGATTTTGGCTTCGCCGTTGCCGCTATGGCCCGGTTCGCTCATGTCCCGCTCCGCGACGATTCCGGTCGTGGCCTTGTCTTCGACCAGATGGACATTGAGCAGGCGCAGCAGCGCCGCATTCGAATAGGTCAGCCTGATTTGCGGCTCACGACCGGAGTTCACGTAACGAATTTTCGACCAGGCAGGATTGTTCCAGACGTCATATCGGGTGAACGCAAATTCCCTGGCGCCAGTGAATGCCTGCCCGTCGCCGCCGATGCAGAATCCGACTTCGGTCGCATTGTGCCGATAGGCGCGCGTCGCTTCGCCCGGCTTCAGCGCAGACAGCCGCACCTCGATGCCCGGCGCCAATCCCTGGCCGCGCTCGCACGCCAACGGATGGACGATGCGAACCTGCCGTTCGATCGGGTCGGACACGTCCAAGGCCAGCAGACGGTCCGCTTCGTCGGCGATTTGCCTGCCGGAAATGACGATCGGCTCCCAGATTTGATTGCGCGCCGGCTGTGACGGATCGGCGGCAGAGAAGCGCGGCTTGGAATCGTTCATCGATCACCCACCGATAACGTGTTGAAACGAAACCGGCGCGGGCGCCGGAACCGGCAGCTTGACGCCAACCCGCCTTTCGCGCGCGATCCGGTAGATGTCTTCTGCCAAGGACAGATCGGCAATTCCCACTCCCAGGGATTTGAATATCGTCAAATCCGCATTCGCAGGCCGGTGGAATTCCGCAGCAACGACATCGTTCAACGCGCGAAGGGCGGGTGGCGTCTCGGGCTCACGGAAGAACGGCTTCAACTCCGAGGCCAACGCGCGCGCCTGCTCGATGCTGTCGACCGCGACGATGGCGCAGCGATCGAGCAATGCGGGCACGAATTCCTGCCGCTCCGGCGTGATCGCGCCCATGGCATTGATGTGGGCGCCATGCGCTGGCATGCCGGCCGTCAGGAACGGTTCGGTCGCGCGCGTCACAAGCGTGACGATGGGAGCATCCGCGACCGCAGCGGCGATTTCCGCAAAGCCTTCCGCGGGAAGCCCGAGTTCTGCGCGCACGCGCGCTACGAATGCCGCCCGCCGTTTTTCATCCCGCCCGTAGACGCGAACCATGCGAATCGGGCGAACTGCCTTGATTGCAGCCACTTGCGCCAAAGCCTGTCTGCCCGTTCCACAGACGGCGAGGAGGTCGGCATTCGGCTGGGCGAGGTGATCGGTAGCGAGCCCGGCCATGCCGGCCGTACGCAGCTGGCCCATCGCGAATGCTTCGATGATCGCAAGCAGTTTGCCCGTTTCGGCATCCCACAGGATTTCAAGCGGCGTCGCGCCCTTCGGCGTGTGGGCCCATACCTTCGCTCCCGCTCGCGAGGAATCGGTGAAGACGGCCCCGATCGCATGCAGCGTTCCGCCGCCCCAATCGACATGCGTTTTCGTCATGTTCCTGGCAATGCCGGCCGCCTCGCGCTTCATTGCTTTGCGCAGCAACTCGACGACCAGCGGGAGGTCGAGTTGCAGGTCGCGTTCGCGAATCCAGATCGGCGCACTCAAGGCTGCGACACCATCGGAGACATCACGGGCGGGACCAGCTTCAACGCGTTGCAGATCGTCGAATGCGCGATATAGCGCACGACGGTGAGAAGAATGCCGGTCAGAAGTTGCGGGTTTCCGAGCTTCGAGAGTTCGGCCAGTTCCCTGCCGGCATGGCGGCCCTGCGTCTTCGCCATCGCCAGCGCGAGCCGCTGGACCGCCTTCTCGATCTCATTCAGTTGCGCGGCGCTATCGGGCTCCAGCCGTTGCACGTCATGAACCCAGCCTTTGGTCATTCCGAGCTTGAGCGCCAGGCTTTCATGCTGGACGCGCTCATAGGCGTTTTCGCTCCAGGTCGAAATCGTCAGGGCGCAGAGCTCCACCAGGTTGATCGGCAGCGCGTCCTTCAATGTTTCGGTGAAACGGATGAAATGGCCGAGCGCGACGGGCTGATGGGCGCAGACCTGAAAGAATTCTCCCAGATAGCCCAGACGGCGAACCTTGGAATCGAGTTCGGCTTTCAATTCCTGCGGCAGATTGTCGAAGGAAATCCGTGGAATATCCACCATTTTGCTGGACCATTTTTTCTGGCCCCGGATAATATTCGTTCGATATCGAAGTGTCTAGCATTTCGGGAGAAAGGGCGGTCCGGCCTGGAATCGTCCTCCAGGCGGAAACGGCGGTCCGCGACCGAAGCGTAGTGCAGATCGGAGATCGAAATGGGTGTGTCCAGCAGTTCAAAAACGGCGAATACGCGCTTCGTGGGGCTTGCGTCGCCGACCGCGCCGCGCGGACGGCCCGGCGGGCACCCCTGCCAGGGCCTCTACTGGACCGCTCCCGGAACGACGCCGCGCGTGGCCATCATCGCCAACCACTACAATGTGGATTTCATGGAGCACTACATTGCGCCCTATTTCGCGGCGCTGGGCTTCGGCTTTCTGGGCTGGAACACGCGTTATCGGGGCGCCGAGGATCAATTCATTCTCGAACATGCTTTGGTCGATATCGGCGTGGGGCTAAAATGGCTTCGCGAAGAAGCCGGCGTCGAGACGATCGTTCTCCTGGGAAATTCGGGAGGGGGTTCGCTTATGGCGGCCTATCAGGCCGAAGCACAAAGCGCGACGTTTGCGAATTCGGCGGCAGGACCGCTCAAGGAAGCCCTCGGCGCGCTGCCGCAGGGCCAATTATACGTGTCGCTCAACGCACATCCGGGACGACCGGAAGTCCTCACGAACTGGATGGACGCCTCCGTGATCGACGAAACCGATCCCGGCAAGACCGATCCGTCGCTCGATCCGTACAACAAGGACAATGGGCCGCCCTACTCCCAGGAATTCATCGCCCGCTATCGCGCGGCGCAACGGGCGCGCAATCAGCGCATCACCGACTGGGCCAAGGCGGAACTTGCCCGCCTCAACGCGGCGGGGGTCCCCGACAAGATTTTCCCTCTGTTCCGCACCTGGGCGGATCTGCGCTTCATGGATCCGGCCATCGATCCTTCGGAGCGTCCCTGCCCCGGTTGCTATGCTGGCGTTCCGCCCACGGCCAACAAAGGCCCGCTCGGCATCGGCAGAGCCAACACGCTCAAAGCGTGGTTGTCGATGTGGAGTCTCGAAACATCTCAGTGCCGCGGCGAACAGCAGCTTGCCAAGCTCACGCTTCCGGCGCTGGTCATCCAGAGCATGGGCGACATGGGGGTATTTCCCAGCGATGCCCGGACGATCTTCCAGGCGATCGCTTCGACGGACAAGAAACTGGAATTTCTGCCGGGCGGTCATTACTTCGAAGACTCCGAAGCCCATCGCGACCGCGTGGCGGATATGATCGCCGCTTGGATCGAAGCGCGCGTCTGACACATCGGGAAGCGCAGCGGCCATGTTCGATCAAGCGTCGATCAAATGTGTTGCGGATATCGCCCGCGCTCAGGCCAAATTGCGGCCGGACTCGGTCGCGATGGACTTCGAGGGCCGGCTGACAAGTTATGCCGAACTCGATAGCCGCGCGTCGCAAATCGCGAACGGACTGGAAGCCCTCGGCCTGAAACAATGCTCGCGCGTCGGGTTCCTCGGCAAGAATTCCGATCGCTACTTCGAACTCTTTTTCGGCTGCACAAAGAGCAAGACCGTCCTGGTGGCGGTGAACTGGCGGCTCGCGCCGCCCGAAATGATTTACATCCTCCGCGACGCCGAATGCGAAATCCTGTTCGTGGGCCCCGAGCATTGCGCGCTTGCCTCAAGCCTTCGTCAGCAATGCCCGGCGATCAGGACGATCGTCGCGCTTGAAGGCGGCCATGACGGATTCGCCGACTACGCCCTCTGGCGGGACGCACAGCCGACGCGCGATCCGATGCACCCGGCAGCGCCCGATGACGACGTCATTCAGCTCTACACGTCTGGAACGACCGGACATCCGAAGGGCGTCCAACTGACCAATCGAAATTTCATGGTGCAAATTCCGGCGGCCGAGAAAGCGGGCTTGTCGAACTATTCGCCCGCGGATGTGATCCTCGTGGTAATGCCCGTCTTCCACATCGCCGGCGTCAATATGGGCCTGTTTGTCTTCGCCCACGGCGCGCGCGGCATCATCCTGCGCGAAGTCGATCCGCGGGTCATCCTGCGGCTGATCCCGGAAATGCGTGTCACGGCGGCGTTCCTGGTGCCGGCGGTGATCCTGATGCTGCTGCAGCAACCCGGTGTGGAAGCCGTCGATTTCTCGACGTTGCAGCTTATTTCCTACGGTGCTTCTCCAATTGCAGACAACATCCTGTTGCGCGCGCAGGCCGTTTTCAAATGCGGCTTCGTGCAGGTCTATGGCCTGACGGAAACGACCGGCGCGATCACAATTCTGTCGGCAGCCGACCACGATCCTGCAAAACAGCGGCTGCGCTCATGCGGCGTCGCGTTCCCCGACGCGGAATTGCGTGTCGTCGATGCCAAAGGAAACGCCATGGGCACGGGCGAGGTGGGCGAAGTCGTTGTGCGCTCGCACATGGTGATGAAGGGGTATTGGAACAAGCCGCTGGAAACGGCGTCAGCCGTTGTGGCGGAGTGGTTCCGCACCGGCGACGCAGGCTTCTTCGACGAGCATGGCTATCTCTTCATCCACGATCGCGTGAAGGACATGATCGTGTCCGGCGGCGAAAACGTCTATCCGGCGGAAGTCGAAAATGCGATATTCGGCCATCCTGCCGTGGCCGATGTCGCGGTGATCGGCGTGCCCGACCGAAAATGGGGCGAAGCGGTGAAGGCCATCGTCGTACGCAAACCGGGCCTGGACGCAACGCCCGAAGACATTATCGCGCATGCCAGACAGCAAATCGCCGGCTACAAGGCGCCGAAATCCGTCGAATTCGTCGACGCGCTCCCGCGCAACGCTTCGGGAAAAGTTCTTCGGCGCGAATTGCGCAAGCCCTATTGGGAAGGCCGCGACCGGGAGGTGAATTGATTCAGCGCGCCGCCGGACGGCGTTCCTTGTCGCGTTTCGCGCGGGGCGGTTTGGGCGCGGGCTTCGCGGGCGGCTCCCTGCGCCGGATCGAGGCGCCGCCTTCACCCAAATCGGCACGCCCTTTCACCGTCTCGCCCCAATCGCGACGGAGTATGCGGCGCAGAATTTCGAAATCCTCCCTGCCAAGACGGGCCCGCAGCAACGCTTCGAGCTTGTCGACGGTGGCCTGGGCTGCAGTTCGCAGATCCGTCGCGTGCTCGGAAAACTCCAAGTACTTGGAACGGCCGTCGCCGTCATCGTCGCGGGATGCAATCACGTCCAGGTCGATCAACTGGTTGGCAATGTGCCGGATGGCCTGGCGCGAAAGCCGCATTTTTCGCGCGATCTCGATCGGACGGCGAACGCCGGCGGAGATATAAAGCACCATCATCGATTGGGATTTGTTGAGGGGGCGGAAGCCTGCCTCGCGCAGGACGTTCTGCAGCCCGTTGTCGAACCAGTCCCAGCCTTCCAGAAGGCCGGACATGATCAGGCGATGATTGGTTTGAACCATGAGACGGGGCCGGCCGAACTACCCGCTCCGGGAATCGGCGGGCTCCAATCGATGTCGATTGGAATAGCGGGCTGCCGCGCGTCGCGCAAGCGAGCGGCCTCGCGGCTGCCTCGTGGGCCCCGGTTCAGACCAACGGAGAGTTCGGAGGCAGCCCGATCATGGCCCTGCCGTGCAATTCCGTTGCACCGTCGAGATCGTAGACCACGTGGCTGGACATCACATTGATGTCGCGGAGGGCGCGCTGCAGCGGATTGTCGAGGAAATGAGCGCCGGATCCGCTGGCCTCGCAGACGATACGTATGGCCGCCCGGCACAACTCCATGGCATAGGCAATTTGGGCGCGCAGGCTGATGCGTTCTTCGACCGGGGCAACGCCCTCACGGCGGGCCAATGCCATGGCGCCGCGCCCGGCATCGCGGATCAGCAATTCGGCAGTGCGCGTTTTCATGTCGGCGAGCGCCAGACGCATTTGCGCCGCCGGCTTTTCCGCCTGCTTCAAATCCGTGCCGAAGACCACCCGTTCGCGCAGCCGGTCCCGAAACAATGCCACCGCCGCGCGCGCATTGCCGACCGCCGGGATGGCCGCGGTGAGAGCGAGGAACGGCAGCATCGGCATGCGATAGATGGGGTTCTCGTGCAGTTTGGCCCCCGGCGCCGTGCCTTCGCGCATTCGCGCCATTTCGAGGACCCGATGTTCGGGAATGAACGCATCGTCGATGACGATGTCGTTGCTGCCGGTGCCGACCATTCCGTCGACGTGCCAGACATCCACGACGCTCACGTCGGAAATCGGCAATGCGAAGAACAGGACGGCCGGCGGAGTGCCGGGGTCGGGCAATTGTCCCGTCGCCAGCACCCAATCGGCATGCATGACGCCGGTGCCCCATTTCCAATGGCCGCTGAGCCGATAGCCGCCTTTGACCTTGGTCGCTTTCCCCGGCGGCATCGTAACGCCGGGCGCGACGATGTAGGGGAATTCCGCGAAAATCTCGTCCTGCGCGTCCTTGGGGAACTGCGACATCATCCAATTGTGCTCGACGCAGAATGACGTCACCCAGCCGGTCGAAGCGCAGCCCTCGGCCAGCGGCAACATGATATCGACGAACAAATCGACATCGAATTCGAGACCGCCATAACGCTTGGGAACGAAGTGATAGAAAACGCCGGAACGCCGGATTGCGCTCCACACCAAATCGACCGGCCGGCGGATCCGTTCCGCCTCGCGCGCGTGCGATGCGAGCAGCGGCTTCAACGCCTTCGTGCGCTCCATCAGAATTGCGGGCGTAAGGCTCGTGAGTTCGGCCTTGCTCAACCAATCGCTCGGCGCGTCCCCGCGACGGGACGCGACGACAGGCCCCAGAGAACTCGAGCTCATAATGCCTCCCCGGAGGAAACGTTGGCCGAACCCGTGTTGCGCGACGCTCTCATCGTCATGACCTTGTAAACTCCATACCCTATTAGTAAAAAAATTTTACAAGTTTTTCGCACACACCGCAAGCGGTCAGTGGCCGTTTGGGGCAAATCGAAAAACCCGCGATCGGCGGGTATTTCATCAAAATTGACAAATTATTTTACATTCTTGTGCGCCCGCCCTAGACTTCGACCGTGACGCACAAGAGGTCGATGGCAATGGTGGAGCGCGCGCTGGAATCCCTTTTCCGTCCGATCGACGTCGGCAATCGCCAGCTTCCCCACCGCATCGCCATGGCCCCCATGACGCGGTTCCGCTGCCGCGAGGATGGCGTTCCCGAGGACATCATCGCGACCTATTACGCCCAGCGGGCCGGCGCCGCCCTGATCCTCGGCGAGAGCGTCTACACGCATCCCAGCGGCCGCATCGCACCGCTGGCGGGCGGCCTCATCACCGACGCGCAGGCCGCCGCCTGGAGCACGGTTGCGGCAGCAACCCACGCCCAGGGCGGACGAATTTTCCTGCAGCTCATTCACGGCGGGCGCGTCTCCCATCCCCAATTGCAGAACGGAATCTGCCCCGTGGCGCCGTCGGCGGTGCTCGCGGACGACAAAGTGCGCCTGGCTCACGGGTTCGTCGACCCCGTCCTGCCGCGGGCGCTCGAAACCGATGAGATCGCAATACTCATCAAGAGCTTCAGCGACACCACTCGCCGGGCCGCGGAGTGCGGCTTCGATGGCGTCGAGCTGCACGCCGCGAACGGCTATCTGCCATGCCAATTCTTGTCGTCGAACACCAATTTGCGCGACGACGCTTACGGCGGCAGCGTTGCCAGGCGCTGCCGGTTCGCCCTCGATACGCTGGAGGAAATGATCGCGATACGCGGCGCGGACTTTGTCGGCGTCAAGATTTCGCCCGGCTTCCGCTACCACGATGCGAACAACGCCGACCCGCAAGCGACTTACGCCTATCTTGCCAGAGCGCTGAGCGGCCTCGGGCTTGCTTATGTGCATGTTCAGATCCCGCTCGATTTCATCCAGCCAGATCCCATGAGCTTCGATCCCGTGGCGCTGGTGCGCAGACATTATCGGGGCGTCCTGTTCGCGGGCGGCAATCTGGACCGTTATACCGCCGCGGCAATGAGAGCGGCCGGGACGTGCGACGTTGCCGTGTTCGGGCGGCGCTTCATCGCCAACCCCGATCTTCCCGAGCGAATCCGCCGCGGCGCCGCCGAAAATGCCTGGGATTTGGACACATTGCACACGCCGGGGGCGAGAGGCTTCATCGATTATCCTGCGCTCGATGCCGCCTGATCCATCCGCATGGAATAGAGTAGGAGGGTTCCTCGCGGTTCCCCCCTCTCACACCACCGGACGTACTCATCGTATCCGGCGGTTTCCGGCAGCGTTTAATGTAGCATGATGATTGGCAAGACTGACGAGCCCAAGCTTGTTGAACCAATCGATGGTCATGGCTTCGGAGGCCTGAGGGCTTCCAGCCATGCGCCACCATCCTTTTCCCGAAAGGGCCAGCCCCCATGCACGCCATTCCGGCACGCCGTTTTCTTGTAGGAAGACGGCGATGGTCTTGGCGCGTTTGCAGTGTTTGAGTCGGACGCAACGCAGCTTTCGGCGGAGCCATCCGTCGAGGTCGCGCAGCGCCGTCTGACACTGGGCATAACGGTAATACGTCACCCAGCCTGTGACGAAGCTGTTCGCTTCGGCCACGATCTTGTGGAGGGCGACCCCGCGGTTGCGCCGCGTGATTTCCTGCAGTCGATCTTTGGCCCGCTTCAGGCTTTTGGGCGCAATGCCCATGCCGCCATAGGCGTTCAGGCGATGGCCGAGGAACTGACGTTCCCCGACCCGGGCGACAGCGCTCTTCTGCCGGTTGACGCGGAGCTTGAGTTTACCTTCGAGGAAGGCAGTCACCGAGGCCATAACCCGTTCTCCCGCCGCCGCGGACCGCACGTAGATGTTGCAGTCGTCGGCATAGCGACAGAAGCGATGGCCACGTTTCTCAAGCTCCTTGTCGAGGTCGTCCAGCAGCAGATTGGCGAGCAGCGGCGAAAGGGGACCACCCTGCGGCGTGCCCTCGTGCCGAGCGGTGCAAACGCCGTCTTGCATAAGGCCGGCTTCAAGAAAGCGCCGAACGATGTGCAACAGACATCTGTCGCCAATGCGCCGCGCCAATCGTGCCATCAGCATGTCGTGGTTGACCCGGTCAAAGAACTTTTCCAAGTCGATGTCCGCGACGATCTGATAGCCGTCGGCTACGTATTGCCGGGCTTGACGGAGTGCATCATGCGCACTCCGTTCCGGGCGGAAGCCGAAGCTCGATGGCGAGAATGTCGGATCGAGGATCGGTTCCAGGACTTGCAGAATCGCTTGCTGCACCAAGCGGTCAACGACCGTTGGGATGCCCAGTTGGCGCATCCCGCCGTCGGCTTTGGGGATTTCCACTCCCCGCACGGCCATCGGCCGGTAGTTGCCGTCGAGCAGTGAGGCGATCAGCTTTTCGCGGTTCAGGCCAATCCACGGCCGCAGTTGGGCGACGGTCATGCCGTCGATACCTGCTGCGCCGCCATTCGCTTTGACCCGCTTATAGGCTTGGTTCAGGTTTGCCGAACTGGCCACCTCCTCCATCACATGCTGCGTCAAGGCTCGGTCCTCGGCCCATGCCGTGTGCGTTTGCCGCTCCTCATGCGTTCCAGTCCCGGTACTGCCTTTGCCGGATACGCCGTGGCGCAATGATGCCTTCAGAGCCTCGTCGAAGAGGTCCCTTTGGTCGCCACTGCCTTGATGCCGCTTCGCGCCCATCGAATGCGTCGAACCTGCTCCTTGGCTGTCGAATTCGGCCCTTCGTCCGTACGCGGACTACTACGACCTCTGCTGACTTCTCCATCGGCATCGCTGCACGTTGCCGTGCACCTGCTCGGGATCGTCCCGAAACCGAAAGAGATCTCCCAGGGTAAGACGCTGATCCTTCGCTCGGTCGCCGCCGGATTTACCAATGCGCGTGTCTGTTTGGCTTTCGGGCGCCCCCGTCCAATGCCGGGTTACCCCACCGCACCGGCCTTCTATCCGGTTCCTGTTCGTCAGCTCCGAGTTTTGCTTCCGGCTTCCTCCCCACCCCGCCTCGCGACGACGCAGTTGCCTTCCGCTAGCGGTTCCGGCCAACCGGCCCGCAGAGGACATTCACCTCCAAGATCAACACCATGCCTGGCACACAAAGAGGGGCTCCGGAAGTCTTCCGGAGCCCCGGGAAGTCACCGGGTCACAACGTCAGAAACGATAATGCACCTCAAGCGAGATTGTGCGCGTTTCGTCGAGGAATTTGATCGCCTGAGGCGTCGCCGAAAGCGGCCAAAGATAGGAGAACGATTCGGTCAGCCGATTGGTGAGGTTTTTTCCGACCAGCGCGATCGACCAGCGATCGTCGTCCGGCGCGAACTCGACGCGCGCATTCAGCTTCGCATAGCTCTTCTGGATTCCGTAAATCGGGCTTTCGTCGTCGGAGGTGGTGAACGTGCTGCGGAAAATCACCGCCGCCAAGGTGTCGATCTTGAAACCGTCGCCGATCGGGTGCCAATAGTCCGCCTGGACATTGCCCGTCCATCTCGACGCGCCCGGTATGGTCGTCCCCGCAAGGTTGTTCGTCGCCGCGACGCATGTCACGGGCTGGCTCGCCAGGCAGGCCGCTCCGGGGAAATTGTTGTAGATCGCGTCAAGGTATGCCGCCGAACTCGAAAGCCGCAGATTGTCCAGCATCATCCAGTCGAGCGATGTTTCGACGCCTTTGGAGGTCGCAGCCGCCGCATTCGACGTCACAAAACCGACAATGGTCGGATCCCACGTCGAAACCTGGAGATTCTTGAACTGAAGATCGTAGAGGTCGATGTCGAAGATCAACCGGTCCGACCACAACGTCATCTTGGTGCCGATTTCGTAATTCGTCGATTTTTCGGCGCCGTACGAGAATTCGCTTGCCGTGACGCCCGGCGTGTTGCTGACGAAGCCACCCGCCTTGGATCCTTGTCCGTATGTTGCGTACAGCATGACGCCGTTGACAACGTCATATTGAATCGTCGCGGACGGATCGAGCCCGCCTTCCTTCAAGCTCTGCGTGGGCACGTTGCTGGTGGCAAAGAGAGGAAGGCCGGAATTGAGCGCTGCCAGATAGTTCGCGTCCTTGGAATCGTCTGTATAACGCAAACTGCCCAGCACCCTCAGATCGTCCGTGACGTGGAACGTACCCTGGCCGAACGCCGACCAGGTGGAGGCATTCTGGGAAAAATTTTGATGATCTTGCCCGGCAAGGAAGCCGAACACGTTGTAATCCTGAAGGACATAGAGCTTGTCGTTGCTGTTGTCGTAATAGGCGCCCACGATCCATTCGAACCGCTGCCCCAACGCGGAGAAGAGCTGGAGTTCCTGGGAGAACTGTTCGAACTTCTCGGCATAAATATTCGCATATTCCTCGGTCACCGGGCTGACCGATCCGTAGAACCCTTTTGTATCGTCAAACTCGGAATAGCCGGTGATGGAGGTGAGCGTAAGGCCGTCGAACCTGTAGTTCGCCTTTGTCGCGCTGTTGAACGACGTTTCGTCGTCGCGTTCCGGAATGCCGAACTTTTCCGCGGAGTCTTTGGTGTCCGTCAAAGGCTGATAAACCGTGGCCGATGCTCCGACCGCGTTGGTGCCGTCCGTTATGAAGCTCCCGTATTCGATCTTCTCCGTGATGTCGAAATTGGCCGTCGGCACGTATTTAAGCGACAGGCGGCCCATGTCGTTGTTCTCGCGCGGATCGTTGTTTCCCGTCGCGATGTTCTTGATGTAGCCATCGATGTCTTCGATCTTCACGGCGAGCCGCGCGCTCAACGTGTCCGACAGCGGGCCCGAAACATAGCCGTAGGCGTCGATGCCCGGACGGTCGAAATCGTAGGTGTCGGTGACGCTGCCTTCGAAGTCATCCGTCGGGCCGGCGGTGGTGATGTTGACCGCGCCGGCGGCCGTGTTCTTGCCCAACAGCGCACCTTGCGGGCCCCTGAGCACTTCGACCTGCGACACGTCGAAGAACGGCTCCATGAATTGCCGTCCGCGGCCGGCATAGACCCCGTCCTGGTAGAGGCTCACCGACTGGTCGAAGCCGTAATTGGCGGCCTGCGAGCCGAAGCCGCGGATGAAAATGGCGTCGTTGCCCGGCGATTGCTGAATCAGCATGTTCGGAACGTAATTCTGCAGGGCGTTGAGATCGCTGGTGTTGAAGGCTTCAAGCTGCTTCGCCTGAAAAACTTCCATCGAGATGGCGACGTTCTGGACGTTCTCCGCCCGTTTCGTGGCCGTGACGGTCACCGTTTCGATGCCGCCCGGCACATCGTCGGCGAACGCCGAAACGGTCGCAAACGCAAGAGTTCCGGCGACCAAGGCCGACGAAAACAGCAAATTGCCTCTTAATGCACTCATAACGTCCCCTCCTGTGCAGGCCGCCATTCGGCGCCCGGCGTTCGCCTCGCGTCCGGTCTATATCCCGTCCCCAAACGGAACCAACCAAATCTGTTGAGCCCATCTTGTGAAATAATTTTACAAACGTCAATCACAAATTCGGCCGGATATGTTCGCATCTGCAAAAATTAGGTTTCGAAGGAATATGGTAAAACGGCGAAGACACGAGTGCCGGAGGAATGCCGGAAACGGGGCTTGTGCTTAAATCCCGGTGAAATCGGCCGCAGATTGCGACGCTGCCGCCGATTGACACCGCTCCGGTCATTTGTAAAATTATTTCACAAGATGACGCTTTGAGGACCCCTGCGTGACAGGCAAATTCCCACGATTGCTTTCGCCGGGGCGAATCGGCGACCTGGCGCTGTCCAATCGTATGCTGATGTCGCCGATGACCCGGTTTCGCGTCACCGACGCGGGCGTTCCGACCGAACTCAACATCGTCTATTACGGCCAGCGCGCGTCGGCCGGCTTGATCGTAACCGAAGCCACTTATGCGGCGCCGCGCGGGCGGCTGACGCCGCATACTGCGGGGCTTTGCTCGAACGAGCATGTTCTTGCCTGGCAGAAGATCACCGACGCGGTCAGGGTTCAACGCGGTCACGTATTCGTCCAGCTGTGTCATGGCGGGCGTGTGTCGCACCCCAAATTGCAGCCGGACGGCGGACTTCCCGTGGCGCCGTCCGCGATTGCGAAGACCGGGCAAGTCAGAATTGCGGAGAGTGTCGAGGAAGGCGTCAAGAAAGTGGATGCACCCGTGCCGCGCGCCCTCGAACTGCACGAAATCCCGGAGATCGTGCAGGAATTCAAGCACGCCGCGGAGCGCGCGGTGACGGCCGGCTTCGACGGCGTCGAACTCCATGCCGGCAGTGGGCTCTTGCACCAGCAATTCCTGACGACGACGGCGAATCTTCGAACGGACCGCTATGGCGGCAGCGTTCTCAACCGCTGCCGGTTCGTGATCGAAACGCTCGAGGCGATGTCGGAAGTGCGCGGGCCGGGCCGCGTCGGAATCAAGATCGCGCCCAACTTCGCCTATAACGGCACCGACATGGACGGCGCGGACATGATCGAAACCTATTCATTCCTGGCGCGCGAACTGTCGCGGTTGCAGCTCGGTTATGTGCATGTGCAGTTTCCGCCCTGGGGGCTGTTTATCGGGCCGAAGGATTTTGACCCGATCGATTTCATCCGTCCGCTATATGAAGGAACGCTTGTGGGCGCCGGGGAATTCGACCGCCACAAGGCCGAAGCCGCGCTGGCAGCCGGACGCTGCGACCTGATCGCCTTCGGGCGGCGCTTCATCGCGAACCCGGACCTGCCGCGGCGCATCGACCTCGATGCGGAGGAGAATGGCTGGGACGAGGCGACGCTTTATACGCCGACGCCCGAAGGCTTCATCGATTACCCCACGCTCGAAGAAGCGAGATCGCGCCGATCGAGCACAGCGGCCGGTGCTGTTTAACAGTACCAACTATCAGTGGGAATCTCGACGGATGATCGACGTTTATGGTCCGAACACGCCGAACGTCATCAAAGTAACGGCATGCCTGGAGGAACTCGGGATAGCATATAGCCGCTTGCCGCTCGATATCATGAAGGGCGAGCAGCTCACGCCGCGGTTCCTGGCCATCAGCCCCAACAACCGCATACCGGTGATCGTCGATTATGCTCCGGCGGACGAGGCCGGACCGCTGCCGGTGTTCGAATCGGGCGCCATCCTCGTCTATTTGGCCGAGAAGGCGGGACGGCTCTTGCCCGAGGCGGCGCGAGCGCGAAGCGAAGTCATTGCCTGGGTGATGTGGCAGATGTCGGGGCAGGGACCGATGCTCGGCCAGTGCGGCCATTTCCGCAACTACGCGCCCGAGCGAATTCCCTATGCAGTGGACCGATTCGGGCGCGAAGCGCAGCGCCTTTACCGCGTGCTCGATACCCGGCTGAAGACCCGCGACTTCATTGTCGACGGCAACTACACCATCGCCGACATCGCCTGCTGGCCATGGACGTTGTTCCACGAGCATCACGGCGTGAACCCGTCGGACTTCCCCGAAGTCGAGCGTTGGCACCGCGCGATCGCAGCGCGCCCCGCCGTGCGCCGCGCGCTGGGCGATTTCGAGGTCCCTCCACCCAAGACCCGGTGGACCGCCGAAGAACGCAAAATCCTGTTCGAGCAGGGCCGATGAACGAGCTCGCCTATGTCTCTGTCGAGGAAGCGGTTCCCCTGTCCGGTCTGCGGGTCGCCTTCTCGCAAGGCCGTCCCGGGCCTTGGGGCGTGGGCGCACGCGCCATCCTCGAATACAAGAATATCCCCTTCGTCGCCGTGACGCAGACGGTCGGAGAGCCGAACGACGCGTTGCACCGCTGGACGGGTCAGAGCTCCGCGCCCGTCGCGGTCTACAACGACGAACGTCCGCGCGCCTCCTGGGCGGAGATCATTGTGCTGGTCGAGCGCCTCGCCCCGCGGCCGCGGCTGATCTCGGACGACGAGGAGGATCGCGCGACCCTGTTCGGGGTCGGCCACGAGATATGCGGCGAGGACGGATTCGGCTGGAACGTCCGGTTGATGATGATCGAGGCGAGGAGGCGCGATACGAACCCGCTGCTCGTGAAGAGATACGATTCCGGCGGCGGTTTCGCGCATGCGCAGGCGCGGACGAACGCCATCCTCGCCATGCTCGTGCGCCGGCTGGAGGCGCAAAAGGAACGAGGGAGCCGCTATTTCATTGGCGAGGCGCTGACCGCCGTGGATTTCTACTGGACCGCCTTTTCCCACCTGCTGCGCGGCTTCCCCCAGGATGTCTGCGATATGCCGGACTCATATCGTAACCTGGGCGACCTCGTCATGCCGCACCTCGCCCCCGTATCGGAAATCCTATTCGATCATCGCGACCGCATCCTGCGCGATCACATGCGCTGCCCGTTCAAATTCTAGGACCGAAAACGCTATAGCACGCGAATCTGCGTCGCCAACCCGGCGGCCGAAATACCCGCTTCGAGTCAAAAGCGGTCATAGAGCGAGAAAAACTGCTTTTGCCCGTCGTGGTTTTTCAACCGCCTGCTAACGCTGCGCCGTGCCGGCCCGTCACCGGGAAGGCGCAAATACCCGATAGAGTGGATCGTCGGGAAAGCGGCCGCCGGCCATCTCCAGGTCCTTGTACCGTCCGAACGCCGTCGCGTCGGATAGGTTTTCGCTCGAGCAATAATCGACGCAAAGTTTCCGATATGCGATTCGCCACTCCCGGCCGCGCTTCTCGAACAAATCGATGAACCGCCCGCCGACAATGAATTCTTCGCGTTTGCCGGATTTCGGCGGCGCTTCGTGATAGGCGTGGATATAGCTTTCGCAGCGCGCCCGCGTTTCGCTCTCGAATTCGATCAGAATGTTGGCCAGCACATGTTGCGTGATGCGCAGATCGCTGTGCGCCGTGCGAAAGAATTCGATGAAGCCTGAAACGTCGCCGCAATACCGCACATGGTCGTCCGTCGCCCCGGGCCAATATACGGATTCGAGAAGTTTTATGTCCTTTCGATCCACGGCCCGGCAGTAACGCAAGAGTTGTTCGGTAATCGCCTGCTTGTCGAGCAACATCTGCAATTCGGGATCGCGCTCTGCCATGTCATCCTCTTTCGAAAAGTGTTGTGTCCTCATTTCACGCATTCGAACTGGCCCGCTTAGTGGGCCGGCCGCCGCCATGCTCCGCCCGCCCAATCCTCGGCAAGCTTGCCGTCCTTCGGGATCGGCACCTCCCTGATGCGGTCCGGCACGTCGTCATATTCGAGGCGCAGCGCCCGGCAGCACACGGCGTTCAGATTGTAGCTCATGACGTAATAGCTGATTTCGAGGATGTCCTCGTCCAACATCAGCGCGTGCAGTGCATCGAAGGTGCCGTCCGGCACGCGGCCATGTTCGAGGATGAGACAATCGGTGTAGGCAAGCAGCGCGCGCTCGAGCGGCGAATAGACGTTGGCGACGGACCAGTTCGGAATGGCCGCGATCTTTTCTTCCGGCAGCCCGTTGCGCCGCGCTGCCTTGCAATGCTGGGAAAAGACGAACTGGCTTTCCGCCGTATATCCGGCCCGAAGAATCGCGATCTCGCGAATCTTCGGATCGAGCTTGCTGACGCTGGTCTCGCTGAACATGCCGAACATGCCGAATTGGGCGACCGCGTGATCGAAGATGTGGGGAACGAGCCCGAAGACGGTCCACCAATTGCCCGGCGTACCGGTCGCCGTGCCCGGCTCCTTGACCGGATCGCGGCCCGCGAACAGCTTCTGATAGGCCTTCGCCACGTTGGGCGAGGCTTCGGCCAGCGGCACTTGTCTCAATCTGGGCATGCTTGCTCCTTCAGGGATCGAGCGATTCAGCTTCGGTGCGGACCTGCGAATTGTGCGGCCTCTGCGCCGGCAATGCGCCCGAAGACGATGGCGTTGGCAATAGAGATCCCGCCTCCCGCATATTGCTGACCCATGACATTGCCTGCGACGTCCCCTGCCGCGAACAACCCCGGTATCGGCGCTTCCTCTTCGCTCGCCACTTGTGCGCGCGTGTCGATCCGCAACCCCGCGAATGTCAGCGCGACGACGGAAGACCGCATTTCCGCGGCGTAATAGGGAGGCGTCCGCACCGCGCGCATGGCGGAGGCGGGTTTGAAGAACAGACTGTCATGGCCTTCGTCCACGTCCCTGTTGTAACGCGCGATCGTATTGGCCAGCGCTTTCGGGTGGAACATGCCGCATGCTTCCGCCAGATCCCCCAGCGTATCGCGGCGCAATATCTTGCCTTCCTTCACCAGTTCCAAGACCCTGTCCGGCGTCCAATTGTGGCTCCGGATATGGGCGGAAAACGCGTCGCCCGCGTCCGGCGTCATCGCAAGTCGCGCGGCCTCGTCGAAAATCGCATGACAGGACGCGCTTGTCTGCGCCTGAATGGCCGCGAACGCGATGTAGGTCTGCGACTCGTCGACGAATTTGCGCCCCTCGCGATTGACGGAGACGAGCCATGGCGGACGGCTGAATTCCAGCTGCTTGGAAAAATTCGTGGTGGAGCACAGAAGGCCGCGGTCGAACCCTTGGATCGCGGCGCCCGCCTGACGGGCCAACACGATGCCGTCGCCCTTGCAATGGGGCGCCAGGATGGAAAACGTCCAATCGCCATGTGCGGCGGCGCTGGGATAATATTGCTGCAGCATCGCCTTGTCGTGGCCGAAGCCGCCGGTGGCGATCACGACCGCGCCGGCTTGCACGTCCTGCCCGTCGACGCGAATGCCGGCAACGGCGCCGTCGCGCTCCAGAAGGCTGCGCACACGCGTCTTGCATACAAGCTGGACGTTTGGCAGGCCGCCCATCGCCGCTTCGAGCTGACGAGCGATCTCGAAGCCGTATTCCTCCGCCTGATGGCCCCGGAGCACGCCGTCCGCGCAGGAGCTGTAGAGACGTTCTTCGGGAAATTTCACGCCCAGCGAAATGAGCCATTCGAGCGTGGGCTCGGCGCTCTCGCACAACAGCCGCCCGAGGCTAGGCTCCGCGCGCCACTGATTGATCGCCATGAAATAGCGGTACATGGCCTCGACGTCGTCGCTCGCGATGCCGCGCGCGCGTTGAATGCGCGTGCCGGCCGCGTAGAAGACGCCGCCCGAAAGCGCCAGCGAACCGCCCGGCCGGTCTGCGGCTTCGACAACCAGCACGCTGGCGCCGGTTTTCGCGGCTGTAATGGCCGCGGACATTCCCGCGCCGCCGCCGCCGATCACGACGATGTCGTAGTCCCGTTCGGGAATTGCCGGCATGGAACCATCCAGATTGAGCGGTACCGTGCGGTCAGTTTGTCAAATATTTTTACATATATCAACCTGCCGGCGGCGAAAGCCGAAACCGCCGGCGCAACATTGCGGTCGGAAACCGGGCACGCCGCGGCGCGAAACAAAGCCTTTGCAGGGGCGTCCGCCGCGTGATCTATTTGTAAAAATATTGTCCTATCAAGGCCCGAGGCCCCCCGTGGCGCTGACCCATGTCCTGACGCCGATCAAAATCGGCCGGGTGGAAATCCCAAACCGCGTCGTGCGCACCGCGCATGCGACGAATCTCGGACTGGGCACGATGAGCGACGACCTGATCGCCTATCACGAAGCGCGCGCACGCGGCGGCGTGGGCCTCACCTTCATCGAAATCCTCAGCGTCCATCGGAGCACACCATTCACGCTGAACGTATTTT
This sequence comes from uncultured Alphaproteobacteria bacterium, assembly GCA_963760345.1. Lineage (GTDB taxonomy): Bacteria > Pseudomonadota > Alphaproteobacteria > Micropepsales > Micropepsaceae > Rhizomicrobium. The sequence continues at coordinate 916,230 of CAVXCU010000004.1, forward strand.
CGCCGGGCATCGAAGACGGCTATCGCAAACTGGTCGACAGGGTGCGGCCGCACGGCATGCGCCTGTTCCAGCAGCTTTGGCATGGCGGTCACAATACCATGCCGCTGGACAGGAGCGCGCCCTGGAGCGCGTCCAACGTGATGAGTTCGGCGCTCGGCGTACCGCCCATTCCGATGACGAAGGCGATGATCGACACGATCGTGGAGGCCTTCGCAGATGCGGCGCGCAAGATGGAGGAATGGGGCATCGAGGGCGCCGAGGTCCATGCCGCGCATGGCTATCTCGTGGCGCAATTCCTGCGGCCCAGCACCAACCGGCGCCAGGACGAATATGGCGGATCGTTTGAAAATCGCGCGCGCTTTCTGCTCCAAATCCTGGTCGCGATCCGCGCCTCCACGTCGGCGAACTTTGCGCTGGGCGTGCGCTTGGGTGCCGACGAGACCGTCGGCGGCCTCGATCCGCAGGATGTTCTGAAGCTCGCCCACATGCTGGAGGAACGCGCGCTGATCGACTTTGTGAATGTTTCGCTGGGCAACTATCAGAACATGGCGCGCATGGTGGGCGCGATGGACGAGCCCACGGGCTATATGCTGGCGACCAGCACCCCGGTTTCGCGCCATGTGTCGGTGCCGTCCATTGTGATCGGAAAATTCCGCACGCTGGAGGAAGCCGATCAGGTGATCCGCTCGGGCGACGCGCAATTGGTGGCGATGACACGCGCGCACATCGCCGATCCCGACATCGTGCGCAAAACACGCGACGGCCATCCCGAACGGGTACGGCCCTGCATCGCCTGCAATCAGGGTTGCCTCGGCGGCTTTGCGGGAATGAGCACCTGGGATCCGCACCCGCGATTGGGCTGCGCGGTCAATCCCGGTGCGGGTCGAGAGCTGACGCAAGGCGACGACCGCCTCGTGCCGGCCGCGAATCCGAAAAACATTCTCGTGATCGGCGGCGGCGTGGCGGGCATGGAGGCCGCGCGCGTGTCCGCCCTGCGCGGACACCGCGTGACGCTTGCCGAAGCGCAGCCGCGATTGGGCGGCACGATCAATATCGCCGCGATCGCGCCGAAGCGGCAGGCCATCCGCGACATCGCAGCGTGGCTGGAGTCGGAAATCTACCGGCTCGGCGTCGATATCCGCCTCAACACCTATATGACCCCGCAAGACGTCACAGCGGCGGCGCCCGATGCGGCGGTTGTCGCAACCGGATCCACGCCCAGCATGGATGGCGTGCAGGCGTCCAACCCCGGCGAGCCGATCCGGGGGATCGAGCAGGCTCATGTCGTGTCGAGCCACGATCTTCTGACCGCGCCGAAGCGAGACTGGGGGAAAACCGCTGTCGTCATTGACGATGTCGGCCATTACGAAGCGATCGCGGCGGCCGAACACCTGATCGCGCGCGGCGTCGCCGTCTCCTTCGTCACGCGGCTGGCGAGTTTCGCGCCGATGATGGCGCGCATTATGACCGTCGAGCCCGCGCTGGAACGGTTGTCCCGGGGCGATTTCAAACTCATGACATTCACGCGTGCCATCGCGGTCGAAGACGGCGGCGTCATTGTGGGGCCGGTGTACAAATCGAACACGACCACCAGGCTTCCCGCCGACACCGTCGTGTTCGTCTCCGGCAACCGGCCAAACCGCGAAATTCTGGAGGGCCTGCCGGCGACGCTGCCGCGCAGCCTCGTGGGCGATGCCAATGGCGCGCGTTTTCTGCACGCGGCGATCGCGGAGGCGCATCAGGTCGCGGCCAATCTTTGACGGCGGCGGAATCCGCACGTCCGGGCTAGGATATGCAAGCCGCCACGCAGCAGGAGCCGGCGGCGGATCGAAAATCGGGATCGGACAGCCATGACCTTACAAGCAGCCGAAACCCTCGACGCCTTGCTGCAGCAGCCGGGCGCGATCGTAGTTCCCGGCGCCTATGACGCGCTTTCGGCGCGCATTGCGGCCCGGGCGGGTGCACGCGTCGTCTACATGACGGGATTCGGCGTTGCGGGCGCGAGTTTCGGCGTTCCCGACATCGGCATCGTGGGTGCGGCCGAAATGAGCGAACGGGTGCGCGCGATCGCCTCGGCGATTTCGCCTGTTCCGTTGATCGCGGATGGCGACAACGGCCATGGCGGCCCGGCGAATGTGGCGCGGCTCGTGCGCGCCTACGAACAGGCCGGCGCACAATGCATCCAGCTGGAAGACCAGGTGAGCCCCAAGCGGTGCGGGCACATGGACGGCAAAGAGATCGTATCCCTTGCCGATGCGGTCGCCAAGATTCGCGCGGCCGCAGCGGCGCGCACGACCCCGCGATTCAAGATCATGGCGCGCACCGATGCGATCGCGACGGACGGCGTCGACGAAGCCCTGCGGCGCGCAGACGCCTTTCTCGAGGCCGGTGCGGACATCCTGTTTGTGGAAGCGCCGCGCTCGGAAGCCGAACTTGTCCGCATCGCGAAGACATTTTCGCGCGTGCCGCTCGTCGCCAACATGGTTGAGGACGGCAAGACGCCGCCTCTGTCCGTCGCCGCGCTGGAGGAGATAGGCTACCGGATCGTGCTGTGCCCCGTCACGGCGATTCTGTCGATCGCCGCCCGGCTCGAGGCGGTTTATGCCGCGCTTCTCAGGGGCGAAGCGGACACGGGCGAACGCGTGACGTTCTTCCATTATAACGAGATCGTGGGCTTGCCCGACGCGCTGACTTTCGACGCGCAGTGCGAAAAAGAATAAACGGATGCGCCAACCTCGTCGGCAAGAATCACCGCCAGCGCGATCGGATGGTTGATGTACGGGCTGGCTCGCACGTTCTTCCGCCTCTGATCGCGATGCTTTGCCGCCGCGAAAGACTATGCCCGCATGATTTTGCCCAACGGTGATTCAGAAACGAGGTCCGACAATTCAAGCTCCGTTGTAAAATGGGGCAGCTAGAAATTTGGGTCCACGGAAGTGATTGCAAGGCTTCTGACAGGCGCGAGTTCCAACCCCGAGAACGGCTATGGCGATGAGAATGCCAATTCGTAACCATTCACGCGAACGGACTCGATATCGCCCTCTACCGTCATGCTGGGATTGTCAGCCGGGCTCGTCGTGCATCCACGTCGCTTCCCACAAAAGCCGGCCAGCATAAACGGCTCTGACTTGCCGGGACCAACTTGCACTTCGCTACCCGGCACGCCAATACCCATTAATTGCACGTGATGAATTGTGAACGGCGAAAATGTATCCTCCGTAGTTGTTATCTCGATTTCGGACGGTTTGAACGACACCGCGCCAAGGGTTTTGTTTTCAACCGTGAAGGCAACGCCCGCTGACCTGATCTCCACACCTATCTTCAGACCAGCGCTCTGATAGCGATAAACCCCGTAGGCGTGATTTTCCGTGGCGTCCGTGGCAGAATTGGGCGGCGGCCCTTCGGGGTTGAAAACGGCCGCAAATGACTCGCCAGCCGGAGTTCCCGCCCACGCCGGGGGTTGTAAAATGGACAAACCCGAACGCGCCAAGAGGCAATCGCCACCAAACTATTTCGTTGCGCGCGGAATTTGTGGATGTTGCCACAATGTTCGACGGTTGGCCCGGTCCATAAACCGCTTCGGTCGCCTTCATCAATTTGCGCCAATCGACCTCGCTGTATGTCGCCACAAATCCGATCAAAGAATTGCTCCGGAATGCGAACGTCATCGGCGCAATACAAGATTCAAACGCAGTGACGCATACTTCCTCGGGAGCCGGATCGAATTTGCATACTGTAGTTGTTTTCAGATCATTGCAGATGGCGCCAGGATGTTGGTGGCGAAATGCCGTGAGCGAAATGCCATAAGGAAACCGAATCCCATTTCCAAGATTGATGTTTGCGTTCTCTGGGCCAGGCACCCAGACGCTACCAACACTGCCCTCTTCGTATACAATGTGAAAAACATTCATGCACAATTCAAAGGCGCCCGAGTATGCATCGGCATTTAAATCGTTGGGCCCCATAAAATCTAGCTCGGGAATCATCCTTTGATATTTTAGTTCGGCCGCCGAATAGTAGCCCCCGGCGGCGTATTTTCTTGCACTCTGAACCTGTGCCAACGTCATTCCGGAACGGAACATCGCGGCCGTAAAGCCCGCGTCAACAGCCAATACTATGCACTTGGTCCGGATCGATCCCTCTGATGTCGCTGCGGGAGAGGCATCGACTGGTGCGTTCGACACTCCACCGGGAAACTGCTTTCCGATTGTGCGACGCATATCGAGTGAGTCCGCAATCAAAAAGCGATCAACGCTTCCATCAGGCTGCACGCCAACGGCCAGGAACCATCGCGAACCGGGTTCAGTCGGCTTTGGCGGCTGTATCAATTCAAGCCGCCCTGGCCAGTCGTGCTGAAGATGCGCAAGAGACGCTTCAAGTGCGTTCTCCGGCACTTTGCGTAGGTGATCCACACTGACGTCCACGGCAAGCGCACGATCTCGCCCATGCTGTGGGGCTTCGCCGAACGGCGCGCAAAGTCGCCCACGGACCGCCCCAAACACATGCACGCGAGGAGCGAGACCCTCGACACGCTGCCCACCTTCGCCGAGGCGTTTGCGAGTTCGCGTGGGCTTGTCGTGGTCAATACGTTCAATGAAGGCGAGGAACTGCCCAGCGGCAAGACCAAGCAATGGACCATCATGCCGCGCGACGGCAAGCCAATTGGCATTGCCGTCATCTTCGAACGGTGGACGCACAGGCACGAACGCGTCCGTCACGGAAGCTCAAGGCCGCCGCGCAGGTGCGCGCGTGAGCAATCGGCACAAACACCGCATATCGGACCCATTATCTCTCATATGCAGACCCTTGGAGGCGTGGCCACCGGTGGATCGGGCCGCATGGGCCAAGGCAATGACGAGCGGAAGCCCTCTTCGGCCGGGCGGCGGCGGTTCGCATTGGGCGCTGCAATCGCGCAGGAAGATCGAGAAGGGCTACGGCTCCTGGCTGACTTGGATTGAAGCGCACGGCGAACTCGACCCCAGTCTCGCACCAGGGGCTCGCGCGACGCTAGAACGCGTGGGACGGTATCTCGCTGACCTCCAGGCCGCGTCTGCGCCCTTCACCGTGCAATCGCGGCTGCAGGACCTTGGCGACGCGTTGACGGTGATGACCGCCACGACGGAGTTCCGATGGATCACACGCGGGGCTGCCCGGCTCAGGGCGTGTGCCACATCGACAAAAAACAAGCGCCAGAAGATCAAGTCACCGGATCAGCTTGTCGATCTCGGAATGGAACTGATGGCGTCAGCCGGCGCCATGCACGAAAGGAACGCGCTCGCCGCCGCCCTGCAATATCGCGACGGCTTGGCGATCGCGCTGCTCGCATATCGACCCCTGCAAATCGCGAATTTCGCGGGGATTGTCATAGACCGGCATCTCACACGTCGTGGCGACGGGTGGTGGATGGCGTTCGCCGCCCACGAAACCAAACAGCGACGATCTTTGGACTTCCCTTTTCCGGCGGCGCTCGAAGTTCCGCTCCGGAAATACCTGGCTCTGTACCGGCCTGTCCTGGCGGCCAGCGGCCCGTATCGCGGAACGGCAGGGGACGCGCTCTGGATATCGGCGGACGGCGGCGCACTGACCAGCGGAGGCCTGGGCCAGGCAATTGAGAGGCTCACCTTGGCAGCCTTCGGCGCCACCATAAATCCGCACCTCTTCCGCGACTGCGCCGCGACGATGATCGCCATTTCCGAACCGGAGTACATCTATATCGTTGCGACGATACTCGGGCATTCGACGCCCGTGACGGCGGAGCGCTACTACAATCAGGCGGATGGCGTGCACGCGAGCCGCAAATGGGACGCCGTATTGCAAGACGTTCGCGTCGAGGCGAAACAGTCGCGCGCACGGGGCCGCGTCATAGATGACGAACAACGTGGCCCGACCGTGCGAAATCGATCATCGGGCTGACGGGGGGCGTGCGGAGCGGTCGCGACGCGAGGATAGGCGGATGATTGGGAGACTGAATGTGACGGAAGCACAAGGGAAGAAAGGTCCGGGACAGACCGCCCGACGCACTCGCCCGCAATCCCGACACGGCCGTCGCGCCCTCGGTATGCGGCACAATCGTCGGCGGCATCTTCGACCCCACCGGGATCACATCGAGGCCACACCATGACCGGCAAACACCTGGTGACGTATGCCGCCCTCGTCAATCGGGGCATCTTCAGCAATCGCACCACGCTTCGACGGGCAATTGCGTGCTATGGGTTTCCAAAGCCCTACAAGCTGGGCGAGCGGCGCGTCTCATGGGATGCAGCGGAAGTCGATAGTTGGGTCACCAGCCGCCGGCCGGACGTGCCGCAACTTCACTCGTAGCAAGTCCGTTTTTCTCGGCGCCCTTCATTATTTCGAAATTGACGGCCTGTGTGCCCGGTGTGTGCCAGAAGGGTTTGACGCTACTCGTGCAATCGAAGAAACCGTTCAAATGCCTTTGAATTGCTGGTGGGCGCACCAGGACTCGAACCTGGGACCCGCTGATTAAGAGTCAGCTGCTCTACCACCTGAGCTATGCGCCCGAAAACCCACCAAATGTCCCCGAAGGGACCGCGCCTATAGCAGAGGGTATCCGGCCTGTCCAGAAAGCGCCAATCGCGTCAAATGATGCCGCCGGACGAGCGCGGAATCTCCACCTGGCGGTGGACATGCACCGACATCAGCAGCCCGAATCCGAACATCACGGTGAGCATCGCGGTGCCGCCATAGGAAACGAGCGGCATGGGAATGCCCACGACGGGAATGAGCCCCATCACCATCGCGGCATTGATCATGATGTAGAAGAAGAAGTTGAGCGTGATGCCCATCGCGAGCAGGCGGCCGAACTGGCTGCGCGACGACATCGCGATGCGCACGCCGTAGCCGATGATGACGGCGAACAGCAGGAGGAGGCCCACCGCGCCCACAAAGCCGAACTCCTCGCCCAGCGCCGTCAGGATGAAGTCGGTGTTCTTCTCGGGCAGGAAATTGAGCTGGCTCTGCGTGCCCTGTCCGAAACCTTTTCCGGCCAGGCCGCCGGAGCCCATCGCGATCTCGGCCTGGCTGATGTTCCAGCCGGCGCCCAACGCATCGGACGCCGGGTTCAGGAAGGTAAGCACGCGCCGCTTCTGGTAGTCGTGAAGGAATTGCCACGCGATGGGCACCGCGCCCGCGATCGTCGTGACGGCGGGAACGATCCACCACCAGGAAAGACCGGCCAGGAACAGAAGCGAGCAGCCATCGGCCACGAGAATGGTCGCCGTTCCGAGATTGGGTTCCATCAGCACGAGCACGGCGGGAAGTCCGATCATCACGAACGGGACCGCAAGTTTGAGCGGCCGCGAAACGTCTTCGACGCCGAGCCCGTGCAGAAAGCGCGCGAGCGCCAGCACCAGCGATATCTTCATCAACTCCGAAGGCTGAAGCTGCAACGGCCCAAGCTGGATCCAGCGTTGCGCGCCCAGCCCCACATGGCCTGCAACAGTCGTCGCGACGAGTAGCAGAAATGCGAGCCCGTAGGCGGGATAGGCAAAGCTCATCCAGACGCGGATATCGACCAGCGCGACCGCCACCAGGATCACGAGCCCGATAAGGAAACGCTCCATCTGGGGTGCGGCCCAGGGCTGGAGATGGCCGCCGGCCACAGAATATTGCATCGCGAAGCCGATGCAGGCGACGGCGGCAATCAGGACGACGAGGCCCCAATTCACTTCGAGCAGCTTCTCGCCGATGGAGAGCGTGCGCCTTGCGGCGGCATAGGGCCGCGAGCTCACGAGCCGCCCCTTGCGCTCGCCGCCGACAGCGCAGCAGCCGTGACCGGATAGGCCGTTTGCATCTTCAACGGATCGCGTTGCTGGGCAAAGAGCATGATGTCGCGCGCGAACTGCACCTGCGGCTCGCTGCGCGCGCCCCCATGTTCGACGACGATCGACATGGCATAGCGCGGATTATCGGTCGGCGCGAAGCCGATGAACAAGGCGTGCTCGCGGTCCTTCCACGGCAGCTTATCTTGGGGCGTGAGGCCGTTTGCCCGCTCTTCGCGCGTGATGCGGCGGACTTGCGCAGTGCCCGTCTTGCCCGCCATTTCGAATCCGGCCTCAGTGATGCGCCAGCCATAGGCCGTGCCGCCTGGCTCATTGACCGCCATGATCATGCCCTCACGAACCATGCTGAAGGCCTGGTCCGAAAAGGGCAATCGTGCTGGTGGAGGGTTCGGCGTGAGCCTGGCGCCTACCTGATGGGTCAGCCGCGGTACGACCGCCCTGCCGGTCGCGAGCCGTCCGGCGAGCATACAAAGTTGGATCGGCGTGGCCAGGTCGTAACCCTGACCTATACCGGTGTTGAGGGACTCACCCTCTTCCCAGGATTGGCCGAAGCGCGCGCGCTTCCAGGCGAGGCTGGGGATGAAGCCCGACGCTTCACCGGGAATCTCGATTCCAGTCGGCGCCCCCCAGCCCATTGTGCGGGCCACCTGCTCCATCTTATCGATGCCGAGCTGCATGGCCACATGGTAGAAAAAGATGTTGCATGAGACTTGAATGCCGCGCTGCAGGCTGACATGCCCGTGGCCGCCGATCCGCCAGGCGTCGCAGTAGAAAATATGGTCTCCGAGCCGCATTGATCCGGTGCAGTCGACTTCCAGATCGCCCAGGCCGTTTTCGACTGCGGCCAGCGCCATGGTGGGCTTGAAGGTCGAGCCGGGCGGATAGACGCCCGAGATCGCCTTGTTGATGAGCGGCGTGTGGTCGTCCGTCATCAGCGCCTTCCATTGCGCGAGCGTGATGCCGACATTGAACTCGTTGGGATCGTAGCCGGGCGTGGAGGCGAGTGCGAGCACGTCGCCGTTCGACACATCCATGACTACGCACGCCGCGCTTTCGTTGCCCAGTCGCTGGGTCACGAAATACTGCAGCTCCTTGTCGATGGTGAGATAGCTGTCGGATCCCGGACTGCCCGGCTGACGATCGAGCTCCCGGATCACCCGGCCGTAGGCGTTCACTTCCACGCGGCTCACACCCGCCTGCCCGCGTAACTGCCCGTCATATTGCTTTTCGACGCCGCGCTTGCCGATGCGAAAGCCGGGCAGCGAAAGAAGCGGATCGCTGTCGTTCTCCATATCTTCGGGCGAGACGGCAGAGACATAGCCCAGCACATGCGAAAGCTCGTCACCGAACGGATAATCGCGCGTCTCGCCCACTTCCGGTTCGATGCCGGAAAGGTAAGGCAGGTGCAGATTGATGCGCGCGTATTCCTCCCAGGAAAGGTTCTCCGCCACCACCGTCGGCATGAATTTCTTGTTGTCCGCGATCTCGCGCAGGATGCGCTCGCGCTCGTGCGGAGAAATCAGAAATCACGCGTCCGATCGTGTCGAGCGCCGCCTCGACGCCTTCGGCGGCTTGTTCGGGAATCAGCACCACGCGGTAATTGCGCCGGTTGGTGGCCAGTTCGACGCCGAAGCGGTCGAAGATGCGGCCCCGGAGCGGCGCGAGGAGGCGCTGATTGACGCTGTTGTCGTTGGCGCGGGTCATGAACGCGTCGCCTTCGACGATCTGCAGCTGATAGAGGCGCACACCCAGTCCTGTCAGCACGGCGGCCACGGTTCCACCCATCATCAAGGTGCGCCGGGTGAAGGTCGCGTAACGGCTTTTGTCCTTGCGGTCGAACAGCGGCATCACACGTTGCTCCGCAAAGGTCCGACGAAATGGCGATGCAGGAAGCCCAGGAACGCAATGCCGGGAATGTAATAGAGCGTGGTGACGCCGAATTCGACGATCAGGCCGCCCACCGGTTGCACGTGCCAATGCGTGAGCGTGGCAATCAAGTACGCGGTGGCGCAGGCGGCAAACAATGCCATGGCAAATCCGAGGATGGCGCCGATCCCGGCGAGGCCAGCGAAGGAATCGCGCTGGCGGTCGACCAGCGCATAGGCTGCAACGAAAGATGTGGCCCAGATGCCCGGCGCTCCGCCGGACAAAAGATCTTCAAGCAAGCCAATCAGCAGCACCGCCCAGGGCGGCATCAAATCCGGCCGTACCAAGCACCAGAAATAGACCGGCATCAGCGACAGCAACGGCGCGGGCAAAAGACCGCCGGAGAACGAGATCGGCATGTTGGCGATGATGGCGCCGGCAATGGCGCAGAAAACCGGAATCGCCGCGCCAAACGCGCTCGAGAAGGAAAAGCCGATCCGGTCGTGCATCGCCCGCCCCTATCGATCCGTGCCGTCGATGGCGGCGTTGGGGTTCGGCAGCTTGGCGGGAGCAGGTGTAGCGGCTGCGGCACCGGGCGGATGTGCTGATGGAGCGGACGTTTGCGGCGCGCCCGGCGGAACAACCGGGCTCGCGGTGGGCGGCGCCAGTGGCGCAAGGCCGGCCGCCGAAACAGGAAGATCGCTGGGCGACGGCGCGGGCGGTTCCTCCGGCGGCGCTTTCAGATCGAGCACGCGAACATCGTCGCTGGTGCCGGCATCGGCCAGAAGCGCCGCGCGGAACGCCACGCCGTCGAAACCGACGGTTCCGATCGCCAGGCCGCTGGGCAGAAGTCCGCCATCGCCCGAGGTGACGATCTGGTCGCCTTCCTTCAATTGGACGCCCTGACTCAGCAATTCCAGTGTCGGCGCGCCCGTATTGTCGCCCGCCATGATCGCCTGGATATTTCCCGGCTCGATCGCCACGGGAATACGGCTGCTGAGATCGGTCAGGAGGATCACCCACGAGGTGTGATCCCCGGCCAGGAATATGCGCCCGATCATGCCGCGCGCGTCGACCACCGCCTCGCCCGGCTTGATGCCTTGGGCTTTGCCGGCGTCGAGGATCATGGTGTCGAGGAACGGCCGGTTGTCGCGTCCGATCACATGGGCCGTGACGGCGTTGACCGCGGGGTCGGGCACGGCGTTGAGCAGAAGCTGATAGCGCCTGACTCGCTGCTCAAGAACCAGCGCCGCGTTCTGCCATTGCCGCAGTCGCGCGTTCTCTTCCTTGAGACGCTGATTGTCCTGATAGACCTCGAAGACTCCGCCGATGCCGCCGACCCAGCGGCTGGTGGCGTTGACAGGACCGCGCACGGCTTCGAGCACGGGCGACGTCCAATCGGAAAAATAGGTGCGGGCGTGGTCGAACAGCGACGACTGCGCCTTGCCGAGAACGACGATGGCGACGGCCAGGATCGCCACGATCGCCAGCGGGAGCTGGGCACTTCCGCGTCCTCGCGCGATCTTCCAAGTCCCGTTGGCCATAACTTTACAAGCTCGCTTTGGTACGCGCGCTCCCTTGTCAGAATGCGGTCGTCAGCACGTGCCGCATGCCTTTCGCGTTCTCCAGCACCTTGCCGGTACCGAGAGCCACGCAGGACAGCGGATCGTCGGCAATACTGATCGGCAGGCCGGTCTCTTCGCGCAGCACCTGGTCGAGATTGGCCAGCAGCGAACCGCCGCCGGTGAGCACAATTCCCTTGTCCACGATGTCGGCGGCGAGTTCGGGCGGCGTCGCCTCGAGCGCCACCTTCACCGCTTCGACGATGGCGCTTGTGGGCTCGGCCAAAGCCTCGGCGATGTGGCGTTGGGTGATGGTGATTTCCTTCGGCACGCCGTTCAGGAGATCGCGGCCCCGGATCTCGAGGGTGACCCCGTTGCCGTCCGCGGGCGGCGCGGCGGAACCGATTTCCTTCTTGATGCGTTCCGAACTCGCTTCGCCGATCAGAAGATTTTGATGGCGGCGGATATAGGCGATGATCGCTTCGTCCATCTTGTCGCCGCCCACCCGCACGGAGCGCGAATAGACGATGCCGCCAAGCGACAGCACGGCCACTTCCGTCGTTCCGCCGCCGATATCGACGACCATCGAGCCCGTGGGCTCCGAGACCGGAAGTCCCGCCCCGATCGCCGCCGCCATCGGCTCCTCGATCAGATAGACCCGCCGGGCGCCAGCCGACAGCGCGGATTCCTGAATCGCGCGCCGCTCGACCGCCGTCGAACCCGAAGGCACGCAGACGATGATCATCGGATTGGCGAAGGAGCGCCGGTTGTGCACCTTGCGGATGAAATGCTTGATCATTTCCTCCGCGATCTCGAAATCGGCGATGACCCCGTCGCGCATCGGCCGGATCGCTTCGATGTTGCCGGGCGTGCGCCCCAGCATCATCTTGGCGTCGTTGCCGACGGCCCTGACCTGCTTCTTGCCGCCCCGATTCATGGTGGCGACGACCGAGGGCTCGTTAAGGACGATTCCACGCCCCTTCACGTAGACCAGCGTGTTCGCCGTCCCCAGATCGATCGCCATATCGCTCGACAAGAAGCCGAGGAGACCGCCAAACATGCTTGCTCTGCCTGTGCCTTTCCAAGCATACGCCTTGCAATAGCCGTACCCGCGAAACCGGGCTCCGGCGGGCCGTCCGCCGGAGCTTTTGTTTCATCGCGCGACGGTTAACGCTTCCGGCGCCTGCTTCTCGCGTTTCACCAATAACCTGTTGAGCGCATTCACATAAGCGTTCGCAGCGGCCACGAGAGTATCCGTGTCCGCGGCGCGACCCGTGACGCTGCGCCCATTTTCCTCGAGCCGCACGCTCACCGTCGCCTGCGCATCGGTCCCTTCCGTAACGGCATGGACCTGGAACAGCTGGAGCGCGGCGCTGTGCGGGTAGAGTTCCCGAATGGCCTTGAAGATCGCGTCCACCGGCCCGTCGCCCGTTGTCCGGGTGCGGCGCTCGTCGCCGCCCACTGCCAGCACGAGTTCCGCGCCCGGCTCGACGCCCACGCCGGTTTCGACCCTCAAGCCCTTGACGACGATGCCATCATGGTCGCGGAGCATTTCATTGTCCACCAGCGCCATGATGTCTTCGTCGAAAACATGCTTCTTCTTGTCGGCGAGATCCTTGAAGCGCCGGAACGCGTCTTCGAACGCGTTCTGGCCCAGATCGTAACCGAGCGCCAGCAGCTTCTCGCGGAAGGCATGGCGGCCGGACAGCTTGCCGAGCACCAGCGAGGATTCCTTCACCCCGACTTCCTCGGGCCGCATGATCTCGTAGGTCTCGACGTTCTTCAGCATGCCGTCCTGATGAATGCCCGATTCGTGGGCGAACGCATTCTTTCCGACGATGGCCTTGTTGTACTGGACGGAAATCCCGTGACGTGGGAGACGAGCTTGGAGGCGCGCGCGAGCATTGAGGTGTCGACGCGGCTCTTGAACGGCATGCGGTCGCGCCGCACCTTGAGCGCCATCACGATCTCTTCCAGCGCGGCGTTGCCTGCGCGCTCGCCGATGCCGTTGATCGTGCATTCGATCTGCCGCGCGCCGCGCGAGCACGCCCGCCAGCGAATTGGCGACGGCCAGGCCCAGATCGTTGTGGCAATGGGTCGGCAATCACGGCCTTGTCGATATTGGGCACACGATTGCGCAGCATCTCGATCAGTTCGAAGAACTCCTGGGGCGTCGAATAGCCGACTGTATCGGGAATGTTGATGGTGGTGGCGCCGGCCTTGATTGCCGTTTCTACCGTGCGGCACAGGAAATCGTGCTCGGTGCGGGTCGCGTCTTCCGGCGACCATTGCACGTCGTCGACGTGATTGCGCGCGCGCGCGACGGACGCCGCCACCGCGTCGTGCACCGCATCGGGTTCCATCTGCAGCTTGTGCTTCATATGAACGGGGCTGGTCGACAGGAATGTATGGATGCGCGGCCGCTTCGCGTGTTTCAGCGCTTCCGCCGCGCGGTCGATATCCTTGAACCCCGCGCGTGCGAGCCCGCACACGGTCGCATTCTTCACGAGCCTGGAGATTTCCTGCACGGCGTCGAAATCGCCGCTGGAGGAAATGGGAAAGCCCGCTTCGATGATGTCGACGCCCATCGCATCGAGCAGCTCGGCGACTTCCAGTTTTTCCTCGAGCGTCATGGCAGCGCCCGGCGATTGCTCGCCGTCGCGCAGCGTCGTGTCGAATATCCGGACCGGTTGGGACTTTTCTGCGTTCGTACTCATAGCCTCGATTCCTTCTCTCTGCCTTGCGGCGCTTCGATCTCTCCTTTCGCATTCGTCCCCTATGCGTCCGCTCCGAAGGAGCAAAGACGCCTAGGGGCAGCTAAGGAGGAGAAGCTGCTCACGCGGCAAATCGAGGGAAGGACGGGGGCCCATTGCGACGCGCACGCGCATGCGGACGGACGTTCCGTCGCCTGCATTTGCCTGTGCGCAGTTCGCCATTTCGGATCGCCGTTCCGCCCGCCGAATTCACGGTTCGCTAACCTAAACGAAGCGCCCTTAAGCCCGCGTAAATTTGCGCTTTTCGACTTCGTTTCCAAGGTTTTACGCTGAATTCGCGAGGCCGCGCAAAAGTTCGCGAGCGGCAGGTTCGCGCCTTCGGGCGAATTTGTTTTTGCGCTTCGGTGCGAGGTGCGCCGAATGCTCCGGCGCTCGGTTCGGAGCCCCTTCGGCTTCGAAACTCGACCCCGCCATTTTGCCTGCTGGTCTGAACCCTGATCGTCCGCTCCCGGAGCACTCGGGGCCGGATGGACGGCCCCGAGTGAGGGCACCTCGCACTCCGGGAGTCGACGCAATCTCTTTGGTGGTATCGAAGGCAAAACCGTCACAATCGGCGTCGATGATGGCCGCAACGAAAGTGGAAAACTGCGCCGGAATCCACCCAATTCGGGCTTGCAAAACAAGTATTTTATCGGCAGGAGAAGGGCGCTTGCCGGCTTGGCTTCGCGCGAGGTACGCGCGCGGCGAAACCCAACCTCCAACTCTCGCATTGAGGCCTGCCGCAGATGAAAATCCTGCCGCCCGTCTCGATCGAAGCGCGCCGTCTGCTCCCCAGCCGGTGGGATATCCTGGCCGCGGTGCTGGTCCTGGGCTTCGTCGTGCTGTTCGCCGATGCAAGCCGGAACGTGGTCGAGCCGCTGGCCTCGCTGACCGCCAAGCCTCTGTCGCTCAGTCCCTGGGCGCTCCCCGGCTACGCGCTACGCACGTCGCTCAGGATGTTGATTGCGATGGTCTTTTCGCTGCTTTTCACCTTCACCTACGCCACCTGGGCAGCCAAAAGCCGGCGGGCGAGCGCGTTGCTGATCCCCCTCCTCGACATCCTCCAATCCGTGCCGATCCTGGGCTTTCTGTCGCTCACCCTGGTGTTCTTCCTGTCGCTCGCGCCCGGCCGGGTGCTGGGGGCCGAATTCGCGTCCGTCTTCGTCATCTTCACGAGCCAGGCCTGGAACATGGCCTTCAGTTTCTACCAGTCGCTGCGCACCGTGCCGGTCGAGCTGACAGAAGCCGGCCAGGTGTTTGGCCTGACGGCCTGGGCCAGGTTCTGGCGCATCGAAGCCCCCTTCGCGACGCCGTCCCTCATCTGGAATATGATGATGTCGATGTCGGGAAGCTGGTTCTTCGTGGTCTTCTCCGAGGCCGTCACCGTCGGCAACACGAACATCACCCTGCCGGGCGTCGGCTCCTATATCGCGCTCGCCATCGCGCACAAGGATCTGGGTGCCATCTTCTGGGCGATCGGCGCCATGCTGATCGTCATCATCATCTATGATCAGCTTCTGTTCCGCCCCCTCGTAGCCTGGGCCGATCGCTTCCGCTTCGACCAGGAAAACATCGAGGATCCCCGCAAATCCTGGCTGCTGACCATCATCCGGCGCTCCGACTTGCTCGATACCCTGGCGACGCCTTTCGCCTCCGCGCTCAGCTGGTCCTACCGGTTGCGCCCGCCGCCCACCTTCACATTGCCCGGGCAAAGCAGCGCCGCGTCCGCGCGCGCCGCCGACATCGCGTGGTACGGGATGATCATCGCACTGGCGGCCTATGCGCTGTGGCGCGTGTACCAATTCACGGCGGGAAGCATCTCGCTTGGCGAGGTGTCGCACGCCACCGTTCTCGGCCTTTTGACGATGATCCGCGTGTTTGTATTGATCATCATCGCCAGCGTGATCTGGACGCCCGTCGGAATCTATGTCGGCCTGCGACCGCGGCTTGCCCATATCGTCCAGCCGATCGCGCAGTTTCTTGCGGCGTTCCCCGCCAATCTTCTTTTTCCCGTCGCGGTCTACATGGTCGTCACCTACGAACTCAATCCCGACGTGTGGCTTTCGCCCCTGATGGTGCTGGGCACGCAATGGTACATCCTGTTCAACGTCATCGCGGGCGCGGCCAGCGTGCCGCGCGAATTGCGCGATGCCGGCGCCAATTTCCAGGTCCGGGGCTGGCTGTGGTGGCGCAAGATCGCATTGCCCGGCGTGTTCCCGTTCTATGTGACGGGCGCGATCACGGCCTCGGGCGGCTCATGGAACGCGGCCATCAATGCCGAATATGTGTTCTGGGGAACTAAGACCCTGCACGCGCAAGGGTTGGGCAACTACATCGAGGAAGCGACGATCGCGGGCGATTTCCATCGCATCGTGCTCGGAATCGCCGTGATGAGCGTGCTCGTCACGATCGTCAATCGCGCGTTCTGGCGCCCGCTCTACCGGTACGCCGAACGCAAATTCACATTGTCGTAGGAGAACATCATGGATGCCACGGCTCTTCTCGATGTGCACGCGGTGCGGCGCTCTTTCCCCAAGCCGGGCGGCGGCGATCTTCTCGTGCTCGACGATGTGAACCTCACGCTGAGCCCCGGCGAAATCGTGGGCCTGCTCGGCCGTTCGGGCTCCGGCAAATCAACATTGCTGCGGTTGATCTCGGGCCTGGCCCAGCCTTCCGGCGGAACCGTCACCTATATGGGCAATCCCGTCGACGGGCCGGCCAGCGGCATTTCGATGGTTTTCCAGAGCTTCGCGCTCTTTCCCTGGCTCACCGTGCTGGAAAATGTGCAGCTGGGCCTCGAGGCGCTGGCGCTGCCGCCGAAGGAAATCCGCGCTCGCGCGCTGGGCGCCATCGACCTGATCGGTCTCGATGGCTACGAATCCGCCTATCCCCGCGAACTGTCCGGCGGCATGCGCCAGCGCGTGGGGTTTGCGCGCGCGCTCGTGGTGCATCCGAACATTCTTCTGATGGACGAGCCGTTCTCGGCGCTCGACGTGCTCACGGCCGAGAACCTGCGCACCGATTTCCTCGAATTGTGGTCGGAAGGCCAGCTTCCCATCAAATGCGTGCTCCTGGTCACGCACAATATCGAGGAAGCGGTGTTGATGTGCGACCGGATATTGCTTTTTTCCACCAATCCCGGCCGCATCGTCACCGAAATCAAGATTCCGCTACGCCAGCCGCGCGACCGCCTCGACCCCGCGTTCAGCGCCATCGTGGAGCGGATTTACATCGAGATGACGGCGCGCCGCACCGAGAAAGCCGGGGCGGCAGCTCCGGGCCATATTCCCGGCACGGGTTTCGCGATGATCCTGCCGCGCGTGTCCGTCAATCTTTTGTCGGGCCTTATCGAAGCGGTCGCGGCGGCGCCCTATAACGGCAAAGCCGACCTGCCCGATATCGCCTCCGAGCTGCAGCTGGAGATCGACGACCTCTTTCCCGTAGCCGAAAGCCTGCAATTGCTGCGGCTTGCCGACGTCGAAGGCGGCGACATCAAGCTCACCGAGAACGGCAAGCGCTTCGCCAATGCCGAACTGGACGAACGGAAGCGCATCTTCGCCCGCCTCCTGATCCGCTATGTGCCATTTGCGGCCCATATCAGGCGCGTGCTCGACGAGCGCGAAAGCCACTCCGCACCCAAGACGCGCTTCCTCGATGAGCTCGAGGACCACATGACGCTCGATCTCGCCGAACAATCCCTGCGCGCGATCGTGAGCTGGGCGCGCTATGGCGAACTGTTCGCCTATGACGACGACAGCGAGATGTTCAGCATGGAGAACCCGACTTAAGGCGCGACGGGTTTCACCAGTGCCGCAGCTTTCTTGGCGCGCTCGCGCGCCTCGGCCACGTCGGCGCCGCGGGCGAGCGCCACGCCCATGCGCCGCTTCATGAAGGATTCCGGCTTGCCGAACAGCCGCAGCTCGGTTTCCGGCACGCCGAGCGCCAGATCGGCGCCTTCGAAGGCGATCCCCTTCGCATCCACGCCGCCATAAATCACGGCCGAGGCGCCCGGCGATTTCAGCGCCGTCGAAACCGGCAGCCCCAATATCGCGCGCGCGTGAAGCGCGAACTCGCTTTGATACTGCGACACCAGCGTGACGAGACCGGTGTCGTGTGGGCGCGGGCTCACTTCCGAAAACCACACGTCGTCGCCCGTCACGAACAGTTCCACGCCGAAGATGCCGAAGCCGCCCAGCGCCGCGGTGACCTTCGCCGCCATCGCGCGGGATTTTTCCAGCGCCACGGCACTCATCGCCTGCGGCTGCCAGGATTCCACGTAGTCGCCCTCGACCTGCACATGGCCGACCGGCTCGCAGAAATGCGTGGCCGTGCCGCCTCTGCCGTCGGCGGCGCGCACCGTCAACAGCGTGATCTCGAAATCGAAGCGGATCTCGCCTTCCACGATGATGCGGGGCTGCTTCACGCGACCGGACGACAGCGCCTTGTCCCACGCCCTGGCGACATCGGACTGGCTCTTGAGCTTGCTCTGGCCCTTGCCGGACGACGACATCACGGGCTTCACGAAACAGGGAAAGCCGATACCGCCATCGATGGCAGCCTGCAATTCTTCGAGCGACGCGGCAAACGCGTAAGGAGACGTGGGAAGCTCCAATTCTTCCGCCGCAAGACGGCGGATGCGCTCGCGGTTCATGGTGATATGAGCCGCGCGCGCGGTAGGGATCACGGTCGCAAGACCGTCCTCTTCGATCCGCACGAGCTCGTCGGTGGCAATCGCTTCGATCTCGGGCACGATCAGATGCGGCCGCTCGCGCTCGACCAGAGCCCGCAACGCGCCCGCATCCGTCATGTCGATGACGTGAGCCCGATGGGCGACCTGCTGCCCCGGCGCGTTCGCATAGCGATCGACCGCGATCGTCTCGACGCCCAGCCGCTGCAACTCGATGACGACTTCCTTGCCCAACTCACCCGCGCCGAGCAGCATCACTTTGGTGGCATTGGGCGAAAGCGGCGTTCCGATTTTCATTCTCTTGCCTTAATCAAGGGGCTCTTGGCTTCCAATACCCTTCATTGTCACGGCCCGCGAAAGCGGGCCGCCCAGGTGACGTTTGCTCGTTCTGGAAAATGATATTCAAGTCCGTGCGTCCACTTCACCTTTGGCGATATGTTACCTGGATGGCCCGCTTTTGCGGGCCATGACACGTAAAGAGATAACGAGTCACAATTTACGTCGCAAATTAGATCGCGAACGTCTCGCCCAGCAATTTCTCCGACAGCGTCCACAGCTTGTGTGCCGCGTCGGGATCGATGGCCCAGGGGCGCACGCCGGAGAAGCCCTTGTCGTCGGCCGGCACCGCGACCGCGACATTGCAATCCTCGCAATAGACGCCGCCCTTGGTGAGCAAGGTCGACGTCGCGCACCACACCGACGTGGCGGCGCCGCCCGCGGGCGTCTTGAACGCTTCGTGCACTTTGCCGTTGGCGTCGACCCAGCCGAAGGCGCGGATTTCCTCCTGGCTCAGGTCGCGCTGGAGATTGGTCATGATGCCGCCCGGCTGCACGCCGAAGGCAATAACGCCCTTGGGTTCGAGGCGGCGGTTCAACTCGACCGCGAACAGCGAATTGGCCGTCTTCGACTGGCCATAGGCCGACCATTTCTCATAAGGCCGGTGCAGGAAATTCGGATCGTCGAAATGAAATCGGCGACAGGCGGTGACCGATGGAGGTGAGCTCGACAACGCGCGCGGGCGCGGCCTTGAGCAACGCCGGCGCCAGCCGCGCGGTCAGCAGCATATGGCCCAGATGATTGGTGCCGAACTGCAATTCGATATTGCCCATGATGCGGCGCTCCGGCGTCGCCATGATACCGGCATTGTTGATGAGGATGTAGAGCGCCGCGCCCGATTTCAGGAACGCGGCCGCAAACAGCCGCACGCTCTTCCAGTCGGCAAGGTCCATTTGGGCCACTTCGACCGCGTCGTTGCCCGTCGTGGCGCGGATGTCGGCGGCGGCTTCCTCGCCTTTGGCGGGCGAGCGCACCGGCAAAATCACGCGGGCGCCGGCGCCCGCGAGCGCACGGGCCGTTTCGATGCCAAGGCCCGACGACGCGCCGGTGACGATGGCGGTCTTGCCCTTGAGGTCGATGCCCTTGACGACGTCGCTGGCGAGCGAGCGGGCGCCGAACGGCGAAGCGATGGGCATCTGTGCAAGCGGCATGCGGGTCTCCTGTTGCGCGCGAGGCGAGCTTACGCGAAACGGGGATATAACCAACCTCAGTTCTTCGCCTTGTCCACCAGCTTGTTCTTGGCGATCCAGGGCATCATCGCGCGCAGGCGCTCGCCCACCTCCTCGATCGGATGGCCCGCCGCGCGCGCGCGCATCGCCTTGAACGAGGGTTGGCCCGCCTTGTTCTCCAGCACCCAGTCGCGCGCGAAGCGGCCGGACTGGATGTCGTCGAGCACCCGCTTCATCTCCGCCTTGACGCGCGCGTCGACGAGGCGGGGGCCGGTGACGTATTCGCCATATTCCGCCGTGTTGGAGATCGAGTAATTCATGTTGGCGATGCCGCCTTCATAGATCAGGTCGACGATCAGCTTCACTTCGTGCAGGCATTCGAAATAGGCCATCTCCGGCGCATAGCCCGCCTCGACCAGGGTCTCGAAGCCCGCGCGGATCAGCTCGACCAGGCCGCCGCACAGCACGGACTGCTCGCCGAACAGATCGGTCTCGCATTCCTCGCGGAAGCTGGTCTCGATGATGCCCGCCCGCCCGCCGCCGATGGCCGATGCATAGGCGAGCCCCAGGTCGTGCGCGTTGCCGCTCGCGTCCTGGTGGATCGCGATCAGGCAGGGCACGCCGCCGCCGCGGCCATATTCGCTTCGGACCGTGTGTCCCGGCCCCTTGGGCGCGACCATCGCGACATCGAGATCCTTGCGCGGCTCGATCAGGCGGAAATGGATGTTGAAGCCGTGCGCGAAGAATAGCGCGGCGCCGTTTTTCATGTTGGGCGCGAGATCGCGGGCATAGATGTCGGCCTGCAATTCGTCGGGCGTGACCATCATCATCACATCGGCCCATTTGGCCGCTTCGGCGCTTTCCATCACCGGGAAGCCCGCCGCTTCGGCCTTCTTCGCCGAGGCGCCGGCGCGCGCGGCGATTGCCACGTCCTTCACGCCCGAATCGCGCATGTTCAGCGCATGGGCATGGCCCTGCGAGCCGAAGCCGATGACGGCGACCTTCTTGCCCTTGATGAAATTCAGATCGGCATCCCGATCGTAGTAGACGCGCATGATGTGGTGCTCCTAATTCATCGTAAAGGGTCGAAGTCCAACTTCGGCGAGATCGCATTCTAAATTTACGTATGCTGCGGACCAATCTCGATCTCGCCCTGTACCGTATGTCGAAAGATGCGCCAATCTTATGATCTTCTTCAGGCGGTGCGCGTTGTCCGCGACGTTGTAGCTACGATACAGCTTTGCCAAGTTCGATCCGTTCGGCGTGGTAACTGCGCGGTTGTTGTTCTCGATTATCTGAAAATTTGCACCGAGAATATCGTGAATTCGGACATAAGCTTGATCGCCAGTTGTCACGATAACAATTGGATCAATTCTCCGAAGAATGCGCGAGACGTAGGGCGCGCAAATGTCATATTCAATCTTCGTTAAATTCGTGGGATCCTGGTTCCTAAAAAAACATACGTTAAGCACCGGAATTCGTCGGACAATCTCCTTCGCATTTGCAGTCTGCTCACCGACAAGGTGCCTGAGAAATCGCATGCCGCCTTTGGCAAGACGGTAACGCGCGTCAAGCTCATATTCGGAAAAATCGTGCCCCCACTCTTCGTAGGGCTGCAATGCTGTCAGATAGTTGTCTTCGCTGCCGGCTGGATTAATGCCAAGCAGAATTGCCGGGCTACGATCAATTCCAGAGTACCAAATTTTGTACCTTGCGGGATTCCGATCTCCACCCAAGCATTCATTCACAAACTCGCTTTCAAGGCTGCGCATAAAATTCACGTCTGGTGGAATCGGCATCACGTCGCATCAGAACCGCTAGTGGTGGCATCAACCGTCAATCGAACCATTTTTCGCGTCCGTTTCGAGAACCGGCGCTTGATCGCGCGAAGCTGACCTCGTTTCCAGCTGATAATACGGCGTGCGCGCCGACTGAATGCGTCGCATTCATCGCCGCCTCTGTAACCACGCGATCCCAACACGGCACTAGCTCCAGGCCAAATTCGAGCACGGACAAATAACATGGCGGTTAGCATCCACCCATACCTCATAATCGTGTCATCCCCGGCCGAGCGCGTTCGCGCGAGGGGAAGGGGACCCAGGAGGTCGCGCAACGTCAATTCTCGAAATTGAATGGCAAACCAGTCCTCGAATTGTTGCGCGCTGCATGCGGACCTGGGTCCCCTTCCCCTCGCGTTGCTGTCGCAACACTTGGCCGGGGATGACATGCTCTGTTGTAATTCGCATATATGACGGCCTCCCGTTCACAAGGAAGGAAAGCAGCGGGACAGCCACGTTCACATCGCCTCCGGGCCGCGGGAGATGGCGGCGACGCCGGTGCGCGACACGTCAACCAATCCCAGGGGCCGCATCAAATCGATATAGGCGTCGATTTTGTCCGGCGCGCCGGTGATCTCGAACACGAAGCTCGCATGGGTGGTGTCGATCACGCGGGCGCGGAACGCGTCCGACAGGCGCAACGCCTCTACCCGCTTCTCGCCTGTGCCCGCCACTTTTACCAGCGCCATTTCGCGCTCGATGCCGGGCTTGTTGGTGGTCCAGTTGGTGACGCGGTGCACCGGCACGAGGCGGCCCAGTTGCGCCTCGATCTGCTCGATCACTTCGGGCGTGCCCCTTGTGACGATGGTGACGCGGCTCGTATGCGCGGCATGGTCCACTTCGGCGACGGTGAGGCTTTCGATGTTATAGCCGCGGCCGGAAAACAGGCCGATCACGCGCGCGAGCACCCCCGCCTCGTTGTCGACCAGCACCGCGATGGTGTGGCGTTCGACGGGTTTGGGTTGGGCGTTCATCGCGGAGCCAACTCCAATCCTCTTCCCCCGCGCGCGGGGGAAGTGGCCGACGTAGTCGGCCGAAGGGGGAGCCGCCGCGACGCCCCCCTCTGTCTCGCTTCGCTCGACACCTCCCCCGCTCGCGGGGGAGGAGGAAATTGAGTGCCGCTCGTCGCCCTGCCCATCACACCAGCATCTTTCCTTCGTCGCTGACGGAGGTCGCTTCTTCTTCGGCGTCCGACAGGATCATTTCGTGGTGCCCGGCGCCCGAGGGGATCATCGGATAGCAATTCTCCGTGGGGTCCACCCGGCAATCGAACAGCACGGGCCTCTTCACATCGATCATTTCCTGGATCTTCGCATCGAGCTCGGCCGGCGTGTCGGCGCGCAGGCCCACGCAGCCGAATGCGTCCGCCAGCTTGACGAAATCCGGCAACGCTTCGGAATAGGAATGGGAATAGCGCGCCCCATGCATCAATTGCTGCCATTGGCGCACCATGCCCATATAGCGGTTGTTCAGGATGAAGATCTTGACCGGCAAATCGTATTGCACGGCCGTGGACATTTCCTGCATCGTCATCTGCACGCTCGCCTCGCCCGCAATGTCGATGACGAGCGAATCCGGATGCGCCATCTGCACGCCAATGGACGCGGGCAATCCGTAGCCCATCGTGCCCAGGCCGCCCGACGTCATCCAGCGGTTCGGCTCCTCGAATTTGAACCGCTGCGCCGCCCACATCTGATGCTGACCTACTTCCGTGGTGATGTAGACGTCGCGCCCGCGCGTCAGGGCGTAGAGCCGGTCGATGGCGTATTGCGGCTTGATGATGTCGCCCTTCTGGGTGAACGCGAGCGAATTTTTGGCCCGCCAGCCCTCGATCGTCTTCCACCATTGGGCAAGCGCCGGCGCATCCACGCGGCGCTTCTGCGTCTTCCAGAAATGCACCATCTCCTTCAGCGCCTTCGTGGCGTCGGCGACGATCGGCAGGTCGACGCGCACATTCTTGTTGATCTGCGAGGCGTCGATATCGAGATGGATTTTCACGGAGCCCGGCGAGAACGCATCGATGCGTCCGGTCACGCGGTCGTCGAAGCGCGCGCCCAGGCAGATCATCAGGTCGCAATCGTGCATCGCGAGATTGGCTTCATAGGGCCCGTGCATGCCCACAAGTCCCAGCCATTGCGGATCGGAGGCGGGAAAGGCGCCGAGCCCCATCAGGGTTGAGGTGACGGGAAAGCCCGTCAGCTTCGCCAGTTCGCGCAACAGCCGGCTCGCTTCGGGGCCGGAATTGACGATGCCGCCGCCGGTGTAGAACAGCGGCCGCTTGGCGTTCGCCATCAGATCGACGGCCCTGACGATCGCGCCCAGTTCGGGCTCCGTCTTCGGGCGATAGGTGCGATGGCGCACGGATCCCGGCGCCACGTAAGTGCCGCGCTTGAACTGCACGTCCTTGGGAATGTCGACCACGACGGGGCCCGGCCGGCCCGTGGTGGCGATCTGAAACGCCTCGTGCAGGACGCGCGCGAGATCGTTGACGTCCCTCACCAGCCAATTGTGCTTGGTGCAGGGCCGCGTGATGCCGACGGTGTCGCATTCCTGGAACGCGTCGTTGCCGATCAGATGTGTCGCCACCTGGCCCGTCAGCACGACAAGCGGAATCGAATCCATCAGCGCATCGGTGAGGCCGGTGACGGCGTTGGTGGCGCCGGGGCCAGACGTGACCAGCACGACGCCGGGCCTGCCCGTCGAGCGCGCATAGCCTTCGGCCGCGTGCACCGCGCCCTGCTCGTGGCGCACCAGCACATGGACGAGGTCTTCCGCCGCAAACAGCGCGTCGTAAATCGGCAGCACCGCGCCGCCCGGATAGCCGAAGATGTGTTTGACGCCCTGATCTTTGAGCGCGCGCACGACCATCTCCGCGCCGGAGAGTTCGATCGCTCCGTCCACGGCCACGCCGCTCATGGCACTTCCGTCTCTGTCCATCCGAAACCCCAAAAAAGCGAAAGGGGCGTTGCCGCCCCTTGTCATGCACGCCGCCATCCGGGAACCGGGGCTACCCCCGTCCGAAAAGCGGCTTCCTAATAAGTACGAGCGTCAACGACATCAATTCTGCCTTTGGGGCCCTGCCCCGCTTCGCAAGTGCGAAAGCTACGAAAGCGCCAATTCGCCGTCAAGCAATTTCATGCGAAGTGGGATAAGACTACAGCAAGTATATTGCTCAAATCTTTAGATTCGATCCAAACCCAGTCTGCCATCCGGTGACGGGCCCAGGTCACCTGGCGCTTGGCGTATTGCCGGGTCGCGGCCTGGGCGGCGGTTTTTGCGGCTGCGGGCGTCATTTCGCCGGAGGCAACGGCCCAAAGCTCGCGCAGGCCCAAGAATCTTGGCGGACGGCAACCCGGGATCGAGGCCCTTCAGGGCCGCGGCCTCCGCCATGGCCCCCGCCGCGAGCATTGCATCGAACCGCGCATCGATGCGCCGGTGCAGTTCGGCCCGCGGCGGCGAGATGACGAAGCGCGCCACGTTCAACCCTTCGAGCACCGCGCGACCGGCGCGTTGTTGCCAGTCGGCGAGCGGGCGGCCGGTCGCTTCCAGAACTTCGTAAGCCCGCAACACCCGCTGGCGGTCGGATGCGCGCAGGCGCGCCGCGGAATGGGGATCGCGCGCCGCGAGCTCCGCGAAGAACGCGTCGGCGCCCACGCGCTCGAAATGCCCGCGCGTATGCGCACGCACCGAAGCGGGAATGGCGGGAATATCCGCAAGGCCTTCCGTCAATGCGCCGAAATAAAGCCCGGTGCCGCCCGTGAAGATCGGCAGGCGCCGCGATGCGCGCGCGGTCTCCAGCGCCGCGATCGCATCGGCCTGGAAACGCGCGACCGAATAGGCGTCGTGCACGCTCACATGCCCATAGAGCAGATGCGGCGCGCGCGCGCTGTCGGCTTCGGACGGACGCGCCGTCAGGATGCGCGCTTCGCGATAGACCTGCATCGAATCGGTGTTGATCACGGCGCCGTTCGCGCGCTCGGCGAGCGCCAGCGCGGCGGCCGACTTGCCGCTCGCGGTTGGCCCTGCGATAAGCACGGCGTCTGCGCGGATACGCGTCATCGTCTCGGGACCGGAAAGTTTCGTTCGTGGCAGCCTGCATCCTCAATGTCGTCGCGAACGGGACGCTGGGCAAGGCCATGGCCGAAGCCGTGCGCGACACCGCCGCGCAACACGGCCATGCCGGCGACATTTCCTGGCTGTCCGAAGCCCGCGCCTTCGACATTCCGTTCGATGGACCGCCAGCCGAAATGCCTCCGCGCCGCGCGCGCGGCGTTCCCGGCGCTGGACGTCAATGTCGTGCCCGCCGCCAACCGCCGCAAGAAGCTGCTGGTGGCCGACATGGATTCGACGATCATCTCCTGCGAGTGCCTCGACGAGCTGGCCGACATGGCGGGATTGAGGCCCCAGGTCTCGGCGATCACCGAACGCGCCATGCGCGGCGAGATCGAATTCGCGGGCGCGTTGCGCGAACGCGTGGCATTGCTCAAGGGATTGCCGCTGGCCGCGCTCCAACGCGTCTATGACGAGCGCGTGCGGCTCAATCCCGGCGCCGCGACGTTAGTGGCGACCATGCGGGCGCATGGCGCGCGCGCGGTGCTCGTCTCCGGCGGATTTACATTTTTCACGCGACGCGTCGCTGCCGCTGCCGGTTTCAACTCCGAGCAGGCCAATGTGCTGCTCGACGACGGCGAAAAATTGCTGGGCACGGTTGCCGAACCGATCCTGGGCCGCGAAGCGAAACTGAAGGCGCTCGAGGACGCCGTTAAGGCGCAAGGCATTTCATTGGCAGACGCGCTCGCAGTGGGCGACGGCGCCAACGATCTCGACATGATCGGGCGTGCCGGCCTCGGCGTCGCCTATCACGCCAAGCCCGTCGTCGCGGCCGCCGCCGGCGCCAGCATCGCGCATGGCGATTTGACGGCGCTGCTGTATCTGCAGGGGTATCCCGACAGCGAGTTCATCGGAAGATAGGGCGCGCCGGCGCGTTTTGGATTTGATGGAATCGCGCGGCCCCCCCACCCGGAGCGCTGTCGCGCTCCGACCTACCCACAAGGGGGAGGTGAAGAATGGCTGCATCCTTTATGACGTACACGAACAAATCCCCTCCCCCTTGTGGGGAGGGTTAGGGTGGGGGGCCGCGATGAAGTGCGTTAGCCCGCGTCGCCCAGGCGCAGCGCGACGAAGGTGAGGTTGCCGTCGCGGCTGACCAGCAGCAGCTCGACCTTCTTGCCGGCCTTGGCATCGGCCTCGACCCGCTTCGTCACGTCGTCGGGCGTGTGCACAGACTGGCTCTGCACTTCGACGATCACGTCGCCGGGGCGGAAGTTCTTTTCGCCCGCCGGACTCTCGGGATCGACCTCGGTGACGACGACGCCCTGCACGTCGGCGCTCACCTTGTATTTCGTGCGCGCATCGCCATCGAGCAGGCCCAGCGAGAGACCGAGCTGCGACAGCTTCGAATTCGGCTTGGCAGGTGCTGCCGGATGCGGCGCCGTCTTGGCGTCGGGCGCGCCGGTATCGGTGTCTTCCAGCTTGGCGATGGTGACGTGGAGCGTCTCCTTCTGGCCCTTGCGCAAGAGATCGACATTCACCGTCTTGCCGACGGGCGTGTCGGCCACCAGCCGCGGCAGCGTGCGGGAATTCGCCGATCGGCTTGCCGTCGAAGCCCGTGATCAGGTCGCCGTCTTCGATGCCCGCTTTCGCAGCGGGACCGTTCGCAGTCACGTCGGCCACCAGCGCGCCCGACGTCGAAGGCAGGCCCAGGCCTTCGGCGATGTCGCTCGTCACCTGCTGGATGCGCACGCCGAGCCAGCCGCGCCGGATCTGGCCGAATTGGCGCGATCTGCTCGATCACCTGATGGGCCATGTTCGCGGGGATCGCGAAACCGATGCCGACCGAGCCGCCGCTGGGCGAGAAGATCGCCGAATTGACGCCCACCACATTGCCCTGCATGTCGAACAGCGGGCCACCGGAATTGCCGCGATTGATCGGCGCGTCGGTCTGGATGAAATCGTCATAGGGGCCGGCAGCGATATCGCGGTTGCGCGCCGACACGATGCCCGCCGTCACCGAACTCCCCAGGCCGAACGGATTGCCGATGGCGATCACCCAATCGCCGATGCGCGCATGATCGGAATCGCCGAAATGGGCGGCGGGCAGCGGACCCTTCGCCTTCACGCGCAGAAGCGCCAGATCGGTCTTCTCGTCGCGGCCCACAAGCTTCGCCGGCAGGCTCGTGCCGTCGTTGAGCGTCACGGTGATTTCGTCGGCGTCTTCGATGACGTGATTGTTGGTCACGATGAGACCCGACGCATCGATGATGAAGCCCGAGCCCAGCGAGGTAACGTGGCGCGGGATATTCTTGTTCTGGTCGAGATAATCCTTGAACAATTGCTGCAGTGGGGAATCCGGCGGCAGATCGGGCAGCGCCGCTTCGGGCGAACCGGCTTTCAGGGTTTGCGTGGTGGCGATGTTCACGACCGTGGGCAGAAGCTGGCTCGCCAGATCGGCGAAGGAATCGGGCGCGCCGCGCGCAAAGGCCGGCGTCGCGGCAATCGCGCCGGGCACAGCCAATGCCATCGCGCCCGCGAAAACGGCGCGTCCTGCCAGACGCAGAATTTCGATCCACGAACTACGCATCGCCCACAAACCCCCGGTGATCTCGACGCCTCCCGCGCGGCGTCCATCCGATGATGGAGATAGAGTATGAACCAAATCGCACAAGAGCGGGCGTATCACTTTCGGGTCATGCCGCCACTGGGCGGCCAGGGGGGCGGCCGGTTCGTTCATAACCATATCGGTTGACAATCAGACCATACTGGTTCATGATTTGTTCCGCAAGTGAGGCCGGGACAATGGCATCGCCAGAGAATGTCACTTCGGAACCGCCCGGGAAAAGCCGGTCCGGAACCGGGGTTGAAACAGACGGGCATTCCCGGCTGCTCGCACGGGTGCGGTCCGCCGGCCGGGATTGCGGGCTTGGCGACGGCGCGATCAACCGGATCGAGACCTCGCTCAGATCCGCCGCCGCGCTCGTCGATCTGCTGGGCCTCTTCCATGCGGCCTCGGGCGGCGGATGAGCCGACGGCCCGCAACACCGGCGGAGTTTCGCGCCTTCGAACTTCGCGTGGCCGCGGGCGCGGACGAAACCGAATTGTTCCGCGAAGCCACGGCGCTTTTCTCGCGCGACGCGGCAACCGGCGAACTGGCGCGGACCTATGCGGGATCGGGCGCGTTCGCGGATGCAGCCATCCTGTTCTTTCGGCGCGCCTTGCCCCAATGGGGTTTCCAGTTCGGCGAACCGCCGCCGCTTCCGGACGGACGCGCCGCTCGCGCCGTCGCGACAGCGTGGCGGCGCGGCACGGGCCCCGCGATTCCCTACCAGGCCGCAACGCCCGCGCTTGCGCTCCTGCGCGCGACGGCCGCCGAAGCGGCCAGACGGTTCGAGACGCACGAACTGGCCGCCTGCCCCGTCTGCCGCGGCATCGGCTGGTTCGTCACCGCGGAGAACCGCAAACAGATGTGCCGCCACAGGCGCGCCGCCGCGTCGTGAGCCCCCGGCCTCTATTACCTTTGCACCGGCGATCCGGTAGAACGCGATCTCGCGCGACCCCGTAGCTCAGTCGGATAGAGCGACAGATTCCTAATCTGTAGGTCGGAGGTTCAAATCCTCTCGGGGTCGCCATATTTTCGGTCTATTGGCGCATGAGCCACAAAACTTCCGATGCAGCGTCACTGTACGGCGCAGGAAAAGGCTTACAGGCGCGGCGCGTGCGGGATTAGGCGGGAAATGCCGGGATTTGCCGGGAAAGAGCGCGATCTCGCGGGTGAGCTAGAAAAATCGGCGCGCAGGGAAAGTGATCTGGGCGCGCAGCAAAATATGAACGAAGGGCGGGCCTAAAGCCGCAGTTTGACTGGAATGGGCGATGCGACGCGCGCGCCGCCGATGTCCGAGATGTCCGACTTGTCCGACTTGCACGCGCGCAACACGCCGCTAAGCATCGTCTCAGAACCCATTGCAGCCTCACAAAAGCCGCGGCTAAACTCCGGCCGAAGTCGGAGAAATTGCGATGACCAGAACGATGCAGACGGCCCTCATCTGTGCCGTATTCGGAGCGGGAATCATCGTGGGAATGTTGGCGCTGAGCGTCATGCCATTCCGGGCTGCGCCGGCGCCGATCCCAAGCGCACAAGCGGCGTCTCCCGGACTGCCATTTGTGACCGACGCGATGAAGGGCGGCTGTTCAAAGAGCTTCGCCGACGAAGGCGCCGAAGCGGTCACCCAATGCGAACTGCGGCTGGCGGATAGAGAAAGGTCTCTGGACGAAGCCTATCGCATGAAGCAGGCGCAGCAGGATACGGACCTGGGCGCGCCGAGCGCCGTGGAAGGCGATCCCGTTTGGGCGGCCAAGCTTGGGCGCTGCACGAAGTCATCCGGGGGCAAAGCGAAGGCGCTCGATGCGTGCATGGCTGCGCGCTGACCTCGATTGATCACGCCGACCTGAATACCCATTTTACTCGGCCGACGATCTCCAGATTGTCGGCGTCGTCGCGCGGCAGACGGTCCGGGTCATAGGCGCGGTTGTCCGAGATCAGCGACAGCGAACCATCCGCGTGACGCTGCAACCGCTTCACCAGCAATGCACCTCCGCGCCGCACGACGAACACCGCATCGCGCGCCTCGCGCTCGGATGTGTCGACAAGCATGAGATCGCCGTCGCCGATCGTCGGCACCATACTGTCGCCGGTAGACTCGATGAGCTGCGAAGTATCGGCCCTGATGCCGTGCTTGCGGAGCAATTCCCGGCTGAACTTCACGAGATCGGCAGGTTCCTCATCCGTCGCGAAGATATTCTCGCCCGCGCCGGCGCGGAGCTGGTAGCGCGGAATTGAAACGAAGCGGTCATCGAGATCGGCATCGCCGGGCGCGCCGTTGCCCGTCGCCAGCCAGTCGAGTGAAATCCCCTTCGCGCTGGTGAGACGGAAAATCACTTCGAACGGCGGCTTGGCGCGACCGTCCACATATTTCGCGAGCTGGTCGGGGTTGACGCCTGCCACTTCGCTGGCGGCCGACCGGGTGGGAAACCGGCTGAGCACGGCCATCAATCGCTGCCCGAAGGACGTTCGAAAGGACGTTCCCTCGTCTTCAACACCGCCTTTTCGCGGCACAGTTTCGGGTTTAACCAGCTTTTTCACGACTTGCAGCCCCAGCCGCTCTTGACACGCCACCTATTGGCGGATTAACCACATCCGAAAGCACGTAACGAAGGTTACGGATGCCACCAAAAAAAGGACCGACCCCTCCCGGGACGGTCTTTCGGAGGGTCGCCACCCACAATGCGGGAAGCAACGCAAGCTTTATCGGGTTCAAGAGCCGCTCAGGTCAAGGGTTGGCACTCCGAGGACGTGAAGGCGGCGATCCGCAAGAAGGGCGAGACGCTGACCAGCCTCTCGCGGCGCAACGGCCTCTGCGACAGCTATTTGCGCGTGGCGCTGATCCGTCCCAGCAGGCGCGCCGAAAGCATCATCGCGAACTTCATCGGCGAAGAGCCGGAGACGATCTGGCCTGCTCGTTACGGCACAACGGCGACGCCGAAGCGCAGACGCGCACGCCGGAGCCGCAGATGACGCGCGGCGATCTCATCTTCGTCGCGGGAGTCGCCGGCATTGTCGCCGGCTCGCTCGGCGGCGTCTTCATCGCGACCAGCGACGCCTACGTCGATCACACGATTTCTCAGCACATGGAGGAACGCACGCGCGCTCGCGCCTGCGCAGTCGAACCACGCGCGATGTGCCGCGCCTCAGGAGAACACGAATGAACTTGTTTAGCGACATCGAGACGTTCCTCGAAGACGACGCGTGGCCGCCCGTCAAGGCGTTCCTCGTGGGGCTCGAACCTGCCGAGCTGCAGCTTGCGACGCAGATCGGCACCCAGGTGCTGGTCGACACGCCGACAATCATCGAAGCGTCGAAGCCGCTCGTGACCGCGGCAAATCTCGCGCAAGCGATCGGCACCCAGGCGTTGGCGGCGCAGAAGACGATCGGCGTGAATGCCATCATGGTTGCCGCGTCCAACCTCACTGCGAACGCGCTCGCACCGCAGACGCAGACACAACAGCAGACGAACTGAACCTGACACGTGGTGTTGCTCCCGGAGCGCCCACCGCTCCGGGAGACTTTCCGGGGCTGGAATGTCAAGAGTGTTCGAAACGCCGAAGACCAATTGGTCGACGCTGAAGGGCGATAGTTCATCGCCGGTCGTCGCCATCGATATCTGCCCGGAAGGGCACATCGTCATCCTCAGCAAGCGGGCAGACGGCCATATCGACGCGCACGTGCACTTGGATGCGCAGCACGCGCGCGTCCTGATCCAGTGGCTCGCCAACGCGATCAACGTCATCGAGGGAACGCCCGGAAGGAAGCCAAATTGAGCGGCTTCTCGGTTCCCGCGCACAAGGAATGGCTCACGGCCGCCGAAGCCGCAGCGGAGTCGCTGCCGGGCTTTGCGTTCGACGAACGTCACATCCGCAGATTTCTCGGTGACCATTCGATCGCCACGCGCAAGCGCACGGCGCGCGGCGGTGGCCGCGAATTCCGCTGGACCGAGCTTCCCGCGTCCGCCCGCGACGAATATCTGAAGCGCCACGGCGTCGAAGCCGATGGCGCCGAGGTTTCCGACGACGCCGGCGCCAAGGCCGCGCGACGCGACCTGCGCGCCGAAGCCCGCAAGCTGATCGCCGATGCCGCGCAAGCCTTCATAGCCGAGCGCAATCTCGGCATCGGAAAGGGTCTCAAGACCTTCTCGAAGCTCTACGCCAAAGGCCGCGTGAAGCTCGCGCCATGGGTTCGCCAGGTCGAACCGCATGCCGAACCTCACCAGTTGCGGACATGGGACCGCGCGTTGCGCGAGGGCGTGTCGCTCCTTGATCGCCGCGGACGCCCCAAGCAGTCCGGCTTCATCCACCGCGACGAACAGCTGCGCAGCTTCATCGTCGCCCAGGTCGGCGCGCGTCCGCACCTTTCATGCACGCATCTGCGCGATCTGATCGCCGCCGATCTCGGCCGCGCCGTCGCGCTTCGCACGTTACAGGTGTTCATGGCCGAATGGCGTGCAGCGAATGCGCCGGTCCTGAAGGCTCTCTCCGATCCCGACCGCTTCCGCTCGCACCACAAGGCCGCATTCGGCCGGCGCGACGAAGCGATCACCGCGATCAACGCGCGTTGGGAGCTTGACGCCACGCGCGCCGATGCGATGTGCCGGCTGCCCGACGGCTCAATGAAACGCTTCGCGCTCACCGGCGTGATCGACGTGTTCACGCGCCGCGCGATGGTGCTGGTGTCCGATCAGCCCCGCGCCGCGGCCACCATGGCGCTCCTGCGCCGCGCGATCCTCGCGTGGGGATTGCCTATCATGATCAAGACCGATAACGGCAAGGAATTCACCGCTCAGGCCGTGGTGCGCTTCGCCGGCGATCTCGGCATCAAGCTCGGCTATTCGCGTCCCTTCACGCCGGAAGAGAAGCCCTTCATCGAGCGCCTGTTCGGCACGCTCAACCGCGGGCTGTTCGAGCTGTTGCCCGGTTTCGTGGGTCACAACATCGCCGAGCGCAAGGCGATCGACAATCGCGCGTCGTTTTCCCATCGCTTCGGCGAAGAGGCGCGGCTGTGCTTCGAAACCAATCTCTCCCCGGCGGAGCTGCAATCGAAGATCACGTGGTGGCTGCGCGATGTCCATTGCCGCAACGTGCATGAAGGGCTGGGCAAGACGCCGTTCCAGATGGCGGAAGCGTTCGGCGGCGACGCGAAGCGCATCGCCGACGAGCGCCTTCTCGACGCGCTCCTGATGGATGCGCCCGGCGCCAGCGGCATCCGCGTCGTCGGCAAGAAGGGCATCGCGATCGACCGGCGCTGCTACATCGCGGCCGAGCTCGGCCCGCTGGTCGGCTACCGCGTGCATGTGCGCCACGATCCGCACGATGCCGCGCGCATCGTGGTCTACAGCGCCGAGCGCGACAAATTCCTCTGCATCGCCGAAGACCCCGATCTCACGGGCAATTCGCGCATGCAGATCGCGATCGCGGCGCAGAAGGCCCAGCGCACGGCGATCAGCGCGGTGCGCGCCGAGGTTCGCAACATCCATCGCCTCTATCCGCCGGAAGGCGCGGCCGACCGCATTCTCATCGCTGCCGGCGACGGGTTTGCGCTCGACGCCGAGTCCGTGCGCGCGATGGAAGCGGCCGATCGGCCGCGCCTGATCGCCCACGCGCGCGCGCTCGAAGAGATCGACAACGCCGATGCCGCGCCCGCGCCGATCGAGCCGACGGCCGACCAGGTCGAAGGCGCGCGCGAAGCGGCCGAAGAACTGGCGTCTGCAAGCGCCGCGCCTGCGCCGGCGATGATCCGCTGCGACGGCTACGAGCGTCCGCTGTTCGATCGCGATCTCGATCTGTGGCGCTGGGCCGACGCGCATACAGCGTCGGGCCGCGCGCTCGATGCCGAAGACGCGAAGCTCATCGCCGAGCTTAGACATGACACGACGTTCCAGCAGCTCCTGTCCATCGACACGAAACGCATTGCCGGCGGCGGAGCCGCTTAACAAGGAGAAGAAAAACAGATGAAGACGGGTCTATTCGTCGAAGGACTTTCGAACGTCACGCGCTTCATGGATGCGACGCGCACCGTGGAGCGCCGCGGCGCGCGCGAGGCGAGCTGGATGCTGGCCGAGGGCGAGCCCGGCTACGGCAAGACGCGCACGCTCCAATGGTACGCGGTGCCGCGCACGCCCGTCTTCCTGCGCGCCAAGGCCGGTTGGACGCCACACTGGCTGCTCACCGATCTTGCCAACGTGCTGAACGTCACGCCGGCGCGCTCGACCGAGAAGCTGTTCAACGCGGTCTTGCCCGAGCTTCTGGTGAAGCAATGCGCGCTCGTGGTCGACGAGATCGACCATGCTGCCCGCGACGTGCGCGTTCTGGAGACGCTGCGCGACCTGACCGATGCCGCCGAAATCCCGCTGATCGCAGGCGGCATGAAGGGCGCGCGCGGGCTGATGAAGCGCTTCCCGCAAATCTATTCGCGCGTGGCCGACATCGTGACCTTCGGGCCGGCCAGCGTGGCCGACGTGACCGCGATCTGCGGCGCGCTGTCGGAGGCGAAGATCGCCGACGATCTCGCCGCGGAAATCCAGCGCCGCACGTCCGGGCGCTTGCGCGAAGTGATGAACGCGATCGCCCGCGTCGAAGTGTTTGGGCGCAAGGCGCGCAGCGAAGTCACCCTCGACGGGTGGGGCAACCGTCAGCTCGTCAACGACGACAGGCGCGTGGCCGAAGCGCATGGCTGACCAGAACGCACTTCTGCGCCTGATCGCTGACGCCGGCGGACCTGTGTCCGCTTCGGCGCTGTGCGTGAGCATGGGAACGAAGCCGCCGATCGAGCGCCGCAATCCCGCACGCAAGCGCGTCATCGAAGCGCTCGGTCGCCTGATGCGCAAGAAGCTCGTGATGCCGGGCAACCGGCGCAACAACAACGAGGGGGTTGAGCCCTATTACGAGCTGACGGTCGCCGGCCGGGCGTTCGTCTCGGCCGGAAAGACGGTCACGAGCGGCCCCGCGGGACCGCTCACCGGGCAGCGCAGGCTCGCGCCGGACGGGTTGCGCGCGCGCTTCTGGAACGCCCTGCGCATCAAGAAGAAGGCGACCGTCGCCGACATCGTCGAGGCGGCGTGGCGCCCCGACGATTGCCTGCACGCGCGCGCGATCGACAACGCGCGCCACTATCTGCACGCGCTCGTGCGCGCCGGCATCGTCGTGAAGATGGCCGTGCGCGATCCCGGCTATGCGCCCACCTCCAACGGCTTCGTGCGCTTCGCGCTGGTGCGCGATCTCGGACCCGACGCCCCGGTCACCTCGAAGGCGCACGTCTTCGATCCCAACGCGCGGGCAAAAATTCCCTACGCCGTCCAGCCGACAACGCCAACGAAGAAGAAGGGGTAAGCCATGCCAAGCAATCACATGAGATCGTCAAGTGCGAATTCGTCTCACATTCCGTGCCCGGTTCCGGGTTGTCCCAACGATCGCGAGCGCGGCACGCCGCTCTGCGCATCGCATTGGGACGAAGCGCCGGCGCAACTCAAGGCCATCTGCAACACGGCCTTCGCGAGGTTTCAGGAGTCGCCCGGCACGTCCACCGAAAAGACGAACCTGCGGCGCGATTACCTGCGCGCGCTCACGGCATGCGTCGACGCGGTGAAGGGCTGAACCGATGGGCAATTTCATGGGATCGCGCCGCTTCGTCACGCTCGAAGGCGTCGTGACCTTCGTCGGCGACCACTCGCTGCGCTTCCGCGAGGACGAGGCGGCGCACGAGATCGTCATTCCGATCAGCCAAATCGAAGACATCCAGGGCGTCGAGGTCGGCGACACGCAGATCGCCGTGACGGCATGGATCGTCGCCAAGCTCGAAGAAGAAGGGCGCCGATGATCCGCGAGCCCTCCTGCGCCGAAGATGTCGTGCTGGCCGATCTGAAGGACTTCGTCATCGGTGCGCGGCCAGCGCGGCGCGGCGTGCGCTTTATCGAAGACCTCGGATGGGACGATGTCCGCATCGAGGAGTTCGTCGATCACGTGTGCGCGCGGCTCCGCGTCGCGATCCCGCGCCCCTTCATGGGCTCGACGGTCGGCGCGCTGATCGTCGCGTGCGAGCGCCGGCTTGAGAGGCGCGCATGAAGACGCGCCGCTTCCGCTGTTTCGAAGTGGGCCGTCCAGGCCACGATCCCGTGATCGTCGCGGCGCAGAGCAGCGATCGCGCGCTCGTGAAGGCGCATCGCGAAATTCGCACGCTCGCCGGGCGCATCGACTTCGACCGCTTCGCCGCGCTGGCAATCGTTCGCCCGCTCAGGAGCGCGCCGAAGCCCGACGGCTACGACCACATCCGCATTTACTACGCGCTGGACATCCGCCCCGGCTCCCGCGTCGAAGTCCGCGCGCCCCATTACATGCGCCCGAAGAAGGGCACCGTCGTCTATCCCGGCATTTCGAGCGGCTACGTCTCCGTCCAGCTCGACGGCCATGACGAGCTGCTCGCCTTTCCGCCCGACGACGTGAAGCTCCTGAGGAAGCGCCCATGAACGCGCCTGCGAAGTTCGGCCCGAAGGCGGGCGGTTCCTATCTCGATCGCGCGAAGGCGCACTGGCATCCGTTGCCCGATTGGGTCGAGGCGCTCGCGCGCGCGGCCGACGCCGCGTCCAGCCAGGGCGCGCTTGCCAAGCGTCTCGATTGCTCGCCGACGGCAATCTCGGCGCTGATCCCCAACAACTATCCCGGCCGCACGCATGTGATGGAAGCGAAGGTGCGCGGCCTCCTGATGAGCGAGCGCGTCGAATGCCCGGTGCTGGGCTCGCTCGCACGCAACGACTGCGTGTCGAACCAGTCGCTCAAGTTCTCCGCCGCCAATCCGCAACGCGCGCAGCTCTATCGCGCCTGCCGCGGCGGTTGCCCCAACGCCATCGCATCCATCAAGGAGTCGAACTGATGAAGATCAGCGAAATGCTCGCGGACACTTCGCGAGGAGTTTATTCGAAGATCGACCGCGCCGCTCGGGGAGACGGATCGGTCAAGGTCTCAGAATTGCGTGAACTCGCGAGCGACATCCGAGAGGCGTCGATTGCTGTCGCTCTCTTGGAGGGCATCGTCGAAAGGAGCGCCCGGGCCGTAGCGGACGCCCAAGATGCCCCCGACCGATTGCCGATGAGGGGGTTGTTCGAAGTCGGTGCGCCGAACGTGGCGCCGATACGCGGCGACAGCTTCGCGGACGCCGAACAACCCGATGCGCCGTTTCTCCGCGCGGATCGTCACCGCAGATGAGCAAGCCCGCCAATCCCGACACCACGGCGCTGGGCGTCACGCGGAAGATATTCGGCGGCGTTCTGGCCGAACAGCGCCGCGCCGATCTCGAAAGCATCGACGGCGTGCTGTTGCTCGCCTGCGAGATCGTCGAAGGCGAGCAGCGCCGCGCGACGCTGGTCTCGCTCGACGAGACGCGCGCGATCGCGGCCCTCCTGGTCGACGCCTGGGGGACGATCTTCGAGATGTTGCCGGCGTCGCTGGCGCTCGCGCTCGCCGAAAAAATCCATGCACGCGGGCTCGCAGAGAAAGCGGCCCGCACAACGAAGGGGAAGTGACAGTGGCGAAAGCAAAAACCAAGGCGCCCGCGCTCGCGGTGCCGCAGACGGACGAAGAAGCCGACGCGCTGCTCGCTGAGTACGGCGCGACCGAACGCCGGCTCGGCGAGATCGCATTGCGCATGAACGACCGTCTCGCGTCCCTGAAGGCACAATATGAGGCCGACGCAAAGCCCCTTCAGACGTTGCTCGATAGCATCTTCGAACGCCTTCAGGCTTGGGGTGGCGCTCACAGGAAGCGCCTCACGGAAGGCGACAAGGTCAAGACTGTGGCGTTGCCTGCCGGTGAGGTTGGCTGGCGCTCGCGGCCTCCCAGCGTGACGTTCCAGCGCGGCCTCAAGGTCGAAGAAATCGTCGAGCGCATCCGCAAAGCCGGAATGCTGCGTTTCCTGCGCCGCAGGATCGACGTGAACAAGGACGCGATGATCGAAGACGCCGAGTCCGCAAACCTGATCGACGGCGTCACGGTCGGCTCTACCGGAGAGGATTTCTTCGTCGCGCCGTTCGGCGCCAACATCGCGGAGCCGAAGCCATGATCGAGTGTCCGAATTGCGGCCACAACCTGATGGCACCGCACAAGCCCAAGCTCGGTCTCACGCGGCGCATGCGCGATTGCCTCAACGTGATCAAGGCGCTGGACGCCGAACTCGGTCATTGCCCGAGCTATGACGAGATCGCCCTGCGCTTGAGCCTTACATCCAAGAGCAGCGTTGTGCGGCTCGTGAATTCGCTGAAGGCGCGCGGCTATCTCGAAAACGTCGGCGGCAGACGCTCCCTGACGATTGTCCAGGGCGCATACCCATGACGCCCACCAGCATCTTCGCATCGGCCGACGCCGAGCTTCTCATCACCACCTGGCCGTTGCTGCGCCTGTTGCGCGGCGACAAGCGCGCCCACATGCGCACCGCCTGGATCGGGTGCGCCCTTCGCCTGTCATCGAAAGCTCTCGCCATGCATGAAGATCGCCTGCCGCAATCGCCTCGCGCCGCGGCGCTCATGCTTCACGAGGCGTGCATGGAGCTGGCCGAAGGGCTCGGCATCGGGCGCGCCGAGCTGGCCGAACATTTCAACGCGCGCGGCGAAGCGGGAGACCGCGGCGATCCGGCGGAGATCGACGCCGGCATCGAGCGCGTCTTCGCGCTGATCTCGGTTCTGGCGGCCGAGCGCTGGAAGGCGTCGGCCG
Organism: uncultured Alphaproteobacteria bacterium; assembly: GCA_963760345.1. Taxonomy (GTDB): domain Bacteria; phylum Pseudomonadota; class Alphaproteobacteria; order Micropepsales; family Micropepsaceae; genus Rhizomicrobium. The sequence goes on from CAVXCU010000004.1 coordinate 955,604, forward strand.
AATGAGCCCGCGCAACGACATGCTGGCGAAGCTGCACGCGCTTAAGCGCATGGGCGGTCTTTCCGACGATGCCTACCGCGACAAGCTCGCGCTCCACACCGGAGCGCGTTCTGCGAGGGAGCTGAGCGACGCAGAACTCGCCCGCGTGATCCCGCTGTTTCACGTGAAGCAGAATGCGAACAATCCGCATACGTCGAAGGTCAAGGCGTTGTGGATCGCCGCTTTCAACCTGGGCGCGATCGAGAACGGCCGTGACGCGGCGCTCGACGCGTTCGTGAAGCACCAGACGGGCAAGGAACGCCTCGCCTTCGTCACGGCCGCCGAAGCGGTTCCCGTCGTGGAGGCACTGAAGGCTATTCTCGCGCGGCAGGGCTTCACGGTGCCTGCCGGCACTCGCGACGGACTCGAAGCGCGCCGCGCCCTCCTGCTGGCACAGTGGAAGAAGTTGGCGAAGCTGGGCGTCGTTCACATTGCCGACGATGCCGCGCTCGACGCCTATGTCAGCCATCGGTTCATTCCGTGCAAAGGCTCGATCGTCCATCTCAATCGGGAACAGGCCGATGCCGCCGCGCGCGCGCTGGGCCGCTGGATACGTGCGACGGTGGCAGAATCCGCGGCGCCGAAGCCATGAGCGTGCGCGTGATGCCGGAGCTGTTGCGCGTCGCCGCCGATGCCGGCGGCATCGAAGCCGTGCGCGGCCTGGCGCGCGCGCTGGGCGGCAAGCGCGTCTACGTCCCGAAGACGGCCGGCGACAATCATCCCCTCGTGCTGTTCGGCGGACGCCCCGCTGCCGAAGCGATCATGAAGGCGATCGGCGGCGAGCACGTCGAATTCCCGAAGGGCGAAGCCGCGATCCGCTTCACGATCGCCGTCGCCATGGTCGAGCAGGACAAGTCCGACAACGAGATTGCCCAGGGCGCCGGGATTACCTATCGCCATGCGCGCCGCCTGCGCGCGCTGATCAAGCTGGGCGGTACGGTGCGCTCCGGCAAGCGCCGCGGGCGCAAGATCGACCCGCGCCAGATCGACATCGAAGAACTGCTCACGCGCTAGAGGCGGACTTGCGTCCGCGTGAAGCCGCGCGCGGCACGCGCGCAATCTCGCCCGGATGTGGACCTACTCGATATCGAAGGGCCTGATGGCCCATAACGGCTCTCTCGCCGGCACCGGCTACAGCGGCACGCGCGCGGGCCGCAACAATCCGGCGATGCAGAACGTGGAGAACGTCGGGCCGCTTCCGCAAGGTGTGTGGAAGATCGGGCCGGCGCATTTCGACGGCGATCTCGGCCCCTGCGTCATGGACCTCACGCCCGGTGCCGGCACCGACACTTTCGGCCGCTCGCTGTTCCGCATTCACGGCAACAACGTGGCCGACGACGCGAGTCACGGCTGCATCATCATGGGACCGGCCGTCCGCCAGGAGATCGCCAAATCAGGCGACACCGACCTGACGGTGACGCCATGAGCTGGTTGAAGCGCGCGGGACTCGGGATCGCCATCGCCGCCATTCTCGCCTTCGGCGCGTGGCAGGTGAACGACTGGCGCGAAGCCGCCGCGGCCCTTCCCGCCGTCACGCAGCAGCGCGACCAGGCGCAATCAACGCTCGCGACCGAACAGACGCAGCTCGCGGCGATCGCCGCGCGTTTGGAAAAGATCGACGGCGCGCGCCAGGCGACGGACCGGCGCCTGGACAATTTCGCGGGCGGCCTGAGCAACCTCTCAAACGCCCTTCAAGGGAGTCTCGTCCATGCGGTGCCTGAAGTTCCTTCCTGCGATTACGATCCTTCTGTGCGCGGGATGTTCGTCGCTCTCCTCGATCCCAACGCCGGCGATGCAGCAGGTGCAGGCGCGCCTGGCGTGCCCGGAACCGCCGGAGCGTCTCACGGCGTGTTTCGACGGCAGCCGGCCCGTCGAAACCGCAAGCGGCCCGACGTGCGCCGCGGGCGTGACGCTGCCGCAGGGTCCGACGATCACGCGATTGCAGATGGCGAACCTCGCGATGGAAGCCATCGCCTGGGCGAAGACGGAACAGGAGCGAAGGCTCGAACTGGCCGCGTGGGACGCAAGCCTTTGTCGCGCGCCTTCGTCTTCAAGCGCCGCCACAGCGCCGAAACCGGCGCGGCCGTGATGGCGATGGCGCAAGCCGGTATGAACGCGCGTGGCCGATGAATTCGACCGCGCGCAACAGCTCGAACAAGCTGCCCGCGACGAAGCGCTCGCCCGCGCGCTCGCACGCAGCGCGGCCATGCGTGGCAGCGGATCGCGGGATTGCGCGGACTGCGGCGACCGCATTCCGGCCAAGCGCCGGCGCATCGTTCCCGCCGCCACGCGCTGCACGCCGTGCCAGAACGATTTTGAGCGGGGGCGCCGATGAATAGCGAATTTGTCCAGGCGTGGTGGCCGGTCGTGGCCTTCGGCCTCAGCGCAATCGGCTTCGTCGCGTCGCTGCTGGTGAAGTCGAGCGTGTCGAAGGAAACGGCCGACCTGCGCAAGGAAGTGGCAAACCATCACGACCGGCTCACCAAGATCGAAGGCGCCATCAGCGTGCTGCCCAACCGCGACGACATGCACACGCTCTCGCAGCAGAACGCGGAGCTGGTCGGCGAGCTGAAGGCGCTGAAGGTCCAGGTATCCGGCGTCGCCGACACGATGAAGGCGACACAGCAATCCGTGCAGCGCATCAACGACTATCTGCTCAACGACAAGGCCCATTCGTGAAGTTCGCCGACGCCCTCGCCGAAGATCGCAGGCTTGCGATCCTCAAGCTCCTGGTGGAAGCCGACGGCGCCGCCAACGAAAGCGTGCTGCGCGACGGCCTGCGCATGCTCGGACATACGTCCGGCCTCACCTTCGATGCCGTGCGCGCCGATCTCCAGTTCCTGGCCGACCGGGCTCTCGTCCGGCTCGAATTCTTCCAGGACAAGATCGCCATCGCGCATCTCTCGCGCCGCGGCGTCGACGTGGCGAACGGCGCGACAATCGTCGAAGGGGTCAAGCGTCCCTCGATCGGAGAATAGGCGATGCGCCCTTCCTCGGTCGACAAGCTCGATGCGCCCATCCGCGCGGAGATCAACCGCCTGCGCATCGAATGCGGTTTCACCATCGAGCAAATCCTCGAATATCTGAAATCCATGAGCGTGGACATTTCCAAGTCCGCGCTCGGGCGCCACGTCAAGAAGATCGCCGAAGTGGGCGCGCGCATCCGCGAAGCCCGCGCCGTCGCCGAAGGCATCGCGCCCGCCTTCGCCGACAAGGACGCCGGCGACGTGATGCGCGTGAATGTCGAGCTTCTTCAAGGTGCCATTATGCGGCTGGCGTCGGCAACAGACGACGACGGCCGCGACGTGCAGCTGAAGGCGAGCGAAGCGATGGCGATCGGCCGCGCGCTGGAGTCGTCTTCGAAGGCGCTGGCCATCGACGTGGCGCGCACGCTGAAGGTGCGCCAGGAAACGGCAAAGAAGGCGGTCGACGCGATGACGCGCGTGGTTTCGAAGGAGGCGCCCGGTCTCAGCCAGGAAACCATCGACCTCATCCGCCAGCAAATCCTGGGCGTCGCGAAATGACCGCAGCTGCGACAGTGCCCAGCTCCGTGCTCGCCGCGCTGCCGCGCGGCGATGTGCTTCTGCGCTACCAGCAGCAGGTTCTCCGCGAAGTCTCCCACGCCGCTTTGATCGTCATCGAGAAGTCGCGGCGCATCGGTCTCACATGGGCGCTTGCGGCGCACGCGGTGACGGCCGCGTCGGCGCGCAAGAACGCCGGCGGCAAAGACGTGCTCTACATCTCGTACAGCCACGAGATGACGCGCGAATTCATCGACGCCTGCGCGATGTGGGCGAAGGCGTTCATGCACGTGGTGAGCGACACAAGCGAATTCCTGTTCGACGATCAGGACCCGGAAAAGCCCGGTGACACGCGCGCCATCAAGGCGTTCCGCATTTCGTTCGCGAGCGGCTTCGAGATCGTCGCACTGTCGAGCGCACCCCGCTCGATCCGCGGCAAGCAGGGTCTCGTGATCCTCGACGAAGCGGCGTTCGTCGACAATCTGGCCGAGCTGCTCAAGGCCGCGCTCGCACTCCTGATGTGGGGCGGCCAGGTCGTGATCGTGTCGACGCATGACGGCGTCGACAATCCGTTCAATCTCCTGCTCGACGACATCCGCACCGGCAAGCGCAGGGGCGCCACGATGCGCATCACCTTCGCCGATGCGATCGCGGACGGTCTCTACGAGCGCGTCTGCCTGATGACGGGCAAAGAGGCTACGCCGGAAGGCAAGCGCGAATGGGAAGACGGCATCCGCGCCAGCTACGGCGAGGACGCGGACGAGGAACTCGACTGCATCCCCAAGACCGGCTCAGGCGCGTTCCTGCCGCCGGAGCATCTTGCGGCCTGCGAGCATTCCGACGCCGGCAAGCCGGCGCTCTACGGCAAAGGGCTTGTCGTCATCGGCCGCGACGTGGCGCGCCGGCGCGATCTCGCCGTCATCTGGCCGTTCGAGATCGTCGGCAACACTTTGTGGCTGCGCGAGCGCTGGGAGAAAGCGAAAGCGACGTTCGCCGAGCAGGACGAAGCGTTCGACCGCATGTTCCGCGACTATCGCGTGCTGCGCGCCAACATCGACCAGACGGGCATGGGTGAGAAAGTGGTCGAGGATCAGCAGAGGCTGAAGGGAACGGACCGCGTGCACGGCGTGCTGTTCACCGCGCCCAACCGGCTCGACATGGCGAACGCGCTCAAGAAGCGCGTCGAGGAACACACGATCGTGTGGCCGCCCGATCCGGCGATCCGCGTCGACATGCGCGCGATCAAGAAGATGAAGGGCGCGGGCGACAACGTGCGGCTCGCCAACGACGACACCGTGCACGCCGACATGTTCTGGGCCGCGGCGCTGGCGTGCCTGGCGGCAGGCGACGACGGCCCCACCTGTCGCGGCTATCGCGCCGCCACGCGAGCGGGTGGCATGTTCGGCTACGAGAACGCGGCAAACAACGACGGACGCATGCGCATGCGTCCCGATGAAACGACACAGGCTCAGCGCCGCTTCGTCAAGGGACCCTGGTGATGGCAAATTTCGACGGCTCGATGATCACGTCCACGTCGCTCGCGCCGACGACATCGACACAGCCCGCGGCGACGACGGGCCTTGTCGACTATCTCGGCCGTCCGATCCAGAAGCAGCTCCTGACGCAGCGGCTAGCCGGCGCGTCGCTCATGAGCATCCGCCAAGCCGTGCGCGAAGGCGTGGCCGGCGGCCTCACGCCGCAGCGTCTCGCGATGCTCATGCGCGAGGCGGACGAAAACAATCCCGAAGCGCTGATGGAGCTGGCCGAGGAGATCGAGGAGCGCGATCTCCACTATCTGTCCATTCTCGGCACCCGCAAGCGCCAGATTTCCCAGCTGCCCGTTTCCGTGCTCGCCGCGTCGCGCGATCCCGCCGATGAGAAGCTGGCGGAATTCGTGGAACACGACCTGGTCGATACCGACATCATCAGCAATTACCTGTTCGACATGCTGGACGCCGTCGGCAAAGGCTTCAGCGTCGGCGAGATCATCTGGGAACTCGCGCCCGACAAATGGCGCATCCAGTCGATCGACTATGTCGATCCGCGCTTCATCCGCTTCGATCTCGACACACGCCGCGTGCCGATGCTGCTCGACCAGTTCGGCCAGCGCATTCCGCTGGCGCCGTTCAAGTTCGTCTTCTGCAAGCTGAGCGCCAAGTCGGGCATTCCGGTCCGCGGCGGCATCGTGCGTCCCGCCGCGTGGGCCTATCTGTTCAAGAGCTTCGCGATCAAGGACTGGGTCCAGTTCGCGGAGGTCTACGGCATGCCGCTGCGCGTGGGCGTCTTTCCGCCCGGCGCAACCGACGACGACAAGGCCGAGCTGCTGCGCGCGGTCGCCGCGATCGCCGTCGATGCCGCGGGCATCATCCCGTCGACGATGGAGATCAAGTTCATCGAGACGGCCAGCAAAGCGACGACGGCGGAGTTCTTCCTCGATCTCGCCAATTTCTTCGACCAGCAGAATTCGAAGGCCGTGCTGGGCCAGACGACGACGACGGATGCGATCTCGGGCGGCCATGCGGTCTCGAACGAACACAACGACGTGCGCGCCGACATCGAGCGCGCCGATGCGATCGCGGTGTCCAGCGTCATCAACCAGCAGATCGTGCGGCCCTACATCGATCTCAATCTGGGGCCGCAGCAAAACTATCCCACGGTGCGCATCGGCCGCGAAGACGAACAGGACGCCGCGCTGATGGCGTCGGTCTCGGCCCAGCTCGTGCCGCTGGGACTCCGGGTGAAGGTCGACGATATCTACCGCGCGGTCGGCCTCACCACGCCGCAGCCCGGCGACGAAATTCTTCATGCGCCATCTGCCGGCGCGCCGCCGCCCGATCCCACGGGCATCCTCGCGCCCAAACTGAACTTCACGGCGATGCAGCCCGGCGGCATCGGCGCGGAGATGGTGCTGCTCGCGCTGGCAGCCGGCCAGAACGCGCACAGCGATGCGATCGCGCGCGCGGCCGTCGAGCAGCTGGGCGACTGGAAACAGGTCATGCAGCCGGCCGTCGATCAGATCCTCGCGCGCGCGAAGGCCGCGAAGAATTTCGCCGAGTTCAGGACGGCATTGAAGGCATTGCATCCTAAGCTCGACATGAGCGGCCTGGGCGACAAGCTCGCGAGGATCACGTTTCAATCGCTCGCCGGCGGCGTCCTGGGCGACAGCCTCGGGCCGCATGACCGCGCGATCGCCGCGGCCGAAGATTGGAAAGTCGGCGGCGCGCGCGATCTCGCCATCGTCATGCGCGACGCGTGGGACGGCACGTCGGACGGCGCCAAGTTGCTCGACGACGCGGGCATCGGCACGAAGAAGCCGAATGTCGATCTCGCGCGCCGCGGCTTCATGTTCTACGACGCGTCGAGCCCGAACTTGCGCGACAGCTACAAGGACCCGTTTGGGGCCGTGGTGAACGGCGAGCTGAAGGCGGTGTCGTCGGCGATCGGCGCGCTCGCGCGTTTCGTGCCGCGCACCGACGTGCCGCAATCCCTCATCGAGGAAGCGCGTGCGATCGTCACGCACTACCAAGCGATCCTCGCGAAGATGCACCCGGTAAACTGACATGCCCGATCTGTCGATCGGCAACGTCGATCCGGCGGATGCGCTTTCGGCGCTGAGCCAGCGCATGGCCAATCCGGTTCCGACCTTCTCCTGGACCGATCTCTGGCAACAGCAGCACTCGGCCGCGTTCACCGTCGCGCAATCGAGCGGCTACGACGTGCTGAACGATATCGACGCCGCGCTCCAGGAAGCGCTCGCCAATGGCGAGACGTTCGACCAGTTCACGCAGAACCTCGTTCCGCTGTTGCAGGATAAGGGCTGGTGGGGAACCGATCCCGATACGGGCGCGCAGCTGGGATCGCTCCGGCGCTTGCAGCTGATCTACGACATGAATATGCGCACGTCGTATGCCGCGGGAAAATGGGCATCGTTCCAGCGCAACGCCGAGAGCCAGCCCTATCTCATGTATGTGCACGGCGCATCGGTGCATCCGCGTCCGCAGCATCTCGCATGGGACGGCACCACGCTGCCGATCGACGATCCGTGGTGGCAGACGCACTACGCACCCAATGGATGGAATTGCAGCTGCACCGTCGTGTCGCTGTCGAACCGGCAATACGACCAGCTGGGAAGCGCCGGCCGCATCTCGACGGTCGCGCCCAAGACCATCTGGAACAACTGGACCAATCCGCAGACGGGCGTCACGACGCAAGTGCCCGACGGCATCGATCCGGGCTTCGGCTACAATGTCGGGGAAGCATTCCTGGCGGCGCTGAAGGGCGGCTCGTGACCCCACAGCTGGGGTCGCGTTAGCGTTAAGAATTCATTTACTTGTGTTAACGAGGGGAGACCGCCCCTAAATCTGGCTACCCGCGCCCGAGCGTGCCCCGGCAGCGCCGGTGCTACGCGGCAAACGCCGAATCGGCCTGTAGCCTTCTCAACTGGGTCTTAGCGGCGGGATTTTGCGGGCGAGCAACCCCGCATTTTCTCGGGCGCGCCGTCGTATGCGCGTTCGTTCGCGCGACGTGCACATTTTTGGCCCTCTTGGGGCAATCACCACTTCGGGGTTATGGTCGCCGTCCCGGCGCGGGTCTCTGGCCGCGCGGGTATCCTCGCCAACATCCATCGACGCGCGGACACAGGTCCGCGTGAAACGCATTCCGGCGGCGCGCCACATTGCGCGGCCATGGAACGCACCGACCTTCTCGCTTCGTCTTGCGCCGCCGCACTTGTTGCGGACGGCACCGCGCCCGGCTGGGTGCAGCTGATGCCCATCGGCCAGCTCAAGCCCGGCGACGGACGCGAGCCGTGGACCAACGACGATCCGCAAAGCGTGATCGCGGCGTCGAAGTGTCCGATGGCGATCGACTACGATCACGGCACCGATCTGGGCGGCCCGTCGAAGGCGGCCGGCTGGATCGAGGAGCTGGCGCCCAAAGGTCCGAACGGCGAGCCCGGATTGTGGGGCCGCGTCAAGTGGACACCCGACGGCGACAAGGCGGTCGCCTCGAAAGAGTACCGCTTCCTGTCGCCCGTTTTTCTTCACACCAAGACCGACCGCCGCGTGATGAGCATTCAGCGCGCGTCGCTCACCAACAATCCGGCGCTCGCCCTGAAGGCGCTGGCATCCGTCCAACAATTGGAGACCGCTTCCACCATGGACCTTTCAAAACTGATCTCGCTTCTGGGATTGTCCGCCGGCGCATCGCTCGCGGACATCATGGCGGCGGTGAAGGCGCTGGCCGACAAGGAGAAGGCGAGCGCGAGCGCGCTGCTGCATCTGACCGCGATCGCGACGGCCGCTGGCCTCAAGTTCGACACGGCGATCAGCGACGACGCGGTCACCGCGATCTGCACGAAGCTCAAGACGCCCATGGCGTCGGCGCAGGCGACGGCCGACCAGGTGCGCATCGACACGCTCGAAAAGTCCGTCGCGACGCTCACGGCGCAGTTGTCGGGGCAGACGGCCGCGACAACCGTCGCCGCGGCGATCGCCGCAGGCAAAGTGACGCCGGGCCAGAAGGCGTGGGCGCTCGACTATTGCGCGCGCGATCCCAAAGGCTTCGGGGAGTTCGTCACCGCCGCGCCCACGATCATGAATGGCAATCGCATCGCGCCGGGCGCGCCGGCCGACGGCGTCGCGCCCCTCGACGACGAACAGAAGGCCATCGCAACCGCGCTCGGCCTCGACCACGCCAAGTTCGCGATCTCGCTCGCGGCACAACGCAAAAACGAGAGGGTCTGATGACCGCTGCCAGCCAAGACATCCAGACGCCGTCCCGCAACGGCAACGACTTCGCCGCGCCCGTCGAAGCCGGAATGCTCTGCTATGCGGGCGCCATGGCGTGCCTCAATGCGAACGGCAACGCGCAGCCCGGCTCGACGATGACCGGGCTGCATGCGATTGGCCGCTTCGAAATGCAGTTCGACAATTCGGCGGGCGCGGCCGGCGGGGCGGACCCGCAGACGGGCAAGACCGAAGTGCCCATCATGAAGGGCGTCTTCCGCTTCGCGAACTCCGCCGGCGGCGACGCCATCACCGAAGCGTCGGTCAACGAGCTGTGCTTCATCGTCGACGACTCGACGGTCGCGCTCACGAACGGCAACGGCACGCGCAGCGTCGCCGGCCGCATCTTCGACCTGGACGCCGAAGGCGTGTGGGTCGATTTCCGCGAGCCGGTGTCGAGCCGCAAGACGTATCTGACGGTCAACGTCGCCGACCTGAAGGCCGCGGACGCGAACGCCTACTACATCGCGTCTCCGGTCGCAGGACGCATCACGAACATCATCGGCTGTCTTGAAGCGGCGCTCGTCACGGCGGACGCGACCGTCACCGCGTCGATCGGCGGCGTGGGCGTCACCAACGGCGTTCTCACGCTGACCGAGGCCGCGTCGGCCGCGGGCAGCGAATTCAGTACGCAGCCGACCGCGCTCAACGCGGTCGCTGTCGGAACGGCCATCAAGCTTCTCGTTGGCGGCGGCGCGACCACGGCTGTGGCTGCGACCGTCACCATCGAAATCACCCTCTGAGGAGACAGCACACGTGGAGATCACTCGCGGCAATTTGAGAACGCTGGGAACGGCGTTCTCCGACAGGTTCAAGGCGGCGTTCGGCGCGGCGCCGTCTTTCTACCAGGGCGTCGCCAGCCCCGTTCCCTCGACCACGGGCCGTGGCGAATATGGCTGGCTCGGCGAAGTGCCGAACGTGCGCGAATGGCTGGGCGACCGCGTCATCAACGCCCTGGAGCGTTTTTCCTACGACATCGTCAACAAGGATTGGGAGCTGACGCTCGGTGTCGATCGCAACGACATTGCCGACGACAATCTCGGCATCTACTCGACGCGCGTGGACCAGATGGGCCGCTCGACCAAGCGCCATTTCGATCAGCTCGTGTTCGGCGCGCTCAATAACGGCTTCACGGCGGACTGCTACGACGGCCAGACCTTCTTCGACACCGAGCACCCGCTGCTCGACGTGAACGGCAACGAGACATCGTTCGCCAACACGGACGGCGGCGACGGGACGCCATGGTTCCTGGTCGCGAAGAACCAGTCGCTGCTCCCGATCATCCTGCAGATGCGCCAGGAGTATCAGTTCGTCTCCAAGGCGGCGCCGAACGACGACAACGTGTTCTTCCAGAAGAAATTCATCTACGGCGCCGATGCCCGCTACAATGTCGGCTACGGCCTGCCGCAGATGTGCTGGGCCTCGAAAAACCCCTTCGATCCCACACATTACGCAGCCGCGCGCAACGGGATGCAGAGCATGGCGACCGACTATGGCCAGAAGCTCGGCATCACCGAGTTCGCTTTCTATGGCGGCCCGACGATGGAAGCGTCCGCGCTCCAAATCCTGAACGCCGACCGCAATGCGGACGGTTCCACCAACATCTATTTCCACACGGCCGATATCAACATCGTCCCGTGGCTGACCTGAGGAGACCATGGCGAACGTCAAGAAAAAGATCGAGCTGCCCAAGCCCGGCCAGCTCGTGCGCGTCATCAACCGCGGCGGCCGCGACGGCTATCGCCGCGGCGGCATCAGGCATCCGAAGGGCCAGAAGGATTACGCCCACGATGCCTTCGACGCCGACAAGTTCGCCGCGCTGACGAGCGATCCCAAGCTCGACGTGCGCGTGATCGATGCGCCGAGAGACGCGGAGAAGCCCGCGAGCTGAGTTCAATCCATACCGGCGCAACCGGCCGCCAGAGTGGCATGCGCTAATACGAGGGAGCGGGGATCGGGCCGGAGATCGCCGCTCCTGCCACAACAGGCACGCCGATGGCCAAGAGCGGTTTCGCTAAAGAGCACCTGAGAGGCTTCATCGAGCGCGTCGAGCGCCTCGAAGAAGAGAAGGCGTCGCTCACGGCCGACATCCGGGAAATCTACGCCGAGGCGAAAGCCAACGGCTTCGATACCAGGATCATGCACCAGGTGGTTCGCCTGCGGAAGCTCGAAGCCGCCGATCGCCAGGAGCAGGCTGCGATCCTCGATCTCTATCTGTCCGCTCTCGGGATGCGTTCATGACCTATGCCGTCCAGCAGGACCTGGTCGACCGCTACGGCACCGATGAGCTGATCCTGCTCACCGACAAGGCCGATCCGCCTTCCGGCGAGATCGACGCGACCGCCGTCACGCGCGCGCTGACCGACACGGACTCGCTGATCAACGGCTATCTCGCCACGCGGATGACGACGCCGCTCGTGACGGTGCCGAGCGTCGTCGTCTCCTATGCCTGTGCGATCGCGCGTTACAAGCTGTCGGTCGACCACGCCTCGGCGCGCGCGTCGCAGGATTACGAGGACGCGATCGCGTGGCTCGTCAATGTCGCCAAGGGGCTTGTGTCGCTGGGCGACACGACGGCGCCGGCGACGCCCACCGCGGCCGACACGCCCAGCTTCACGCCGCCCACGCGGCGCTTCTTCACCAAGCGCTCGCTGAGGGATTACTGATGACCGGCGTGAAGATGGAAGTCACGGTCGACGACGGCGATGTGCGCGCCGCGGCGCAGCGCATCGCGACCTTCAGCGATGCCCGCGGCCACGCGCTCTACGATGCTGTCGGCGCGGCGATGGTCGCCAAGACGGTGCTTCGCTTCCAGACCGGAGAAGGTCCCGACGGCGTGTGGCCGCCCTCCCAGCGCGTGATCAAGCATGGCGGCAAAACGCTCGTGTTGAGCGGCCGTCTGCAAGGCAGCCAGACGCACAACGTGCTTCAGGACGGCACCGAATGGGGTACCAACCTCATCTATGCCGCGGTCCAGCAATTCGGCGACCAGCACACGAGCTATGCGCGCTCGCAGAAGGTCTTTCGCAAGACGGCCGAAGGCGGCAAAGCGTTGAAGCCCGGCTTCGTCAAGAAGTCGAAGTTGGACTTTTCGAGCTGGGTCACGCTGCCGGAATACTCGGTGGGTATTCCCGCGCGCGCCTATGTCGGCATCGACGCCGACGACGTGGCCGAGATGGAGAGCCTCTGCGCGCTCCATCTCGAAGCGGCGCTCCTGGGCACGTCCGTCGGGAGCATCCAGTGATCGGGATCGAAAGCATCGAAGCGCGGCTCGCGCTCATCTCCGGCGCGGGCCAGGTTCTGAGGTTCGTCGGCGGTGCCGGCGCTCTGGTGGGCGCGATGGATCAGCTGAAGGCGTCCCCTTCCGCCTTCGTCATCCCCAGTTCCGACAGCCCGTCGATCAACACCGCGGGCACGTCGATCGTGCGCCAGCGCGTGATGTTCCAGTGGACCGTCATGCTGGGGTTTTCGAATGCCGGCGCTGCCGGCGCGTCTCAGCTCGATGCCATCGAGACCGTGCGTGCGGCCGTGATGGATCAGCTGATCGGCTGGATGCCGGATGGCGCGGATGCCGCGACCGAATATGCGGGCGGCAAGATCGCCGCGCTCAATCTTGAGCAAGGAATTATTTTCTGGGGCAGCGAATTCCGCGCGCCCTTTTATGTGAGGGCACCATGACCGAGAAGAAACACGCGCTCCCGACAGCGGGAGGCCGAACCATCGTCGAGAAGGACGGCACGCGCACCGTGCACACGGTCGCGCCGGGCATGGCGCCCGATCATCCGTGCATCGCCTATCCCTGGCCGCCGAAAGTTCCCGTCGAGATCGACGAAGTCGTAGAGGAGGAGCACACTTGAGCCTCACAAAACAACACGCGATCCTCGCCAAGCTGGAAACCAGCTATGGCGTGGACGCCGTTCCGACCGGAGCCGCAAATGCCATCCTGTGCGGCAACATCACGACGAAGCCGTTCGCCGGCTCGACCGCCGATCGCACGCGCACCTATCCCACCATGGGCGCGTCGCCGAAGGTCCACACCGCCAAATACGTGACCGAGCAGTTCGACATCGAGCTGGCGGGATCGGGCGCAGCGGGAACGGTTCCGGGCTTCGGGATGCTGCTCCGGGCCTGCGGCTTCCACGAGACGATCAATGCGGAAACCAGCGTCGTCTACAATCCGATCTCGTCTTCGTTCGAGAGCGTCACGATCTATTCGAACGAAGGCGGCGCGAACCACGCGCTCCTGGGCGCGCGCGGAACGGTCAGCCTCTACTACACCGCGTCCCAGGTGCCCTACCTGCGCTTCCTGATGAGCGGGCTCTATGTGACGCCGACGGCGGTCGCGCTTCCCGCCGTGACGCTCGCCGCGTTCCAGGGCGGCGTCGAGTTCAACAAGGCGAACACGAGCTTCTCGCTCTACGGCTACGACGCCATTCTCGAAAGCCTTCAGATCGACCAGGGCAACACGGTCGGGCTGCGCGACCGTCCCAATGCCGCCTACATCTCGCTCAGCGACCGGATGGGCGCGGGCTCCATCTCGATCGAGGCGCCCGACCTGGGCACGAAGAACTATTTCCAGCTCGCGGAAGTGAATACGACGGGCGACATGAACGTCGTGCACGGCACCGTCGCGGGCAACATCGTCACCGTCGACGCGCCGGCCACGCAGCTGTTGCAGCCGGCCTATGGCGATGCGTCGGGCACGCGCCTCATCACGGCCAATCTCGTGGTGGCGCGCAACTCCGACGCCGGCAACGACGATCTCGTCATCACCTTCACCTGAGGACACCATGGCAAAGGGAACCATCAGTCTCATATTCAAGGCGGCCGACGCGAAGCGCGTCATCGCATGGCCGTGCCCGATCTCGGTCCCGCTCGAAGGCGGCAAGCGCGAAGAACAGACGGTCACGCCGCGCTTCCGGCTGATGAAGAGCGACGAAGTCGAGAAGTATTTCGACACGCTCGGGCGCGTGACCGACCCCGGACGCCGCTTCGGCAACATCGCGTTCCTCGAAGACGTGATCGAGGGTTTCGACGGCCTCAAGGACGAGAGCGGCGCGGCTGTCGCCGATGACGCGGCGAAGGAATATCTGCTCTCGCTGCCCTATGGCGTCGACGGGCTCGTGCGCGGGTATTTCGACATGATCGGAAGACGCCTGCCAAAAAACTAGAAGCCGTCGCCCGCGCGCTCCTGGGCGAACGCGACGGCGACGGAATAGCCGAGAGCGCGCTCGCCGACCTCGCCGCGTTCGGCGTCTCCCATGAGCTGAAGGCCGATGACAGAGCCCAAGACATCGTTGTCGAGATCGAGCCCGAGAACGAAGCTGCCGTGCGCATCTTCCGGCAGATGTCCACTCAATGGCGCGTCACGCCCTTCGTGGCCGGGAAACATGTCGTGTTCGCGCGCTCCGGCCTCGACTACGGCGCGCTCGAACCAATCGCGCGCGCGCTCGATCTCGAATTGTCGGAGGGCGTGCTCGACGGCTTGCGCATCCTCGAACAGACAAGCCTCCAGATATTCGCCAAGCGCCAGATCGAACGGACGCGGGGCTGACGCGTAATGGCCGATCTGACAGTCAAGGCCACACTCACCGGCGATGCGTCCGGCCTGGTCGCGGCTGGAAGTGCGGCGGCCGGCGCGCTCGATGCCGTGCAGGCGTCGGCCACGGGCGCGAATGCCGCCGGCGCACAGCTGGGCTCGACGTTCGACGCGGTCACAGTCGCGATGCAGGGGCAGACGGCCGCAGCCGCGGCAGCGGCCTCGGCGATCGGCGCCAGCGCCGACGCGCAGCTCGCGCAGTTCGCGGCGCTCGAACAGCAGGCGTCCGCCGCCAACAACACGATCGCCAGCATCGCGGCGCTGTCGGCGGGACAATCCGCCTACAACGCTACCGTCAACGAAGCCCGCACGCTGCTGGCGGCCGGAACGATCTCACAGACGGAATTCTCGGCGGCCGTCAATGCGGCCACGGCGCAGCTCGCGCTGGCCCGTGCGGAGTCGTCGGCCGGGAGTGCAGCTTTCATCGCGCAACGCGATGCCGCCACGGCGATCGGCTCGGGCCTCGTCGGATTGGGCTCTGAAGCGGAAGAAGGCGCCGCCAGTCTCGGGCATATGGGACTTGCCATGGAGCGCCTGGGCGCGGCCACCGGCGTCGGCATGGTCAACATGCGCGTGTTTACGGAGGGCGTCCGCGGCATCGCAGGCGTCGAGAGTGTATTCGGACCCGTCGTCGTTGTGGCGCTCGCCGCAGCCGCCGCGATCGCGGCGCTCGTAATGAACCAGCTCCAATACGACAATTCGGTTACGGCGATCGATGAAGCCGCGGCGTCGCAGGCAAACGCTCTGGGGCAGACGAACGCCCAATATCTCGCGCTCGCAGCCTCCATGGCATCGGTCGTAGACGTATCGGCCGCGAGCGGCAACGCGATGGCCGCGCAGCTGATCTCCGCCAACGTCAACACGGCGGCGTGGAACACGCTTGCGCAGTCCGTGCGCGATTTTGCCAGCGCGACGGGAACCTCACTCTCGGCCGCAATGGGCACGCTTGCGTCGGCCGTGGAGGACCCGGCCAAGGGGATGCAAGACCTGGACGACAAATACAACGTCCTCAACGGCGACCAGGTTCAGCTGATCGCTCACCTGGTAGCGATCGGCGACACGCAGGATGCCCAGGTCGCATTCGCAGACGCGATCGCCGCCCACTTCAAGGGCGCGGCAGACGCGACCAGCACATGGAGCGATGCCTTCGGCCAGCTCGAAACGAGCGCCAGCAACGCGCTGCACGCCGTCGACGACTGGCTGGCAAAATCGGGCGCCGGCACCGCATTCATGGTCGGCGCCGGTGTCGCCGGTGAAAATTCCGACGAGGGCGAGAGTTCGGTCGTGACTAACCCGGGACCATCGGCGCAGCAAGCGGCCGCAGCAAGGATCGCCGCGCAGAACAACATCGATAGCCGCTGGCTCGTGGGTGCCGGCGCGGCAGGTAATGGCCTCGGCTTCGCCGGAAAAATTCAAACCGACGAAGACAACATCAGTCATGCCGAGAACATCCAGAGCAATCCGAATGCGACGGCGTCCGAGCAGGCGCAGGCGACGCAGGACTTGGTGGGTCTCACCGAACAGCTGACGAAGGACGAGAAGGCGCAGGCGGACGCAGAACAAAATCTCGACCAGACGGGAAAGAAGTGGCTCGAAACGATCGCTCAGCTGATCCAGCACTACCCGCTCCAGATCGCGCAGGCGTCGGACCTTGCAGACTCGCTCACCGAGCAAGCCGGCGCGATCAACGGCTCTAGCTACGCGATGAAGGCACTTCAGGATCAACAGGAAATCCAGAAGGCAATCGAGCCGACCGTGACGGCGCTCATGCACGCGCATGGTGCCGCCGCCGTCACGCTGACAAACAATCTCGCGGCGCTCACGGCGCAGCTGGAGAAACAGAAAGACGCGCAGCAACAGATCGCGGCGATGAGCGATATCAAATCGCAGTTCGGCGCCCTCTCGACCTTCTACAGCGCGCCGCCGGGAAACCCTGGCAGCGTGACGGCGCCGGACTCCAGTTTCATTCAGTCGCAAAGCTCGGATGTCTACACGCAGGACATCACCGATGCGACGAACTGGGCGACCGATATCACCAAGATCATCCAGGAGTGGGTGGCCGCGCACGTCCAGGGCGCCGCGCAGGCGCAGGCCGCGATGGATCAATACGGTCAGGAAGTGGCCGACGTATTCAACAACAAGATCGCGGCGGCCTATACCGCCGATCTGGCGCGGCGCACCGATTGGCAAGCGGGCGTCGAGCGCGGCCTCAACACGCTCAACACGACGACGGCCAATTGGGCGGCCACCAGCCAGAACCTTGTGTCGGGGCTATCGACGAATTTCGAGAACGATCTCGTCAACATGGTGGTGACGGGCAAGTCGACGCTGGGAGATTTCTTCACCTGGATCGAGGAGCAGCTCCTCAAGCTCGCCTACCAGCAATTGCTCGCGCCGCAGATGAACGGGTTGTTCGGCGATCTGGTGAGCGCAATGGGGAGCGCCATGGGTATGGGCGACAGCGACAATCCCTTCGCCGGCGACATCGGCGCGACCAGCGATGCAGCCGGTCTCAGCTCGTCGCTCACCAGCGCCTTCAGCAGCGTGGGCGATTTCCTGTCGGGTGTCTTCCACACCGGCGGTGTGGTGGGGTCGCCCGGCGCGTCGCGCTATATCCATCCGGCATATTTCGACAACGCGCCCCGTTTTCATGCGGGCGGTATCGTGGGCGACGAAGTGCCGATCATCGCACAGAAGGGCGAGCGCGTTCTCACGCAACAGCAGAACGCGGCCTACGAAGCCTCTCAGCGTCCCATCACGATCCAGATGCCGGACGGCGCGGGCTCAGGTCCGCAGGTGCAAGTGAACGTCCATAACGCGCCGCAGGGAACGCAGGTCTCGCAGAGCCAGGGCTCGAACGGCGGCATCAACATCGACGTGCTGGTCGCGCAGATGGAAGGGAAAATGGCGAACCGCGTGAACAACGGCAAGTCCACGCTCAGCAAAGCGCTTGAGAACGCTTACAAGATCAAGCGGAGTCCGACATGAAGCCTCCGATCGGACTTCAGGCGTGGCCGGAATACGCGCTGCCCAGCGAGCCGCTCAACGACAATTATTCGGTGCAGCTTCCAAATCCGCTGATCCGCAGCGACTTCGACCAGGGCCAACAGCGCCAGCGCAAGGTCATGAACGCGGCGCCCGCGACCTTCACCGTCTACTGGCCGCTCACCGACGCTCAATCGGAGATCTATAAGGGCTGGAAGAAATGGGCGATCAACGACGGCCAGGACTGGTTCACGTTGCCCGTCTTCGTGGGCGGCAATTACGAGTGCGTCTGCGCGCGCTTCGTCGCGGGCACCGAGCAATGGACGCGCTCCGGCAACGAGTGGGTTGTCCAGGTCAATATCGAAATTCCCGAGATGCCCGCGATGACGGCTTCGTGCACGGCAATCGCGCTGATGGGCGGCGGCGACAGTGCGGTCGAGATCGCCGAGCTGCTCGACACCTGGCTCTCCACCGATTATCCCGCGGCGTGCCCGTCATGAGCGACGCCGGGACGCCGATCACGCCCTTCTCCGACGATCTGCGCGAGTACATGTTCTCGGCGCCCACCGACGTGCTGGCGCCCGACACGATTGAGATCAGGCATCCGGCGTTCGTCGACGACAACGATAACCCAGTTGCCGTGCGCTTCGTCAACGATCCCAGCGGCGATCTTGTCGCCACACTGGAAGACGATGCGCCGATGAACGCGGGCGAACAGGTCACGTTCTGCCGCGGGCAATTCCAGTTTATCTTGCCGGAGTCGACCGATCAGGGGCTGCCGACCTGCGATATCCAGGTCGAGAATGTGAGCGGCGTCCTCACGCCGTGGCTGTTCAAAGCCGTCGCGTTTCCCGCGCCGATCGAGATCACCTACCGGCAATTCCTCACCGACGATCTCTCGCAGCCGCAGTTCATTCTTTCCGGTCTGACGGCGCAGAAGGTGTCGGCAGGTCTCCTGCGCGTCACTTGCACGGCCGGCTTCGAGGATTTCCTCAACAAGCCGTTCCCGGCGACGATCTACAACACATGGGACTTCCCCGGCCTTGCGCGTTGACGGCGAAGCCTGCGCGCGCTCGACCGCCTTCGTGAAGGCGCAGATCGGCAAGCCGTGGCGCGCCGGCGCGGCCGGTCCCGACGCTTACGATTGCTGGGGACTGGCGCGCGCGTTCCAGCGCGACGTGATGGGACGCGAGCTGCCGCTCGTCATGGCCGACCCGCTGGACCTGCGCGCAGTCATCGAAGAGATCGCACACAGCACGCTCAGAACTTCGTGGCGCGAAACCGGATTGCCGACGCATGGCGATCTCGTCACGCTCGCCCATCATCAATTCCCGGCGCATATCGGCGTCGTGCTGCCCATCAATCGCGGCGGCGTTCTTCATTGCGCGCGGCCGATCGGCGTCGTCTACGAGGGCTTCGCCGCGCTGAAGGCGTCCGGCTGGGGACGTTTGCGCTTTCACCATTTCACGGGTGTCGCGTGAGCGGGACCTTGACGCATGTGCGCAATCCGCTGGCGCCGCAGCTCGCATGCCGCGCCGCGGAGAATGCAACGGGGCTCACCGTTTCGGATATCCTCGATCGCGAAGGCTGGGGGCTTTCGCCGTCGACGGTTCTGGTGCGCGACGGCAAGCTGGTGAAGCGCCGCGATTGGGACCTTGCGCCGCTGCGCGACGGCGAGATCGCCACGCTGGTCACGCTGCCCATGGGGGGTCCCGGTGCCGCGAGCCAGATCGCGCGTGTCGTGGCCACCATCGCGCTGATGGTCGCGGCCTTCACTTTCGGCGGACCGCTCGCGGGCGCGCTCGGCATTACCAGCATCTTCGGCAGCGCGTCGGCGGCCGCCGCGGCCGGCACGCTCGCGATCACCGTCGCCGGCCAGATATTGATCCAGGCGCTCCTGCCGGCGCCGAAGCCCTTCAGCGGCGTCACGCCGTCGCCCACCTATTCGCTGTCCGCGCAATCCAACCAGGGGCGCCTGATGCAGGCGATCCCGGAACTGTTCGGCCGCTGCGACATCTTCTGCGATCTCGCCAGCCAGCCCTATTTCGATTTCAACGCCAACACGCAGGAGCTGTTCGAACTCTTCGTCGTGGGCACCGGCTATTACGAGATCGAGCAAATCCTCGTCGACGAGAACGTGATCTGGGAAGACGGAAATTACACCGGCACCTATCCCGAGATCGAGATCGAGATCATTCCGCCGGGCCAGCCGGTCACGCTCTTTCCCGACGACGTGATCACGTCGGAGGACGTGGCGAACATTCTGCTGTATGGCACCGATTATGTGGCACAGCCGCCCAACCCGCCTTACGTCTGGGGCTGGAGCGGACCATTCGTCGCGTCGCCGCCCGGCACGGAGGTGAACGCGATCGCCATCGACATCTCGTTTCCGGGCGGTCTCTACGAGATCAATCAGAACGGGAAGCTCCAAAACCAGGTGTGCTCTTTCGTTTTCCAGGCGCAACTGATCGACGACAACGGCGCGCCGCTCGGTGCGTGGTTCGATATCGTCAGCGAAACGCTCTGGATGCAGGATACCGACCCGATCTATCTCAGCTACCGGGTCTCCGTGCCGCTGGGCCGCTATTGGGTGCAAGGCGAGAAGACCACCGCGTCCGGCGGTCCCCACAATGTCGATGGGCTCTACTGGGTCGCGCTACGATCCTTCGTGCCGACATCGGGCGTCTATCCAAACATCACGCTGATCGCGATCCGCGCCACGGCTACGATCGACCTCAACGGCAATTCGGCGCAGAAGTTCAACGTCGTCGCCACGCGCATCTTGCCCATCTGGACCAACGGCGCGTGGCAGGACCCGCAGCCGACGCGGCTGCCCGGTCCCGCGGCGTGCTACCTCTTGAAGACGATCGGCGGCTTGACCGACGATCGTATCGACCTCGAAGGTCTCGATGCGCTGGACTCGACGTGGGTGAACCGCGGCGATTATTTCGACGGCGTTTTCGACACGCAACAAAGCCTCTGGCAGTCCCTTCAGAGCGTTCTCCTGGTGGGCGGAACGCGGCCTCTGCAGCCGGGCTCGATGATCACCTTCGTGCGCGACGAAGCCAAGACCGTTCCCCGCGCGGGCTTCAGTCCGCGCAACATGATCAGTAACAGTTTTGCCATCGACTACATGATGTTCAGCCCGAATACCGTCACCGATGCGATCACGGTGCAGTATATCGACAGCCGCACCTGGACGCAGAACCAGGTGCTGTGCGCGCTGCCGGGATCGACGGCGACGCTCGACACCGCGCCCCAGCTCCAGTTCCTCGGCATCGTCGATTACGACCACGCCTGGCGCGAAGGCATCTACACGGTCGCGTCGAACTTCTACCGGCGCGTGTTCCCGTCCTTCACCACGGAGCTGGAGGGCCTCGTGTGTTTCCTGGGCGATCTGATCCAGATCGGCCATTGGGTCGCGAGCTGGGGCATCGCGGCGGACGCGATCGCGCTGGAAGAAAACGGCGCCGGCGACATCGTCACGCTGTCCGAGCCGTGGTCGCCACCGGAAGGCGAAGTGGGCGACAACCTGATCACGCTCGCATCGCCCGACGGCCAGATTTACGGGCCGGCCACCTTTAGCCTGCTCGACGACGGCAGCGATACGGCGCACGCGATCGTACAGCTCACATCGACGGCCGTGATCGGCGGCAAGTATGCGGGGACGCAACCGCGCGACTGGCCGGTGTGGAGCGGCTGCGGGCTCCAGCTGGAACGGCCGCGATGCGTGCTGGGCGTCGGCACACAGACGCCGCAGAATGCAATCGTCGTGTCGATGCAACCGGGCCAAGCCCTCACGGCGACCGTCAATGCGGTGATCGACGATCCCCGCGTCTATGCGGCCGATACCGGCATTCCCCCCGTCGACACGTCCGGGGGCGGCACGGGGCTCGATCTCACCATCACGGCGCTCACCATCATCGAAGCGGACGTGGTGCAGAATTCGACGGACGAACTCTACATCGTCGTCACGGTCTCCGGCGCGTCCGAACGCGCAGAGTTTCGATTACGAATATTATTGGGACGCCGGCACCTTTGGTCCCGTCATCACCGATCAGCCGCGCACGTTCAAATTTCCGGACTCGGTCGGCACGCTCACCATCCAGGTGCGTCCCATCAGCGTCAGCGGTTCCGGCGCGTGGTTCGAAGCGACATACGTCGCCACCGGCGTGCCCGTTTCGCCGGTCGCGGATGTCGGTCCCATCAGCGACACGACCCCATGGGTGAGCGGCCAGGGCGGCACGTGGCAATGGGCTGCCGTCACGAACGCCACGAGCTACGACATCATCGTCAACGCGAAGGGGATCGCGCTCGCGGGAGGATTGTTCGCGTGGACGCAAGTCCGCACCGACAGCAACACCGCGCCGTCCTACACCTATACGGCTGCGATGGAGGCATCCGAGGGAGGACCTTTCACCGCGGTGCAAATCGGCGTCAAGGCCGTGAACGCAAGCGGCGAAAGTCCCGACTGGACCTATTCGACATGACGATGACACCACTGCAAGCCGTCCAGGAACTCGTGACAGACGCGGCTCTGCTCGCGCAGATCATCCGTGGCGACGATACGGTTACGGTGAATGTCGGCAACGGCGTGATCGTTCCATCGATCGCCAACGTCATGGCGCAGCTTCTCAGCTCCGGCGACGGAACAATACAATCGCTTACGCAGCGTGCGGGCGAGATCGCGATGGTCTTGAGCGCGGCCACACCGAACGGCTTCCAGGTCGCAGCGGCGCCAATCCCCGTCTACACGCTCACGTTTCCCGTGGCACCTGCGGATGGCAATCGCGCCGGCTTCAGCTGCAACCAGAACATCGCTCAGCTGATCTTCGTCGGGACTGTCATGTGTGCGCCTGGCGCGCTGCAAGCGGGGCAAGAGCTTCGCTATCGCTACTCTGCAACGGACGCGGCGTGGCTGCCGTCATCTCTATGAGGATTTCGCATGCGCAAGGTTTCGATTGCTTTCGTTGCCGTGGCCGCGCTCGCTGCCGTCTGCGCCGCAAACGCACAGACCCTCAATCTCTCGTTGCTGCCGTTCTATCCCGGCTCCGGCTTCGACCAGAACACGACGGTCACGACGCATTCCAATCTGACGATCGACGGCATTTCGTCGACGACCGGCTGGGCCGCGGGCGATGTCATCACCTGTCCCAACCTTCCCGCCGGCGACGCGATCGCCAGCGTGACAAATTCCACGTCCGCGGTGATAACGATCGCGGCGAGCACGTCCGCGACGGTCGTCTGCAACGTCACGTCGCTCGACAAGACATCGTTCGCGGAAGGCGCGGGCGCGGGCCAGAATGTGGCGCTCAGCGCGGCCAATCCGGCGCAGGACTGGATGAGCGGGATCGACGCCGGCCAATATGTCAGCGGACAGCCCCCTTCGATCGCAACCACCGGCAGCTTCAGCGCGGGCAACGCGACGATCACCGTGGCGGCGTCGCTCGATATGGTCGCCGGCGACAGCGTGACGGCGAGCGCGGGACTTCCTCCTGGCGCGATGATCGCATCCGTCGTCGACGGCACACACATCACGGTCGATACCGCGCATCTGCCGACGCTCAACGAAACGAGCGTCACGGTCACCGATATCCCGATCGTGCTGGGGCGCAATTACGCCGGCGGCTACAGCGCGCTGCGCAGCAGTCCCACCGACATGCTTTACGGGCAGAACAATACGGCCTGCGGCGGTTTCACCGCTGGCGCGATCGAGGGCAGCTCGTTCGGCAACACGCTGTGCGGCGGCGGAGCAGGATTGCACATGGGCGTCGCGCCGGTCGTCGGAACGGCCGACACCACGGTCACAGGGGGTGCCGGCGTCTTCGTCATTTCGTTTGGCGCCGGGAGCGTAACGGCCGGAGGGCCGCAATCGCTCACCAGCATCGGCCAGGGCATCGGCTGGTACGCGATCGACAACACCAATCGCGGCGCGCTTTCGAAGAACGGATATGTCGTGTCGTACACCACTTCCGGCGGACACGATCTCGTCACCTATTCGAACTACGGCACCGCGACCGGCGCGATCACGGCCGGCGACACGATCACCTTCCGCTACGGCGCGCAGGACAATTCGTTCTCTGGTTTCCAGGCAGGCGGCGGCCTGCCGTCGAACCCGATCGAGATCACCGACAGCGTCGGGATGGGCACCAAAGCGTGTCAGCAGGCATGGACTTCGCAAGGACTGTGGTGCTTCGGCTTCCACGCGATGGAAAACACGCTCGGGCTTTGGGGCAACGACGACGGCTGCGACGGCCGGGAATGCCTTCTGTGGCTTCACGGGGGCGCGACCGAAGATTGGGGCATCGGCTACGACAGCGGCGACGGCGAAGGAACGGGCTCCTACAACGGTTTTCTGGACCCGCTGTCGGGAAGATATCGCCCAGCATCTCGACGACGGCAACCTTCGTCAGCGGCAACGCCGCGATCACAGTCACGTCGACGGCCGATCTTGTCGTCGGCGATCTTCCGACTGCGACGGGCATTCCGAGCGGTGCATCGATTGCGTCCATCACGGACGGCACGCATTTCAACGTCGACGCCACGCACCTTCCGACGCTGAACGAAACCAGCGAGTCGATGACGATCGCGACCACCTATAGCGGCAATTACAACTTGCTGCAGGGCTTCGGCACTAACTGCGAGCTGGTCGACAGGTCAACATCGAATGTCTACGCGATGTGTCCGGCCACCGGCTCGACCTACATGTTCAGCTGGGACACGTCCGCGGGGCTAACAAACTTCACAAGCAACGAGGCCGCGAACGATTTTCCCGGCTGCATCGTCGTGGGCTCTCCGTCGGGCGGATGTAAAGGCAACGGCACGATCAATGCGCCGGCGATCTTTATCAGCGGTGTTGGCGTCGGCACGGGATCGGGTTCTGTCACGAGCGTCGCGCAGTCGGCGCCGTCATCGCTGCTGACGATCTCGGGAAGTCCCATCACCACGTCCGGCACGCTTGCGCTGGGTCTCGCGACGGCCAGCGATGGGAACATTTGGGCCAATTGTTCCGGCGCATCCGGTACGCCGGCTTACACCACGCTGAAAAGCTGCCTCGACGACGTATTCGGCAACCCCACCCCGCAAGGCGCGTTGCTCACGCGGCAGTCGGCGGGGTGGGCCGATCTATTGCCGTCGAGCACGGGCGGATTGCCGCTCCTGTCGCAGGGCACCAACGCCAATCTCGCCTATGGCGTGTTGGGCGTCGGCGGCGGAGGAACCGGCGCGGCGACGGCGAGCGGAACGTCGCTCGACAATATCGCGGGCTTCTCGTCCACCGGCATCATGGATCGCACGGGCGCCGGCGCTTACAGTTTTCTGACCAACACGCAGCTCACCGCGGACGTGAATGTCGCGACGGCAAGCCTCTCGGGCGCGCTGCCTGCATGGCCCAACGATGCGACCAAGTATTTCCGCGGCGATGCGTCCTATGACGTTCTCAATTGCGCGGCGCTGGCGAGCGTCGCGGCGTCGTGTGGGACGGATACGACCAACGCGGCCAACATTTCGTCGGGCACTTTGGCGACCGGACGCCTGTCCGGCTCATATACCGGCATCACGGGCGTCGGCACCATCACGGCCGGCACGTGGGATGGCTCGCTCGTCGGCGGCACCTATGGCGGGACCGGAGTCAACAATGGCTCCAGCACCATCACGCTGGCCGGCAATCTCGCCACAAGCGGTGCCTATAGCCTGACGCTCACGCAGATGGGCACCACGAACGTCACGCTGCCGACTTCCGGCACGCTGGTGAATACAAGCGTCGCCGCGCTCACGTCGCTCGCTTCGGTCGGCACGATCGGGACTGGGGTATGGGACGCAACACCCGTCGCAAAAGGCTATGGCGGCACGGGTGCATCCACAGCGCTGGGCGCAATGTCGAACCTGTCGAGCGACTATTATGTTTGCCAGTCCGGCGCGGAAGTCGATCACACCGGCGACACCAGCGAGACGCAGCTCAACACGGCATCCCCCGCGTGTTCGATCCCGGCCAACGCGCTGGGCACGAACGGCTGCGTCGAAGTGTGGGCGCTGATCGGCTACACGAACAATTCCGACACCAAGACCTTCAAGATACGTTTCTCGGCGACGAACGGGACCGGCGGGACGGCGATGTTCAACGATGCCCTGACGACAACGACGGAGTTCCAGATTTACGAGGGCTGGTGCAATGCGAACGCGACCGGGACCCAGAAGGCATTCGGCGCGAGCGCCGGCGGCTTCGGTTCGAGCGGCTCGTCCATCGCGTCGGCGAACATCGACACGACGGGCGTCACCTATGTGAACATCACGGGCACCAATACGACTTCGAGCGCCGACACCGTGTCCGTTATCAACTATTGGGTGAAGGTCCATCCGACCGGCGGCAACTGACGCACGCGCGCGCGGCAATTCGCACCATGCCGCGCGCGGCTCTCTATCGGTGCCTGGAGACTGCCATGAAGAAGATTGCGCTTTTCTGTCTCGCCGTTTTTGCGGCGTCGCCGGCGTTCGCGGACGATGCCACGCCGGCTGCGGCAACCACGCCTGCGCCGGCGCCAGCTGCCGCAACGCCGGCAGCCACTTCGCAGGCAACCGCGACATCGGCCAAAACCGCGTCATTCAATTTCGACCTGCAAGAACTGCAGTTCCTCAATCTCATGCTGACGACGGCAGGGAGAGCATCTTCGGGCTGCGATGCCAGCGACGCCGGCATCGTCAACTGCAAGGCGGGGCTCGCCGCGCGGCATATCCTCGACGATATGAACGGGCAGATCGCCGCGAAGAACAAGCGCCCGAAATGACCGCTCCCAGAACGCTCGCAATCGTCGTTGCCGCCGCACTCGCGCTCGGCGGCTGCGCCACGCGGGCTTATGTGCCGGGCTACGACACCGATCGCGAAGATGGTGCCCATGCCGCGCTCCAGAAAACCGACCTGTCGCAATGCGTCGCGCAAGCCGACAAACTCGCGCCGAAAGCCAATTGGTGGAGTGTTGGGCTTTCGACGGCCGTGGGCGTCGTGCCCGGACTGGCCGTCGCCAATCCGGTGACAGCGATCGGCGGCGCTGTCGTGGGCGGCGTGAACGCCGGCGCGGGCGCCAGACAAAAAGCGGCCGACGATCACACGCGGATCGTCCGCAACTGCATGCTCGGCCGCGGGCACGCCGTGATCGACGAAAAAGGATAGCCCCAACAGACGGGGCGCGGAGTGCTGAAACACTCCGAGCGCGAGAGGACACTCGCATGGCACCAATCGGCCGCCTTGAGGCCATCCCGCCGCACGCGCACGTGCGCGGGCAATTCATAGTGAGTCCATGCCGGAGTCGAGTCATTTTCGGGAGCACATGCCGCTCAAAGGCATCGCGCCGTATGTTGGCGGCAAGCGCGTTCTCGCGGGTCGCATCATCAAGGTCATCGACGCAATCCCACATCGCACCTATGCCGAAGTGTTCGTGGGGATGGGGGGCGTATTCTTCCGGCGCACCCGCGTGCCGTCGGCCGAGATCGTCAACGATCTGTCGTCGGATGTCGCCACGCTGTTCCGCGTGTTGCAGCGTCACTATCTGGCGTTCGTCGAAATGCTGCGCTGGCAACTCACGACGCGCGCCGAGTTCGAAAGACTTGTCGCATGCGCGCCCGAAACGCTGACCGATCTGGAGCGCGCTGCGCGCTTCTTCTATCTCCAGACGATAACGTTCGGCGCCAAAGCCACGAGCCGCAATTTCGGGGTGGAGATCACCACGTCCGGCGGGTTCGACGTGACGCGGATCGTGCCGCAGCTGGAGGCATACCATCTGCGGCTCGCCGGTGTGACGATCGAACGGCTCGCCTATGCCGATTTCCTGCGGCGCTACGACCGCAGCGGGACGCTGTTCTATCTCGATCCGCCCTATTACGGCAGCGAGGGCTATTACGGTCCCGGCATGTTTGGGCGCGACGACTTCGAGCGGCTGGCGGAGCTGCTCAGCACCCTCAAAGGACGCTTTGTGATGTCGCTCAACGACCTTCCTGAAACCCGACGCATCTTCGGACAGTTCATTCTGCACAGCGTGCCGGTGACCTATGGCGTCGGGGGTGGGAAGAAGACGGTTCGCAGGCGCGAACTGATCATCACGGGCCGTGAGTTGTGACGCGCCGCAGGATGGCCCCACAGCCGCGTCCGCTGGCCGCGTTCCCAGCTGCGGCGCGACCCGAGATCGGCCGTCTGCGGGCATCTGAGGAGGCGTTTTGTCGGATGGTCTCCCAGCTCGATTGGCTGGACCGTCATCCGCAGCCTGTTGGGAGGGTCAAATCGATGTCCGAAAGCGATGCCGGGCTCGCCAATTTGGAGCATTCCATCGCTCGCCTGCGCGCCGCGCGCGCCGCCAATATCGCCGCCTAGAACAAGGATTTACGACCGATTGCCGGGCATCGCCACATTGCACGGTATTCCCTGCGCCCTGCACACATTTTTTTGCGCGCTACAGTCACCATATGATGCTGGAGGTTTCAGCGTTGGAGATGCGCCGTGAAGGCGTTGGCGGTGGTTTTGGCCGTGCCACTAATCGGGGGCAGCGTTAGCGGCGTTCGTATCGAACATCACGAACTTGGTTTTCGCCAATTGTTCTGGGGCGACGGGAACCACGAAGGAGCCTAGTTGGCCGGGGTGCAGTGCCATAATATCGAACTCCGTTGGCGTGCTATGCCAAATGGCGGTTCCGGCCTGCTTATAAATTATGCAGGCGATCACGACTGGAAGCATTACCTGAAAATTCTTGGGGTATTTCGACAGATACCGTTGTAGGTCGGCCTCACTTATCGTCAGTCCGTACTGCATGACGAGAGACTGAGAATTGGGGAAAATCGATATTCCCATGTCAGCAACGCGCTCGCCACAAACGTCGCGTTCCAATACGGCGTCACCAGCAATGAGTGTGGTCGGTGGTCCCGGATAAGCACGCAAGTTGATCGTAACGTTACTGGCTGGCGTGTGACCGGAGTTTGTAAGAATAAACCGGAGATTGATGCGGATACCTGCAGCATCGTGAATTCAGCGGGCCAGAGAGGCCAGTGGTACTTGCCCAAACCCAAGGCCGCTGCTCCGCGCGCAATTCGTTCAATTGCCCTTCAGTGGCAGCAGCGGAGCGGCCAGCCGCTTCGGCCTCTCGCCTAGTCTGACTGGCCAGATTGGAGATATTGTTGACGGCATTTTTGATATCGCGGGTGTCGGCCGCAATTATAAGAGCGATGACTGCTACCATCAGCGTTCCCAACCCAGCGGCGCTATTCACCAAATCGAGGACGCGAATTTCTTTCCAAAGCGACTTGTAGGATTGCTGGCGCTCATCATTGGAGCTTTTGGCTTCGGCTGGTTGTGGATGATCGCCGCCTGCCGCTCTAACCTCGCCCTGCGTCAGCCCAGTTGGCGAGGCGGTGTGGCTTTCGGAATTTTTGTTATCAGCGTTGTTCTGCTCTGGCAAAGCGTTCCCCTCGCGTTTGCGCTTTAGACATTCTCCAATCTTACGCCCTCCCGTTCCAAGGCCGCTAGGCAGGCCCGCATCCGATTCGCCCTTCCCTCCGCGGTTTTCGGCATGCCATGTCCGGCATGTCGGCGCATTTGTCCGGGCGTGACGGCTCGTGCGGCGGGCGGGTTCGGCCTATCATCGCCTTCGAGGTCAACATGATTTCCCACATGCGAATCTTCGCCGTCGCGTCCTACGCGGCGCGTTCAGCGTTCGGATAGATGTCGACGCAAGTCGCGACTTAAACGCCGACTGCCGCCGAAACCCCGAACCCGCCATTGAACGACGCGGCCGGGCAATCCGCCCCGGAAAATCTCGCCGCCGGACGTCCGATCGGTTTGCACCGTCATTTGCAATTGTTGCGCTTCAGCTCCACCCGCCGGTTCTTGAACCTGTTCGCATCCGTCGTGTTCGGCACGAGTGGTTTGGTGTCCCCGTAGCCGTGGGTGCTGAGCCGCGTGGCAGCCACGCCATGGGCCACGAGCCATGTCTTCACGGATTCTGCGCGCGCGCCCGACAGCTTCATGTTGTAGCTCTCGGTCCCGATATTGTCCGTGTGGCCGCCCACCTCCGCCGCATAGGCCGGATCGGCATTGAACAGCGCCAGAACCTGCTGCAACACGGTGTCGGATTCCGGCCTGAGCGTCGCCTTGTTGAAATCGAAATTGACGCCGTAGATTTCGAGCGTACAGGTTTTGGGCGGCGGCCCTCCCACCTGCACCGTCGTCAGTTCATAGCTTCCCGTCGCTTCGTCGTTGCCGCTCGTATGGGAATAGATGTACCAGAATTCGCCCTGCGGCGTTTTTTGGGTGAACACCGCGCGTGCCTTGTCGCTCGGATCGGAAACGAGCGTCGCGCCGATCCCCTCGAGCGCGTTCAGATAGTTGCGATAGACATATTCCATCGTCGCGCCCTGGTTCTGGTCCGACAATGTGTAGTCCGTCACCAGAATGCGCCCCGCCAGGGTCTTCTTTCCCGAGGGCAGGTCGATTTCGATCGAATCGAAATCGCGATAGCTGCATTGCGAAAGCGCGAAATAGGAGAATTGCTTCACCAGCCAGGTCGGGTTCCTGCAGGGCGGCTTGGGCTGCGGCTCGAGCCCGTTCGGCATCGCCTGCGCCTGAACCACCTGCGGGAACGGCGTGATCTGGACGGTCGTCAGCGTGTAGCTGCCGGTGGATTCGCTGTTGCCGCTGCCGTGTTCGTATTTGATCCAGAACCCGCCGGCCGGCGCCTTTTCGGAGAAGACGGCGCGGTCGACGTCCGCGGGATCCGATTGGAGCGCAATTCCGGTCGCCTTGAACGCTTCTACGTAATTCTTCTGCACAGTCGCTGCGGTCTGGTCTTTCTTGGGATCGGTCAGCGAGAAGGTGACGGACGTGCGCACGCCCTCGAGGTCCTGGTGGCCGCCGGGAAGATCGACGGGCACGACATCCCATTGCCGCGCGTCGCAGGAGTCCACCTTGTATTGCACGAACTGTTTCACGAGCCAGGGCGGATTGGCGCATTTCGTGGGTATGGGCAGCGCGGCCGTCATCGGCTGCACCGTCACTTCCTGGTCGAAAGCCGTGATCTGAATGGTCCTCAGCGTGTAGCTGCCGGTCGAGGACGAGTTGCCGCTGCCGTGATCGTAGATGTACCAGAATTCGCCCAGCGGCGATTTCTGCACCGCCACCGCCTCACTGGTGTTGGCGGGATCGGAGACGACCGTCGCGCCCATCGTCTTGAACGCCTGAAGGTAATTGCGCTGCACGCCGAGCGCCGTTTCGATCTTTTTGTCGTCGGTCAGATTATAGGTGACGGCCGTGCGCGGTCCTTCGAGCGTCTTGGATTGTCCATTGACGGTGACGGTTACGGAATCCCGCCCCAGATTGTCGCAAGACCCGACCTTGTATTGCGGGAATTGCTTCACCACCCAGGGCGGATCCGTGCAGGGCGTCGCCTGCGTGTCGAGCGCCGCCTTCATCGGCTGCAGTTGGACGAGTTGCGGATCGGGCATGACCTGCACGGTCGTCAGCGAATAGCTCTGTGTCGTGTCGTCGGGGCCGGAATGCCGGGCGTCATACCAGAACATGCCGGCAGCGGTTTTCTGCGTCGCGGTCACCTGATCCGGCCGCGCGGGATCGGATATGACCGTCGCGCCCATCGCCTTGAAGATCGCCATGAAATCCTTCTGGAACAGGACCGAGGGGATTCCATTCACGTCCGCATCGAGCGTGTAGCTGACGGTCGTGCGCGGGCCTTCCACCGTCTGGGTATTTTTCGCGGTGTCGATCTCGATGGAATCCCAGACCCGGTTGTCGCAGCTGTCGACCTTGAAATGCGACAGGGCCTTCACATACCAGGGCGGATTTCCGCATGGCGCGAGCGGGTCGAGCGCCGCTTTCATCGCCTGGCCCTGGCCTTCGACCGGCATGGGCTGCACCTGCAGCGTGGTGAGCGTGTAAGCGTTCGTCGTCTCGTCCGGCCCGGAATGCTCCATGACGTACCACGTGTCGCTCTTGGGCGTTTTCGCTTCGAGCGCGGCGTAGTCGGAATTTTTGGGGTCGGAAACGAGCTTCGCGCCCTGTTTCTGCGCAAGCTGGATGTAATAGGCGCGGGTGCGCGCCGCCGGCGAAACCTTCGTCTGATCGGCGAGCGTGAAGCTCACGATGTTGCGGTGGCCGAAAACCGTCTTCGGACCCGGCGCGAGATTGATGTCGACGGTCGCCCAAGTCCTGTCGCTGCAGGAGTCGATATTGAACCCGGGCAGGCGCTGCGCCGCCCAGCCGGGCGCCTTGCAGCCCGCGGCATCGGCTGCGAACGCGCTGCCCGCGCTCAGGCTCAATGCGGCCGTCCCGATCGCCGCAAGCATCATCATCCGGGTCTTCATGGGCTCTCCTATGTGAACGGCGCATGGAACAAATTCTTCGGGGGTCGCGATGGAAATAGGCCCACGCCCGATACGTTGCGGAAAGTTAAACAAGCATTCCCCATATGACCATCGGGGACGGTAGTGCTTTTCCGAAGCGGCCGGAAGCCAAGCAGGCCCTCTGCCTCGTTGTCAGCGCTCAGGTCCAGGCGAATCGCGCCCAGGATGTTTGTTTGGCTCCTTGAGGCAGGCCCACAACCGATTCGCCCATTCCTAATTGGTTTTCGCATCGGCCATGCACGGTATGTCGGCGTATTTGTCCGGGCTTGATGGCTCGTGCGGCGGGCGGGTTCGTCCTATGATTGCCTTCGAGGGCAACATGATTTTCCATTTGCGAATCTTCGCTGTCGCGTCCTGCGTGGCGCTTTGCGCCTGCGGGTCGATGTCGACGCAAGACGCGACGCCGACCGCCGCCGAAACCCCAAATCCGCCCTCGAACGATGCGGCCGGGCAATCCGATCTCCCCGCAGGATTGCAGGCCTATGCGCAGGGACGCTACGCCGACGCGTTCCAGTTACTCGCCGGTCCGCTCCGCGACGGGAACGCCGACGCACAGTTGACGGTCGGGCTGATGTACTGGTCCGGCCACGGCGTTGCCCAGGATCCGTCCGAGGCCATGCGCCTTTTCCGGCTCTCGGCAGCGCAGGGCAATCTGCGCGCGATGAACGTGATCGGATTTTCCTACTATCGCGGCATCGGCGTCGCCGCCGACCCAAGCGAGGCGGCAAAATGGTATCAGAAAGCCGCCGATGGCGGAGAACCCCGCGCGCTCAACAATCTTGGCCTTGCATATTTCTACGGCCACGGCGTTGCGAAGGACCAAGCGCATGCGGCGGAACTCTGGCGCAAAGCGATCGACAAAGGCGATGTCGGTGCGCTCGAAAACCTCGCGGCCTGCTACTGGAGCGGCGTGGGCGCCGAACAGGACCGGGATGCCGCCATCAAGCTGTGGCGCGAAGCGGCGGAGAAGGGCAGCCCCAGCGCGATGTATAAGCTGGGATATTTCTACTACAACGGCGATGGCGTGGCGCGCGATGTCGGCCAGGCCGTGCAATGGATTCAGCGCTCCGCCCAAAATGGATATCTGCTGGCCATCGTCAGCGTCGGCGACATGTATCGTGCGGGCGAAGGGGTGCCCAAAGACCCGGCGAAAGCCGCGCAGGTCTATGCGGTCGCGGCCGAGCGCGGAAGCGCGCTCGCGCAGTTCGACCTCGGCCAGATGTATCTGGAAGGAATTGGCGTGCAGAAGAATGTCGCCACTTCCATCGATTTGTTCAAACTCTCGGCCGCCCGGGGTTACCCAATGGCCGACGAGGCTCTCGGATTTATCTATCTCCAGGGCGACGGCGTTCCCCAGGATCCCGCCGAGGCCCAGAGATGGCTCGAGCGTGCGGCCGACGGCGGAGACGTATACTCCATGTACAATCTCGCCGTCATCGAGAAGCAGCAGGGAGACCCGGCCGCGTCGGCAGCCTGGCTGCGCAAGGCCGCGGAAGGCGGCATGGCACGGGCTCAGGCCATGGTGGGAAGCGCGCTGGAAGATGGCGCGAATCCGGCCCGCAACCCCGGCGAGGCCGTAGACTGGTTCAAGAAGTCGGCCGCGCAAGGCGACCCAATGGGTCAACTCGCCCTCGGCGCGGCCTATGGCAGCGGCGTGGGCGGACTTACGCAGGACTACGCGGCCGCCGCGAAATTGTACGAGCTGTCGGCCAATCAGGGTTTCGCCCTCGCGCAACACGCGCTCGCGGAATATTACATCGAAGGCGACGGCGTGCCGAAGGACGACAACGCCGCCTTCAAATGGTTCCATCTCGCCGCAGACCAGGGCGAGCCCAATTCCATGAACGGCCTGGGCGTCATGTATTCGGAAGGACGCGGCTGCACGAAAGACATCGCGCAGGCCATCGAATGGTGGGAGCGCGCGGCAGCGTTGGGCCAGCCGAACGCCATGCACAGCCTGGCAATCGCAAACTACAACGGCACCGGCGTTCCCCGCGATCCGGCCAAGGCCTATTATTGGGCCCTGCTCGCGTTGCAATATTATCCGGCGACGGAGCCAAAGGGCCAGAGATTGCGCACGCATCTGATGCGCGATCTGGAAAACAGCGTGCCCGCTCCGCAAAAGGCGGCCGAAGTCGAGCAAGCGTTCGGCTTCAAGTCTCATGCCTGGCTGGCGCCGATTGCCCCGCCCCCACACGCGAGCGGCACGGCGTTCCCGGCCGCTGCTGCCGAAGGCGCCGAGCCCGCACAATCGGGCATGCCATAAGCCCGAGTTCCGCTGATGCGCGGCGGCCTATCGCGCCGTTGTCGCGCGTTTTATCATCGCCCCCGAACGTCGCCAGCAATTGAGCAGTATGACATCTGCCGCGCGAATCCTCGCCATCATCGCCTGCGCTATGCCCTCGCTCGCGCCGGATGGCAGCGCCGTCCAGGCCGCGACGTATTCGGAATCGCAGAACCTCATGGCGCAGAATGTCCCGGTTCAACAGAACGGGGCGAGCGCGGGCGTGCAAGCCTATCAGCAAGGCCAATATGCGGAGGCCATGCGCCTGCTTGGCCCGTCGCTCGACGCCGGAAACGCCGATGCGCAGTTGGTGATCGGGCTGATGTACCAATCCGGCCTCGGCGTCGGCAAAGACGATTCCGAAGCGGTGCGGCTTTTCCTGCTGTCGGCCGCGCAGGGCAATTTCCACGCCATGAACGCGCTCGGCTACTCATACGATCGCGGCATCGGCGTGACGCCGGACCCGACCGAGGCGGCGAAATGGTATCAGAAGGCGGCCGATAGCGGCGAGCGGCGCGCGCTCAACAATCTGGGCAATCTCTACGCCACGGGCCGCGGCGTGGCGAAAGATCCGGTGCAGGCGGCGAAGCTGTGGAACGAAGCGGCCAATCTCGGTGACGTGGCGGCGGTGGGCAGTCTCGCGGATCTTTTTTGGCAGGGTTCGGGCGTCCGGCAGGATCGCGCGACGGCGCTCAGGATGTGGCAGGACGCGGCCGGCAAAGGCGATGCCGCCGTGATGTTTTCGCTGGGCCTGCGCTACTATTCGGGCGACGGCGTCGCGCGCGATACCGGCCGGGGCGTGCAATGGATTCAGCGCGCGGCCGCAAACGGATACGCCACCGCCAATGTCGTCATCGGATACATGTATCAAACGGGCGACGGCATGCCCAAAAATCCCGCGAAGGCGGCGGAGATTTATTCGTCGGCCACGGCGCAGGGCGACGCCGTGGGAGAGTTCGGCCTCGCCAACATGTATCTCGAAGGAATCGGCGAGCCGAAAAACATTGCGAACGGCATCGATCTCCTGAAGCGCTCGGCGGACCAGCGCAACGCGCATGCCGCCGAAGAACTGGGCCTGCTCTATCTGCGGGGTGAAGGCGTCGGCCAGGATTTCGCGCAAGGCCAGACGTTCCTCGAACTCGCCGCCGTCGAAGGCGACGTGGACGCCATGTATGCGCTCGCCGTCATCAGGCGGCAGCAGGGAAATTACGCCGCGGCAGCAGCGTTGCTGCGCGGCGCCGCGGAGGGCGGCCTGGCGCGGGCGGAGGCCTTCATGGGAAGCGATCTGGAAAATGGCGGCACCGTGGCCCGCGACCCCGAGGCCGCAATCATGTGGATCGGCAAATCGGCCGCGCAGGGCGACGAGGTGGGCGAATTCGACCTGGGCGGCGCGCTGGATCGCGGCATCGGCGGATTGAAACAGGATCACGCCTCCGCCGTGAAGATGTACGCGCTGTCGGCCGCGCAAGGTTACGCGCTTGCGCAGGAAGCGCTCGCGGAACGCTATATTTTCGGCCAGAACGTGCCGAAGGATTTGGGCGCCGCGCAGAAATGGTTTCGCCTCGCCGCCGCGCAGGGCGATCCGGACGCCATGAACGGCCTCGCCATCATGCTGTCGCAGGGGCTTGGAGGCCGGAAGGACCCGCGGGCCGCCATCGGCTGGTACGAGCGCGCGGCCGCGGCGGGCGAACCCAACGCGATGCATGGTCTGGCGAACGCCTATGCCGCCGGCGACGGCGTTCCGCGCGATGCAGCCAAGGCCTATTATTGGGGCACGCTGGCGCTGCAATATTATTCACCGGACGAGCCGAAAGCCCAGAGACTGCGCATGCACCTGATGCCAGATCTCGAAAAGACGCTGCCCGCGCCCGCGAAGGCGGCGCAGGTGGCGCAAGCGGCCGCCTTCAAGCCGAAGCTATGGACCGTGCCCGTCGCGCCGCCCGGCCGCAGCAACGCGCTGACCATGCCGGCCGCGTCCGCCACAAGCGACATGCTCGCGGAACCGGGCTCGCTTTAGTGTCCTGAATCTTAGGTTCGTAACATTGAATCTGGTGACCACGCGGAGGCGCGGAGAACGCGGAGCAAAGTCGGAGCGCGGGCGTCCCGCCCGCATTTTACAAGCCCCTTGCGCGCAAGATGCGCACGTCGCCCG
Source organism: uncultured Alphaproteobacteria bacterium (assembly GCA_963760345.1). Classification (GTDB taxonomy): domain Bacteria; phylum Pseudomonadota; class Alphaproteobacteria; order Micropepsales; family Micropepsaceae; genus Rhizomicrobium. Next base: position 992,361 of record CAVXCU010000004.1, read on the forward strand.
CGTCTTGACGATTCTGCCCCGAAAGCCGATATAACACATCGAGTTTGTGGAAATGACCGACATGCTGTCCCAAAAGGCCCGCTACGCGTTGCATGCGCTCCTGGTCCTCGCCGAGCACGGCACCGACGAGCCCTTGATGATCGCGGACATCGCGGAAGAGGCGCGCGTGCCGCGAAAATTCTTGGAGCAGATCCTGCTCGGACTCAAGAAGCGCGGCATCGTGCGGAGCCATCGCGGGCGGCAGGGCGGCTATATGCTGGGCCGCTCCCCATCCGACATCAGCTTCGCGGAAGTGATCCGCGAAACCGACGGCCCGCTCGCGCTCAGCCCCTGCGTCAGCGCTACGGCGTATCACAAGTGCGACGATTGCGACGACGAAGAGACCTGTGCCATCCGCAAGGTGCTGCTCGCCGCGCGCGACGCGACGGCCCATGTGCTGGAAGCGCGGACCTTGGCATCGGCGCTGACGTCGACCCGCCGCGCCCGCCGGAACGCCTGATCCGCGCCGTTTGCCAAGGCTCCGAATTTTTCCTGCCGCCTGCCGCCCCCTGTCATGCATTTTAATCTATATTGACTCAGTCGATATTATCGACATTATCACGATTAAGGAGGCGACGCGGCGTTGGACCGTCTCCCTGGAAATTGAGAACCAAGGAGATTTTGGGATGATGACGCGCATTGGCCTGTCGCTGGCATTCGCGGCCGCCCTGATTGCCGGCGCGGCGCAAGCCGCCGATGTGACGCTGCTCAATGTCAGCTACGATCCCACGCGCGAACTCTACAAGGCCATCAACGCCGCCTTCATCCCAGAATGGAAGGCGAAGACGGGTGACAATCTCACCATCAACCAGTCCCATGGCGGCTCGGGCCAGCAGGCCCGCGCGGTGATCGACGGGCTCGACGCCGACGTCGTGACCCTGGGGCTCGCCTACGACATCGACTCGATTGCGAGCCACGCCAATCTCCTGCCCGCGGACTGGCAGAAGCGCCTTCCCGAAAACAGCACGCCCTATACTTCGACCATCGTGTTTCTCGTGCGCGCGGGCAATCCGCACGGCATTCGCGACTGGGCCGATCTCGTGAAACCCGGCGTGCAGGTCGTGACGCCCAATCCCAAGACGTCCGGCGGCGCGCGCTGGGCCTATCTCGCGGCGTGGGCCTATGCGGAGCGGAAACAGGGCGGCAGCCCCGACAAGGCGAAGGCATTCGTCGCCGATCTCTACAGCCACGTGCCCGTGCTCGATTCGGGCGCCCGCGGCGCCACCACCACCTTCGTGCAGCGCGGGCTCGGCGACGTTCTGCTCTCATGGGAGAACGAAGCGCATCTCGCGATCCAGGAAGCGGGCCCCGGCAAATTCGATATCGTCTATCCCTCGGTCTCCATTCTGGCGGAGCCGCCTGTCGCCGTGCTCGACGCCAATGTCGACCGCCACGGCACCCGCAAAGTGGCCGAGGCCTATATGAAATTCCTCTACACGAAGGAAGCGCAGGAAATCGAAGCGAAGAATTTCTACCGCCCGCGCGATCCGCAGGTGGCCGCGGAACACGCGGCCGATTTCCCCAAGCTGCCGCTCTACACCATCACGGACGTGTTCGGCGGCTGGACGAAGGCCCAGGCGACGCATTTCGCCGATGGCGGCGTGTTCGACCAGATCTACAAACCCAGCGGAAAATGAGCGCGCTCGCAGTAACGGGCGCGAGATGGCGCAGCCGCAGCGCGCTGCCCGGCTTCGGCCTGTCGCTCGGTTTCACGATGTTCTATCTCTCGGCGATCGTGCTGGTGCCGCTGGCGGCGCTGGCGATCGGGCCGTGGTCGCTGGGCTGGGACGGGTTTGTCGCCGAAGTGACGGCGCCGCGCGTGCTGGCCGCGCTCAAGCTGTCGTTCGGCGCTGCGGCGATCGCCACCCTCATCAACGCCGTGTTCGGGCTGATCGTGGCGTGGGCGCTGGTGCGCTATCGCTTTCCGTTCAAGCGGCTGGCCGATGCGCTGGTCGATCTGCCGTTTGCGCTTCCCACTGCCGTCGCGGGCATTGCGCTGTCCACGCTCTACGCGCCGTCCGGCTGGCTGGGCGCGCCGCTGGCCGCGCTGGGCATCAAGGTCGCCTACACGCCATTGGGCGTCGTCGTCGCGCTCACCTTCATCGGGCTTCCCTTCATCGTGCGTACCTTGCAGCCCGTGCTTGCCGACATGGGCATGGACGGCGAAGAAGCGGCAGCCACGTTGGGCGCCTCGCGCCTGCAGGCCTTTCGCCGCGTGGTGCTGCCCGTTCTCGCGCCGGCGTTGATCACGGGCGCCGCCCTCTCCTTCGCGCGCGCCGTGGGTGAGTACGGTTCCGTGATCTTCATCGCCGGCAATCTGCCGATGCGGTCGGAGATCGCGCCCCTCCTGATCGTGATCAAGCTGGAGGAATTCGACTATGCCGGCGCCGCCTCGATCGGCCTGGTGATGCTGGGCATTTCGTTCCTGGTCCTGCTCGCGCTCAACCTCCTGCAAAGCTTCACGCGGCGATGAGCGGACCCGTTCGCCTGCGCCGCCAACGCGGCCCCACCGACGACAGCTTCGTCATGCGCGCGCTTCTGATCGCGACCGGGGTCGCGTTCGTCGTGCTGTTTCTACTACTTCCGCTGCTGACGGTGTTTGCCGAGGCGCTGGGACAGGGCTGGCATGCGGCCTTTGCCGCGTTGGGCGATCCCGATGCGCTGGCCGCGATCCGGCTTACCCTCATCGTCGCGGCCATCGCGGTGCCGCTGAACGTCGCGTTCGGAATCGCCGCATCCTGGGCGATCGCGAAATTCGACTTTCCCGGCAAGAGTTTCCTCGTCACCCTGATCGACATTCCGTTTTCCGTCTCGCCGGTGATTGCCGGCCTCGTCTATGTGCTGATGTTCGGCCTGCAAGGCTGGTTCGGCACCGCCTTGCGCGATTGGAACGCGAAGATCGTGTTCGCGCTTCCGGGCATCGTGCTTGCCACCATCTTCGTCACCTTTCCGTTCGTGGCGCGCGAACTGATCCCGCTGATGACCGATCAGGGCCGCGACGAAGAGGAAGCCGCCGTCTCGCTGGGCGCGTCGGGCTGGCGCACCTTCTTCCGCGTGACCTTGCCCAACATCAAATGGGGCCTCCTCTACGGCGTGCTTCTCTGCAACGCGCGCGCGATGGGCGAATTCGGCGCGGTGTCGGTGGTCAGCGGACATATCCGCGGCCTGACCAACACCATGCCGCTGCAAGTCGAGGTGCTTTACAACGACTACCAATATGTCGGCGCGTTCGCGGTCGCGTCGCTGCTGGCGCTGCTGGCGCTCGTCACGCTCGTCGTCAAATCCCTTCTCGAATGGCGCTACGCGGACGAGATCGCCGCCGTTCATCGCCATTGATGGAGCATCCCATGTCGCTTGTCGTCGAGTCGGTCGCCAAACGCTTCAGCCGGTTTCCCGCGCTCAAGGGCGTGAGCTTTACCGCGCCTGAGGGCGCGTTCGTGGCGCTCCTGGGTCCGTCCGGCTCCGGCAAGACGACGCTGCTCCGAATTCTGGGCGGGCTCGAATTCGCCGATGTGGGCCAGGTGACGTTCGACGGCATGGACTGGCTGTCGGTGCCCGCGCGCGAACGCCGCGCCGGCTTCGTCTTCCAGCAATATGCGCTGTTTCGGCACATGACGGTGGTGAAGAACATCGCGTTCGGGCTTGAAGTGCGCCCGCGCCGCTCGCGCCCGCCGCGGGCGGAAATCGCGCGGCGCGTGAAGGAGCTCCTGCATCTGGTGCAGCTCGAGGATCTGGGCCGGCGTTACCCGAACGAATTGTCCGGCGGACAGCGCCAGCGCGTGGCGCTCGCCCGCGCGCTCGCGATCGAGCCGCGCATGCTGCTGCTGGACGAACCGTTCGGCGCGCTCGATGCGAAAGTGCGCAAGGAGCTTCGCGTCTGGCTGCGCGCTTTGCACGACAAGACCGGCATCACCACGATCTTCGTTACCCACGACCAGGACGAAGCGCTGGAGCTTGCCGATTTCGTCGCGGTAATGAACGCGGGCCGGATCGAGCAGATCGGCACGCCCCGGAATATTCGCGGCGCGCCCGCCAGCCCCTTCGTGGCCGATTTCATCGAGAAATCGACGGCCCGCCCGCTGGCGCCGCTGCAACCGGCCCAGCTCAGGCTTCACTGACGCGCGGCCCGCGATTCAGGGCGCGATCAGCCCGCGCTTGTCCGCGTCTTCCGACCACGGGAACACGATCGAACGGTCGGCCTTCGTCAGCGATTTGCTCTTGCCCTTGTAGGAAAAGCTCGCGAGCAGATCGCGGATCAGTTCGAGGCGGGTCGTCTTCTTCACGTCGGCGCGCACCACGTGCCAGGGCGCGAAGGCATGATTGGTGCGGCGAAAGGTTTCGTCGCGCGCTTTGCTATAATCGTCCCAGTGCTTCGTGGCGGCTTCGTCGATGGGCGAAATCTTCCATTGCGTGAGCGGATCGTCCCGGCGCGCCTTGAGACGCTCTTTCTGCTCGTGTTTGGAGATGTCGAGATAATATTTGCGGATCTCAAGCCCGTCGCGCGCCAGGAGCGCTTCGAACGGCACGACGGACTGGAAGAAAATCTCCACGTCGCGCGGCTTGCAGAAGCCCATCACGCGCTCGACGCCGGAGCGGTTGTACCAGGAGCGGTTGAAGACGACGAACTCTCCTGCCGCGGGCAGATACGGCACGAAACGCTGGAAATACCACTCCGTTTCTTCGCGGCTGGACGGCGTCCCCGGCGCGTGAACGCGCGTCTCGCGGGGGCTCATGTGCTCGGTCAAGCGCTTGATCGTGCCGTCCTTGCCGGCGCCGTCGCGGCCTTCGAGAATGACCAGCACGCGCGCGCCGTTCTTGATGAGCGTGTGCTGGAGCTTCACCAACTCGACCTGCAGATCGTAAAGCGCGCGCCGGTAGTGGTCGTCGCCGTCGCGCCCGTCGTCGTCCTTGTGGTGGTGTTTCTTCGACATGGCCGCACTCGTTGTTCAGTGAGAAACCAAATACGTGTTGTCACGGCCCGCAAAAGCGGGCCGCCCAGGTGAAGCTTACTCGTCGTTGCCCGTGACACTCAAATCTGCGCTTTTCTTTGGAATCTGGACATGTGTCACCTGGGTGGCCCGCTTTTGCGGGCCATGACAATGAAAGTAGATAGCTCAATCCGTCATAGCTCAATTCGTCAAAGGCGCTGCCAGGGAATGATCGGCAGGCGCTCCTGGCCGAGCGCAGCGATCTTGAGCGCGCTGACGCCGAATGCGTCGGCGAGAATGGTGTCCGAGAGCGCTGCTGCGGCGGCGCCGCGCGAGACGACCGATCCTTCCTTGAGCACCACAAGCTCATCGCAGAAGCGCGACGCGAGCGCCAGATCGTGCAGCGTGACGACGACGGCCACGCCGCGCGCGGCTTCTTCGCGCAGCAGTTCCATCAACCGCAACTGGTGGGTCGGATCGAGATGGGCCGCAGGTTCGTCAACCAGCAGGATGGACGCGCCCGTCGCCAGCGCGCGGGCCAGCAGCACGCGTGCGCGTTCGCCGGTCGACAATGCATCCATGCGGCGCGCCGCGAATTGCGTGGCGTCGCAACGGGCCAACGCTTCGCCGACGGCGGCAAGATCGGCCGGCGAGACCGGGGACATCGGCGTTCGATGCGGCATGCGGCCCAGCGCCACCAACGTGCGCGCTTCCACCGGCCAATGCGCTTCGGCGCCTTGCGGCAGATAGGCGATGGCGCGGGCCAGCGCGTCGCGCGGCCATTCGGCGAGCAGGCGATCCTCGACGCGAACCCGCCCGTTCGTAACGGGCAGAAGCCCGACGGCGACGCGCAGCAGGCTCGTCTTGCCCGCGCCGTTCGGTCCCACCAATCCGGTCACGATGCCCGGCGCGAACGACACGCTGACATCGCGCAAGGCGACGCGGCCGTCATAGCCCGCGGAGACATCCTCGAATGCGAGCGGACCGCTCATCGTTCGGTCCTTAGGCGCAGGATGAGCCAGATGAAAAACGGCGCGCCCAACAATGCCGTGACGACGCCCAGAAGAAGCTTCTCGTCCGGCGACACCAGGCGCACGACGATGTCGGCTGCCGTCACCAGCGCCGCGCCGCCCAAGGCGGAAGGCCAGATCAGCCGCGCCGGCTCATAGCCGTAAAAGCGGCGCAACAGATGCGGCACGACGAGGCCGACAAAACTGACCGCGCCGGCCGCGGCGGTCGCCGCGCCCGTGGCCAGCGCCACGCCGATCACTACGCGCCGCCGGACGGAATGCAGATCGACGCCGAGGCTTTGCGCGGCCTCCTCGCCCAGTATCAACGCATCGAGACCGCGCCGTGCCGTTAGGAGAACGGCGAGGCCCACTGCGACGAGAGGTGCCGCGAATGCCAGATCGCTCAATGTGACATCCTTGAGCGAGCCCATCATCCAATGGACCATTTCGCTCATCGCATAGGGATTGGGCGCGAGCGACAGCGCCAGCGCGGTGAGCGCAGTTGCGAGGCTGGCGATCGCCACGCCGGCCAGCACCAGCGCCATCACGCCGGCACCGGCCCGCGACAAGAGATAGAGAACGAATGCGGAGGTGAGCGCGCCTGTCACGGCGAAAGCCGGCAGCAACGCGGGGCTCAAATTGGTCAATCCGAAATAGAGCGCGACGATCGCGCCGAACCCGGCCGAAGACGTGACGCCCGTCACCCCGGGCTCCGCGAGAGGATTGCGGAACAATCCCTGCAGCGCAGCGCCGCTCGCGCCCAACGCCGCGCCCACGACCAATGCGAGCAGCGCGCGCGGCAACCGGATCTCGCGGGCAATGATGCCGGCGGCGCCGTGCGACGAGAACAATCCCGCAAACAGCTCGCGTGCCGGCAAATGCGCGGGTCCGATCAGGAACGATGCTATCGCGAAGCCGAAGGCAGCAAGCGCGAGCGCCCAACTCATGCGCGCGGCATTTGCGTCGCGTGGCGCAACGGATACGCCGGGATCGCGCGAAGACGCACCCTGCCCCGCACCGCTGCCCCGCCTGTCCATCGTGTTGTCCATGATGCCCGCCGCCGCCCTTTAAGGCCGCGTTCCCCCGCGCGCAAGCGCACGCGCCTGGCGGCCCAGCTTCGCCAGCACAGGCGCGCTTTGCGCCGACCATGGCCCGGGGCACAGGAGCGGCGTGAGCGCGATGCGCGCGACGAATGTGTTCGTGCCCAAGGCGGCGAGCGCGGGATGCCGCAAAACCAGATCGGCCCGCGCAATGCTCGCTTCGCGATCGCCATTGAGGATCAGAAGCTCGGGCGCGGCCGCGACCACCGCCTCGATGGGAATCGTGCCCGAGCGAGTGGTCGTGTATCCCTGCGCGGCATTCGAAAGGCCTGCGTCCTGCATGATCTCGTCGGTGACCGTTCCCGCCGTCGCATAGCCGTTCGGTTCGTAGATCAATGTACGAACGGCAGGCGCGCGTGCGGCCGCGCGCGCGGCGGCAAGATTCCGGTCCATCTCCACAAGCATGGCCGCCGCGCGATCGGGCGCACCGAGCCTGGCGCCCAGCATGTGCGTCACGTCGCGGATCTGCGCCAGCGAATTGGCCCAGGGCACTTCGAGGAACGGCACGCCCGCCTCGACGAGATGGGCGCGCAGCTTCGGCAATGTGCCTTGATACATCACGACGAGATCGGGCGCGTGCGACAGCACGTCTTCCGTCGAGCCGCGGATCAAATCGATGCCGTGAACTTCGCCGGCGATGGTCGAGACGATGGGATGGGTGTCGGCGGCAAGAAAGGACAGCGCGGCGATGCGTTCGCGCGGCAACAGCCGGAACACATATTCGTCGGTGCAGAGAAACGTCGAGACCACGCGCCGCGGCGCGGCATGAACAGGTGGCGCCAGCGCCAGCGCCGCCGTGAGACCAAAAACATGGAACCTATGCTTCAGGCGCATATTGATCCGCTAGAGAACGGGTACCAGTTCACGCCTACCACCTCTGGAGGAACCATGCGCAAGACCCTTGCAGCTTTTGCGCTGACCGCTGTCGCGGCCAGTCTGCCCGCCCACGCCGCACCGTCGGCGTCCGACGTCCTGAAAGCCAACGAAGCCGCAATCGGCACTAAGCCGGCAGGCGAGCCCGTCCTCAAGACCGATTACGCCTATGCCGGACAAGGCATGACGGGCAAGGTTGAGTCACTGTCGGACACCCAGAATGGCTGGTGGACGGACAATTTCACCGTCGGCCCCGCCGGCGGCGCGAACGGCTTCGACGGGACTCACTCCTGGGGCAAGGACCCCTCCGGCACGATTACACTGCAGGAAGGCGGCGACCAGCGGCAGCTTGCGGTCAATGAAGGCTATCGCCGCGCCAATTTGTGGTGGCGGGCGGATCGCGGCGGTGCTGCGATCGCCGATGACGGCGAGAAGACCGATGCGGGCGCGACCTACGACGTTCTCACCGTCACGCCCAGGGACGGCAAGCCGTTCGACGCGTGGTTCGACGCCAGGACCCATCTGGTGACGCGAATCGTCGAAGCCTCCGGTCCCCAGACCATCACGACGACATTCTCGGACTATCGCCCGGTCGACGGCATGAAACTCGCGTACAAATTCGTCACCGACAATGGCGACGTCAAATACGATCAGACATTGACGCTGACCAGCGCCGCGTTCCTTCCCGCTGAGGACGTGTCGGCCTATTCGGCGCCGAAAACGGCCGTGAACGACTTCACCATCGCGGGCAACGGGAAGGAGACCACGTTCCCGTTCAAGCTTCTCAACAACCACATCTATGCCGACGTGTCGGTGAACGGCCAGGGACCGTTCTTCTTCATCTTCGATTCCGGCGGGGTGAATCTCGTGACACCGCCCACCGCCCAGAAGCTCGGTCTCAAGTCGGAAGGGGATATGGAAGGCAACGGCGCCGGATCGGGCCACATGGATGTGGGTCTCACCAAGATATCCTCCGTCCGGATCGGCGACGCCACCATCAAAGACCAGGTGTTCGCCGTCCTCCCGCTCAACGAAATCTCCAACGTCGAAGGCGTCGACGAGCAGGGCATGATCGGCTACGAAACGTTCCGCCGCTTCGTGACGCGCGTCGACTATGGCGCGCAGACGATTACGTTGACGAAGGTCGCCGATTTCGACCCCACGGACGCAGGCGCGGCAATTCCGATATCGTTCAACGGCAACACCATCGAGGCGCAGGCAACGTTTGATGGCGTCCCGGGGAACTTCACGATCGATACAGGCTCGCGCGCGTCGTTGATACTGGACGCGCCCTTCGTCGCGAAAAACAATCTGCGTGCGGGCGCCGGCAAAGGCGTCGACGCAGTGACGGGCTGGGGCGTCGGTGGAGCGACCACGTCATACGCAACGCGGGGTAAATCGCTGCAAATCGGACCCATGACGGTCGCCAATCCCATCGTGGAAATGGCCACCGACAAGGGCGGGGCAACCGTGGACAGTTCGATCGCCGGCAATATCGGCGCGGGTATCCTGAAGCGCTACATCGTCACGCTCGATTACGAACATTCGAAGATGTACCTGAAGCCCGTCACCACCGAGGTCGCCGATCTCGACACGTTCGATCGTGCCGGATTGTGGATCAATCGCGACGCATCCGGTTTCAAGATCGTGGACGTCACCAAAGGCGCGCCGGCGGACGCGGCGGGGCTCAAGGCCGACGATCTGATCGTCGCGATCGATGGCAAGCCCGCAACCGGCCTTCCGCTTTACGATGTGCGCAAATCGCTGCGCGACGAGCCGGCCGGAACGGTCGTCACCTTCACCGTCAAGCGCGGCAGCGGCACCAAAGATGTGCCGGTGATGCTGCGCGACCTGATCTGACCTGCACGAGCCACGCCCTTCTACAAAGCGGGGCGTGGCTCCAATGCGTTGATCCGGGCTCTCAATCCGTGTCGAGCGGCGCGCCCAGCACGGTCAGCGAATGCGGCATCTGGGCGAGCAATTGGGCGAGACGCACGGTCTCGTCCTCTAGGCTCATCCACCGGAGCTTTCTGATGCGCTTGACGATTTCGTCGGATGCGCGCGATTCCAGCGACACGTCCGGAATTTCGCCGTCGTCGAAGTTTGCGTTCATGTTCATGATCGACCTTCCTGTTCCTCCGCCCCGGTCGTCCGGCACCGGCCTGATCCTTGACGATTGTCGCGCAGAAACAGTGGGACAATCGCCCCGAACGGCCATGCCTGCGACTTGATCCGGTTTTCTTATCCGGCTTTCTTGACGGTTCGTTGGCGGCCTATTCGGCCGCTTCCTGGTGCTCGCTGCGGCGTTTCGCCTTCGGCATCTCGGTGACGGCGCTTCCCACGGCGTCGCCCATTCCGTCCGTCAACAGCCGCTGCATCGTTTCGCCCATATGGACGCTTTCGTCGTAGAAATCGAGCGCGGCATGGGTCAGCCATTTCTGCTGCACCGCCAGGAGATCGGCGAGGCTCTCGCATTCCTGGCAGCTTTCGATGGCGTTGGCGTTCTCTTCCAGGCGCCGGTTGATGAAGCGAAGCGTTTCTTCGTGAAACGCGCGCAGGCTTTGTTCGAACGTCGACCGGCTGTGGTTCATGGCGTTCATGACGGAACCGTTAAATACGGCAAACGTGCCGAAACCGAACGGTGTTTGGGCGGACTCGCTTTTTTCCGAATTGCGATGAGGCATCGGATCCTCCTGGCTGGTTGCCCCTCCAAGTCGGCTTCGCGGCCAGGAACTGCCCCACTCTCGAACACACCGCGACACCTGCTTGATGCAAGGCCTAACGCCTCAACTCCCGGATCGTTGCGAAACTGCTTGAAGATTCCGCGTGAACTTTTTGCATGCATTCGTGTTGGCTTGGTCGCCAAATAAATCATCGCCAATCTTTCAATTGTTATTTCGTGGCGAACTGACGACGTATAATCTTCGCGGATCTTCGGTGGCACGCGCGAGGGATTTCGCGCGGACTCCGATTCGGCCGCTGCCGAGGGAATTCTGGTTCCCATGCGGCCACAAAAGTCTCCGGACCGAGGCGGTCCCCCTTGAACGTGGCTGAATCGCAAGCTCCAATCGACAGATTCGGGCTTTGCCCCTATACCAGCCGCATAGCCAAGGGAGACTGGGACATGCCGGTTTATCGCGCGCCGCTCGAGGATTACCGCTTTCTGATGCACGAGCTGTTCGAGGTGGAGAAGCAGAGCGACCTGCCGGAATTCAAGGACCTGACCGCCGACGTCCTCGACGACGTGATGGCGAATGCGGGCAAGTTCTGCGAGGAGGTGCTCCATCCTCTGAACCAGTCGGGCGACGAGGAAGGCTGCCACTTCGAGAACGGCGTCGTGCGCACGCCCAAGGGATTCAAGGAAGCGTTCAAGGCCTATTCGGATGCCGGCTGGGGCGGGCTGGGCGCGCCCGAGCAATTCGGCGGCTCGAACCTGCCGATGTTCGTGACCATGGCGGTCGCCGAGATGGCCCAATCGGCGAATCAGGCCTTCGCGATGTATCCCGGCCTCACGGGTGCTGCCTATTCTGCGCTGGCCGTCACCGGCGCGCCCTGGATGAAGGAACATATCGTTCCCAAGATGGTCGCGGGCACCTGGACGGGCACGATGTGCCTCACCGAGCCCAATTGCGGCACCGATCTGCGCCTGATGAAGACGCGCGCCGTGGAGCAGCCCGACGGCACCTACCGCATGACGGGCACGAAGATCTTCATCTCCGGCGGCGACCACGACCTCACCGACAACATCATCCACATGGTGATCGCCAAGATTCCCGACGAAGACGGCACCATCCACGACGATCTCGCGACGGTGAATTTCTTCATGGTGCCGAAATACATCGTGAAGGAAGACGGCACGATGGCCGCGCGCAACGGCGTCAGCTGCGGCGGCATCGAGAAGAAGATGGGCATCAAGGGTTCGGCCACCTGCGTGCTCAATTTCGACGACGCGATCGCCTGGCGGCTGGGGCCGAAGCCCACGCCGCCCAAGCCCGGTGAGAAACGCTCGGCGTCGGAAGGCATGAAGGGCATGTTCGGCATGATGAATGCGGCGCGGCTGGGAGTCGGCATGCAGGGGATCAGCGTGGGCGAAGTGGCCTATCAGAACGGCGTCGCCTATTCGCTGGAGCGCCGCGCCGGGCACGCACTGACGGGGCCCGCGGAGCCCGACAAATCCGCCGATCTCTTGATCGTGCATCCCGATATCCGCCGCATGCTACTGCATGGGAAGTCATTCGTGGAAGGCGCGCGCGCGATCGCGATGTGGACCACGCTCAACATGTCCATCGCGCGCTCGAACCGGCCGGACGCGGATCAGGCGGGGATTCTCGCCGATCTGATGACACCGGTGATCAAGGCGTTCTTCACCGATATGGGCTTCGAAACCGCCAACATGGCGATGCAATGCTATGGCGGCCACGGCTACATCCGTGACAACGGCGTGGAGCAATTCGTGCGCGACAGCCGCATCAACCAGACCTATGAAGGCGCCAACGGCGTACAGGCGATGGACCTCGTGGGCCGCAAGCTCGGCCGCAAGGGTGGGGCTGCGCCGCTGGCGCTGTTCGGGCTCGTCAACGGATGGCTGGGCGAGAATGCGGGCGACGACAAGCTCGCGCCTTTCGTGAAGCCCGTGAAGCGCGGGCTCGACACCCTGCAGCAGGCGACGATGTGGCTGGCGCAGAACGCCATCGCCAATCCCAACAATGCGGGCGCGGGCGCGGTCGATTATCTGCGCCTGATGGGCATCGTGGTGGTGGGCTGGATGTGGGCGCGCATGGCGAAGCTCGCGCTGGCCAAGATCGCGGCGGGCACGGGCAACAAATCGCTTCTACGAAGCCAAGCTGGTGTCCGCGCGCTACTGGATGGAGCGCATGATCCCCGAATGCCCGATGCTGTTCGAACGCATCCAGGCCGGAGCCGGCACGATCATGGCGTATGCGCCAGCGGCGGAGTGACGCTCACAAACCGAAGTGATGATTGTTACGCCTCGATTGTCATGGCCCGCGACTGCGGGCCACCCAGGTGGTGCATCTCCACCCTCTGAAGGAAAAGCATAGATCCAGTGTCGTCTGCCACAATGCGCCAGCGTCACCTGGGCGGCCCGCTTTTGCGGGCCGTGACACCGAGAAGAAGCAGTGACGCTATTGAGAAATAGAAATCACCGACACGGGCATAAAACCTAGCCCCGCACCGACTCCGCCAGCGCTTTCATGCCTTCGTCAATGGTGAAGGGCGGCTGATAGCCCATTTCGCGGCGGGCCTTCGCGTCCACGAGGATGCAGTCGCAGGACATGATCCCCGCCGTGAAGCGCGTGAGCGGCGGACGGCCCTTGAGCGGTAGCGTGCGCCATGCCGTTTCGCCCGCATAGGCGATCGCGCGGATGAGCCAGGCCGGCACGTTGCGGTCAGGCAACGAGAACCCGGCAGCCGCGGCCATGCGCGTGAGGAGATCGCGGAACACCATGACGGGCCCGTCGAGCACGAAATAGGCTTCGCCGCCGCGCCCTTTGGTCAATGCAAGTTCGATCGCATAAGAGAGATTGCCGATATAGGTGGTCGAGGTCCGGTTACGGCCGCCGCCGATCCAGGCGAAGCGGCCCTGCTCCGCCATGTTTTTCACCGCCGGCAGAATCGTCTCGTCGTCCGGGCCCCACACGAAGCGGGGCCGCACGACGATGGCCTCGAAGCCCTTCGCGGGATCGTTCGCCGCGCGCACCGCCTGCTCGGCATGTGCCTTGGTGCGCGAATAGGGAAACGGCGAGTTGAGCGCCAGCGGATAGGTCTCGTCCACATCGCGCATGTCCTGGCCGTAAAAAAGCGCCGCCTCCGTGCCGATATGGACGAAGCGCTTGACGCCGGCCGCTTTCGCCGCTTCGAGCATGCGTTTCGTGCCGCCGAGATTGATGCGCCAGTAATCGGCCCACGGCCCCCATTCCTCGACATAGGCCGCGCAATGGACGACGGCGTCGGCGCCTTTCAGATGGGCCGCGGTCACGTCGTCGAGCGAACAGCGCACGGGCGCCGCGCCGGCGCCCGCGATCTTCGCGTCGCTCTTTTCCGACCGCGACATGGCGGTGAGCGTGTGGCGATCCTTGGCCGCCTTCACGAACGCGCCGCCGACAAATCCCGACGCCCCGGTGATAAAGATGTTCATGTCCGCGCTCCTCTTCGCCGCACGCTACGCCGCTTCCGCCAGCTTCGCGAGTTGGCGGAGCATCGCCTGGGCGCCTTTGAGGCGTTCTTCCGGCGTCGGCCAGTTGCGCGCCACCACGACCTTCTGGTCGGGGCGCACCTTCATCGTGCTGCCATGCGCGCCGATGAGGCGCACGAGACCTACGGGATTGGGGAAAATGTTGTTGCGGAAGGTGAGCGTCGCGCCCTTGGGGCCGGCGTCGATCTTTTCCACCGACGCGATCCGGCACAATCCCTTGATCGCCACGATCTCGAGCAAATGGCGCACCTCCTCCGGCAGCGGGCCGAAACGGTCGATCAGCTCCGCCGCGAAGCGGTCGATCTCGCTTTGCTCCTCGATGCCCGCCAGCCGCCGATAAAGCGCCATGCGCACGTTCAGATCGGGCACATAGGCTTCCGGGATCAGCACCGCCGTGCCGATATTGATCTGCGGCGACCATTGATCGGCAAGCTCGGCGCGCATCGCCGCCCAGGCGCATCTGCGAGACGGCTTCTTCCAGCATCTCCTGGTAAAGCTCGATGCCGACCTCGCGCACATGGCCGGATTGCTCTTCGCCCAGGAGATTGCCCGCGCCGCGGATGTCGAGATCGTGGCTCGCAATCGAGAAGCCCGCGCCCAATTGATCGAGCGATTGCAACACCTGCAGCCGCCGCTCCGCGGTCTCGGTCAGTTTCCGGTCTGCCGGCGTGGTGAGATAGGCATAGGCGCGCTGCTTGGAGCGGCCGATGCGGCCGCGCAGCTGATAAAGCTGCGACAGGCCGAACATGTCGGCGCGATGCACGATCATGCGTGTTCGCGGTCGGGATGTCGAGGCCGCTCTCCACGATGTTGGTCGACACGAGCACGTCGATCTTGCCGTCGTAGAAGGCCGTCATCACGTCTTCGAGCGCGTCGGCCGCCATCTGGCCGTGGCGCCACCGCCGATCTTCACCTCCGGCACGGTGTCCTTGAGAAATTCCTGCGCCTCGCGCAGATCGGCGATGCGCGGGCAGACATAGAAACTCTGGCCGCCGCGATAATGTTCGCGCAGCAGCGCCTCGCGGACGACCAGCGGATCGAACGGCGTAACGAAGGTGCGCACCGCCAGCCGGTCGATCGGCGGCGTCGTGATCAGCGACAGGTCGCGCACGCCGGAGAGCGCCAGCTGCAAGGTGCGCGGGATCGGCGTCGCGGTCAGCGTCAGCACATGCACGTCGGCCTTGAGCGCCTTCAGCCGCTCCTTGTGGGTGACGCCGAAATGCTGCTCCTCGTCCACGACCACGAGGCCCAGATTGCTGAACTCGATGCCCTTGGCCAGCAGCGCATGGGTGCCGATGACGATGTTGATGTCGCCCGTCGACGAGACCGGCCTTCGTTTCGCGCGCCTCCTTCGCATCCACGAAGCGCGACAGCTGGCGGATCTTGACGGGAAAGCCCTTGAAGCGGTCCGCGAAAGTTGCGGAAATGCTGACGCGCGAGCAAGGTCGTCGGCACCACCACGGCCACCTGCATCGCCCGCCATCGCCTCCACGAAGGCCGCGCGCAACGCGACCTCCGTCTTGCCGAAGCCGACGTCGCCGCAGACGAGGCGGTCCATCGGGCGGCCCTTCGCGAGATCCTCGATCGTCTCCGCGATCGCACGGTCCTGGTCGTCGGTTTCCTGATAGGGAAAGCGGGCGCAGAATTCGTCGTAGAAGCCTTGCGGCGGGTCCACGGACGGCAACGATTTCAGCAGGCGCGCGGCGGCGATGCGGATGAGCTCGGCCGCGATCTCGCGCACCCGCGCCTTCATGCGCGCTTTGCGGTTCTGCCAGCCCGCGCCGCCCAGCCGGTCCAGCTGCGCGTTGCCTTCGTCGGAGCCGTAGCGCGTCAGGAGTTCGATGTTCTCGACGGGCAGGAACAGCTTGCCGCCGTCATAATGCAGTTCGAGGCAATCGTGCGGCGCGCCCGTCACGTCGATCGTCTGCAGGCCCACATAGCGGCCGATCGCCGTGTTCGATATGGGTGACGAGATCGCCCGGCGCCAGGCTCGAAGCTTCGGCAAGGAAATTCTGTGCGCGCTTGGAGCGGCCGCGCGTGCGCACCATGCGGTCGCCCAGGATGTCCTGCTCGGCGACAATGGCGAAATCCGGCGCCTCGAAGCCGTGTTCGAGCCCCAGCACGCCCACGCCAACGCCGCCTGCGTGCAGCTTCAACGCGTCGGGCCAATCGGCGACATGGCGCATCGCCGCCATCCCGTGATCGGACAGCACGCCGCCGATGCGTTCGGCCGAGCCTTCGCTCCAGGCCGCCAAAACCACGCGCTTGCCGGCTGCCTGCAGCGCTTTCACGTGCGCGGCCGCCGCCTCGAAAACATTGACGCGGCCCTGCGCGCGTTCGGGCGCGAAATCGCGGCCGGTGCGTCCGCCCGCGTCGAGCGATGTTTTGGATTCCGGCGCCTGGAACGGCGACAGCTCGCGCAGACCGTGATGGGCGAGAGCGGCCGTCCATTCCTCCGCCGATGAGATAGAGACGTTCGGGCGGCAATGGCTTGTAGGGCGGCGCGCCCGCGTTCTCTTTGCCGTCATGCTTCTCGACGAGGAATTGCCGGCGCGTTGCGTAATAATCCGCGATCAGCTCGAACCGCGCGGCCTTCGCCTCTTCCGTGCGGTGCGAAAGAAACAGCAGCGCGCCCGGCACATAATCGAACACTGTTTCGAGGCGGGCATGGAACAGCGGCAGCCAATGCTCCATGCCCTGATGCTTGCGGCCCGCGCTCACCGCTTCGTAGAGCGGATCGTCGCGCGTCGCCGGACCGAACGACGCAACATAGCCCGCACGAAACCGGCTGATGGAATCCTTGTCGAGCGGCGCCTCGGTGGCGGGCAGCAATTCGATTTCCGCGATCTGGTCGGTCGAAAGCTGCGTCTCCGCATCGAAGCGCCGAATGGCCTCCAGCGACGCACCGAAGAAATCGAGCCGCAGCGGATCGTCGCTTCCCGGCGGCCACAGATCCACGATCCCGCCGCGCAACGCGAAATCGCCCGGCTCCCTGACGGTGCTGGCCCGCGCATAGCCCTGGCGCGCGAGAAACGCCGTCAGCGATGTCGTGGTCGACGTCGCTGCCCACCCGCGCGAAGAAAGCGTCGCCGGAAATCGCTTCGCGCGGCGGCACGCGCTGCAGGAGCGCATTGACGGTTGTGACGACCAGCGCGCCGCCCGCATCCTTCCTGCGCCGTGCGAGCGCGGCCAGCGTCGCCAGGCGCCGGCTTTCGATGTCGGGCTTCGGCGACATGCGGTCATAGGGCAGGCAATCCCAGGCCGGGAACGCCAGCACGGGAACGCCCGGCATGAAGAACCGCGCCGCCTCTATCGCCGATTGCGCGCCCATATCGTCCGAGGCCACGAACAGCACGAGCCCTTTGCTGCGCTCTGCAGCCTCCGCGGCCAGATAAGCGTCGTAGCCGTCGGGCGCGCCGGTGACGGCGAAGCGGCCGGGCGCGCGGGCGATGTAGTTCAGGCGTTCCATGTCGGGCTCTTGCGATGGCAGATCGCCTTGAGACGCGCGAATACGGAATTGTCGTAGGCCGCGGGCACGGGCGCGTCGCCCTTGAGCCACGCATAGACGTCCTGGTCGGGGGCTGCGAGCAGCGCCTCGAAATCGTCCAGTTCCGGTTCGCCGAGGCTTTCGAGATGTGCTTCCGCAAAGGCGCCGAAGATCAGATCGGCCTCCTTGAAGCCGCGCCGCTGGGCGCGGAAAAATAGCCGTTTGCGGCGGGTCTCCAAAGAGCCACCGTGCGCAGGGTCGGTCATGGTCCGGATATAGCGCGCGCGCCGCGCGTGGGCCAGTGGGCCAACATCCCACGCAAGCGGAATATTCCTAGGCGCTTCTGCGATAGAGCAAAACCTGCCCGTCCGGAACAAGTTGGTTCAGATAGTCGAAATCCTTGAGGTTGCCCGTGACGACCGCGCAACCGAGCTTTCGCGCCTGCAGATAGATCAAGGCGTCGCCGAGGCATCGACGCTCGGCGCCCGAAGGGAATGACCCCAGGCGAAACAGCACGCCGGCGAGAATTCCGGCAGCGCCCCAGGTCTCCGCATCGGGCACGGGGACGCGATGCGAAGGAATATCGCGCACCGTTTCTGCGATAGCCGCGAGTGCGGCCGCTGTTCGGGAATCGGAAGGATCCAGACGGCCGAACGCGTGCGTCAATTCGGAGAGACAGACGGCCGAATGATTGCACGCCCGCAACGCGATGAATTCGTCGAGCGCGACGGGAGAACGCCCCTGAAGCGTGTCGATATAGACCGTCGTGTCCAGCAGAACCGGCGCACCGATCGGGGGCACGCCGTCGATCCAATCGAGTTCATCATCCCGTCTTCTGGCGAGCGGTCGGTTTTTCCGCTGCGGCTTCAACCATCGGAGCGTCGTATCAAGATTAAAACTCAAGATCGATATCTCGCGGCACCGATCCCTTGCGGCGCACGAGTTTCGCACCGAAATCGTCTTCCAACGCCAGCGTCGCCAGCGCAATCTCGATGACATCCGTATCCGACGAAATGCCGGCGCGCTTCTTCGCGGCGGAGATCAGTTCCGACGAAACGCGCCCGGCGATACGGGCATCCTTCGCATCGCCGAGGAGCCCAGCCGCGCGCGCCTGTTCCAGCGTCGCGCGATTGCGCGTGGCGGTCAGCGCCTTCCTGCCGTGTTCCGGGAGAGATGAGTTCGTCACGTCAATCGCCTTCTGTTATACAAATAATAGATATTGTTGTACAACCTGTCAATATCCGATCCGAGAGCCCCCTCCTTCGCGCCCGCCCTGCCCGGCAAAAGGACTTGCGTTGAGCCGGCGGCCGGGTGGGCTATCTTTGGCTCCGATGCGCCCCGCGATTCTGTTTCCCCTTTTTGCCGAGACGCGCACCTTGCCGGGCGTGGGCCCGCGGATCGGGAAGCTCATTGCGCGCGTGGCGGGCACGCGGCTGATCGATCTCGCGTTCGACCTGCCGGCCGGGATCATCGACCGCAGCTACCGGCCGAAATTGATCGAGGCGCAGGAGGGGCGCATCGCGACCTTCGTCGTCAACGTGCTCGATCATCTGCCGCCGCGCGACCGCCGCCAGCCCTATCGCGTGCGCTGCTCGGACGACACGGCCATCGTCGAGCTCGTCTTCTTTCATGCCGATGCGGATTATCTGCTGCGCACGCTGCCGCTGGGCACACAGCGGCTGATCAGCGGGCGCATCGAGCGCTTCGGCGGCAAGCTGCAGATGGCCCATCCCGATCATGTGCTGACGCCGGAAGACGCGGCGAGCCTACCGCTGCAGGAACCCGTCTATGGCCTGACGGAAGGCCTGCCGGCGAAATCGCTCGCCAAGGCGATCCGTGCCGCGCTGGAGAAAGTGCCGGCGACGCCGGAATGGCAGGACGCGGCATTCCTGCGCGTGCGCCGTTGGGCGCCGTTCGGCGAAGCGCTGCTCGCAGCCCATGCGCCGAAGAGCGAAGCGGATTTGCAACCCACCGCGGAGCCGCGCATGCGGCTCGCCTATGACGAATTGCTGGCGAACCAGCTCGCGCTCGCGCTGATCCGCGCCCGCCTGCGCAGCGTCAAGGGGCGCAGCCTCAAGGGCGGCGGGCATCTCAGGCAAAAGGCGATCGCCGCCCTGCCCTTCACGCTCACCGAACCTCAGAAACAGGTGCTGGCGGAGATCGAAGCGGACATGGCGGCGCCCATGCGCATGTTGCGCCTGTTGCAGGGCGATGTGGGCTCCGGAAAAACAATCGTCGCCATGCTGGCGCTTCTCAACGCCGTCGAAGCGGGCACGCAGGGCGCGCTGATGGCGCCGACCGAAATTCTCGCCCGCCAGCACAAGGCCGCGCTCACGCCGCTCGCAGACGCAGCCGGCGTGCGCATGGCGCTGCTGACGGGCCGCGAACGCGGCGCGCCGCGCGAGCAGACCCTGGCGGCGCTGGTGAACGGCGACATCGATATTCTCGTCGGCACGCATGCGATCTTTTCCGAGGATGTCGCGTTCCGCGATCTGGGGCTTGCCGTGGTGGACGAGCAGCACCGTTTCGGCGTGCACCAGCGCATGCAACTCCAGGGCAAGGGCGACAGGCCCACCGACGTGCTGGTGATGACGGCGACGCCGATCCCGCGCACCCTGGCGCTCACGGCCTATGGCGACATGGATGTCTCGCGCCTCACGGGCCGTCCGCCGGGCCGCAAGCCGGTCGAGACGCGTGTGCTGCCCGCCGAGCGGCTCGACGAGGTGATCGCGCATTTGCGCGGCGCCATCGCCCGGGGCGCGCGCGCCTATTGGGTCTGCCCCATGGTCGAAGAGTCCGAGAAAATCGATCTCGCGGCGACCGAGGAGCGCGAGGCGATGCTGAAACAGGCGCTCGGTCCGAAAGTGGGCCTCGTTCATGGCCGCATGAAGGGCGCGGACCGCGACGCCGCGATGGCCGCGTTCAAATCCGGCGAGACGTCGGTGCTGGTGGCGACGACCGTGATCGAAGTGGGCGTCGACGTGCCGGAGGCGACGATCATGGTCGTGGAGCATGCGGAGCGTTTCGGGCTGGCGCAGCTCCACCAATTGCGCGGACGGGTGGGGCGCGGCGAGGGCAAATCGAGTTGCCTTCTGATCTACCAGCCACCCTTGGGCGAGATGGCGAAAGCGCGGCTCAGGACCTTGCGCGAGACCGACGACGGCTTCGTCATCGCGGAAGAGGATCTGCGGCTGCGCGGCGCGGGTGAGCTGATGGGCGTGCGCCAGAGCGGCATGCCGGAATTCCGGCTCGCGGACCTGTCCGCCCATGGCGAACTCCTGGCCGCGGCCCGCGACGACGCCAGGCTGATCCTGAGCAAGGACCCCGAACTCAAATCGCCCCGTGGCGACGCGCTGCGCATTCTGCTCTATCTTTTCGAACGGGACGAAGCCGTGCGCTACTTGCGGACGGGCTGAAAGAAGAAGTGGAATGTCGGTCGATGATTGACGGCGCGAAACCTGCCACGCGGTTCAAAAAAGAATCCACCCTCCCCTTGAGGGAGGGTCGAAAAAATCTGAGGTCCGGGAGCGGCAGCGAGCGGACACGAAGAGTTTTTCGGGGAGGGGCATTGTTGAAGCAGCACCCCTCCCCGAAATCTTTCTTTCGCTGACGCTCAAGAACGATTTCGACCCTCCCTCAAGGGGAGGGTGGAAAAAAGCGGCGCGGCGTTGGATCGCATGACAACCGATTTCCAGCCCGCTTTCGAACGCGCGCTCGCGAAAGCCATTCCGGGCTTCGAGCGCATCGATGTGCTGTCGCGTCTTTCCGGCGGGGCCAGCCAGGAAACCTGGTCCTTCGACGCGCAGGTGAGCGGGACATCCGAGCCGCTGATCCTGCGGCGCAGTCCCGGCGGTGCAATACGCCCGAGCGGACAGGGCTTGAACTCCGTGGCGCTGGAGACCGAAGCGGTCGTGATCGAGGCCGCGCGCGCCACGGGCGTCGCGGCGCCCCGCGTGCGCTATGTGCTCAGGCCCGAAGACGAGGCGGGGATCGGCTATGTGATGGACCGGCTTCCCGGCGAAACGATCGCCCGCAAGATCCTGCGCGACGCGGATTTCGCTTCCGTCCGGCCGAACCTTGCACGCCAATGCGGCGAAATCCTCGCCCGCATCCATGCCGTGGACATTGCGCCGCTGCGGAACGTGTTGCCGGTCGTCGACGGTCCCGCGCAATTGCACCGCTATCGCGACATCTACGATCTCTACAACTATCCCCATCCCGTCTTCGAGCTGGCGTTCCAATGGCTGGAGCCGCGCATGGCCACCGCGTGCCGGCAAACGCTGGTGCATGGCGATTTCCGCCACGGCAATCTCTTGATCTCTCCCGCACGCGTGGAAGCCGCGCTCGATTGGGAACTCACCCATATCGGCGATCCGCTGGAAGACATCGGCTGGATCTGCACCAATTCGTGGCGCTTCGGCGTGGCGGAAAAAGTGGTGGGCGGCTTCGGCGACCTGCCCGACCTGCTCGCGGGCTATGAAGATTCCGGCGGCGGCCGCATCGATCCCGACGACGTGCGAACCTGGATCGTCTATGGCTCGCTCAAATGGGGCGTCATGTGCATGTCGATGTACCAGGGTTTCCTGAATGACCGCTCGGTGGAGCGGGCCACCATCGGGCGGCGCTCGTCCGAGACCGAAATCGATCTCGTCAACCTCATCATCCACGGAAAGCTGTGAGCCATGATGGACCAACCCTCCATGCGCGAACTGGTCGAAGCGGTGCGCGATTTCCTCGAAACGCGCGCCATGCCCGAATTGAAAGGCCACACCGCATTCCATGCGCGGGTGGCGGCGAATGCGCTGGGCATCGTCGCACGCGAACTGGCGCAAAGCGGGGTCCTGGCCGAGGAGGAAGTGCGGTCGCTGCGCGCGCTGCTGGGCGCCGACGGCACGCTGGAAGAATTGAACCGCGAACTGTGCCGGCGGATTCGTGCCGGCGCGCTCACCCTCGAAACACCGGGTCTGGCATCCCATCTGGAGCACACCACTCGCACCAAGGTCGCGATCGACCAGCCGAATTATTCGGGCTTGAAGCAGGCGCAGTCGCGGGAAAATTAAGCAGCGACGGGTTCGGCCGCGTCCTTCTCGCCCAGCGCGAGGCGGCCAAGCGCAAGCAATATTGCAAACCCCGCCTCGCCCCACGCGACCGCGGGCCCCAGCCAGAGCGGCTCCGTCGGCTGGGGATAAAAGAACGCGAGCGCCGATTTGAGGTCGAGCCCGTCGAGAATAGCGGGTACGAGCCCATAGAGCGCGATCAGCACGACGATCGCGCCGAAATCGCCGCGGCGGCGCCCGGGCAAGGTCTCGAACAGAACGAAGATGGCCACGTCGCGGGTGACGAACGCGAGGCCCGACGCGAGCAGCGCCTGATCGCCTTGCACGTTCGTGCCATGCGTCCCCACCCACACAATGACCGCAACGGCAGCGGCGACGGTCGCGAGATAGCTCATCATCCACGCCTGCAGGCCGGAAACGAAACGATCGAAGCGGCCCCGGGCGAGTTGCCCGCCCAGCCAGCGATAAAGCACGCGGTCCTTGGGCTCGAGCAGCACCATGATGTAGGTCAGTACGCCGAACGTCGTCGTCGCCAGCATCAACCTCAATGCGACATTGCTCCAGCCGTTCATGGCCGCGGCGTCATTCTTGAGCCAGGCGTCGAACCCGGCCACGTAGACGCCCATGAAGACGAGGAACGCGGCCCACACGAGCGGGCCATTGCGCATCTTCAATTCGAGCCGCATCTCCCGGTAACAGCCCAAGAGCGTCCAGCCGGCGAATATCGCGAGAGAGGCCAGCAGGAACGGCCGCGCGTCGAAATTCACGCCCCACCACAGAATGACATCGGTGGCCTTTTTGTGGATGAGGCCAAAGCCTTCCGGATCGGCCGCATCCCAAACGCAAAACACGGCGACAGCAGCGAGGATTCCAACGAGCTGATAGATGAAAAGCTCGAATCCCGTGTGCCTCTGGCGCCTTCGAATCGCGGCAAGACTTGCAAGCAGCGACACCGCCTGCACGATGACGCCGATGGCGACGAAGTAGACAACGTCAAGCGTGGCGGCGAATGGTCCCTGATGCACAAAATCGGATGCGGCGATGACGGCAAGGCAGATGGCGCCGCCGTACCAATTGTAGATCGTCGAGCCGAACAGCTTGCCCCAGACCATCGCGCCGGCGCCCAGCGCCGAGAGCCGCTGCGAATCCCAGGTGCGTTCCCGTATCTCGCCGACCACGCTCAATGCCGCATTGCGCGCGCCCCAGAACACCACGATGAAATAATAAAGCGCCTTGGCGACGGCGGCAGGACGATAATCGACGCCGCCCGACAGCGCCGCGGCGAAGAACGCCAGCGCGAGAACGACCGTCATCAGCGTCAATCGCCGCGGCGTGAGCTCGAGCCAGACATTGCGGACGAATTCCGGGTTCATCGCCTTACGCTCCGCCGCGCATTTGCGAGAAATACGCGTCTTCCAGGGCCTTGGACGATTCCCCGAAGCTCGCCACGTCGAAGCCGCCATTGACGAGATCGCGCAGCAGCTTGGCGCGCGCGCCCGGATTGCGCGTGAACACGATCAGCGCGTGATGGTCGTCCGCTTCGAGCACGTCGACGCCGGTGCCGGTGAGGAAATCGCGCAGATCGCTGCGCGCGGTTGCAAGCTCGACGAGATAGCGCGGCCGCTCGTCGTCGCGCACCTTGATCGGCTTGCCGCCGACGACGCGGCCCGCTTCCACGATGATCATCTCCGAGCAATAATCCTCAAGCTCGGCCAGGATATGGGACGAGACGACGAGCGTCATTCCGCCTTCGCATAGCCGCCGCAGCAGGCCGGACAGGTCGCGGCGCGCTTGCGGATCGAGGCCAGCCGCCGGCTCATCGAGCAGCACCACTTTGGGCTCATGGACGATCGCCTGGCCGATGGCGAGCCGCTGGCGGAGCCCGCGGGACAATTCCCCCGCCTTGGTCTCCAGCCGGTCAACGAGGCCGACCCGGCGGGCCGCTTTTTCCACCGCGCCGCTGACGAGCGCCGGCACGATGGCGCGCGAGCGCGCCGTGTAGCTCAGGCAGCGGCGTACGGAGAGTTCGTCATACAGTCCATAGAAATCCGGCAAATAGCCCAGCCGCTCGTGGATCTGGCGCGGCGCTTCGCGGGTGTCGAGGCCGTCGATGCTGACACTGCCCGAATAAGGCACCGCGAGCGCGGCAATGCAGCGCAACAGCGTGGTCTTCCCGGCGCCGTTCGGCCCCACCAGCGCGGTGATCGTCTGCGGCGCCACGGTCAGCGACACCCGGTCCAGGGCCCGCTTGGACGGATATTCGTACACCAACTCGCGGACTTCGATCATGACGCCCCGGACACGCGCGCGCCCTCGCGCAAATCATACAAATATACTAGGCGGGATAGTTCGATCCCGCCACTATCGCGCAGGAAAGTGACCAAAACGTGGAATGGAGACAGCGATGAAAACACGCGCCGCCGTGGCCTTCGCCGCCGGAAGACCGCTGGAAATCGAGACGGTCGATCTCGACGGGCCGAAAGCCGGCGAGGTGCTGGTCGAGATCAGGGCCACGGGTGTTTGCCACACCGACGCGTTCACGCTTTCGGGCGAAGACCCCGAGGGGTTGTTTCCCGCGATCCTGGGCCATGAGGGCGCGGGCGTGGTGCTGGAGGTGGGAGCGGGCGTGAAATCGGTGGCGCCCGGCGATCATGTCATCCCGCTCTACACGCCCGAATGCCGCGAATGCGACTACTGCACCAGCCACAAGACGAATCTGTGCCAAGCGATCCGCACCACGCAGGGCCGCGGACTGATGCCCGACGGCTCGAGCCGCTTCTCCCGCAACGGCGCGCCGATCCTGCACTATATGGGCTGCTCCACATTCGCGAATTACACGGTGCTGCCGGAGATCGCGCTCGCAAAAATCCGCAAGGACGCGCCCTTCGACAAGGTCTGCTACATCGGCTGCGGGGTGACGACCGGCATCGGCGCGGTGATCTTCACGGCCAAGGTCGAGCCGGGCGCCAATGTCGTGGTGTTCGGCCTGGGCGGCATCGGCCTCAACGTGATCCAGGGCGCGCGCATGGCCGGCGCTTCCATGATCGTGGGCGTCGATCTCAATCCGGCACGCGAAGCGCTCGCCCGCCGGTTCGGCATGACGCATTTCGTCAATCCGAAAGACGTGACGGGCGACCTCGTGGGCCATCTGGTCGAGCTGACGCGGGGCGGCGCGGACTACAGCTTCGAATGTATCGGCAACGTGAAGACGATGCGCCAGGCGCTCGAATGCTGCCATAAGGGCTGGGGCGAAAGCGTGATCATCGGCGTGGCCGGCGCGGGCCAGGAAATCTCCACCCGCCCGTTTCAACTCGTGACGGGCCGGGTGTGGCGCGGCACGGCCTTCGGCGGCGCCCGAGGCCGCACCGACGTGCCCCGCATCGTCGACTGGTACATGGACAAGAAGATCGCCATCGACGAACTGATCACCCACACTATGCCGCTCGAACGCATCAACGATGCGTTCGACCTGATGCATGAGGGGAAGAGCATCCGGAGCGTGGTGGTTTATTAGAACGACTCAGTTTGGACGTCGATTTGCAAAGGAAATATCCACCCTCCCCTTGAGGGAGGGTCGAAATTCTTCGTTGAGCGAAGCGAAAAAGAAGAATTTCGGGGAGGGGTGTTGTCGAAGCAGTACCCCTCCCCGAAAAATTCTTCGTGTCCGTTCGCTGACGCTCTCGGACCTCAGAGTTTTTCGACCCTCCCTCAAGGGGAGGGTAAAATAATTTCGCCGACGCAAGCGACGTCGTCGCAATCTTAAGTTTGCCGCGACGTTCGACGAACTACGCCCCCTGCGCGCCGATGATCGCGACGGAGCACACGTTCATCGCCGGGGCGCCGCCCAGATTGTGCGTCATGCCGATCTTGGGGTCTTTCAACTGGCGCGCGCCCGCGCGGCCCTGCAGCTGCAGATACATTTCATAGAGCATGCGCAGACCGCTCGCTCCGATCGGATGGCCGAAGCATTTGAGGCCGCCGTCGATCTGGCACGGCACCTGGCCGTCGGCGTCGTAGAAGCCGTTCATCACGTCCCTCCAGCCTTCGCCTTCCCGGCTGATGTGCAGGTCTTCCATCGTCACGAGCTCGGTGACGGAGAAGCAATCATGCACTTCCATCATCGACACTTCGTCGCGCGGTTTTTTGATGCCGGCTTCTTCGTAGGCGCGCTTGGATGCGATGCGGGCGGTGTGGAAATAGCTGCCGTCCCAGGAATTGTGCTGGCTTTCGAGACCGTTCGACAGCGCGAGCTGCAACGCCTTGACCGTGATCAGATCCTTCTTGCCCATCGCGCGCGCGATCTCGGGCGTCGTCACGATGGCGCAGGCCGCACCGTCCGACACGCCGCAGCAATCGAACAGGCCGAGCGGTTCGGCGATCATCGGCGCGTTCAGGCACATTTCCTCCGTGATCGCCTTTTGCAGATGCGCTTTCGGATTCTTGGTGCCGTTGGCGTGGCTCTTGACCGAGACATGCGCGATGGCGCGCTTCAAATCCTCTTTCGAGACACCGTGCTTGGCGCGATAGGCGGAAGCGAGCTGGGCAAAATTGCCGGGCGCCGAACCGTTCGCGCTCCACAGAGGCGACAGCGTCGCGCCTTCGCGTTGCGGCAGGCCGCCATAACCCGTGTCCTTCAGCTTCTCGACGCCCAGCGCAAGTGCGATGTCGCACGCACCTGCGGCCACCGCATAGACCGCGCCGCGGAACGCTTCCGAACCGCTGGCGCAGAAATTCTCGACGCGGGTCACCGGGATGTTGGGCAGGCGCAACGCCACCGAAAGCGGCGTGCCGCCCTTGCCGACATGCTGCTCTTCAAGCGCGGTGGAAAACCAGGCAGCCTGAATCTGGTTCGTCTCGACGCCGGCGTCACCGATCGCTTCGAGATAGGCTTCGACAATCAGCTCTTCCGCGCCCATGTCCCAGCGCTCGCCGAATTTCGAGCAGCCCATGCCCAGGATTGCGACCTTGTCCTTGATGCCGCTGGCCATGCGAACCTCCCAATATGACTGCCTGTCATCTAACTGCCCGCGGCGGACACTGTAAAGGAAGAGGCCGGCGCGCGCGGAACGGCCGCGCCGAAACGCCTCGCCCGCCACAACCGCCAGACGGATCAAGGGCTTAGCAATTCACCATATTTCCCGGGACCTGCGCATATTAACAAAAAGCATGCGCGCGCCAAATGAAACCGCTATATGGTTCGCCCCGAATGCAAACGGGCTGGAACTTGGCGTTGGGCCAGGCGTTTCCTCGTACGGGCCTTGAGTTCCGTCAGAAGTGACGGGCAAAGGGCATGTCGCTTTTACCCCGCTTCGTGGGGAATTCGGTTGCGTTCGAAGGTGCAACAACTGGGAGTTTGATAACAATGTCCATGAAATTTCGTCTCGCGGCCGGCGCCGCCACCATCGCGCTGACCGCCCTTGCATTTGGAGCCCCGGCCGAAGCGTCAGGCGTCAAGGTGGGCGTGCTCACCTGCCATGAAAGCAGCGGTTGGGGATTCGTGTTCGGATCCTCGAAGGATTTGCGTTGTACGTATTCGTCGGGCGGCTGGGCTGAGCATTACGTCGGAACGGTTTCCAAGTTCGGCGTCGATCTCGGCTACACCTCGGGCGGCGTCATCATCTGGGACGTGTTCGCGCCCCACTCAGGCCCGGCTCACGGCGCCCTGCAGGGCGATTATGCCGGCGCAACCGCCGACGTAGCGGCCGGCGCAGGCGTCGGCGCGAACGTGCTGGTCGGCGGTCTCGACCGCTCGATCACGCTTCAGCCCGTCAGCGTCTCCGGCGAGACCGGCTTGAACGTCGCTGCCGGCATCGGCGCGATCTCGCTCAAGTTCGCCGGCCCGGCGCGTTAAGCGCCGCCGGCAGGCCGACGGCCTGGAGCCAACGGCTTGGAGAGTTGTGAAAGCCCCGCCCTAACCGGCGGGGCTTTTGCGTTTGGGCCTCCCTACGCGGCGGCGACCTGCTGGGGCCGGCGCAATTCGGGCGCGAGACCTTCGCCCATCAGATCGATGAAGTTGTCGCAATAGAACCGCTCGACCGCACGCGACGGCGTATTCGCCAGCGAATCGTTGAAGCGCTTGAGCGGATTGCGGCCGCCTTCGACATGGGGGAAGTCGGAGGAAAAGAGACATACCTCCTCGCCGCTATTGGCGATGATCCAGCCTACATCCTCATGCGGATAGGGTGTCACGCGCACCTGACGGCGGACGATCTCGCTGGGCCGTGCCGACAGCTTCTTCAAGCGATCCTCGTTCTTGATGAAGGCGTGCGCCGCGGAATCCATTGAGCGCATCCAGCCCGGCACCCAATCGGCGCCAAGCTCGATGGCGCCGAATTTGAGCCGCGGAAAACGGTCCAGCACGCCGTCGATGATCAGAGCCGCCAGGGTCAACATCACCGAATGGGGGATCGGCATGTAGCTGACGGAGGTGAAGTTCTCTTCGCCGCCGTGGAAATCCTTCACACGGGGCAAGCCGTTGTTGAAATAGTCGGGATTGAGTTTTTCCTCGCCGCCGACGTGAAAAAGGATCGGCAGTCCCGCTTCCTGCGCCATCGCCCAGATCGGATCGAACGCGATGTGGCTCGGCGAATGCCCGTTGGGGCAGCGCGAGGGAATCAGCAGCGCCTTGCAGCCAAGTTCGATCGCTTCGCGGGCGCAGGCGATCGCGCGCTCGAAATCGGCCAGCGGCACATAGCCCGTTCCCAGAAAGCGACGATCGACCGAACAGAACCAGTTCATCATCCGGTTATGCGCCCGGGCCGTTCCGTAACAGAGATCGACATCGCCCGATTGGTCGAGGCCGAAATTGCCGAGGCACCAGGTGGTGAAGACGAGCTGGCTCGCAAAGCCCAATTGATCGAGCGCGCGGGGGCGGTCCTCGCGGCGGAACGCGCCCAGGGCTTCGTAGTTCTTGCGCAGGAGAATGTTCGCCTCCGCGCCGGCGCGAAACTCCGGATCGTCATGCAGGCGGTTCGCGTGCGTCACAAGTTTGCCGTCGCGCGGCCATGCCTTGAGCTTGGGCAGCTCGTCGTAGCGCGCGCGGACTTTCGGATCGAGAAAATCGTCCAGACAGTCGGACAGTTCCATCAGATGCGAATCGGCATCGTGGACGATGCGGTTCTCGACATAGGGCATGGCTTTCAATCTCTCCTACCCAGGGAAAGTATAGCGCAAACCGGCGCCGGCCGCGCGTGCAATGTCAGGCCGGCACGGCCTTCCAGAAATAGCGCTTGAAGCCGCGTTTGTCGTCCGTGTCCTTGACGCGGAAGACCATCTTCACCCTGGCGCCGGTATCGATCTGGCCCTGCTCCACATCGGTGATGTCCGACATGAACCGGCCGCCGTCGGCGAAGGTGATCATGCCGTAGTGATTGGGCGGCGACAGCGAATAGGTGAGGAAATCCGCCGACCACGAAAGGACCGTGCCCTGCTGGTCGGCGAAACTGTAGGAGTCCTGGCTGTCCACCGCCTTGCAGTTCGGATTGACGCAGATGCGGCTTTTGGGGAATTGTCCGGTGCCGCAGACGCGGCACTTGCCGCCGATGAGACCCATCAGCATTTCGTTCTTGCGATAGAGCACGGTGAGGGCGGTGCGCTTGTCCACTTCCGCGCGCATGCCCTTTTCGAGCTCGATGAGCCCGTTGAAGCCGAGGAACTTGTTGTAGTTCGTCTCTTCCTTGCGCCGCGCGAGCGAGCCCGTGACGCCGTTGCGCTTCGGCAACTCGGCAATCCTGGGCGTCACTTCGAACAGCAGCGCGTCGCAGCCCTGGCCGAATTGCGCGACGAGAATCTTTTCTCCGGGCTTCGCCTGTTCGAGCGCGTGGACCAGCATCAGAAGCGCATGCGTCGCGCCGGCATCGCCGACCGTGCCCGCGAGATTGTCCCGCACCCTGGCCGGATCGATTCCGGAGAGCTTGGCCAATTGCTGGTCGAGCCGTGCGAAGGGACACGGCAGGACGAAATGCGCCACATCCGCGCCGGAGATGCCCGTCTTCTCGAACAGCGCCTTGATCGCGGCAGGAACGATCTTGGTGTAGCCCTCGTCGCGAATCCAGCGCTCCTCCCAATTGTAGTCGAAGTCCTCGCTTTCGCCGCGGAAATGATCGACGAAGTCGATGGTCTGCGAATGACTGCCCAGGAATTTCGCGATGACGCGCTCGTTGCCGAAGGTCAGCGCGGCGCCCGCGTCGCCATAGGCAAGCTCCTGCGGCGAGGCCGCGCGGGTCTTGCGCTTCTCGCCGGCGGCCACGAGCGGCGATTTTACTCGCCCGGCCTTCACGGCATCGAGCGCCGCGACGACGGCCGACAACCCCGCCCGCTGCGACGACGCCACATCGAGCGAAGAGATTTCGTCGGAAAGGCTCAGCGCGCTCGCCACGATCCCGGCATTCTGGCGGTCGGAGAACGGCATGCTGGTCGAGGCGAAATAGACCGCATCCACGAATGCACGGTCTTTGATGGCGTCGGCGGCGGGCAGGCAATCGCGTGCGGCTTCGACTGCGAGCGTCACCGCGTCCTCGTCGAAATTGGCCATGGCGCGCTCGCCCTTCGCGCCGCCCAGAAGGCCTGGCGCGAACCAGGCGTTCGCCTGCGCAACCGCTTTCCTCTGCAGCCTGAGACGCGGAATGTAAGCGCCATATGCCGTGATGCCGGTCATGTCGTTCCTGCCCTGATCT
Source organism: uncultured Alphaproteobacteria bacterium (assembly GCA_963760345.1). Lineage (GTDB taxonomy): Bacteria > Pseudomonadota > Alphaproteobacteria > Micropepsales > Micropepsaceae > Rhizomicrobium. Next base: position 1,023,744 of record CAVXCU010000004.1, read on the forward strand.
CTCATTGCGGATTGGATGGGAGGAAACCAGCTTTGACCGTAACTGACAACGCCCGTCAGGCTGGCCCATAGGTCCTGAACCACGCCACGAAACGGCGAATGCCCTCGGCAAGCGGGACCGTCGGCGCAAATCCGAAATCGCGCGCCGCGCGCGAAATGTCGGCATAGGTTTCCCGCACGTCGCCCGCCGGCCCTTCGGCGTGTTCGATCTGCGCCTTCCTGCCGGTCGCGTCTTCGATGGCGCGGATCAGCGTCATGACGTTTTCGGGATGGCTGTTGCCGAGATTGTAGATGCGGTGCGGCGCGCCTTCGCCGGCAAAAGGCTGTTCCACGATGCGCACCAGCGCCGCAACGATATCGTCGATGAAGGTGAAATCGCGCCGGAGCGCGCCCTGGCCGAAAACCGGGATGGCGCGGCCCGCCAGGATCGCGTCGGTGAAAAGCCAATAGGCCATGTCGGGCCGGCCCCAGGGACCATAGACGGTGAAGAATCTGAGACCGGTCTGCTTGAGTTCGAACAATTCGGCGTAGGAATGGGACAGCAACTCGCCCGCGCGCTTGGTTGCGCCGTAATAGGACACGGGCCGGTCGGCTCGCGCGTCTTCGGAGAATGGCGGCCTGGTGTCGTTGCCGTAGACGGAGCTCGACGACGCATAGACGAGATGGGCGAGCCCTTCATGCCGGCGCGCGAACTCGAGCACGTTCTGGTGCCCGACGAGATTCGACCGCGTATAGGACGCGGGGTCCTTGAGCGCATGGCGGACACCGGCTTGCGCCGCCAGATGTAGGATGACGTCGAAACGTTCCTTGCCCGCGACTTCGGCCAGCGCGCCGGTCCCCGCGATGTCGCCTTTCGCAAAGCGGAAACCCGGCTTGTCGCGGAGCGGCGCCAGCCGCGCCTCCTTCAGCGCGGGCGCGTAATAGGGATTGAGATCGTCGATCGCCGTCACCTCGTGGCCGCGCGCCAGAAGGGCGTGCGCCGCGTGGGAGCCTACGAAACCCGCTCCGCCGGTGAGGAAAATCCGCATGGGACCATGCCCTTAGCGGCTCGGGGAACTTGCTGCAAGTGGACGCTGGCGCCGGAGCATGCGATGTAGGCGGACCATCGAATTTCGTCGCGGCAACACGAAGAATCCCATGACCAAACCCCTTCCCGTCCGCAAAGCCGTCCTGCCGGTCGCCGGCATGGGCACCCGCTTTTTGCCCGCCACCAAGGCCGTTCCCAAGGAGATGCTGCCCGTCGTGGACAAGCCCGTCGTCCAATATGCGGTCGAGGAAGCGATGGAAGCGGGCATCGAGCAATTCATCTTCGTCACCGGCCGCGGCAAATATGTGATCGAAGACCATTTCGATCACGCCTATGAACTCGAATCGCTGCTCAGCGCGCGCGACAAGACGGCGGAACTCAACAGCCTGCTCGAGGGCCTGCCGATGACGGGTTCGGTGAGCTTCACCCGGCAGCAGAAACCGCTGGGATTGGGACACGCGGTATGGTCGGCGCGCCATCTGGTGGGCAACGAGCCTTTCGCCGTCCTGCTGCCGGACGATCTGCTGGTGGGCAAGCCCGGCGCGCTCGCCTTGATGATGGAAGCCTACGAGTCCGTCGGCGGCGGCGTGGTCGTGGCGGCCGAAGACAAGCTGCTCGAAGAAACCAAACGCTACGGCGTGATCGCGCCCGGCGCGACGAACGGCAACATCGTCGAAGTGAAGGGCGTGGTCGAGAAACCCGATCCCGCCAACGCGCCGTCGCGGCTGTGCATCATCGGGCGCTACATTCTGCAGCCGGAGATTTTTGCCGAACTCGACAAGCACGAGCGCGGCGCGGGTGACGAAATCCAGTTGACCAATTCGATGGCGCGGATGATCGGGCGCATGCCGTTCCATGCCGTGCGCACGGGCTGCGCGCGCTACGATTGCGGCGACAAGGTGGGCTTCCTGCACGCCAACATTGCGGTCGGCCTGTCGCGGCCCGACATCGCGCCTGCGCTTCGCGAGATCCTCAAAAACGTCGGCCGGTAGACTTGCGTGCGACGCAGGCGCGCCGGAGCAAGTCGGAAATTCGTGTCCGCGATAGCATCGTCATCGTCCGCGATTGAATTCCACGCCGAACGGTTTGACTTTGCTGCGCCGCCCCCTAGATCATGCCTGCAATCCGGGAGCCCGCAGCCATGAATATCTCGCCGAACATCGCCGGACCCGCCCTTGTGGGGCCGGAGCCGCCGGTCAAGCCGCTGTCGTTCTTCAAGGCTCTGGAGGCGGCGCGCAAAAATCCCATCGCCATGTTTCCCTTAGCTGCCTATGAGCAGCCGATCTGGGAATCGAAATCGATCTTCGGCCACACCATCGTCGTCAGCGATCCGGCCGGCATCAAGCGCGTGCTGCTCGACAATGTCGCCAATTATCCCAAATGGGAAATGGAGACGCTGGTCTTGGGCGCCGCATTCGGCGACGGCCTCTTGACCAGCGACGGCGAGAAGTGGCGCTCCCACCGCCGCCTGATGGCACCCTCGTTCGACCATAAGAGTCTCATGGCCTATGCGCCCGCGATGATGGCGGCGGCGGAGGCCCATCTCGAACGCTTCGATCGCGCAGGCCAGGGCGCCACCGTCGACATCGCCGAGGAGATGACGAAGCTTACACTTCAGATCATTTCGCAGACGATGTTTTCGGGCGACAGCGACGATTTCACCGATCTGGTGGGCGACACACTGGCGAAGGGCCAGGACGAATTGACATTCGACCTGATCGACATTCTGCCGCTCATCGGGCCCTGGCACATGCGGCGCAACCTGGACCGCATCCGCAAGGTGTTCGGCCGGCTCGATGCCTCGATGCTTCGCATCATCGAGAGGCGCACACGGACCGAAGGCGCGGTGCCCAGGGATTTGCTCGACCGCCTCGTGGCCGCGCGCGACGGCAAATCCGGCGTGCGCCTGACGGATAAGGAAGTGCGCGACGAGGTGGTAATCATCTTCCTCGCCGGCCACGAGACGACCGCGGTGGCGATGACGTTCGTGTGGTACCTACTGTCGCAGCATCCGGCCGAGGAAGCGCGATTGCATTCCGAGCTGGAGAGCGTGCTGGGCGGGCGGGCGCCGACGCAAGCCGACCTCGCCAACCTTCCCTACACTCGCATGGTGATCGAGGAGGCGATGCGGCTCTATCCGCCCGCGCCCGGGATTTCGATGCGGCGGCCGCGCGAAGACGACGAAATCTGCGGGCGCCGTGTCCCCAAGACCGCCAATGTCGCGATCGCACCGTGGATTTTGCATCGCCATCGCGCGTTGTGGGACGATCCCGGCCGCTTCGATCCGGAGCGTTTCTCGCCCGAGCGCAGCGCGGGACGGCCCCGCTTCGCATATCTCCCCTTCGGCGGCGGGCCGCGCATCTGCATCGGCGCGGCGCTAGCCATGATGGAAGCCGCGCTGATCCTTGCCACCTTCGCCCAACGCTATCGGCTGCGGCTCGTACCCGACCAAAACATCGAACTCCAAGCCCGCGTGACGCTCAGGCCGCGCGACGGGATCAAAATGGTCCTGGAGCGGCGCGGGTAGCGCCAGTATTCGCGTCACACGCTGTTGAGGCGGCTTTCCCACGCGTAGGCCGTGCGCACGATCTCGTCGAGATCGTCGTGTGCGGGTTCCCAGCCGAGCGTGGCGCGGATGCGCCGGGAATCCGCGACCAACCAGGGCGGGTCGCCGGCGCGGCGCGAACTTTCCCGCACCGGCATCTTCTGCCCCGTCACCCGCTCGACCGCGCCGATCACCTCGCGCACGGAGGAACCGTGGCCATAGCCGCAATTCATCACGGTCGAGGCGCCGCCGCCCCGCAGATAATCGAGCGCGAGCACGTGCGCCGCCACGAGGTCGCTCACATGGATGTAGTCGCGCACGCCCGTTCCGTCGGGCGTGGGATAGTCCGTGCCGAAGATGTCGAGCTGCGGCACGCGACCGAGCGCCACCTGGCAGGCCCGCTTGATCAAATGCGTGGCGCGGGGCGTCGATTGGCCGGAGCGCCCCTTGGGATCGGCGCCTGCCACGTTGAAATAGCGCAGCACGACGGGGCGGAAATCGTAGGCGCGCGCCGCGTCTTCGAGCATCCACTCCGTCATCAGCTTGGAGCGGCCATAGGGGCTGATCGGTCCGGTCGGGATGTCTTCCGACAACAATCCTTCGCTCTCCCCCGCGTAGACCGTAGCCGTGGACGAGAAGATGAAATTGCGGACGCGTCCCTCGACTGCGGCCTCGACCAGGTTGCGCGTGACGACCGTGTTGTTGGCGTAATAGGCGAGCGGCTTCTCGACCAATTCCGGCACGACGATCGAGCCTGCGAAATGGACGATCGCGTCGATGCCGCGCTCCGCGATCAGCCGGCCGACCAAAACCTGATCGCCGGCATCGCCTTCGACGAAATGCGCCGCTTCGGCCACGAGCGCGCGGCTGCCGGTCGAAAGATTGTCGAGAACGACCACTTCGTCGCCGCGATCGGCGAGCGCGAGGACCATGTGGCTGCCGATGTAGCCGGCGCCGCCGGTGACGAGGACTGTCATCCGCCCATCCGTGAATCGGCACGCGCGAGGCTTAGCAGCTTCGCGGCATCCGGGACAATTGCAGGCGCATGAATGAATTCAGGGCTTGGCCGCATCGGACGGCGCGGCCTTTTTCGACACGACAGCCCATTGCCGCAATTGGGCGAGCCCGTCGGCGAACCCGTCCAGCGCGATGGAAATCGATACCTGGCGGCCGTTTATGCCGAAGACTTCGACGGCGCCCTTGCCTGCACCGGACGCGCTCATTGCGTCTATCAATGCCGTCGGAAAGCCGCCTTCGACATAGCAACCGTCCCTCTCGCAGCGGCGATATTGCAGATTCGGCAGGCGATAGGAGCCGACCGCGATCGTCATGCCTTTGTCGAACGCGACGCCCAGGGGGACTGTGAACCGGCCCAGATACGCGTTGTTCTGCGGCGCGAAGATGATCGAAATGCGCAAGAGGCGAATTTTGCGCGTGCGCTCGAACGATGCCTGGGAAATGTCGCAGGCCCCGCTCGGCTGCTTGTAGCACCTGACCGACCAGGAGCCGAACTCATGGGACTGGGTGACCATGGAGCCCCCGCGCGCCGCATTCGTATTGGCCGCGGCTGCATCGGGCGCGGACTGTGCCAGCAGCGGCGACGCCATGCCCGCAAGCACCGACAGCAGCAACGCGGGGAACGCGCGCCGTACGAGATTTTCAATCATGCCGTATCGCATCTGAGCGTCCTCGAGGTTCAAAGCCAATGCCCCGAACGCCGGCGCCAATCGGCGTCGTATTCGTGCATGGCGTCGCTGAAGCCCCGCAGGGAAAAGGACAATGGGATCGCCTTGCCATCCGCTCCGACGATCGTGATCGTGCCCGTGGTGTTCTGCTCCAGCTGGGTGCGCTGGGTCGGCGAAAGAACTTCAAACGCAATACATCCCAGTTGATCGCAGGTCTTGTAGGGGACAGCGACGGCCGGATCCGTGCCCGCCGCAATGGAAAGACCCGGCGGAATCAACACGCCGAAAGGCACCGTGATAACCAGCGTATCGGCAGCCGCGCCGTGGACGATGCGCAACTGTGCGACGGCGCTGTTGGTCGATTTCTGGACGACCGTCTGCTGAACGATACAGCCGCCCTTGGTGTCCTTTTCGCCCGGGCAATCGAGCCGCCAGTCCTGGATGAACGCCGAGGTCGGAACCTTGTTGCGGAAGTCGTGTCCGGCGACCAACAAGTACGTGCCGAAGGCGGCAAGCACCGCGCCCAGCAGGAACAAGCCGAGGCCGCCCAGGGCGAGCACGGTGGTCGACGGGAGTTTCATGACTGACGGGTTTTCGGTGGACATGGCTGCTTGTGCAAATTCGGCGCGCATGAATGGGCGAAGTCGCGCCAAAATTCAATGGGAGAAACCCAGGGATTTCCAGAATCGGCGACTTTGGGGTTGCCGGAGCCAGCCGGGGGCTGCGATTTGGGCTTTGCCGGCGGCAAGGTTAATGACAACTTGGCCCGCCGGGCCCCGAATCCCTTGAAAGATGGGGCCGGGCGCGCGACACAACGCCGAGCACAAAGGCTTGCCCCATGCGCATTGCGATGATCGGAACCGGCTATGTGGGCCTCGTGTCCGCGGCCTGTTTGTCGGAATTCGGTCATGATCTCGTCTGCGTCGACAAGGACGCGGCCAAGATCGCCGACCTCAGGGCCGGTCTGATCCCCATTTTTGAGCCGGGCTTGGAGGAGGTCGTGGCGGCCAACGTCAAGGCGGGACGTCTTTCGTTCACCAATGACCTCGCCGCGGCCGTGCCGGATGCCGACGCGGTCTTCATCGCGGTGGGAACGCCCAGCCGCCGCGGCGACGGCCACGCCGATCTCAGTTTCGTTTTCAGCGCCGCCGAGGAAATCGCCGCCGCGCTGACGGCTATACCGTCGTCGTCACCAAGTCGACGGTGCCCGTCGGTACCAGCCGAAAGGTCGAAGAGATTATCCGCCGCAGCCGTCCCGAAGCCGATTTCGATATGGCGTCCAATCCGGAATTCCTGCGCGAAGGCTCGGCGATCGAGGATTTCCGCCGGCCGGACCGCGTGGTGGTCGGTTGCGATACCGAGCGGGCCCGCAACGTCCTGAAGGAAATCTACCGGCCGCTCTATCTCCACGAGACGCCGATCGTCTTTACGGCTCGGGAGACCTCCGAATTGATCAAATACGCCGCCAATGCGTTTCTGGCCACCAAGATCACCTTCATCAACGAAATCGCCGATCTCTGCGAGAAAGTGGGCGCCGACGTGCAGGATGTGGCTCACGGCATCGGCCTCGACGGCCGGATCGGCGCCAAGTTTCTGCATGCCAGGTCCCGGATTTGGCGGCTCCTGCTTTCCCAAGGACACGCTGGCGCTTCTCAAGACCTCCCAGGACGCGGGCGCGCCGACGCGCATCATCGAGACGGTGGTAGCCGTCAATGAAGCGCGCAAGGCGGAGATGGCCGGGAAAATCGATCCGCGCCTTCGGCGACGTCGCCGGAAAGACCATCGCCGTGCTGGGCCTCACCTTCAAGCCGAATACCGACGACATGCGCGACGCGCCGAGCCTGGTGATCGTGCCCGCGCTGCAGGCGGCCGGCGCACGCATCCGGGCCTACGATCCCGAGGGCATGAAGGAAGCCCGCAAGCTCCTCAATGTGGAAATGTGCAAGGACGCGTACGAGGCAATCGCGGGGGCCGACGGCGTGGTGATTCTCACCGAGTGGAACGAGTTTCGGGCTCTCGATCTTGGCCGCGTCAAAGCTTCACTGTCCCGGCCGCTGATGATCGATCTCCGGAACATCTACCGCCCGTCCCACATGGCCGAGGTGGGCTTTACTTATATCAGCATCGGACGCAACTCGATGGCGGCGGCCGGCTGAACGAAAAAAAGAGGCGCGGAACCCGCGCCTCTTTTACCAAAATCGTTTGAGAGACGGTTAGTGCGTGCCCGTCGACGAGTGGGTGTTGTTGAGCACAATCACCGTCGTGACAGCGGCGACCGCGAAGAACGTCCCAACCCAAAACCAAGGGGCGACGTACGTAGCCTGTGCGTTTTGCACGCCAGCTGCACCACCAGGCGCGAGAGGCTGACCCTGCGTCGCCGGACTGTCGGCGAAAGCCACCGTCGACGAAGCCAACATTGCCGCCCCAGCGACTGCCGAAATCAATTTCCGCATGGTAATCCTCCTGACCCGCTCTGGAGCCTGTTTTTAACCCGACACGGCCGATCCTGTCAACCAATTGCCGGACCGCCAATCGCGATCCATGACTCCCGAAGTGGCATGTTGCAAAGGCGCAACAACCCCGCCCGGAATCCTAAGCTAAACGCGCATTGCCGGCTGGAAGTTGCGAAATTTCGCATCCGGCCAACCGGCAAATTCTTGCCCGGCCATTAACGCTTGGTCAGGGGATTAATCCTGCTTTCCGCAAATAGGCCACGATCTCCTCGGCCGATTTGCCGCCGTGCCGTGCACCGTATTCAGCGTAATTTCGGCCGACTCGGGGGCTCGTAGGGGCTGTCGATTCCGGTGAAGTTCTTGATCTCGCCGTCCTTGGCCTTGCGGTAGAGCCCCTTGGGGTCGCGCACCATGCAAACCTCGATCGGCGTATCTACAAAAACTTCGATGAATTCGCCCGCACCGACCAATTCCCGCGCCATACGCCGCTCGGAACGGAACGGGGAGATGAACGAGACCAGTACGATGAGCCCGGCATCGACAAAAAGCTTCGCCGCCTCCGCCACGCGCCGGATGTTCTCGACCCGGTCGACGTCGGTGAAGCCGAGGTCGCGATTGAGTCCGTGCCTCACATTGTCGCCATCGAGCAGATAGGTGTGGCGGCCGTGGGCGAACAATGTGCGCTCCACGAGATTGGCGATCGTCGATTTGCCGGAACCGGAAAGGCCCGTGAACCAGAGAACCGCAGGCTTCTGACCCTTTGTCTCCGCGCGCGAGATCTTGTTCACGTCCAGGGCCTGCCAGTGGACGTTGGTGGCCCGGCGTAGCCCGAAATCGATCATCCCCGCCGCGACCGTGGCGTTCGTGAACCGATCGATCAGAACGAACCCGCCGGTGTCGCGGTTGTCGGCATAGGAATCGAATGCGATCGGCTGCGCGGCGGAAATATTGCCGTAGCCCACTTCGTTGAGCGCAAGTGTCTTGCCGGCCATGTGATCGAGCGTGTTGACGTCGACCTTGTGTTTCAACTCCGTAATCGAGACGGGCACGGTCCGCGCGCCGATCTTCAAGAGATATTGACGGCCGGGCAGCATTTCGTCTTCCGCCATCCACAAGAGATGCGCGGCGAACTGGTCGGAAACCTCCGGCCGGTCGGTCGGCGCGCTCAGAAGATCGCCGCGCGAGATGTCGACCTCATCGGCCAGCGTCAACGTAACGGCCTCGCCGGGCAGCGCCTCGTCGAGATCGCCGTCCATCGTGACGATGCGCTTGAGCGTGCTCGTACGGCCCGACTTTGCGACGACCACGGAGTCGCCGGGCTTGATCTTTCCGCTGACGACGGTGCCGGAGAAGCCGCGAAAATCGAGATTGGGCCGGTTGACCCATTGAACCGGCATCCGGAACGGCTTTTCCCCGAGCGCCGTTTCGACGTCGATCGTCTCCAGATGCTCGAGCAACGGCTTGCCGCGATACCAGGGCGTATTGGCGCTTTTCGCGATTACATTGTCGCCGAAGCGTGCGGAAATGGGGATCGGGACCAGGCTGGCAAAATCGAGCTTCTGCGCGAACGCCCGAAAATCGGCGGTGATGGCGTCAAACACGTTCTCGGAGAATTCGACGAGATCGATCTTGTTGATCGCCAGCACGACATGGCGGATGCCGAGAAGGGACGCGATATAGGCGTGGCGCCGCGTCTGGGTCAGCACGCCTTTGCGCGCGTCGATCAGAATGACGGCGAGCTCCGAATTCGAGGCGCCGGTGGCCATATTGCGGGTGTATTGCTCATGGCCCGGCGTGTCCGCGACGATGAATTTGCGCCGGTCGGTGGCGAAGAAGCGGTAGGCGACGTCGATCGTGATGCCCTGCTCCCGCTCGGCTTCGAGCCCGTCGACCAGGAGGGCGAAATCGATGTCGTCGCCGGTCGTGCCGTGCTTCTTCGAGTCTTTTTCCAGCGCCGCCAGATGGTCTTCGAACAGCAGCTTCGAATCGTAGAGCAGCCGGCCGATCAGCGTGGACTTGCCGTCGTCGACACTGCCGCAAGTGAGGAAGCGCAGAAGCGACTTTCTCTCCTGCTCCGCGAGATAGGCGGCAAGCGAGGTCATGGGCGCGGTCATCAGAAATATCCCTCGCGCTTCTTCTTCTCCATCGACGACATTCTCGTCATGGTCGATGACGCGGCCCTGCCGCTCCGAGGTTCGCGCGGTCAACATTTCGCTGACGATCGCTTCGAGCGTATCGGCCGGGGAATCGATGGCGCCCGTGAGCGGATAGCAGCCCAGCGTGCGGAAGCGCACGAGGCGCATCTCGGGCGTCTCGCCGGGCTGCAATTTCATGCGCTCGTCGTCGACCATGATCAACGCGCCGTCGCGCTCGACGACGGGCCGCTCTCTTGGCGAAATACAGCGGCACGATGGGGATGTCCTCCATCATGACGTATTGCCAGACGTCCAGTTCGGTCCAGTTCGACAGCGGGAACACGCGAATGGATTCCCCCTGCCGCACACGCGTGTTGTAGATGCGCCAGAGTTCCGGGCGCTGGTTCTTCGGATCCCAGGCATGCGTGCGCTGTGCGGAACGAGAATACGCGCTCTTTGGCGCGGCTCTTTTCTTCGTCGCGCCGGGCGCCGCCGAAGGCCGCATCGAAGCCGTATTTGTCGAGCGCCTGCTTCAGCGCCTCCGTCTTCATCACCTGGGTGTGCAGCGCCGAGCCGGAATCGAACGGATTGATGCCGCGTCTGACGCCGTCTTCGTTGATATGCACGAGGAGCTTAGCCCGAGGCGTTTGGCGGTCGCATCCCGAAACGCGATCATTTCCTTGAACTTCCATGTCGTATCGACATGCAGCAACGGAAATGGCGGCATGCGACGGATAGAATGCCTTCATCGCCAGATGAAGCATCACCGAAGAATCCTTGCCGATCGAATAGAGCATGACCGGATTGCGGAACTCCGCCGCAACCTCGCGCATGATGTGGATGCTCTCGGCCTCCAGCCGCCGCAGATGCGACAGGCGAGACATCACGGGAGCGGCTGGCTGGTTCATACAGTCCCCTGGTTCAACGTCGAAACGGCGTGGAATAAGCCCAATTTAGGAAGGATCGCCGATCAACTCAACCGCCGCCCGGCAAGGGGGCTTGCGGCTTCGCAAATTCGTTAACGCGGGACCGCGAGGCCGCTGCCGATGGACTTATTGCAGGGTCGGGCCTTTTTCGCGAGGCCGGGGTTTCGGCGGCTTGGGTGCGGGCGGCGGCGCGGCCTGCGCCGAAAGCACCGGGACCTTCGCCTCGGGTGGGGCGGCGGCAGGACGAACCCTAGGAACTTTTGCGGCTCGCGCCGCATCGCCTTTCGCGGCGCGGTCGTGCAACAGCCCGCCCAGGAATTCCGGATGGAGAAAGCCTCCATAGAAGGCAGCCAGCAACGCAACACAGACTACCGCGAGCCGCGGTTCGAAGGTCGCGACGATGGAGGCCACCGACACCACCCCTACATAAGTCCAGCGCGCGTCGCGCTCGCCGAGCGAGCGATAGAGCCGGTGGTGGAAGTGGTTCGTATCGGGCTTGAGCGGCGAGCGGCCTTCGAAGGTGCGCTCGAGAACAAGCCGCAAGCAATCGACGACCGGAATGAAGAACCAAGCGGCCACGGTTTCCAGCGGCAGCCTGCCGGCATTGTGAGCCGCAATCGCGAGGAGCCCGAGCACAAACGCGATGCCGAATGTGCCGCAGTCGCCGAGGAAAAGCCGGCCACGCAGATTGAACAGGAACGTCACTCCGGCGCCGGCCGCGATCACTTGGGCGGCGGCTGAGATCGATCCGCCGCTCACGCGCGCGAGACAGGCCGCCCATACGAAAAAAAGCGCCGTGACCACGCCGTTCATGCCGTCGGCCATATTGATCGCACTGACGAAGCCGACGAGGGAGACCGCGGCCAGCATCGCAAACAGCGCGGGCGCGATCGCGACCACACCGAAGCTCGCCGTCGTCAGATGACCGGCGACCAATGCTGGATCGATCACCATCGCGGTGCCCGCCGTGATCGCGAGCAGAGGCAACCTGGCGATCGCGGAAATCGGGCGCTGGTCGTCGATGAACCCGGTCAGGGCGACGGCGCCGCCGCAAAAGATGATCGCCGCATAGAGAGGTTCGACCGCACCGGTTCCCAAGGCGATCCGGACCACGCACCAGACGGCCAGCGGAACCAGGATGGCGATACCGCCGACCAGGGGCGTGGGGCCCGGATGGTCTTTCCGCCTTTTGTCCGGGTGATCGATGACCTTGAGCCGGCGGCCGATCGGGACCGCGAACAGACAAATCGCGACGCTCAGAAGGACGACATACGTCAAATCCGCGCTTCCCGGCACGCCCGCCCCCAATCGATGCGGCATTGTAGCGGCGCGTGCCCGGACAAGCTAGGTTCGGGATCCGCACCGATCTGAACCGCCGCCCCTGCAAACCCGGAGAATTTCGTGACCTCTGACCATCGATCGCCGGATGGCCACGCCAACCCGCTTCGCCTGGTGAGCGTCGTGGGCGCGCGCCCGCAATTCATCAAGGCATTTCCGTTTTCGAGGGCCGTGCGCGTCACACCGGGCTTCGAGGAAATCCTCATCCATACCGGTCAACACTTCGATAAGAACATGTCGGACATCTTTTTCACGGAATTGGGCATCGAACCGCCGCGCCATCACTTCGACATCCATGGCGGCGGCCACGGCGACATGACGGGGCGCATGCTGGGCGCCATCGAAGCCGTGCTGCTGGCGGAAAAGCCGGACGCGGTCCTCGTTTATGGCGACACGAATTCAACCCTGGCGGGGGCATTGGCCGCGGCCAAGCTTTACATCCCGGTCGTGCATGTCGAAGCGGGACTGCGATCGTTCAACCGGCGCATGCCGGAGGAGATCAACCGCGTCGTGGCGGATCACCTGAGCGCGGTGTTGTTGTGCCCTACGAGCACCGCCGTTCAAAATCTGGCGCGCGAAGGCATCGTCAAGGGCGTTCACAAGGTCGGCGATCTGATGTTCGATGCGACCTTGCTCGCGACGCAACTGGCCGGGCGCCACTCGACCATTCTGAAGGACCTCGCCCTTGCGCCGAATTCCTACGGTGTCGCGACGGTGCACCGGGCGGAAAACACGGACGATCCGGCGCTGCTCGCGAGGATCGTAGATTTCGTCGCGAACCACGGGCGCGAACATCCCATCGTCATGCCGCTGCATCCCCGCACGCGGGCTGCGGCCAAATCCGCCGGAGTCGATTTCACCCGACGCGGCATCCGGCTCATAGATCCGGTCGGCTATCTCGACATGTGCCAATTGCTGCACTCGGCCCAAATCGTGCTGACGGACTCGGGCGGCCTGCAGAAGGAGGCCTATTTCCACCGCGTTCCCTGCGTGACGTTGCGCAACGAGACGGAATGGGTGGAAACGGTCGACAACGGCTGGAACCGGCTCTGGACCGAGCCCGAATATCTGCCGCGACGGGAAATCGGCGAATATGGCGCAGGCCAATCGGCCGAGGAGATACTGGCGATCCTGGCCCAAGCGCTGCGGTAACGGGATGCGCAAGACCTACGTGATGTTCACGATCGACGCGGAAGCCAAGCTCTACACGGAGAACGGCTTCTGGTCCTATCACGTGAACGGCCTCATGCCGCGCGATCTTCCCCGGATGATCAAGGAGAACATCGTCGAGCCCGGGCTGCATGGCTATCAACTGCTTCGGGAGAATCTGGGCCCGCGCCTGCGCGAGATGCGCGGCGCGGAATTCGACACGTTCGATCCTAAGAAGTTCGATCCCGCCGATATCATGGCGCGAGCCAAAGGCGGCCTTCCCTCGATTTTCCGTTCGCTGGACAAATATGGCTTCAAGTCGACCGCGTTCGTCGATTTTTCCGGCCTTTACACCTTCGGAGCCCAAGAGTTCGGCGAGACGATGGCGCTGATGGATCATCTGGGCCACGACCCCCAGGTGCATTTCCACGTCATGGATTATGTCTACACCGATGCTTTTTTCGACGGGATCGGCGCTATCAGGCCCGATACGTTCGAAATCGAAACCTGGGACGCGGAAACCGTCGATCGCGTATTCGGCCGGATACGGGCCGACTACGACAGATTGCTGAAACGGCCGCCCATTGCCTATCGCGCCGGCGCCTATCGCGTATCGGACAACATTCTACGTGCGCTTCACAAATACGGATTCCTTTTCGACTTCAGCTACAATCATGTCGAAAAGCATGCATCGAAAAGACGCGCCGACAACGCCTCGCGATTCGGCAACCATCCGATAGCGATTGCGAATTTATTGGAAATTCCCGTGACCGCGTTCCGGGTCGATCCGCGTGAAAGCAGAATCGATCGATTCCGGGTATCCGACAAGCGGCAAAACCGCAGGTTCAAGATTCTCAAGAATCTTCATGAGGACGGGCCTCCGGTCATCACCTATATTCTGCATTCGCCCACGCTGATGAAAACCGTCACGCATCCGGAAAAAATGCGTCGCGGACGCAACCTCGTCGTGCGCCTCGATGAAGACCCGGAGCTCGTCAAAATCTTCGAAGACGAGCTCGACATGATTGCCGGTCAAAAGAACATCGAAGTGATCACCAGCACCGAGCTCGCCCGGCGGACGGACGAATTGCGGCAATCGGCGAGCACGGGGCGTTATTTCTTTCAGGACCTCTTGGCCCAGCCGCGCCTGGATGCGGCCGGCCGGGACGACGAAAAGCGAGTGCTCCTGAAGGGCCATGTCTGCAGCCTGTGCGGCGCATCCGGAAACGGAGAGACGGCAGACGATGCCGCCACGGATGGCCCCCCGACGGACATCTGCGGCAAGTGCGGCTCGACCGCGACTGATCGCACCTTCAAGATTTTCTTCGACGCCGTATTGAAACCGGATGTGTTCGACGCCGGCATGCACGGCGGGGCGCTTCTGGTGAATCCCGGCCCCGCCGAAAAGCGGCTGATGGAGACAGCTTTCGCCCATGCGCGATTGCGGTCCGAGTTCGGCGAAAACGATGCGCAAGCCTGGCGTATGGCCTCGGCGCGAAGAGCGACATCGACAGTCGACGACTTCATCCTGCTCGGTCAGCCTCCCGGCCGCGGGGTGCCGCGGCCGAATCCGCTGCTGGCCATTCACCGGCGGCTGCCGCTTGGCGGAATGCTTTGCTTTCACATCGCGGGCGAAACGGGTGAGGCCGGCAAGGAGAAATCCCGCCACCGCGAACGTGCGAGGAATCCCGTGCGCGAAAAAACGAGGGCCGCTTTGCGCGATGCAGACTTCCATTTCGACGTGTTCCACATCAAAGACATGCTGAACAACCAAATGTTCTCGTGGTGGCTGTGCGAGAAGCATGCGGCGCCGGTCGAAGCGGCAACCGAACGGGGCAAGCCTTGACTTACCGAGTCCCACAATGACGGTTTGTGACGCCCGAAAACTCTGCTAGGAACCCATGACATAGACGATTTCTGCGTGCGGTTCCCCGGAGTAACGAATGACGCTTGCCGGTCCGGTCGATTCCCTGTCAAAAGCCCATGCGGGGAGCATCGAGCTGTCCCATCTGGTCGCCCAGTTGGATCTGCCGGCCGATGCGCGGATTCTGGAAATCGGCAGCGGCGGCCCCGGCGTACAAAAAATATTGGCGCCCGCGGTGAACGCCTTTACCGGTCCGGTTTTCGGAATCGACCTCGACGCGCCGCGCGCCGAAATGATCGTAGCAAAACCCAAAGAACGGATCGACCTCAGGCTCGGCGATCCGTTCAACGTCGAACTGCCGCCGAACATCCACCTTTGCACCATCGTCCTTGCCACCGCGCGTGGCCCCGACGTGCTCGAAGAACTCATCTACGACCGCATTCACCCGATCCTCGCCGAAGGCGGCGTCGTTGCCATTCAGATATGTCGCGATGTCTCCAGCGAATCGCTCGACGCGCTGAAGATCACGGCGGATCGCGTGCGCGAGGTGCTGCAATCCTTTTCCCAAAACCAGTTCGGCACGTTGACGCTCGAAAATTCCGCGCCTCTCAAGCTCCGCTTCGATGCCTGCGCGTATTTCGAGTTCATGGGCTGGGCGCCGCGGACCAAACGCGCCGTCAACGACGATCCCATCGTCTGGCTCGTGCTGCGCAAACGGCCGCAGGCGTCGAAGGGCCAACCGGCCGCCCGCGGCTTGCCGCGCACGCCGCGGCCCGACCAATTCCTCCAAAGCGAACTCGCGGTGTTTCTTCGGGAACTGAAAGCGTCCGGGCTTTCGTTTCACGACGTGGCGGGCTTCTCGTCGCTATACGAAGCCTATTACAAGTGGGACCCGACCGGCACCACCCTGCCCGAAATTCCGTTCGGCCTCGTGAAGCTGGACATTCACGGCAACATCCGCCGGCCGCTGGAAATGGCGCACATGTTGCGTTCGGTCGGGATTCCCGGCCTGTTCCTGATGATGCCGCGCCATCCCATGAACGAAGATTATTACGATTCGGAATCCACCTGGGATTCGTTGCGCGAAATCCGCGATCTCGGACATGAGATCGGTTTGCATCCCGACCTCTTCTATCTCATCCGGACCTATGGCGACATCTACACCGGTCTCGAAGCCGCGCTCGACGACATGAGAAAGCGCGGTTTTGCGATCCGCGCCGCGACGGTGCATGGGGATACGCGGCCGCATATCAAGGCGCAGAAAATGCAGGCCAACGATTTCTTCGTGGAGGAATTCCGCCGCACCAAATGGAACGGCCTGCCGCCCGTCGGCGAAGAATATCTCGTCGACCACGTCAGGAAATATTCCCACAAGAAGATCGCGGCGGATTTCGGCCTCGAATATTTTTCCGAGGTGCATTTCGTGCACAACGGCGAGATGGTGACCGAAAACAACATGCTCTATCTTTCGGACAACCGCCGCACGCTCGAATTGCGCAACTGTCCCGACACGGGCGACAATTTCCCCTGCCCCACGCTCTTCCGCGTCCAGAAGAAATGGACGCGGGAGGCGATCGATATCCTGAAGCAGCGCCCGTTCCTCGCCCTGTTTCATCCGCAATGGTATTGGTGACGCGTTCCGGCACAAACCGTTCGATCCACGGCGTAAAGTGGCGACTTTGACAAAGACGGACTTCATCGGACGGCTGAAACAAACCGCGCGCCGGGTTTTGGGCGGACTTCCCGTGCGCCCGTCGGCGGAATTCCTGCAGAGCGAGCTGCGCGCGTTTTTGGCTGCGCTCAAGGCGGGCGGCATCGCATTCCTGCCCGTCGACCGGTTCGCGGAACGCTACGCCGCCTATTATGCCACCGATCCGCGGGCCGGCCGGCCGCCCGGCGAACCTTTCGGCATGATCAAGCTCGACATCCACCGCAACATCGAACGCCCGCTCGAACTGGCCCGCATGCTCGCGGAACTCGGAATACCGGCGTTGTTCCTGATGATGCCGCGCCATCCCTTCACGGAAGCCTATTACGACAAGCCGCGCACATGGGACATCCTGCGCGAAATTCGCGGGCTCGGCCACGAAATCGGATTGCATCCGGATCTGTTTCATCTGATCCGCGTCCATGGCGATCTCTACAAAGGCCTCGGCGCCGCGCTCGACGACGTCCGCAAACGGGGATTTGAAATCCGCACGGCCACCGTTCACGGCGATACGCGCGCCCATATCAAGGCCTGCCGGCTTCAGGCCAACGACTTCTTCACCGAGGAATTCCGGCGCAGCAAATGGAACGGCCGGGCGCCCGAGGGCGAGGAATATCTCGCCGACCACGTGCGAAAATACTCGCACAAGACGATCGCGCGCGATCTCGGCATCGAATATTTCGCCGAAGTCAATTTTGTGCGCCGCGGCGAAATCGTCAACGACGAGTCGATGCTCTATCTGTCCGACAACAAGCGTGCGCTGGAACTGCGCAACATTCCGGGCCGCGCCGAAAATTATTCCGCTCCGGTCCAGTTTCGCATTGCGCCGGAATTCACCCGCGACGCCGCGGCGATATTGAAAGAGCGGCCGTTTCTGGCGCTCTTCCACCCGCAATGGTACCGCGCCTGATTTTCAGGCCGTCGCTTCAGCCTTGTAATCAAGAACTTCGAGATCGCGGGCGTAAAGCTTCGCCAGGCGCGCCGTCACGTCCGGCGTCATGAAATGGCGGTAATCGGGGAACTGGATGATGCCGCGCTTGTCCTTGCCGAAAATGCGGTCGTAATCCGTCCGCCGCAAATTCGCCAGATCGACATTCCTGAGATCGGACTCGACCTTCGTCGTGGCCGACGATTTCTTCATGACGATCGGCCGTTTGCCCAGCTTCGCGCACATGCGGTCGAGGTCGGCCTGGATCAACTCCACCCGCACGAATTCGACGCCAGGAAGCTTGAGGTCGTACCAGTCGGACGCCGTCTGCAGGCGCCAGTGGTAGTTCGCCGTCGCGAGATCGACCGATTCGAGAAACGTCACGAATTCGTTGAAGGTGATCCTGGTGTCGGCGTCGGGATCCTTGATGGAGCGCGAAACTGCGCGCCATTGCGAACCGCTCTTGGTGTCGGTCACCACGCTGTAGGCGCTGACGGCGCGCGACAGCGGATGGCGCACCACGGCGATCTTGAGGAACGACGGATCGCGATAGAAGGGCGCCAGATCGGTGTAAATGCCGGCATGCTCTTCATACCATTCGGGCGCGAGCTGGCTTGCCCCTTTGCCCTTCATGCGCTCCTTCCAGCCGGCGGCTTCGAAAAACCACAGCTGCCCCGTCGTGCTGCCGCAGCGATGCATCCAGAACAGGATGATCTTGTTGACCGGATCGACCAGCGGCTCTGGCGCGCGCCGTACCGGTTGTCCATTCGCAATAAACTCGATGCCCATGCTGCTGCCCGCGCCCGCCCCGGCTGTTCTTCTGTTCGCGGCCGGGATTTCGCCCGGGGCCGCCTTCTCTGTCAATATGGCCCTGTTTTCATTGACAAAACGGCTCGGCGGGGCGGCCCGAACCGGGCTCAATCGAGCCCGCTCAGCGCCATCCAGATTTCATAGTGATTGAACTTCGTGTTGCGCGTGAGGAACTGTGCGCAGCGCGCGGCAAACTCGCCGCCGAAACGGCGAAAATAGCACGGCGCAGAATCCTGTTCGATGTTGCAGGCCGCGCTCCCGCCCCATTGCTTGCAGGTCTTGCCGCCGCAATAGGACTCCGGGCAATCGAGCCATGTGCGCAGGATCGCCGCGGCCGAGGATTTCAGCGCCTCGTCGTTCAGCGTATTGCCCACGTCGTAACGCGCCAGCGCCAGATAGGGATCATGGTTCTCGATGCGCACACGTTCCCGTTCGGGCTTCGCGCGGTATTGCGGATCGGCGACGCCGTAATAGCCTTCATTGCCGGCGGCCGATTCCCTGCGCTCGGAATTCGCCACTTCGCGGATGCGCGCCAAGATACGTGGGTCTTTCGTGTCTTCGTAGACCGCGCCCAGCGCCCAGGCCATCAGGATGTTCACGTTGCGCACATAGCGCCCCACATCCTTGGGATCGTAGGACATCCAATAGGAAAAGCAGTTGGCGCAGTTGGGCGTGGGCGCGCCGTGCAACCAAGAGGAACGAACCGCCGCCAGTGCCGTGTCGAGATATTCCTTTTTGTGCGTGACCGCATAGGCCTTCGCGACACAGGCGAGCGCGAGCGCGGTGCGGAACGCGTATTTCGTGCCCGCCGGATTGCAGCCCATATGCGCCGTGGATTGCTCGCCGGGCACGCCGCACTCGGAATCGACATGATCGGGCTTGATGCTCCAGCCCACCTCGCCATTCGCTCCGCCGCTGATGGCGACCAGCATGTCGGCATCTGCTTCGACCGTGCGCAGTGCGCGCCCGCCAAATTGGGGAATAAGTTTCAGCGCAGCAAAGCATTGCAGCGCCGTGTTGTTGGGCGAATCGCCGGGCTGGGGCTGCGTGTCGAGAAGCGTTTCGGACGAGGCGAGAATGTTCTGTGCAACGGCGGGTCCGTAAGCGTCCGTGAGCTTTGCGGCGAGCGGGCCGGATTCCGCCGCTGCCGGCCCGCAAAGCGCGATCGTCACCGCCGAAATCAGGAGCGCGATCCGCATGACCCTCCCCAAAATCTGGCCCTGAAAATCTTATGCTCGCGCGCACGGCAAAAAAACAGCGTCAGATGGCCTGTAAGCCGGGTTCTGTTCCCGGGTCGCCCCGGGAGATGGCCATTCCTCTGGGACGCCCGTTGCCGGACGCCTCGCGCGACCTACCCGGATAGCGGCCCGGAAACGGGTCAATTGCCATCCCTATTTGGTCTTGCTCCCGGTGGGGCTTGCCGTGCCGCGTCCGTTGCCGTCCGCGCGGTGCGCTCTTGCCGCACCGTTTCACCCTTGCCGCGGTCCGGATCCGAAAACCCGGCCCGCTTGGCGGTCTCTTCTCTGTGGCGCTGTCCCTGGGGTCGCCCCCGCCGGATGTTATCCGGCACCGTGTCTCCGTGGAGCCCGGACTTTCCTCCAGGAGCTTTCGCTCCCAGCGGCCATCCGGCCATCTGACGCGCGGGCAATCTAGCGCCTTTCGCGCGCCCCCGCCACGTGAATGGCGAGCTATGATCGGGCGCATGACCGGTTTGACGATACGCCCCGCCCGCGCCGACGAGGCCGGCCCGCTCAGCGAATTGTGCCGGCGATCGAAGGCGCATTGGGGTTACGACGCGGCGTTCATGGCCGCCTCCGCCGATGCGTTGACGATCTCGCCGGAACTGATCGCAAGCGGACGCGCACTGGTGGCCGAAGACGCGAACGGGACGCTTACGGGTGTGGCCACGGCCGCGCCGCTGGAAATGCGCGGCAATTTCGATCTCGCCCATCTGTTCGTCGAGCCCGCCGCGATGGGCACGGGCGCGGGCCGCGCGCTGTTCGACGCCCTCGTCGCGTTGCTGGCGGCCGAAGGCGCGCGCCGCCTCGTCATCCTGGCCGACCCCAACGCCGCGCCGTTCTACGCCCGCATGGGCGCGACCTATGTGAGCGACGCGCCATCCGACGCGATTCCCGGCCGGATGCTGCCGCTGTTCGAATTCGCGATCATCCCGAAACAAAAATGAGTCACGCGGAGGCGCGGAGCCGCGGAGGAAGAAGATTAAACGCAGAGGGCGCGAGGGGTTCGCGGAGGACGCAGAGGAAGTGCTGCGCGCGAACGCGCGCAAGAGAGACTTCAACGCGAACCCAGAATGTTGATGAAAAAAGGTTCCTACCCTGCGCCCTCTGTGTGTCCTCTGCGACCTCTGCGCTAAAGTCTTTTTCTCCGCGGCTCCGCGCCTCCGCGTGCATTACTTGAGCGCCATGTCGACCGCGGCGTTCGCATGCAGCGTGGTGGTGTCGAACAGCGGCACCGCGGAATCTTCGGGCTTCACGAGAAGCGGTAGTTCGGTGCAGCCCAGGATGACGCTGTCGGCGCCGCGTTCCACCAGGCGTGCGATGATGCCGCGATAGGCGGCGCGCGACGTTTCGAGAAACTGTCCCCGCGTGAGTTCCTGATAGATCACGCGGTCCACTTCACGCGCGTCGTCGCCCCCCGGCACGATCACGTCGACGCCGTAACGTTCCTTGAGCCGCCCGCGCAGAATGATGTCCCTTTCCATCGTGTGCACCGAGCCCAGCAGCGCGGGGCGCGCGCGACCGCTGCGCCGGATCGCCTCGCCCAGGGGATCGGCGATGTGCAGCAGCGGAATGCGCGCGGCCTTCTCCATCGGCGCCGACGAGCAATGCATGGTGTTGCAGCAGATGACGAGGAAATCGGCGCCCGCGTTCGCCAGCCCCACCGCGGCGCTCGCCATGCGGTCGTCCGCTTCGGCCCATCTGCCCGCGCGCTGGAGCGTGGCCATCTCGTCGAAATCGAACGAATGCATGAGGAGCTTGGCGGAATGGACGCCGCCCAGCCGCGTCTGAATCTCGCGATTGAGGATGCGGTAATAGACGGCGGACGATTCCCAGCTCATCCCGCCGAGCAAGCCCATCGTTTTCATCGTCCGCCTCCCATTCGCGTGCCCGGCGACATTGCGCGCGGGGGCCGCGCCTAGGGAAGAGCGGAAACGAGCGCGCCGAGCCGATATGCGCTTTCGTCATCCATCACGCCGTCGACTTTCGCCGGCCGCCAATGGCGCTGGAACGCGGTGACGACGTTGGCCAGCGGAACGTCGGCGTCGGGCGCGAGCCCATAACCGAAACGCGCGAGCGCTTTGGCCGGCGCGCCATCGGCGCGCGGCACGCCCGAAAAATCCGGCCACAGCCCGATGCCGAATTCGGCCAGTTGCGCCCACGGGAACAGCTCGCCCGGATCGGCCTTGCGTGCGGGCGCCACGTCGGAATGACCCAGCACGCGATGGGGCGGAATGGCATGGCGCGCGAAGATCTCGGCCGAAAGATCGATCAGCGCCGCGATCTGCGGCTTGGCGAACGGCTCATAGCCGAATTCATGGCCCGGATTGACGAGCTCGATCCCGATGGAGCGCCCGTTCACGTTGCGCTCGCCGGCCCAATAGGAGACGCCCGCATGCCAGGCACGCAACTCTTCGGGCACATGGCGATAGACGCGGCCGTCGCGCGCGATGGTGTAATGCGCGGACACCTTCGCCACCGGATCGCACAGCCGCGCCAGCGCCTCGTCCGCGGTGCGCATGCCGGTGTAATGGAGGATCAACATATCGACGGCCGCGCCTTCCGGGCGCGCATCGTGGTTCGGCGAGCGGCATTCGACGATGCGCAGCGTCATCACACGAAAATCTTGTAGGCGACGGTCTCCCCGTCCGCGCGGCGCAGCGCGAATTCGGAGCCCTTGCCGTGTTCCTCGATCAGCGCCTCGAACAGGCGCAGCGCATTGCGGATCACTTCCGCATAGGACGCGGCTTCGGTGCGCTCCTTCAGGCGCTGCAGGCGATCCATCGCCTGGGGCGGCATTTCGAGCTGCACGCGCGTGGTGCTGCGCTCGGCTCCGCCGGCGGCGGGATCGCCCATCGCCTCTTCGGCCATGGCGCGGAAATGACGGTGACGGCCTCTGTGCATGGAAAACTCCTTACGCGCCGCCATCGTGCCGGTGATCCGGCAGCGACGCGTGATAATGATGAAAACCGCCGCGATGGGCGGCGAACAGGATCGCGATCAGCGCGACCGCCACGAACAGGAACGTCAGCGGCAGGAACGCGATCGCCAGCGCGATCAGGCTCACGCCCACCAGCACGCGCAGAAATTTGTGATGGTGCGGCATGTCGTTCACGCCGAAGTGCCGGCGCATGCTGTCGCGCACTTCTTCCTTGAACGCGCGCTTTCGGGCGCGCCATTCCTCGCGCCTTGCGCGGCGCTCGCGATGCCAGTCGTGATGGCTGCGGCAGGTTTCGTCTTCGCGGGGTTCGCCCGCGGGGGGCTCGTCGACGGGAAATTCCTCGCCCACGCCCACACCAATTTTGCTCATTCCAAATCTCCGATTGGGGAGTGTCTATGGATGAGTATTTGATGATTAATTGATGAATGTCAAGGGGTGCTGCCTCAGTTTGAAAGTGACACGATGTCATTTTTAACTCCGCACCTTGATTGCTCGTTTCGAGGACTCAAGGGAGTATCGCGATTATGGAAAGCCCACTTTTTGCCGTCGCCAGCGGCACACTTATCGCCATCGTCGGCATGGTGATGGCGATGCACCCAGAATATCGCCTGCTTGGCTGGGCAGTGATTGCCGCTCTAACTGTAATGTTTTGCTGGTCAACGGCCCGCTTCCTGTTCGACAAGTATCCCAACGTGTTCGATTTGGCTGGCAGCCGACACGTACTTATTGGCGTGTTTGCTCTGGCGGGTGTGCTGATGAGCGCCTGCGCGATGCTCGCCTTGGATAACCCGTGGAGTGTGCAGACAAACGCGACATACGCCTCAGTCAGGATTCAGTTTTATGGAGATGACCGTCTACCGACTGAAATCCGCAACGAAAATGTGATGGATTGGTATGCGTACTATAGCCCATCCGCTCGGTCGGTCTATAAAGACAAGGCAACCGGGAAGGAAGAAACCATTGCTCTGATACCAAAATCATGGGCAATTTTCTTAGTTCTTAAACGGCCCGTTGATTATCGAGAAATCACGATCGGATTCTCCGCTCCGGGTCTGCCTGTGTATAATGTGCTCCAACGTTCGCAAAATTCGATTGTCATAGGTTTTTCAGGCGATATCCCAGCGGGAGAGCTTGAGATTTCAACGAAGGGCAATAATTAGAATTCGGCCGCGTCGATCATCCGAACCACATCTGCCATACGGGTCACGGAGACAGCACGGCCTCTAGCGCCGTCAATTTGCGATTATCAGACCGGAAGCGGCGCGTTTCGCTTGATCCATTTGACAACAATCGACGAGGAAATCGAGATCACGCTGGGTAGCTCAAGGAGCTTTCGCAGCGTCAAATCGGACAATTCGTCGATGTCCCGAACGACAGCCTCAAGAACGAAATCGTGGCTGCCCGTAACCGCGGCACAGGAAGTGATTTGCGGATTGCGCATCATCGCGCGAAGGAAAACCTTGCGATCGGTCTCGGTTCTCTGGTTGGTGGAAACCATTATCACCACTGTGGTCGACAGGCCGATCTTGCGCTGATCGACCACCGCCCGGTAACCCAAAATGACTCCTGCTTCTTCCAACGACTTCATTCGCCGCAAACACGATGTCTCGGCCATCCCTATTCGGCGGGCGAGTTCTGACGCGGACACGCGCCCTTCCGATTGCAGTACGCGCAGAATGCGGCAATCCGCGTCCGAAATTCGCATGGTGGATTTCTCCATTTTTCGCCTTTTATCCTCAAGATTCCGCGAAAATAGCCCTTATGAAGGATGAAAAGAAGCGGAAACCACCGCGGAGATTGGCCTAAAACGGTTTCAATGTCCGAACCCATCGCAACAAGCGGGTGGGTGTTGCAGGGGCATGCCCTGCGTCGTTAATCGATCGATGTGCGCTCTTGTCATCCGCAAGTGCTCTAGCAGGCTGTTGAAGAACGCCTTGCATCGATCATCATACGTCAACTGACAAAGGAATGCCGTCGAGGACCGCGCTGTCTGGCGGAATCGTCGTTCCATCAACTCTCATTTTTCCCAAGATCATCACGAGAATGCTATGGATATGGGTTAGAGCCTCCTCTTTGGTTTCGCCACGAGTGATCGCTCCGTGGCTCTCCAACGCAGGGCATCTGGCACGCCACAATCCGGCCCCCTGTGTGATTACCACGTGGAAAGAGTATGTCATGCCCTGGCCTCCGCAAGCAGCTTTGGCAGCCGGATCAGGTTGTAGGCGGCGGCTGCAAGGGTGAAGGCCCAGGCGACTTTTTCGCGTCCACGATATTTTGTCTTTCTGAGGCCTGCGATGTTCTTCATCCAGCCGAAGCCCTCTTCGATACGCTTGCGGATGCGCTGGCTGACGGCGTAGCCGGGATGACGGGTTGTACGGCCATCGACGGCAGAACGGCGGCTGGTGTTTTGCGCGATGTGCGGCGTCACATTGATCTCGCGCAGCTCCATGACAAAGTCCGCTGCATCGAAGCCCTTGTCGCCACCTAGCGTGATTGATTTCGGCCTGTCGGCATGCGGTTCAATCATGTCGAGCGCGGCCAGCCGTTCGGCATGGCCTGAGACGCGGGTCAGCCTTGTATCGACGAAGAGCCCATGCCGGTTCTCCATCAAAGCATGGCCGATGAAGCAGAGTTTGGCCTCCATCCCCGCCCCCTTGCGATAGAGCATGGCATCGGGATCGCTGGTGGAGGCGTGTGTCTGATTGCTCCGCTTCTCGCCGTGGAAGTTGACCTCTTCGTTGCGGCCGCCGCTCGCGGGTGGTTCGCTACCTCGATCCTCATTCCTGGGCTTCAGGCTCTTCATGCTCGCCCAGGCTTCCACCAGCGTACCATCGACCGAGAAGTGATCCGTCGACAGCAGTTGCTTGACCTTGGGTTGCGTCAGGACGGCCGTCATGAACTTGGCCGCGATCTCGCCTTCGAGCAGACGGTCCCGATTTTTCGAGAACACCGAGTGGTCCCAAGTCCCGTCGTCGATGCCAAGCCCAACGAACCAGCGGAACAGCAGGTCGAATTCCAGCCGCTCCATCAACTGCCGTTCCGAGCGGATCGAATAAAAGGCTTGCAGCAGCGATGCGCGCAACAGCTTCTCAGGCGGGATCGAGGGTCGCCCAAGCGGTGCGTACATCGCCTCAAAATCGGCACTCAGCTGCGACAGTGCGCCGTTGACGATCACGCGGATCGTCCGCAACGGATGGCTTTTCGGAACCCGTGTTTCCAGATCGACATACGAAAACAGCGAGCCAGAGCGTTCATCCGTTCCGCGCATCCCATATCCCTCGACGCAGTTCCACACCGAGAGAATCATCGAATGTCAAAATCTGCTAAGAGTTTTTCAACAGCCTGCTAGCGAGGCGGAAGAGGGCACCTGACAAGAACGGAGACTTGGCCTTGAAGCACGCTTGGTTCATTTTCTATTCCGCTGCATTTTTGCTGGTCTCGGTGGCGCAATCGCTCGCCGCGCCCGTCGTCGAAGGCATGCCGCCGCGCGAACCGACCGATCCCAAGTCCGTCGTGTCGCAGCCGCTTCCCGGCGCCGCGCCCGTTCCGCTGGCCGATCTTTTCTTCACGCGCGGGGCGAGTGATGCCATCTGGGTCCCGCATGCGGACGCCATCGTCATCTCCACCAACCTCACGGGCCGTTACAATCTCTGGACCATGCCGGCGAATGGCGGGTTTCCGCTTCAGCCCGCGCAATCCGACGACCGACAATCGGGATTAGCCGCCTCGCCCGACGGCAAATGGATCGTCTTCCAGTCCGATCACGGCGGCGCCGAAATCTACGATCTCTATGCAACGCCCGCCTCGGGCGGCGCCGTCGTAGCTCTGACGAACACACCCGATGTCGATGAAGAGGGCGCGTTCTTCTCGCCGGACGGTTTGGTCCTTGCATTCACGCGCAGACCTAAGACCGAGCCCTCCGCCAATATTGCAGTCATGGATTTCGCCACCCACCGCGTGCGGCAGCTCACGCATGAGGCGGCGAAAGATCACACGTGGAGCGTCGCGGCATTCTCGCACGACGGAAAATCCATTCTTGCCGATCGGACCAACGCAACCGACACAGAGGCCGAAGCCTGGTTGATCGACATCGCGTCCGGGAGGGAAACACGCCTTACACCTCCGCAGAAATACAATGCGGCCACCGATATCATGTCCGATGGCCGTTATGTCGCGCTGACGACGGAACCGGCGTCCGGCATCCGCCAGGCGGCGCTGCTCGATCTGCGCGACAAATCGGTTCACATCGTGAAGCCGGATGTGTGGCGCCAAAGGTCGGATTATTTTTCTCCGGACGGGCGCACGCTCTTGTTCAAAAGCTATGTCGATGGGAGGACTACTCTCAACAAGTACGATGTTGACTCGGGAAAATCGGAACCGCTGTCGCTGGCTGACGGGTTCAACGACGAGGCCAGCGACCAAACGGGCTTCTCACCGGATGGCTCGCGCATCGTCGTCGCGCATCAGGCCAGCAACACACCGTTCGACTTTTGGATCGTGGATGCAAAAACGGGTGCCGCAACGCAGCTGACGCGGCTTGGCCTCGCCAGCATCGATCCCGCTCACCTGCCGAAAGCAGAGATCGTCCACTACAAGAGCTACGACGGAACAGTGATCAGCGCGTTTCTCTGGATGCCGTTCAACCTCGCGCGCGACAGCAAGGCGCCCGGCGTCGTCCTGCCGCACGGCGGGCCCACCGCACAGTACGTCGAACGCTTTGATCGCACGGCGGTTGCACTCGCTTCGCGCGGCTTTGTCTGTATCGCCCCGAATGTCAGAGGCTCGACCGGCTACGGCCACGCCTTCGAGGAAGCCAACCACAAGGATTTGGGCGGCGGCGACCTCAAGGACGAAATTGCGGCACTCCATTTCCTCGTCGACACCGGCTATGTCGACTCGAAGCGGATCGGCATCACGGGCGGCTCCTATGGCGGGTTCATGACTCTCATGGCGATCGCCAAGGCGCCGGGCCTTTGGGCGGCGGGTGTCGACGAGTACGGCGTCATCGACTGGCAGACGATGCTGCTCCACGAAGATCTGCCGGATCAGCAATATGAAGAGGGCCTCCTCGGCGATCCGGTGCAGGACAAGGACGTTTACACGGCATCGAGCCCCCTCACCTACATGAAGAATGCGACGGCGCCGCTCTTGGTGCTGCAGGGCGACAACGACGCGCGCGTTACAAAGGACCAAGCGGAGAAGGTCGTCAACGTCCTGAAGTCGAACGGCCGCACGGTCGATGCGCATTTTTATCCGGAGGAGGGCCACGGCTTTTTCAAGCGCGAAGACCAGATCGACGCGCTCGAACGCACCGTGGCGTGGATGGAAAAGTATTTGAAGCACTGATTATGAGTGCTCGCTTCGCCGCTGGGCTCCTGCAACTCCGCTCCCGCCGCGCGACGATGACCGCGCTCCCGGCCGTGCCAGCCTGCAGGGCGTCGGGACGCCAAGCGTGGGCACCCCGGGGCAGCCGAAGTCAATATCGTCAAAAATCATACTGAGACGCTATCGGGGCCGGTAATCTCTCAGTTTGAAATTTGGTCCGGAAAGATCGACCTGAAAAACAACCACGCCAGCGCCAAAAACATCGCCGCTCCGAAGACAATGTGTATCCAGTAACCGATGGGCCGCTCTTTCCTGTAGATCCTCGACGAAAAGCCATGCGGTATGAAGCCAGACCATAGCGATCCGATCACAAAGACGCCCGCAATCAGCATCCCTGCCGAGAAGAAGATTTGCCAGCCTGACATTAAGCTACCCGCTTTCGATATGGCCCGCGCTTCGTGGCGGGCGCGTCCATGATAGCACACAGGCTTTCCATGCCCGGCAATTCGCTTGTGAGGC
This sequence comes from uncultured Alphaproteobacteria bacterium, assembly GCA_963760345.1. Classification (GTDB taxonomy): domain Bacteria; phylum Pseudomonadota; class Alphaproteobacteria; order Micropepsales; family Micropepsaceae; genus Rhizomicrobium. The sequence goes on from CAVXCU010000004.1 coordinate 1,052,334, forward strand.
TGGCGGCCTGAGCCGGTGACGTGCGGACCTTCTTGCGGACGCGGCAGAAATTATCGTGGGAGAAATAAAGCGCCAGGGCGGCGCGGTGGTTATCGACTTTCCTGGAAACCGCATTGTGTGGTGTCTTCATTCCGCCCCGTCGCGATCCGCATGACATGGACGGCGTTGCCGATGACATCGGCGGGTCGTTTCCGGCCTTGGGGTCCCTTGGGCATTGGGTTAGTATCCCATGTCGGCAAGGGGGGAAACGCATGGCGCGGATTACGGCATTCGGCGGGGTATTCTTCCATAGTGAAAACCCAAAGGCACTGAGCGCGTGGTATCGCGACACGCTCGGACTGAGCATTGAGGATTGGGGCGGCGCAATGATACGTGCGGAAGGCGCGGGTCCCCCGTTCGGGGTATGGGCTCCTTTCAACAAGGACACAGGCCATTTCAAGCCCTCGTCGCGCGAGTTCATGATCAATTTCGCGGTTGACGACCTGGACGGATTCCTCGCCGGGCTCGAGGCCAAAGGCATTGAGGTGAAAGGCCGTCAACAGATGGATGGCATGGGCAAGTTCGCCTGGATACTCGACCCCGACGGAACGAAGATCGAGCTTTGGCAGCCGGAGCAGGAACCGTCCTCAAATTAGGGCCCGACCCAAGGTCGAAAACGCCCGCCGGCAAGGACAACGCGCACGCGCGGAAAGACGGCGCCGTTTCAGTTTGGAATTTTCCGCCATTTGTTCAGCGCCACCAACGCCCACACGCCTCCACGAGACCGAATGGCCATGCGCCTTGCAGGAAGCCGTAGGCCGAGCCGAGCGCGCAGGCTCCGGCGAAGGCCAGCGTGAACCAGTGGCTGCGGGACGCCAGCGCGTAGCAAACCAGCATCGCGGTGACGGCGAAAAGACCAAAGCCCGTCAATAGGTTCATTGCGCCGCCGGACCGGCTTCGAAGATTTCGATTTGCCGCCCGACCCGGGCGCGAGCTTCGACGAGTTCGTCGCGGGTCATCTGGCCTTGGGGCCCCTTGGGCATGGAGGTAGTATGGCACGCTCTATAGGGGATAGGAGTACCATCGGTGCACGATACAGCGCCTTGGCCAATCTTGATGATGTTCCTTTTGATCTTCGGCGGGTTCGGCACCGCGCTGATCTTCTTTGCCGACCACATATTAGATTGGCAAATCCGGCTGCTACAGGCCCGTTGGTACAGACGTCTCACGCGAGGGTTTGGCGTCTTCTTCCTTGCGATGACCGTTGTTGTCGCGCTCGTAGTCCTGTTCTCCAAACTGTAACACTGCTCTGACGCTCAAACTATAGCAGTCCCAGGAGCGAGGCATTCTCTCGGTTTGAATTTATCCGGCAATGAGTCCAACCAGCGAGCCCACGATCAGCACGGCCGCGACGAGTATCAGCGGCGCCACCGACAGCCAGAAGGAAAACGGATCGTCCTGGCGCGAAACCCGCGTCGGAGGGTCTGAGATGTAAGACTTGCCGGATCGGATACGCAGAAATGCCCACCCGGCAAGCAGGATTCCGATTGCGAGAATTGCGAGCGATTCGCCGGTCACCTGGCTCATGACAGCTCCACTTTTTAAGCGGCGCGCAATGTCGCCACCTTCGCCGCGCTTTAATTTTCCGGCACCCGGAAAATAAACGGCCTGCCGCGCGAGGTCGGCCGCCAGCCGGCTTCGATCGCCTGCCGGATCGCCGCTTCGATGGCCGCGGGAACGATCTTCGGCGGTTCGGGATAGCGCACGAATTCCTTTGCGCCGTTCCTGGGAAACGGAAATTCGAGAATGAGCTCGCGCCGCACGCCCTCCGCCCGATGAACCGAGAACGACATTCCTTTGTGCCCGAATTCGGTGGTGACCTGCGGCTCGCTCCGCAGCACCCAATGAAGCTCGAGCCCGTCGATGGTGACGTTCGCCTCGATGGAACGCTTGCGCCGCTTGGGCATCGTCTTGTTCTGCTTTTCCGCTCGATGGTCGGCGCGGCCCGGCGGGGTTCGCTGCGCCAATTAGAGACAAGTCGCACCGGACAAGCAACGCATGTCATGGTCGCGGCGCAACCCGAAATTGGGTCCGCGTGGACGTTTTCGACCGCTCGTACATAATCCGAAATCCGACTGATTCGCCCTCGCCCAAATCTGCCGCCCCTGCCGCTCGACAAGGAACCGCAACCCCGATGAATCGCACCAGCGGGTTTTCCACCACACCAAAATTCATCGATGCCCCGCGCCACCCAAGCCTTCAGCGCCTTTTCGAATATTGGACGGTCAAACGGGGCTCCCGCCCGGCGCCGGCGCGCGCCGACATCCGGCCGGCGGAGATCAAGCCGCTGCTGGCCGATGTGATGATCTGGAACGTCGCCCGGGGCGGCATCCCCCATACCATCCGCCTCGTCGGTGGAAACATCGTGCAATTCGTCGGACGCAACAACACGGGCGAGCCCGCCACCATCGGGATGCCGGAAGACGCCGCCGCCGCGATGACCTCCATCCTGGACCAGGTCGCCGAAACGCGATCGCCGCGCTTTCGCCTCGGGAAGGCGTTCTGGCATCGCGAGAATTCCTATCGCGATTTCGAGGCCTGCTATCTGCCTCTATCGCCCGACGGCGAAACCGTCGACATGATTCTCGGCGGCGTCAAATTCGACGTCGACGCGACGGCTTAACGCAGCGTCGGACGATTCCGTTCGACCCGAAACCCTCTACGTCGTCGGCACCTGCCAGAGCTTGTTGTCGGTGCCCTGGATGTAGACATAGCCGTCGCCTTCGGCCGCGGGCGAAGACGCGGTCAACATGGAATAGAGATTGTTTCCCTTCGACGGATCCTTGAGCGGCACCTGCCACAGCTTGTTGTCGGTGCCCTGGAAATACACATTGCCATCGTCGCCGAACTCGGTGGTTTTGGGCGTCGATTTGCACGTGAAGGTCCCGATCTTCCGCGATTTGCTTCCATCCAGAAGATTGACTTCCCACACCGTATTGTCGGTGCCCTGGAAATAGAGATTGCCGTTGTTGCTGGCATAGGGCGCAGAGGCGCATTTGAAGCCGCCGAGATTCGTCCCCTTCGAGGGGTCGGCGAGGCTCACCTGCCACAATGTGTTGTCGGTGCCCTGGAAATAGATGAAGCCGTTGCCGTTGAGCGGAAGCGCCGGCGTAGACGCGCATTGATAGCCGCCGAGATTGGTGTTGATGGTGGGATCGGTCGTGTTCACGCGCCAAAGCTTGTTGTCGGTACCCTGGAAATAGACGTTGCCGTCGCCCGGGGCGAACGGTGCCGACTTGCACGCAAAGTTGCCGAGATTGACGTTCAGATAGGGCGTGCGCTGCATCATCAGCCAGAGCTTGTTGTCGGTTCCACGAAAAAAGACGTTCCCGCCGACCGACGGCATCGGTTCGTCGCTGGTCTGAAATCCCAGCGGGTTGACCGGCTTCGTGGGATCGGCAAGCGGCAGGCGCCACAGTTTGTTGTCGGTGCCCCTGAACCAGACGATCGCGTCAAAGGCGTTGGGCGTCGATGATGTCGTCATGCCATTGAGATTCACCGGACCGGCCATCTCCGTCTCCTTATTGTTGCAGTTCTTCCAACATTACCTCAAAAATAGTAACATTGGCAGGATGTCGGTACTAGAGTTTTGCTTGAATACTTGAAAGTATGGGCGTCTTTTGCGGAACTGGCGGCGCGCGCTATCGGGCGACGAAGGCGCGCGCGCCCGAATGATTTGTCATAACTGTCACAAAGCCGGTTTTGGGGAACCGGGCCATTACATTTGACAGTCGAATGGGGCGCCTCTTGACGCCGTCGATCCGGAGGTTCAGGCCGTCATGCGCACGCCGTCGCACATCGCCATTTCGTCGGCGGCGGGCGGTTCCCAGATGCCTTCTACGAAATCGAACATCTCGCGCGTCACGTCGAACGGCAGCTGGTAGGTTCCGGCTTTATCGGTATTGCGCGATTGGACCCGGCGCCACCGCTCTTCCGCCGGCACGTCGACGAAATGGAGCTGGACGGAAAGTCCCGCCTCCTTCGCGCGCGCCACGATCTTCATCCGCTGCGCTTTTTTCGAGAAGCCCAGGTCGAGCACGCACGGAACGCCGCAGGCCGCCGCCTGCAACGCCGTCGCCCAGATCTGGTCCTGGCAGCGGTCCACCCGCGCCATCGCCCAGGCGGAATCGATCGGCTGCGGGCTGTCCAACCAGAAGAGCGCGGCCATCCACTCGTCGATGGAAAACCGGATGGCGCCGAGCCGCGCGGTCAGCGCGACGGCATAGGTCGTCTTCCCCGCGCCCGTCGAGCCGCAGACCAGATGGATGAGATGATGTGGCATGGAGGGCGTTTCCGAATGTCCAGACTTTCAAATTAGCATCGCCAGCCCAAATGGGCACGCGGAGACGCGGAGCCGCGGAGGAAAAATGTTCTAGCGCAGAGGTCGCAGAGGGCTCGCGAAGGACGCAGAGGAAGTGCTGCGCGCGAATGCGCGCAAGAGGAAATTCAACTCCGGCTCAGAGTGATAGAAATACGTTCCTACCCTGCGTCCCCAGCGTATCCTCCGCGCCCTCTGCGTTAAGGCTTTCTTCTTTTCCGCGGCTCCGCGCCTCCGCGTGAACCCTTCATCTGCAATCTATTTCGCCGCCGTCCGCCGCTCTTCCTGGATTTTGCGGTATGCGCCGTTGATGGCGGCGAGTTTGTCGTTGGCGAGGCGCACGAATTCTTCCGGCACGCCGCGCGCGATCAGCCTGTCGGGATGGTTCTCGCGCACGAGCAGATGATAGGTGCGCCGGATCTCGTCGTCGCCGGCGCCATGGTCGACGCCCAGGATGACATAGGGGTCGGCCGCGTCGGGCCCGAAATGCGAGGCGCGGATGCGGCGGAATTCGCCCGGCGCAAAACCGAAGATGTCGGCCACGCGTTCCAGGAAGGCGAGTTCGCCCGGATGCAGCACGCCGTCGGCCTTGGCGATCTCGAACAACCCGTCGAGAATGTCTTCCAGCACGGCGGGGTTGCCGCGAAATATCCGCGCGATCTGGGCGGCGTAGATTTCGAAACCGGCAACGTCCTGCCGTGCGAGATTGAAGATGCGCCGGACATTGGCTTCCTCGGACGGCGGCACGCGGAAGATGCGCCCGAAGGCCTCGATCTCGTCGTCGGTGACGACGCCGTCCGCCTTGGCCATCTTGGCGCCCAGGGCGATGATGGCGATGGTGAAGGCGACGCCGGGTTCCCTGTCGCCCTGGTCCGCCGCCTCCGACTCGCGGTCGAACAGCAGGTGGCCCGCGAACAGGCCCGCGAGCGCACCGATCGGACCGCCGCCCAGCAGAAACCCTGCGGCCGCGCCACCCATTTTTCCCCAGATGGACATGGATGGAAGCCTTAAGCCAATCTCCGCGGAATTGCGACGATGACAAAAGCGCACCCCCCGGCCGGCCGGAGTTCCGCACGATGAGCGGGGCGTGGCGATTTCTATGTCGACCGCGGCGGCACGTTCACCGACGTGGTGGCCGAGGCGCCGGACGGCGCGCTCTCGAGTCTGAAACTCCTGTCGCAGGATCCGCGCTACGACGACGCGGCGCTGGAAGGGATTCGCCGCTGTCTGGGGCTCGTGTCCAATGCGCCCATCCCGCCCGAGCGCGTGGCCGAGCTGCGCATGGGCACGACGGTGGCGACCAACGCGTTGCTCGAGCGCAAGGGCGAACGCGTGCTGCTCGTCACCACGCGCGGTTTCAAGGACCAGCTCCGCATCGGCTATCAGAACCGGCCGAAACTGTTCGCGCTGAAGATCGAGCGGCCGGACATGCTCTATACGAGCGTGCTCGAAGCGGACGAGCGCGTGAGCGCGGAAGGCGATGTGCTGCGCCCGCTCGACGAGGCGAGCCTGACGGACAGGCTCGAGGCTGCCCGGCGCGACGGCTACACCGCTTGCGCCATCCTTTTCATGCACGGCTATCGCTATCCCGCCCATGAGCGGCGCGCGGCCGAGATCGCGGGCCGTCTCGGCTTCGCGCAGATTTCGACCAGCCACGACACAGTTCCGCTGATGAAATTCGTCAGCCGCGGCGACACCACCGTAGCCGACGCGTACCTCTCGCCGATCCTTGCCCGCTATGCGGGGCGCATCTCGCGCGCGCTGGGCGCCAACCCCCGCCTCTTCTTCATGACGTCGAATGGCGGGCTTGCCGCGCCGGATTTCTTCCGCGGCAAGGATGCGATCCTGTCGGGGCCGGCCGGCGGCGTGGTCGGCATGGCAGAGACCGGAATCGAAGCGGGCTTCGAACGCGTCATCGGCTTCGACATGGGCGGCACCTCCACCGACGTGTCGCGCTTCGACGGCGTCTATGAGCGCGTCTACGAGACCGAGGTCGCCGGCGTGCGGCTGCGCGTGCCGATGATGGCGATCCACACGGTGGCTGCCGGCGGCGGCTCGATCCTCCATTTCGACGGCGCGCGCTTTCGCGTGGGTCCGGATTCGGCCGGCGCCGATCCCGGGCCCAAATGCTATCGCCGCGACGGCCCGCTCACCGTCACCGATGCGAATGTGATGGTGGGGAAATTGTCGCCCGAATATTTCCCCAAACTGTTCGGGGCGAATGCCGATGAGCCGCTGGACGATGCGGCGGTGCGCGCGGGTTTCGCGGCGCTGGCGCGCGAAATTGGTGGCGGGCGGGCGCCGGAAGACGTGGCCGACGGCTTCGTCCGCATCGCGGTCGAGAACATGGCGAACGCGATCAAGCGCATTTCCGTGGCGCGCGGCTACGACACGCGGCGCTATGTGCTCAATTGCTTCGGGGGCGCGGGCGGCCAGCACGCCTGCCTGGTGGCCGACGCGCTGGGCATGACGCGAATCTTCATCCATCCGTTTTCGAGCCTGCTGTCGGCCTATGGCATGAAACTCGCCGCGCTCCGCGCGCTGCGCCAGCGCGCTATCGGCCACGGGCTCGACGAGGGCCTGCTGCCGCGGCTCGAACAAAGCGCGCGCGAGCTTGGCGGCGAGGCGGCGGCGGAAATCGCGGCGCAAGGCGGGCGCGTGACGCGAACATCCGCGACGGCGCACATCCGCTACGACGGCAGCGACACGACGCTGCCCGTTCCGCTGGGCTCGCTTGCCGGCATGACACAGCAATTCGCCGAGCAGCACGCGCGCCTGTTCGGGTTCGGATTTGAAGGCAAACCCCTGATCGTGGAATTGCTGGAAGTCGAAGCGGCGAGTGCGGCGGGCGAAATCTCGCGGGGTCCGACGCGTACCGCGCCCGACACCGATCGCACCGTGCTGCCGCCGCAACGCTTCTATTCGGGCGGACGCTGGCTCAAGGCGGTTGTGCACCGGACGGATGCGCTCGCTGCCGGCGCGGGCATCGACGGCCCCGCGCTCCTCATCGAGCCGCACCAGACCATTGTCGTTGAGCCTGGCTGGCGCGCCGAGGTGACGGCCGCGCGCGCGTTCCTCCTCACGCGTACGGTGCCGCTCGGCGCCCAGAAGGCGACCGCGACCGGCGCAGATCCGGTGCTGCTGGAAGTGTTCGCCAATCTGTTCATGGCGATCGCGGAGGAGATGGGCGCGACGCTGCAGAACACCGCGTCGTCGGTGAACATCAAGGAGCGCCTCGATTTCTCCTGTGCGATCTTCGACGCGGAAGGCGGGCTCGTCGCCAATGCGCCCCACATGCCCGTGCATCTGGGTTCGATGGGCGATTGCGTCACCGCGATCATGGCGCGCCACGGCGGCGACATGCAGCCGGGTGATTTCTTCGTCACCAACGCACCCTATGACGGCGGCACGCATCTGCCCGACGTGACGGTGGTGGCGCCGGTCTTCGTCGACGGCGCATGCCGCTATTTCGTCGCCTCGCGCGGCCATCATGCCGACATCGGCAGCATCTCGCCCGGCTCCATGCCGCCCTTCTCCACCAACATCGCGGAAGAAGGCGCGCTGTTCGATGGCCTGCGCATGATCCGCGGCGGCCTTTTCGACGAAGCGCTTATGCACGCCGTGCTCGATGCGGGCGAATATCCCGCGCGCAACCCGGCGCAGAACATCGCCGACCTGAAGGCGCAGGCCGCGTCCTGCATGCGCGGCATCGAGGAGTTGAAACGTGCCGCCGCGCTTTACGGCGCCGATGCCGTCACCGCCTATATGCGGCACGTCCAGGACAATGCCGAGGAAAGCGTGCGCCGCGTGATCGGCGCGCTGAAGGACGGCGAATTCGCCATGCCGATGGACGGCGGCACCGAAATCCGCGTGAAAATCGCCGTCGACCGCGAGACGCGCTCGGCGCGCGTCGATTTCACGGGCACGAGCCCGCAGCAGCCGACCAATCTCAATGCACCCCGCTCGGTGACCAAGGCGGCGGTCCTTTACGTGTTCCGCTGTCTTGTCGACAGCGACATTCCGATGAATGCGGGATGTCTGAAGCCGATCGAAATCGTGATCCCGGACGGCACGCTTTTGAGTCCGCTGCCGCCCGCGGCGGTGGCCGGCGGCAACGTGGAGACGAGCCAGGCGGCGGTCGACGCGCTGTTCGGCGCGCTCGGCGTGCTCGCGGCCTCGCAGGGCACAATGAACAATCTCACCTTCGGCAATGCGCGCCACCAATATTACGAGACGATCTGCGGCGGCGCGGGCGCTGGCGCGGAATTCGATGGCCAATCCGCCATCCACACGCATATGACCAATTCGCGGCTCACCGATCCCGAAATCCTGGAAGCGCGCTATCCCGTGCTGCTCGAGGAATTCGCGATCCGACATGGCTCGGGCGGCCGCGGACGCCACAAGGGTGGCGACGGCACGCTGCGGCGCATCCAGTTCCGCGAAGCGATGAACGCCGCGCTGCTGTCGACGCGCCGCGAAACGGAGCCGTTCGGCCTCGAAGGCGGCGAGCCGGGGGCGCCGGGCGCCGCGATGGTGATTCGCGCCGGCGGCGAAACGGTCGCGCTCAAGGGCCGCGACGAAATCGCGGTCGAACCGGGCGATCAAATCCTGATCGCGACGCCGGGCGGCGGCGGGTTTGGGGCGGATGGGAGGTAGTTCGCGGCATGCCCACGCTTAGCATTTGCCAAACGGCAGAAATGGTTCCTCGGATTTTGCAGCGCAGCAGAGAAATATATTGGTCCAATGGCCCTTCCGAATTCGGACGCGACCGGAGCACGCTTACCTTTCCAACGACGATGCATGGAGGGACCCATGGTTCGCGGAATGGAGCTTTTCGCACTCAGTCTCGTCTTCATGTTTCTTGGGGCGATCGTATTCGGCGTCATCCACTGACGGGGCGCAAGAAGGGTTCGGGCCGGAGTGCAACGCTCCGGCCCTCTTCTTTTGGATCGCGGGAACGATCACGCCGCGGCGGCGCGGGGGTCGTAGTTGAGGTTCGGCGCCAGCCAGCGCTCGGCCTCGGCCAGTGCCCAGCCCTTGCGCCGCGCATAATCCTCGGTCTGGTCGCGCTCGATCTTGCCCATGCCGAAATAGCGGCTGTCGGGATGGGAGAAATATAGCCCAGATACGGACGATCCCGGCCACATGGCAAAGCTTTCCGTCAGCCTGATGCCCGCGCGCGCTTCGGCATCGAGCAGGCGGAACAATGTGCATTTCTCGGTATGGTCGGGCTGCGCGGGATAGCCGGGCGCCGGGCGGATGCCCCGATAGCCTTCCGCGATGATCTCTTCATTGGTGAGGTTTTCGTCCGGCGCATAGCCCCAGAACTCGCGGCGCACACGCGCATGCAGGCGCTCGGCGAACGCCTCGGCCAGCCGGTCGGCCAGCGCGCGCAACAGGATGGCGCTGTAATCGTCCTTGTCGGCCTCGAAGCGCTTGATGTGCAATCCTCTTCGCCGTGCCCCGAGGTGACAGCGAAGCCGCCGATATAGTCGGCGACACCCCCGTCGTGCGGCGCGATGAAATCGGCGAGCGCCAGATTGGGCTTGTCGGATTCGCGCGACATCTGCTGGCGCAGCGTATGAAGCGTCGCAAGTTTCGTGACGCGATCTTCCCCCGTGAAGAGAGCGATGTCGTCGCCCTCGGCCGCCGCCGGCCAGAACCCGATCGCGGCCCGCGCCGTGAGCCATTTTTCGGCAACGATTTTCCTGAGCATCGCCTGCGCATCGTCGAACAATTCGCGCGCCGCTTGGCCGGCTTGCGGATCCTCGAAGATGAGCGGATAGCGCCCGACCAGTTCCCAGGTCTGGAAGAACGGCGTCCAGTCGATCAGGGGAACGAGTTCGCCGAGATCGTAGGCTCCGAATTCGCGTACGCCCAGAAAGCGTGGCTTGGGCGGCGTGTAAGCCTTCCAGTTAAATTTGAGCTTGTTGATTCGCGCCTGCGACAGCGTCAGCCGCTTTCCCGGCGCGCGACTGCGCCGAATGGCGGACGGCGATCTCTTCATATTCGCGCCGGACATTCGCCGAATATTCGCTGCGACCCGCCTTCGACAACAGGCTCGCCGTCACGCCCACCGCGCGCGACGCATCGTTGACGTAAACGGTCTGCCCGCGCCGGTAGTTCGGATTGATCTTCACGGCGGTGTGCACGCGGCTCGTCGTCGCCCCGCCGATCAGCAGCGGAATGTCGAAGCCCTGCCGCTCCATCTCCGCCGCCACATGGCACATCTCGTCGAGCGACGGCGTGATGAGGCCCGAGAGCCCCACGATATTCGCGCCGACCTCGCGCGCGGTATCGAGAATCTTCTGCGTCGGCGTCATCACGCCCAGATCGATCACTTCGTAGCCGTTGCATTGAAGGACCACGCCCACGATGTTCTTGCCGATGTCGTGCACGTCGCCCTTGACCGTCGCCAGCACGATGCGGCCGGCCGGTTCGCGCGTGCCCGCCGCCTTCTGTTCCTCTTCCATGAACGGGACCAGATGCGCCACGGCCTTCTTCATCACGCGCGCGGACTTCACCACCTGCGGCAGGAACATCTTTCCCGAACCGAACAGGTCGCCCACCACATTCATGCCCGCCATCAGCGGCCCCTCGATCACATCGAGCGGCCGGTTCGTGGCGAGGCGCGCGGCTTCCACGTCTTCCGTGACGAAATCGGCGATGCCATGCACCAGCGCATATGTGATGCGCTCGTCGACGGTTCCCAGCCGCCAGGCGAGAGTCTTTTCCTCCTGCACGTTTCCGGTGTCGTTCTTGAAGCGCTGGGCAAGCTCCAGCAGCCGCTCCGTCGCGTCGGGGCGGCGATTGAGCAACACATCTTCCACGCCGTCGCGCAGTTCGGTCGGGATATCTTCATAGACCACGAGCTGGCCGGCATTGACGATGCCCATATCCATGCCCGATTTGATGGCGTGGTAGAGAAATACCGAATGCATCGCTTCGCGCACGGGATCGTTGCCGCGGAACGAAAAGGAAAAATTCGAGACGCCGCCGGAAATATGACAGTAGGGCAATTCGGCGCGGATGCGCTTGGCCCCGTCAATGAAGGCGCGCCCATATTCGTTGTGCTCGTCGAGGCCCGTCGCCACGGCAAAGATGTTGGGATCGAAGATAATGTCCTCGGGTGGAAAGCCGATCTTGTCCACCAGCAGATCGTAGGCGCGCCGGCAGATGGAGAATTTGCGCTCGGCGGTGTCCGCCTGCCCCTTTTCGTCGAACGCCATCACCACGACCGCAGCGCCATAGCGCCGGGCTTTCCTGGCGGAGGCAAGAAATGTCTCTTCGCCTTCCTTCAGGCTGATGGAATTGACGATGGATTTTCCCTGAACGACCTTGAGCCCTTCCTCGATCACGCTCCATTTGGACGAGTCAATCATCACCGGCACGCGCGAGATGTCGGGCTCGCCCGCGATGAGCGACAGGAAGCGCCGCATTGCGGCTTCGGAATCGATCAGGCCTTCGTCCACATTGACGTCGATGATCTGCGCGCCGTTCTCGACCTGGCTGCGCGCCACGTCGAGCGCGCCTTCGTAATTGTCGGCGGCGATCAGCTTGCGGAACTTGGCCGAGCCGGTGATGTTCGTGCGCTCGCCGATATTGACGAAATTGGTCTCGGGCGTGAGCGTGAAGGGCTCCAGACCCGACAGACGCAGATAGCGGGGTTTCTCCGGAATCGTGCGCGGGCGCACTCCTTCGACCGCTCTGGCGAAGGCCTTGATGTGCTCCGGCGTCGTGCCGCAGCACCCGCCGATGATGTTGACGATGCCCGAGCGCGCGAATTCGCCCATGACGGCCGCCATCGAGTTCCGGTCCGTCGTCATAGCCGCCGAATTCATTGGGCAAACCCGCATTGGGGTGGGCGCTGACCAGCGTGTCGGCCACACCGGACAATTCGTCGACATAAGGGCGCAGTTCCTTCGCGCCCAGTGCGCAATTGAGCCCGATGGCGAAGGGATCGGCGTGACGCACGGAATGCCAGAACGCTTCCGCCGTCTGGCCGGTCAGCATGCGGCCCGAAAGATCGGTGATCGTGCCCGAAATCCAGACCGGCAGGCGTTCGCCCATTTGCTCGAAAACTTCCTCGATCGCATAGATCGCTGCCTTGGCGTTCAGCGTGTCGAAGACGGTCTCGATCATGATCAGATCGGCGCCGCCGCGGATGAGCCCTTCCGTCGCTTCGCGATAGGTTTCGCGCAGCGCATCGAAGGTGATGTTGCGGAACGCCGCGTCGTTCACGTCGGGCGACAATGACGCCGTCCGGTTGGTGGGGCCGAGCACGCCCGCCACAAGCCGGGGGCGCGACGACGTGGAGACCGCGTCGCAGGCCTCCCGCGCGATCCGTGCGCCTGCTTCGTTCAGCTCTCCCACCAGATGTTCGAGGCCATAATCGGCCTGCGCGGTCGCGGTCGAATTGAAGGTGTTGGTTTCCAGAATGTCCGCACCCGCGTCGAGATAGGAGCGGCTGATGTCGCGAATGATTTCGGGTTTGGTCAGCGTCAGGAGATCGTTGTTGCCCTTGAGGTCGCGGCCGTGATTGCCGAGGCGGCTTCCCCGAAAATCGTCTTCGCTCAGGCGATATCCCTGGATCATCACGCCCCAGGACCCGTCGAGCAGCAGGATGCGTTTCTGCGCTTCCTCCTTGAGCCATGCGATGCGGCCGGCGCGTTGGAAACTCATAAAACATCCTTTCGCGCGAGCTCGACCGGCTTGATGCCGAGAAGCCGGCAGGCGGCGTAGGTGAGATCGGCTTGATTCAACGTGTAGAAGTGAAACTGGTCGAAGCCGCGCCGGCGTAATTCTTCCACCTGCTCGGCGAGCACGGTGGCCGCAAGCGTCTTGCGCGTTTCGGCGTCGTTCTCGAGCCCGTCATAGAGTCGCGACAGCCACTCCGGCACCGAGGCGCCGGCCTTGGCCGCCATGCGCGCGATTCCCTTGATGCCGGTCGTGGGAATGAGGCCCGGCACGATCGGGACCGCGACGCCGGCGCGCACCGCATCGTCGCGGAATTGCGCGAGCGCGTCGCTGTCGAAGCCGAATTGGGTCAGCGCGCGGCATGCGCCCGCGTCCACCTTGCGCTTCAGGAGCGCGATATCGTGATGGCGCGACGGCGAATCCGGATGGCGTTCCGGATAGGCCGAGACGCTGATCTCGAACGGCGCGATCGCGCGGATTCCTTCGATCAGTTCCGGCGTGGACGCATAGCCTGCCGGATGCGGCTGGTAGGCGCCTTCGATGCCGGGCATGTCGCCGCGCAACGCCACGATGTGCCGCACGCCGGCATCCCAATAGCCCTGGACGATCTCGTCGATCTCGCGGCGCGGAGACGCGACGCAGGTCAAATGCGCGGCAGGCTTCAGGACGGTTTCCTGGACGATGCGCCTCACCGTCGCGTGCGTGCGGTCGCGCGTCGAGCCGCCCGCGCCATAGGTCACCGACACGAATTCGGGCGCCAGCGGCTCGAGCCTGCGGATACAGCGCCACAGTTGCTCCTCGGCCTCCTGCGTCTTGGGAGGCGAAAATTCGAACGAGACCGCGATCGGACTCGCATTCGCGACGAGGTCTTTGAGACTCATGCCGCTTCCCTGGCGCGATTGCGCGCCGGTGCGCGCGCCGCGGCGATCCAGATCTTGACGGTGAGCTTGCGTCCAGCCGACACACCGGGCGCGATCGATTCCGACGCGACGGCGTCGAGTCCGGCCGCGCGAAACCAGTTCTGCACTTCGTCGTCGGGAAAGCCGAGCCGGCGATGGGCCAGTTCGGAACGGCAGAACTCGAGCTCATGCGGCGCGAAATCCACGATCAGGATCCGTCCTCCCGGCCGCAGCACGCGCGCGGCTTCGACGATCGCGGCCTGCGGATCGTCGAGATAGTGAAGCACCTGATGGAACAGCGCCGCATCGAAGCCCTGTTCGGCGCTGCCGGACGCGAAAGGCAGGCGATAGGCATCGGCGAGACGCACCTGGCAGTTGCGGACGTTCGCCCGCTCGAGCCGGTCGCGTGCGATCGCGAGCATTTCGGGGCTGACATCCACGCCGATGCCGCGGCCTGCGAATGGCGCCAAGAGTTCCAGCATGCGCCCGGTGCCCGTGCCGGCATCGAGAAGCATGTCCACTGGCTTTTTTTCGAACTGCCGGAGGATGGCGGCTTCGACGTCCTGTTCGGGCGCATGGAGCGAACGGATACGCTCCCATTGCGAGGCGTTGGCCTTGAAGAACGCAGCCGCGAGAGCCGCGCGCTGTTCGCGGACGGCGGCGAGCTTCCGCCGGTCGGTCTCCAGAGCCTCGGGTTCGGCGGCGGCCAGAGCGGAAAGCGTGGCGCCGAGCTGGGCCCGGGGTCCGCGCTCCGCGGCGCGGTAGAAGACCCAGCTTCCTTCCTTGAAACGCTGCAGCAGGCCCGCATCGCACAGGAGTTTCAGGTGCCGGGACACGCGCGGCTGGCTCTGGCCCAGGATCTGGGTGAGCTCGCTGACGGTCAGCTCCGCTTCCCTGAGCACCAGCAGCAGCCGGAGCCGCGTCGGGTCGCTGGCGGCGCGCAACATGGCAAGAAGCTGTTCCATAGGCCAAACCTCGGTATCAATAGCATATAAACATATCTTTATATGCTTATGCAATAGTGACCCATCCCTTGAATCGGCCGGTGACGTGCATCACGTGTTCCTTTAAGGCAGATGTGCTAACGCTACGCCCGCTTGGGATTGCACCGAGATTCGCGACGAAGCGGTGTTGCAGGACGCAGGGCCAGCCGATCCGGGGCGCCGGTCGGCTTGCGGTTCAAGGGAAGTAGTTGGGTTTTGATGCGATGACCCGTACAGGCGCCTGTTCCATTTTTGCGCTCGGCCTTTTGCTGGCCGGTTGCGCGAGTGCGCCGCCCGCCGCAGCGCCGGCGGCCGATGCGCCTGCCGCCGCGCAGCCCGCCGCCGACACCGCGACCGACGTGAACGATCCATTCGAGTCGATGAACCGGCAAATCTTCGAATTCAACCAGGTCGTCGATCGCGAGTTGATATTGCCCGGCGCCCAGTTCTACGTCGACGTGGTGCCGGAAGGCGCGCGCACCGGCCTGCACAATTTTCTGCAGAACCTCGACCTGCCTGTCGTTTTCGCCAACGACGTTCTGCAGGGCGAAGCGACACTCGCGGGACAAACCGCCGGACGGTTCGGCGTCAATTCGACATACGGACTGGCCGGCATTCTCGACATGGCGACGCCCATGGGCCTTCCCTATCACGATGCGGATTTCGGCCAGACCTTGGGCGTTTACGGCGTGGGCGAAGGCCCCTATCTCGTGGTTCCCGTCTTCGGGCCCGATCCGCCGCGCGACATCCTGGGCCAGGTCGCGGACGTGTTCCTCGATCCCGTCACCTATATCGGCCTGCGCGACGAGATTTATTGGTCGCTGGGGCGCGGCGCCGCCGAGGCGATGGATGCGCGGTCACGCAACATCGACACCATCAAGGCCATCGAAGGCAGCTCGGTCGATTTCTATGCCTCCGTCCGCAGCCTCTACCGGCAGCACCGGCAGAGCCAGATCCGGCACGGCAAGACGGACATCACCACCCTTCCGAACATGTGAGCGCCATCGCCACGAACTTGCCACAGATCGACATGACCATTCGCCAGGATCGCATTGAACTTGACTGAAGGGACGAACGCCATGAACCGCCTACCCGACATTCGGTCGATGTTTTCAGGAGCCGGGACCGTCTTTGCTGCAATCATTGCCGCCGCGGTGCTCTCGTTGTCGGCGCCCGCGTCGGCTGCCACTCCGGCGGAAGCCTTCGTGCAGACCAATGTGCAGCGCGGGCTTTCGATCCTGAACAATCACGGCATTCCCGACGCGCAGCGGCGCGCACAGTTCCGCCAATTCCTCACCTCGCTGACCGACATCAGACGGATCGCACTCTTCACGCTGGGCTCGGCGCGGCGCACGGCCTCGCCGGCCGATACCGAGGCGTTCGTCAACGCCTTCCGCGACTATGCCGTCTCTGTTTATGAATCGCGCCTGTCCGCCTATTCCGGCCAATCGCTGAAGGTGACGGGCTCGACCGACCGGGCGCCCGGCGACACGATCGTGAGCACCGTCCTTGTCGATCCGTCGGGCAAGACCGGCGGCCAAGAGCCGATCGAAGTGGACTTTCGGGTGCTCGGCGACGGCGGCAAGTTCGTCGTGATCGATGCCAGCATTGCGGGCGTCTGGCTGGCGATCGAAGAGCGCGACCAGTTTTCCGCGTTTCTCGATCAGAACAATCAGAGTGTCGGATCTCTCGTCGCGCATCTTAATGAACTGACCACGCGGCTCCGTTCGGGCGGACCCAACACGCCGGTGCGTTGAACCGACGGTGGCCCCGGGTTTCAGGCGCGCGCGAAGCGCTTGTATTTGATGCGGTGCGGCTGCTCGGCGTCGATCCCGAGCCGCCGTTTCCGGTCTGCCTCGTAATCCTGATAATTGCCTTCGAACCATTCCGCATGGCTGTCGCCTTCGAAGGCGAGCATGTGGGTCGCCACGCGATCCAGGAACCAGCGGTCATGACTGATGATCATCGCGCAGCCGGCGAAATCCTCGAGCGCGGCTTCCAGCGCGCGCAGGGTTTCGACGTCAAGATCGTTCGTCGGTTCGTCGAGCAGCAGCAGATTGGCGCCCGATTTGAGCATCTTGGCCAGATGCACGCGGTTGCGCTCGCCGCCCGACAGGCTGCCGAGCTTCTTCTGCTGATCGCCGCCCTTGAAATTGAACGTGCCGACATAGGCCCGGCTGGGCACGGTTCGCTTGCCCAGTTCGATGATATCGAGCCCGTCTGAAATCTCCTGCCACACGGTCTTGTTGGGATCGAGCGCGTCGCGCGATTGATCGACATACCCCATGACGACGGTCTCGCCGACCTGCATCGCGCCGCCGTCCGGCTTCTCCTGCCCCGTAAGGATGCGAAAGAGCGTCGTCTTGCCGGCGCCGTTCGGGCCGATGACGCCGACAATACCGCCGGGCGGCAGATTGAAATCGAGTCCCTCGAACAGCAGGCGGTCGCCGTAAGCCTTCTCGAGTTCCTTCGCTTCCACGACCAGCGAACCGAGACGGGGACCCGGCGGAATGACGATCTGGGCCGTGCCCTGGCGGTTCTCCTGCGACTGGGCGAGCAACTCTTCATAGGCCTTGATGCGGGCTTTCGATTTGGCCTGGCGCGCGCGCGGGCTCGCCTTGATCCATTCGCGTTCGCGGGCGAGCGTGCGTTCGCGCGCTTCTTCGCTCTGACCTTCCTGCAGGAGACGCTTGTCCTGCATTTCGAGGAACGAGGTGTAGTTGCCCTCGTGCGGAATGCCCTTGCCGCGATCGAGCTCCAGTATCCAGCCAGTCACGTTGTCGAGGAAATAGCGATCATGCGTCACCAGCACGATCGTACCCTTGTATTCCCGCAAGGTGTGTTCGAGCCAGGCGACGGACTCGGCGTCGAGATGGTTCGTCGGCTCGTCGAGCAGAAGCAGGTCGGGCCCTTCCAGCAACAGCTTGCACAGCGCGACGCGGCGCTTCTCGCCGCCGGAGAGCGTCGCCACCTGGGAATCGGGCTCGGGGCAGCGCAGCGCGTCCATCGCCATTTCAACCTGGGAATCGAGATCCCACAGGCCCTGCGCCTCGATCTTGTCCTGAAGTGCGGACATTTCCTCGGCGGTCTCGTCGGTATAATTCGACGCGATCTCGTTGTAGCGGTCGAGGAGCGCCTTCTTGGCCGCGACCGCCGCCATGACGTTGCCGAGAACATCCAGGGACGGATCGAGCTGCGGTTCCTGCGGCAGATAGCCGACCCTGACGCCTTCCGCGGCCCACGCTTCGCCGGTGAAGTCCTTGTCGGTGCCTGCCATCATGCGAAGCAGCGTCGACTTGCCCGCGCCGTTGACGCCGATCACCCCGATCTTCGCGCCCGGCAGAAAGCTCAGCCAGATATCCTTCAGAATCTGACGCCCGCCCGGAAAGGTCTTGGACATCCCTTTCATCACATAGACATATTGCGGTCCGGCCATCTATTTGAATTCCTTATGCTTTTCGCGCATTAAATCGGCTGTGCAGGTTCGGTGCACCAGCGTTCGCGGCCCATTGGGAACGCGAACCTCAACGCCGGAACCAAACCGCGAGGCTCCGATTGGCCGGGACATAGCATCTGGATTCGAGCTTGCCTACAGCTCCGATGACACCGCCAGACGCACAAGCGATGCGCGATTCAGTGCGACCTCTTTGTTCGGCGGGCACTGTGCCGCTCTTCAGGGCGAGACGGTCATCACGATCGGAAATCTTTTGTAAGCTGCAACAGATTTGGCGGTCAACGAAAAGGGTCATACTTCGAGGCGCACGACCTCGGACGCAACGCGCGCGATAGCGGCGGAGCGCATCAATCGGGCACTGACTTTTTGGACTCCCCGTTGCGTCCTATAGCTTTAGCGTTCGTATCGCTTGGAGGCGCTTTGGCCTTACTATTCGGGTTCAGGCGATCATCGTCCTGATCAAGCCGAAAGCCGAAGGGGAGCAAGACATCGCGCTTGAACCAGCGTTTGAAAATCTCCTGAATCAACGCGGGGACACGGGCAAAAACGCCCACGACAAATGAGAGAGCGACTGCACATAAGACAAGAAGAATCGCATACGCCCATTTGATACCGACCGCTGAATCAAGACGCCCATCAATATCATTCAGAAGCGATTTGAACCATCCCACGACGGAAGCGCAGGCTCCATAAATGCTTTGAAAAAAATTGACGATCGCGATCGGCAGGCTGCTGGGCAATAGCCAGTGTGCGAATTCTGACAAACGATTCGCCACACCCACCAAGGGCGGCCCATGCTGGATGATTTCGGCGCGAATCTTCTCGACAGCTTCGGCGACGGCGTCTGCGAGCGCAGGCAATACGGTTGCGCCGAGCCAAACAAGTGCGCCTGCAGCGACGAGCCACCAAATATACGCGATCAACGTGCGTGCAAATCGACCAACAAACGTCTTAAACCAATTTCCGGCACGCCAACCCCAGCTCGGAGGCGGTTTCGGGCGATCGCTCGGATCGGCCTTGTTATCTGGATAGAATGAATCCGTGTTGCCGGTCAGGAGCCAGCGCACGGTTGCAGTCGCGGCATCGCCGCGTTTCTTGCGCCGCGTCAAATACTTCAGGTGAGATAGAAGCAGAACCCATCCCGCGTTGTAACCGAGGTCAACGGGCGGCGGGCAACAACGTTTCGGATTGCCGGCCTGTCTCTCATTGAGTTCTTTGGCTTGAGCCGCGAATGCCTTGAGCCGGCCCGACACTGGATCGATAGGATCGTAGAGATTGAGCCATTGGGCCGCAGGATCGAACGCCGGCTTTTTGGACATCGGCACGAGCGACGGCCAGAGAAAAGCAAACTTTGCCAGTGGTGAGCCGTAAGTCAGCAGACCGCGAAAATTCTCAAATATCCCGGCGCGATCAATCTCCTGGTTGGGAGCGACCCAGCCCGGTCGCCGAGGCATCGTGAAATTGTTCTTGGTCTGCTCTTCGCTCTTCAGACGCGAAACCTCGTTCGCGTCAGTTTCTACGATGAAGCGGGGCGCCAAACCCGTCCAACGGCCTTCGTCGAGATAACCTGGCCATGCATAGCCGGTTTCCATGAGGCCGTTATACGCCACGACCGTCCCTTGGCTGTGTGCCAGCACATACCAGCGCTCATAGTTGTTGCAGGCAACGTCTGCGATGGCTCGGATCATGCGACGCCGAATCGAGACGCGCGGCGGTTCGTCGATCGTATCGAGGAAATCTTCACGGCCGAACGGCGACGTGCCCATGCGCTCGCGTTGATTGTACAGTTTCACCGCCGAGACATAGTTCGTCAAAACGATTAGCAATTTTGGGGGATTCAATTGAAACAGGCGCGTCAGGAGAAATGTGATCGTGCCGATCGAGTATCCCACCAGGACGAAGAAAACGGCCACAAGAAACAATTGCGCACGCGCGCACAGATTTTGGAGCAACCCGACAGGAAGCGGCTGGACCTGGTCGACAGTCGGCTTCGTCGATACCTGCTTTCCCGGATGGGCCCACATGGCCAACCCCCAGAGCCAGAAGCGAGCCTGCTTGGCGAGCGAATAGGGTTCGTTGACATCGGCCCACCAAACTTCGTGCACGAGCAGTCGAGTCTCGCGAAGCGGGCCATCGAGGTCATGATGGACCACGATTTCGACGCTGGCTTTGCGTCCGGCCGTCCAGCTATCTTGCTCCGCGTGAAACCCGGCGCCCTCGCTTGGCGTGATATCCACGCTCACCGACTTGGCGATGCCCTGGTCCCTCAGGCCATGCAAAGCGTCGATAAGGAACCGCGACTGTCCGTCCAGATGCTCGAACCGGCGCTGCTCGCCGATCCCGTGCACGAGAATTACGCCGACCTTTTCCGGCTTGCTGCTCGTATCCATATTCTCCCGGCGCCTATTGTTGCGCGGTTTGCGATGTGGAACTACTCGCAGCTGGCGGTACCGTAATGATCGTTATCCGGACGTCCGGATTGCCCGTTTTGCTCGGCACAGTGGGGATGGTTTCCAACTCCGTGATCGGATTCGTTACGCCATCGCTCTTAAGCTGCGTTATGACCGCGTCGGCCCGGGCCTTGCCGATAATCGTGTTCTGCGCGATCGTTCCCGCTGCATCGGTTTCGCCTGTGACGGTGACCGCTGCTTTGGGATTTTGTTTGATCGCTGTTGCCGCCGTTTGGATCGTCGACATGGCAGTCGTATCCAAAGTGCACGTCATGGCGCCAGCGACCATCTTCGTTACTTTCTTTCCGTTCTTGATCGATACGACAGACTTCACGCCCTGCTTGCATTCGGAAGTGAACTTTACTGTCCACGACTCCGTTGTGGTTGGCGGGGTAGCCTTGGTCCCCGCCTGCGCCAGAGCCACAGGATCGACCGGCTTGATCGTCTCGGCGAAGTCCATAGCTGTCTTTTCGAAGTCCGCGATCGTACCTATGTCGAGTTTCGGGCAGAGCATTCTCAAATAGGAATTGTTGATCGTTTCTCCGCCCTGCGACGTGGTGGTTCCCGAGATCTGGCCCGTTACAGGAACGGATTGGACGCTCCCGTCGGCCGCCTTGAACTGAAACGTGCCGGAGAACGCGTTGCCCGACGCTGCAAGGTCGCGCACCTCGCGCCGCTTGGTGTACTGGTCGACGCCGCGCGTCGGGTCAGCTGCATTGATGCAAGTCACGGCGAGCAGATGTGCGACGTCCAGGTCCAACCCGAAATAATCTTCGTTCATGCGCGTGAGCGCCACCGCGTTGTAAGCGCTGGCCGGCACGGAGCTGCCCGAGCCGCCCGAACTGCTTGGGTCACTTGAGCCTGAAGGCGGGGTAGACGCCGCGCTGGCGGTCGTTGTCGCAGGCGGCGTCGTACTCCCGGCACCAGGAGTTGCGGATGCTGTCTGAGCCGAGCTGGTCGCGGCGGGGACGCTTGGCGTACTTCCCGTCGACGGCGTACTTCCCGTCGATGGAGAACTTCCCGTAGCGCCCGCACCGGTGGCACTGGGCGCGGCGGCGCTGTTTGAGCTGGCGCTTGTTACGGATGCGCCAGGCGCATTGACATTGATCGTCGGCGCATTAACCGAGCTGCCTGATGTCGTCCCTGCAGAGCCCGTGATATCCTGGCCCAGAAAGAGCGTGGTCATCAGCTGTCCGTATCGCGTCTCCACCAGCGCGTAGGCGTCGGCTCCCAATGCGCCGTTCGCATATGCTTCGCAGGCGCGATAGAGCCCGTCGCGCAAACCCAGGAGCGCCGTCGAACGGCCGGCAAGCTCCAGAACCGCTTCTGATGACCCTGACGACAGACCGGCACTGGCCGTGACCGTCCCGTTGCCGCCCTGGCCCGAAGCCTCAATCAAGGCCTCCATGGCCTTCGCCGTATCCGGCGGGGGCTCGGTGCAAACAACTTTCTCGGCGGGGATGCCGTTTTGTCCTGTGCCCACGCGCGTGCGTTCCATGATCACGCGCGCGTCGGCCGTCGTGAATGTGAGCTTCACGTCTCCCACATGTTTGCCGGTCGCATAGCTCTTCGCGATATCGTCTTCAAACGTGGCGCAGCCGGAAAGCGAGAGCACCCCCGCGATCAGCAACGCGATTTTCACTGCCGCTCCCGCGTTGATTTTTCCTTTGTTCGCCCGAACTTGCCCGATCGATTTCATATTCGTCGACATCCTTGCCCCCAATTGCGCAACCGCGCGCGACCTTTTCGTTACCAGTGGCGAATTCGCTGCTTCACAGCCGTTCGATGAGATTTTCTCTTGCGCTCGCACGTCACCACGGATTCCTCGCCTCTCTCGCGGCCGAGCGATCCAGCACGCCCGCTTCGTCCCAATGTCCTTCGGGACGGATGAGCATGTAGGGGTCGCCATGCATGGTGAGGCGGTCGGCGTGGGGGGCGAGGTCGCCCGCGATTTCCACATATTCGTGATCGGAGAAAACGAGCGCGATGTTCCTGGCCATCGGTTCGAAGCCGAATTTGCGCCAGAAATTCACCAGCCGCTTCTGCGAGTGACCGTACATCCTGGTGTAGCCCTTGCGGCGCACGAGCGCGATCGCATGCTCCACGACGGACCTGCCGATCGGCGTGCGGCGATAGCGCAGCAGGACCGCGAGCCGCTCGATCTTCACGAAATCGGCAAAATAGCGCACTCGCAGGACGGCCGCGGCTACGCCGTCCACCAGGCCCAGGATATGCGTACCGGAAAAATCGTTGCCGTCGAATTCCTCTTCATACGGACAATCCTGCTCCGCCATGAACACGGCGGCGCGGATCGCGAAGATCCTTGCGATGTGATCCGGGGTCGAAGCGACAAGCGTTTCGAGACGGGCGCGTGGCGCAGATTCGCGCCTCTTCTCGCCTTCGAAAACCTCGAGTGAACGTTGATGGTCGAGATGCTTCTGCGGCAGCTTGATTTCGAACGGCGAGCCGATCTGCAGCGCCTCTGCGGCCTGCGCCGATTTGGACGACCGGCGCAGCACTTTCAATCCGTCTTCGGTCCCGATGGTTCCGAACATGGGAAGGCGTTCATAGAGATCGAGGCCGATCGCGTGACCGATGAGCTTGCCGGCGAGATCGGACAGGCCATGTGCCACGATCGCCCAAAGATAGAGTGCGGCCGGCGCCTCGCCGTGCGGCGCCAGCAGGCGCAAATCGGGATCGCGCGCCGTGAGATCCCCGCGCCGCAGCGCTTCGAGGCCAAGGCCGTTCAGCGGCAGATAGGCCGCAAGGCCCACCATCTCCGGCTTCGCCCGGGCAGCGTCGGCCGACCGCCAGATCGTCCACCAGGCCAGGGGGTTATGGCGATAGACGGATTGCACAACCGGAACGGGCGCCACGTCGGACCCGATCTCGCGGACCAGCATTTCATGGGACTTGAGAAGTTCGTCGGATTCGGGGTTTCGGACAAAGCAAAACCGGCCGTCTGTGGCGTATGCGCCAGGTTCGAAGAAGCGTCGCCCGGTCTTTGGACAAGGAAGCGTGCTGCCTAATATTGAGGCAGTTGATATTCCCGAAGAATTGACGGCCCCATTACTATGAACGGTGCCGCCATCGAAATGGCTCGACACGCCCCCGATACCCCCGCTGCCCGTGGTAAGGTAAACAAGTACTTAACAACCTAGGAACGCCCGGCCATGGCATCCCCCCATACGGAAATCGATGCACTCGCGGACATGTCCCTCCCCGACTGGGATGATTTCCGCGTGTTGCTCGCGGTCGTGCAGCTCGGAAGTATCACCCGCGCGGCCGCTACGCTGGGTCTTACACAACCAACGGTTAGCCGGCGCCTTGAGCGGCTCGAGAAGCGCATGAAGCTGCGGCTGCTCGATCGCGTTCACAGCGGCGCGGTCCTGACGCCCGACGGCCAGCGAATTGTCGAAGAGCTCAACGTCGCGCATGCCTCCATTCAGCGCGCGCTGGAATCCGCGAATCCGCAATCCGCACGGATGAGCGATGTAAAGCTGCTGACGACAGACGGACTCGCGACTTATTGGCTGCCGCGGTTTCTCCCCTACCTGCTCGATCGCCATCGCGACATCGAGTTCCGAATTTACACAACGAGCGATTCCGGTGCGGAGCAACGGGGCCATTTCGATCTGTCGATCCATTATATTCAACCGACCGATCCAAACCTCATCACCGTGCGGCTCGGAACGCTCCATTTTGTGCCCTATGCCTCGCCGGCCTATCTGGCGCGCCATGGCGAGCCGCAATCGGCCGAAGATTTAAGCCGCCACCGCCTGCTCGATTACATTCTCTATCTCATCGACAAGGGCACGTGGATGACCCGGCTACCGGCAGTCCTGGGGGAAGGCCGCGCGCAACTGTTCACCAATTCGAGCGGAGCCCTTTGCGAGAATGTGCGCAACGGGGCCGGCATTGCGCTGTTGCCGACCTATGTCTCCGTGTTCGAGCGAAACCTCGTGCCCATCGAGGTAGGCATGCGTTTCGAGACGCCGTTCTGGCTCTGTTATCCGCAAGAAGCGATGGCGCAGCGGTCGACGCGGATTGCGATCGCATTCCTGAGGCACATTTTCGGCCGCCGCACGATGCCGTGGTTCGGCGAGCAATATCTGTCGCCGTCGAGCTTCCCGGCAATTACGCCCGAGGATGTCATGGCGAAGCTTTCGACGCGCGATGAGGCGTTGCCGGTTCAACCGGCGCTGGTCCGCGTGTGAACGGGTTTTGCAAGGCGCGCGGCCCATGCGTGAGGCAAGCCGGCCGGCAGTCGAACTCTGCGAAATCTTAGAAATTGATCTTGGCGCGGGAGATCACGGAGATCGCGTTCGATCCGTTCTGGCCCTGGAGATTCATCTGGTAGCCGGCGTTGGCCTGTAGCGCGAGCGCCCCGTCGAGGAACGTTGTCACATAGCCGATTTCGAAATCCGTTTCCGGCGTGGCGCCGGTAAACGGCAGATGCTGGTTGCCGATGAGCAGATTGCCGTTGGCGTCGACGCCGTTCACTGTCGCCCAGTCGACGCCGCCTGCAAATACCTGAAGCGGGCGCGTCACGGCGAAATTCATCGAATCGTTGCCGAACACATTGTTCTTGGCGATGGCGAAGCCATAGGTGCGGCTGTCGAGCGTATCCGTCGAACTCACGACTGCGTTGGGCCTCAGATCGAGTTGGGTGACGCCCTGGTTATACGAAAAGCTCGTGACCCAGCCCTTTCCGAAATCCACGTGTGCAGCCAATCCCACCGAGGACGTGCTTGCGGATCTGGCGGCCGTATCGAAACCCGTGGCGAAGCCGTTGCGCTCTGTCGCGCGGCCGGCAACGAGACCGATCCCCCCCCATGACACGAAGTCCCAATCCATGCCGCCATAGGCCATTTCTGCGAGCGGCTGGTCGAACTGCACCGATGACGGTTCGAACGGCTCAAGGTAACTTGGCGCCGACAGATCGACCGATTGGGAATCGAGAACGGAGCCGCCGAACTTCGCGTGCAAACCGGTCGCGAGGCTGAAGCTCATGCCGCCGCTATGACTGGGCGCGAGTGCCGCGTCGGGCGCACTCGTGACCAGCGAAGAGAGCAATTCACCCCCGTCGCCCGATTTCGCATCCGAGAGGCTGAAATGGGTGTTCGGATCCACAGTAAGATCGGAGGTCGGGCCGACATCGGATGCGAGCGCATCCGTCAGCTGCAGATCGTTCGCGCTCGACTGACCGGCAAACAATCCGCTCCATAGCGCCTGCGGAGTCGCAGCCACGCCGGCACCGCAGCATAGCGCTGCAGCCGCAGAAACAGCGATGAAGAGCCGAACGCGCATCCATCTATTCTCACACGATTGGGCAGAGGTTCCCAGCGCCCATGGTCCGGATGCACCATACCTAACCACTGATGAATATCAATGGAATCAAATGCTTAAGATGTGACCCCAGCGACACAGTTCCACTAATTCCGTATAACATGAATTGTACGCAACAAAGTTAGCCTCGTTCCGCGAACGTTGGCGGCTACGCTCACAATCCTTTACGGAACCACAAATGCCCGAACCCGCACTCCAGGCGATCATCCTGCCGGTCACCCCGTTCCGGCAAAATTGCTCGCTCGTCTGGTGCACCCGCACCATGCGGGCGGCAATCGTGGATCCCGGCGGCGAGATCGAGCGCCTGCAGCAAGCGATCACGGCCCAGGGCGTGACGGTGGAAAAAGTCCTGCTCACGCACGGACATCTCGATCACGCCGGCGGCGCGCAGGCGCTCAGCCGCGCGCTCAACGTTCCCGTCGAAGGACCGCATCCGGACGATGCCTTCCTGCTCGACCGGCTTTCCGAACAAGGCAGCCGTTACGGTTTCCAGGGCAGCGAGAATTGCCGGCCGGATCGCTGGCTGGACGACGGCGATACGGTGAGCCTGGGAGACACGACATTCGGCGTCCGCCACTGCCCAGGGCACACGCCGGGCCATGTCGTGCTGTTTCATCGCGACACGAAGCTCGCCTTTGTGGGCGACGTGCTTTTCGCGGGTTCGGTGGGACGTTCGGATTTTCCCCGCGGCAACCACGCCGATCTCGTCCGCTCCATCACGGAACGTCTCTGGCCCCTGGGCGACGACATGCGTTTCGTGCCGGGACACGGGCAGATGTCGACCTTTGGCTGGGAGCGGAAGACAAATCCCTATGTCTCCGATCTCGCGCTGGGCCGCGCCTAAGTCATTGCGCTGCCTGGCGCGTCGCGGCGCGGCGGTTCGAAAGTTCTTCCGGCGAGAAATCGTCCACCGCGACAACGGCGGCGATTGCGTCGTGGACGGCTGCGAGGGCATCGGCTTCCTCTTGCGTGATGACGCCCGCCTTCAGCGCTTCGTCGCGATCGTGAATATGGGCCTTGCGCAATTTCGCCGAGAGCGGCTCGGCGACGATTGTCAGCTTGAATGCGCGTTCGAGCCGGGCGACCGCATCATCGCCATGGCCCAGAAAGATTCCCGCGGTCAGACGCTCCCGCGCGGGCGATGGTTCGAGCAGAAGCCGCGCGCAAGCCTGCTTGAGAGAATCGCGCGGACCGCGATCTTCGGGTCCGGCCGGCAAGACGATGAACCGCAGAAATTCCGCCACGATCCGGTTGGGAAGATTGGCGAGAATCGCGTCGAGACCGGCTGCGATCGCGGCAAAGCCCTGCTCCGCGCAATAGGCGAGAAGCGGCAAATCCGAATCCTGGCGGCCTTCGTCGTCCCAGCGCTTCAGCGCGGCCGACAGCAGATAAAGCTCCGACAACATGTCGCCGAAGCGGGCCGACAGCATCTCCTTGCGTTTGAGCGCGCCGCCGAGCGTCAGCAGCGCGAAATCGGCGACGAGCGCGAACGCCGCGGCGTAGCGGCCGAGCCGGCGGTAAATGCTCGTGGCTTTGCCCGCCGCCGGCGCGGGCGCAAACGCGCCGCCTGTCCAGGCGCGGCCGAACGCGCGCAACAGCGTCGCGATGGCGTGACCCACGTGATGCCAGAAGGCGCGATCGAATGCGTCGAGGCCGCGTACGGCATCCTTGTCGTTAAGTGCGTCGATTTCCTGGAGAAGATAGGGATGGGAACGGATCGCGCCCTGGCCGAATTCGATCAGGTTGCGCGTGAGGATATTCGCGCCTTCGACCGTGATGCCGATCGGCACGGAGCGATAAAGCGCGCCCATGTAATTATGTGGGCCTTCCATGATTGCCTTGCCGCCATGGATATCCATCGCATCGTTGACGGCCACGCGAAGCCGCTCCGTCGCCTGTTCCTTCATGATGGCGGAAATGACCGCGGGATGGTGGCCCTGATCGAGCGCGGCGCAGGTGAGCCGCCGCGCGCCGTCGAGCAGATAGGCGCAAGCCGCGATGCGCGCGAGCCGCTCCTGGATTCCTTCGAACTCTCCGATGGCGATGCCGAATTGCTCACGCACGCGCGCATAGGCGCCGCTGACGCGCGCGCAAAATGCGGCGCCCGCCGCCGACAGCGACGGCAGTGAGATGCCGCGGCCGGCCGCCAGCGCGCTCATCAGCATCTTCCAGCCCTGCCCCACTTGTGGCGCGCCGCCGATGACGTTGTCCAAAGGGATGAAGACGTCGCGACCGAAATTGGGGCCGTTCTGGAAAACATGCAGCGCCGGCAAATGCCGCCGGCCGATTTCCACGCCGGGAAGATTGGTGGGCACGAGCGCGACCGTGATGCCGACCTCGGTCTCGCTGCCGATAAGATGTTCGGGATCGCGCAATTTGAAGGCGAGCGCCAGCACCGTCGCGACGGGCGCCAGGGTAATGTAGCGCTTGTGCCAATTGAGGCGGATGCCGAGCACGTCCCGGCCCTGCCAGCTGCCGCGGCACACCACGCCCGTATCGATCATCGAGGCCGCGTCCGAGCCCGCTTCGGGGCTGGTCAATCCGAAGCAGGGAATTTCGCGGCCGTCGGCCAGCCGCGGCAGCCAATAATCCTGCTGTTCCTTCGTGCCGAATTGCAGCAGCAATTCGCCGGGCCCCAACGAATTCGGCACCATGGCGGTGACGGCCGCCGACACCGAGCGCGTCGAGATTTTCCGCACCGCTTCCGAATGCGCATACGCTGAGAAGCCCAGGCCGCCATAGTTCTTGGGAATGATCATCGCGAAGAATTTGTGCGCTCTTAAATAGGCCCACGCGTCCGGCGGGAGATCGTGGTCCTCCCAGTTGATCTTCCAATCGTCGAGAAGGCCGCACAGCGTCTCGACCGGGCCGTCCAGGAATTGCTGCTCTTCGGCCGACAGTGTGGCCTTGGGCGTCGCGAGCAGCTTTTGCCAGTCGGGATTGCCGGTGAAGAGATCGGCGTCCCACCAGACGTCGCCCGCGCCGACCGCTTCGCGTTCGGTATCCGACAATTGCGGCAGCGCGCCGCGCGCCCAGCCGAAAATGGGGCGCGTGAGCAAATCCCTGCGGAAGGAAAATCCGGCCAATCCGATACTCCGGCTCTCGGGCGGCGATGGCGAGCCCGCTGATCCAACGGATTGTAGTCCCGGGCGGTTCCGGTGTCCCGCCCGGACCCCAAAGTCTGGACTCTGGTTTCGGGCCGTGCATCTTGCCTTCCAAAGACATTTGGCAGGGGCGAAACATGACTGCGATCAATGCCGTGACCGACCTCTCAAGGGACGGCGACATCGCCGTTCTGACGCTCAATTCTCCGCCCGTGAATGCCCTTTCCGCTGCCGTGCGCGATGGGCTCGCGGACGGCGTGCGCCAGGCCGTCACGGATGCCAGCGTCAAGGCCATCGTCCTCATCTGCGACGGCAAGCACCTTCATCGCCGGCGCCGACATCAGCGAGTTCGGCAAGGCGCCGAAGGGCGCCAGCCTGTTCGAGGTCCAGGACGCGATCGAGAGTTCGCCCAAGCCGGTCGTCGCCGCGATCCACGGCACGGCGCTGGGCGGCGGACTGGAGGTGGCGCTCGGCTGCCACTACCGCGTCGCCGTGCCTTCGGCGCCGCTGCGGCCTGCCGGAAGTGAATCTCGGACTTGCTTCC
Organism: uncultured Alphaproteobacteria bacterium; assembly: GCA_963760345.1. Lineage (GTDB taxonomy): Bacteria > Pseudomonadota > Alphaproteobacteria > Micropepsales > Micropepsaceae > Rhizomicrobium. Next base: position 1,082,171 of record CAVXCU010000004.1, read on the forward strand.
CGGCGCCGGCGGCACGCAGCGCCTGCCGCGCATCGTCGGCGTCGAGAAGGCGCTGGAGATGGTGACCTCGGGCCAGCATGTGCCTGCCAAGGCGTGCCTCGAAATGGGGCTGGTCGACGAGATCGTGCCCGAAGGCGCAATCTGCGCGAAGGCGCGGTCGCATTCGCGCGCAAGATCGTCGCCGAGAAGCGGCCGCTTCGAAGAAAGTGCGCGACAGCAACGAGAAGGTGGAGGCCGCGCGCGGCCAGCCCGAGATCTTCGCCGAGTTCCGCAAGGCCAATGCGCGCAAATTCCGCGGCTTCCTGGCGCCCGAATACAACATCCGCTGCATCGAGGCGGCAGTGAACAAGCCGTTCGACGAAGGGATCAAGACGGAGCGCGAACTGTTCCGCGAGCTGGTGACCGGCCCGCAGTCCGCCGCCCAGCGCTACGCCTTCTTCGCCGAGCGCCAGGCCGGCAAGATTCCGGATGTGCCGGACGACACGCCGATCATTCCCGTCGAACCAGGTCGGCATCATCGGCGCCGGCACCATGGGCGGCGGCATCGCGATGAACTTCGCCAACGCCGGCATTCCGGTGACCATCGTCGAGAGTCAAGCAGGAGGCGCTCGACCGCGGCCTTGCCGTCATCCGCCGCAATTACGAGAACACGCGCCAAGCGCGGCCGCCTCACGATGGACGAGGTCGAAAAACGCACGGCCCTGATCAAGGGCTCGCTCGAGCTCGAAGACCTGGCGGACTGCGATCTCGTCATCGAGGCGGTGTTCGAGCACATGGACGTCAAGAAGGACGTCTTCCGCAAGCTCGACGCCATCGTGCAAGCAGGGCGCGATCCTCGCCACCAACACCTCGGCGCTCAACATCGACGAAATCGCCAGCGGTGACCAAGCGGCCGGAGGCCGTGATCGGCCTGCACTTCTTCTCGCCGGCCAACGTCATGCGGCTCCTGGAGGTGGTTCGCGCCGACAAGACCTCGAAACCGGTGATCGCGACCTCGATGCAGACTGGCGCGGAAGATCGGCAAGATCGCCGCGCTGGTCGGCGTCTGCCCCGGCTTCGTCGGCAACCGCATCCTGGCCCAGCGCCAGCGCGAGGCGCAGAAGCTGATGATCGAAGGCGCGATGCCCTGGGACATCGACCGCGTGCTCTACGATTTCGGCTTCCCGATGGGCCCGTTCGCGATGAGCGATCTGGCCGGCCTCGACATCGGCTGGGTCGAAGGAGAAATCGAAGGGCGAGACCATCCGCGACGTGCTGTGCGAAATGGACCGCCGCGGCCAGAAGACCAATGCGGGCTACTACGACTACGACGAAAATCGCAACGCCAAGCCCTCGCCCGTCACCGAGAAGATCATCAAGGATTTCGTCGCCAAGAGCGGCGTCAATCCGCGCCAGATCGGCGACGAGGAGATCCTCGAACGCTGCATCTATCCGATGATCAACGAAGGCGCGAAAATCCTCGACGAGAGGCAAGGCGATCCGCGCCTCCGACATCGATATCGTGTGGATCAACGGCTATGGCTGGCCGGTCTATCGCGGCGGCCCGATGTTCTACGGCGACACCATCGGCCTCGACAAAGTGCTGGCCAGGATGAAGCAGTGGCAGGCGCAGATGGGCGACGTCTTCAAACCGTCCGCGCTGCTGGAAAAACTGGTCGCCGAAGGCAAGAAATTCCAGGATTTGAAATGACAAGCTGGGCGCACGTCGGGGCGCGTCTCGCCCGCTTGCGGCCGAGACGGCCGCGGTCCGACGCTCGCCCTTGTTCACCATTCACCACTCACTGATTGAAAGGATTTCAACATGCGTGAAGCAGTGATCGTCTCTTATGCACGGACAGGATTGGCAAAAGCAGCGAGAGGCGGATTCAACAATACCTCCAACATGGCGATGCTGGCGCATGCCGTGAAGCATGCGGTGGAACGCTCGAAGGCTGGGCCCGCCGAAGTGGAGGACGTCGTGTCGGGCTGCGTGGCCGCATCCGGCAATGTCGCGCGCGGCGCCGCATTGCTGGCCGGCCTGCCGGTGACGACCTCGGGCGTCACGGTCAACCGTGCTTGTTCGTCGGGCCTGAACGCCATCGCGAATGCGGCGCGCTACGTCGTCGACGACGGCGCGCAGATCGTTGTCGGCGCGGGCGTGGACTCGATCACTTTCCAGGGCGGCGGCGGCGGCGGCAAGGAGCCGAAGATCGTCGAGATGTACAAGGACTACTGGATGCCGATGATCGACACGGCCGACGTCGTGGCGGCGCGCTACAAGCTCAGTCGCGAATATCAGGACGAATATTCGCTCGAATCCCAGCGGCGCATGGCGTCGGCGCAGCAGGCCGGCAAGTTCAAGGACGAGATCGTTCCCATGGAGACGAAGATGAAGGACGTCAACAAGGAGACGAAGGAAGAATCGATCGTCGACTACGTCGTCAATCGCGACGAATGCAATCGCCCCGATACGACGATGGAGGGTCTTTCAAAACTCGAGCCGGTCAAAGGTCCCGGCAAGTTCATCACGGCGGGCAACGCCTCGCAGCTTTCCGATGGGGCGGCCGCTGTCGTCATCATGGAGGCGAAGGAAGCCGAGAAGCGCGGCCTTCAGCCGATGGGCGCATTCAGGGGCTGGGCCATTGCCGGATGCGAACCGGACGAGATGGGCATCGGTCCCGTTTTCGCCGTGCCGCGGCTTCTCGAGCGCCACGGACTGAAGGTCGGCGACATCGATCTGTGGGAATTGAACGAAGCGTTTGCATCGCAATGCCTCTATAGCCGGGACAAGCTGGGCATCGATCCGGCGAAGTACAACGCCAACGGCGGCTCCATCGCCATCGGCCACCCGTTCGGAATGACCGGCGCGCGCCTCACCGGACACGTGCTGATGGAAGGCAAGCGCCGCGGTGCGAAGAAAGCCGTCGTCTCCATGTGCATCGGCGGCGGAATGGGCGCGGCGGGCCTGTTCGACATCTACTGAAAAAGCGCGGGTGCGGATGTTCCATATCTTCCCGACCGCGCTGACCACCCTGTTCGTGGCCGTCGGCCCCGTGGAAGTGGCGTCGATGTTTCTCGCGCTGACGGCGGGCTTCACCGCCGCACGGCGGCGGACGCTCGCGATCACGGCGGCCGCCACCGCGGGGCTCGTGTTGCTCGCCTTTGCGTTCGGCGGCATCCGGCTGCTGGCGCTGATCGACGTGGGGTTGCCGGCGTTCCGCACCGCGGGCGGCGTGCTTCTTCTGATGGTGGCGGCCGATCTCCTGCTCGCGCAGCACTCGGCGATCTCCTCGATCACCAGCACGGAGGAGCGCGAAGCGAAGGATCAGAACGACATTGCGATTTTTCCGTTGGCCATTCCCCTCACCGCCGGTCCCGGAAGCATGACGGCGATCGTTCTCCTGATGGGCAGGGCGCATACGGTGATCGACCAGGGGCTTGTGATCGCGGCACTCGGCGTGATCATCGCGGTGACGTTTGCGTCCATGCTTCTGTCGGACCGGATCATGCGCGTCCTGGGCGTCACGGGCGCCAACGTGATCGCGCGCGTCTCCGGCATCCTGCTCGCGGCGCTGGCGATGCAGTTCATCTTCGACGGCCTGACCGCGAGCAAGATCTTCAGCTGAGGCCCTCAGGCGGCGGATTTTCTCGCCGCCCTGAACCGCACCGGCAGGCGCTTGGGGCCGGAGATGAAATTCGACGGCAGCCATTCGGGCGTTGACGCGAGTTCGATTCCGTCCATGCGGGTCAGGACTTCCTGCAGAATCGCGTCGATCTCGATGCGCGCGATATGCTGTCCCAGGCAGCCATGCGGCCCCGTGCCGAAGGCGATATGCTCGTTGGGTGCGCGCGCGAGATCGAGCCGGTCGGGCGCGGCGAACTTCTCCGGGTCGCGGTTGGCCGAGCCGAAATACATCACGACCTTCTGGCCTTCGCGGATGGTCTCGCCGGCGAGCTCAGTGTCGCGCCGGGCCGTACGGCGCATATAGATGACCGGCGTCGTCCAGCGCAGAAGCTCTTCGCGCGCCGGTGGGATGCGCGCCGCCAGATCGGCCTTGAGCCACGCAAGCTGATCCGGGTTTTCCAGGAGCGCGATCAGGCCGGCAGAAAGCAGGTTGCGCGTGGTGTCGCCGCCCGCGTCGATCAGGAGCAGGAAAAACAGCAGGAACTCGATGTCGTCGAGCTTCTTGCCGTCGACCTCCGCCTCCAGCAGCTTGGTCGCGAGATCGTTCTTCGGCCGCGCCCGCTTTTCCGCGATCACGCCGCGGCCATATTCGAACATCTTGAACACGGCCTCGGCGCCCGCGTTCGGCGGCAGCGCCTCGGGCGAGGTGTGGATGATTTCTGTCAGCTTGTAGAGTTCACGCCCGTCGTCCAGCGGGAATCCCATCAGTTCGGCGATCACATAGGAAGGCATCTCGCCCGCCACCTCGCTCACGAAATCGCATTCGCCGCGCTCGATCACTTCGTCCACGATCTGGCGGGCCAGCGCCTGCATGCGGGGCGAGCGCTCCAGCGAGGGCCCTTGCGTGAACTGCGCGCGGATGAGCTTGCGATAGGCGGTGTGCTGGGGCGGGTCCATCATCAGCATCATCTTGTAGCCGCCGAAACTCGTTTGCTGATCGGCCAGCGGATCCTGGATCATGATGGTGGGCTCGGACGAGAACGCCTGGAAATTCCGGTCGACGTCGTAAACGTCTTTGTGGCGCGTCACGGCCCAGAAGCCCGGCCCTTGCGGCTCCTCATGCCAGAAGACCGGCGCATTCTCCCGCAGCCAGCGATATTGCGCGAAGGGATGTCCGGCCGTGAAGCTTCCGGGGCTGACAAGATCAATCTTCATGGAGTGCTATCTCACTGCTTCTTCCGCAACCTCAATCCCGCCCACAGCAGGAACCCGCCGATCGCGATGGGAATCAGGCCGAAACTGATTGCCTCGGTCAAGATCTGCGGGATGTCGGCCGAACTGCCCTGACTCAGGGAGGCCACGACGCCGCCGATTCCGATCAAGCCGGTACACAACCCCGAAGGGACGAGGATGAGCAAGCCGATGACGACGAGCGCGATGCCGGCCGCGGTCAAGGGAGGTTTGCGCGGCGGAGGAGTTTCAGGCGTTGACACGTGCAGCCTCCCTCAGAGTTTTGTCCAATCCCTCGCGATAGAACAGATTGTAGGTGTCGAAGGGGATAATCTTGCCCTGCGGCGTGACGAAATGGATGCAGGATCGCTTCACGGCGCCGATACAGAAATTGAAGCGATCGAGGAACTGCACGATGACCACGCGGAACACCTTGTCGTAACCGAGGTCCTCCGGCACTTCGACCTGCGGCAGGCAGCACAGAAGATCCCCCAGAACGGTCTTCGTGCGCTCGCCCGTCACCGACAGGGACATCAGATCGAACACGCGCCGGCGCAGTTCCGGATATTTCTCGAAGGAGATCGTGTTCGGCGCGGCGGAGAGGATTTCCGCCTTCGGAATGAAGCGGGTGATGGGCGTGACGTTCGTGCCGTCGCGCAAGCCGTAACCGATCGCGATTTCGTCCGGATTGCAGGGCAGCGGAATGATGTCATCTTCCGTGAATACGCCCGAGCGCAGCCCGATCTGGCGGCGGATATCGGTCAGGAGCATGCGGTCGCTGTTCTTGTCGAAGCCGATATTGCGGCCCGCATCCTGGATCGGCTGGAAGGTGATGCCGCGCACGCAGGAATAGGTGAGCGCATGGCGCACGATGTCGCCGATCTCGTCGTCGTTGACGCCCTTCTTGATCACGCAGACGAGCGTCGTCGAAATGCCGGCGGCCTCCAGATTGGCGAGCGCCTGCTCACGGATGCGCCGCAGATCGGTGCCGCGCAGATTTTCCAGTGCCGAGCGCTTGAGCGAATCGAACTGCAGGTAGACTTCGAAACCGGGCCGGAGTTCCGCCAGCCGGGCCACGAAATCCGGATCGCGGGCAATGCGAATGCCGTTGGTGTTGATCATGATGTGGCGGATCGGCTTCGATTTCGCCAGCTTGAGGATGTCCAGTATCTGCGGATGGATCGTGGGCTCACCGCCGCTGATCTGCACCAGATCGGGCTCCCGCTCGCTTTCGATCAGGGTGTCGAGCATGAATTCGATTTCCGCGAGCGTGCGATGGTTCGTGTGGGCGGGCGACGAGCCGGCAAAGCAGACGGGGCAGGTCAGGTTGCAGACGTCGTTGACTTCGATCAGCGCCAGGCAGGAATGCTGCTCGTGATCGGGGCACAGCCCGCAATCGTAGGGACAACCATGTTCGGTGCGGCTTTGCAGCGCCAACGGACGATCGCCCGGCTTCAGCCAGTCCTTGCAGCTTTTGTAATACGCGACGTCGCTTGCCACGCGCGTTTTCTGCGCGCCATGTTCGGTGCAGCGCTTGAGGAAGAAGACATCGTTGCCTTCGAACACGATCTTGGCCGGCACGAGGCGCAGACAGGTCTCGCACAGCGAGGTGGTCTGTCCATAGAACGTATAATCCTTAGACGGCCGGGCGAAGTTCATGGTTCCACCGCATCATGAAAAGGCTGTAGCCGAAAAGCACGATACACACGAAATGAAAGACATTGAACGGGCCGAACACCGCGGGATACGGCTTCAGAAATTCCCAGGCGAAACGCTGCAGAGCATACCAGCCCACGAACAGATAGAAACCGTCGCGCAGGAACAATTCCGAACGCGTCTGCAGCGCGCGCAGATAAACCGCGAGAAAGGCGAACATTGCCGCGGATTCGTAGAGCTGCACGGGGTGGCGCGCGATGCCGTCACCGAAATCGACGCCCCAGGGCAGCGCCGTGGGCGTACCATAGGTGTAGTCCGGCAAACCTGCGAAGAAGCAGCCGAAGCGCCCCACCGCGATGCCGATCGCCAGCGGCCCCACGAAAGGCAGGCCGGTCGACCCCCGGATGCCGCGCACGAGCTTGTAGATCTCGATGGACACGACGCCGCCTGCAATCGCGCCCGCAATGCTGTGGCCGAAGGTCCAGAAGCCGGCCAATCCGAGATTGAATGTGCCGAAGAAAATGGCGCCCGCCATCGCGCCGATTCCCAAGGCCGTGAAATACCAGGGATCGCTGCGCAGCGAACGCTTCACGACGACGCCGTCGAGATATCCGGCTCGCGAAATCCAGCGCGCCATGAGCGCGGCACAGATCCACGCCAGCAGATCGAAAACGGTATGGATCAGCATGCCGGTCGTGCCCCTCGCGGTCGCGATCATACCCCCGTTTGCGCGAAACCCCAGCGCAAAGCACCACCTGCCGGCGCCGCGTCGCCGACCGCGTGTTGACATGAGAACGGGGATCGACTCGATTCCCTGCGCCGCCTTTGGCGGCGAAGGGGCAATTCACATGGGCGACATTTCGCTGCCGCGACGCGTGGACCTCTGGTGCCGCGACGCCCTTGGTTGCGATCCGCTGTTTGCCGCTGCCGTCGCAGTAGCTCAACTTTGGCTGGGTCTCCTCTGGTTCTTCTACTGGGGCTACGGCATAGAGCGTGGCGTCATCCTGCTTGGGCTGTTGACGGGCCTGATCGTGCTGCGATTCCGGCCGCGCGCCGCGGCAAACGAAAAGCCGGCCGGAGCGGGAACGCTTCCCACTGTGCTGCGGGTTCTTCTGATCGCGGTGATCCTGCTCGATGTGGGCATGATGGCGGTCAGCGACGTGCGCAGCTTCCGCACCTCGACGATCCCCATGGATGAGGGCCAGACGAGCTGGCGCGCCGCGCGACTCTTGTGGCGCGGCGAAAATCCCTACGGCCTCGGCGCGATCACGGATCTCGCCTCCTATGGCGGACGCGTGCACGAGCGCGAAGCAGCCGGTGAAGCGACAAAGCTGTCCGGTCAAAACCTTTCAGCGGAATTGACTCGTTACGATACGACGCTCGATCCGAACATTCGCCGCGAATTGCTCCCCGTTTCACCAAACCCGACCGGGGCGGCGGAGCGCGAAGCGCGGGTCTATGGCTACAAATATGGTCCGGTGATCCTTCTGTTTACGGCGCTCGTCGCGCCGTTCGGCATTCCGGCCGCCGTGATGCTCCTGAACGGGCTCGTCTGCTTTGCACTCTACGCCGTCAACTGGCGGATCTTGCGCCGCCTCGCGGGACCGGAGATGGCGCTCGCGGGCGTGGCGATGCTGGCGCTGCTGCTCGACCGGCACATCACGCGCGGCTACATCGACCGTTCGGCCACCGATGTCTGGGCGCTGCTGTTCGGTTCGCTGGCGGTTCTCGCCTGCCTGTCACGGCGTTCGCTCGCGATGGCCGCGGCAATCGCGCTTGCCGTGGGCAGCAAGAGCCTGCCGGGGCTTCTCTTCCTGCCGCTTCTTCTGCGGTTTCGTTCGCCCTATCCGCTTCTGCTGTTCGCGGGACTGGTGACCGCGATCTATCTGCCCTGGGTGCTGTGGGACCCTAAAGGAATTCTCTACAATGTTTTCCTGTGGCCGCTGCTGACGGCGAAGAGCAACAATTCGTGGCAGTATTTCGCGCCGGCATGGGTCGCGCTTGTCACGCGCGGGCTGGCGCTCTGTGCACTGACGGTCCTGTGGCTGCGCTATCTCCTCGAGAAAGAGACGCGACTGTTCTGGACGCTCGCGATGTCGAGCACCATCGTGCTCTTGGCGAGCGGCTATTTCGGAAACAACTACGTTCCGTGGGCCTCACTGTGGATGGTCGCTGCGATCGTCGAAGCGTTCGTGGCGCGCAGCCGCGGCGAGGAAACTCTGCGCGCACCGGAAGGTTCGTATCAGGCCGGCGTCATCACCGGCTTGTCGGCATAGAGCTCGGGATAGATTCGCTTCAGATTTCCGATCTTCGGCAGATCGTTGATCTGGATATACATGCTGTCGGGATTATGGATCAGATAATCCTGATGATAACCCTCGGCGGCATAGAACCCCGCCAGATGGTCCACCCGCGTCACGATCGGCGCGCCGAAGACGCGGGCCTTGTCGAGTTGCGCAATATAGGCCTGCGCGATGCGCTTCTGGGCGTCGTTGGCATAGAAGATGTTCGAGCGATATTGCGTGCCCGAATCCGGTCCCTGGCGGTTCAATTCCGTGGGATCGTGCGCCACGGAAAAATAGACGCGCAAGATCTGGCCATAGGTGACGAGCTTCGGATCGAAGATAATTTCCACGGATTCCGCGTGGCCCGTATCTCCCGTACTGACCATGTCATATTGGGCCGTGCTCTTCTGGCCGCCGGAATAGCCCGCCAGGACTTCGCGCACGCCTTTGACGTGCTCGAACACGCCCTGCATGCCCCAGAAGCAGCCGCCCGAAAGCACCGCGGTTTCCGTGACGCCGGTCTTCGGATTGTCGAGCGCAGGCGCGGGCAACGCCTTCGGCGTCTCGTCGGCGCGCGCGCAGGCCGCCGACAGCAAGGTCAGCGATGCGCACATCGCGATCATAAGCGCGCGAATGGGTGCAGAATTCCGAACAGGCGACATCGGTCACTCCTCTATTTTCCGGACGCCGTCTCCGGCGTTGAAACGATTACGCCCGCTTCACGAATTTGAGGGCGACGGAATTCATGCAGTAACGCAAGCCGGTCGGTTGCGGGCCGTCGTCGAAGACGTGTCCGAGATGGGCGTCGCAACGCTTGCAGGAAATCGCATCGCGCGACATGCCAAGCGTCTCGTCGTCCGTCTTCACAATATTGTTGCTCGAAATCGGCTGCCAGAAGCTGGGCCATCCCGTGCCGGATTCGAATTTGGTCTTCGAATCGTACAGCGCCGTATCGCAGCAGATGCAGCGGAAAAGGCCGTCGGCGTGCAGGTTCCAATAGGCGCCGGTAAAGGGCGCCTCGGTATCCGCGTGCCGGGTCACTTCGAAGGATTCGGCCGGCAGCATATGCTTCCAATCGGCCTCGCTCCTGACGATTTTCGCCACGCGCACGCGCCCGAGGCTTTTGCCCGACGGCGCAAAATTTTCGATCGTCACCTGCGCGGGTGCAGGTGCTGTTGCGGCTTTCGCCAATCGCGGCAGTGCTGCCATCGCACAAAGCGACGCGGCCGAAAGGAGCAGTTGCCGTCTGTGCGGGTCCATGTCGCGGGTGCGGGTTGCCGTGGAAGGAATTGCCATAAATCTGTCTCCAGAGCCGGGCCGATGGTGGCGGTTTGCCGGGTCGGGCTCAATCGTAATTCGCGCCCGGACCGACCATTGTTACGGCCCGGCGGAGTTCATGGATCAGCGAAACCGGCTCCAGGGCGGTTTCCGGATGGCGGGGATCACAAGAATTCGTGAAGGTCAGCTCGTCAGAACGAGGCCCACGGGCGGGGCGTGCATCGCCGCCAGGACGTCGAGGGTTTGCTCCAGCGCCGGGCGCGGCTCGGCGGACCAGCGGGCGACCAGCATGATTGCGTCGGCGGACGCCACGATCATGGGGGCTTCGGGCGCACTCATCGCCACGCCGTCCACGATCACGAGGTCGCAGCACTGTCTCAAATGCGCGAACAGGTGAGCCATCTGCGGCGAGGCCCAGACGCCCGGCGGATAGGCGAATGGCCCCCGCGGAGCCAGAACATAAGCGTTCGAGCGTGGGTCCTTCTGCAACGCGCGACTGAGCGGCGCCGTGCCGCCGGCGGCTTCCAGCAGACCTGCAGGCGCAGCACCCAGTCTTGCAGTCCAACCAACCATGGGCGACAGGAGATTGCCGTCGACGAGCACGACACGCTGGCCGAGCTGGGACGCGGCGCGCGCCAGCGCGAGGGCCACGGCCGTCTTTCCTTCATGCGGTTCGGCGGAGGCGACCGCGATCACTTTCGGCCGGAAGGATTGCGCGGGATAGGCGATCCGCTGGGCAAGACCCCGCGCCTGGCGGCCGAACGCCGACATTGGCTGATCGACGACCCAATCGGCCGAGCGCGCCGACAACGCGTTGGGAAGTTCCGCCATCACCTGCACGCCGCGCAGCGGATCAGGCCGCTGACGCACGCGTTCGACCGGCACGTTCATGCGCTCGGCGAGAAGTGCCGCGAGCAGCCCCAGCATGAGACTGCCCGGAATCGCAGCCGCCATGATCAGCAGCCGCGGCGGCGAGCTCGGCGTGATGGGGATCGATGCGTGCGAAATCACATGCGAATCCGGCGGCTGGATTCCGTCCTGGTCCTGGGCCTCCCGCAGGCGGGTCACGAACGCTTCATACATCGTGCGCGTGGTCGCGGCGTTCGCCTCCAGCGATTTGAGCTTCACGCGGACGAGATTCTGCGACGTGGATTGAGCCTCCATCTGCCGCAGGCTGTTCTGCAGCGAAGCGACCTGCGCGCGCGCCACGGCGACATCGTTCGCCACCGAACCCGCCAGGCGATCGACTTCCTGCGATATTTTCTCGTCGAGGTCGCGCTTCTGGGACTCCGCAGCAATCAGCTTGGGATGGCGGGGGCCGTAGCGCGTGGTCAGCAGCGCCTCGTCGCGGATCACGTCGGCCTGCTGCTCGCGCAGTTGCACAATCAGGGGCGAGGAGACGATCTGCGAGACGTCGGCGTTGTGTCCCGACTGCACCAGGGATTCGACGCGGTCGTTGCTCGCCTCTTTCGCCGCCAGATCGGCGCGGGCCTGCACAAGCTGCGTGTCGATGCCGGTGAGCTGCTGGTCGATGAGCGGCGTTCCTTCGGCCGTGTCGTTCAATCCGTTCTCGGCCTTGTAGCGTTGGACATTGGCCTCCGCGGCCTGCACCTGCTGCGCGAGTTCGCCGATGCGCTGAACGAGCCAGTCCGTCGTCTTGTGGGCTGCGTCGTTTTTGACGGCGACCTGTTCGGCGATATAGGCATCGACCACGGCATTGGTGATCTGCGCGGCCTTGGCGGGATCGCGCGACGAAAAACTCACGCTGACGGTCGTGGAAAGCCCTTCGGCCTCGACTTTGAGACGCTTCAGGAATGCGGTCGTGACTTTATTGTATTGGTATGCCGCCGCCTCGGCTGGATCCGTCGGAACCGGCGCGTCAAACCAATGCCGCGGATCGAGAAAATTTGTCTTGTTCAGTTCTTCGTCCTGCACGAGACCCAATTGTTCGATCACCTGGCCCGCGAGATCGCGCGAAGTGAGAATCTGAATCTGATTTTGCACTGCGGACGGATCGGTCGGCAGATCGGAGAGCACGGCCGACAGATCGGCCACCGTGTTCTTGCGCTGATCGAGCATCACGAGCGCGGTCGGTGCATAGAATGACGGCAGCAGCAGAAGCACGAGAACCGTGAGGGCCAGCACGGCCAGCGCGACGTTGCGGACCAGCCGCCAGCGTTCGCGGGCGACGCGCATCAGATCGTCCAGCCGGAACTGCTCGGCTTGTGCGCGCGGGTCGGCCGCGGCATTCGCGCCCGCAGGTCGAACGATCCTCGGTTGAGCCATGGACACGCGCGCCGTCTCCGCCCGGTTGGATGGGAAGCCACCCTTGAGGGCTTATGCTCCGGTTTACCCTGTGGCCCGCTGAGGAAAGGTTAACGCGATGCTTCCAGACCGGTGTCGGCGCCCGAAACGGTCAATGCTGCCCGGAATTGCTCGCCACCGGGTTTTGCCGGTTCCGGCTGCGGCCCGGGCTGGGACTGGAGACAGGCCCGGAGAACCGCGGGGTCATCCCACGGCACATCGTGATAGCCGGTCTTGAGATAAGGGCTCGACGGATCGCGAAGCCACTCGCGCGGGAAGAACACGACGACGTCGTTGGCGATGGCCGGCCGCGCAATCGCCGGCACGATGCGGGAGGCGAGCGCCGCGGGCAGGTCGCGCCCGGGCCCGAAAGCCACGGTGCCGCCTTGCGTCGCGCGCGGATTGATTTCGAGCAGATGCACCGCGCCCGAGGCATCGCGAATGAAATCCATGCCGTGCAGACCCGACAGCCCGAAATGGCGCGCCACGCGCCGCGTGGCCTCGTCGATCTCCTCGCAGTCGACACGCTTGATGACATTGGGCGGCCCTATCGTTCCCTGCGCCACCACGACGTCATAGTAAATCCGGCCGATCACTTCGCCTTTCCAGGACGCGAACGCGCTTGCGGCGGGTCGACCTTCGATGAATTGCTGCATGCTGACGGCCTGACGCGACGGCGCAACGGCACTCAGCAGATAGTGCGCATCGCGCCGCCTGAGCGCGCGCGCGACGCTGCGAAGCCGCGACGGCGGATGCGCGAGGCGCCTGAAGGCGGCCAATGCCTCATCCCGGCTGCGCACGACGACGACGCCGTCGCCGCCCCAGCTTCCATCGGACTTCAAGACGGCCGGAAGACCAACTTCCGCAAGGCACGCGTCGATCTCGGCCTCGCTGGCGACCGGAACCGTTTTCGGGACGCGAATGCCAAGCTCTTTCGCGACCGTCATGAACCGGTTTCGCGACATCATTTCCGGATAGCTCTCCGGTTTCCCCAGCGATCGTTCGATGAGTTCGGCGATGGCGCCGGAATTGTGGGCATCCGCCCGCGCCTCGGCATGGAGGCGCAACAGATACGCCACGGCGCGATCGTCGCCCGGCACAACAAGGTCCGGGTTGGACGCAACGATGGCATCGCGCAGCGAGGAGAGAGGAAACAGCGGATTGTAGACGTAGTGGTGGGACAGGTACCGGCTCACCACGACGGGAGCCCCGCCCGGCGATAATGCGTCGACGGTGCAGGAAGCCATGCCGAAGCCGCCCGCCAGACGGGCAACCGATGGCCAACCCACGGTCGCAGCAAGAAGCACCCTACACGCCATGGCCCCGATATTAACGTTGGAAGGGTTGACCAGAAGTGAACCGCCGCTGGCACGCGTCTTGGAGGGACCCGCCTGCGCAACCTTACTCAGGTGCCATTGTGGCCCGCTTTGGCAAAAGCTGTTTCGAATTGACTGGTGAAGCGTTCGCAATTCGGGACGGCGCGGATGTCCCGATTTGCGACATCGCCGGCAGGGCCACCATCGCCAACTTCAGAACTGCCGGGAGCCCCACATGAGCAGGATTTTGGACGTCGCCATCATCGGCGCCGGCCCTTACGGACTTTCGCTGGCCGCGCATCTGCGCGCCCAGGGAATTGATTTTCGCATCTTCGGCAAGCCGCTCGACACGTGGAAAGCGCACATGCCGAAAGGCATGACACTGAAGTCTGACGGGTTTGCGTCCAACCTGTCCGCGCCCGATACCGGTTCGACCCTGAAGGCCTATTGCGAGAAACACGGCCTGCCCTATGCCGACCAGGGATTGCCGGTGCCGCTCGAGACCTTCCTCGCCTATGCCGAGACGTTCCGGGCGCGCTATGTGCCCGAACTCGAGGATACCGAAATCGCTTCGCTGGAACGCGATGGCGACGGGTTCGCGCTGACCCTCAAATCGGGTGAACGCGCGAAAGCGCGCAATGTCGTGCTCGCGGTCGGCATTACCAACTTCTCCTACATCCCTCCGGTGTTGTCCGCGCTGCCTGCGGGCTCGATCTCGCATAGTTTCGATCACCGCGACGTCGAAAGTTTCCGTGGCCGCGAAGTGGCCGTCATAGGCAGCGGTTCGTCCGCCATCGATCTCGCCTGGGCCCTCGACCGTGCCGGCGCATCGGCGCGTGTCATCGCCCGCGCGCCGGAGATCACCTACAACTCCATTCCCGATCCCGATGCGGAAACGTTCATCAACAGGTTGCAGCGTCCGGCCTCCGGAATTGGCCGCGGCTGGCGCTCCTATTTCTGCGCCTCGGCGCCGCTCCTGTTCCATCGTTTGCCGGAAGCGTTGCGGGCGCGCGCGACTCAAAGCCATATGCATCCCGCCGCCGGCTGGTTCATGCGCGAAAAGGTCGAAGGGCACATTCCCATGTCGCTCGGTCGCGATCTTAAAAAGGCCGAAGCGTGCGACGGCAGCGTGAATCTTACCATCGCCGATCGGACCGGCAATGAAGAGACGCTGGGCTTCGATCACGTGATCGCGGCAACGGGTTACAGACCCGACATGAAGCGCCTGCCGTTCCTCTCGCCGTCGCTGTGCGCGGTCATCGACCAATCAATGGGCGCGCCGATCGTCAGCGACAATTTCGAAACCTCGGAGCGGGGGGTCTTCGTCATGGGGCCGGCCGCAATTCACAGCTTCGGGCCGCTGATGCGCTTCATGGTGGGCGCGGAATTCGCGGCGCCCCGCGTCGCCGCCCATCTGAGCCGCAGATTCGCCGCAACGGGAACGCGCCGCGCCGCCTGATGCGGATGCTTCGGCCATTCACCCCGCGGCGAAGGCCGAGGCCATGGCCTGCCACATCGGCGTCTTTTGCAGATCGCCATCCAGCGGCAATTCGCGGGGCGAGTAGCCCATGAGACGTTCCTTCCAGCCTGGCGGTTCGAGATAGCGGTCGGACAAGCCCCAGGTCAGCACCGCGATCGTGGCCTCGTTGTCCAGGATGACGTCGAGAAAACGGCGCGTGGCGTCCGCCACGGCGCGATCGCGGACCGCGATATCGAGCGGGCCGCCGCTGTCGTCCACGTCAAGCTCCGTCACCAATATCTTGAGGCCCATGGATTTCACCTGCGCTAGAAACTCGCGCAGCTTCGGCTGATTTACCACCGGACCGAATGCCTGCAGATGACCCTGCAGACCGAGACCTTCGATGGGTACGCCGCGGGCGAGCGCCTGCTCGAGAAAATCCAGCGTGGCCGCCCGGAACCGGTCATGCGCGGGCGTGTCGGTCTCGCAGCCCCAATCATTGTAGACGCGCAGCGCCGCGGGATCGGCCTCACGCGCCGCGTGATACGCCATGTCGATGTAACTGGGGCCAAACGCCTTGAGCCACAGCGTATCGCGAAGGTTATCGGGCCGACCCTGTTCGGGCGCGACGGCCTCGTTGACGACATCCCAGGAGTGCATCTTGCCCCGGTAGTGGCGCGCAACCTCGTCGATGTAGCCCGTATGAAGCTCCGGATCGCGC
Source organism: uncultured Alphaproteobacteria bacterium (assembly GCA_963760345.1). GTDB lineage: Bacteria > Pseudomonadota > Alphaproteobacteria > Micropepsales > Micropepsaceae > Rhizomicrobium. The sequence continues at coordinate 1,098,024 of CAVXCU010000004.1, forward strand.
GACGACAGGACGGCATCTTCGAGCCAGTCCGGATTGCGCTTGTGCCAAACCAGCGGATGGCCGCGAAACTTCATTCCATGCGCCTGGGCGAAGCCAAGCAGCATGTCCGGCCCGGTGAAATCAAAGCTGCCGCGCACCGCTTCGACGACACCGCGCTTCAGTTGGTATTCGGGAACCAGAATGCCGGCTTCGCGCGCGACTGCGGCGACGAACGACCCGTCCTGGAGCTGTTGCGAGTTCGCGGCGCAGCCATAGACGATGCCGCGTTCTCTGGACAGCGCTCTCAGCGACGTGTCGCCGCCTTCCCAGAGACTTGGCCGCAACAGCGCCGCCATCGACGGCGTGGCGCACGCGGCCGCCGCGAGCCCGATGTGTCCGAGTAAAGATCGCCGCGTCGTCATTTGGCGTCAGCGATGCGAAGCGGGCGCGACGCGCCGGTCGGCCCGCGACCACACCGCACCCCGCAACACGGACACAGTGCTGTCCGCAAGCCGGCGATACATCCAGTCGGGGCAGAATATCTGAAGGAAGATGATTGCCGCGAGCTTGGGGCGATAGCAGCCGCGCACCAGCGCGCCCAGATACAGCTTCAGCGCCGCGAAGGCATTGGCCGGCGCCAGCCCCTTGGCAATCAGCCAGCCGCGGCCTCCATAATATGCATTGACCGGAATTCGTGGCCGCAATTTCTCGAGCCATGCTGCAAGGCGCGCGCCTTTGCGGCCCGCCGATGACCTGTTGGGATCGTAAATGTCCTGCCAGACGGCGCCCGGCTCTTCCGCCATGACGAATTGCGCGCCGTCCAGAAACAGCCGGATCGCGAAATCGGTGTCCTGCGCGAACGGCAGGCTCTCGTCATAGCGCACGCGTTTCGCGGTTGCTGCGTCGACCACGAGCGTGATCGTGGGCACGAAGCCGCGATCGCACAGGAGGTAGCTCGCCATATGTTCGCCCGCGCGAAGGGCGCGGGGCGGCTTCAGGAAGCTGCGCCCGTCTCCACGGTCGACCACCATGCGCGCATAGCCGGCGACGCCGGATTTGCCATCGAGGAGGCGCTTCATCGTGGCCAGATGATCCGAGAGAAACCGGTCGTCCGAATCGAGAAACGCAACGAAACGGCCCCGGGCGCGATCGATGCCCGCATTGCGCGCGGCGCCCCCGCCATGATTGTCCTGGCGTACAAACCGAATTCGCGGATCGGCGAACCGTTCCACGACCGGCTGCGGCTGGTCGACCGAGCCATCATCGATCACGATGATTTCGAAATCCTGTTCGCTTTGCGCGAGAACGGAACCCAGCGCGGACTTGAGCGCGTCTGCGCGGTTATAAACCGGGATCACGACGGAAAAAAGCGGCGTGTCTGTCATGACATCAGGCTCGCTGCCCTGCCGGCGCAGGCGTGGCAGAGGCGACCGGGATTCGCAGCATCGCCAGCATCGCGAGGAACGTGACCCAGGCCTGGCTGTTGCCTTCCAGGAAGTCCGACTCCAGGAAATTGTGCAGAACCACGAAGACGAATATGGCGAACAGAAGCGGCATGAATTCGGGCTGAAACTCTTGTCTGCGCCAGAAGGCCAATCCCGGCTCGACAAGCAGACTCAGGAGCGCCAGCACGAACCCGATACCGCCGATCGTGACGAACAATTCAAGATAGGCGTTGTGGCCGTGCGCGATATTCTGCACCCACGCGTCGCCCACATAATTGTGCAGCGGCGACAGCTTGCCCGTATCGGCGAAAGACCCGAAGCCCGAGCCGAGCAGCGGATGATCGCGAATGAACGCGACCTCTCCCTGCCATATCGCCGCGCGCCCGGTGAACGCGGTGGGGTCTTCAAGCTTATGGGCGATCCAACTCGAATCCGCGAGCGCGATCGTCACCGCTGCCGTACAGAGCAACGCCAATCCTACGGCCACGATCATGCGATCGATGCCGCGCCGCCAAGCGGCGCGATAAACAACGCCGCACAATATTGCGACCGGCAACAGGGCAATCGACGATTTCGAATGCGTCATCACCGTGAAACCGACCGCAGCGGTGAAGAGGGCGATATCAAGGATGCGGCGCGTCCGGAGCGCCGAGAAGAAAAAGACCAGGGCCGTGATGGCCGAGACGGCGCCCGCGATGTTTTTATGGAAATAGAGGCCCCGCCAATTGCCGACGAGGCCCGGATCGATCTCGCCCGGGAGGTGTACGGCCTGGGGGATGAACGGAATCGAGAGCCAGTTCACGATCAGGACCGCACCCAGCACATAGCGCAACAGGCGGAGAGCGCGATCGGTGCCGACGGTCGCCACGCTCAGCATCGTGGAGAGAACGACGACGGTGGCGAGCGCCGCGCGGCGCAGGGTGACGCCGGCTTCCGGCGACCACGACGCGCTGGCAAGGCACCATAGGAGAAGAAGCGCGAGCAAAGGCGACACAGCCATAAAAGCCCGCAGCCCGTTCTGCTGCAGCGCAGTCGCGACGATCAGCGCGAACACAGTGGCAAAGCAGGCTTGGCGCAACAGATCGCCCGCGCCGTTGGCGGCGGTTGCGCCCGCCGCAAGCGTGGCTGGATCGCGAATGGCGAAAGGCGAAAGGCCGACGAAGACCAAGAGCAGAAATGCGACAAAGGCCACTTCCGCGACCAACGGCGACAACGCCAGTTGCGAACGGGCCGTCCCGACATGCGCGCGGTCATCGACCATGGATCGTCGCATATTCGTTGTAGTGGCGGCCGAAGATGGCGGCGATTTTGCCGGCAGCGCGCCAGAGTTTGCACAAGGGCTGGACGCGCAATCTGGGCAACGGCGCGGCGAGCAGCAGCAACAGCGGAAAAAGAAGGAGCGCGGCGGCGATCTTCACACCTTCGCGCACCTTTGCGATGCCGCCCGGCCCGTATTTCAGGAAAATCCGCATATCGGAATTGCCCACGCGATAAGATCTGGTCAGGCCCCAGCCGAGGCCCGTACGCGAGGCAGGCACATGGGCGTGACAAACCGCTTCGTCGGCCCACGCAAAGCGCCGTCCCTGACGCTTGAGACGCACGAAGAAATCCTTGTCCTCGCCGCCGGTGAGCGCGAAATTGGGATCGAAGCAGGGCGCGGCGACGCCTTCGAAACAGGCGCGCCGCAGCATGACGTTGCCCGAGCCTTCGATCATGGGCTTGCGCCCCGACGTGTCGCGCAGCGGTGCTATTCCCGGACAACCCAAAGCCCAGCTGCCGGGCGTCACTTCGTAGTCGCGCAGGATGGCGCCGTGCAGCGCATCGGCATCGGTTTCCTTTTGCACGCGAAGGAATGCGTCGAGCCAGTCCGGATCCGGCCATTCGTCGTCGTCCAGCATGGCGACGAATTGCGGACGATGCCTGGCGAGCAGGCGCCGGACGAGCGCGTTCCTCGCCTGCGCGATGCCGCGTTCCGGCACCACGATCGAATCGAGCGGCCAGCGGTAGCCTCCCGCTCTGATGCGCTGGCAGACGGCCAATCCTTCGCGCCCCTCCGAATCATTGTCCGCAACAAGGACGGACACTTTTGCGTCGGTGTCCAGCTTTTCGAGCGCCAGAAGCAGCCGCTCCAGACCGTGCGGCCGGCGAAAGGTCGGGATGGCGACGGTGACCTCAACCATGGCCCAGCTTCCATTTGCGCGTCAGCGCGAAAATCCGCCCCGTGAACATCAGATCGCCGGCGAGAATGCCGCCCAGCGACGCGATCGGTCCCCAGACGAGCAGCAGCGACAACGTGGCGACGAGCGAAACGACGCTCGACCAGCCGCTCGCGCCGGCAAGAAGCCGGAACTGGCCCGCGGCCTGGAGGCAAACCGATTCCGGCGTGCGCAACGTGCGCACGGCCATGATCGCGGCCCACAGCACGACCACCATGATCGCCTGCGTTTCGTCATAGCCCTTCTTGAGGACGAGGTGCGGGAACCAGATCAAGAGAGCGCCCGACATAAGGATCGTCGCCAGCCAGATTGCACCGGCCGCCGTTCGAAATTCCTTAACGGAACGGAAAGCCCCGGCGATATCGCCGGCCGCGATATGCCGCGCCATTTTCGGCCGCTCCATGTCGGGAAGCGCCGCCAGGACGAGAGAAACGGGCCGCATCAGCAGCCCGCCCAGCGCCAGGACCGCAAACGCGGCCGGCCCGGAAATGAACGTCACGAGATAGGCGTGGACATTGGCCGTCAATTCGGTGAGCAGAACGCCCAGCGCCGCCCAGCGCGACAGGTCGCGCCAGGTGCCGGCATAGGCCCAGAGCGACCCTGCCCGTCCCGGCCAGAATTGCGCTTTCAGGTAAGATGGGCCGAAAGACAGAAGGCCGAGCCCGGCACTCAGAAGCAGAAACTCGGCCGCGTGGAACATCGTAAAGCGGTGAAGGACCGCCAGCGTGACGAGGCTGCCCATCAGGACCATGCTGTAGACGAGATCCGAAAGCATCGTCCGCAGCACTTTGCTCTTCGTATAGGAGAAACTGCGCGCGAACGAGCGCAGCGACATCGTTCCCGCGTAGAGCCCGAGTATCGCAGCGAGATCCGGTTTCGCCCCCAACGTCAGCATGATCGCGAAGATGGTCGCGCCGGCGAGCGCCGAAAGACACAGATTGGCCTTCAGATGCGTGGCGGTTTCGGCTTCGCGCGTCGCGACGGACCGCGCCATGGAGACGCCGAACGAAACGCCCAGCAGCATGCCCGACAGGCTGAGACAAAAGGGAACCACGACGAGCAGAAACGAAAACAACCCGAATTCGGCGCGCGACAGCAGATGCAGTACCAGAAGGGACGCGGCGAAATGGGAGCCGGAGACGCTGAGCGGACCCAGTGCCGACATGCCGTAGCGACCCACCAGCGGCGCAAGCCGCTCCCAGGCCGGCGCCCTCACTTCGATGTTCGCCAGCGTTGGTGAAGACTGCGCCGTCATTTAGACCCGGTCGTGCTGAAATTGGCTTCCTCTTGAGCCGATAACAGCAACGTTCGGGCCAGATTCGAGCGCGCGCGTCTGCGTCAAAAGCAGAAACAGCGCATGCGGATTGGTGACGGCGTAGCGCCAAAAGAGCCGCCGCGGCTCGTGCCACAACCGGTGCAGCCATTCAAGCCCCGTCCGCTGCATCCATGCGGGCGCGCGGGCGTAATGGCCGGTCACATAGTTAAAGCATCCGCCCGCCGTCACCAGCCAGCCGGCCTTCAGCCGGTGCTGGTTACGGATGCAGAATTCGTGTTCGAACGGCACGCCGAGGCCCACCCACACGACATCGGCGCCGGAACGATTGATCGCTTCGCAGACGGCCGCTTCCTCATGGGGCGCGAAATAACCATTTCGTCTCCCGGCGATCTGCAAACCGGGATACGTCCCCTCCATTGTCGCGGCGCATTTGGCATTGACCTCTTCGGTCGCGCCCAGAAGGAAAAACTTCAAACCGGAATCGCGGGCTGCAACCGCCGCATCGTGAAAGAAATCGGTCGTGGAGCTGCGCTCGGGGATCGGCGAACCCGTCAGCCTGGAGGCAAAGACGACGGGCTGGCCGTCGGCGTGAATGAGATCGGCCGCGTCGTGGTGACGGCGGAACGTCTCGCTTGTCGCCGCCAGCGACAAGGCGTGACCGTTCGATGCGAAAACGAGCTTGGCGGCGCCTTGCGGCTGCGCGCGCGCGGCGAGGCATTCCCTCACCATCAGCGACATCAATTCGTGGCGCGAGAGACAGGCCGTCTTCAGGCCTCCCACGATCACTTCGCGGAAAGCCTTCCGCTTCGGCGGCATTGCGGGAGCCCGATCGCTTCGTGAAACAGCAAGTGCCGTCATCAGTAAGCATTCCGTTGGCGCAGCACTTCCAGCGGCGTGCGCCCGAGAATCTCCAGGTCGAGGGCGAGAACTTCGCGTGCCGCGCATACCAGATGTCGAACGCGACGCGTTCTTTCATGTCGTCGACGGTGCGCGTCTCGCCGCGCAGGCCGTGCACCTGAGCCCAGCCGGTGATTCCCGGCTTGACGGATTGGCGAAGCTGATAATTGTCGATAAGCACGCCAAAGAGCCGGTCATGGGCAACGGCGTGCGGCCGCGGACCGACGAGCGACATCTCGCCCCGGATCACGTTGATCAGCTGCGGCAATTCATCGAGGCTGGATTTGCGCAGCCAGCGGCCCATCGGCGTGACGCGCTTGTCGTCTCTGCGGACCTGCGTGATGTCTTCACCGTCCTCGAGGACGGACATCGTGCGAAATTTGACGATCTCGAACGGCTTGCCACCTTGACCCAGGCGGCGCTGAAAGAACAGTGCCGGGCCCGAGCTGTCGATCCGGATCAGGATCGCGAACAGCGCCATGATGGGTGCGAGCAGGATGAGCGCGGGCACCGCAATCGAAAGATCGAGTGCGCGCTTCAACGCCCGCTGCAACCGGCTTGAAGAACGAACGGGACGTGTGGGCGCGTTCTCGGCAAGCGCGTCCGGAGTGGCCGCGCGCACCAGCCGCAAATTGTTCGCCGCCGGAGACTCGGCGATGCCGACTTCGACCGGCCCGCTGATTTGCGGCCAGTCGGTGTTCTCGGCGATTTGGCCCCGGATGCTCACGGGCGGCCCTCGATGGGTGTGTTTCGCAGACCCAGGGCTGCATCGGGCGAGCCACGATGGCGGGATCGGAATGTTTCAAAGCGGAACGAATTGCGCGGCCGGTGGCACTTTGCGGACCTGCGTCCCGGCAGACGAAGGAAGCCCGTTCACCAAGCGGATGCGCGGTGGCAGCACAGTTCTTCGATCGACCGTGAAGGCGGGCCGCGCCGCTAACCGGTTCAAGCGAAATGGTTAGGAAAATTCACCAAGACACGGCGTCCCGGGCTGGATCAGGGCCATGCGCCAAATTGGGACGGTCGATCGTTAACGGGCGTAAACGAGAATCGCGCGCCTCGTTACGCGGCCAATCCTTTTTGCCAGCGCGTCAGCCGCGGATTGGCGACGCGCAGCAGGGGAAGAAGCGAAGCGAGATGGGCATCATGGGGCTCGAGGCCGTAACGCGGCAAAAGCCACGGGTTGACTCCGCCGTCGAGCGAACCGGCCAGGGTCGTGAACGCATATTCGAACCCGGCATCCCGGACGGCGCGCCAGGCGCCCGGCGAGACATCGCCGATATGGCCGAACGGATAGGCGAAATACCTGCACGTTCCGATCTCGGCCTCGATCCGGGCGCGCGACAATCTCGCCTGCTCGACGAAATATTCCGGCGCCTGCTTCGAATGCATCGGCCAATGAAAGTGCGCGTGCGCGCCGATCTCGACACCGCGCTTGTGCAGCGCCGCCAATTCCGTCCAGTTGAGAAACCTCTCGGACGGAAATCGCGAAAGGAGTTCCCCCATCCCGCCCGGAATCAACGCTTGGCACATGGCGTCCAGGCTCTGTTGCGCACGCGGCATGTCAAGCCGCTTCAACGTGCCCAGCGAGCGCCGTGCCGCCATTTCTCTTTCTTCGGCGCTGCCGAGTTCGAACGGCTCGGCGAAATTCGGGATGACGTAGCGTCCGGCCGGTGCGTAATAGAAAAACAACCGCGCGAGCGTCAGCGGATTTGGCTCAACGGTATCGATGTGGTGCGTGCTGACGAAAAGCGACCAGGGAAGACCGAGGTCTTCGAGAATGTCCGCCGTCAGCTCCGCGTTTGCGTAACCGTCGTCGGAGGTCAGGAACACCGTGCGTTCGTGACGCTCGGGATGTTTCAGGACGTCGCAGATCGCGGACAGCGGCAGGACTTGGAATTCGGCCTTGAGCGCCCTTGCGATGGCGTGAAACGAGTCTGCGCTGTGGTGGTTGACCTGGATGCGCGGGTCGTCGATGTGCGGCTCGACCCCATGAAACAGCATCGCGACGGGGCGCCCGAAGCGGCGCACTGCGCCCGGGGGAACCCACTTCGCCAATTCGCGCAGCAATTCTGCGCCACGGGCCATAGAGACGCTCCTGTGGACGGCGATCCTTAATACACGTCAATGTGTGGCTGGACCGTTACCGGACGCCGGCTCTTCGGAAACCGCCGCATTGCCGCGGAAAACTGCTAATTTGACCCCCATGACCTATACCCCGCCCCTTCGCGAGTTGACCTTTGCCTTGACCGAAATAGCCGGCGCCATGCGCCTGAAAACGACACATCCGGGCTTCGACGGCGAAACGCTGGCCGCCGTGCTCGACGCGGGCGGCCGCCTAGCTCGCGACGTGCTCGCGCCCCTCAACCGGGGCGGCGACGAGACGGGCGCCCAATTCGAGAACGGCCAAGTGCGCGCGGCTCCCGGCTTCGCCGATGCCTATCGTGCCTTTGCGCAAGGCGGCTGGAACGCCTTGTCGGCCGATGCGCAGTATGGCGGCCAGGACCTGCCCAAGGTCCTCGAAATCGCCGTGTTTGAAATGATGCACGGCGCCAACATGGCGTTCGGGCTTTGCCCCATGCTCACGCAAGGCGCGATCGAAGCGCTTTGCGCGCACGGAACCGAACGGCAGAAAACTCTTTATCTGCCGAAACTTGTATCCGGCGAATGGACGGGCACGATGAACCTGACCGAGCCGCAGGCCGGCTCGGACCTCGCCGCATTGCGCACGCGCGCGGAACCCGACGGCGAAGGATTTTATCGAATCACGGGCCAGAAGATCTTCATCACCTGGGGCGACCACGATATGGCCGAGAACATCGTCCATCTTGTGCTGGCGCGATTGCCGGGCGCGCCGCCCGGGACGAAAGGCGTGTCGCTGTTCCTCGCCTCCAAAAAGCTCGTCGCGGACGACGGCTCGCTCGGAGCCGCAAACGATCTCGCTCCCAGCGGCATCGAGCACAAGCTCGGCATCCACGGCTCTCCCACCTGCACGATGGTCTATGGCGGCGCGCGCGCGGAGCTGGTCGGCGTCGCCGAACCAGGGCCTCGCGCACATGTTCACGATGATGAACGCGGCGCGGCTTCAGGTGGGCGTGCAAGGCGTTGCGATCGCCGAACGCGCCTATCAGCAGGCGCTTGCCTTTGCGCTCGAACGCAAGCAGGGGCGCTCGGCCTGGACGGGCGAATATCCCGCGCCGATTTTCGACCAGCCGGATGTGCGCCGCATGTTGATGCTGATGAAGGCGAAAATCGAAGCGGCGCGCGCGATCTGCTTCTCGACGGCGGTCGCCGCGGATTTCGCTAAAGTCGCGGCGGACCCCGCGGCGCGCGAGTCGGCGCGTCTGCGCGAAGAACTGTTCACGCCGATCGCCAAGGCGTGGTCGACGGATATCGGCGTCGAAACGGCATCCATCGCGCTGCAGGTCCATGGCGGCATGGGCTACATCGAGGAGACCGGCGCGGCGCAACATTATCGCGACGCCCGGATCGCCCCGATCTATGAGGGAACGAACGGCATCCAGGCGATCGATCTTGCCGGCCGCAAGCTTTCGCTCGGCAACGGACAAGCCGTTCGCGAACTGTTCGACGATATTGCGGCGACCGTCGCCGCGCTCAAGGATTCGCGAAGCGCCCTGCCCACCAGCATCGTGACGCAATTGGAAACGGCTGCGGGCGCCGCCAGGACCGCGACCGATTGGCTACGGGATCAGCGTGGAACGCCCGCGGCGCTGGCAGGCGCGACGGCCTATCTGAAACTCATGGGCGATATGGTGGGAGGCTGGCTCCTGGCCAAGGGCGCGCTGGCTGCGGCGCACGCGCTTGCCGAAGATTCCGACGGCGACAAATGGTGGCGCACGAGGATCGGGCTGGCGCAATTGTTCGCGGACAATGTCCTGGCCGGCGCGCCGGGACTGGTTTCGGCGGTGACGATGGGAGATGCGGCTTTGACCGGCACGAGCCCGCAGGCGCTCGGCCGCTTGGCCTAGCGACACGCCCGGATCGGGAATTCGGCCCTTCTGCGGCAGTTATGCAACTTAAAAACACCCACGAATGCGGGCGCGGAAATTTCCCGGCACGGCGATGGCGCGGGCAAAGGCTTGGCGGGGCCGCCAAATTGTGTCGAACTGTTCGAGGGGCATATTTCAGCCCAAAAGCGGGTTCATGCGTTAGTCTTTCAACGGGGCTGCACTTCTCGCCGCGGGCGCAATCGTTCGCCGACTTCCATGTCAGGAGCGGCATATTCAGGGACTGTCTTATGTTCAAGAAATGGCTTTCCGTTGCCGCGATTGCGTTGTCGCTTGCCCTCGGACAATTCGCGCTTCCTGCGCTCGCGGCAGACGCCGCCGTCACGGATCCCGCGGCCAAGCAAGTACAGATTTTTCACGACGTGCTGCTCGATACGATGAAGCGCGGACACGAACTTGGCGTCCAGGGCCGTTTCAAGATGCTCGAACCCGCCATCGAAACGGATTTCGATCTTCCGATCATGATGCAATTCATCGTGGGCCCGAGCTGGGCGACGATGCCCGACAGCGACCGCAAATCGCTGATCGACGCTTTCCTGCGGATGACCGCCGCGAGCTACGCCAGCAATTTCGCCAGCTTTTCCGGTCAACGTTTCGACATCGACCCGAACGTGCTGCAAAGAGGCGCCGACAAGGTCGTGCAAACGACGCTCGTTCCCGTCGGCGAGAAGCCCGTTCCGCTTCTCTACCGGATGCGCCAATCGGGCGACCAGTGGAAAATCATCGACGTGTTCCTGGAAGGATATGTGAGCGAACTCGCCACGAGGCGGTCCGACTTCGCCGCCACGCTGGCAGCGGGCGGCGCGCCGGCACTCGCGAAGAAGATGAACGATCTGGCCGACAGCCTCTTGGCCGGCCACAAGGCCCAGCCCTAAAGCGCAATCCGGCGAAGTGTGCAGCGGTTCGCCGCCAGATTGCGCGACAATCAAGGAATTCAGAGCATGATCCGATTCAATCAGATCGGATCATGCTCTAAGATTTCGCGCGACGCAGACCTTCATTCGGCGCGAATTGCTCGAGCAGCGCCGGCAGCAGGAATAGAACCGTCGCGAGAATCCATGCCAGCGAAATCGCCAGCAATTGCCCCATGCTGGCGGTGCCGGGGTGGCTCGAAAGCCAGAGTGTGCCGAACGCCGATGCCGTCGTGCCCGCGCTCAAAATCACGGCACGGGTGAGCGGCGATTGCAGAAGATTGCGCGAGCCCGCGCGCCACGCCATGACGAAATAAATGTCGAACGCAACGCCGATGCCGAACAGAAGCGGCAGCGCGATGATGTTGGCATAGTTGAGAGGCAGGCCGATCACGACGCAGGTGGCCAGCGTCTCGATCCCGGCCAGCAGCAGGGGCAGGAGCGCGAGCGCCACGTCGAGCGCCTTGCGCAATGCGATTGCGAGGAGAATCGCAATCGACAGGAAGGACAGGATTCCCGCTTCGACGAAGGCGTGGACGATCGTGTTCCCCGCTTCCTGGATGGAGATGGGCGTCCCCGTGGCCGAGGGCGCAACGGTGCGAACCGCCGCGGTGAAGCGGCGCAGCACGGCATTGTTGTTGGCGTCGCCTGTCGGCGAAACCTGGATCCGATAGGCGCCATTCGGAGCAATCCAGTCCTGCATAAGATCCGGCGGCAGCGATTTGGCCGTCACCGGCTGGGGCTGCAGCGTCGCCGCCGCCTGGGCAAGCATCGTCTGAAGTCCGGGCACGAGCGCTTGCGCGGCCCGCGCGCGCAATTGCGGGCTTCCATGCGCCAGCCGCTGGAGCGCGACGGCAAGGCGTCTCGCATCGTTTGCCGGTTGCGATTTGTCCGAACCCGCCGCTGTCAGCAATTGCTGTGCGGTCGCCTGCATGCTGGCCACGACCTCTGCGTCGCTCGGGGCCGGCTTGGTCATAAACGGATCGAGCGTCGTGTCGAGCAGCGACGCCGCGTCGGCGATCAGCGCGAGTTTTTCCTTCTGCTGCGTGGGCACGAAAGTATCGATCGTGAGAACCTGGGCCACCTGTGGTAGCGCCGCCAGCCGGGGCAGCAACGTCTCCACCGCGTCGTGCGTCGGCGCCAGAATATTGATGGTGTTCGGCGAGGTCTCCGGATTCTTCATGAGGTCGAGCGCGGTCGCGACCAACTCGACCTTGGGGCTGCGCAAATCGAGCGGGTTGAAATCGAATTGGAGTTCCGGAAGCAGCACCAGCCCGCCGATCCCGATGAGGACGGCGATCGCGATGACGAAGGCGCGGCCTTTCGTGAGGATGCCGTCGAATGGGGCAAGTTGGCCAAAGCCGATTTCGTCGGCTTCGCCGCCGGGACGAAGAAGTTTTATCAGCGCGGGAAGGAACGTGATGCTGAGGGCGAACGTGACGAGCATTCCCGTGCCCGCCACAAATCCCAACTCGGCAACGCCGGCATAGCTCGTCGGCAGAAACGAAAGAAAGCCCGCCGCGATTGCCACGGCCGCCAGCATCAGCGCGCCGCCGATGCGGATGCCTGCGCCATGCAATGCCGCGTCGAGATCGTCGCGCATGTGACGTTCGGCGCGGTAGCGGACACAAAACTGGATGCCGAAATCGACGCCCAGCCCCACGAACAGCGCGATGAACGCGACCGAAATCACATTGAATGCGCCGATGAACAGGAGGCCGATCGCCATCGTGATCGCGAGCCCGGTGAATACGGCCAGAAGAATCGCGAAGATCAACCGGAACGAATGCACCGCGAGCCACAGCATGGCGACGACGACGCTCATCATCAGCAAGGCCATCCATCCCGCGTGCTCGGCGAGCGTGGCGAATTCCTCGTCCGCCATCGGCACGGGCCCGGTCAGACGCACACGCACGCCCTGATCGGGCGTCAAATGAAGCCGTGCGACCGTCGCGCGGATGACGGCCGTCGCGTCCGCCCCCGCTTCCAGCGCGTCGAAATTGAGCCGTGGCTTTATCTGGATGAAACGCCGGGTCTCCCGCAGGCCCGGATGTCCTCCCGTCACCATGGATCGCCACGACATGAAGGCGGGCCTGCCGTCCGCAATCGTGTTAAGCGTCTCAGAGAATGCGGACAGCGGGCGGGCCAAATCCCCGAGCTTCGTCTGCCCATGGGCGACGCCGAGCAGCGCGGTCGAGAGGCTGTCCATGATGCCGCGCAGGCTCGGATCGGAAGCAAGCGCGCCCAGAAACGGCTGGGCCGCGATCAACTGATCCATCGACGATTTGACGTCGGCAAGCGGCAGCAACATCAATCCGTCATGCTCGAAGAACGCGTTGGAGTCGGGCCGGCGCACGAGCGGAAACAGATATTTGTTTTGCTCGAGCGCAGCCGCAAGCGCCGCCGCGCCCTCTTCCGCGCGCTCCGGCGTCGCCCCATCGACGACCGCGACGATCACATTGTGCTGTTGGGGAAACGCGGCGTCGAACGCAATCTGACGCTGACGCCACGGCGCGTTGGCGGAAATCAACGTCTCGACGTCGGTATTCATCCTGAAATGGTTGAAGCTGTAAAAGCCTGCGGCGATCCCGGCCGCCAGAGCGACCAGGACGACCAGCTTCGCGTGGCGGCCGCACAACCCGACCACTCGCCCGACAAAGGGAATTCGCATTGGGCTATGCCTGCGCGCGGGGCTTACATATTCGGCAGATTTTGAAGATCCGCCTTGCCGCCGTGAATCTCCGCGTCGCGATGCTGGCGGTACAGGCTGCGCACGGTGGCGTAGAGATCGACCGAACTGGCTTCGAGGCTTCTGATGGCTGCGATGTTTTGTTCGCGCTCATCGACGATCGAGAGCGTAGCGCGGCCCGCCGTCCACCAGAATTTGCTGCGGAGTTCGACATAGGTGAGCGGATCGAGAAAGATATCCACCACCTCGCCGGTTGCATCGCGCGGATTGCTGGGCCCGGCGACCGGCAGCACCAGATAGGGACCTTCGTCCACGCCGTAAACGGCCAGCGTCTCGCCGAAATCGGCTTCGTGACCTTCGATTCCGAACTCGGAAGCAGCATCGACGAGCCCGCCGATGCCGACCGTGGAATTGATGACGAATCGGCCCAAGGTCTTGCTCGCGCGGGTCACTTCGCCCTGCATCACGTCATTCGCGAAGGTGACCGGCGAGTCGAGATTGCCGAGGAAATTGTGGACGCCTTCGCGCGCCGGCGTCGGCACCGCGTGGTGGTAGAATACGGCCACCGGCAGCGCCACATTCTTGTCGACCGTTTCGTTGAAGCCGAAAACCTGCCGGTTGAAGGATTCGTACGGGTCGTTTTGACCCGTTGAATCGGGGCCCGGCGTGGCGGCACAACCGGCGGCGGAAAGTGAAAGTGCCAGTGCGGCGAGAAGGCGGGCGGGGATTTTCATGTCCGTTCCTACAAGGTCCTGTCGCAGAACGAATCAACAAGCATCATGGCGCGTTTTTTAACATAGGTTTTGCACGCGATCTGCCAAGTGTGGCGGCATCACCACAGATATTGAAGAATCGTGACACTCCGATAACCCTATGTTTCATAAGGGACGGATACCAAACCGTCCACAGATTCTTGCGCCTTTCCCGGCCCGGACCACGACGCCTCGCGGGCCGCAATGCCCAGAGTTTGGGCAGGGCGTGTCCATTGCCCGCTGTCCGGCATCTCCAACGGCCGCAGCCGAAGATTCCGGCGATTCCACACCCCCGTAACTTGGTTACGAACCCGGCCGATGCAGCGCAAAAGTCAGGGAGAACATCGCCCCGCCCCCCGGCCGGTTTGCCACGTCTATTTTGCCGGCATGCGCTTCCACGATGCGCGCAACGATGGAAAGGCCGAGGCCCGCCCCGTGGCTACGATTGCGGTCGCGCCTCCAGAAGCGCCGGAAGATCAGTTCGCGCTCATTGGCCGAAATTCCGGAACCTTCGTCCAGCACGCGAACGACGCCTCCCGGCATGACGTTGATTTCGACCGTCGTACCGGTCGGTGTGTGTCGCAACGCGTTTTCCGCCAGGTTCCTGACGGCCTGGTGAAGCATGATCGCATTGCCCTTCACCAGCACTGGCGCCTCGCTTCCGGTCAGCGCGACGTCCTTGTTCTGCGCAATGGCCATCGGCGCCAGAGCGGCCGCAACATCCGTGCAGACGCCCCGCAAATCGACGGTTTCCTTCAAATCGGCCGCGCTGGCTTCAAGTTCGGCCACTTCGAGCAGTTGATTGATCGTATGGGTCATGGTCTCAAGGTCGGTGCGCAATGCGGCCACCGCCTGCTGATCGGGCAACGTTTCCACCCGCGTGCGCAACACGGCCAGCGGCGTGCGCAGTTCGTGCGCGGCGTCGGCCGTAAAATCCCTTTGTATGCGAAATCCCTTTTCCAGCCTGTCCAGCGCCTGGTTCACGGCGACGACCAGCGGGCGCACTTCGGTGGGCACCGCGTCGGTCGGCAAACGAAGATCGATGCGTCCCGGATCGATGGCGCGCGCCATTGCGGAGGCGCGCGTGAGGGGGCGAAGCGCACGGCGGACGATAAGAATATCCGTCACCAGCAACAGAAGCATGATGGGGATCGTGAACCAGGCCACGCGCACCAGATAATCGGCGACAATATCGTCGACGATCACATCGGGATGCTCCAGATCCTGCGCGACCTGAATGAAAATCGTCTTCCCGCCGCGATCCTGGGGGAAGCTCGCGCCGTAATAGATGGCCTTTCCGGCCTGCCGCTGAAAATACAACGGCGAATCCGGCCAGTTCGTGCGGCCGAAACTCGCGGATTTGTCACGCAGCGACGAGAAGAGAACCTTGCCGGAATTGTCGACGATGGAATAGGCGAAGCCGTCGAACCCGTGCGCATAGAACGTGCGCAGATCCGCGGGCAAATCCAGCCGCCAGCGTCCGGCGGAATCCAATTTCAGATAGCTGCTTATCGCTTGCGCGTGCGCCTGCAGCGTCCGGTTTTCGAATTCATTCGCCGTGGAATTGAGCAGGAAATAGGTCGCGAGCGGCATGGCCACCGCGGCGATGCTGAGAGCCAGAACGTGCAACCAGATGATCCGCGAAAGGATCGAATTGAATCGCCACGTCATGATTTTGTTTCGGTCATCAGATAGCCCACGCCGCGAACCGTGTGTATCTCGATGGTGGCGCCCAAATCGGCCAGTTGCCGGCGCAAGCGATGGACATAGACTTCGATCGCGTTCGAACGGACCTCGTCCGAATCCCCGAACAGGTGACTTTCCACAAACGCCTTGGGCACCACACGGCCCACGCGCCCGATCAGGAGTTCGAGAAGCGCCAATTCCCGCGCCGAGAGGGATTGGGGCTTGTCATCGATATAAATCTGGCGGCCGACCGTGTCGAACGCGATGTTTCCGGCGCGTCGCAATCTTCCCAGAAAATCTCCCGGGCGCCGAAGCAACGCCTGTATGCGGGCGACGAGTTCTTCGAACGCGAACGGCTTGACGAGGTAGTCGTCTGCGCCGTCGTTGAGTCCCGATACGCGGTCCCGAAGCGTGCCACGCGCGGTCAGAACCAGCACCGGTGTGGAATCGCTGCGCACCCGCATGGCCTTCAGTACGGACAGACCGTCACCGTCGGGAAGACCGAGATCGAGAATGATCGCCGCATACTTGCCGGCCGACACGATATCGAGCGCGTCGGCGACCGACGCAGCGGTGTCGACTTCGAACCCCGCACTCGCCAGACCTTTGGCGATGAGCTGCACAAGGCTGACATTGTCTTCGACGAGCAGGAGGCGCATCGCAAACCCGGATAAAGTCTGGCTGCCAATCGGCCGCAGAGTATCACGTACGCATGCGATCCATTGTCAGGTTCATGTAAGGAAAGCCCGATATACCCCAGCCTCGCCCGCCGCGAAGAGCGGGTGGCGACAAAGCCGGCGGGTTCGGCCGCGATTGCCAGCGCTGGAGTTGAGCCGTGCCGGAACAGGAGAACAATTGGAGCTTCTCCGGCGTCACCCGCCTGTCGCGCCGGGACCAGATCCGCGCCCTTGTCGTGGCGGGCGTCGTCGCGTTGGTGGTGTTCGGGTTGATCCCCTGGCTGTGGAATCTTGTGGCCGGCCAGACGGCGCCCGAACCGCCGGCGTTCGCGCCCGGCACGTTCCGCCCCACCGTCGAGCAATGGGCCGATCTCAAATTTGTCCGCGTGCGCGCGGAGCCGTTTCCCGGCGTGGCCGTCACGGATGGCGAGGTCGCCGCCAATGACGACACGACGACGCCGGTCTTCTCGCCCTATTCGGGGCGCGTGACGCGCCTGATCGCCAAGCTCGGCGATCGTGTTCAGAAGGGCGATCCGCTGATGGCGGTGGATGCTTCGGAGGCCGTTCAATCGCAGAACGACCTGATTTCGGCCGTCGACGCGCTCGGCGCGGCGATTGCGCAGGACAAGGTCGCGACGGCGAACGAATCGCGGCAGCGTCAATTGTATCTGGGACAGAGCGCGGCCCTGAAGGATTGGCAGCAATCGCAATCCGATCTCGCGGCGGCGCGCGCCGGGCTGCGCACCGCGCAGATCGCACTGGCCGCGCAACGCAACCGCTTGCGCATTCTCGGGATGAGCGACCGCGAAATATCGTCGCTCGAAAAAACGCGGGCGCTGGATAAGCTCTCCCCCGAAGCGACGATCGCGGCGCCGATTTCCGGCACGGTCATCCAGCGGCAGGTCGGCCTCGGGCAATTCATTCAATCCGGCGCGGCGAATCCGGTCTATTCGATCGGCGATCTTTCCACGCTGTGGATCGTGGGCAATGTGCGCGAAGCCGATGCGCCGCTGATGAAGGTGGACGCGCCGGTGGAAGTCCACGTGATCGCACTGCCGGACAAGGTGTTCGCGGCGCGATTGACCTGGGTTGCGCCTGCCATCGACGCGACGACCCATCGTCTCGCGGTGCGGGCCGAAGTGAAAAACCCCGACGGCACGCTGAAGCCCATGATGTTCGCGACCGTCCGGATTCATACCGGCAACGATCGCACGTCCCCGGCAGTGCCCGAGAACTCCGTCATCTATGAAGGCGACGAAGCGCGCGTCTGGCTGGCGCACAAGGATCAGAGCCTGAGCTTGCGCCTGATCCAGACGGGACGCGTCCAGAACGGCGACGTCGAAGCGCTCTCCGGCCTCAGGCAGGGCGACACGATCGTGTCCAGCGGCGCGCTGTTTATCGACCGCGCAGCGCAGTCGGACTAGCGGAACCGGATCGGGGCGCCATGAGTGCGGTCATCGCTTTCGCTCTCCGGCAGCGAATTCTTGTCGTGGTTCTCCTGCTGCTGTTCCTTTGCGCGGGCGTCGTCTGCTTTCTCGAATTGAACATCGAGGCGTATCCAGACCCCGTTCCGCCCCTGGTCGAAATCGTCACCCAGAGCCAGGGACAGTCCGCCGAGGAGATCGAACGCTACATCACCGTGCCCATCGAAATTCAGATGGCAGGAATTCCCCACGTCACGGCGGTCCGCACCATCTCCCTGTTCGGTCTTTCCGACGTCAAGATTCAGTTCACCTACGATTTCACCTATGACCAGGCCGAGCAGTGGGTCACCAACCGGCTGACCCAGCTGTCGCAGCTTCCCAACGGGGCGCAGCCGCAGATTTCGCCGGAGAGTCCGATCGGAGAGATCTACCGGTATCGGCTCAAGGGTCCGCCGGGTTATTCGGTCACCGATCTGAAGACGATCCAGGACTGGATTCTCGAACGCCGCTTCAAGGCAGTGCCCGGCGTGATCGACGTGACCGGTTGGGGCGGGAAGACGAAAACCTACGACGTCACCGTCGACCAGCACAAACTCCTGAGCTACGGGCTCTCGCTTCCACAGGTGCTGCAGGCGCTCAACAACGCCAATGTCAATGTCGGCGGCCAGACCCTGAACATCGGGCCGCAGGCGGCGATCGTTCGCGGACTTGGCCTCGTCCGGTCCATGGACGACGTCCGCAACACGGTTCTCGCTTCGAACAACGGATCGCCCGTGCTGCTGAGCGACGTGGCGAGCATTTCCGTCGGCCACGAACCGCGGCTCGGCATCGCGGGGCAGGACAACGACGACGACATCGTGCAGGGAATCGTCCTCATGCACCGCGGCGAGCAGAGCATGCCGACGATCCGCGCCGTCGAAGCCGAAGTCGCCAAGATCAACGGCACGGGAATCCTGCCCCCCGGCGTGCACATCGAAACGATCTACGACCGCACGGAACTCATCGGCGTCACCACCCGCACCGTGCTTGAGAACATGGCCATCGGCATCGTTCTCATATTCCTGGTGCAGTGGATCTTCCTGGGCAATCTCAGAAGCGCATTGATCGTCGCCACGACCATCCCCTTCGCACTCCTGTTCGCCATCACCATTCTCGTCATTCGCGGTGAGTCCGCAAACCTCCTGTCGGTGGGTGCGATCGATTTCGGCCTTGTCGTCGATGCGACCGTCATCATGATGGAGAACATCTATCGCCATCTTTCCGGAACCATCGCCGACCGGCCGGACCGCAGAAACCGGCGTGCGCGTGCGGCGAGCGCCGGACTTCACGGCAAGCTCGGTTCGATCCTCGTCGCGGGCCAGGAAGTGAGCCAGGCGATCTTCTTTTCCGCGGCGATCATCGTGGCCGCCTTCGTGCCGCTGTTCACGCTGTCGGGCGTCGAAGGCCACATCTTCGGTCCCATGGCGCGGACCTATGCCTATGCGATCGCCGGCGGCCTGCTCGCGACGTTCACGATCACGCCGGCGCTCAGCGCGCTCTTCCTGCCTGGTGAACTCGAAGAGACCGAGACGATTGTCGTGCGCGTGTTGCGGGGGCTGAACGAGCCGATCGTGAAATTCGCGCTCGCCAATCGGCTGCTGTCGTTCGGCGGCGTGCTGATGTTGTTCGCGATCGCGATCCTGATGGCGAGTTCCCTCGGACTCGAGTTCCTGCCGCACCTGGAGGAAGGCAATTTCTGGATTCGCGCCACGATGCCGACCGCGATCTCGCTGGAAGAGGCCAATCACTACGTCAACGAGATGCGCCGCGTCATCAAGAGTTATCCCGAAACGATCACGGTGGTGTCGCAGAACGGCCGTCCCGACGACGGCACCGACGCAACCGGGTTCTTCAACGCCGAGTTCTACGTTCCTCTCAAGCCATTCGGCGAATGGCCGGGAGGAATCGATAAGGACAAGCTGACCGACGAAATGAACAGCGCGCTCGAAAACGAAATTTCCGGGCGTCGACTTCAACTTTTCGCAGAACATCGAAGACAACGTCGAAGAGGCGGCGTCCGGAGTCAAAGGGGAAAATTCCGTCAAACTCTTCGGCAACGACCTTCAAACGCTCGAGACGACGGCCGCCAAGATCAAAGCCGTGATGGACACGGTGCCGGGCATCACGGATCTTGCCGTTCTCAATTCGCTGGGCCAGCCGACGGTGACGATCGATATCGACCGATTGCGCGCCGCCCGGTACGGACTCGCGCCCGGCGACGTCAACACGACGGTTCAGGCCGCCATCGGAGGACAGGCTGCCGGGAATCTCTACGAGGAAGGCAGCGACCGGAATTTTCCGCTGGTCGTGCGGCTGGCGCCGGAATACCGCAACAATCTGGACGCCATTCGCGGGATCGTCATCGATGCGCCGAACCCTTCGGGAGGCGCGGCGATTCCGGTTCCGCTGGAGGCGGTCGCCAATGTCCGCTTGGTATCGGGGGCGTCCTTCATCTATCGCGAGCAGCAGGAACGCTACATCCCGATCAAATTCAGCGTTCGCGGGCGCGACCTCGGCGGCGCCGTTCTCGAAGCGCAACAGAAAATTCAGCGCCTGGTGAAAATTCCCGGCGGCTATCGCCTCGAATGGGTCGGCGAGTTCGGCGAACTTCAGGCCGCCATTGCGCGGCTCGCCTTCGTCGTGCCGCTCAGCCTGATCCTGATCGGCGTCCTTCTATACATCAATTTTTCGTCGCTGACCGACACGCTGCTGGCCGCCAGCGTCATGCCGATGGCGATGACGGGCGGCATCTTCGCGCTCTACGTCACGGGCACGCCGTTCAGCGTCTCAGCCGCCATCGGCTTCGTCGCACTGTTCGGAATTTCCGTGATGGACGGAATTATCGTCCTTTCCTATTTCAACCGCCTGCTTGCCATCGGCGTCGAGCGGCCGATGGCGCTCATCCGGACCTATGAAGTGCAGTTCCGTCCGGTGTTCATGACATGCGTCGCCGCCGGTGTCGGTCTTTTGCCGGCGGCGGTGTCGACGGGAATCGGCTCCCAGGTTCAAAAGCCGCTGGCCATCGTGGTCGTCGGCGGAATGGTGCTCGCGCCCGCGCTGATCCTGCTCGTGTTGCCGGTCCTTATCGAAATGTATTCGCGCAGGCTTCCGGCAGCGACGCCTGCGGGGAGTCAGGAAGGATAGCGCCATGACCCGCAAAATCCTCTTTCGGAATGCGATCTGCGCACTGGCGACGCTGGCCGTTGCAGCATGTGCGGTCGGCCCCGACTTCAAGCGTCCCGCACCGCCGCCGGTCAAGCAGTTCACGCCTGATAAATTGCCCGCGTCGACGACACCGTCGGACGTCAGCGGCGGCGAGGCGCAAAAACTCATCGAGGGACGCGACATCCCCGGCGATTGGTGGACGCTCTTTCATTCGCCGGCCTTGAACGCGCTGATCGTCCAGGCGCTGGCGGCCAGTCCCGACCTCAAATCCGCCGAGGCCGCGCTCAGGGTGGCGATGGAGAACGCCAAGGCGCAAACGGGCGCTTATTATCCAAGCCTGGACGCGGGGTTCAACGCCAGCCGCAACCAGAATTCCGGCGTGCTGGCGCCGTCGCTGTCCAACAACATCCTCCTTTACAATCTCTATCAGGCGCAACTGAGCGCGAATTGGACCCCGGACATCTGGGGAGGCAACAGGCGAAGCGTCGAGGCGCTCGAGGCGCAAGCCCATGCGCAGCGATTCCAGCTCGAATCCACCTATCTCGCTTTGACCGCCAACCTCGTCGCCGCGGCGGTGCAGGAAGCGTCGCTGCGCGCCCAAACCATCGCGGCCGAAGACATCGTCAAAATCGAGAACTCAATCGCTGGTCATCCTGAAACGGCAATTGTCCCTCGGTCAGGTCGCGGGCGCCGACGTCGCCGCGCAGGAAGCCCAACTCGCGCAGGCCCAGCAAAGCCTGCCGCTGCTTCAGAAACAGCTTGCGCAGCAACGTGATCTGATCGCGGAGCTCGCCGGCCGCTTTCCCAGCGAAGGCGTTGTGCAAACCTTCGATCTGTCGTCGCTCGAACTGCCCCGGGAACTGCCCGTCAGCCTGCCGTCGAAGCTGGTCGATCAGAGGCCGGACGTCCGGATGGCGGAAGAGAACCTGCATGCGGCCAGCGCACAAATCGGCGTTGCGATCGCGAACATGCTGCCCAACATCACGATAAGCGCCAATGCCGGCAGCCTCGCGACACAGATGGCCCAGCTGTTCACGCCGGGCAACCAATTCTGGAGCGTGGCGGGCGGCGTGACGCAACCTCTGTTCGACGGCGGCACGTTGCTTCACAAGACCCGCGCCGCGCGGGCGGCGTACGATCAGGCGCTGGCGCAATATCGCAGCACGGTTCTGACGGCGTTTCAGAACGTCGCCGACACGTTGTACGCGGTCCAATTCGACTCGGAGGCGCTCAAGGCCGCCGTTCTGGCCGAGAAGGACGCCGAGATCAGCCTTAACGCGGCGCGCCTGCAGCTGAAGCTCGGCGGCACGAGCACATTGGGCGTGCTTGTCGCCGAACAGGCATTCGAACAAACGACGGTCAATCTCGTTCAGGCGCGGGCCATCCGGTTTGCCGATACGGTCGCGCTGTTCCAGGCGCTCGGCGGCGGCTGGTGGAATCGCAATGACAAAACCGGGCCGCAGCCGGACGTCATGGATGCCGGCCGCGATCAGGAAAAAGATCGCACGGCGAATGTCGCACCGATCGAAACCGCTTGTGCCGCTCAAGGAGACGCGTCATGCGCCGGCCATTGACGCGATACCTTCTGGCGTCGGCGATCGAGCACGCCGCGCAGTCGAAACTGAAACCGCAGGAACACCAGAAGCTGTTCGCCGCGCATTACGAAGACAAGGACTTGGAGGCGGCGCGAAGCGAGTGCGTCAGAATTCTCGTCGCGCACGGTTCCCGCGCGCTTCCGAAACACGCGCGGAAAAGGCTCGCCGATCTCGCATCGAAATTGAAGGAAGAATAGCGCGCGTCAGTGCGGGCGCACCGCGCGCCGGAGTTTCGAGCCCTTCACGCTGGTCCGCACCATTTCGCGGCGATGGCCGTGATAATCGTTGAGCGCGAAATGCTGCGTGCAGCGATTGTCCCAGATCGCGAGCATGCCCTTCGTCCAGCGCAGCCGCCAGGTGAAATTCTCGTTCACCGCGTGGCGATAGACATGCTGCAGCAGGCCTTGCGACTCCTGATGCGTCCAGCCCGCGATGCGCGTCGTGTAGACGGGGTTGAGATAGAGCGCCGCCCGGCCGGTTTCCGGATGGGCAGTGACCGCGGGATGAACCTGCTCGCGATAGGCGTCTTTCGACGGTTCGATCGGCGTCGACATCAGATGCTTGACGCCGTCGAGATAACCGCCCGTGCCATAAGCCATGCCGGCCGAATGGACGGCATCGAGGCCCAGCAACGTGTCGCGCAGGCCCTGCGACAGCGTTTCGAAGGCCATGTACTGGTTGGCCCATACGGTATCCCCGCCGGCAGCGGGCGCTTCGAGGCAATGAAGCATCGTGAAACTCGGAGGTTCCGGCAGATAGGACAGGTCGGTGTGCCAAGCATTGGCGAAATTCAGCTTCTCGTCCGGCTCCTTGAGAATGCGGATGACGTAGGGCCGATCCGGCAGCGGCTTCACGAACGGCGTCACGTCGCGCCCGCCCAGCGCATCGGTCAACCGCTCGAGATCGTCGAGCGACATCGTCTGGTCGGGCAGCGCCACGACCAGATGATCGAGCAGTGCACGGCGCAACGCCGCCAGATCTTCGTCCTGCAACGTCCTGGAAAGATCGAGGCCCGTGACGAACGCGCCTGCCGAGCCGGCCGCCGGCGCGACACGCAATTTCTCTCTCGTGTGAACTCCGACGGCGATGGCGCCCTCCCGGGGTGTTCTGCGGCCCGAAGTCTACATCTCGCGCGGCACAGGCGTCGAGCGGACCCATATCCGGCCTTGTCCCCGATCCAAAGCGCCGCGACAATCGAGCCTGCCACAGCGGCTGCATCGAAGGTACGAAACATGGCATCCGGCCCTACCCTCCACTATGTGAGCTTTCCGTCCCTTCACCCCGAGCCGCTGCACATCGCGGCGCGCATGCGCTTTCCCGCGGGTGCGGTCGCGAAAGTTCCGGCTATTCTCATTCTTCACGGGTCTGCGGGACCGTCGCTGCGCGAAGGCGGCTATGCGGATGCGCTCAACGCGGCGGGCTTTGCCACGCTCGAACCCGATCAATGGTCGCCGCGGGGCTTGCGGGGCGGCGCGGACGGCCGCCCCAAATCGGTGATCGAGACATTGCCGGACGTCTATGGCGCGCGGGCTTTCCTGGCGGCGCATCCCCGGATCGACGCCGGGCGCATCGGCGTCATGGGATTCTCCTTCGGCGGCGTCGCGTCCATGCTCGCGGCAACGCACGCGCACAACGACGCGTTCCTGCCGGGCGGCCGCTTCGCAGCACTGATGCCGGTCTATCCGGTGTGCTGGGCCTACAATCACGCACCGGGGTTCGAATTCGGCAATCTCGTGGACGCGCCGTTGCTTCTCGTCACCGGCGCGCTCGACCAATATGACAACGACCCGGAAGCGTCCGCGAAACTCCTCGCGACGCTCGCATCAGGGGATCGCGCGAAGATTCGCACCTGCGTCATCGCAGGCGCACATCACGGCTTCGACATGCCAGGCGCCGATAAGGAGGTGCACGACCCGTTCGGCAACCGGGGAACAGGCGGCAACGTGATCATGCGCCACAATCCGCAAGCGACCGCCCAGTCCCATGGCCTCGCGGTCGAATTCTTCACGAAATCCCTGGCGGCCTGACGCCGATCCGCGGTCGAAAGCTCGGACGTTTACCGATCCTTAGCCATAATGAGGCGATGCTCCGTCCATCGCTTCGGCAAGAAAGCGCACGGCATCCGGCTGCCGCGAATGGGGATGGTAGCGGAGCCAGGCGAGGCCACCTCATGGGCATTTCGAAAAATTCGACGGCAGCCGGCAGCGCACCCGCGACGAGCGCGATATTGGCGCCGCTGACTGCCGTCTCCATCCGCGACGACCGCATTGCGATCGGGCCTTTGCTGCCCGACGATTCGCGCGCCCTGTTTCTGTGGCTGAACGACATCGAGGCCGCGAACCAGGATCTCACCTTCCGCCCCTTCGACTGGCTGACGTTCCAAACCTGGCTGGCCGAGATCGGGAAAAATCCTTCAAGAGTGTTCTTCGCCATTCGCAAGCTGCAGGAGCCCGAGATCGTGGGCTATCTGGCGCTGACCAACATCAGCCCCGTCCATCGCTCGGCCGAGCTGGGTATCCGCATCGGCGCCGAAGCGGATCGCGGCCGGGGTTACGGCAAGGCCGCCGTTGCATTGGCGCTCAAATATGCCTGGGAGAATCTCAATCTCCATCGCGTCTATCTGACCGTGCTCGCCAACAACACCCGAGCGATCAGTTCCTATGCCGCGGCGGGGTTCGAAGAAGAAGGCCGCCTCAGGCATGGCGCATTCATCGCGGGCGGCTGGAAGGATGTCGTGATGATGGGCGCGCTGTGCCCGTCCGCTCAGGCGGACATGCACGTCCGCCCGGCGTTCAACGTGGTCGGCCGCGCCTGACGCGGCGCGACAAATCTAGGCGGCCGTCTTTTCCTCAAGCGCCAGGCTGCTGCGCCAGACACCGAACAGGAAATAGACGACGAGCCCGGCGCCGTTCCAGACCACGAACCACCATTGGGTGAATTGCGGCAGCCCGGTCAGGAACAGATACAGACAACCCGCGATGCAGATCGGGCCTACGATCCAGGCCAATGGCGAGCGGAACACGCGCACGCGTTTGGGATCGCGCAGTCGCAGCACCAGCATGCACAGCGCCACCGCGATGAAGGCGCAGAGTGTTCCCGCATTGGCGAGCAGCGCGATCTGATCGAGCTTCAGCGTGGCGGCGAGCACCGCCACCACGATGCCGGTCAATGTCGTCATCAGCACCGGCGTGCCGCGCGTCTTGTGGACGACGGCGAGATTGCGCGGCAACAGCCCATCGCGCGCCATGACGAAGAAGATGCGGCTCTGGCCGTACATCAGGACGAGGATCACGGTCGGCAATGCCACGATCGCGGCGCCCGCAACAAGCTGGGCGGAGAATGGATGCTTCAGCGTCTCCAAGATGTAGACCAGGGGCGCACCCGTTTTGGAAAAATCGGAATAAAGAGAGGCGCCCAACGCCGAGCCCGCAACCGCGATGTAAATCAGCGTGCACAGCGCCATCGAGCCGATGATGCCGATTTTGAGGTCCCGGCCCGGATTCTTCGTCTCCTCGGCCGCGGTCGAGACGGTGTCGAAGCCATAGAACGCAAAGAAGATCAGCGCGGCGGCGGCCAGCACGCCACGTTTCGTTCCGTCCGCATCGACATGCGCGTTGAAACCGAACGGCAGGAAGGGATGGAAACGCGCGGGGTCGAAGGCGCGCGCGGCCAGGATCACGAACAGCACCAGCGCGGCGATCTTGATGAAGACGAGAACGAGATTGACCGTGGCGCTTTCGCGCGTGCCGACGATGAGAAGCAAGGTGATGATTCCGGAGATGACGATCGCCGGCAGATCGACAAGCCCGCCGGACATGACGCCGTGCAGCAGCTGATCGGGGAACGGCCACCCTGCCGCCCTGATGAATTCCGCGACATGCGCCGACCAGCCCACCGCCACGGCGCTCGCCGCCACCGTATATTCGAGGATCAGGCTCCAGCCCACAATCCAGGCGAGCAGCTCTCCCAGCACCGCATAGGTATAGGTGTAGGCGCTGCCGGCGGCCGGCATCATGGTCGCCATTTCGGCGTAGCACAGCGCTGCGCAGCCGCAGATCACGCCGCACAAGAGGAACGAAAGCATCACGCCCGGACCCGCAAGTCCGGCGCCGATTCCCGTCAGGGTGTAGATGCCGGTGCCCACGATCGCGCCCACGCCCATCGCCACCAGATGCCACCAGCTCAGGGTCGGCTTGAGGCGGTCGGCGCCCTCCCGCGCGGCGATCGCGTCGATGGATTTCCTGCGCGTAATGAAACTCATGCGGCCCTCCCCGAGCTGGGGCGCAACCTATACCAACTTGCCGATTCCGCCACCCATGCCATCATGCGGGCGGAGCAAATGCCGCAACCGGTCATCGGCCGGGCGGGTTGGCGCGAGGGGAATTCGACATGGACATGCTTATTGCAGGGCTCGGCTGCGCGGCCGTGATTCTGGCCGCCCTGGCGCCCGCCCAGGCCGCCGAGCAAAGCGCCGACGCCCGTTTCAAGGCGCTCTATACCCGCGAATGGACCTGGCGCGAGCAGCAATTCGCGGGCGCGGACGAGGAAGACAACCACAAGCCGCTGATCGACCATCTGCCCAAGGTGGACGCGGCGACGCAGGAGGCCCAGCTCCAATACTGGACCGGGGTGATGCACGAGCTCGATACGATTCCGGAAGCCCAGCTCTCGCCGGACATGCAGATCGATTACGAAGTCTATCGCCCGCAAATCCAGATCCTGATCAACGATCAGCGTTTCCGCGACTACGAGAAGCCGCTCAACTCCGACAGCTCGTTCTGGTCAGACCTCGGCGAAACCGCGCGCCGCACGCTCCATTCCGAACAGGATTATCGCAACTATGTCGCGTGGATGGGCGATTTTCCCCGCTATTTCGACGAGCAGATCGCCAATATGCGGGCGGGCCTCAAACGCGGCTTCACGCCGCCGAAAGTGACGCTCACGGGCCGCGACGTTTCGATCAGCGCCATATCGGAGGCGCCCAGTGCCGAAGCCAATCCGTTCTACGCGCCCTTCAAGAACATGCCGTCCACGATCTCCGCCGCCGACCAGGCCGCATTGCGGGCCGCAGGCGCGAAGGCGATCGAGAATTCCGTGGTGCCGTCCTACGCAAAACTCCTGAAATTCATGCGCGAGGAATACGTGCCGAATGCGAGGATCAGCCTCGCCGCGGAATCGCTGCCCGACGGCAAGGCGTATTACCGCGCCAAGATTCTCGAATTCACCACGCTCGACATGGATCCCGACGCGATCCACAAGCTGGGGCTCGACGAAGTGGCCCGCATTCATGCGGAAATGCTGGAGACCATGCACGAGACGGGATTCAAGGGCGACTTCCCCGCCTTCCTCGTCTATCTGCGCACCGATCCCAAATTCTACGCCAAGACGCCGGAAGAGCTTCTGATGCGCGCGGCCTATATCGCGAAGAAATTCGACGGCGTGGCGTCGCAATATTTCGGTTATCTGCCGCGCGCGCGCTTCGCTATCAAGCCGGTGCCCGCCGAAATCGCGCCGTTCTACACCTCGGGCCGCGGCGGTCCAGGCGTCTATCTCGTCAACACCTACAATCTGCCGGCGCGTCCGCTCTATTCGCTGACCGCGCTGACCTTGCACGAATCCGCGCCGGGCCACGCGTTCCAGATGCCCATCGCGATGGAGCACAAGGACCAGCCGGATTTCCGTCAGAAGGTCTACATCTCCGCCTATGGCGAAGGCTGGGCGCTTTATTCCGAACGGCTGGGCGTCGAAATGGGCATGTACGAAACGCCTTACGACAAGTTCGGCATGCTGAGCTATCAGATGTGGCGCGCCTGCCGGCTGGTGGTCGACACGGGCATCCACCACCTGAACTGGACGCGCGCACAGGCCGTCGCCTATCTGCACGACAACACCGCGCTCGCCGATCACGAAATCGACACCGAAGTCGACCGCTATATCGCCTGGCCCGGACAGGCACTCTCCTATTATCTGGGCATGATGGCGATCGAGGCCGCGCGGACCAAGGCCGAAAAGGCGCTGGGATCCAAATTCAACCTGAAGGCGTTCCACGACACGGTGCTGGCGATGGGCTCGGTGCCGCTGCCGCTGCTGACGAAGCGGATCGACAAATTCATCGCCGACGGCGGCAGGGGCCCCTATCCTGACATGGAATGAGGGCGGAATTCGCCGTCCGGCGGTGTCATAGATCCCAGGTGTTTTGGCCGCTGCTAGCGCATTGTGCGCCGGCGCGCGCCGGGCGCAATTCCCTGCCGCAGGGACAATAACAGGGAATTTGAAACCGGGGCGGATTTGCGGCGCGCGCCAAAGCCAATGCGGATAAGGGATTCCTGCGTCCGTACCTGCGCACGCATGGACATCAGCAGGGGAAACCAGGGAATTATTCATCCGTATACGTTCGATCGGGCGAGTGTTTTATTGGGCTTCGCTTCGACGGCGAGCGATTGGACCGCGGCCGTCCCGGCCGCCCCTATCTACGCGTCGGCGAACAAATGCGGGCAAGATGCCCGCGCTCCCAGTTGACGAAGAAGCCACACCTCTCGTTCAACATCTCACACAGCCCCGGCACCCCCTCACCCCGACCCTCTCCCCTGCGGGGGCGAGGGAGAAGTGGTGCAGCGCACAACTTCCCTCGCCCCTTTGGGGGAGAGGGCGAGCCACGTGAGAATTTCAACGCAACCGAATTGCGGGTGAGGGGGACGCCGATCATTATCCAACAAAACGCCCGGCCGCTTTTCGGGCGCCGGGCGTGTCAATTCAATATGACAAAAATCCTGTGCCGGTTGATCAAACGCGTCAACGGGAATTGCGCGCGGCGTTCAAGATATCTGGAACATTCTGCAACATCCGCCGCGCACAAGCGGAACATTCACGTGACTCTCGTGGGAATGTTCCGCGCCCCCTTCTCGCGTCGTGCCTCAATGCCCCGTGACCGTGCCGGTCGTCGTGTGGAGATGCTCCGTCGTGTAGGTGTTGTCGTCGTCGAGCACGATGCCGGTATCGGCATTGACCGTCAGCACATCGCCGGCCGCAATCGTGCCGGCCGTCTGGTCCACGTCGCCCGTGTCGGAGGTGAGCGTCACGTCGTCGCCCGAGATTCCCCCGGTCAGCGTGAGGTTTCCGCTGGTGAGCGTGATGCTCGCGTTCCCCGGCCCGGCCGCGACGGGGCCTTTCACCTTCAGAGCTTCCGCATTGGTCAGCGCGAAGCCGCCCGATCCCGTGTTGGTGAAGGTGTCCAGATCCGTGATCTCGTTGGCGCCGTTGAGCGAGGCGCCGCCGTCCGAGCTTCCCGTCAGCACCGTCGCCGTAATGATTCCGGCGGTCTTGCTCTCCGAGATCTTGCCCGACGAATCGAGCGTCACCGTGGTGCCGGCCGTGACCGCCTTGTTGATGGCGATGTTGTCGCCCGCGCCCGTCGTGGTCAGCGTCAACCTGCCCGTTCCCGAATTGACCGCGCCGCCCACCGCCAGCGTTTCACCGTCCGTCAGCGCAAAGCCGTCGGAGCCCGTATTGCTGAAGGCCCCGAGCGTGCCGATCAGGTTGTCGCCGTTCAATGTCACGCCGCCCATCGAGCTTCCGGTCAGCGTTGCGGCATCGATTGCGCCCGTGGTTTCGCCGATCGCGCCCGTGTCGGCGAGCGTGACGGTATAACCGGCGGCGGCGAGCGCTCCGGTCAGCGTCAAACTCCGGTCGTCGGTCAAGCTGAAATTGCCCGTGCTGGTGAAAGCGCCGAGACCCAATATCGCATTGGCGCCCTTGAGCGAGGTCTGGCCGCCCGAACTTCCCGCGAGCGTGCCCGCGGTGACGATGCCCGTAGAAATGTTTTCCGTGATCGTTCCCGCGGAATTGAGCGTGACCGTTCCTCCCGCCTTGATCGCTTTGTCGATGACGATGTTGTCGCCCGTGCCCGTCGTTGTCAGCGAAAGGTCGCCTGTTCCTCCATTGACGACCGTGTTGGTGCCGTTGACCGTCAGCGATTCGCCGTCCGTCAGTGCGAAACCGCCGGCGCCCGAATTGGTGAAGGTCTCCAACTCGCCGATCAAATTGGCGCCGTTCAAGGTCGCCCCGCCGGCGGAACTGCCCTTCAAAATTGCGGCATCGATCGCGCCGGTGGTTTCATCGAGCGTACCGGTGTCGATGAGCGTAACGCTGAATACGCTGGCGTTGACGGTCCCGGAGATGGTCAGGTTCTCCCCGTCGGCCAAACCGAAACGGCCTTCCGTGGTGGTGAAGTCGCCCAGGTCCGCAATTTCGTTGTTGGTGCCCTGGAGAACCGCCTCATCGCCGGCGCTTCCCGTGAGCGTGCCCGCGTCGATCGAGCCCGCGGAATTTTCGGTGAGGTTCCCGGAAACATCGAATGCAAGCGTGCCGCCGTTCACGTCGAGCGACGTATTGACGATGAACGCGTTCGCGCTGTCGTCGATCAGCACATCGGCATCGTCGGCAAAGCCCGATGCGTCGGTGTAGAGGAGCTCGAAGCCCGTCGCGCCGCCCAGGGCGGCGTCCATCGCGGTCAGGACCGACGACGCCGTTCCCGTGGCGCTGGTGATCTCAAGCTGGCCCTCGTCGATGGCGAGACTTGTCAGCGAACCCGTCGCACCCTGTACAAAAGCGTTTCCGACCGGGCCGCCGCCGTTCAGATAGGCGAAGACATTGCTGTCGCTGGAGATCGAATACGGCGCCAGGAGAACATAATAGTATCCGTTGGCGCCCGACGCGGCCGAGACCAGCACATCGTCGGCACTGCCGTCGATATAGGCGCCGACGCTCTGGCCCGAGACCGTGCTCGCACCGTTCGTGATCGTTCCGGCGATCACCTGGGGCGTGAGGCCGTCTGTCTGCCATTGCAGGTAGGGGAAGCTGATGCCGGAAACGATTCCCCAGACGCTTGGGTCCCAGGTGGCGTCAAGTGCGGCCTGAAGTGTTGTGGTCGTTTCGCCATAAACGTTCGCGCCCTGGCCCGTGTTGTCGGTGCCGACGCCCACGCTGGGGATTCCGCTCGTTTGGGTATCCCAGAATGAATTGGCGTCGATCGTGCCGTCGTTCTTGCCGATGAAGCCGCCGAGCGTACCCGGGCACGCATCCGTGGCCGTGCAGGTGACCATGCCCGTCGAATAGGCGTGATCGATCTCGCCCGCGTTCTCGCCCGCGAAGCCGCCCACCGCGCCGTCCTGGCCGGCGAAGCTGCCGGTGACCGAAGCCTCGCCCATCGAATAGGAATCCTGTACAAACCCGCCGGCCGTATTGTCGCCGACGAAGCCGCCGACCTGATAGGTGCCGCTCGCTGTGCCCGTCGAGAAGGACTGGATTATCTGCCCGGTATTTGCCCCCACAAGGCCGCCCACGTCGATCTGGCCGCTGACCGCGCCCGTCGCATAGGACTGGAAGATCTGGCCGTAATCGTCGATGTCGGTTACGCCGTCGTTGGTCCCGACCAGCCCGCCGGTTCCGACGGACGCATTCGACGTCGTGCCCGAGGAGGTCACCGTACCGCCGGCGTTCGAATAAGCGATATAGCCGTCGATCATATTGTAGCCGACCAGCCCGCCGATCGCGCCGACCAGCGCCGCCGAAGACGGGCTGGGCGCCGCGCCCGTCACATTGCCGGTCGCGGTCACGCCTTCCACGAGACCGTCATTGGCGCCGACCGCTCCGCCGACATTGGCAATGCCCTGGACATTGCCGCTCGCAGTCGCGGCGGAAAAGCTGCCGTCGAAGCCCATGCTGCCGACGAGGCCGCCGACGTTCTGGTTGCCGCTGACATTGCCGGTGGCGGTGACGATAAAAAGACCTTCGGGGCCGTCGATATATCCGGCAATCCCGCCCACATTGTTCCCCGTCGCGAGCGTCGCAGGATCGTAAGCGCCCGTGACGTTGAGATCGGAGCTCATGAACCAAATAAAGCCGTCCGACGAGCCGGCGACCGCGCCGACATAATCCGCGCCGGTGACGCTGCCGCCGCTGAGCGCGAAGTCATAGATTCCCGCATCCTCGCCGGCAACGCCGAACAGGCCGACATAATCCTGCGTCGGCCGGTCGATGGTCAGGTTGCTGATCGTGAACTCGTTGCCGACGAACACGCCCTGGAATGGATTGGCAAGATTGCCGACCGGCGCAAAGCCGTCGGCGCCCCACATGACGCCGTCATAGACGATATTGTTTTCGACAAAATATTCTGCGTTCACGTCCAGCGCCATCAACTGAAGCTGATGTTCGTTGTAGATCTGGGTCGAATATTCCATGAGGAGGAAGGGGAACGAGCCGTCCGCGACGCCGCCGCTGTTGTTCAGCGTGCCGTCGCCATCGACGATCACCCAGTCGGCGCCCGATCCGGTGGTGCCGAATGTCCAGCCGGTGAAATTGCCGGAGTTGAGGAATTGCGACGTCGTCAGGCCGTAAAGTGCCGTCGCCGTGCCGCCATCGCCGACCGCCGCCATCCCCGGATTGGCGTCGCTGTCGAAATAATCGGCCGTCGTGCCGCCGATGGTGCCGCCATTGATGCCGGCAAAGGCGCCGAAATAGTTGGAGTTTCCGGGACTGACCGCTCCGATCGAATAGGATTCGTCGATCGAGCCTGCGTTGATGCCCACAAATCCGCCGATCTCAGTGAACACATCGGCACCGAGTTCGGCAACTGTCCCCGTGGCATAGGAGCTTGAGATCGCTCCGGAATTGAAGCCGACAAAGCCGCCAATAGCGCTGACTTTCGTACCGGTGACCGGGCCGCTGGCATAGGACTGGGAAATCGGTCCAACGTTGTAGCCGACCAGGCCACCCAGATAGCTGTTCGACGACCCCTGAACCGAATCACTGGCGAAAGACTCTGCGAGATTGCCGTCGTTGTATCCGACGAGGCCACCGACATCACTGGCGCCACCTGCGGTGACGGAACCGCCGCTTGCGAAGGATCCGAATATCGTGCCGTAGTTTTGGGCCGCAAGCGCGCCGGTATAGCCCTGGATTCCGCCGGTGATATCGACGTTCAGCAGGCCGATATCGCGGACGGTGCCGCCGCTGCCGATCTCGGCGAACAGGCCGGCGTTGCCGAAGAGGCCAGGGTCGTCGATCGAAAGATTGCTGATCGTATTGCCGAGACCCTCGAACGTGCCGGTGAAGGCCCTTTGAACCGGCGCCTGCGTATACGTGCCGTCGGCGCTTGCGTCGTAACTATTGGCGAGCGCGTAGAAGCCCGACGGGTTGCTCGAGATGTCGCTTGCGAGCGTCGCGATATTGCTGACCAGCGTGTAGCCCTGACCGTTGATCGTGAGCGTGCTGGTGGGTGGGTTGCTGAAGAAAACATCGCCGCCCTGGAAGACGAGATTTCCGCTGCCGCCGTCGCTTGTGACCAGCGACAGGCCGGTGTTGTTATCGATCTCGATCGGCTGGCGCACATAGATGCTGCCGAAGGAATCGAGAGTCAGCGTGCCGTAGTAAAACCACTCCTGGGAATACTCGACGTAGAGATCGCCACTCGTCGTCTTGACCGTGGTGTCGCCGGCGCGGAGAAGTTCGGCGTCGATCGTGAAACTCGCGGCCGAACTGACGATGTCTTCGTTGGAGAGGCCGGCGGCGAATTCGTCAGCCGCGATATCCGTGCCCAGTGCGGTGTCGATATTGTCTCCGGCGGCGCTGAGACTGCTTTCGCCCGTCAGATCGCGGAAATAACTGCCCCAGATGTCCATGACCGCGCTCGAAGGGCCGAGATTGTCGGCGACCGTCGCACCGAGGGACGACTGGACATAGGCGGCCTCGGTGCCGCTGAGCGAACCGGGAGCCAGGAGGATATAGTAATAGCCGTTGGCGCCGCTCGATCCCGTGCCGATCGCATTGCCGTCGAGAAGTCCGAAAATGGTGTCGCCTTCATCGGGGGTCGAGCCGGCATCGGTGTAGGCGGTGCCGGTTATCGTCTGCGGCGTGCCGGTGGGATATTGCCACAGGAAATACGGGTAGAGACCCGCGCCCGTGCCCCATACCGTATTGTCGAAATTAGCGGGCAGCGTTCCCTGCAAATTCGCCGTCGCTTCGCCGGTGATGCCGGAATCGTTGGCGACATTGCCGGCGCCCTGGCTGGGATTGGTAATGCCGCTCGTATCCATGTCCCAATAGGAATTCGTGACGCTGCCCGGCGCGGCATTATCGTATCCGATCAGGCCGCCCAGCAAGGTTCCCGTTGGCGCATCCAGAACCGCACCCGTCGCATAGGTTTGCGAGACGGTGCCGTTGTTGTAGCCGATCAGGCCGCCGGCAGTGGCGTTTATGCCGACCACGACGGCGCCCATGGCGTAAGCATAGGAAATCTGCCCCTCGTTGTCGCCGACCAGGCCCCCTGCATATGCAAAGCCGTAGGCGCTCACCGAGCCGGTGGCGTACGAGTAGGAAATCGAGCCGTTGGTGGTGTTGAGACCGACCAGGCCGCCGGCCTGCGAATTTTCGAAGCTGCTCACCTCGCCGGTGGCATAGGAATAAGAGATCCCACCGTTATTGTAGCCGACCAGGCCGCCGACGGGGCTGACATCGTTGCCGTACGCTTCGCCTGTCGCGTAGGAATTGGCGATCGTGCCCTCATTGTCGCCAACCAGGCCGCCGATATAGTTCTGGTAGCCGCCTGTCGCCGAGCCCGTTGCGTAAGAGTCGGAAATTTCGTCGTTATTTATCCCCGCAAGTCCGCCGGCATCGCCGTAATAACCGGTCGTGACGGAGACGGACGCGTTCGAGGACGAAATGGTCTCGTCGTTCGCGCCCACAAGGCCGCCGATGATCGCGTTATTCTGGAGGTCCGCGACACTGCCGGTGGCGGAAACATTCTCGATGGTGCCGTAATTCTCGCCCGCGACCGCGCCGACATAGGCGCTCGCGTTGGTGCTGGTCACATCCGCATCCACGAGATTGAGGTCCCGCACCGTGCCGCCGGCGCCGATCTGACCGAACAGCCCCACGTCGGTTTCGGAAGACGTATCGTGGACGGTCAGATTGGAGATCGTGTTGCCCAGGCCTTCGAACGTGCCGGTGAAGACGGTCGGGACCGGCGTGGACAAATAGGTGTAGCCGCCGGCGTATAAGTCAGCCGCAAGCGCGAAGAAGCCGCTCGCATCGAAGTCGATATCGCTCTCGAGGCTGCCGAGATTGTTTTCCAGCGTATAGCTGTTGCCGCCGATCGAGAGCGTGCCTTGCGTGACGCTGCCCACGACGTCGGTGAAGGCGACATTGCCCGTGCTACCGAAACTGAGCGTCCCGCCCGTGCCGCCGTCATCGGTGATGAGGGTCAGGCCGCCCGCGCCGGTGATGGTGATCGCTGCGTCGATGTCGATCGAATGATAGGCGTCGAGCGTCAGCGTGGTCGCGGCGTTCCAGGTGAGCGACCTGGCGATGGTGATGTTGCCGGCCTGCGTGCCGGAAGAACCCGTGTTGACCGTGATGCTCGTGTTGGCGAGATCGTCTTCGAGCGTCGTGGCGTTGAGAATGGAATTGTTGCTGGTGGGCGTGAAGACGCCGCCCGAGACGCTGCCGTTGCTCGTAGAGGCGGATGAGATCCTGACGTTATAGGGATCGAGCGACCAGTTGCCGGTTGTGCCGTGCGCAGCGGTCGTGGAAATCCATGCGCCGTTGACGTCGAGCACGTGGCCCGAAGTCTCGATGTTCCCGCCATTGCCGGATTGCGATCCGCCGGAGGCCAAGGCTTGTCCCCGGAAGCTGTTGGCTGCCGCCGTCACGTCGATCGTGCCGCCATTGCCGGATTTTGTGGCCGAGGCATTGACGATGCTGTGCCTGTCGACGACGACGCTCGACTGGTTCCAGCCGCCGATGGTGACGGAGCCGCCGCCGTTCGCGCCGGACGCGTTCAGGCTGGCGTGTGAAACATCGATGCTGCCGCCGTCGCCCGCGTCCAGCACGATCGTGCCGCCGACATTGTGTGCGCCCAGCGCCTGGATGGTTCCCCGCACATTGACGACGCCGGTGGCGAGACCTTCCGCGGCCCGCGCCGTCATCGAGACATTCGCGCCGGAGAGCGTGCCGGCATTGGTGACCTGTGCCTTGCCGTTGACGTCGCCCTGGGCGGCAAAGGAGACAAGTCCGTCGCCGGCAAAATCCACGGTGAACGCGTTGGCCGCGCCCAGCGACACCGTGCCGAGCTTGGCCTGAACGGTGCCCCGGTTCGTCACATTGGGCGCGACCAGCGCGACCGTGCCGCCCCCGGCCGCGGTGATCGTGCCGCGGTTGATGATCGAGGCGTTCTGGTTGCCGGCCTTGGTGAACTTGCCGGCGAGCAGGTCGGAATCCGAGCCGCCCGTCGTGGTCGCGATCAGTGAGCCGACATTGACCTGCGAGTTCCTGCCGAAGGCGAGACCGTTGCCGTTGATGAGCACGATCCGGCCATTGGCGTCGAGCGTGCCCAGGATGCTGCTCGCGCTCGCGCTGCCGATCCGGTTGATGGCGACGGAGGATGAGTTCGGTTGCAGGAATTGCGTGGTCTGGCCGTTGCCGATGTTGAAGCTGGACCAGTCGATGACGACACCCTGGCTCGTCTGGTCGATGGTCGTCAGTTGCGGCGAGGACGAGATCGTCGCCGAGCCGCTCGTGACGGCGCCGTCCTTGGGGTTGGCGAATGCGGCGGGCGAAGCGAGCAGCGCAATCGCCGCCGTGCCCAGCAAGAGGCGCCCGTGAAGCCGCTTCCGTTTGTCGTGGCTGTTCGACAGAGCGCGCGAAAATCCGCTAGTGCAGGAATTCATCATATCCCCCCATTGCCGCGCCATGCCGGAGCCCCGGATTTCGGACACAGCCAGTTCATGGTTTATAGCAAGATAATGCCGGTTAGGCGACACCCGCCGGGCTTCGCCGCGGACCCAAAAAAAACCTTTGGGCACTAACATAAAGCGACGCCGGGGAGCCCTTCACCCCCGATTGCATGACAATTCCACGAAACCCCGGCGTGGTATGGGCGCCTTGCGGCGCTGACATATATAGTGCCTCCGCCGGCTGCTATCCTGGGCCGGACGGACACGACGGAGACGCGAATGACTGCCAGTGCCTGCACCTGGACGGGTGTGTTCCCGGCCGCCACCACCCAGTTTGCGCCGGATTTGTCGCTCGACATCGGGGCGACCGCGAAGGTCCAGGACGCCCTGCTGCGCGACGGCGTGGACGGCATGATCATCATCGGCACGGTGGGCGAGAACAATTCGCTTGAGCCGGACGAGAAGCGCGCCGTGCTCAAATCGGCCGTCGAAACCTCCGGCGGCAGGAAGCCGGTCGTGGCCGGCGTCTCCGAACTGACGACCGCGCGCGCCATCGCCTTTGCCCGCGACGCCGAACGCATCGGCGCCGACGGCCTGATGCTGCTGCCGGCGATGGTCTATGTGCCCACGGCCGACGAGCTGTTCGCGCATTTCGAAGCGGTGGCGCAGGCGACGTCCCTGCCGATCATGCTCTACAACAACCCGCCCGCCTATCGTGTCGAGATAGGCTTCGAAACTTTGGCGAAACTCGCACGCATCCCCAACATCGTGGCGATCAAGGAAAGCGCGCCGGATCCCCGCCGCTTCACCGATCTCGTCAACGCCTTCGGCGACCGGTTCGCGATCTTTGCGGGCCTCGACGACGTGGCGCTGGAAGGGCTGATCCTGGGCGCACGCGGCTGGGTGTCCGGCCTGACGAACGCATTTCCCCAGGAATTGATGGCGATGGTGGCCGCACTGAAGCGCGGCGATCTGGCGACGGCGAGGACGATCTATCGCTGGTTCATGCCGCTGCTGCACCTCGATGCGGCGCACGATCTGGTGCAGTCGATCAAGCTTGCCGAGCAGGTGATGGGCCGCGGTTCCGAACGCGTGCGCCTGCCGCGCCTGACGCTTTCCGGCACGCGGCGCAAAGAGGTGATCGAGATGGTCGAGACGGCCGCGGCCACGCGTCCGAAGCTTGCCGCGGCCGCCTGAACGCGATGCGGCACACGTTCTTCTGCATCGACGGACATACGGCGGGAAACCCCGTCCGCCTGGTCGCAGGCGGCGCGCCGCGCCTCGACGGCGCCACGATGAGCGAGCGGCGCCAGGATTTCCTCAAACGCTACGACTGGATTCGCACCGGCCTCATGTTCGAGCCGCGCGGGCACGACATGATGTCGGGCGGATTCCTTTATCCTCCTGCGCGCGAAGATTCCGATGCGGGCATCCTCTTTATCGAGACCAGCGGCTGCCTTCCCATGTGCGGCCACGGCACGATCGGCATCGTCACCTTCGGACTTGAGGAAGGCCTGATCGTGCCGCGCGAGCCGGGACGGCTGCGCCTCGAAGTTCCCGCGGGCACGATCGACGTGACTTACCGCCAAGAGGGCAAGCGCGTCACCTCGGTGCGCATCCGCAACGTTGCGAGCTATGTCGCGGCGGAAGGCATCGCGATCGATGTCCCCGGATTGGGACCGCTCAAAGTGGATGTCGCCTATGGCGGCAATTATTACGCGATCGTCGAGCCGCAGGGCGCCTATACCGGGCTCGACGCGTTGGGCGCGGCACGCATCCTCGAATTGAGTCCCATCGTGCGGCGGCTGATGCGCAAGGCGATCGAGCCCGTCCATCCGCTCGACCCGACCATTCGCGGGATCAGTCACGTGCTCTGGGCCGACAAACCCAAAGGCGAAGGCGCGGACGGACGCAACGCCGTGTTCTATGGCGAGCGCGCCATCGACCGCAGCCCTTGCGGCACGGGCACGTCGGCGCGCCTCGCCCATCTCGCCCATCGGGGCAAGCTGAAGGTCGGCGACCGCTTCGTGCATGAAAGCTATATCGGCAGCCGCTTCATCGGGCGCGTCGAGGAGGCGGTCGAACTGGGCGGGCGCCCCGCGATCATTCCCTCCATCGAAGGCAGCGCCGTCTCGACCGGCTTCAACCAGATCTGGATCGACGATGCCGATCCTTTCTGGCGCGGCTTTCTGGTGACGTAGGCCGTGTTCACAGCGTCATATCGCCGACGTACCTTTCCCCGCCGCCGTATGGCATCACGCGAATATCGAAGGGTCGAACGATGAGCGAGAAAAACCGTCGCGAATTCCTCAAGCTGGCCGCCGCCTCGGCCGGCGCGACCGCGGGACTCGGCGTCCTGCCGGGCGCCATCCGCGACGCCCTCGCGATTCCCGCCCGCCGCGTGACGGGCACGATCAAGGACGTCGAGCACGTGGTGATCCTGATGCAGGAGAACCGTTCGTTCGACCATTATTTCGGAACATTGCGCGGGGTGCGGGGTTTCGGCGACCCGCGGCCGATCCCGCTGCCGAACGGCAAACCGGTCTGGTACCAGCCCAAGACGCAGGGCGCGGACGATTACGTGCTGCCGTTCCGGCTCGACGCGCAGGCGACCGCCGCGCAATGCATGGACAGTCTCGATCACAGCTGGAAGGGCTCGCACGACCGCTGGAAACATCACGACGCCTGGGTTGCCACCAAAGGCGAAATGACGATGGGCCATTTCACGCGCGAGGATATTCCGTTTTATCACGCGCTGGCCGACGCCTTCACCATCTGCGACGACTATCACTGCTCGATTTTCGGACCGACCAATCCCAACCGCCTGTTCCTGTTCACCGGCACGAACGGCTTGAGCGTGGGCCATGACGGCATACAGGCGATCAAGAATCCGGAGGAATACAACGGCTCGGCCGACATCGCGAACGACGGCGCGCGCTTCGCCGGTTACACCTGGACGACCTACGCGGAACGCCTGCAGGCCGCGGGCGTCGATTGGCGCGTCTATCAGGAATACGACAATTACGGCGACAACGCGCTGGCCTATTTCGCGAATTTTCGCGGCAAGACGGCGCCGTCCGAACTTCACCGCCGCGCGCGGAGCTGGGCGAAAGGCTCCAACAGCGACAATGTCGCGTCGTCCCGCGGCGAATATCTCGTGTCCGCATTCGCCAAAGACGTGGCGGACAATCGCCTACCGCAGGTTTCGTGGATCGTGGCGCCCTATATCGTCTGCGAACATCCCACCGCCTGCCCCGCCTATGGCGAATCGCTCGTTGCGCGCCTGATCGCGGCGCTGGCGGCTAATCCCGCCGTGTGGGCGAAGACGGTCTTCATCCTCAATTACGACGAGAACGACGGCTTCTTCGATCATGTTCCGCCGCTCGTGCCCGCGATCTCGCGCGAGATGGGAATCAGCACCGTCGACGTCACAGGCGAAATCTACAAGGGCGTTCCCGTCGGCTTCGGGCCGCGCGTGCCGCTGATAGTCGTTTCACCGTGGACGAAAGGCGGTTGGGTCAATTCGCAATTGTTCGATCATACGTCAGTCGTCCGCTTCCTGGAGACGCGCTTCGGCGTGGCCGCGCCCGAGATCAGTCCGTGGCGGCGCGCCTTATCGGGCAATCTCACATCGGTGTTCGATTTCGACACACCGGATCCGGCGTGGGCCGCGGCCCTCCCCGACGCCAGCGGCGCCATCGCGCGCGCCGACGAAACCTGCAAATTGGGCGAACCCGCGCTGCCGGCGCAGCAGGTGCTCACGCTGCAGGAAACAGGACAACGGCCCGCGCGTGCACTGCCCTACGATCTTCACGTCGCGGGAAGCGCCGGTGCTTCGCCAAACACCTACCGTCTCGATTTCGACAATCGCGGCGCTGTGGGCGCGGGCTTCATCGTCTATTCGGCGGCCGCGGGCGAAGGGCCCTGGTTCTACACGGTCGAGGCCGGCAAGCGGATTTCCGATACACTGCCGGCGGCGAACGACCGCTATGATCTATCCGTATACGGACCGAATGGCTTCCTGCACCGCTTTGCGGGCCGGTTTGACGCGGCCGGCAATCTCGAAGCCGAGACGCGCTACGATGCAACCCCGCAATCCCTGACGCTCGTCCTGCGCAATGGCGGCGCTGCGCCGTGCACCGTTTCGGTGGCAAATTCCTATTCGTCCGAGACCCCGCGCACGCATGTCGTGGCCGGCGGGACGACGGTCGAGGACTCCTGGCCCATCGCGCCATCGGATCATTGGTACGATCTTGCCGTCACAAGCCCGATCGACGGAGAGTTCCTGCGCCGGTTTGCCGGACATATCGAAACAGGCCAGCCCAGCCGCAGCGACCCCGCCATCGCCCGCGCCTGACCGTCACACCCGGCCTGCGTGCGCAATGGCTTCGCGGCGCGCGCCCGATCTGTATGATGGCGCGCCGCCGCATCCTGCCGGCGGGACATCTGGAGACACGCCATGCATTTCTCGCGCTTTCCCCGTGTGCGCTTCGCCCATCTGCCCACGCCGCTCGAACCGATGGAGCAATTGACGAAGGCGCTGGACGGCCCGCGGCTGTGGATCAAGCGCGACGACTGCACCGGCCTTTCGACGGGAGGCAACAAGACGCGCAAGCTCGAATTCCTTGTCGGCGATGCGCTGCGCGAGGGTGCCGACACGCTGATCACGCAAGGCGCCACGCAATCCAATCACGCGCGGCAGACGGCGGCCGCAGCCGCGAAGTTCGGGCTGGAATGTCACATCCTGCTGGAAGACCGCACCGGCGATCACGGCAAGGACTACACGCTCAACGGCAATGTCCTGCTCGACCGGCTGCACGGCGCGACCGTCTCGCGGCGTCCCAGCGGCACGGACATGAACGCGGAAATGCATACGCTGGCGGCGGAGTTGCGCGACAAAGGCAAACATCCTTATGTCATTCCCGGCGGCGGCTCCAATCCCGTGGGCGCGCTCGGCTATGCCAACGCGGCGCTCGAACTTGTGGCGCAGGCGAACGACCGTGGCCTCGAGATCGCTCACGTGATTCATGGCACCGGCAGCGCCGGCACGCAGGCGGGTTTCGTCGCCGGCCTCGCGGCGATCCATGCGCGCATTCCCGTGCTGGGCATCAGCGTGCGTGCGCCCAGGGAGAAGCAGGAAGACATGGTGTTCAAGCTCGCCGTCCAGACGGCGGAACATCTGGGCGCGCCCGGCATCGTCAAGCGCGATGAGATCGTCGCGAACGGCGATTATGTCGGCCAGGGTTACGGCATCCCGACCGCGGGAATGGTGGAAGCCGTCACGCTTGTAGCGCGCAGCGAAGGCATCCTGCTCGACCCGGTCTATACCGGAAAGGCGATGGCGGGGCTGATCGATCTGGTGCGCAAGGGCCGCTTCGCGAAGGATTCCGACATCGTGTTCCTTCACACCGGCGGCTCCGCCGCCTTGTTCGGCTATCCCGATGCGTTCGGGCTGCCCGGCTACGCCGAATGAGCGATCGGCGGGACACGTAACATGGCAGCTTCCGAGAAAGTGGTCGGCGTCATTGGCGGCATGGGGCCGGAGGCGACCGTCGAATTCATGCGCCGCGTGGTGGCCGCGACGCCCGCGCGCGACGATGCGGACCACATCCACGTCATCGCCGACAACAATCCCAAAATCCCCTCGCGCATCGCGGCGCTGATCGAGCGCCGCGGCGAAGATCCCACGCCTGTGCTGAAGAAGATGGCGCAGGGCCTCGAACGCGCCGGCGCGGATTTTCTCGTCATGCCCTGCAACACCGCACATTACTACCTGCCCGCCATCGCAGAGGCCGTCGCGATCCCCGTGCTCGACATGGTGGCGCTTTCGATCGCCCGGCTCGCGGCCATCGCGCCGCGTCCGCGCCGGATCGGGATGCTGGCGTCGCCGGCCGTGAAACTGATGGGCCTGTTCGAGGCGCGGCTGCGCCGGTCGGGATTCGAGCCGCTGTTTCCGGTCACGGACAGCGAAGACCGCCTGCTCGAGGTGATCCGCGCCGTCAAGGCCGGCAACGCGGGCGCCGCGCATCGCACGGCCTATGCGCACGTGGCGAAGGAATTGGAAGAGGCGCACGCGGACGCATTCCTGATCGCCTGCACTGAGCTTTCGGTGCTCGGCGCACCGGCCGGGATTTCGCGCCCCGTCTTCGATACGCTGGACGTTCTGGTCGACGCGACAATCGCCGAAGCGCGCGGCGCATAGTCTCTTATAACATCGCTTGGGGATGGCCTTGGATAAACTCGATATCAGCGGGCGGTGGTTTGTCGATCCGGACGGCCGCCGGGTCATCCTGCGCGGCGTCAATCTGGGCGGCGACTGCAAAGTGCCCTATCCCGACGGCGGCACGAACCGGCCTTCCGATTTCGGCAATCATCGCGACATCTCCTTCATCGGACGGCCCTTCCCGCTCGCCGAGGCCGACGACCATTTCGCCCGCCTGAAACATTGGGGCTTTAATTGCCTCCGGCTTCTCACCACCTGGGAAGCGGTCGAGCATGCCGGCCCCGGCATCCTCGACGAAGCCTATCTCGATTATTTCGCCGCAATCTCGCGGCGCGCCGGCGATTTCGGCCTCCACGTGTTCGTCGATTTCCACCAGGACGTCTGGAGCCGCATGTCGGGCGGCGACGGCGCGCCGGGCTGGACGTTCGAGGCGGTCGGGCTCGATTTCACGAAGTTCCATGCGGCCGGCGCCACGCATGTCATGCAATACAAATACGATTATGCGCGCGGCGGCCGCCAGGAAGAGCGCTATCCGCAGATGAGCTGGACGTCGAACTCGACCCTGCCGGCGACCGCCATCATGTGGACCCTGTTTTTCGCCGGACGCGACATGACCCCCGGCCTCGTCATCGACGGCCGCAACGTCCAGGATTTCCTGCAGGATCACTATCTGGGCGCGATGCGCGCGGTGGCGGCGCGGGTGAAGGACCAGCCGCATGTGCTGGGCTTCGACACGCTCAACGAACCCGGCTCGGGATTCATCGGGCGGCCCTTGTCGCGCCGGCACACCGAGCAGACGCCGGAGCATCCCGAGCCGGTGCGGGCGGGCGCCATCCT
The DNA here is from genome assembly GCA_963760345.1 of uncultured Alphaproteobacteria bacterium. Lineage (GTDB taxonomy): Bacteria > Pseudomonadota > Alphaproteobacteria > Micropepsales > Micropepsaceae > Rhizomicrobium. The sequence continues at coordinate 1,142,592 of CAVXCU010000004.1, forward strand.
GAGCCCGCTCGATGCGATTTTGATTGCGCGCGGCGTTCCCAGGTCCGTGCCGTTTCTGGTTCGGGAACGGGGCGCGCCCATGCCGCGCGAGACGAAGGAGATCACGCTCAATCCCGGTGGCGTCGCGATCTGGCGGGCGGGCGCGGAATGTCCGTTCGAGCACGCGGGCGCTTACGACATGTCGGGCGGCGCGCGGGACGAACGCTTCTTCACCCACCGCGACGGACGCGAGCTCCATCTGGAACGCGACTACATGCTGCCCTTCTTTCACCGCGTGGCAGACGCCGTCCGCGGCGATCGCGCGGACTGGCTGATCTTTGCCGAAGTCGAGCCCTATCGCGCCTTTGCGGGCGAGGGCTTTCCGGCCGGCATGCCGGAGCGAACGGTGAATGCGAGCCATTGGTACGATCTCGCCACACTGGGTTCGAAACGCTTCCGTCCGCGCGAATTGCGCGAGGCGCCCGATGCCGCGAGCGGTCGGGCCGCGGTTGCCGCGCGCTTCACGTCGCAACTCGCGCACATCGCCCGCGCGGCCGAAACGCTCAGTCCCCATGGCGCGCCGACATTGATCGGCGAATTCGGCATTCCCTTCGATCTCGACGAAGGCGCCGCCTATGCGGCCTGGTCGCGCGGCGACCGCTCGGGCGCGCCGTGGGCTTCGCAGGTGCTGGCGCAGGGGCTCATGTATGACGCGATGGACCGGCTGTTCCTCTCCTCCACGCAATGGAATTACACGGCGTCAAACCGCAACGATGCCGCAAGCGGCGACAATTGGAACCAGGAAGATCTTTCGATCTTCTCGCGCGACCAGGATACCGGCGACAATGACGCCAATTCGGGCGGGCGTACCGTCGAAGGCTTTTCGCGGCCCTATGCGCGCCGCATCCAGGGCGAGCCGAAAGCGATGGCGTTCGATTCCCTTCGCAAGATATTCCGGCTCACATTCGATGCCGATCCCGGAATCGCCGCGCCGACGGAAATCTTCGTGCCGCAAATTCATTATCCCCACGGCGCGAAGATCGACGCACCCGGCTGCAGGATCGTCTCGAACGGCGGCGGCATCCTCACACTCGTCGCCGACGGCGCGGGCGAGCGGACCGTCACGCTGAGCCCCAGGGAATGAGCGCAGCGGACGCGCGCGCCATCGGCGACCGCCTCGAACGTTTGCCGGTGACGCGGGCGACATGGACGCGGGTCGTGCTGTTGTCGCTGGGCGGTTTCTTCGAATTCTACGACATGTTCCTGTCGGGCTATGTCGCGCCGGGGCTCGTGCGCAGCCACATCCTCGTCTCGACCACGCCGAACCTGTTCGACACGCACGGCGTGGCGGCCTTCGTCGCCTCGCGGTTCGCCGGCCTCTTCGTGGGAACGGCGCTGTTCGGCTTCGTGGCCGACCGCTTCGGACGGCGCACGATCTTCACGGCCTCGCTTCTCTGGTATATCGCGGCCTCCGCCATCATGGCGTTCCAGCACGATGCGCTCAGCCTCGATGTCTGGCGGTTCATTGCGGGTGTCGGCATCGGCGTCGAGCTGGTGACGATCGACGCCTATATCGCCGAGCTGGTGCCGGCTCGGGTGCGCGGACGCGCGTTTGCGGTCAATCAGGTCGTGCAGTTCACCGCCATTCCGCTGGTCGCATTGCTGGCCTGGCGGTTGGTGCCGCTGGCGCCGTTTGGCTTCGACGGCTGGCGCTGGGTGGTGCTGATCGGTTCGGCGGGCGCGGCTGTCGTGTGGTGGATCCGGCGCCACGTCCCCGAAAGCCCGCGCTGGCTGGCAGAACGCGAGCGCCTGGCCGAAGCCGAAAAGATCATCGCGCAGTTCGAGAGCGAAGCCGCGATCCAGCCCGGTGCCACGATCACACCGGTGCCGCAGTCCGCAGAGGCGGCCGAACGCGGCAGCTTCGTGGAGATGTGGCGGGCGCCCTATCTCGCGCGCACGATCATGCTGATCGTCTTCAATTTGTTTCAGACCGTGGGGTTCTACGGCTTCTCGAACTGGGTGCCCACATTCCTCATCCATCAGGGCATCGAGGTCACGACGAGCCTCGGCTATACCTTCGCCATCGCCATCGCCGCACCCTTCGGGCCGCTCCTCGCGGCGCCGTTCACCGACCGGATCGAGCGCAAATGGCTGATCGTGGCGGGCGCGTTCGGGGTCGCCGCATCCGGTCTCCTGTTCGCGCAGATGCGCACGGCGATTCCCCTCATCGCCTGCGGCGCGCTGCTCACGCTTTCGAACAATGTGATGTCGTTTTCGTTTCACGCCTATCAGGCGGAGCTCTACCCCACGCGCATCCGCGCCGCCGCCGTGGGCTTCGTCTATTCCTGGAGCCGGCTGTCGGCAGTGCTGAATTCGTTCGTCATCGCGTTCTTCCTGGGCCGCTTCGGCGTCGGCGGCGTGTTTGCCCTGATCGCCGCCAGCATGGCGATGGTCATGCTCGCGATCGGCGCCCTCGGCCCCCGCACACGAAACCGCGCGCTGGAAGATATTTCCGATTGAAGACGGATGAGTTATACAGCGGCCTCTGTTGGCGACTCCGCCTATCCGACGGCTTCGTTCTTCGCGATGCTCACAGCTACGGTGCTGCGAAGCTCGCGAAGGCGAAGTGGACCAAGGGAAACAAATAGCATGAGAAGCAGACTAGCCGTTGCATTTGGCGCGCTAGTTTTATCAACGATGCCCGCAATGGCTGACGGTCCAGAATTCGTTTTGAAGGGGCAGATTGGTTGCGGTTTCTGGATAGCACAAAGAAACATTCACGAGTCTCAACTGCTAGAGCAATTGATAGTTGGTTATTTGGACGGCCTATCTTTCGCGCGCAGAGCCGCGTTCTGGAAAAGAGGCGAATCCGACAGCGATACCGTCTATTCGTGGATGGACACCTTTTGCGCAGCCAATGTGACGAAAACAATCTTTGAAGGTGCTAATCAGTTGTTTGACGAAAGAGCCTCGACGAATGGCCTGAAGCCGTAGCGGCAATCATAGCCAGAAGCTACCTCTAGCCGTTGGGTTTGCGAAGTATAACATTCCCCTTGCGGGGAGGCCGGCGAGCCTGGAGAGCGACGGGTGCCAGACACAGCGCGCGGGCCGGGTGGGGGAATCGCCAACAAAGACCGTTGGTATTATCGCGTCACGTGCCGCAAAATGTCTGGCGGACGATCTGGTCTTCCCGCGGTGGATCGGCGTAGCGGGCAAATTCCGGCTGGTCCTCGAAAGGACGCGAAAGCACCGTCAGCAGGTTTTCGAATGGCGAGAAATCGCCGCCGCTCACGGCCGCTGCGATTGCCTCCTCGACCAGATGATTGCGCGGGATGAATGCGGGGTTGACGGCGCGCATCGCCGCTCGACGCGCATTCTCATCTCCGCCTTCTTCCGCGAGTCGGTGCCGCCATCGCGCCGCCCAATCGTCGAAGGCGGTGGGGTCGACGAACAGGCCGCGCACAGTCTCATCGCTGCTGGAGTCCGCGGCTGCATTGCCGAGACGGCGGAACGTCAATGTGAAGTCGGCGCCGTTGCGCGCCATGCGATCCAGCAAATCCTGCGCCAGGGACAGATCGTCCGGCTGCTCCTCGAAAAGGCCCAGCTTGCGGCGGAGACCCGCGCCATAGACCTGCTGGAACCGGCTTGCAAACGCGCCGATGGCCTCTTCCGCTTCCTTGATCGCGTCGCCCTCGTTTGCCGCCAGCAGCGGCAGAAGCGTCTCCGCGAAACGGGCGAGATTCCATTGGGCGATGCGCGGCTGGTTGCCATAGGCGTAGCGCCCCGCGCTGTCGATCGAACTGAACACCGTCGCCGGATGATAGGCGTCCATGAACGCGCAAGGGCCGTAGTCGATGGTCTCTCCCGAAATCGTCATGTTGTCGGTGTTCATGACGCCGTGAATGAAGCCGACGAGCAGCCAGCGCGACACGAGCTCCGCCTGGCGCGCAATCACCAGATCGAGGAGCGCGCGATAGCGGTTCGCGGCGCCGGCCGCTTCGGGATAGTGCCGCGCGATGACATAATCGGCGAGCAGGCGGATCGCGTCTTCATCTCCCTGCGCCGAAAAATATTCGAAGGTGCCGATGCGGATGTGGCTCGCTGCGACGCGGGTGAGCACGGCGCCGGGCAATGCCGTCTCGCGCCAAACCGGCTCGCCGGTTGCCACGGCCGCGAGCGCGCGCGTCGTCGGAATCCCGAGCGCCGCCATCGCCTCGCTGAGGATATATTCGCGCAGGACCGGCCCCAGCGCCGCGCGCCCATCGCCGCGCCGCGAAAACGGCGTTGGGCCCGAGCCTTTGAGCTGGATATCGCGGCGCACGCCGTCGCGATCCACGATCTCGCCCAGCAGAATGGCGCGCCCGTCGCCCAGTTGCGGCACGAAATTCCCGAATTGATGGCCGGCATAGGCCATGGCAAGCGGTTCGCTGCCTTGCGCGATGCGATTGCCAGCCAGGATTTCCACGCCCTCCGGTGCGGCAAGTTTTTCCGGATCGAGCCCCAGATGGCGGGCGAGCTGTTCGTTCAACCGGATCAGGCGCGGCGCTGAGACCGGCGTGGGCGGAAGCCGCGCAAAGAACCGATCCGGCAGCCGCGCATAGCTGTTGTCGAATGCGAAAGGGCCGGCCGGTTCGGCTTTATCCATCGTGGCGCGCGTGTCTCACCAGAGCCGCGGGCGTTCGCCGACAATGGAAACGCGCTGACCGTAGCGCGAATGCGGATAGTAATCCCACACCGAGTGGTGCTGCGTCACGCGGTTGTCCCAGAAGGTCAGCGTGTTGGGATACCAGCGCACGCGGCACTGGAACTCCACATGGCTCTCGATATGCCGCCACAGCATTTCGAGAAACGCATCGCTTTCGCTTTGCGAGAATTCGTTGATCCGGGTGGTGAAACCGCGATTGACGAACAGCGCCAGCTTGCCGTTTTCCGGATGGCGGATCACGACGGGATGCGTCGCTTTGGGCCAGCCGCCCTCGGGCACGCCGGCGCCGTAGCCCGCGGTATAGAGCTTGGCGCCGTCATGGGTGGCGGTGAGCCCCCTGGCGATATCCTGCATCGCGGGCGACAGCGTCTCATAGGCGCGGATCGTGCTGATGAAACAGGTGTCGCCGCCGCCGGTTTCCGGCGTCCTTGTGATGTAGAGCATCGAGCCAATCGGCGGTTCGGCGTCGCAGGTGACGTCGGTGTGCCATTCTTCGCCCGCGACGTGGCGCGAATTCTGGTCCGCCTTCACCACGAGGATTTCCGGGTCCGGCGCCGGCCCCGATTTGCCGTGCTCCGGCGCCAGGTTTTTCGCATGATAGGGATGGACGTGCAGCCGGCCGAACATGCGGCCGAACCGCTTGTGGTCTTCGGGCTCCAGATGCTGATCGCGGAAGACCAGAACATGATAGGCGTTGAAGGCCGCGCGAATTTCGGCGAACTGTTCCGGCATAGGGGGCTTCGCGAGATCGACGCCGCCGATCTCCGCGCCGATGACGGGCGTGATCGGATCGACGCTGATGGTGCGCGGTCCGAGCATCCCGCCGCCCGTTTCGAGGCGCTCGCCGACATGGGTGGACATGGCTGTTCCTCCGCAACGGATCATGCACGGGAAGCGGGCCTCGCGCGAGGCTGTTTTCGGAATGGAACCTGATATAGGAAGCAGGGGCGTTTGCGGTGGGGGCCATGGCCTTGCTTGTCCGGATTTCACTTTCTTTGGCATTGCTGGCTGCCGCCCCGGCGCCGGCTTTGGCGCAACCGGCGCCCGCGCTCGCAGCGGTCTCCACACCGTGGATGAACGCCAGCCTGGCGCCGGATGCGCGCGCGAACCTCGTCCTGGCGCAAATGACGCTCGACGAAAAGCTCCAGATAGTTCAGGGATTCTACGGCGCCAATATCAGCTTTCCCTGGTCGAAGCCCGCGCCCGAGAAATATCGTTCATTGCTCGCGGGCACCGCCGGCTTCGTGCCCGGCATCGCACGGCTCGGCATTCCCGCGCTCATCGAGACGGATGCGGGCCTTGGCATCGCCAATTCGGCGGAGCTGCGCCCCGGCGACGTCGCGACGGCGTTTCCCTCCGGGCTGTCGACGGCGGCCAGCTGGAATCCGGATGTGGCTTATGCCGTGGGCGCCGCCATCGGCGCCGAAGCGCGGGCCCGCGGCTTCAATGTGGTGCTGGACGGCGCGCTCAATCTCGCGCGCGACCCGCGCGGCGGGCGCACCTTCGAATATGCCGGCGAAGACCCGCTTCTCGCAGGAACCATGGCCGGCGAAGAAGCACATGGGATCCAGAGCGATCACGTCGTCACGACCGTCAAGCATTATGCGCTGAACGACCAGGAGAGCGGGCGCTTCACGCTGAGCGCCATCATCGACGAGCCGTCGGCGCGCGAATCCGATCTGCTCGCCTTCGAAATCGCGATCGAGCACGGCGATCCGGGCGCCGTCATGTGCGCTTATGAGAAGGTGAACGGCACCTATGCCTGCGAGAACGGATTTCTGCTCAACGACGTGCTGAAGCGCGACTGGAAATATCCCGGCTGGGTGCTTTCGGATTGGGGCGCGGTGCACAGCACGGCCCCCGCGGCCAATGCGGGTCTCGATCAGGAATCCGCCTCCGGCTTCGACAACGCAGCCTATTTCGACGTGCCGCTGCAAAAGGCGGTGCAGAGCAACGCCGTTCCCGTCGCCCGGCTGGATGACATGGTTCATCGCATCCTGCGCAGCATGTTTGCGAAAGGCCTGTTCGACTATCCCGCGGTGAAGGAAAAAACCGGATTCCCCACCAACATCCCGGTGGCGCAACACGCGTCGGAAGAAGGGATCGTGCTGCTCAAGAACGATGGGGGCATTCTTCCCCTCGCCCCGACCTTGCAGCACCTCGCGATCATCGGCAGGCATACCGATGTCGGCATGCTGTCCGGCGGCGGCTCGTCCCAGGTTCTCCCCGTCGGCTACGACCGTTCGAAGGATTATATGGTGGGCGGCGCGGTGATGGTGCTGCCCGGCGGCGCGCAGGTGATGCCGACGGATCATTTCGTGTTCGATCCGCCCTCGCCGCTCGCCGCCATCCAGGAACGGCTCGGACACGGCTCCGTTGTGTTTGACGACGGCGAAGATGCCGCCCACGCGGCGACGGTCGCGCATGGCGCCGAAATCGCCATCGTGTTCGCCAAGCAATGGATGACGGAAGGCAACGACGTGGCGAATCTCTCGCTCCCGGGCAAGCAGGACGCGCTGATCGATGCCGTCGCCGCCGCCAATCCGCACACCATTGTGGTCCTCGAAACGGGAGGTCCCGTCCGGATGCCGTGGCTGAACGGCGTCGCCGCGGTGCTCGAGGCCTGGTACGCCGGCAATGGCGGAAGCGCCGCGGTCACGCGCGTGTTGTTCGGCGACGTGAATCCGTCGGGGCGGTTGCCGATCACCTTCCCGCGCGACGAAAACCAGTTGCCCCGCCCGGTCCTGCCGGGGCTCGATCATCCGTTCGCGGCATTCGACGTCGATTATTCGGAAGGGCCGAATGTCGGCTACAAGTGGTTCGACAGCCGCGCGCTGACGCCGCTGTTTCCGTTCGGATTCGGACTTTCCTACACCAAATTTGCAATGAAGAACCTCGCGGTGCAGGGCGGCAATACCATCACTGCCAATGTCGACGTCTCCAACGAGGGCGCCCGCGAAGGCGCCGAAACCGTGCAGGTCTATGTCACGCCGCCGGCCACGGGCGGGCATGCCGTCATGCGGCTCGCCGGCTGGTCGAAGGTCGATCTCAAACCCGGAGAAACGCGGCGCGTTTCGATCGCGGCCGATCCGCGCCTCATTGCCGGCTTCGACAAGGGCGGCTGGAACATTGCCGAAGGCGACTATGCGGTGGCCGTGGGCGAATCATCCGCGCAGGCGAGCGCCGTGGCGCATGTGAAACTCTCAAGCCTCAAGATCAAGCCGTGAACGACACCCGGATTCTCGTCGGCGACATCGGCGGCACGCACGCCCGCTTCGCGATTGCCGAGCGCGCCGGCCCGCAATGGACAATCAGTCATCCATTCGGACGTCGAGACCGAAGCGCCGAAATTCGACGATGTGTTGCGCGGCTACCTGGACAAGATCGGCCAAACCGAAATTCCCCATACGGCGTCCATTGCGGTCGCGGGACCCGTCACCGACGGCAGCGTCACGCTGACGAACCGGCACTGGCAATTGTCGCAGGCCGAACTCACCCGGTTCGGCTTTCGGCATGCGCTCCTCGTCAACGACTTTGCGGCGCTGGCGTTCGCCGCGTCGCAGATGCGGCCGGACGAATTGCAAAAGATCGGGCCCGACATTCGGGGCCTGCCGGACCAGCCGATTTCGATTCTGGGTGCGGGTACGGGATTCGGCGTGTCGTGCCTGGCGCGCTATCGCGGCCGCAGCGTTCCGGTTGCCACCGAAGGCGGCCATATGGGATTCGCGCCGGGCAACGACAATGAAATCGCCGTGCTGCGCATTCTCGCCCGCCGGTTCGGCCGGGCGTCGGTCGAGCGCATCCTGTCCGGCCCGGGGCTGGAGAATGTCTTTGCGGCGCTGCACGAAATCGCGGGAAGCAAATCCGCACCGACGGAAGCCAGCGCCATCGTCGACGGCGCCCGCGCGGGCGAGCCGATTTCCGCCGCCGCGGTCGATCTCTTTTGCGGCGTCTACGGTGCGGTGGCCGGCGATATCGCGCTGGCCCATGGCGCGCGCGGCGGCGTCTTCATTGCCGGCGGAATCGCGCAGAAGATAAAAGACATTCTGGCCGCGAGCGATTTTCGCGCCCGGTTCGAAGATAAGGGGAGACTGTCGCCCTTCGTGCAGGCGATCCCCACGCAGATCATTCTCGACAGCAACGCAACCTTTATGGGCGCAGCCATCGCCAGTCTGGAACTCGAACATGGAAAATGACACGCCGAAGCCGTCGACGCACGGGGCAACGGTATCCGGTGCCGACGCTCCGCCGCAAAACTACCTGCTGGTAGCAATGGTCGTTTTCCTGTTTTTCGCCTGGGGGTTTGCGACGGTTCTCATCGACTCGCTCGTCCCGAAGATGAAGGGATTGTTTTCACTCGACTATGCGGAAGTGACGCTGACGCAATTCTATTTCTTCTTCGCCTATTTCCTTTTCTCGCTTCCGGCGGCGTTCGTCCTGTCCCGGATCGGCTATATGCGCGGCGCGGTGCTCGGTCTCACCGTGACAATCTCGGGCTGCCTGCTTTTTGCGCCCGCTGCCGCGCTGGGAACATTTCCGCCATTTCTTCTGGCGCTGTTCGTGATGGCGGCGGGCATCACCATGCTTCAGGTGACGGCCAATCCGTTCATCGAACGGCTCGGGGCCGAGGCAACGTCGCACAGTCGCCTGACGCTGGCGCAGGCGTTCAATTCCCTGGCAACGACGGTCGGACCGCTGATCGGCGCCGCGACAATCCTGAGCGGCAACGTCATTATCAATACCGTCGGCGTGGCGCCAGCCGCTCTTTCGGCATTGCGGCGTACTCAGGCGCACGCCATCCAGTTTCCCTTTCTCATGATCGCCGTGGTGCTCACCGCGCTCGCAATCGCCTTCTGGCTAATGCGGAACAAAGCCGCTCCGCAAGTCGTCCCCGAGGCCGCCGAATTGAAGGCCATGGCGGCATTGCTCCGCCGTCCGCGCGTCGCGTTGGGCGCCATCGCAATCTTCGTCTATGTCGGTGCCGAAGTTTCGATCGGCAGCTACCTGGCGAATTATCTGATGCAGGGTTCCGTGCTGCACCTGGTTGCGTACCGCGCCGGACAAATGGTGAGCCTCTATTGGGGCGGCGCGATGATCGGACGTTTCGTCGGTTCCTATGTCCTGCAGCGCCTGTCGCCGGGATACGTGCTGGCGGCGTGCGCGATCGTCACGGCGGCGCTGGCGACGACCTCTAGCTTCACGGTGGGGCCCGTCGCCGCCTATTCGCTGATCGCGGTGGGCCTTTTCAACTCGATCATGTTTCCCACCATTTTCGCGCTGGCGACCGAACGGCTCGGATCCGAAACGCCAAATGGATCGGGGCTTCTTTGCATGGCGATCGTCGGCGGCGCCATCGTGCCTCTGATAACCGGCGCCGTGGCGGACCGGCTCGGCCTCGCGACCGCATTGCTGGTTCCGGCCGTTTGCTATCTCTGGATCGTGGCCTACGGGATCATGACCGCCCGCGGTCTCGGATTTGCGCAACGCGTATGACACCGGCAGGCTCGAACCTCCGGCCACGCGCTACTCGATGAGGCTGACGTCGAGCGGCCGCTCGTCGCTGCGGCCGCGATCGTCCACGGCGCGCACGCGATAGCTGCCCGCCGCCGCCGGTTGCCAGAACAGCGGTTCGCCGGGCGCGCTGCGCCCGACATACGCATCGTCGACGAACCAGTAGAGGGCGTGCGCATCCGCGTCGGCGGTGGCGCTGAAGGCGATGCGTTTGCGGTCGAGTTCCGTCAGCCGCATGGCGTAAGCGCTGCCGCGCAAGGGCGACGTGATCCGCGGCGCATCGCCCTCCGGCTCGCCGGCATTCGCGCAATGGGGATTTTGCGGCGGCTTGCGGCGCGGGATTCCCGCCTGCACGAAAACCTGCTGAAGGTCGGAGGGCCAGAACTCGTAAACTTCCTGATGAACGCGCTTGCCCTCATAGGGCGGGCATGCCGGCAGACCGGTGGCGTCGTCGATCGTCACGGGCCGGTGCACATTGCTCACATGGATCGGCGATTTGCCGGGGATGAACCATGTCATGCCCTTTTGCGGACACCAGCGATTGGGGAGCTCGCCGCTCGCCAGACAAATCTCCACGCGCTTGAGGTTGGCCGGCATGTCCCGGGCCGGCTCGCCAAGCCCGGGCCGTTCTGCCTCAACCCCGTCCACGATCTGGAAAAAAAGCGGGGCCGCAGCATCGACGCCGACAAAGGCCTGGTTACCCGAGCCGTCGAAATTGCCGACCCACACGACCAGCACATAGGGCCCGAAATTCCGGCCGTCCACGCATCGCGAAACGCCCAGGACGTGCCGGTCTTCCAGTATATCGGCGCATGCACGGGTTGCGCGCCGGAGGTTTCATCCGGGCGGACATGCTGGCGCAGCATGTCCATCACCATGAAGCTCGCTTCGGCACTCAGGAGCCGCGTGCCGGCCCCCTGCGCGTCGCCTTCGCGCAACCGCAACGGCTTCAGCAGGCCGCGATTGGCGAGCATCGCATAGAGGCCGGCAAGCTCCTGCATGCTGACTTCGCCGCCGCCGAGCACCAGCGCCAGGCCGTAATGCTGTTCGCTCGCCAGATGCCCGATTCCCGCTCCCTGCAGAAATTGGTACAGATCGGGCGAATGCAGCTGCGACGCGACCCAGACGGCAGGAATGTTGCGGCTGCGGTTGAGCGCGTCCGTTGCCGTGATCGGGCCCAGAAACCGCCCGTCGAAATTCTCCGGCGTATAGGGTCCGAACGACGTGGGTACGTCGCGCAACACCGTCTGCGGATGCAGGATGCCCTGGTCGAACCCCAGCGCGTAGATGAACGGCTTCAGCGTCGAGCCGGGCGAGCGGCGCGCCAATGTGCCGTTCACCTGTCCCAGGAGCGTGCGGTCGAAATAGTTCGCCGAGCCGACCAGCGCCTTCACGCCCATGTCGCGAGTGTCGACGAGAATCGCCGAGGCATTGCGAATGCCGCTGGCGCCGTTGCGCGCGACATAGAGGTCGATCTGCCGTTCCAGAATATACTGGAGATCGAGATCGAGCGTGGTGGTGACATCCGCGCGCGCTCGCCGCCGCCGGCGACACGCTGTTCTTCCAGCACCTGTTCCACCGCATGCGGCGCCTCGAACGGCAAGGCCGACAACGGCCGTATCGTCATCGGCAGCGCGAAAAGCGGCTTGAGCGACGCATCGTCGGGATGGGCGCCCAGCCAGCGCGCATAGAGCCGGTCACGCGCCATCGTGAGCCGCCCCGTGATGATGCCGGACGCGTTGCGCGCCGTCTGCAAGCGGCTCGCGGGGTCCTGCGGAATGACCGCAAGCGTGAGGGCCTCCGGCAGAGCTCAGTGCTGCGACCGGTTTGCCGAAATAGATGATGCTTGCGG
>CAVXCU010000005.1:0-735856 GCA_963760345.1 uncultured Alphaproteobacteria bacterium
AACCAATCGCCGCCCAAGATGCGCAGGAACCGTGTTGTCCGTGAGCTTCAGTGCGAGCCGTCCCTGCCGTTCGGGTTGGGTGGCCCTTGTGTGCAAGTCGCCGATGAGGCCCTCGAACCGGGGGATAGTGTGTTGTTCTTCACCGACGGGATGGTCGAAGGGCGTTCGCCCATGGGTGATCCGTTCGGGGTTGAGCGGCTCACGGAGATGTGGGAAAAGGAATCGGCTTCGGGTCAAACACCCAAGGAGATCCTGCGGCGGTTGGTCACCGCTATCCTCGGTTTCAACGGCGGCAAGCTGCGCGACGACGCCACCCTTCTTTTGCTGTGTTGGTACGGCAATGCCGGCTATTGACGCTCCGCCGTTGCCTCGAAGCGCTGATTATGGTCTCTGACCTCGTCCGCAACCCAGTTGCTACTGTGTTGATTTGGCGACAACATTTGACGCTGTCAGTAGGTGCGGTGCCGTGTCCCTGGCTCATTCATAGGCCGCAGATGGCCGGCTCAAAAGCTCGGCGCCTCTTGTTCGCAATTCACCGATAGAGGCCACTCCGGCGAGTTGCATCGTGCGCTGCAACTGGTCGATGAACAGGTCAAGCACTCGACCGACGCCCCGTTCGCCGGCTGCCGCTAGCCCGTAAAGGTAGGGGCGGCCGACGGCGCACAGGTCCGCACCTAAGGCCACAGCGACAGCAACGTCGGCACCATGGCGGATCCCGGAGTCGACCACTATGGCGGCGTCGTCACCTAGCGCATCACGCACCGGCCGGACCAGTTCGGCGGTGGTAAGGTGCGGTCCAATTGACGGCCACCGTGGTTGGACAAGTGGAGGCCGTCGACGCCCAGGGCCACGGCGCGCTTGGCATCGGCGGGCCAACGGCCCTTGAGCAAGATGGCCCGTGCCACCAGGTGCGACTTCGGCGATGTCGTCCCAGGTCACGCCGGGGTCGAACAGGTTCGCCATGTTGACGGGCTTACTTTGTCTTGTCCCGCTGGGGCTGGCCCAGGTTGGCGAAACGGAGGGCCGGGCCCGGAGCATCTTGGACCAGTAGCCGACGTGGAGGGCGAGGTCAAAGAGGGTTCGGGCGCGAAGACTGGGTGGCACGGTCAAGCCGTTGCGGACGTCGCGCTCACGCTTCCGCTGACCGGTGTCGACGGTCACCTCCAGCACGCGGTACCCGCTGAGTTCGGCCCGCTCGACTAAAGCTGCGGGTCAGGCCCCGGTCGCGAAGAACAAAGATTTGGAACCATAAATCCTCGTGCCCGGCCGAGGCCAGGTCCTCGATCGAAGTGGTGCCCGGCCATGGAAGGGCGTAGGGAAGATGGCGGGCGGTTGCCAGCAGCTCGCGCCACCGCCACCTCCCCGAGGGGGTGCATCATGCGGGTGTAACCGGTTGGGCACAAGCCCAGGGGAGCGTCATACCGACGGCCGAAAAGGCCCGCGTTATGTCGGGCATCGCCCACGTCCTTCAGTGCAAGGGGCGAAAAACGCCATGTCTGGAACGCGGCCCGGTTTTCGCGCTGGGTGATTTCCTCATCGGCACCGCCGTCGACATAGTCGAACACGGCCCGCGGCAGCCTGCCGTTTGGCCATCAGGCGTACATCGTCGACATTAAGGCAGGCAGCCAAACGTCGAGTAGTGGGGTCCCCCTCTATCGGTCTGAGCTGGACGATCTCCCGGATTTCTGACAGCCGCAATGGTCCCTCCCAAGGCCCTTAAACGGCGACGGACGGTCTCACTATCTGGAGCGGATGGTGGCCGACTCGAGGTCGGCACGTCCGGGTCGAGCGGCAGCCTGACGGGGGCGGAGTTCGCAATAGCCAGGTGGGTGGCGGATATCAGCTCGATCGCCCTGTAGCCGTCGGGCCCGCTTATGGAACGGGTCCTCCTCTCCCCGGACCACTTGAAGGAAATGCTCGAGCTGGGGCAGTAGCCCCCGAACTCCTCGTCGAACAGGAGCGTATTGGCCAGCACTGGCCTCCACACTTTGTCGGCCCGGTCTCGCTGTCGTGAAGTGCGAGCTCGAAGACGTCATCCACCGCTAGCCAGGAGGCCTCGCCGTGGACCTCGACCCGGAGCCATGGCTTCAAGCTGAGTGCGCTCGAGCTGGTGGAGAGCTGGGCGATCGAGCCCGATGCGAACGTCGAGCGTGATGGCCGCCTGCCGGAACGGGTACGGGTGCCGGCCTTCCACTCGCCCCAGCCATGGGCCTCACGGTCGGTCACGTCGCCCATGAAGAAACGGGCGAGGTCGAACAGATGGACCGTAGCGTCCTCCAAAAGGTCCACGTAGTCGTAGCCGAGGTGCATCTTGCCCAGCATCAACCCGGCTGATCGGAACCCCTCGAGATCGTCGAGCAACCGATGGGCGCGGCGAAACGGAGGGGCAAAGCGGAGATTGGCCACGGCCATGAGCACGGTGCCGTTTTCCGGGCCAGCCGGCAAATCTCCTGCGCTTCGACCAGCGAGGTGCAAAACGGCTTCTCCACGAAAGCCGCGACCCCCGTGCTCGAGCGCGTCCCGAGCATGCAGGCCGTGGAACCCGTCGGGGCTGGCGATCAGGACCGCTTGGGGCTGGCGTCGGCCAGGAGCCGGCCGTGGTCCGGGAACCAGCGGCAGCCGTACAAGCGTTCGACTTTCGCCCCTGTGCCTCGGCCGGGTCGGCGATACCAACCAGTTCCACGGGGTCCCAGAGGGTTTGTAGCCGGCGCACGGCCGGGAGCCATTTCGACTGGGCCACCCCGCCCGCCCCGATTACGGCCCAGACGAAGCGGGAGGCGTCCGGCCCGCTCGGGCTGGAAGCCGATCCCGTAGACATCCGCGCCGGCGAACATCTTGTCGACCGGCGTGTGGCCATAAGTGTCGTCGCCCGTACGGGTCGTCTCTGTGGGGGTCGTCTCTGTGGGCCGCTCCAGCCGGCCGTCACCCCCGGCCGGAGGGTTGGCGGCGTCACACGACCGCGACGGGCCGGACGAGCGACCCGGTGCCTCCGGTTATTTTGAGCGGCAGGCAGATGAAAAGGAACTCGCTGTGGCTCCGACGGCCGCCAGTTCTTCGAGGCCCAGCCATTCGACCAGGTAGATGCCGCGCTCGACGATCAGCTCGACGTGGACCGGTTGGACGCGCCCAGGGACAACCGACGGGAGTACTTCGATGGCCGAATTGTCGGCCCCGACGGCCAGAGGGCCGTGTTCGGCCAGCCAAAGGGCCGCCTCCAGGCTGAGCCCGGGCTCCGGGCCGAACTCGTGATCGGGCCAGTCCCGCAGGTGACCCGTGTGCACCAGGACGACGTCCCCTGGGCGTAGCGTCACCCCGGCCCGCTCGCGGGCCTGCCTCGAGGGTTTCCGCTCCGATAGCGTAACCGGGGGCCAACTCGGCCACGCCCAGGACCGCAGCGACATCAAGCAAGACGCCCCGGGCGATGAGCGGAGGCACCTCGCTCACGTCGCGGAACAGCACGCCCTTGTCACCGACGTGCTCGTCCCCCTTGAAACCGCCGTACCCGTGGTCGTCTGCTCCCGCCGTTACGTGGCACAGGGCGTCCAGGTGGGTCCCCATATGCATGCTCGTTGTGACGAGCTCGAGCACGAAACCAAAATCGTCCTCATCCATGGCGGGAGGCCGTTTTCCAGCCCGCCGCGGTGTTGCGCAACCCCTCGGGGCGAACGGTACGTCGCCACGTCGAAACCAGGTTGGGCCGGGTGATGCGGCATGCCCGGGAAACGGCCTATGTCAAGGTCGAATACCCTCCCGGAACGGACAAGGCCGAACAGCCTCCGCTCACCTGCCTCCCCCGGCGGTGGGCCGGCACGGCCTGGAGCCACCTGATCGGGGCACATCAGCCACTTTTACTGCTCCTGTCGTGGGCCTCGCATGACAACCGAAGAGTGGCCCCATCCGAGCGGGCAGGGGCCCACCCTCGTTCTGTGGCCCGGTGCTTGTAAGACCGGGTAGAAGCTCAAGGGGTTCTTTAGCGGCGGCCCACCGGAGATCGTTACGGTCGGGCAGCCGTAGCGCTGGGCGATCTGGGCCAATGTGCCGTTGAAGTTGAACGTGTTGATCTGGTCGGCCATGGCCGTCTGCATCTTGTTGATGCAGGCTGACGTTGGTCTTGTCCACCGGAAGGCCTGGAGCACGATAGTGTGCGGGCTCATTTTGTGCGTGGCCAGTTGGTAGCCCATCATGGCGAACTGGTAGCCGGCCCAGTACGGCGCGTAGAGGTCAGTCCCGGCCAGGGTCCCTTGCCCGATGGCCGTAATGCCGATGGGGTCACCGTCAACGGAGGTGAAGATGATGCAGTTGGGGTTGCGTTTTCCAGCTCTGGGTACTGACGTCGCATACCCTGTGCGCTCCGCTGGGCGATGGTAATGGCGGGCACCGTCACCGTGTCGCTCCCACCGTAAACCAGCGAAAGATTGGGGTATTTCGTCAGCCAGTCCTGCATGATCGACTGGGCTGTGGAGGCCTGGGAGTTGGTCGGCTGACGGAAACCACGTGGACACCGGGGTATGTTTCCAGTGTCTGCACGAAGCCCCCGATGCGGTACGTTTCGAGGGTCTGGCCGAGCTCGAGCCCGAGCACGGCTACCGTACCTTTCACCGAACCGTAGCGTTCCTTCAGCAGCTGAGCGGAGTACACGGCCATGTCGTGGCCCACGACCGCTTCCGCGAAGCCCGAGCTCATGGAGGCCAGGTTGTCAGTGCTGTACAGGCTGATAACGGGCACGCCCCGTGGCTTTGGCATAAGAAAATGCCGTGCCCATGGCCGCGGGGTCGAGAGCGGTGATCAAGACGGAGCCCACGTGCTCGTTGGCCAGCTGTTCGAGCTCTGTCGACTGGGTGGTCTCGGACAGGTTGCCGCTAAGGGCTTTGAAAGTAAAGCCATAATGCTTGGCCGCGGCCGCGGCCCCCTCGTTTTCCGCCGTCCAGAAGGGGTTGTTGGCTCCCAGCTGGATCCAGTCGACGGTTGGCGCTGGACGAGGAGGCCGACGCGTGTGGCCGCGCTGGCTTCGCCGGCACCCACGAGCAAACCGGCGGTCGTTGCCAGTGCTGCGGCTACGGCGGCCACTTTCCCCCGAATATGTTTCACTATCTCCTCCTTGTGTGTCTTTTTGTTTATCCGTTAGGTCTAGCGGTCAAGGCTTTGGAAGTGCCGTCATCGAAAGCCGATATTTCAGGCCGCCTCGAGGGCTGGCTCGGGCAGGGCAGGTGATAGGGGACTAAGGGCGTCACGAGCTTCGAGGTGCCGCACCAGGTGCTGCAGCGAGCACACTCATGACCAGGACGGCGATAAGCGCCAAGCCTTCCCACAGGTCGTAGTAGGAGTCCGAAAGCCCAAGCGCCAGTAACCCGTTGCTCAGGACGGCGAGAAGAAGAGCCCCCAGGCCGCTGCGCAGTACGCTGCCCTCGCCGCCGGTGAGACGGGTGCCGCCGATGACAACGGCGACGATGGCGTCGAGTTCGAAGCCCGTCCCCGCTGAAGATTGCGCCGCTCCCAGCTGAGCCACCGAGAGGACGGTGCCCACCCAAATGGTGACCCCCATGAAAAGGAAGATATATAAGACTTGCCGCGCCGACCGGGACGCCGTTGCGCCGGGCGAACTCCCGAGTTCCCCCGATGGCCCGCGAGTAATAACCGAACTTGGTTTAATGCCAGCAGGAAGTGGCCAAGGACGAAGAAAACGAACACGACCACGATCGTCCACGTCCAACCATCGATGCCCCGGTTGAGGAAGTTGAACATAGCACCCTTCATAGGGATGGCATTGGCACTGTTGATGCCGGTGGCCAAGCCGGCGGCCCAAATGTAGGTAGCCAGGGTGACGATGATGGCGCTGATTTGGAGCCGCCCGACGAGGTACCCGCACACCGCACCGACGGACAATGTCAGGCCGAGGGCAGCGAGCATCCCCCACCAGAGGCTCCCGGTCGGTTCGTACTACGAGGCCCATCACCATCGCCGCCAGGGAGAGCATCGAGCCTGGGGACAGGTCGATGTTTGCCGAGATCATCGAAAAAGTCATGCCTACGGCCAGCACCTCGAGGGGCGCGTTCTGGGCAATCAAGAACGGGAACGTCTGGCTGTTGAGCCAGCCCGGCGACAACCGCCAAACACGAGGATGAGGATGCCAATGACCAGCAGCAAGAACGACCTTTCGAGCCAGCGAAGGCCAGGGACCCCGCTCCAGCAGGCTGACGCCTCGGGCATCCCGTGGTACTCCGATCATGCGGTCTGACCCGCCGGAGCAGTATGGTCGCGTCAACACGGCGACCAGGATCACAAAGCCGATCGCGGCCTGCTCGTAGGGCTCCGCCACGCCCTTGAGGACGAAGTAGTTGGCGATCATGCCGGCGATGAGAGTCCCGACCAGAGTTTTTCGACCCGGCCGATCCCGCCTGTCTTGACGCTCAGCCCGCCCACGAGGACGGCGAGGATCGCTGAAAACTGGAGCCCGGTCCCGTCGTTTTGGCTGATTATGCCCAGTTGGCCGGCATCCAGGTAACCAGCAACCCCCGCCACGAGCCCGCTAAAGGCGTACACGGCAACCAGCCGCCGTTTACGGCTAGGCGGCGAGGCGGGCGCCAGCCCGGTTCCCTCCGATCAGGTAGACGCAGCGCCCGAAGGTTGTCCGGTACAGGAGGACAGCGGCAATGACGTAGAGGACCAGCCATGACCCAGGCCATAAGGGGGATCCCGAGCGGCATCACCGTGGCGACGTCGGAGAAGCACGCCGTGCAGCGTGATCCAGCTGTTGTTCAACAGGATCTGGCCCAGGCCGCCGGCCGCGAGCAAGGTGCCCAGGCGTGACGATGATGGGCTCGATGCTAAAGACAGTGATGACGACGCCATTGACGAGCCCGACAGGAGCGCCGAAGGACGCCGACGACGATGGCGAGGCGCCGCCGGCCAACCGTGGTTGATGGCCAGGTTGGACATGATGACCGAACTGAGCAGGACGCCTGAACCGACGGAGAGGTCGATGCCGCCGGTCAACATGACCACGGTCTCGCCGATGGCGACGATCCCGATCACCGTGACCTGCTCGAGGATGTTCCGCAGGTTGCCCCGCGTGGCGAAAACCCCGCCGTAAGCGCAAAAACGAGGAAAATGAGCAGCGCGATGAAAACAATCCCGACCCGGATGGCCATGGCCGTTGAGGTCGATCGTCCAGGCGATGGCGCCTGCAGTGGCTCAGCAATCGGCCTGGGTGCATCCTCGGCCATTGCCCTCTCCTTCCGGATGGAAACCCTGCATGGCCAGGAACAGCGATTCCTCCGTGGCTGTCGGCCGCGTCCGATCTCGGCGCTGACCTGCCCAGCAAAGCAAACAACCACTCGGTCGCACAGGGAAAGCGCCTCTTCGATATCGGGGGTGACCACGAGTATCCCGACGCCCTGCTCGGCCAATGCACGCAGGGCGTCGTAAATGTCGAGGCGAGCGCCCACGTCCACGCCTCGAGTCGGCTCGTTGCAAACCAGGAGCCGAGCCCCTTTGAGCAGCCAGCGGGCGACCACGACCTTCTGCTGGTTGCCCCCGCTGAGCAGACGCATGTTCCGCGGCTCGAGGGCGCTGCGCCACGCTCACCTGCTCGAGCACACCGCCGGCCCGGGCGTGTTCACGACGCGGGTTCAGCAGCGGGATGTAGCGGTTCAGCCAGCTCTGGTGGAGGGATGCCGCGGTGACGTTCGGCACCACCGGCTGATCCGGGAAAATGCCCTCGTCTCGTCGGTTCTCGGTGACGAAGGCTATCCCGCGCCTGGCCGCCGCCCGAGGGCTGGAAGGCCGGAACCTTTTACCATCGAGGGCTACCGTCCCCCGCACGTCCTCGGCGTCACCGTACAGGGCGCGGGCCACCTCGCTCTGGCCCGAGCCCAGCAGTCCGCAGAGCCCGACCACCTCCCCCGTGCCGACCTGGAACGAAATATCGACCACCGTTCGCCCGACGCCAAGATGCTCAACAGACAGAAGGGGGGACCGGCCGGCGGCGCGGCTGTGCTTGCTCCCCGGAACGCAGCCCGCGGTCCAACCTGATGAGTCCGCTTCGCCTCCTCGCCCAGCGTCAGTGCGACAAGGCGTTCCAGGTTGAGTGCTGACGACTCCTCCCGGGCGACCACCTTGCCATTACGCAACACGGTGCAACGGTCGCAGATCTCCAGCACTTCGCCATAACGGTGGCTCACGAACACGACCCCGACGCCGCTGGCGCACAGGTGACGCAGCGCCGTAAACAGGCGCCGCGTGTCCTGGAGCGAGAGCGCGGCCGTAGGTTCGTCCAAGACAAGGATCCGTGGTCCCAAGCTGAGAAGTCTTGGCTATCTCGACCAGCTGCTGCTCGGCCACCGTCAGCCGGTTTACCCGGACGCTGGGGGTGATATGGTCGATGCCAAGCAACGCAAGCGCTTTGCCGGCCAGCCGCATTTCCGCGTCCCGCCCAACTAAAGCCAGGGATGTCTCTTCGCGCCCGAGCGATATGTTCTCCGCCACCGTGAGGTTGGAGAGGAGGCTTAGCTCCTGATAGACGATGCCGACTCCGAGATCAAGGCCGCGGCGCGGGTCGCGGATCTCCACCTCACGGCCGTCGAGGAAAATCCGGCCGTTGTCAGGGCGATAGTCGCCCGCCACGATCTTCATCAAAGTCGACTTGCCGGCACCGTTCTGACCGACAAGACCGTGAATTTCCCCGGTAAGCACGTCGAAATCGACTTCACTCAGTGCGACGGTGCCACCGAAGCGCTTCGTGATGCCTCGCATGGACAACCGGGGGGGCACGGACGGTCCACGGAGAGCGCCCTCCGCGTTGTCCCCCGGGCTCGCCCTCGGAGACTACGCTCGGGCCCGCACCTAATTGACCTGCCATCATGTCAGCTCGGTTCAGCGGACATCAACTGCCACCGGTGCCGGTTGTCCATCGATGAGCGAGGGCGAATTAAGTCGCTACAAACGACGGCCACCCTCCACCCCCAATAGTCGGCGGATAATAAAGGAGATCGTTGCGCCGGCGTTGCTCGCGGTGGGCGCGGCGGCGCTTCCCGAGGGGCCCGGCGGCCGGCGCAGGGTCAAAGTCATCTGAGCTCATCCCCCAGGCCGACCGGATGCTCGCGGACCGGTCTGGAGAGGATAGAGGAGGAGCCGAACAGGTCCAGGTCGCGTACGACGTAGGGATGACGGGCCATTTCGTCGGCGTCCAAGGAGAGGCCAAGCCCGGGCCCCTTCGGCGGGGCGACGTAGCCGTCACGAATCTCGCACGGCGGGAGGGCCACCCGGTCTTTCCACTCCGTGTCGAGAGGAGCGAACATCTCCTGCATCAAGAACGTGGGCGCGACCGACGCCAGCTGCAGCGTGGCCGCGGTCGCCACCGGGCCGGAGGCGTTGTGGGGGGCAAACGAGACCGACGCTGCCTCGCAAAGCTCCGCGGCGGCGACCATCCTGCTGATCCCGCCCAGATGGATGACATCTGGCTGGAGCACCGACGACCCCGGCGCTTGATCAGGCGCTGGCAGTCACGCAGGTCGTAAGCGCGCTCGCCGGCCGCGATGGGGACCGACGGAGGCTCGGGCGACGCTGGGCAATGGCGGCATCGTCGCCCGGAGGCGTGGGCTCCTCGAAGAAACGAACCCCCAGACGGGTCCAACCGTTTGGCCACCCTCAGAGCGGACTCGACACCGAAGCGCCCATGACCTTCGATCATGAGGGAGATGTCGTCCCGACCGCGTCGCGCACGGCCTCGACCCGCTCGATCGACCGGCCAAGGGCCGGTCGCTCAAGGTGAACTCGGCGACTTCGAAAGGGTCGAACTTCAGTCCCCGGTACCCGAGGCCGACCGTCTCGCAGGGCGCACTTGGCGAACTCCTCGCTCGATTCGGCACCGAAGTACCAGGCGTTGGAATAGACCTCGTATCCTCCCGGACCGGGCCGCCCAAGAAGGCTGGCGACCGACAACCCCAAGGCTCTTGCCAAGCACGTCCCAGAGCGCCATCTCCACCCCGCCGATCCCCGAACTGATGACCGGGCCGCTCTCCCAGTAGCCGTGGCGGGCCAGCTGGCGCAAAGCCGGCGGATATGGTCCGGGTCCTCGCCCACCAGATGGCGGCGGAAGTCCTGGACGACGCCGACGACCGCCAGTTCACGGCCTTCGAGCGTGCATTCTCCGTACCCGGTGAGGCCTTCGTCGGTTTCGACCATGACAAAGACCCAGTTGCGCCAGCCGCCATCGACGATCACGGTGCGGACATCGACGATTTTCACGCTGGCACCTCTGTTGTCTCCCGGTCACCCGCCCTTACCGTGCCACGCGGGAGCACGAGGGCCAATGAAAGGCGCTCCTTCGAGTCCTGAAGGTGGGCCAACATGGCCCGGGCGGCGGCCTCTTCGTCACGCTCGAGGATGGATGAGCAAATCGCCTCGTGCGCCTCCAGGCCTGAGCGCACCGCCTTGGGGTCGCGCCAACTTTCCGACATGCTCTGTTCGATAATCCTGGTCATGGGGGTCAGGAAAGCTCCGAGAAAGACGTTATGGGACGCATCGACCACGGCCAGATGGAAACCCATGTCTGCCGCGATCCAGGCCGCAGGGTCGTGGTGGGCGGTCCTCATTTCCTCGAGACGGGCCGAAATCAGCTCGAGGTCGGCCTCGTGGCCGCGGCCGGCGGCCAGGCGAGCAGCCATGACCTCTACCGCCATGCGCGCCTCGTAAAGGCTTTCGATTACCTGAGGGCGGGCGAGGGTCTCGAACCGCAAGTGACGCACCAACACATCGGTCAGGTGGTCACCGTCTGGCCGACGGACGTAAGTCCCGCTACCGCTCACGGTCTCAGTCAGGCCTCGGTCGCGAAGCTGCGCCAAGGCCTCGCGTATTACTGGCCTGCTCACGCCGAACTGGGCCGCCAGTACGCCCTCGGGCGGCAGCTTCTGGCCGACCTCGATCTTGCCCGCCAGGATGAGCTCTTCGAGCTGCGCCGCCACCTGCTGGAACAGAACGGACCGGCTGGGCGGCGAGATCTCGATCCGACCTGTCATACTGCCTGTCAACCTAATCTGCCTGTCAGCGCGGCTGCAAGGCAGCCAGGAGGGGGCGTACCGGCCCGAGCAACGTGTCGGCGTTCGGGGCTTAGAGGGCGGGGTGGGAGCGTCCTCCGCCCCCGGCCCCGGCATTTCAGCGCCGGCTATGGTCATCGAGCCGGTCGCCGGGCTGCCGCGCGTCACGATACGACTGCGGCCCACCCACGTTACGGCATGCCGGTGGCTCGCGCTCGTCGGCAGCAATCACATTCGCTATCGGCGGCGCCACGGTCATACGGCTGACCACCGACGCGCCGTTATCCTACATCGATAGCGAGGCTCCTTTCGTGCTCACGCGGCCGGTCCATATGGTGATCGGGCGGGGACGAACCATTCCCCGCCGACCTCTCGAGCACCTGCCGGGAATTTGCCGACCGTACCCGCGATTATTGGATGGACTGGGTGCGGGCGGTTGTCGATCGCCTATGACTGGCAGGACGTCATCATCCGTGCCGCCATCACCCTCAAACTCAGCAGTTTCGAGGAGACCGGCGGGATCGTCGCCGCCCTCACGACATCGATACCGGAGGTCGCCGGGGTCGGGGCGGACCTGGGATTATCGCTACTGCTGGCTTCGCGACGCCTATTTCGTCGTCAAGGCCCTCAACCGCATCGGCGCGACGCGGACGATGGAGGATTTCATCTCCTTCATCCTGAGCATCGTCGCCGGTCGGCCGACGAAGTTCGCCGGTCTACAGCGTGGTGCAGACCGAGCCGATGGACGAGCGGATCGCGACGCAATTCAAGGGCTATCAACGGCGACGGGCCTGTGCGCATCGGCAATGCCGCCGCCGAACAGGACCAGCACGAATCTATGGCAGCGTCATCCTGGCGGCGATGCCGATGTTCTTTGATCGGCGGTTGCCGCGTCCCGGCGATGCCGCTCTGTTTCCATCGCTGGAAGCGCTCGGCGACAAGGCGGCGCAACTGGCCTTCGAGCCCGACGCGGGCATCTGGGAATATCGCGGCCGCACGCGCGTGCACACTTATTCGGCGGCAATGTGCTGGGCCGGCTGCAACCGGTTGGCGGCGATCGCGGCGCATCTCGGTTTTCACGGATCGCGCCGCGATTGGGGCGGCATTCGGCCAAGTTGTCGCCACGACTCCGAGCGAGGCCTGGAACCCCAAGCGCGGCGCCTTTACCGCGGCGTTCGGATCGACGATCTCGATGCCAGCAACTGCTGCTCGCCGAACATCGGGCTGGTCGAACCCGCCGATCCGCGTTCGTGCGCACCGTCGACGCGATCGAGCGGGAACTTCTGCGCGGCAAACACGTTATGCGATATGCCAGCGAAGGACGATTCGGCTTGCCGGAGACGACTTTCATCGTATGCCGATTCTGGCTGATCGATGCGTGGTGGAGATCGGCCGTCGCGAACAGGCTCACGAAATGTTCAGGCGCGTTGAGGTACCGAAATCGCTACGGGCTGCTGTCGGAGGACATCCATCCCGAGACCGGGGCTCTCTGGGGCAATTTTCCGCAAACCTATTCGATGGCGGGATTGATTTTGACCGCAATGCGACTGTCGCGGAATGGGAGGATCGGTATTGGCGCGGCTCTGTCGTCGTTTCCAACCGGGTTGCGATCCCGGTCGCGCGACGGCGCAAGCGCGCCGGCGGTCTGGAAGTGGCCGTTGCGGGCCGGCGCTGAAGCAGCAACGGCGGGCGTTTGGTTCGGCTGGAGCGGAAGGTACCGCGGCCGGCGGCGCCGTGCCGACGCGCATCGTTCGCACAAGCGGCGCTTACGCTACTCGTGACCGATCTCGCCGAGGACGATTACCAGGAATATTACAACGGCTTCGCCAATCGCGTGCTGTGGCCGATCCTGCATTACCGGGTCGATCTGGCGGAATTCTCCCGGCGCGATCTGACCGGTTATCTGCGGGTGAACGAACATTTCGCCGACGACCTCGCGCAAATATCGAGCCGGACGACATCGATCTGGGTGCACGATTATCACCTCTTCCGCTGGCCAAGGCACTGCGCGAGCGGGGCCACGACAACCCGATCGGTTTTTTCCTCCATATTCCCATGCCGCCGCCCGAAATCCTCACGGCGTTGCCGCAACCATGACCGACTGATCCCGGCGCTTTGCCATTACGACCTTGTCGGATTTCAGACCGAGGTCGATGCCGCGAATTGTGCGCGCTATTTCGACGGGCGAGTGCCGGCCTGCCGGCTTCGACCAGCGCACGCTTCAATGTCGGCAACCGGAGGTCGTCGCGATCGCGCACGTTTCCGGTGGGCATCGAGACGCAGGAATTCCACGCGGATGGCCCGCCGCGCCATGCAGTTCGTCGTTCGTCATCGCGCGGTGAGGAGCCTGGCGGGCGTTCTCGATCATCGGCGTGGACCGGCTGGACTATTCCAAGGGCATCACGCTCGCGCATGGAGGCATTCGAACGATTTCTGGCCGACAACCCGCAATGGCACGGCAAGGTCACCTATCTGCAGATCACGCCGCGAGAGCCGATCGGACATCCTGGAATATGCCGAAATGGAGCCCCAGGTCGGCGCCACCGTGGGCCGCATCAACGGCGGCTATGGGGAGGTGTCCTGGACGCCGATCCGCTACGTCAATCGCACCTACAGCCGTACGGCGCTTGCCGGCCTTTACCGTTCCGCACGCGTTGCATTGGTCACGCCGTTGCGCGACGGCATGAATCTGGTCGCCAAGGAATATGTGGCGGCGCAGGACCCGGAAGACCCGGGCGTTCTCGTCCTGTCGCGATTTGCCGGCGCCGCGGCGGAACTCGATGCCGCGCTCCTGGTCAACCCCTACGACACCGAAGCGGTCGGCGCGACGATCGCGCGGGCGCTCTCGATGCCGCTGGCCGAGCGACGCGCGCGACACGACGCAATGTTCCGCGTCCTGTCGGACAACACCGTCACGGATTGGGCCAGGCGGTTCCTGGCGGCACTCGCGCGGCCGTCCAGCGGGCCGTCGTTCCGGCCCGGATGGAACGGAATTCCGAACGGCGGCGGCCGAAGGTTTCCCGAAATGCCGGACAATAAGGGTGAGAGCCGTCAGCTGGCCGACCAGCTCGGGCCGCAGTTGTAGTCCATGAGTTGGACAGCAGTGTTGACCCCGGTTCGATGCCGCGCGGGCTCGGCATCCCCTTCAACGGCCGGGAAAAAACGTCGTGGAGTGTTGCATCAGCGAAGACTGGATCCGCGTCGTCGCGCGCAAGTACGTTGATCGCCATGACGACCCGATGACCTTTAAGCTGAAGGGAACGGTCGAGGTGTATCTGACGGAGAAGAGTTGAGCACCGCAGTTAGTTACGGCGTTCGAACTGCTATCTTCTCGACGGCCTCGGCTTCGGCGCGGAAATCTTTAGTCAGGGATTGACCTTCTAGCGACGGACCCATTTCCTTCAGTCGGTGTATCAACTCTCTCACCGCGGTTTGCTTATCTGCAGGCTCGCCTTCAAGGAGCTTATCGATAGCTCCTTCGGCTTGAATAGCAAAACTCACGATGCGCCTACCCAGTTCCGCCGAAGTCAGCGCTCGTATGTCGTCGCTGCTAGCCTGCTCGGGAACTAGTGATAGTCCTTGTTGCTGACGCAGATAATTGAGCGTGCGGATCGTGCGTTCGGGGTTCTTGAGTTCGGCAAACGAGCGGAGATATTCATCCTGCACCGGACAACCTCGAAACGACAAGCCGCCGATGTCAGGATACAGCTTTGCACCTGTTATGAGTTCGACAAGCCCCGCAAGGGGCGAAAGGTCCAAACCATTGTCATGTCAAGACGTAACGACTGCAATGATGTTAACTCGGCAAGCGGTGTGATATCCGAAATCTGCGTTCCTCTCAGATCGAGGGAATTCAGCGATGAGAAGTCAGCGAACGAAGGAAGTTTCCGCAAGTTAGATAAACCTGCGAGACCGAGTATGGCCGCGTGGGCGCCACGTGCTTGCGCGATGCGGCGCTCGGCTTCCTCGTACGCATCGTCTTCGTTCACCGAAACTCGCGGTAATCCTGCTCGCTCACGCAAATGATTGATCGTGCGGACCGTGCGTTCGGGGTTTTCGAGATTTTCGTAAGGGTGGTTGACGAGTAGAATACAACGTTGCGTGCACACGCAAACAAAAAAAGGGCCGGAGTTTCCTCCGGCCCTTTCGTATGTTTGAGGCTTGCTGGACCGATCCGTCTTCGCTCCTTCGGAACTTCGCCGGACGATCCGTTGCGGGCGGTTCGCCCGCGACGAATCAAAAGTCCATGTCGCCCATGCCGCCGCCCGGCATTCCGCCGCCGCCCGGCATGCCGCCCGCTTCCTTCTTCGGACGGTCGGCAACCATGGCTTCCGTGGTGATCAGAAGGGCCGCAACCGATGCGGCATTCTGCAGCGCGATGCGCACGACCTTGGTCGGATCGACGATGCCGGCCTCGATGAAGTCGACAGAATGCTTCGCCCTGCGCGTCGAAGCCGAAGGTGGTCGACTTCTGCTCGAGCAGCTTGCCCACGACGATGGAAGCTTCCACGCCGCAGTTCTCGACGATCTGGCGGATCGGCGACTGGATTGCTTTCCGCACGATCGCGATGCCCGCGTTCTGGTCTTCGTTGTCGCCGGTCAGGCCATTGAGCGCCTTGGTCGCGTAGAGAAGTGCCGCGCCGCCGCCGGGAAGAATGCCTTCCTCGACCGCCGCCTTGGTGGCGTTGAGCGCGTCATCGACGCGATCCTTCTTCTCCTTCACTTCGACCTCCGTCGCACCGCCGACGCGGATGACGGCAACGCCGCCGGCGAGCTTCGCCAGACGTTCCTGCAGCTTCTCCTTGTCGTAGTCCGACGTCGTCTCTTCGATCTGCGCCTTGATCTGGCCAACGCGGGCCTGGATGTCGCTCTTCTTGCCGGCGCCGTCGATGATGGTCGTGTCGTCCTTCGTGATGCGCACCTTCTTGGCGGTGCCCAGCATGTTGAGCTTCACGTTCTCGAGCTTGATGCCGAGGTCTTCGCTGATGACCTGGCCGCCGGTGACGATGGCGATGTCTTCCAGCATGGCCTTGCGGCGATCGCCGAAGCCCGGCGCTTTCACGGCCGCAACCTTGAGGCCGCCGCGCAGCTTGTTGACGACGAGCGTCGCAAGCGCTTCGCCTTCGACTTCTTCGGCGATGATGACGAGCGGACGTCCGGCCTGCACGACCGCTTCGAGGATCGGCAGCATCGGCTGCAGCGAGGAGAGCTTCTTCTCGTGGATGAGGATGTAGGGATCTTCCAGTTCGGCCACCATTTTCTCGGCGTTGGTGATGAAATAGGGCGAGATGTAGCCGCGGTCGAACTGCATGCCTTCGACGACTTCCAGTTCGGTGTCGAGGCTCTTGGCCTCTTCCACCGTGATCACGCCTTCATTGCCGACTTTCTGCCATCGCTTCGGCGATCATCTTGCCGACGGTCGTGTCGCCGTTCGCCGAAATCGTGCCGACCTGGCCGATCTCGTCGTTGGACTTCACCTTCTTGGAGCGCTTCTTGAGGTCGGCGACGACGGCTTCCACCGCCTTCTCGATGCCGCGCTTCAGGTCCATCGGGTTCATGCCGGCGGCAACCGACTTCGCGCCTTCGCGCACGATCGCCTGGGCCAGAACGGTCGCCGTCGTGGTGCCGTCGCCGGCCGCGTCGTTGGTCTTCGAGGCGACTTCGCGCACCATCTGCGCGCCCATGTTCTCGAACTTGTCGTCAAGCTCGATTTCCTTGGCCACCGTCACGCCGTCCTTGGTCGAGCGCGGCGCGCCGAAGCTCTTCTCGATCACCACGTTGCGGCCCTTGGGGCCCAGCGTGACCTTCACCGCATCGGCGAGGATGTCGACGCCGCGGAGCATCCGCTCGCGCGCGTCGGCTCCGAATTTTACGTCTTTGGCTGCCATGTCTGTGTCTCCTGAATTCGGAATTGTTTGGCGGGCGAGTAGCGAATGGCCACTCCCTGTTCGCGGCTTTTACGCCGCCTTCTTCTTCGCGGTGGGCGGCCTTCGAGGATGCCCATGATGTCGGACTCCTTCATGATCAGGAGTTCCTCGCCATCGACCTTCACTTCGGTGCCCGACCATTTGCCGAACAGCACGAAATCGCCGGCCTTCACTTCGGGGACGACGCGCTTGCCGTGCTCGTCGAGCGCGCCGGGGCCGACGGCGATGACTTCGCCTTCCTGCGGCTTCTCCTGGGCGGTGTCGGGGATGATGATGCCGCCGGGGGTCTTCTGATCTTCCTGGACGCGACGGACGACCACGCGGTCGCCAAGCGGACGAAACTTCATGGGGGCATTCTCCTCACAAATATAAGCAGTTTCAGGTACTTGCGGATGGGTCCGGCTTTTGGGGCACGGAGTGGCAGCACTCACACAGTGGGAGTGCCAGCCGTCGCGATGTAGATAGGCCCCCCCCAATTGAAGGTCAAGGGCGACGACATAAAATTTCGTTAGGCGTGGGGAGCGCCGGGGAGGGGAGGCGTGGGACGTTGAGGAATTCGGGGCTGAAACGTGCCCTGGCCGCACGCTGTTGGACTACCTCAATTCGACCCTCAGCGTTCGCCCCAGCGCACTCGCCGCGCGCCGCAGCGTCAGCAAGGTGACCGACCGGTTCCTGGGATCGAGCAACCGGTCGAGCTGACGCCGGCTTGTCCGCATGCGCGTTGCCATTCGGGATTTTGTGATCCCTTCTTTCTTCATGGCCGCCGCAATCTGATCGGCGATGATCTCCTTGAGAGCGAGGTCGTGGACTTCCTCACGAATTCCCTCCTCGTCGAGATAATCGTCGAACGACGATCCGATTTTTCCCTTTGCTTTCCGTTTAGCCACTTTTGATTTCCTTCATGCGGTTCTTCGCCAAATTCAACTCTCTCGCGGGGGTCTGCTGTGTCTTCTTGATGAAGCCATGAAGCAAGACCATGCCACCGCCTGCGATGCAGAACAGAACGCGCGCGATGCATCCGTCACTGATATCGCTTCGAACTTCCCACAGTCCGCCGCCCATCGACCGGCAATAGGGCATCCCGATCGGCCAGCCATATTCGACCTTCGCGATGTCTTTTCCACCGGTTCTGCGATCGTTGGCCGAAAGACCCTTCAACCAAACTCTGACGGGTTCGCTCCCGGCCGGTGTTTCATAGAATCGCGCATGGAGCTTTTTGGCTTGATCGATCATCCGCTTCGTATGTGCCAAAATTGGCACATTTTGTCAAGCGCAGCAATGAGCGGGCACGCATCGCCGCCCGCTCAGTTGCGGTCATCTGACTTTGAGCGGCCAGACCGAACGCGTTTGCATGTTCTCTCGCTAGCGCCGCTCCATTCGCAAAGAAGGTTCATTCCGGTGCTGGCCGCTGAGAACGACAATTGCGGCGCATTTGAATATTCTGGCGTGAGCCAAACTCGAAGTTGCACGCCGCGATGCAGGACAGGCCCGGATTGATACAATGCAGGCGCGCAGCTTTGGCCTTGCTCGCGCTGGGCGTCTATCTCGAAGCGATGGAGTGGATCGACCTCTATCCGTGGAACAATATTCGCGGCGGCAACGGGCAGGCGACGCTCGATTTTATCATCGCGGGCATCGTGGCGGCGCAGGTCGCGTGGCTTTGGTGGGGTGGGCGAATTCCGGCGTTGCTCGCAACGGTTCTGGTCGGGCTCTGGGGCTATCTCCAGGTCGCGACCTGGTGGGTCCCTTATTTCGAAGGCGCGTCGCCCGGCTGGAAGAAAGTCTATGCCAAATGGTTCGCGGGCAGCACTCAGATATTGCCTGCAACGGCCGACCGCTTGCCGCCCGACGCGAACCATCTTGTGCTGCAGGTTTTCGTGTTGATCGCGTTTCTGCTGTCGGCAATTGCCGTTTTCGCCGCGTTCTCCGGCGTGAAGCGGCGCCAGGCGAATACGTCTTAACAACCCGACGATTTGTGGGCACCCCGCCAGGGGCAAGCTTGTGCGGAATGCGCGGGGCCGCTAGAGGCTGAGCCGAACGCTATTCGCAAGGCTACCCATGTCGACCGATATCCCCGCGGGCTTCGCGCCCTTCAAACTCGCCATGGGATTTCTCGAAGCCAATGGTCCCCTTTGCGGCAAATGGGATGGCACGCATCTGCTGATGGGATTCCGCGTCGAGAAACGGCACTGCAATCCGGGCATGGTGACCCATGGCGGCATGCTCGCGACATTTGCCGACATGCTGCTGCCCATCGCCTCGCGCTTCCAGAGCCAGGTCGACATGGGCTTTCTGCCGACGGTCAACCTGGCTTGCGATTTTCTCGCACCGGCCCCGCTGGGCGCCTGGGTCGAGGGCCGCGCCAAGCCGATCAAGATGACGCGCAATCTGCTCTTCGCGCAGGGCCTGGTGACGGCGGACGGCGAACCCGTGTTGCGCGCCAACGGCATTTTCAAGATCACTTCGACGAAATCCGTCAAGAGCGGCGACTTCTCGCTCGACACGTTGTTTGGCTTCAAGAAGGACGGGTAGGATCGTGCGCCGCAGCAATGTGAGGCACACACGGCGCGCCGCGATAGTCGTAGCCGGGGTTCTGATCGCCTTCCTGCCGATCGGCGCCCAGGCCGCGCCTACGCCGGCGCCGGTCGCGCAATTGGCCCAGGATTGGGCGCGCCACTGGCGGTCAAAAGACCTCGAAGACGTGCTCGCGCTCTATGCGCCCGATGCCGTGTGGGTATCCGGCGACGGAAGGCGCGTGACGGGCGCGACCGAATTGCATGAGTTCTTCGCATCTGTGCTGAAGGGCTATTCCGACAAGATCGACATGCGCAGCGTCAATGGCGGGAGTTCGGGCGATCTCGGCTACGACAGCGGCGACTACAGCGAGCTGATCACGCCGGTGGCGGCCGCCGCCGACAAGATCGCGGTGCACGGCGCGTGGCTCATCGTCGCCCGGCGCATTGACGGGCATTGGCGCATTGCGGAACAATTCTGGACGCAAAGCACTCCGGTTCACATTTCGAGATAGAGACCCGACATGGCCGATCATTTCAAAGGATTTCCAAAGGACTTCTTCGCCTTCTTCCGCGAGTTGAAGGCGAACAACGAGCGGCTGTGGTTCGAAGCGAACAAGCAGCGCTTCCGGGATTCCGTCCAGGCGCCCATGAGCGCGTTCATCGAAGCGATGGCGC
Source organism: uncultured Alphaproteobacteria bacterium (assembly GCA_963760345.1). Taxonomy (GTDB): domain Bacteria; phylum Pseudomonadota; class Alphaproteobacteria; order Micropepsales; family Micropepsaceae; genus Rhizomicrobium. The sequence goes on from CAVXCU010000005.1 coordinate 20,152, forward strand.
CCCGGCTCGCGAAAGTGTCGAAGAATTTCGTCGCCGATCCGCGGCCGAACGGCGGCTCGATGTTTCGCATCTATCGCGACGTGCGGTTCTCGAAGGACAAACGCCCTTATAAGGAGCATGCCGCCTGCCATTTCCGCCACCGGCTGGGCAAGGACGTGCACGCGCCCGGCTTTTATATGCATTTCGGCGACGACACCATTTTCGGCGGCGGGTTGTGGATGCCGCCGCCCGACGCGCTCGCGCAAATCCGCGGCGCGATCGCGGCCAGGCCCGCGGCCTGGAAGAAGACGCTCGCCGACAAAGCCTTCGCGAAGCATTTCGACGGGGTGAACGGTGACGCGCTTGTCCGCCCGCCGCACGGCTTCGATCCGGCGCATCCCTTCATCGCGGACATCAAGAAGAAGAGCTTCTATGCGATGCGGGAGGAGGGCGCGAAGTTCGCCGCGTCGCCGAAGCTCGTCGATGAGGTCGCGGTCACGTTCGTTTCGGTCAGCCCCTTGATGAAATTCCTATGCGGCGCCGTCGGCGTGCCTTATTGATTCTCGCCTTGTCGCCTGCGGACGTCCCATGACCGAAACCCATTCCCCACCGCCTTATGGCCATGACGGACCCCATGGGCGCTGGCTGTTCATTCGCGACGTGCTGGTGCTCCAGGTGAAGCTCCTGATCGGCAATCTGCACAATTTCCTTCTCATCCCCGCAACGCTGGTCGCGGCCGCCCTGGATCTGGTGCTGAAATCCGGCCCGCACGGATCGCGTTTCTATCGCGTTCTCGATTGGGGCCGCCGGGGCGAGGATGCGATCGGTCTCTACAGCGCGCTCGACCGGAACGAGGAAGGCTTGAAGAGCGAATATACGGTTGACGCAGTGGTGTCGCGGCTGGAAGCGGTGATCGTCGGCGAATATGCCAAGGGCGGCACGGCCGCGAGCATGAAGGCCGCCATCGACGGCGCGCTCGACCAGTTGCACAGCGAAGCGGGCAAAGGCGCGGTCAAGGCGCAGGAAGCGGCGCAACGCCTGATCGGGACCGCGCGTGCGCCCGACGACAAGGACGCGCCGTAAGCGGGTCGCTCACGTTCAGGAATGCGCGCCCGCAAATCCCTCAAGCACATTCGCGGTGGTTTCGCCGAGCGCCTCGATGTTGTAGCCGCCTTCGAAGACGAAAAGCGTCGGCTTGCCGAACGCCGCGATCGCCGCGCCCATGCGCAGATAATCGTCGGCCTTGATTTTGAAGCGGCAGATCGGATCGGCTTCGAATGTGTCGAGGCCGAGAGACACGAGCAGTACGTCGGGACCGAACGATCTCGCGGCCGCAAGCGCGCGCGAGAGCGCTTCTGAATATTCCGCCCATGCCGTACCGCGCGGCAATGGAAGATTGAGATTGGCGCCTTCGCCTTGGCCTTCGCCCGTTTCGTCCGCGAAGCCCAGGAAATGCGGATAGGCGAACGCGGGATCGGCATGGATGGAGACGAAGGACACATCGCTGCGGCGATAGAAGATCGCCTGCGTGCCGTTGCCGTGATGGTAGTCGACGTCGATGATGGCGGGACGCAGGCCCAGATCGGCGAGCCACTGCGCGGCGATGGCGACGTTGTTGAGATAGCAATAGCCGCCGAACACGTCGGCGCTCGCATGATGTCCGGGCGGCCGCGCCAGCGCGAAGGCGGAGCGCTCGCCCCCGTGGATGGCCTGTGCGGCCGAGAGCGCGATATTCGCACCTGCCCGGGACGCCTCCCACGTGCCCTTGGTGATGGGCGTCGCGGTATCGAAGGCGTAGCTGCCGAGCTGGGATTCGATGTCGCCGTCGCGGCGCTCGCGCAGGCCGCGGGCGGGCCACACCGAGGGAATCGCATCGGCCCCCTCGCGGTCGCCATAGCGCTTGGTCCATTGCGCATGGGCGTTGATTAGAAAGCCCACAAATGCCGCATCGTGGACCCTGAGCAGCGGCTCATTGCCGAATTCGCTCGGTGCCGCGATGGGCCCGAGCTTCCGCCGCTCGATTTCAGCCCGCACGCGCTCGACCCGCTCGGGAATTTCGACGGCAGGCCCCAGGCGGCCCATCTCGAATTCGAGGGCCGGCGCATGGGCCTGGTGGGCGGGCGAATAGAACGTCTTCATACCGCCATCGAAGGCCAAAGGGCGCGCGAAGACAAGTTCCGGCGGGGTCGCAGCTTCGCTAAGCTGTCTCCAGTCACAGGGAGGCTCCCATGGGGTTGAAGACGCCGCAGCAATATGTCGAAAGCCTGCGCGATGGCCGCGTGACCTATTGGGACGGCGAGCGGATTGACGACATCACGACGCATCCGCGCTTCCGCGTGCCGATCGCGACCACGGCCAACGACTACAATTACGACGATCCCGAATTGGGCGCGTTGCGCCGCTACCGGACGGAGGAGGGCGACGAAGCCCACCGCATTTACCAGATTCCGCGCGACCAAGAGGATCTTGCCAAGCGCATCGAACTTCTGGCGCACACCGGCATCGGCACCGCCGTCTCTGGCGTCTACATGGCGTTGATGAGCGTCAAGGACCAGGTGGCCGCCGTCAATCCGCAATGCGCCGTGAATATCGAGCGGATGTATCGCTATTGCCGCGACAACGATCTGCGCGCCGCCGAAGTGATCACCGATCCCAAAGGCGACCGCAAGCGCCGCGCGCACGAGCAGGACGATCCCGATCTCTATGTGCGCATCGTTGACCGCAACAAGGACGGCATCGTCGTCCGCGGCGCGAAGCTTCACATTACGGCTGCGTCCGTGATCCATGAACTCGTGGTGATGCCGACCAAGGGCATGCGCCAGGACGAGACGGACTATACGGTGTCGTTTTCCATTCCCGTCAACACCAAAGGCGTGACCATCATCAACCGCAGCTTCGCGCCCCCGGAATTGAACGCGTTCGATTATCCCGCGAGCTCACGCCACTCCATGCCAGAAGGCTTCGTGGTGTTCGACGACGTGCTCGTGCCATGGGACCGCGTGTTCCTGGCGGGTGAGGTGCAGCTCGCCAGCAAGCTCGCGCAATCCCTGGGCCTCTGGGAGCGTACGGGCGGGGTGATCGCGGCGGTGGAGATCTCGGAGCTTTTCGTGGGCCTGGCCCAGCTTGTGACGGAGCAGCAGGGCAAGGAGAGCGATGCGGTGGCGCAGGCGTCCATCGCCGAACTCATCACCTATGCCCAGATGCTGAAGATGTCGCTCGATTATGCCTGCCGTCACTACGAGCGCACGCCGTCGGGCATGGTCTATCCCAACACGCTGGCGATCAACGCCGCCAAATATTACTACGCCGCGAACTACCACCAGACCGTGCGCTATCTGCACGATCTGTCGGGCGGGCTTGTCCTCACCTTGCCGATGGAGAGCGATCTCAGGAATCCGGAATCGGGCAAATACATCCGCAAATATCTCCACACGAAATCCAATGTGGACGTGGAAACACGCATGCGGGTTTTCAACCTGATTCGCGATCTGACGGCGGACGCGTATGGCGGCTGGAATTTCGTGGTCGCGCTGCAGGCGGGCGGCGGATTGTCCGCGCAACGCTTCATGATGAACCGCACCTTCGACATCGCGCGCGCAAAGGCCAAGGCGCTGGCCGCAGCCGGGGTTAACGCGGCCTAGCCTGCCTGCAACAGGATCGCGCCCGCGGCAATCGCGCCGGCCGCAAGCCAGCGGCGCAGCGTCATGCGCTCGCCCAGGAAATGCATGGCAAGTGCGGTGCCGAACAGCACGCTGGTCTCGCGCAGGGCCGCCAATTGGGCGGTCGCGCCGAATTTGTAAGCGAGCATCGCCGAGCCATAGGTCACGATCGACAACGATCCGAGCACCAGGCCGAGCCTCCATTGCCGCCCCGCTTCCAGAACGACGCGCCTGCCGCGGATGCCCGGCGCCGTCAGGCACACGCAGGCGCCATGCGCCACGAAAAACCACAGCACATAACTGAACGGGTTGGCGACGACGCGCACGCCGGACGCGTCGATCAGCGTGTAGCAACCGATGGTGAAGCCGGTGGCCAGTGCATAAATCAATCCCTGCGCGGCGCCCTTGCTGGCACGATGCGAAACGCCGATCGCGATCACGCCGCCGCAGACGCACACAATCCCTAGAAGCTGCAACAGCGGTGGGTGCTGGTGCAGGACAAAAATCACGCCCAATGTCGTGAACAGTGGTCCCGTGCCGCGCGCCACGGGATAGACGGCCGAAAACGCCGCGCTCTCGTAGGATTTCACGAGCAGCAACTCGTAGAGCGCGTGCACGAACGCAGTCGCGATCAGGAACCAGATCGCCTGACCCTGCGGCAGCGGCACAAAGAAGAGCGCCGGCGCCACAAAGAGCGCCGAGCAGACCCCGACCAGGAGCCTTGCGGCGTATTTGTCCTCGGCCCGCTTCGTCAGGAGGTTGACGACGGCATGGACGACGGCCGAAAGAAGGATGAGGGAAAGGGCGGTCATCGGGGACCGGCAGCTTTACGAGGTGAGCATGAGTGCGCAAGGCCTGAACGGCGATCTCATCGGGCTTTCCGACGGCGCGGCGCGGCTTCAGACGCCGGCATTGGTGATCGACCTCGACAAGCTCGAGGCCAACATCGCCGCCATGGCCGAACATTCCCGGCGCCACGAAATTTCGCTCCGGCCTCACGCCAAGACCCACAAATGCGTCGAAATTGCGCGCCGTCAGATCGCGTCAGGTGCGTTGGGCGTGTGCGCGGCCAAGCTCGGCGAAGCGGAAGCGCTGGCCGAAGGCGGCATCGATTCGATCCTGATTACCTCGCCCGTCGTGACGGACGCAGGGGTAGCGCGGCTGATGGCGCTGAATTCGCGCGTGAAGGAGCTGATTGCGGTTTGCGACAATCCGGACATCGCCCAAAAACTTATTCGGGGGGCGAAAGATTCGGGTCGCCCGCTCAAAGTTGCCGTCGACATCGATCCGGGACTTGGGCGCACCGGCATCCGGCCCGGCGACGCGGCGCTTGCGCTGGTGCAACTCGTCGCAAGCAGCGGCAGTCTCCAGTTCATGGGCCTGCAGTGCTATGCGGGGCAACTGATGCATCTGGAGTCGCCCAATGAGCGGCGCGACAAATCGCTGTCGGCCATGCGCGAGCTGGGCGATTTCTCCAAGGAACTTTCCATCCGCGGAATCAAACCCGCGATTCTCACAGGCGGTGGCACCGGCACGTTCGATATCGATCCGGACGCGCATGTGCTCAGCGAACTTCAGGTCGGCTCCTACGTGTTCATGGACCGCCAATACAACGATGTCTGGGAGAAACCGGGCGATCGAGTGCCTTTTGAAACATCGCTGTTCGTCCAGACCACGGTGATCAGCGCCAATCGCGAAGGGCTCGCCACCACGGACGCAGGGTTCAAGTCATTCGCGACGGACGCGGGAACGCCGCTCATCGCGTCGGGCGCGCCGGCCGGCGCCAGCTATTTCTTTTTCGGCGACGAGCAGGGCGGCATCTTCTATCCGAGCACCGAGGGCAAATTGCGGCCGGGCGATGTGATTCGCTGCGTCGTGCCGCACTGCGATCCCACCGTGAATCTTTATGACCGCTATCATGCCGTGCGCGGGCAGACGCTCGAGGCGATCTGGCCGATCGAGGCGCGCGGACGCTCGGCCTGACCGGTTTTTAAGCGGGCATTCTGAAATCGTCATTCATGTTCGGTTCAGCCGAAGCTCGCTAATCGTTGCGGCCATGCCCGAAGCGGCAGGCGAACAATCGCAGCGGTTCAGGGTTGTCACGGCCACTGGCACCGTTAGGCCGTCGCGGTCGGCTTTGAGTGCAGGCGGACCATAATGGCTTAGCGTCCGGCCTCGGCGGTCTCCGCCGGGGCCGGAGCGCGTTTCGTCGCCGCACATCGCGCAACAATGCATCGCATTCGCGCTGCTGCGCGCATAACCCTGCTGCGGTTGAGCTTCGCCGCGACAGGGACCGCTTCGGCTTGACGCGGGGTTGCCGTTTGTTAGCTTGCCCGCGCGATCACGGCCTTTCCGAACGGAGCGGCAAATGCGGCACAGCCAGCGGACAGAAGGGCAGCCAGGCCAGGACATTCCCAACGATCTGAGCGCGCTTTGGCTTCCGTTCACGCCGAACCGTCATTTCAAGTCCGAACCGCGCATGCTCGTGCGCGCGCAGGGCATGTATTTCACCGACGCGTCCGGCCGCGAATTGCTCGATGCCTGCGCCGGCCTGTGGTGCGTGAATGCGGGCCATGGACGCGCGCCCATCGTGGAAGCAATCCGGGCCGCTGCTGCCGAACTCGATTTTGCGCCGACGTTTCAGTTCGGCCATCCCTCCGCTTTCAAGCTTGCGCAGCGCATCGCTGCGTTGGCGCCGGAAGGCATGGATCGCGTCTTCTTCGTCAATTCCGGATCGGAAGCCGCCGACACGGCGCTCAAGCTGGCGCGGGCCTATTTCCAGAAGATCGGGCAGGGCGGTCGCTTCCGGCTGATCGGTCGCGAAAAAGGCTATCACGGCACCACGTTCGCCGGCATCTCGGTGGGCGGCCTCGGCAACAACCGCAAGCCCTATGGGCCGCTTCTTCCGGGTACGGACGATCATCTGCCTTTGCCGTACGACCGCGCGCGCATGGCGTACACCAAAGGCGAGCCCGAGGGCGGGGCCGACTATGCGGACGCGCTCGAAAATCTCGTCGCATTGCACGGCGCGGAAACGATCGCGGCCGTGATCGTCGAACCCATGGCGGGTTCGGCGGGGGTGTTCGCGTCGCCTCGCGATTATCTCAAGCGGTTGCGCGCGCTTTGCGACAAGCACGGAATCCTGCTGATCTTCGATGAAGTGATCACGGGCTTCGGCCGCCTCGGTCATGCGTTCGCCGCCGAACGCTACGGCGTCACGCCCGACATCATCACTTTCGCCAAGGGCGTGAGCAACGCCGCCGTGCCCATCGGCGGCGTGGTCGTGAAGAACGAGCTCCACGATGCATTCATGAACGGCGCCGAGCACGCGATCGAATTCTTTCACGGCCATACCTATTCCGGCCATCCGCTCGCCTGCGCCGCCGCGCTCGCGACCCTCGATCTCTACCGCGACGAAGATCTGTTCACGCGCGCCCATGCACTCGAACCCGCATTCGGGGCGGCGGTTCATGCGCTGAAGGGTGCGCCGTTCGTGACCGACATCCGCAATGTGGGATTGGCGGCCGGGATCGATCTCGAACCGCAACCGGGCGCACCCGGCCGGCGCGGTTACGATGCGATGCGCCGGGCTTTCGCGGAGGAGAATCTCGTCATCCGCATCTCGGGCGATACGATCGCGCTATCGCCGCCCCTGATCGTGTCTGAAGCCGAAATCGGCCGCATGGTGGAGGGTATTCGCGCGGTGCTGGGGCGGCTAAAGTGACGGGCAGAGGACTGTCGTGAGACGATTTCTGCTCGTCATATTCCTGGTGGCCGGACCGTTGCTGATGACGGCGGCGATGTATATCGGCAGCCTGTTCCTGCTCCATGCGACGAACCGGATCATCAATCCACAGGTTTTGTATGACGCCGCGGCGATCGAATTTCCCATCTTTCTGTTTGTCGCGGTGTTGGAAGTGAAGAATCGCTGGTAAAAGCGCCCGTTCAGCTCGAGAGGTCATCATGCGCATCGGCGTCCCCAAGGAAATCAAGAACCACGAATACCGCGTCGGCCTGACGCCGTCTGCCGTCCGCGAACTCGCGTCGCGGGGCCACGAGGTGTTCGTCCAGACGATGGCGGGCGACGCGATCGGGCTGAGCGACGAGATGTACACGCGGGCCGGCGGCAAGATACTCCACAGCGCGGACGAGATTTTCGCGAGCGCCGACATGATCGTGAAGGTGAAGGAACCGCAGGCCGTCGAGATCAAGAAGTTGCGGCCCGGGCAGACGCTGTTCACCTATCTGCATCTCGCGCCCGATCCCGAGCAGACCGCGGGGCTGCTCGCGTCCGGCGCCGTCGCCATCGCCTATGAAACGGTGACGGATGCGCGCGGCGGCTTGCCGCTGCTGGCCCCGATGAGCGAAGTGGCGGGGCGCATGTCGATCCAGGCGGGCGCGCATTGCCTGGAGATCGCACAAGGCGGCCGCGGTATGTTGCTGGGTGGCGTGCCGGGCGTTGCGTCGGGCAAGGTCGTCATCCTGGGCGGTGGCGTCGTCGGCACCAATGCCGCGCGCATGGCGATGGGCCTGGAAGCCCACGTGACCATCCTCGACGTCTCGATCCATCGCCTTTACGAACTCGACCTTCAGTTCGGCGGGAAGCTGAATACGGTCTACTCGACCATCGATTCCATCGAGGAATATGTGATCGCCGCCGATCTCGTGATCGGCGGCGTGCTGCTGCCGGGGGCGGCTGCGCCCAAGCTGATCTCCGAAAAGCTCGTCACGCAGATGAAGAAGGGCTCGGTACTCGTCGACGTCGCCATCGACCAGGGCGGTTGCGCGGAGACTTCGCACGCCACGACGCACGCCCACCCGACCTATCGAGTGCACGACGTGGTGCATTATTGCGTTGCGAACATGCCGGGCGCCGTCGCGCGCACCTCGACCTTCGCGCTCAACAACGCGACCTTGCCGTTCACACTGGCGCTGGCCGATCAGGGCGCGGACGCGGCGATGAAGAAGAACCCGCATCTGCGTGCGGGGCTGAACGTCTACAAGAACACACTCACCTACAAAGCGGTCGCCGACGCGCAGCACCTGCCATTCAAGAGCGCGGAAGCGGTGCTGGGGGTTTGAGGTCCTTTCGGCCCCTTAAATCGTCGCGCCGCCGTCGACCACGATCGTCTGGCCGGTCATGAAGGCGCCGGCTTTCGACGCGAGGAACACGGCCGCGCCCGCGATCTCGTCGGGATCGCCGATGCGCCTGAGCGGCGCGCCCGCGGTCGAACGCTTCAGGATGTCGGGATTGTCCCACAGCGCCTTAGCGAAATCGGTCTTGATCAGCCCGGGCGCGATGCAATTGGCGCGGATGTTTAAGGGCCCGTATTCGACGGCGATGTTGCGGGCCAGCTGGAAATCGGCCGCCTTCGAGATGCAATAGGCGCCCAGCACGGCCGAGCCGCGCAGTCCGCCGATGGAGGACACGATGATGACCGAGCCGTCCTTGCGCTCGGCCATTTCCGGCAGCACGAGCTGGCACAGCCAATGGTTGGAGCGGACGTTTGCGCCCATGATCTTGTCGAAGGCCTCGTCTGGAATCTCCATCTGCGGACCGAAATAGGGATTGAGCGCGGCGTTGCAGATTAGGACGTCGATGCGGCCCCATTTCTTGCGCGTCTCGGCGACAAGTTGCTGCAGCTGTTCCTTGTAGTTGATGTTGCACGGGATCGGCACGGCAACCTCCGAGCCTTTGCCGTGCGCCTTGTTGATGTCGGCCGCCACGCGCTCGCAGGCGTCCGCCTTGCGGCTCGACACCACGACCTTCGCGCCATGCTCGGCCATGCGGTGGACGATCGCTTCGCCGATGCCCTTGGTGGAACCGGTGACGAGCGCCACTTTTCCGCTCAAATCGAACAGATTCATATGGGTCTCCGTGAGTGCGTTGGAATTTCGCCGGCGCCATTCTTAATCGCCCGCGGGGCTGGCGACAAATGGCCGGCCTATCTAATATCGAACCGGGGGATCCGACGGTGTGAGGAGTATGGTATGCGCAAGTCGATCCTGTTGTTCGCGGCCCTTCTGGTGCTCGCCGGCTGCGAACTCCCCGCCCTCAGCCTTACGAATATCCCCCATCCTACGAGCCATCGCCGCCGCCGCCCGCGTTCCGGGGCCCCGTGACCGCCCGTCCCGCCGCACCCGCGCCTGCCGCAAGAAACGTGAAGCCGTTGGGCGTGGGCCCGCTCAAGCCGCAGACCGTCGAAGCCTATACCGACACCGAAGAAACCGAATTGCGCGCCGATCTGCGCGGCAGCGGCGTGATCGTGGGCCGGCAGGGCAACAACCTCGTACTCGGCATGAAGAGCGATCCGCTGTTCGAGCAGGGCTCCACGTCGCTCTCCTCGCGCGGCACCCAGATCGTCCAGGCGATCGCGCTGGTCGTCCGCAAATACGACAGCACGCAACTCCAAGTGAACGGCTACACGGACACGACCGGCGCACCCGACCGCAACATGAAAGTGTCGCAGGATCGCGCCGACACGATCGCCAGGGCGCTGGGAGACGATGGCGTCGATGGTCGCCGCGTCGCGGCGCACGGCTTCGGCGAGACGAACCTCAAAATCCCAACCGGCGCCGAAGTCAACGAACCGCGCAACCGGCGCGTGGAAATCCGCATCCTGCCGCGCATGGCGGCGTGAGCGGCGCGACTACGCGAGCGCTTGATCGATTGCGGCGCTGAGCTCCGGCGCGTCCGGCGGCATGCGCGAGCCGAACGTGCCGGCGATCGCGCCGTCACGGCGGAACAGGTATTTGTGGAAGTTCCATTTGGGTGCGGCAGCTTCGCCAAGCTCGCCGGCCACCCATTTGTAGAGCGCATGCGCCTCGGGCCCGATGACGTGTTCTTTGGCCGTCATGGGAAAATCCACCTGGAAACGCGTTTCGCAGAAGGTCTTGATTTCGTTCTCCGTGCCCGGCTCCTGCGCGCCGAAATCGTTGGCGGGCACGCCCAGCACGACGAGGCCCTTGTCGCGCTTGGCCTTCCATAGCGCTTCCAGCCCCGAATATTGCGGCGTCAACCCGCACTGGCTGGCCACGTTCACCACCAGGATCGCCTTGCCCTTGAAATTGGAAAGCGGGAGCGCCCCGCCGTCGATGGATTCGAAGCCGAAATCGTAGACATTCTTGGCCGCCATGCCGGGTCTCCAGTGCTGGGTCCGTGAGGGTAGGCGCGGACCGGGGCCATGGGCAAGCGAGCCCGCCAATGCGGGGGTTTTCCTTGGTTAACGAATTCGAAACGGCGCTGCGGCCAGAATGGGCGGCTGCAATATAGACTTCGCCGGAGAGCCCGCGCGCCATGATCAAATTTCTCATCGTCGTGACCTATGCGATGGCCTGCGCCACGGCCGCCACCCTCCTGGCGCTGGCCGGCGCGAGCCCGGCAATTGCGCTCATTGCGGGCGTCGTGTTGCTGATCGTGTGCGTGGAACTGCATGCGATGTATCTCAGGCGCCGCGAAAAGCGCGAAGCGCGCCGTGAGATCGCGGGCCTGAAACAGACGAGCCGGGAACTGGCGCTCGCGCTCCAGGACACCCACGTCAAGATCGAGACCGTCAAATCCGCCGTCGAAGCCCATGCGAGCGCCCAAAGCCGCAAGATCGTGGCCGAGCTGCAGATGCTCGAAGGCCTGATGCGCGAATTCGCGACGCGGATTTCCGCGAAGGCGAAGGACGTTCCCCGTGCGCCCGAGGATCCCGTCGAGCAGCGCGCTCGCGACACTGCGCGCACCTATCTCGAAACCCTGGGCGAGTCCGATCTGCTGGAGACCATCCGCGCCTCGCTCGAGGAAAACCGCGTCGATCTCTATCTGCAGCCGATCGTGAGCCTGCCGCAACGCAAGCTGCGCTTCTACGAAGCGCTGTCGCGGCTGCGCGCCGAAGACGGCTCGGTCATCATGCCCGCGCAATATATGAAGATCGCCGCTCCCGTCGGCCTCATGTCGGTGGTCGACAATCTGCTGCTGTTCCGCTGCGTGCAGATCGTCCGCCGGCTTGTCCAGAAGAGCCGCGAGATCGGCGTGTTCTGCAACATCTCCGGCGACACGCTGACGGATGCGGAATTCTTTCCCCAGTTCCTCGAATACATGCATCACAATCGCGATCTCGCGAGCCATATCGTCTTCGAGTTCTCGCAAGTGGCGATCCGGGATGCAGGTCCGAAAGGCGAAGAGAACCTTCTCTATCTCGCAAGCCTGGGCTTCGCGCTGTCGATGGACCATGTCCAGACGCTCGCGATGGATTTCGCGAGCCTGAAGAATTTGGGCTTCCGTTACGTGAAGGTGCGGGCGGAAACCTTGATGACCGGCATGGGCGACGCCCACGCCGCGGTTCCGGCCGAGGATTTCAAGAATCTCCTGGCGCGCCATGGCCTCAACCTGATCGCGGAGCGGGTGGAGAACGAAAAAGCCGTCGTCCAGCTGCTCGATTACAGCGTCGATTTTGGACAGGGCTATCTGTTCGGCGAGCCGCGCGCGGTGCGCGAGGCTTCGTTCAAGCAGGTCGAAAAGACCGAGCCCGCTGCTCCGTCGGCGCCCGTGATCCCGTTCCGCAAGACCGGTTGACGCTGCCCATTGACCGCGCGGCCGCGCGCATGCGACCGCTAAGCCGATGGCGAAATCCCCCGAAATTATAAGCGGTCTCGGCGCAATCGCGTCCGGTTACGACGCGCTCATCTGCGATGTCTGGGGCGTTCTGCACAACGGCAAGACCGCTTTCGAGCCCGCGGTCGAGGCGCTGAAACATTTCCGGAGCGGATTCGGTCCCGTCATTCTTCTGTCGAATGCGCCGCGGCCCGTGTCCGTGCTGGAAGACCATTTCAAGCATGTTGGCGTGCCGCATGATTGCTACGATGCGATCGTCACGTCCGGCGTGGCGACCCGCGATGCGCTTGCGATTCGCGCCCAGGGCGGGCGGCTTGCCATTCTCCACATCGGTCCCGAGCGGGACCGGGGCGTTTTCGAGGGACTCGCCATCGATTGCGTGGACGCCGCCCATGCGCGCGTCGTGTTGTGCACGGGCCTCTACGACGACGACACCGAAACGCCGGCGGACTACCGCGATACGCTGGTCGATCTGAAACGGCGCGGCCTCGTCATGCTCTGCGCCAATCCGGACATCGTCGTGCAGCGGGGCGGCAAGCTCATCTATTGCGCCGGCGCCATCGCGCGCGCCTACGAGGCCATTGGCGGCGAAGTCGTCTATTACGGCAAGCCCCATCGACCGATCTATGATACGACCCTGGAAACGGCGCGAAAGACGGCGGGTCGCGCCATCGCGCGCCCGCTCGCGATCGGCGACGGCGTGGAGACCGATGTCAGGGGCGCGAATTGCGCGGATATCGACGTGCTGTTCATTGCCGATGGCATACACGGCGATGAACTCGCCGAATTTATGCCTGACGCGCTTGCCGCGCTAATGCAGAAGGCAGGCGTCACCGCGCGGGCGGCGATGCGGGCGCTTGTCTGGTAAGGGCGCTTGCCGATAAGAGACCGCAGACCCGAAAGGAACGCCAATGACCTATTACATCGAAGACCTGAAGCCGGGCATGGCCGAAAGCTTTTCCAAGACCGTGACCGAGCGCGACATCGAGCTCTTCGGCGAGGTCAGCGGCGACGTGAACCCCGTCCATTTCGACGAAGAGTTCGCGAAAACCACGATCTTCAAGGGCCGCATCGCCCATGGCGTGTTGAGCGCAAGCTACATCTCGACCGTGCTGGGCATGAAGATGCCGGGCCCGGGCACATCTTCATGAGCCTGACGACGCGCTTCAAGGCGCCGGTCCGCATCGGCGATACGGTGGTGGCGACCTGCACCGTTCGCGAAGTGGTCGCCGACAAGCGCCGGGTCCTGTTCGATTGCGTATGCAAGGTAAAAGATCTGACCGTTGTGGAAGGCGAGGCGCTGGTGATGGCGCCCGCGCGTCCGAAAGCCTGACGCAGCGCATGCGAATATTCCGCCACTACCGCGACGTTCCCGACGCCTGCAAGGGCGCGGTGGTGGCCGTCGGCAATTTCGACGGCGTGCATCGCGGCCACCAGGCGCTGATCGGCGAAGCGCGGCGCATGGCGGAAGAGCGCAACAGCGCGCTGGGCGTGCTCGCCTTCGAGCCGCATCCGCAGGAATTCTTCCGGCCTGGCGGGGAGTCGTTCCGGCTCACGCCGTTCCGCACCAAGGCGCGGCTGATCGCGGAGCAGGGCACAGACGTATTGTATGCGCTCGCCTTCGACGCCGAGATGGCGTCCAAGACCGCGCAGGAATTCGTGCTCGACGTTCTGGTCGAGGGGTTGGGCGTGGGCGCGGTCGTGGTGGGCTCCGATTTCCAGTTCGGCAAGCGCCGCACCGGCAACACGACCGTGCTGGCCTATATGGGCGAGATGGAAGGCTTCGGCGTCACGATCTTCGAACCCGTGGTGGCGCAGGGTCACGACAAGATTTCCTCGACCCGCATCCGCGAAGCGCTTCAGACCGGTAAGCCGCAGGACGCCGCACGACTGCTGGGCCATTGGTGGGCGGTCGAGGCGCGCGTCGAACATGGCGAGAAGCGCGGCCGCACCATTGGCTTTCCCACCGCCAATATGCGGATCGACGATTGCCTGAAGCCCGCTTACGGCATCTACGCCGTGCGCGCGACAATCATCGAAGACGACAAGCCCGCCGGCCGCTACGACGGCGTCGCCAATTTCGGCATCAGGCCCATGTTCGAAACCGAGGCGCCGCTGCTTGAGACCTATCTGTTCGATTTCGCGGGCGATCTTTACGGCAAGCACCTGGCTGTGGAACTGATCGCGTATCTGAGGCCCGAGGCGAAGCTCGAGGGTCTCGATGCGCTCAAGGCCCAGATCGCCGCCGATTTCGGCCGCCGCGAGGGCCGCATTGAAGAGCGCGGGCGCGGCGAGCCCGCCGCTGGACGCCCCCGCCGCCCGCTGATAGAAGGTCTGCCGCCGATTTGCAGGCTTTAACGATGGTTTTCCTGGGTCTTGGGGGATTTTTGCGAATTCGTCACCCGGCTTCGCGGCCGGGGGCATGACGCTCTCGTGGTTTCGCGGAGGCCGGGTCCGTCCGTCCGCAATCCCCTGAAGGCCTGAAGACCGATGACCGACACCCAAACGACCGCAGCCGCGCCGCGCGACTACCGCGCCACAATTTTCCTGCCCGCGACCGAATTTCCCATGAAGGCGGGCCTGCCCGCGGCCGAACCCAAATGGCTCGCCCGCTGGGAGGCAATGGACCTTTACGGCCGCATACGCGCAGCCGCCAAAGGCCGGCCGCTCTTCGTGCTCCACGACGGACCGCCTTACGCGAACGGCGAAATCCATTCCGGCACCGGGCTCAACAAGGTGCTCAAGGATATCGTCGTGCGTTCGCGCGGTTTCCTCGGCTTCGACGCGCCCTACATCCCGGGCTGGGACTGCCACGGCCTGCCGATCGAGTGGAAGATCGAGGAGAAGTATCGCGCTGAAGGCAAATCGAAGGACGACGTGCCGATCGACCAGCTTCGCCGCGACTGCCGCGATTTCGCCAATTACTGGATCGACGTGCAGAGGAACCAGTTCAAGCGGCTGGGCTGCATCGGCCTGTGGGACAAGCCCTACACGACGATGGATTATCGCGCCGAAGCGGTGATCGCGAACGAGTTGCACAAGCTCGTGTCGAACAAGCTGCTCTATCGCGGTTTCCGCCCCGTGATGTGGTCGCCGGTCGAGAAGACGGCGCTCGCGGAAGCGGAAGTCGAGTATCGCGAGAAAACCTCGCCCACGATCTATGTGAAGTTTCCCGTCGTTAAAGGGCCGGCCGCGTTGCTGGGTGCAAATGTCGTGATCTGGACGACGACGCCGTGGACGATTCCCGGTAACCGCGCCATCGCCTATTCGCCGGCAATGACATATGGGCTTTATGAGGTCGTCGAAGAGCGCGAAGGTGCGATTGCCCATGCGGGCGGCCTCCTGTTGCTTGGCGACGAACTGGCCCAGCAAACCGCGGCACATGCCAAGCTCGTGCTTCGTCGTGCGGGTGATGCCGATCCTGCGGGGCTCGTCTGCGCCCATCCATTTCGCGGGAAGGGGTTTGATTTCGACGTTCCGCTGCTTGCCGGCGATCATGTGACGGCCGATACCGGCACGGGCTTCGTGCACACCGCTCCCGGTCACGGCGACGAAGATTTCACGCTGATGACCGAATTGTTCCCCGGCTACGCCGCGAACAATCCGGATGCGTTCGGCATCGTGAAGGAAGACGGTTCTTTCGCGGCCAACGTTCCGCTGTTCGCGGGCAAGCGCATCCTCACCCCGGACGGCAAGGACGGCGACGCCAACGGCGCCGTGATCCGGGAACTCATTGCGGCCGGGAAGTTGCTCGCCAAGGGCTCGCTGCGTCACCAATATCCGCATAGCTGGCGTTCGAAGGCGCCCGTGATCTTCCGTGCCACGCCGCAATGGTTCGCTGCCATGGACAAACCGATCTCGAAGGGCGCGAAGGATACGTTGCGCGAACGCGCCATGAAGGCGATCGCCGACACCAAATGGTATCCGCGCTCCGGCGAGAACCGCATGGCGGGCATGGTGAAGGATCGTCCCGACTGGGTGTTGTCGCGCCAGCGCGCCTGGGGCGTGCCGCTGGCGATCTTCGTCAACAAGGAGACGCAGGAAATCCTCGACGATGCCGACGTCAACCGGCGCATCAAGGACGCCTTCACCGCGGAAGGCGCGGACGCGTGGTACAATTCGCCGCCCCAGCGCTTCCTCGGCAACGACCGCGATCCGGAAAAATTCGAGCAGGTGAAGGACATTCTCGACGTCTGGTTCGATTCGGGCTCGACGCATGTGTTCACCGTGGAACAGCCGCTTGAAAAAGAATGGCCGCAGAAGGATCATGCCGATCTCTATCTCGAAGGATCGGATCAGCATCGCGGCTGGTTCCAGTCGTCCCTGCTCGAAAGCTGCGCCACGCGCGGCCGCGCACCCTATGACGAAGTCCTGACCGCCGGCTTCGTGCTCGACCGCGAAGGCGACAAGATGTCGAAATCGGTGGGCAATGTGATCCTGCCGCAGGCCATCGCGGAAAAGAACGGCGCGGACATCTTCCGCCTCTGGGTCGCATCGTCGGATTTCACGCACGACATGCGGATGGGCAACGACGTCATCCAAGCCAACACCGATGCCTATCGCCGCTTGCGCAACA
This sequence comes from uncultured Alphaproteobacteria bacterium, assembly GCA_963760345.1. Classification (GTDB taxonomy): domain Bacteria; phylum Pseudomonadota; class Alphaproteobacteria; order Micropepsales; family Micropepsaceae; genus Rhizomicrobium. The sequence continues at coordinate 36,965 of CAVXCU010000005.1, forward strand.
CCATCCGATTCATGCTCGCCAATCTCGAAGGTTTTTCGGAGCGCGAGCGCATCGCCGTTTCCGAAATGCCCGAGCTGGAACATTACATGCTGGCCAGGCTCGCGGAGCTCGACGGGATTGTGCGTGCGGCCTACACGGAATACGATTTCAACCGCGTCTATTCGGCCCTGTTCGGGTTCTGCACCAACGAGCTGTCGGCATTCTATTTCGACATCCGCAAGGACGCGCTCTATTGCGACCGTTGGATGCGCCGCGCCGGCGCGCAGCCCGCACGGTGATCGACGAATGTTTCCGCCGCGTGGTGACCTGGTTTGCGCCCATTCTGTGTTTCACGATGGAAGAAGCTTGGCTGCTGCGGTTTCCGGGCGACATGGAGAGCGTGCATCTGCAGCTGTTCCCCGAAACGCCCGCCGCGTGGTCGAATCCGGCGCTGGTCGAAAAATGGAATCGCATCCGCGCGTTGCGGCGCGTGGTGACGGGCGCGCTCGAAATCGCGCGGCGCGACAAGGTGATCGGCGCCAGCCTCGAGGCCGCGCCCATCCTTTATGTGAAGGACGCGCAGGACGCCGCACTCTTCGGCCATGTCGAACTGGCCGAAATCGCGATCACATCGGCGGCGCAGATCGAGGTGGGCGAGGGGCCGGACGACGCGTTTCGCCTGCCCGACGTCGCGGGCGCGGCGGCGCTGTTCAGGCCCGCAACCGGCGAGAAATGCGCGCGGTGCTGGATGATCCTGCCGGAAGTGGGCACCGTGGCCGGTCACGACGATCTGTGCCGGCGCTGTGCCGGCGCCGTGGACACTCGGGAAGGAGCGGCGGCATGACGCCACGTGATCTTGGCTTTGCCTCTGCGATAGGGGCCCTGACCCTCGACCAGGGCTCCAAGCTCCTGTTGCTCTATGCCTTCCATTTCGCGGACAAACCGGACGCGCACATTCAGATTTTGCCGTTTTTTAACCTTGTCATGGTCTGGAACCCGGGCGTCAGTTATGGCCTATTTGCCGCCCACAGCCTGGCCGAAACCGCCCTATTGGCGGTTTTTGAGTTTGTCGCGGCGGTGGCTTTGGGCTGGTGGTTGTGGAATTCCAAGCGGCTGAGCCTCTGTATCGGCCTGGGCCTCGTGATCGGCGGAGCGCTGGGAAACCTGGTCGACCGGCTCATCTACGGCCAAGTTGCCGATTTTTTTCACTTTTACGTCCATGGCTTCCATTGGTATGTGTTCAATGTTGCGGACTGCGCGATCGTGTTCGGCGTGGCCGCCCTTTTGTACGACGCTCTGTTGCGGCCCGAAACGCAGGCCGGCAGCACGGATGTGTAACCCGGGAGCCAGGAATGAATAACGAAAACCGCGCGCGACTTGCCCTTCGCCTGACGGCATTGGCCGGACTGTCTGTTGCCCTGATCGGGTGCGAGAGCATCCGCGAAGCCGCAGGCATCACGAAGGAACCCCCCGACGAATTCGCGGTCGTGACGAAGGCGCCGCTCGTCGTGCCGCCGGACTTCAATCTGCGGCCGCCCAAGCCCGGAGCCGCGCCGACGAACCAGGCCTCGCCGGTAGAAAGCGCGGAAGCGGCGCTCTATGGCGAAGATCCCGCCACCATCGCGAGCCAGATGACCGGCAATTACAGCGACGAAGAGAAGCTGATCCTCGCCACCTCCGGCGCGGCCACCTCCGATCATTCCATCCGCCAGCAGATCACCGCCGACAACAAGCAGATGGAGCTGGCGAACGACAGCCTGACCAACCAGCTCCTGTTCAACGCGGGTCCCGATCCGCAGGCGGGCAATCCGGTCGACGCCGACGCGGAGAAAAACCGCATCGATACGGCCAAGACCAACGGCCAGCCCGTGGGGACGACGCAGACCGCGAGCACGGGTCAGACCCCCGCGACGGACACCGACACGAGTTCGAAGAAGCCGGACGATTTCGCGACCATCAAGAAGGAAGGTGCCGGCAGCGGCTGGTTCGGCTGGCTCGATGGCATTTTCTAGGGCCGGCCTTGTCGCCGCGCTGATTGTTGCGTCCGCGTTCGCGCCGGCGCTGCGCGCAGGACACGAAGGTTTTCCAGTTCGCATTGCAGAACGGCATGCAGGTGGTGGTTGTACCCGACCACCGCGCGCCTATCGTCACGCAGATGCTGTGGTTCCGGGCGGGCGCCGTCGACGATCCGCCCGGACTGTCGGGTCTCGCGCATTTCTTCGAGCACATGATGTTCCGCGGCACGGCCAGCTTGCCGGGCGATCAATTCGCCCAGACGGTGGCGCGCAACGGCGGCGAGGAAAACGCGTTCACCACGCATGACTACACGGTCTTCTACGAGCAGATCGCGCGCGACCGCCTGCGCCTCGTGATGTCGCTCGATGCCGACCGCATGGCCAATCTCGATCTTTCCGACAACAACGTGAACACCGAGCGGGAAGTCGTGCTGGAAGAGCGGCGCATGCGCGTCGACAACGATCCCCAGGCGCTGATGCGCGAGCAGATGGAAGCGGCGCTTCATCTGTCCCATCCCTATGGCCGCCCCATAATCGGCTGGCCCGACGAAGTGCGCCACATCGGACGCGTCGAGGCGCAGGATTTCTATGCCGCATCATTACGCGCCCAACAACGCTGATCCTGGTGATCGCCGGCGATGTGACGCGCGGAAGAAGTGCGCACGGATGCGGAAGCGGAATACGGCAAGGTGCCGGCGCGCCCGCTCTCCGACGGGGCGATTTCGCCCAGCCGCCGCGCCTCGGCGAAACGCGGCTGATCGATCCAGCGCAGCGACGTGAAAGTTCCGTCATTCCTTCGCATCTATCGCGTGGCGAGCTATACCGAGGCCCGGCCCGGCGAGCGCCGAGGCGCTCGAAACGCTGGCGCAACTGATGGGCGGGGATACGACGGCGACGCTCTATCGCGAACTCGTCGTCAAGCGGAAGCTGGCGACCGATGCGGGCGCGTCCTACGACGGCTACACGCGCGACGCCGGCGAGTTCAGCGTCTATGCCATGCCGCGTCCGGGCGTTCGGCTCGACGTGTTGGAGCAGGCGGTGGACGCGGTGATCAAATCGTTCACGCTCGCGCCGACGCGAATGGCCGATCTCGAACGCGCCAAGACGCAACTCGTCGCCGACGCAACCTACCGGCGCGACAGCCAGTTCGAGCTGGCTTCGGCCTATGGCCAGGCCATCGCCATCGGGCTCACGGTTGACGGACGTCGAGGAATGGCCCGACCGCATCCGCGCCGTCTCGGGCGAAGCGGTGCGCGAGGCGGCGCGTCAAGGACCTGATCAAGCGCGAAGCGGTGACGGGATATCTGATGCCGGGGAAGACGCCGTGAGCGCACGCGGCGTTTGCAGGAATTTGTCTCGCGGGCTGCGGTACTGGCGCTGATATCTGCGGCTCCGGCAGGCGCAGTCGACGTGCAGTCGCTGAACACGCTCCAAGGGCGCCGAGGTCTGGTACGTCGTCCGATCATACCCTGCCGATGATCGCGATGACGTTCGCGCTGCCGGCCGGTTCGGCCTACGATCCCCATGGCAAGCCAGGTCTTGCCACTTTCGCCGCCAGCCTGCTCGACGAGGGCGCCGGAAAGCTCAATGCCGGCGCGTTCCAGACCGCGCTCAGCAATCGCGCTATCCGGCTGTCGGTCGCGCCGGATCGCGATGATCTCGTCGTCACGCTGACACGCTCTCGGACAACGCGAAGGATGCGTTCCAGCTCCTGGGGCTTGCGCTCTCCCGGCCGCGTTTCGACGCGGATGCGATCGCGCGCGTGCGCGCGCAAATCCTGTCCAAGCTCGCGCAGGAGGACGAGGACCCGCAGAACGTCGCCAGCAAGCGGTCTCTACCGCGCCTATTTCCACGATCATCCCTATGCGCCACCCCATCACGGGAACGCCTGCGGGCGTGACCGCAATCGAGCGGGCGATCTGAAAGCGTTCGCCGCGACCCATTGGGTGCGCGTGCGGCCTGAAGATTGCGGTTTCGGGCGATGTCGACGCGGCCACGTTGACCGCGCTCCTGAACGAGCGCGTTCGGCACGCTGCCCGCGCCCGCGCCGCCGCTGCTTGCCGTGGTCCATTCCGGCCAACCGGGCGTGCAGAGTATCTGCGATGGAGGTGCCGCAGCCACCGTCCATTCGCCTTGCCGGGCCTCCTACGGAGGGATCGGGATTTCATTCCCGGCTATGTCGCCAACTACATCGTCGGCGGCAGCGGGTTTTCGTCGCGGCTGACGGACCAGGTGCGCGAGAAGCGCGGTCTGACCTACGACATCTCGACACTCGCTCGATACCTATCGCAAGGCCGGGATTGTGTCGGGCGAAGTGGCGACCAAGCAGGGCAGCGTGCGCCAGACGCTCAACGTGATCCGGCAGACCTTGCGCGATTTCGCGGCCAACGGTCCCACCGAGAAGGAGCTGGCCGACGCCAAAACCTATTTGACGGGCTCGTTTCCGCTCGCTTTCAGTTCCAATGCCGACATCGCCGGACAGCTCAATTCGTTCCAGCGCTCGGGCGTCACGGTCGATTATGTGCAGAAGCGCAACGGGCTGATCGACGCCGTCACCTTGAGTGACGTGAAGCGCGCGGCGAAGCGGCTGTTCAATCCGAATGCAATGACAGTGGTTGTGGCCGGCGCGCTCGAGGGTTCGCCCGGCGCGGCGCCGAAACCGAACGCCCCTGCGGCCGCAAACGCCGCAGGCGGCCCGCGCCACGTTCCGGCGCCGCGGCATTAGAGCAGCCGAAACCGGGGGCTCGCTCATGCCGTCCAGAAAACCCGTCGCGCTGACAAAATCTCGCGCCAGACGCATCTGGCTGCATGCGCAACGACTCGACGAGGCCGCGCCGTTCGGCGACGGCGCCCGAGGCGACGCGCGCGGCGATCGAGCATCTGGGCTATGTGCAGATCGACACGATCAACGTGATCGAGCGCTGCCATCACCACATCCTCTACACGCGCATCCCCGACTATCGGCGCGAGCACTTCGATCAGGCGCAGACCATCGACAAGACGCGTGTTCGAATACTGGACGCATGCGCTGGCCTATGTGCCGACGCGGGACATGCGCTTCTACCTCGCCGACATGAAGCGGCACCGGCAGGGCGCCGAGCCGTGGTTCCGCTCGGTGACGAAGGCGGACCTGCGCAAGGTGCTGCCGCTGATCCGCAAGGACGGCGCGCTCACGATCCGCGACATCGATGACGACGTGCTGGTCGAGAAGGATCATGCCTGGGCGAGCCGCAAGCCATCGCGAACGCGCGCTGCAGCTGGCGTTCTACAACGGCATGCTGACCGTCAGCGAGCGACGCGGGCATGCTGAAGACCTACGAGCTGACGGACCGGCATTTCGGCTGGGAGCAGCTGCCGAAGCCGGCGCCGGAAGCGGGAGACGCTCGGACTATCTGCTCGAGCGCGCGCTGCGATCGCAGGGGTTGGTGAGTCTCGATTCGGTCTGCTACCTCGATGCCCCGCGCAAGGCCGCGATGCGGCGGCTGATCGAGGCGAGGGTGCGCCGCGGACGAATTGGTGCCGGTCGACGGTCGAAGGCAGCGGGCAAGCGCGGAGCACTGGGCGCGGCCGGAGACGCTCGACGCCGCGTTCGAGCGCCGCCGAAGGGATCGTCCACATCCTGTCGCCGTTCGATCCGCTGATCATCCAGCGCAAGCGGCTCAGCCTGTTGTTCGACTACGAGCACCGCTTCGAGGCCTATCTGCCGAAGGCGAAGCGCGTATTCGGCTATTTCGCCTATCCGGTGCTGGTCGGCGACGACATCGTCGCCGCGATCGATCTGAAGACGGACCGCGCGCAGCAGCAATTGCTGGTGCAGCAATGGACCTGGATCGGCGAAGGCGCGCGCCGCGCGCTCAAGACGCGCATCGAAGAGGACATTGCACCGCTTCGAGCAATTCCAGCTTGCGCGATGAATGCGCGCAAATGGTGTTTCGCCCGTCCCAGTGATTTTGGCGTGTTTTTCGATTCGGTGGAATCGCGCGGCCCCCCTTCCGTCACGCGGCTGACGCCGCGTGCCACCTTCCCCCGCAAGGGGGGAAGGCTAAGAAGCAGATTCGCATTCCGCTTTTTCTTGACCTTCCCCCCTTGCGGGGGAAGGTGGACGCCTCGCACTTCGCGAGGCGGACGGAAGGGGGCTCGCGCGTCAACTCAATCCAAAACTGCCCTAGACATCCGGCCTCATCTTCCGATCGACCTGGAGAAGTTCGACCGGCGCGCCGTTCACTTCGATGAATGCGACCAAAACTCCACGGCTCGGACTGTTCGGTTCGATGATAACCTTGTAGCCGGCAATCGCCGCCGCGAGATCGTCGACTTCGAACGCAACATGCGCAACGGTTTTCACCAGTTCCGGACAGGGCGCATCTTCCCAATATCTCTGCCACTGGATGCCGAATGCGTTGTTCTTGTGATCGCTGACCGTGATTTTGAGATGCGGCAGCGGTATCTCGCCCGCGAACGGCTCTTTCGTGGGGATGCCGATGTGATTGAATTTCATGATGACAGGCCTCTGCAAGCAGACACGCCGAGGCATGCGGACGCAACACGAATTGCCCGATAAATGCGCCGGCGTCGAACTGCTGGTTGTGAGAACTTGGACGAACGCCCACGCCGCAGCGTCGCGTTCAATCGGTGGTTAGTGCAGCGCCCTCATAGCAAATCTCCTCATCGGCCGAGGTTGAGGCGGGAACGGTGCGTTCGCGACAAACTTTTGTCAATGGACCCGCCCGCCCTGCATCAAATGTGAATACACGGCTGCTCCGCGTTCGGGGAACCGGTTGCAAGTGCGGATCGTTTCCGACGACAGGCATCCGGAACGTTGGTCGTACCGGCGCCTGTGGTCGTTGGGGCGGTTGCAGAGGAGTTCGATCATGGCGATGTCTTCATCCCCGGCGTGGGCATTGTTGGCGGCAGGCGCGGTAGGCGTCGCACTCGCGGCAAGTTCGGCCAGCGCGCAGGAATACGGGCCCTCCGGCCCCGGCTATTATCAAGGGCCGCCCGAACAAGTTGAAGTCTATGCGCCGCGCCATCGCTCCGAGCGGAGCGACATCGGCGCGCCGATCCAGGACGTGGCGATCTCGCGGCCCGTGCGCTTCGACGATCTCGATCTGCGAACGGAATGGGGCGCCCGCGAACTGAGGGCGCGCATCGAGTATGCGGCCCGCGATATGTGTAACCAGCTTGACACGCTCTATCCGGTCTCCACGAGCGACAGTCCGCCTTGCTTCCGCACGGCGGTCGACAACGCGATGTATCAGGCCGACGCTGCAATCGACGCCGCACGCAGCTACGACGACAGCGAGTAACGGCGCGATAGCGCGGGTACACGCACGCCGGCGGCCGGCCTAAATTCCGTTTGCCTTCTCGGCCGCGCGCTCCGGAACGTCATGCAGTCCGTTGGCCGGCTTGTGGACCGGGACGGTCTTCCGCGCGTCGGCTTTGCCGAATTCCGGGCGGCAATGACCGTCGATGAAGGCACCGGAATGGATCGTGATGTCCTGATGGATGACATCGCCCGCCATATGGGCGGTGCCGGTGAGCACGACTTTCTTCGCTTCGATCTTGCCCTCCACCGTTCCGGCAAGCTCGACCTCGTCGCCATAGACGGTGCCCTTGACCTTCGCGTTGCTCCCGACTTTCACGGAAATACCGCGCACGTCGCCGTCGATCTGGCCGTCGACCTGGATGTCTTCCGTGCTTTCCAGTTGCCCCGTGATCTTGAGGGCTTTGCTGATGACCGAAACTCCGCGCGATTGCGGGGCGGCGACTGCGGACGCGAGGTGCACGGCAGGTTGTGCTGCAGGTGGGGCCGGCGGCTGAGGCCGCTTGATCTCGGTATGTGTGTGCAGGGCCTCGACTTCTCGCGCTGGGAGCGGGGGAGACAGGCTGCTGGTCGGGCATTTTGTCGTTCTTCGTGAACATGGTCATGGTTGGGTCTCCGGGGGGTTTTCGAAAGTTTCGAAATAGTTCAGCGGGCGCCACGGCATGCGCCCCTCGATGCGGGCGCCTCTTGCGACCGTGACGGTGTGGTGAAAGATGCGGCCCGTGACGTCGGCCGAGCTGTCCAGGGTCACGTTGAAGGCGAAGATGCGCCCGTTCAGGCGACCCTCGATATGGACATCCCTGGCGACGACGTCGCCCTCCACATAGCCGCCCGGGCCGAGGACGAGGCGGTCGGCGTTGATCCCGCCCTGGACGTTGCCGTGGATGTGCACTTCGCCGTCGGTTTCGAGTTGGCCCTTGACGGTGAGCGCCTTGCCGAGGTGCGACGTGGGAAGCGCCGCGTCGTCTTGGGCGTTTGGCGGCTTGACCAGGGTGCGGCGCAATGGGGCGGACATGGCAAACCGGGTTCCACGGTGGCCCCCCTGGCCCCCAAAAAAGATCATGACCCACAACGCCGACACCTGGCAAGCCGATTGCGTGCGCGGGCGGGATTCAGCCGTATATTTAAGTTTTGGTGACGGCAGCCGGGCGCGCATATTCGTGCGGATTGGCGGCCGAATTCGCACTGGAAATCATCTGCAATTCCGGCCATGACCTAAGCATGAATTCCCAAGCCCTGCGCCAGGCCATTTCCGACGCCTATCTTGCCGACGAAGACGCGATGGCGGACGCGCTGATTGCACGCGCCCGGCTCACGCCCGGCGAGCGCGCGGCGACCGAGGCCTTGGCGGCGGAGCTCGTGCAGCGCATCCGGGGCGCGCGCGGCAATGAAAGCGGCGTCGACGCGTTTACGCAGGAATATGCGCTGTCGAGCGAAGAGGGCGTGGTGCTGATGTGCCTCGCGGAGTCGCTATTGCGCGTGCCGGATGCGGCCACCGCCGACCGGCTGATCCGCGACAAGATCGGTAGCGGTGATTGGGACCGCCACAGGAACAAGTCGGACTCGCTGTTCGTGAACGCGTCGACCTGGGCGCTGATGCTCACGGGCCGCGTCGTGAAACTGGACGATGCGGCGAAATGGGATTTCGAAGGCATCTGGAAAAAGCTCGTGGCGCGCACGGGCGAGCCGGTGATCCGTCAGGCGGTCGTCTTTGCGATGCGCATCCTGGGACGGCAATTCGTGCTCGGCCGTTCGATTGAAGAGGCTCTGAAGGAAGCGCGGGGCTATATCGCGCGCGGCTATCGCTTCTCCTTCGACATGCTGGGCGAGGCCGCCTACACGAAACACGACGCGGCCCGCTATTATGAATCCTATCGCCACGCGCTTGCTTCCATCGCGCGTGCCGAGCCTGGGCTCGACGTGCCGGTGTTCGAGCGGCCCAGCATTTCCGTCAAGCTCTCCGCGCTTCATCCGCGCTACGAATGGGCCAAGCGCGAACGGGTGATGGGCGAGCTTTTGCCGTCGCTGATTTCATTGGGCGTCGAAGCACGCGCGGCCAATCTGGGGCTGACCGTCGACGCGGAAGAATCCGAGCGCCTCGATCTGATGCTCGATGTGTTCGAAGCGATGGGCGAGGCCGAACCTTTGCGCGGCTGGAGCGGGCTTGGGCTCGCGGTGCAGGCCTATCAGAAACGCGCGCTACCCCTGATCGATTGGCTGGGCGATCTCGCGTGCCGGCAATCGCGGCGCATCCCCGTCCGCCTCGTCAAGGGCGCCTATTGGGACACCGAGATCAAGCGCACGCAGGAACTGGGGCTCGGCGACTATCCCGTGTTCACGCGCAAATCGGCAACCGATACGTCCTATCTCGCCTGCGCACGGGCGCTTCTGGCGCGGCCCGTCGAGATTTTTCCCCAGTTCGCAACGCACAACGCGCACACGCTGTCCGCCATCCAGGTCTTCGCCAATGGCCGCGGCGATTTCGAGTATCAGCGGCTGCACGGCATGGGCGAGGCGCTGTACGAGCTTTATCGCGACGTGAAACCGCCCGCGCAGACCGGCGCCGGCACGCGCATCTATGCGCCCGTGGGCACGCATGAGGATCTTCTCGCCTATCTCGTGCGCCGGCTGCTCGAAAACGGCGCCAACACGTCTTTCGTCAACCGGCTCGCCGACGAGGAAGCGCCGATTGCCGAGATCATCGCCGATCCGGTCGAGCATCTGGCCGCGCAGCACCCCCATCGCAGCACGCACATTCCCAAGCCCGCCAATCTTCTGCCCGGCCGCATCAATTCCGCCGGCTTTCTATGGAGCGATCCCGTGATCACTGCACCGATGCTGGCCGACATGGAGCGTGCGCTCCTGGAGCCCCAGCGTGCCGCGCCCATCGTGGGCGGCGAAGAGCGCAAAGGCGCGGCCGCACCGTTACGCGATCCTTCGGACCGCAGGCGCATCGTCGGCGAAGTCGTCGAAGCGAGCGCTGAGGATGCCGCCGATGCGCTCGGTCGCGCGCATGTGGCTTATGAATCATGGGACAAAATGGGTGGCGTTGCGCGGGCGCAAATCCTGGAGCGCGCGGCCGATTTGTATGAGAAGAATCGCGCCCATCTGATGGCGCTGGCTGTGCGCGAAGCGGGCAAGACGCTGCCCACCGCGCAGGGCGAGGTGCGCGAAGCAGTCGATTTCCTGCGCTATTATTCGCAGCGCGGGCGGGCCGAGTTCGACAAGCCGATGGCTTTGCCGGGGCCGACGGGCGAAGAGAACACGCTGTCGCTTCACGGGCGCGGCGTTTTCGCCTGCATCTCGCCGTGGAATTTTCCGCTGGCGATTTTCACGGGCCAGGTCGCGGGCGCGCTTGCCGCGGGAAATGCCGTGCTGGCGAAACCCGCGGAGCAGACACCGCTGATGGCCGCCGCCGCCGTGCGGCTGCTGCATGAGGCGGGCGTACCGCCCGACGTGCTGCATCTGTTGCCGGGCGACGGGCCGCGGATCGGCAATGCCTTGTTCGGCGACGCGCGGCTTTCGGGTGTTGCATTCACAGGCTCGACGGAGGCGGCCGGCGCCATCAATCGCGCGCTGGCGGCGCGCAAGGGTCCCATCGCCACGCTGATTGCGGAAACCGGCGGCCAGAACGCCATGATCGTCGATTCGACCGCTCTCCCCGAGCAGGTGACGCGCGACGTGATCGCATCGGCCTTCGACAGCGCGGGCCAGCGCTGTTCGGCGTTGCGCGTGCTGTTCCTGCAGGAAGACGCGGCCGACAAGATGCTGGAATTGATTGTCGGCGCGATGGACGAGATCAAACTCGGCGATCCGATGCGCCTCGACACCGATGTGGGGCCTGTGATCGACGAAGAGGCGCGCGCAACGCTCGAAGCCCATGCCGCGCGCCTGACGCGCGAAGGCAAGCTGCTGCACAAGCTGGCGCTAGGCCCCGAGCATGAGCATGGCGTGTTCTTTCCGCCGCATGCCTTCGAGATCGGATCGATCGGCGAATTGCAGCGCGAAGTGTTCGGACCCGTGCTGCATGTCGTGCGCTATCGCGCGGACCGCTTGGGCGAAGTGTGCGATGCGATCAACGCGACGGGATATGGGCTTACGCTCGGCATCCACAGCCGCATCGAAGAGACGGCCCAGTTCGTGCGCGCGCGGGTGCATGCGGGGAATGTCTACGTCAACCGCAACCAGATCGGCGCGGTGGTGGGCGTGCAGCCGTTCGGCGGCGAAGGATTGTCCGGCACGGGCCCCAAGGCGGGCGGCCCGCATTACCTTCAGCGATTTGCGCTGGAACGCACTTATACCGTCAACACCACGGCCGCCGGCGGCAATGCGGCGCTGCTGTCGAGCGAGCAGGACGGGACGTAGAATTCGGCCAAAGCCAGCCGAAATCCCGGCTTCGGTGCACGCGAGCCGCGGCCGAAGCGGGATCGCGTTTCGGCGCCGGCCGATTCTCGCTTAGACATATCGTCATGGCAGGGCAGCGCGCGCATATCGTCGTTTTCGGCAACGAGAAGGGCGGGTCGGGGAAAACGACGGCCGCCGTGCACGTCGCCGTGGCGCTCGCGCGCGCGGGCAAGCGCGTGGCCGGTATCGATCTCGACACGCGCCAGAGGAGTTTCTCGCGACATCTGGAAAATCGCACGGGCTGGCGCGACAGGGGCGACGGCAAGCTCGCCATGCCGGAGATATTGCCGTTCGCCCGCTCGACGGCGCGTTCGCTCGACGCCGCGGCCGAGGACGAAGCCAAGCGCTTCGCCACGCTTCTCGCCGAGGCGGAGAACCGGTTCGATTTTCTCGTGATCGATACGCCCGGCGCCGACACGCAGCTTTCACGGCTGGGCCACGCCGCGGCCGACACGCTGGTGACGCCGATGAACGACAGCTTTGTCGATTTCGACCTGCTGGCGCGCATCGATCCCACGTCGTTCGAAGTGAAAAGCCCCAGCCTCTACAGCGATTTCGTCTGGGATTGCCGCAAGAAGCGCTTGCTCGCGCGCAAGCCGGCGCTCGACTGGGTGGTGATGCGCAACCGCATCTCCTCCACCGAGGCGCGCAACAAGAAACGTCTGTCGTCGGCACTCGACGCGCTGGCCGCGCGCATCGGTTTTCGCGTGGCGCCCGGTTTCGGCGAGCGCGTCATATTCCGCGAGTTGTTCCCTATGGGGCTCACCATGCTCGACCTGCCGCAGCCGGGGCTCGAAATTTCGCTGTCGATGTCCCATGTGGCGGCGCGGCAGGAACTGCGCGAATTGCTCCTGACCCTGAAGCTGCCGGGCCTGGGAGCCAGGGCGGGATCGCTCTGACCCTTGGAAAACCCGCCCGGAGTGCCAAGATGACAGGGGCGCGCGAGGGAGAACGGGCAATGGCGGCAAAAAGCAATGTTCCGTCCCAGCGCTCGTCTTCGGGCGATATCGCGGCGTTTCTGGATGCCGCGTCCCGGGTGCCCGCGCTGAGCCAGGTGAAGGGCCGGCTCATTTTCGCCATCGACGCCACCATGAGCCGCCAACCCACCTGGGATCGCGCGGCGGCGATCCAATCCGAGATGTTCGACGTCGCCCAATCGATCGGCGGCCTCGGGGTGCAGCTCGCGTTCTTTCGCGGCCGCGGCGAATTCGAGGTCAGCGAATGGACGACCTCGGCGTCGACGTTGGCGGCCCGCATGAGCCAGGTCACCTGCCGCAGCGGCTTCACCCAATTGCGCCGCGTGCTCGCCCATGCCGGCGAAGAGGCGCGGCGGACCCGCGTGGGCGCGCTGGTCTATATCGGCGATTGTTTCGAGGAGAACGCGGCGGCCGTCGAGAAACAGGCCGCGTTGCTCGCGCTGCGCGGCGTGCCGGCGTTCATGTTCCACGAGGGTCACAACTCCGGCGCCGAGCAAGTGTTCCGCGAAGTCGCACGCCTCACACATGGCGTTTATGCCCGCTTCGATGCCGGCGCCGCGCAGCAATTGCGGGAATTGCTGCGGGCCGCCGCCGTTTACGCTGCCGGCGGCGCACCGGCGCTCAAGGACTATGGCGACCGCCTGGGCGGCGAAGTGCTGCGGCTCGCCCGCGCGATGCGCCACGAGGAGTGAATGGAGCCGCTGGTCCTCGGCGCGCTCGCGCTGCTTCTTGTCATCATCGCATTGCGCGCGTTCGTCGGCGCCAATCCGCGGCTGTTGGCGCGCGCGTTGCGCTATTTCGGCGCCGCGCTCCTGGCGCTGGCTGCGATCGGGTTGGCGGTCTTCGATCGGGTCGGCCTGGCGTTCCTGGCCGGCAGCATGGCGTGGGGTCTTTTCACGGGTGGAAATGTTTGGCCGCATGGCTGGCCCTACTTTGGATTTCCGTCGGGGCGCGCCGGGTCCAGGTCGCGTCCGCGCACCAGCACCGGCGAAAAGACGAGCGTGCGCACCGAATGGATCGAGCTCGAACTCGATCACGACACGGGTGAAATGCAGGGTGGCGTGCTCAAGGGCAGCCTGTCGGGGCGTACGCTGTCCTCTCTGACAGAAGACGATTTGTTGACCCTCTATCGCGAAGCGGACGGTGAAGATGCGGAAACCGCGCGGCTGCTCGAAGCGTATCTCGACCGCAATTTCGGCTCCGATTGGCGGGCCAAGGCGGCGCGCGCGAAGTCAGGCAAGGATTATCGCGGACGGCCCGATTCCGGCATGTCGCGGGACGAGGCGTTCCAGGTGCTGGGCCTTCAACCGGGTGCGGATGCCGATGCGATCCGCGCTGCGCACCGAAAGCTGATGCTGCAAAACCATCCCGATCTCGGCGGCTCGAGCGATGCCGCTGCCAGGATCAACGAAGCGAAGGACGTGTTGCTGCGCGCCTGATGGTTAGCGCTGGGCGACGGCGGCGAAGCAGGTCTGGCCGCGTTCGGTCAGCCGCTGGCACACTTCGCGCGCTTCCTTCTCGACGAAAGGACCAAAGCGCGCGCGATAGAGCGTCTGGCCTTCTTCGGACTGGAACGGCACGACGATACGCTCGGCCTGCCCCAGCACGTCCATCGACCGCTCGGCATAAGAGGCAAGCTGCGCCCGGGCGGAGGTCATGTCGGCATACGCGCCGATCTGAATTGTCCAGTCGCGGAGGCTGAGTGCGGAGGCGGCGGCTTGCATCGGGCCGCGCAAAGCCGGCGTGTGCGTGACGCCTTCCACGGCGTCGCCGATATCGCCTTCGCCGAGTGCCGCGGCGCGGGCTTTCGGAACCACGAGCGGGCGCGATTGCGGATGATAGGCCACCTGCATCACAGGCGCGGGCCGCGGCGCCGGCGGAACAAACCGGGCGGTGCGCGGCGCGCCCACACTTGGAGCGGGCGCCTGCATCATTGCCGTGAGGACATTTGCGCTGGCTGGCGTGCCGGTCTGCGGCGCGGCCGCAATAGCCGGGTTCTGCGCGAGCGCCGGCTGTTCGTCGTCGGGGTCGCGGCGGCTTTCTGCGGCGTCTTCGTCTTCGCCGTCGGTCGAGCCATTCGCACGTTGCGGCGCTGCCGCCGGAACCGCAGGGCCGCCCTCCAGGCCAAGCTGGAAGCCCGCGATGATCGGGGCCGGGCGCGTGTTCTCCGCGATCGCCTGCCAGGGCACGTTGGCGCGCGCGACCATCCGCGGATTCTGATTGATCTGCATGAACGTGCTGTCGAGCAGGGCGACCATTTCCCGGTCACGCTTGCGCGCACTGCGGCCGCCCATCACGACGCCGATCACGTGGGCGCCATTGCGCACGACAGAGGAGACGAGGTTGAAGCCCGAGGCCTCCGTGTAGCCCGTCTTGATCCCGTCCGCGCCGTCGTAATTGCCGATCAGATTGTCGTGGGTGACGTAGGTCTCGCCGCGATAGGAGAAGGCGGGCGTCGCGAAATAGGGAAAATATTGCGGGAAATCGTAGGCCAGATGGCGCGCCAGGATCGAGAGGTCGGCTGCGGTCGTGATCTGGGCGTTGTCCGGCAGGCCGGATGCGTTCGCGTAGAAGGTGTGCGACATGCCGAGCGCGCGCGCCTTGGCCGTCATCAACTCGGCGAAGTGGGACTCGGTCATGCCGATCGCTTCCGCGATGGCGACCGCAACGTCGTTCGCCGAGCGCACGACGATGGCCTTGATCGCGATGTCGACCGGAATCGTGCTGCCGGGCCGGAGGTGGAGCTTTGTCGGGTGCTGGCTCGCCGCGTGTTCCGAAATCGAAATCGGGGTCGCGAGCGTCATCTGCCCGCTCTTGAGCTGCTCGAACAGCAGGTAGAGCGTCATCATCTTGGTCAGCGAGGCGGGATGGCGCTGGACGTCCGCATTGCGGGCGTAAAGGGTTCTACCCGTGATGCCATCCACGATCAGCGCGGCGTCTTTATCCGGATCCGTGAGGCCCGGACCGTCGCCTTGCCAGTGATGATGGCGAATAGCCGCGCTGGCCGGCGTCGACATGCAGGGAAGGGCAAAATCGGCAGTGAGGAGGCCGCAGGCGGCCAATGCCACCCACGCGATCGCGCCTGTCACGGCCCGCGGTCGTCCGGCCATACTGCACTCCGACAATGGTTACTTGCCCCACCCTGCAGCAATGAGACCAAATTGCGGCGGAGTTCGCAAGTCAGATGGAACCCAAATCCACCTTAAATTTCCGGCATTTACGATAGGTTAAGAAGATTCCCGGGTCCGAATTCCCGTCCCGGATCGGGTCACGAAACGACGTCCCGAGATAAATGGTGCAGTGCACCATTTTGCCCTTGACATCCCATCTGCTGCACCGCATATACGCCATGTTGCACTGCAGCAGGGTCGCTAGCCCACAGGCGGTGCGTTCGAAGCGAAAGGAAAACACCATGGCTACGAAGGCAAAAGCGGCCGGCGAGAAGATCAACGGCACAGAGACGATCGAGACGGCGATGAAGAATGGCTCGGAGGCCCTCAAGGCCGGTTTCGAGAAGGCCGTAAAGAATTACGACCATTTCCTCGGCTACGGCAAAGAGACGGTCGAAGCCTACATGAAGGCCGCCAATGCGGCCGGCAAGGGCGCCGAGACGCTGCACAACGAGATTTACACCTATTCGAAGCAGTCGGTTGAAGATTCGATCGCCGCGACGAAGGCTGTGCTGGGCTCCAAGTCCGTGCACGAAGCGTTCGAGCTGCAGACCGACTTCGCGAAGACCGCGTTTGACGCGTATGTCAGCCAGGCGACCAAGATCAGCGAAATCTTCATGAGCGCCACCAAGCAGACGTTCGAGCCCCTTCAGGGCCGCGTCCAGGCGTGGGTCGAGATCGTCCAGAGCTCGCGCGCAGCCTAATTCGGGCAAGCATCGTTCCGCGGGCATCCTCCCCCCTCGCCCGCGGGACGGCTTTGAAAGGGCCTGGAGCTAACGCTCCAGGCCCTTTCGCTTTGCCGGGACGACCCCACATCAACCTTGTGTCACTTCGCGATTGCCAACCCCCGGCAGGTTTCCGTTAAGCTGGGCGGGTCAAAATACGAAAGCGCAGGGTGCATGCCGGACGATCGGGCGTTCATGGCCGACAAGAAAGACGATAACGGCCAGTCTGGCCGGGGCGGCGGCACGGGGCAGGGCGACGGCTCCGGCACCGGCGTGGTGACCAAGACCCGGCCCAAGACCAAGCGGCCGAGCCTCTACAAGGTGCTCCTGCTGAACGACGACTACACGCCGATGGAGTTCGTGGTGCATGATCCTGGAGCGGTTCTTCAACAAGAACCGGGAGGAAGCGATCCAGATCATGCTCCATGTCCATCGGCACGGTGTGGGTATCTGCGGCGTTTTCACCTATGAGGTGGCCGAAACAAAAGTCGCCCAGGTGATTGAATTCGCCCGCCGGCACCAACATCCTCTACAATGCACGATGGAGAAGGAGTAGCGAGTCGATGCCGTCACTTTCGCGCAGCCTGGAACAGGCTCTGCATCGCGCGATCAAGCTCGCGAGCGACCGCCATCACGAATACGCGACTCTCGAGCATCTCCTCCTGGCCCTGCTCGACGATGCCGACGCCGCCCAGGTGATGAAGGCGTGCAACGTCGACACCGACGCGCTGCGCCGCTCGCTGCGTGAAATATGTCGACGAGGAACTGGTCACGCTCGTCATCGAAGACGGCGAGGACGCCAAGCCCACCACCGGCTTCCAGCGCGTCGTCCAGCGCGCCGTGCTGCATGTCCAGAATTCCGGCCGCGACGAGGTGACGGGCGCCAATGTGCTGGTGGCGCTGTTCACCGAGCGCGAAAGCCACGCCGTCTATTTCCTGCAGGAGCAGAACATGATCGCGGCTCGATGCGGTGAGCTACATCAGCCACGGCATCGCCAAGCGCCCGGGCATGAGCCAGCAGAAGCCCGTGCGCGGCGCCGACGAGGAAGAAGAGACGGAGAAAGCCGTCAAGCAGGGCACCGAGGCGCTCGAAGCCTATTGCGTCAATCTGAACGAGAAGGCCAAAGCCGGCCGGATCGATCCCCTGATCGGCCGCGATGCCGAAGTCGAGCGCACCATCCAGATCCTGTGCCGCCGCCAGAAGAACAATCCCCTGTTCGTGGGCGATCCGGGCGTCGGCAAGACGGCGATCGCCGAAGGCCTCGCGCGCAAGATCGTCAAGCGCGAAGTGCCCGAGGTGCTGCAACGACAGCACCATCTATGCCCTCGACATGGGCGCGCTGATCGCCGGCACGCGCTATCGCGGCGATTTCGAGGAACGGCTCAAATCGGTCGTCAAGGAGCTGGAGGCGATCAAAGGCGCGATCCTGTTCATCGACGAAATCCACACGGTGATCGGTGCCGGCGCCACCAGCGGCGGCGCGATGGATGCGTCGAACCTGCTCAAGCCCGCGCTGCAGGCCGGCACGCTGCGCTGCATCGGTTCGACGACCTACAAGGAATACCGCCAGTATTTCGAGAAGGACCGCGCGCTGGTGCGCCGGTTCCAGAAGATCGACGTGGTCGAGCCGACCGTTCCCGACGCGATCAAGATCCTGAAGGGCATCAAGACCTATTTCGAGGACTATCACAAAGTCCGCTACACGGCCGACGCGATCAAGGCCGCCGTCGAACTGTCGGCGAAATACATCAACGACCGCAAGCTGCCCGACAAGGCGATCGACGTGATCGACGAAGCCGGCGCCTCGCAGATGCTGCTGCCCGAAATCGCGCCGCAAGAAGGTGATCGGCGTGAAGGAGGTGGAAGAGGTCGTCGCCAAGATGGCGCGCATTCCGCCCAAATCCGTCTCCAAGACCGATACCGAGGCGCTGCGCACGCTCGAAGCCGATCTGCAAGCGCGTGGTGTTCGGCCAGGACGAGGCGATCCACGCGCTGGCCTCGGCCATCAAGCTCGCGCGCGCGGGCCTGCGCCAGCCGGAAAAGCCCATCGGCTGCTATCTGTTCTCGGGCCCGACCGGCGTCGGCAAGACCGAAGTGGCCAAGCAGCTCGCCAGCATCATGGGCGTGGAACTGCTGCGCTTCGACATGAGCGAATATATGGAGCGCCATACGGTGTCGCGGCTGATCGGCGCGCCGCCCGGCTATGTCGGCTTCGACCAGGGCGGGCTGCTCACCGACGGCGTCGACCAGCATCCCCATTGCGTGTTGCTGCTGGACGAGATCGAGAAGGCGCATCCCGATCTGTTCAACATCCTGTTGCAGGTGATGGACCACGGCAAGCTGACCGACCACAACGGCAAGAAGATCGATTTCCGCAACGTGGTCCTGATCATGACGACCAACGCCGGCGCGTCGGACGCGGCGCGGGAATCGATCGGCTTCGGCCGCGGCAAGCGCGAAGGCGAGGACGAGGAAGCGATCAAGCGGCTGTTCACGCCGGAATTCCGCAACCGCCTCGACGCGACCATCGGCTTTCGCGCCGCTGGGCCGCGACACCATCGACCGCGTGGTCGAGAAATTCGTGCTCGAACTGGAAGCGCAGCTCACCGACCGCGACGTGACCTTCGATCTCACGCCGGAAGCGACGCGCTGGCTGGGCCAGAAGGGCTATGACGACGCGTTCGGCGCGCGGCCGCTGGCCCGCGTGATCCAGGACCACATCAAGAAGCCGCTGGCGGACGAGATCCTGTTCGGCAAGCTCAAGAACGGCGGCACGGTGCGCGTGCTGCTCGACCGCGAGAACGACAAGCTGGCCTTCGAATTCATCACCGACGACGATCTGCGCCCCAGGGCGCTCCCCCCGCCGAAAAAACCGAAAGCGGAAGAGAGCGTTTAGGAATTCGTCGGAGCGCGGGCGTCTCGCCCGCCTTGTGGGTCTTGCGTCGACCCTGCGGGCAAGATGCCCGCGGTCTAATCGGAAGTACGTGTCGCCGCCAGACAGAAGAGAATCCCTTGGACCCTTACTCGGACTTCATCGCCGCAGCCCAGAAATGCCTCGACGATTTTATGGCGGCGTTCAATGCCCGCGATCTCGTGGCCTGGGAGAAGACGTTCAACTTTCCCAGCGTGCGGCTCGCGTCGAACCAGCTTGTGATCATCGACAAGCCCGGTTGGCATCCGCCCGACACCTTCACGCGCGGCGCGCTCAAGGAATGGCATCATTCTGCGTGGGAGCGGCGCGAGGTCATTCACGCGGGCGTGGACAAGGTCCATTTCGACACGCGCTTTGCGCGTTATCGCGCCGACGGCACCCTTATTGGGCATTTCAATTCGATCTATGTGGTGACGAACGAGAACGGTCATTGGGGCGTCAAGGCGCGCTCCAGCTTCGCGCCATAGACGTCTACAACGGCGCGCCGTAGTGCTGCACCGTCGGGAACGGTTCGTAGAATGGGTGCAGGGCCGCGCGCCATTCCTCGAAGCGGGACGATTGGCGGAAGCCCACCGTGTGCGCTTCGACCGAACTCCACCACACGAGCAGCAGGTAGCGGTCGCCGGTTTCGACGCAGGCGCGGATCTCCATGCGCTGGAAACCCTCGGTCGCCTCGATCAGCGGCCGCGCCTTCGCCAACGCCGCTTCGAATTCGCGCGACTGGCCTTTGCGGATGTTGAGGACGGCGTGTTCGAGGATCATAGCGCGGCCCTGATTTTGGCCGCGAGCGACTCCAGCGTCTTGGCATCGACCATGGCGCGTCCATGCAGCTTCAGATCGAGCCCGCCCGCCCGCGGCATCACATGGAAATGGATGTGCGGAATGCTCTGGCCGGCCGCCGCGCCATTCAGCTGCACCAGCATCACGCCCGGGCGGGTCGAATGCCTTCTTCACCGCCTTGGCGATCTTCTGCGTGGTCTTGATCAGGGCCGCCGCGCCGTCCGGCGACAGGTCGAGAATGCCTTCGGCGGGCTCCTTGGTGATGACGAGCGTGTGGCCTTCGACGGACGGCATGATGTCCATGAGGCCGAGCGTAAGGTCGTCTTCATAGACGGCCACTTTCGGCAATTCGCCGCGCAAGATCTTCGCGAACACATTGTTGGATCGTAGGCCATGGCCATCAATTCCGCTTGCTCACGGCGGAGCCTAAGGATGCGCGGGCTCCACGCAAGGGCCCGCCGTCAGGCCTTCCGGAACGGCCCGTGCTCGGCCAGTTCTTCGATATGTTCCGCCACCGCCTGGCGCTCGCGATTGAGGTAATCTCCCACCGCGCGCCGCAAGCCCGAGATGGGCGATGTAATGGGCGCTGTAGGTCGGCTCCGGCATATAGCCGCGCAGCAATTTGTGCTCGCCTTGTGCGCCCGCTTCCACCTTGCGGAGCTTCGTGCGCGATGGCGAAATCGATCGCCTGATAATAGCAGGTCTCGAAATGCAGGAACGGCACGAATTCGGCGCAGCCCCAATTGCGTCCGAACAGCGACGCCTTCGCCGAAGAAGTTGAGCGCGCCGGCGATATAGTGCGTCCGTCGCGCCGCGCCATGATCAGCAGGATCTGCTCGGCCATGCTCGCGCCCACGCGGCTGAAGAATTCGCGCGTCAGATAGGGGTGGCCCCATTTGCGCCCGCCCGTGTCCATGTAGAACGCGAAGAACTCGTCCCAATGCGCTTCGGTGATGTCCGCGCCGGTGAGCCAGTCGAATTCGACGCCGGCCTCGCGTACCGCGGCGCGCTCCTTGCGCAAATTCTTGCGCTTGGCCGAGGATAATTCGCCCAGGAATTGGTCGAAGTTCTCATAGCCGCGATTGTCCCAATGGAATTGCTGGTCGGTGCGTTGCAGGTAGCCGGCTGCGCCGGCCGCGTCCCATTCGTCTTCCGTCAGGAACGTGATGTGCAGCGACGAGGCGCTTGAGTTCGCCCGCCGCCGTTTCGCCCGCGGCGAGCAGCGTCTCGCGCGATATCCGTTTTGTCGGCGCCGGCCGCAATCAGGAAGCGCGGTCCCGTAACCGGCGTGAACGGCACGGAAGCCTGGAGCTTGGGATAATACTCGCCGCCCGCGCGCTCGAACGCTTCGGCCCAGCCATGGTCGAACACATATTCGCCCTGCGAATGGCTTTTCAGGTAGAGCGGCAGGATGCCTTCGATGCGGCCGCCGCGATCGACGGTCAGATGACAGGGCCGCCAGCCCGTGCGGGCTTGGGCCGAGCCCGATTCTTCGAGCGCCGTGAAGAATTCGTAGCGTGTGAACGGATGGGGCTCCGCCGCGCCTGCCGGATTGGCGCAGGCGTTCCAAGCATCGGCGCCGATGGCCGAAGCGGAACCCGCCAAACGCGCCGATAGGGTTTCCGGCGTCACGCGATCTCGAACACCGCCTCCACTTCGACGGCGACATTGCGCGGCAGCGAACCCGCGCCGACTGCCGCCCGCGCGTGCCTGCCGGCATCTCCCAGCACCTCCACGAACAGGTCCGAGGCGCCATTGGCAATTTCGGGATGCTGGGTGAAACCCGGCACGGCGTTGACGAAGGCCGTCAGCTTTCACGCAACGCCTGATCCGGTCGAGATCGCCGCCGCATGCCGCTCTTGACCTGCGCCAGCACGTTGATCGCGCACAACCGCGCGGCGGCCTTGCCGTCGTCCAGCGACAAATCCTTGCCCACGATGCCCACATATTTGAGGCCGTCGGCCGCGACCGTCACCTGGCCCGAAATGAAGACCAGCTTGCCGGTGACCACAAACGGCACATAGCTCGCCACGGGTGCGGGCGGGGTGGGCAGCACGATATCGAGTTCCTTCAGGCGCGCGTCGATCTTTCCGGTCATGTCATTCTCCTGGAATGGGTCAGCCTAATCCGCACGCGCTGCCCACGCGAGGGGCTCCCGCGTCGCGGCGCGAACGGCTATAGAGAACCATGACCAAAAGGCTGGACGCCGACGATCCATGCCCCGCGCGTGACGGCTATGCGATGCCCGCGGAATGGGCGCCGCATGCGCGCACCTGGATGTGCTGGCCGTGCCGGACGGCCGTATGGGGCGGGCCGGATGGCCTGCTGCGTGCGAAACAGGCCTATGCGCGCGTGGCGCGCGCCGTTTCGTCCTTCGAGCCCGTCATCATGGCTGCGCGGCCGCAGGACATCGCCGAAGCGCGCCTGGCCACGGCGGGCAAGGTGGACGTCTTCGAAACCGCGCTCGACGATTCCTGGGCGCGCGACATCGGGCCCACATTTCTCCTGGGACCTTCGGGCGCCCGCGCCGGCACGGCGTGGCAGTTCAACGGCTGGGGCAACAAATATCATCCGTATGCAGACGATATGATCTTCGGCAGCAAAGTTCTGAAGGAAGCGGACGTGCGGCGCTACGAGGCGCCCTTGGTCTGCGAAGGCGGCGCGATTCATGCCGACGGCGAGGGCACGCTCTTGACCACCGAGCAATGCCTCCTCAATGCCAACCGCAATCCCCATCTCGACCGGCAGCAGGTGGAGGAACGGCTCGCGCTTTTCACGGGCGCGCGCCGGGTGATCTGGCTGGGCGACGGCTTCACCGACGACGAAACCGACGGCCATGTCGACAACATCGCGTGTTTCGCCGCGCCGGGCCGCGTGATCGTGGGC
Source organism: uncultured Alphaproteobacteria bacterium (assembly GCA_963760345.1). GTDB lineage: Bacteria > Pseudomonadota > Alphaproteobacteria > Micropepsales > Micropepsaceae > Rhizomicrobium. Next base: position 60,157 of record CAVXCU010000005.1, read on the forward strand.
GTTCACGCCGCGAAATCGCATCCGGACTACGAACCCGCCATCGAGGCGATCCGGCGGCTCAAGGAGGCCCGCGATGCGGAGGGCCGCCGCTTCGAAGTGGCGGAGATCGAACAGCCGGCGAAACGGCGCGAGGATTGGCACGGACGCCTGCTGCAGGCAAGCTACGTGAATTTCTATCTCGCCAATGGCGGCGTGGTGATGCCGTCTTTCGACGATCGCAATGACGAAAGAGCGCGCGCCGTGCTCGCCGATTGTTTTCCAGGCCGCGACATCCTGCAGATCGACGCGCTCGACATCGTCGAGGGCGGCGGCGGCATTCCATTGCATCACCCAGCAGGAGCCGGCCGCACCATGAGACACGTCACCTTCGCCGCCACGCAATTCGCCTGCTCCCGGGATCGCCCGCCAACGTCGCCAAGGCGAAGGAGATGGTGCGCGCGGCGGCCGCGAAAGGCGCGAACGTCGTGCTGATCCAGGAATTGTTCGAAACGCCGTATTTCTGCCAGGACCAGCTGGCGGAGCATTTCGCGCTGGCTCAGCCGTTCGAAGGCAATCCCGCTGATCGCGGAAATGGCGGAGCTGGCGAAAGAGCTGGGCGTGGTGCTGCCGGTCAGCTTCTTCGAACGCGCGGGCCACGCGCATTTCAATTCGCTGGCGATGGTCGATGCGGACGGACGCGTGCTCGGGCTCTACCGCAAATCGCATATCCCCGACGGACCGGGTTATCAGGAAAAATTCTATTTCACGCCCGGCGACACCGGCTTCAAGGTGTGGCCGACGCGCTTCGGGCGAATTCGGTTGCGCGCATCTGCTGGGACCAATGGTTTCCCGAATCCGCGCGCGCGATGGCGCTCATGGGCGCGAACGCGCTTCTCTATCCGACTGCCATCGGCACCGAGCCGCCGCCCGCGCCGCCGGTCGACAGCCGCGATCACTGGCGGCGCGTGATGCAGGGTCATGCGGGGGCAAATTATCTTCCTCTCGTCGCCTCGAACCGCATCGGCAAAGAGAAAGGACAGGCCGGCGAGATGACGTTCTACGGCTCGTCGTTCATTGCCGGGCCGACGGGCGAAATCGTGGCCGAGCTCGGCCGGAGCGAGGAAGGCATCGCGACGGCGGACTTCGACCTCGACGAGATCGCGCGCCTGCGCGCCTCATGGGGATTGTTCCGCGACCGCCGGCCCGATCTCTACGGTCCGTTGCGCGGCCACGACGGAAACGCCGAATGATGCGCCTGCCGATATTTGCCGCGCTGTTAAGTGCAGCCGCCGTCAGCGCGGCCGCCGCGCCGGTCGTGCTGGTGCCCAATCGCGCGACCTATGAAGTGTCGCTGCAGCATCGCAGCGCGGGCGGCCTTGTCGCCGCGCATGGCCGCGTGGTGATCGAATTTCGTGACGTCTGCGACGGATGGTCGACCACCCAGCGCATGGTCGCCGACGTGACCAGCGAACAAGGCACGGTGTCGCGCACGGATTTCCTGATCAACGCCTGGGAAAGCAAGGACGGCCGCGAGATGCGGTTCGATATCGCGAATTCGACGGACGGCAAGCTGGACGAACGCCGGCGCGGCCGGGCCGGGATCGCATTGGACGGCGCCGGCGTCGTGACTCTCGCCGAGCCGAAGGCGGATGAATTCCCGCTGCCGCGCGGCACGCTGTTCCCCACCGGCCAAACCGCGGCGATCGTACAGCTCGCGCAAGCGGGCACCAATTCGTTCAAGGGCTTTGTGTTCCAGGGCGGCGGAAAATCCGATCTCTATGTTTCGACGGCTGAGATCGGCGCGAAAGCGACGGCGGCCGCCACCGATGCCGAACGCGCCACCGACAAAAGCGGTCTCCTGAAGGGCGCCGCGGCGTGGCCCGTGCTGGTGAGCTTCTTTCCCAATGACGCGCAGAGCGAAACGCCGGACTATGAAGTCGTCTCGCGGCTCTACGCGAACGGCATCAACGGCTCGATGTCGCTGGTCTATTCGAACTACACGCTCCGGGCGACGCTCACGCGCATCGAGCCGCTGCCGCCCGATTGCTGAGGCGTGTCACTGCGACACGCGGTAGTGGTAACGGTAGCTCTCCCGGAAACCGAATTGTTCGTAGAGCGGCAGCGCATCTACATTGGCGTGGATCACGCTGAGCCATGCGGTGTGTGCGGCCTGCGCGCGGCCCCAGCCGAGCAGGGTGGACACGATTTTCCGCGCGGCCCCGCGCCGGCGGTGGGCCGGCGACGTCACGATGTCGAACAGGCCGAGCCTGCCGCGTTCGACGACGCCGAGGCCGAAGGCGACCGCGCGGCCGTTGTCGTGCAGCGTCGCAAACGCCGTCGGCAGCGGCGCGATGCGTCCGAGAATGGCGCGATGGCCGCGGCGTTGTTCCGCGGTGAGGTCATGCGCGGCGGCATAGCCGTTCTCCCATTCCTCGGGACAACGCGTCTCGATGGCGACGCCCGACGCCAGCGGGATTTCGCGATCCGCGATGGCGGTCGCCATCACCAGCGTTTCGTCGATACGCTCGAACCCCAGAGCGGACAGAACCGCGTCCGGCTCCGGGCCCGCGAGGGGGGTGAGCCGGAAGATCGTGGGGCTGGAACCATAGAAGCTTCGCGCGCTTGCGAGCGTCGCCGCGAAATCGCCGCGCGCGGCCAGCGCGTTCGCCGAATTGGCGCGCTTGGTGTAGCCGTCCGCCTGACGGAACACCCACCCGTTGCACATGACCGTCCGCAAGGACGGCCACGCATTCATCAGATGCTCTTCGGTTTGTCTGATCGCTTCGTGATCCAAAGTCATGTCCGTCCTCTTATACGCGTAGCAACCGTCCTAGCTGTCGGCCGGCCGCCCCCCACCCGGCTCGCACATCTTCATCGGCAACCGTCGCTCTCCAGGCTCGCCGGCCTCCCCGCAAGGGGGAGGCGAACTCTCTTCTTTTCATCTCCCCCTTGCGGGGAGGTCGATCCGGCGTAGCCCTGAGCCTGCGAAGGGTGAAGCCGGATCGGGTGGGGGGAATTGCTAACAAAGGCCTCGTATCGAACAACAAAAAACCCCGCCGAAATCTCGACGGGGCCCGGTCTTCGCGTGTCGCGTTGTTCTCTAGCGCGCGCGCAATCCTTCCGCCCCATCGCTGGTGCGGCGGCGTCGAAGCTGGAGTGACGAGGCGTTGCGCATGGGCCGCTACCTAAAGAAGCTTTCGCCGCGCGTCAACCGCGCTATCGCCCCTTGGCAGGGCGGTCGAAGCCGCGGCCTTTGCCGACGGCGTCTTCGCCGAAGCGGGCGCGCACGCGGTCGACGGCGCGCTCGATGGCAGCACGCTTACCCGCGTCGCGGTCGACGAGGTTGGACGGGTCGCATTCACCCGCCGCGCACAGATTGCTCAAGCCCACGCCCAGGAGACGGAAGGTCGTTCCGTTCGCTTCGTTCACGAGCGCCGCGCGCGCGGTGCGGAAGATGCGGTCGGCAAGCTGGGTGGGCGCGTCCAGCGACACGCTGCGCGTCCTGATCTTGAACGCCGCGGTCTTGAGTTTCAGCACCACGGTGCGGCCGCCCAGTTCGTAGGCTTTCGCCCGCGTCGCAACGCGCTCGGCCTGCTGCCACAGGATGCGCTCGAGTTCGGGAAGCCGGGCGATGTCGTGGAAGAAGGTCGTCTCCGCCGAGATGGTTTTCATCTCGCCCGCCGGATCGACGGCGCGCGTATCTTCGGCATGCGCGAGCCGGTGCAGCCACAGGCCCGTGCTGCCGTAGCGCTGGGCCAGCGTGCGCGGGTTCGCGTCCTGCAGCTGCCCGATGCGGGTGATGCCGTCCTTCGCGAGGCGCGCCTGCAGCGCCTTGCCTGCGCCGCGGATGAATCCCACGGGCTTGTCGCGCAGGAAGCTCTTCGCTTCGGCCGCGCCGATCACGGCGAAACCGCGCGGCTTATCCAGTTCGGAGGCGAGCTTGGCGAGGAATTTGTTGCAGCTGAGGCCGACCGAAGCGCTGATGCCGATCTCGGATTCGATGCGTTTCGCCAGCTTCGCCATGGTTTTGGCGGGGCTTGTGCCGTGCAGCCGCTCGGTGCCGGAGAGATCGAGGTACGCTTCGTCGAGCGACAGCGGCTCGACGAGCGGCGTCAGCGCCCGCATCAGCGCGCGCACCTGCTTCGCCGCTTGCGCATATTTCGCCATGTTGGGGCGGATGATGACGGCGTCAGGGCACAATTGCTGCGCCTGTAACATGGGCATGGCGGATTTCACGCCATAGGTGCGCGCGACGTAGCAGGCGGTGGAGACGACGCCGCGCCTTCCGCCACCGATGATCAGCGGCTTGTCGAGCAGGGTCGGATCGTCGCGCTTCTCGATGGCGGCATAGAACGCATCGCAATCCATATGCGCGATGGCGAGCGTGTCGAGTTCGCTATGGGAAAGGATTCTCCGGCCGCCGCAGGATTTGCAGCGCGACGTGCCGGCCGCGGCATCGGCGAGGCAGTCGCGGCAGAACGCGCTCATTTTGGCAGGCCCAGCGCGATCTCGTCCTCGCGCCACAGCCAGGCCGCGCCCCTGACGCCGCTCGAATCGCCGTGGATGTTTTTGAGGATTTTTGTCCGGCCTTCGGGCGTGAACGCGTAGCGCTCCACCCGCGGCGGCAGCTCGCGATAGAGCGTGTCGATATTTGAGAGCCCGCCGCCCATCACGATCGCGTCGGGATCGAGAATGTTGACGACATAGGCGATGGCGCGCGCGAAGCGGTCGTAGAAAATCTCCATCGCGGCCAACGCGTCGGAATCGCCGGCCGCCGCCGCATCGGCGATCTCCGTGCCGATCAGCTTTCGCCCAGTACGCTGCTCGAACTGCGCCGCAAGCGCGGGTCCCGAGCACCATGTTTCGATGCAACCGGTCTTGCCGCAATAGCAGGGCGGTCCGGCGACCTCGTGGGCGCGCGGCGACGGCAGGGGATTGTGGCCCCACTCGCCCGCAATGGCATGCGCGCCCGTGAGCGCGCGGCCGCCCACGCACACGCCGCCGCCCACGCCCGTCCCCGCAATGATGCCGAAGACGATATGCGCATTGGCGCCCGCGCCGTCCGTCGCTTCGGACAGCGCGAAGCAATTGGCGTCGTTGGCGACGCGCACGGGGCGGTGAAGCGCCAGAGCCAGGTCCTTATCCAGCGGATGGCCGATCAGCCGCGTCGAATTGGCGTTCTTGACGAGGCCCGTGCGCGTGCTGATCGCACCGGGGATGGCGACGCCGACGCTGCCGCGCGCGGACAGCGTCGCCTCCGCGCGCGCCACAAGACCGGCGATGGCCGCGATCGTGTCGTCATAGCCGGATTTGGGCGTGGGAACGCGCTCGCGCAGCTGGATCGCGCCGCCGTCATCGAGCGCCGCAATCTCGATCTTGGTGCCGCCGAGGTCGATGCCCATGCGCATGGTCAACTCGCATTTCCCAGATGCCGCCGGATGAACGCGTCGGCCTCGCGCCAATTATCGGCCCGAAGATGGGCGTGGGGCGAGAGGGGAAGCAGGGGTTTCAGCCGTTCGTCGCCGATCAGATGGATCCGGAACACATCGGGCGCCTGCTCGGCGACGGAGGCGAGGTGCTGTGGGATGTCGTCGACGAAAAACACAGGCTTGCCCGCGCGCCGCGCCAGCGCCTTCACCGCCGCGCCCTTTGGACCGGAATTGATCATCAGCGGGATGTCGAAGCCCAGGGCGGCGAGGTTGCGCAGCCGCGGCGGTGCTTGCGCTTCGGTCACGTTCGACAGCACGACCACATTGGCGAGCGGCTTCAGGGCCGCCAGCACCTCGGGCGCGTGCTCGACCGCATCGAGCGAATCGAGTTCGATGCGGAATTCGTCGAGCAGGCCCGTCACTTCGATATCGAGAACGGAAGTTCCATCCTCCTGCCGCTTCACATTGCCGTGCAGCCGGTAGCTGACGAGATCGAGATAGAGCCCGCGCGCGCGCAGGAATTGGTCGAAACCGTCCGCGAATTGCAGCAGGACTTCGTCGGCGTCCACGATCACGAGCGGCCTACCACCCGCGAGCGGAACGGTCGCGGCATCCGCATAGAATGACGTCCGGGCCTTCATCCGCCGGGCAGCACGTGGCGCACGAGATGAATTTGTCGCGAATCGAGCGATTCGGCGGCGCAGAAGCCCAGCAAAAGCGCGTCGTCGGTCAGCAGGAAATCGATCACCGCGGCCAGGAATTCCGGCTCGGCCGCCCGGCTTCTCAGGGATTCCGTCGCAATACCGGACACATTAACGAAACGGGCCATGTCGTCGGGCGAATTTGCGAGATACGCCAAGGCCTTGAGGGCGATGGTTTCGGCGGCTTCTCGGGTAAATGAAGGGGGCATCGTCAAGGGAGCGTTAAGACATCCATCCTAATACTAGCAAACGCCACGGAGCTTTGGGCGCCCGCGCAATTGGGCATGTCGTGGCATTGGAGAGTCAAGCGATGGACGCGAAGGCGAAAACGGTCCTGATCGTCGAGGATAACGAGCTCAACATGAAGCTCTTTCACGACCTTCTCGACGCCCATGGCTACAACATTCTCCAGACCAAGGACGGCATGGAGGCGCTCGATATCGCGCGCGAACATCACCCCGACCTGATTCTGATGGATATCCAGCTGCCGGAAGTCTCCGGGCTCGAAGTCACCAAATGGCTGAAGGAAGACGATTCGCTGAAGTCGATTCCCGTCGTCGCGGTCACGGCCTTCGCGATGAAGGGCGATGAAGAGGCGATTCGGCAGGGTGGTTGCGAAGCTTACATTTCCAAGCCGATTTCCGTTACGAGCTTCCTCGATACCGTGCGCCGCTTCATCGGCTAGGCGCCATGACCGCGCGAGTCCTCGTCGTCGACGACATCCTCTCCAACGTCAAGCTGCTCGAAGCGAAGCTTTCGGCGGAGTATTTCGAGGTCGTGACCGCCTTCAACGGCACGGACGCTCTCGCCAGGATCGAAGAGCACGAGCCTGACATCGTTCTGCTCGACGTGATGATGCCCGGCATGGACGGCTTCGAAGTCTGCCGCCGCATCAAGCAAAATCCCAAGACCGCCCATGTGCCCGTCGTGATGGTCACCGCACTTGATCAATCGTCCGACCGCGTCGCGGGGCTCGATGCCGGCGCCGACGATTTCCTCACCAAGCCCGTGGACGATTCCGCGCTGTTCGCGCGCGTGAGAAGCCTCGTGCGCCTGAAGATGATGACCGACGAACTGCGCATGCGCGAGTCGACAGGCCAGAACATGGGCCTCGTCGATGCCGCCACCACGCTCACCGAAGCCGAACCTCCCGGTCGCATTCTGATCATCGAGGATCGCCCGGAATCGGTCGCATGGTTCTCCACGGCGCTCCAGCCCGCCAACGAGGTGTTCGCGGTCGATTCGTTCGAGGAAGCGCTGGTGCGCGTGCGGGGAGGCGATTTCGACCTGATCGTGGTGAGCCTCGGCTTGCGCGGCTTCGATGGGTTGCGCCTGTGCTCGCAGCTGCGCTCGCTGCCCGAGGGCCGCAATGTTCCCATTCTCGTGCTGGTCAGCGACGGCGACCGCCGCAAGCTCACCCAGGCGCTCGAAATGGGCGTCAACGACTATTTGACGCGTCCGGTCGACAAGAACGAACTGATCGCGCGGGTGCGAACCCAATTGCGCAAGAAGCGCTATGCCGAGCGGCTGCGCCACAACGTCCAGCTCAGCCTGGAAATGGCGATCACCGATCAGCTGACGGGCCTGCACAACCGCCGCTATATGAGCCGCCATCTCGATACGCTGATCGAAAGCGCGCATCGCTCGGAGAAGCCGCTCGCGTTCCTGATCTTCGACATCGACCACTTCAAATCGGTCAATGACAGCCACGGCCACGACATCGGCGACGAGGTGCTGCGCGAATTCGCGGGCCGCATCTCCGCCAATGTGCGCGGCATCGATCTCGCCTGCCGCTACGGCGGCGAGGAATTCGTGGTCGTCATGCCCGACACCGACATCTCATTCGCCTGCCAGGTGGCTGAGCGCCTGCGCAAGAGCGTGGAGACCACGCCCTTCGTCATCAGCCGCGCCCCCCACAAGCTCGGCATCACCATCTCCATCGGCATCGCTTCGTCGGAAGGCGGCACGGATACCGCAGATGCATTGCTGCACCGCGCCGACCAGGCGCTCTATCGCGCCAAGCGCGACGGCCGCAACCGCGTCGTCGCCGACGCGGCGTAACGGCCGCGAAAGCAATATCCTGGCTCGTCCGAATGATTCACGCGGAGCCGCGCCCGCCTTCGCTAAAGCTTCGGTTTTTCACCCCTTTCGATGTCATTCCCGCGGAAGCGGGAACCTAGGAGAACCAGTCCGGGGTTTCAGATGCTGTGAAATTCGTTCTGTTCTTTCGAATTCGCGTTCTGTGTCTCTGGATGGCCGCTTCTGCGGCCATGACAGTTGAGGAAAAACTGGTCGTAACCTTCGGCCGCCGGTATAAATCTTTCTTACGTTATGCGCCCGAATTCTCACTTCCGGTTTGCGAAGCCTCGTTCGCCGCCTGGTCGATCACGCGAACGAGCTTGTCGGAATCTTGGGCGCCGGAGATCAGATATTTGTTGGCGAAAATGAAGGTAGGCACGCCGGAAATGCCCATGCGGTGGGCGAGCGCGTCTTCCTGCTCGATGAGGTCGCGGTCCGAATCTCCGGCCAGAAGTTCGCCGACAAGGTCCGTGTCCATTCCGACGTCGGCAGCGACGGACAGGAGCACGTCGCGGTCGCCGATATCGCGGCCTTTTTCGAAATAGGCCGCGAACAGGCGCTCGACGATTTCGGTCTGCTTGCCGGCGGACGCGGCCCAGCGGATCAGGCGGTGGGAATCGATCGTGTCGGGGCGCTTCTCGATGCGGTCGAAGGCAAACGCGATGTTGACGCTTTCGCCGGCGGCGCGGATGGCGTCGCCCATCGCGGAGGCGCGCGGGCTGTCGCCGAATTTCGCCTTCATATAGGCCTTCCGGTCGACGCCTTCGCGCGGGATGGTGGGGTCGAGCCGGTAGGCGCGCCAGCGTATGTCGAAGGTGGTGTCCGGACGCAATTCGAGCGCGCGTTCGAGCTTGCGCTTGCCGATGAAGCACCAGGGACACACCGTGTCGGAGACGATGTCGATCTGCATGGCGCGAGCATAGATCGACTTTCGGGCCTGGCGAAAGCGTCTCTTTCGGTGCTGACGAATCGCTGGAAAACCTAAACAAAAGGTCCTGAATTCGTTACTAGAATCGACAGGCACCCTTGCGAGGCCACATGACCCATCTCGAGCTGACCGGCAAGACCGCTTTCGTGACCGGTGCGACCGCCGGACTCGGGCATCACTTTGCCAAGGTGCTGGCGGGCGCCGGCGCGGCAGTCGCTATCTCGGGCCGGCGCATCGAGCGGTTGCGCGAGGTCAGGGCGGACATCGAATTGCGCGGTGGGCGCTGCGCCGCCGTCGCGCTCGATGTGACGGATGCGAGCCGCATCGCACCGGCGCTGGACGACGCGGAAGCCGCACTCGGGCCGATCGATATTCTCGTCAACAATGCCGGGATGAATGCGCCCGGCTCCGCGATCGATCTCGCGACCACCGATTTCGACAAGATGATCGCCACCGATCTGCGCGGACCTTTTCTGCTGGCGCGCGAACTGGCGCGCCGGATGATTGCGCGCGGGAAGGGCGGGCGGATCATCAACATCGCTTCGATCGGGAGCTTTCGCGTCATCCCGGGTGCCGCGGCCTATTGCATCGCGAAGGCGGGCCTCGCGATGATGACGCAATGTCTTGCGCACGAATGGGCGCGCCACGACATCAATGTGAACGCGATCTGTCCTGGCTTCATCGAGACGGAACTCAACAGCGAGTGGTTCAAATCCGACAAGGGGCAGGCGCAAATCCGCGGCTTCGCCAGGCGCCGGCTGGAACAAGAAGACGATCTCGACGGGCTTTTGCTGCTGCTCGCGTCGGACGCGTCGCGCGCCATCACGGGCTCCGTCCTGACCGCGGACGACGCCCAATCGCTGTAGCCGCGCGGCTCTGTTTACGCCCGCGCGGCCGCCCGGTAAGACAATCGGGACGCGATTGGAACGGAGTGGAACATGGGTCCCTTGCAGGGCATTCGCGTGGTGGAGTTTGCCGGCATCGGGCCGGGTCCGTTCGCGGCGATGCTGCTCTCCGACATGGGCGCGGAGGTGATCCGCATCGATCGCAAGGGCGGACGCATCCCCGGGAAAACCGAAATCACCTATCGCGGCCGTCCGGCCGTCATGTTCGACCTCAAGAAACCCGAAGCGGTCGAAGCCGCACTGACGCTGATCGGCAAAGCGGACGCGCTGGTCGAAGGCTTTCGTCCGGGCGTGATGGAGCGGCTTGGGCTCGGGCCCGATGTGTGTCTCGCGCGCAATCCGCGTCTCGTCTATGGCCGCATGACGGGTTGGGGCCAGACGGGCCCGCTCGCCTCCGCCGCCGGCCACGACATCAATTACATCGCGCTCACCGGCGCGCTGCATGCGATCGGGCATGCGGGCGGCAAGCCTGTTCCGCCGCTCAATTTGGTGGGCGATTTCGGCGGCGGCGCGCTCTATCTCGCGTTCGGAGTGGTCTGCGGAATTTTGGAAGCGAAGACATCGAGCAAGGGCCAGGTCGTCGATGCCGCAATGACGGACGGGGCCGCGTCGCTGATGTCGATGTTCTACGGCATGATCGCGGGCAAGAACTGGAGCGACAGGCGCGGCGTGAACATGCTCGATTCCGGCGCGCATTTCTACGACACCTACGAAACCAAAGACGGAAAATGGATCGCGCTCGGTTCGATCGAGCCGCAATTCTATCGCGAGCTGCGGCAGAAGGCGGGGCTCGACGATCCCGCATTCGAGGACCAGCTCAAACACGACACATGGCCGGCGCTGAAGACGAAGCTCGCGGCCGTCGTCAAGACCAAAACGCGCGACGAATGGGATGCGATCATGCTGGGCAGTGATGTCTGCTACGCGCCCGTGCTCAGTTTGGGCGAAGCGCCGAAACATCCGCACAATGCCGCGCGCAAGACCTTCGTCGAAGTGGCCGGCGTGATGCAGCCCGCGCCCGCGCCCCGCTTCAGCCGCACGGTGCCCGAAATTCAGGGCCCACCCGAGGAGGCGGACGCCGTGCGTTCGCTGTCGGCCTGGGGTTTTTCGCGCGACGAGATCAAGAAACTCGAAGCGACCGGCGCGGTCTGAGGCGCACGATGAGTACGCTTCCGGGCACGACTGGGCGGCGGCGCATCTATCTGATGCGCCACGGCCATGTCGATTATCTGGCGCCGGAAGTGGTGCGCACGCGCTCCACGCGCGACGTGGTTCTTTCACCGCGAGGGCGCCTGGAAGCGGAAGCGGCGGGGCGGGCCTTTGCGCATGTCACGTTCGACCGCGCATTCTGCTCCGGCTTGCCGCGGACGCGTGAGACAGCGGAGATCGTGCTCGCAAGCGTCGCAAACGCGCCGCCTCTCGAAATCGTGCCGGAGCTTGTCGAGATTCACGGCGGCCAGGCGTCGGTCAAAAGCCGCAAGGAACTGATCGCGACGATGGCGTTCCATTTCGCGCGCGCGGCGGAAGCGGGCGCCACGATGCTGGAAGGCGGCGAAGCGTTCGCGGAAGCGCAGGCCCGCGCCGTCGGCGCGATCCGGCATCTGCTGGTCGAGCCCCAGTGGCGGCAAATCCTTGTCGTCGCGCATGAGGCGATCAACCGGCTGATATTGAGCTGGGCTGCGGGCGCGGGCCTCGCCGGCACGAATTCATTCGAGCAGGACACCGCCTGCATCAACGTGCTCGATTTCGACATGGTGCCGGGCATGGACGGCGCGCCGTCGCCCGAGATCGCGCGCATCCTGATCAAGGCCGTCAATCTGACGCCGTACAATTATCTGAAGCACGGCATGAACCTGACCAGCCTCGAAGCGATCTTCGTGCGCGAAGGGGAAAGTTAACAGCCGAATTGGACCGCTGGCGTCCCGCCTGCATTTGCGAGGATTTAGAAAGGTGCGGGCGGGACGCCCGCGCGCCGACGTTTCGTCACACCGCCAGTTCGCACCAGACCGGCACGTGGTCGGAGGGCTTCTCGCGGCCGCGCACGTGTTTGTCGATGGCGCAGGCCGTCAACCGGTCGGCGGCCTGCGGCGACAGGAGGATATGATCGATGCGGATGCCGTGGTCCTTCTGCCAGGCGCCCGCCTGATAATCCCAAAACGTATATTGCTGCGGCTCCGCATGGCAGGCGCGGAACGCGTCGGTCAGCCCCAGATGTTCGATGCTCCGGAGCGCCGCGCGCGATTCCGGCTGGAAGAGCGCGTCGTTCAGCCACGCCTTCGGGTCGTAGCAATCGTCGGGCGTGGGGATGACGTTGATGTCGCCCATCAGCACCAGCGGCTCTTCCAGCGCCAGAAGTTCCGCCGCGTGTTTCCTGAGCCGCTCGAGCCAGGCGAGCTTGTAGGCGAATTTGTCGGTGCCGATGGGATTGCCGTTCGGCGCGTAGATGGAGGCGACGCGCACCACGCCGCGCTCGCCGGGCACCACGGCCTCGATGTAGCGCGCATGATCGTCGCCGTCGCCGCCGGGGAGCCGCCGGGTCACGTCCTCCAGCGGGCGCTTGGACAGGATGGCCACGCCGTTATAGGTCTTTTGTCCGTGTACGGCGCAATTATAGCCGAGCGCTTCGAACGCGTCGGCGGGAAACGTGTCGTCGGTGGTCTTGATTTCCTGCAGGCACACGACGTCCGGCTGGGCTACCTTCAGCCATTGCACCACGGTGTCGAGCCGGGCCTTGACCGAATTGACGTTCCAGGTGGCGAGCTTCATCGAATGCGTCAGACCGAAAACGACGTGCCGCAGCCGCAGGAGGACGTGGCGTTGGGGTTGTTCACCTTGAACGCCGCGCCGATCAGATCGTCCACGAAATCGATCTCCGCTCCTTTAAGGAAATCGAGCGACATGGGATCGACAAGCACGGTGGCGCCGTCGCGCTCGATGACGAGGTCGTCATCGGTGCGGGCGTCGTCGAGCGCGAAATTGTACTGGAAGCCCGAGCAGCCGCCGCCCGTCACCGCAATCCGCAGCATCATGGGCGCGGGTTCAGCCTTCAGGATCTGGGCGATCTTCTTGGCGGCCCGGGCCGAAACCGTGACGGGTGCGATGGTGTCGGTGTTCATCTCGTTCCTGCAGCAGGCGGTATTGAGTGTTATGTAGTCCTCATGGGCACCAGAGCAAAGGCCTTGAACGCGAACGATCCGCCCGCCGGGCGGCTTTTGGGGCCGATATTCGAGGCGCCGGCCGTCCGCGCGCGCTTTGCGACCCGGCCGGCCGGCAGCCGGGGCCGGTTCCACCCCGAGTCCGAAAGCGCGACACGGACCTGCTACCAGCGCGATCGCGACCGGCTGATCCACTCGACCGCCTTTCGCCGCCTCAAGCACAAGACCCAGGTCTTCGTGCAGCACGAGGGCGATCTTTACCGCACGCGGCTTACCCATTCCCTCGAAGTGGCCCAGATCGCCCGTTCGGCTGCTCGCGTGCTGGCGCTCGATGAGGACTTGGCTGAAGCGGTCGCGCTGGCCCACGACCTCGGCCACACCCCGTTCGGGCATGCGGGCGAACAGGCGCTCAATGCCGCGACCGCGTCGTTCGGTGGTTTCGATCACAACGCCCATGCGCTCCGCCTCGTCACCAAGCTCGAACATCGCTACGCCGATTTCGACGGGCTCAATCTCTGCTGGGAAACCCTCGAGGGTCTCGTCAAGCACAACGGGCCGCTTGTGGGCGCTGGCGCCAAATCGCCATTGCCCGGACCCATCGCATCGTTCGATGCGCGTTGGCCGCTCGAACTGGCAAGCTGGCCCGGCCTCGAAGCGCAGATCGCCGCACTGGCCGACGACGTGGCCTATATCAATCACGATATCGACGACGGGCTCCGCGCGAACCTGTTCTCGCCCCGCGATCTCGACGATGCGCCGCTGATCGGTCCGCATATGCTGGCGATCGCCGCGAAATACGGCGACCTCGAACTGGGACGCCTGATCGGCGAAATCGTGAGACGCCTGATGAGCGAGTTGATCGGCGACCTCATCGCGGAGACCCGGCGCCGGTTGGCGGCGACGGCGCCCCAATCGGTGGCGGAGGTTCGCGCGCAAAAAGATGCGACGGCGGCGTTCTCCGCGCCGATGGCGGCCCGGATTGCCGAGCTCAAAGGCTTCCTGTTCGCGCGCATGTATCGCCACCCCCGCGTGATGGCGTCGATGAAGGCGGCGCAGGGGGCGGTCGCGGATCTGTTCGCCGCCTTCAGCCGCGATCCGGCGCTTTTGCCGGCCGATTGGGCCGCCGCCTGCGGGCAAGGAGGCGATTCACAGGCCGCAAGCGTGGTGCGCGATTACATCGCAGGCATGACGGACCGCTTTGCGCTCCAGGAACACAAGCGAATATTCCACACGGAAATCTCCGTTTGACGCCGGGTTTCCGTGATTCGGCCCGATTCGGGTGCTAGAAATAAGGCTGTCAGATTCGCGGGAGCGAAATCCCATGACCAGTTTCGAACGTGGCGCCTACGAGCCGCAGGCCGACGATGTCCGCGTGTTCGACGGCGCGGCAGACGACGAGTTGGAAGAGGAGGGTTCGCGCCTTCCGCTTTTGATCGTCATCGGCCTGCTCGTGTTCGCGGCATTTTCCGGCGTGGTGTGGCTCGCCTACACCCAGGGTGTGGCCCGCGGCCGGCAGGATGCGCCGCGCATGATCGTGGCCGATACGGGACCGGTGAAAACCGCGCCCAACAATCCGGGCGGGACTGCGACGCCTTACACCGGCCTCAAGATCTACCAGAACCAGGCGCCTGCCGACGAAGACGAAGACACGCCGCCGCCGACCTTGGCGCCGAAAAAGCCCGTGCCAGCGCAGGCCGTTGCGGCAACGCCTTCGATCCGCCCGGCCGATACCACATTGCCGGCGAAGACGACGACGGCAGCTGCCAAGCCCTCGCTGGCTTCGCAATTCGTGGTGCTGAAGCCGCCGCCTGCGCTGAAGAAAACCGTGCCCGCGGCCACGACGAATGTTGCGGCGACGAATACGGCAAATGCGGCGCCGGTAACTGCGCCGCCGGCCGAAGCAACACCCCAACCGGCCGTTCCCCCATTGGCGACAAGTCCGCCGGCCAACCTCTCGGTCGCAAGCACGCAGGTGGCGCCCAAGGCGACGGCGCCTGCCGCAGGCGGCGGCTTCGTGCTCCAGATCGGCGCCTACAAATCGGAAGGCGAGGCGACGGCCGCGTGGCACGCCTATCAGGCCAAGCATCCGCTGGTGGGTGGCTTCGAGTCCGACATCAAGAAGGTCGATCTCGGCGACAAGGGTGTGTGGTACCGGCTCCGGATCGGCTCCTTCGCCGGAAAGGATGCCGCCGGCGCGCTGTGCGACAAATTGAAAGCAGACGGGGGCGGCTGTTTCCCGGCGAAGCAGTAGACGTTGTCGTGGAGCGGCAGACCTTGATGAAGACTTCCCCCCACCCGGCTCGCACCGCTTCATCAGCATCCGTCGCTACGCCGGCTCGCCGGCCTCCCCGCAAGGGGGAGGCGAAACGTACTTCTTCACCTCCCCCTTGCGGGGAGGTCGATCCGTCGCAGCGGAGCGAAGCGCAGCGAAGACGGATCGGGTGGGGGGCCGCTCGGTCTTCGTCGAAGTTCGCCGATCGGGAATATTGATGCGGACGCGGGCGATCTATGGCTGTGCCGGCACGGAGCTGACAGCGGACGAACGCGCGTTCTTCGCAGGCGCGCAGCCCTGGGGGTTCATCTTGTTCGCGCGCAACATCGTCGACCGCGATCAGGTCCGCGGTCTCGTGCGCGCATTGCGGGAGACGGTGAACGATCCTTCTGCACCCGTCCTGATCGATCAGGAGGGCGGGCGCGTCGCGCGGCTCAAGCCGCCGAACTGGAAAACCCGGCCTGCCGCCGCCCGCTTCGCAGCGCTCCATGTGGCCGCGGCGGAGACGGCCCACGAAGCGGCGTATCTGAATGCGCGGCTGATCGCCCACGATCTGGCCGAACTCGGGATCAATGTCGATTGCGCGCCGGTTCTGGATGTGCCCGTGGAAGGCGCCGACGACATCATCGGCGACCGCGCCTTCGGCCACGATCCCTCCACCATCATCGATCTCGGCCGCGCCGTGATCGAAGGGATGATCGAAGGCGGCGTGCTGCCGGTGATGAAGCACATTCCCGGCCACGGCCGCGCCACCGCCGACACGCACAAGGAACTGCCGCATGTGACGACGCCGGCCGCGGAATTGAGCGCCACCGATTTCGTCACCTTCCGCAGCCTCAATCATTGCCCGATGGCGATGACCGCGCACGTCGTCTACGACGCGATCGACGCGCAACGGCCGGCCACCACCAGCTACCGGGTGATCCACGACGTGATCCGGGGCGAGATCGGCTTCGCAGGCGTCCTGCTGTTGGACGATCTCTCCATGAACGCGCTCCACGGCACGCTGGCGGCGCGGGCCAAAGCGGCGCTGTTCGCGGGCTGCGATGTGGTGCTTCATTGCAACGGCAGCCTGGAAGAAATGCGCGAAGTGGCTGGCGAATCGAAGCCGCTGGACGATATCCACCTGAAACGCGCCGCTGCGGCGCTCGCCCATCTGGCGCCGCCCGAGGAATTCGATATTGCAGCAGGCGAGGCGCGTCTTGCCGAACTGATGGGAATGGCCGCGTGAGCGAAATCGGCGACAGTTTCGCAGACATGGAAGTGGACGCGATTCCGCTGGAGGAGGCGCTTGTCGTGGCGGTCGACGGGTTCGAAGGCCCGCTCGACCTCCTGCTCGCGCTTGCCCGCAACCAGAAGGTCGACATCGCCAAAATCTCCGTCCTCAAGCTGGCGGACCAGTATCTCGAATTCATCGAACGCGCCCGCCACAAGAATCTGGAGCTGGCGGCGGATTATCTGGTGATGGCGGCATGGCTCGCCTATCTCAAATCGCGGCTGATCCTGCCGCAGCCGCCGGCCGCCGAAGGCGAACCCACCGCCGACGAAATGGCCGCGCGCCTGCGCTGGCGCCTGCAGCGACTGGACGCGATGCGCGAGGCCGCGGCGCGGCTGATGGCGCGCGACCGGCTGGGCCGCGAAGTGTTTGCGCGCGGCAATCCCGAGCCCGTCAAGGTGATCAAGCTCGCGACCTATACCGACTCGCTCTACGATCTTTTGACCGCCTATTCGACGCAGCGGGTGCGCCGTTCGGGCGGCAAGACCTACCGGCCCGCGATGGCGCCCGTGCTCCTGATCGAGGAAGCGCGCGAACGGCTGGAGCGCATGCTGGGCCGCATCGGCAATTGGAGCAGCCTGGCGAGCCTGTTGCCGTTCGAATGGTCCGGCGGCCAGCGCCGGCGCACGGCGCTGGCGAGCACATTGCTCGCCTGCCTGGAGCTGGCGCGCGACGGCAAGGTGGAGATTCGCCAGTTGAAGCCGTTCGACGAGGTCTATGTGAAGGATCGCCCGCCCGCTTTGGAGGCCGTATCATGAATCGCGTTGTGCGTTTGGCGGACATCGCCCACGGGGCCGAGATGGCGGGAAATCCAGTTGCAGACGGCGAGAAGGGCGAATCGCCCGCGTTCAGTCCCGAGCATCTCAGGATGGCGGAAGCGATTCTGTTTGCCGCGTCCGAGCCGCTCAGCGAGAAGGCGTTGGCCACCTCACTGCCCGACGGCGCGAAGCTCACGGCAATTCTGGCCGAACTTCAGAAGATTTATGAGCAGCGCGGCGTAAACCTCGTCCGTATCGCGGAAAAATGGCAGTTCCGCACCGCGCCCGATCTCGCCTTCCTGCTGCGCAAGGAGCAGCCGGAGCAGAAGCGGCTGTCGCGCGCGGCGATCGAGACGCTCGCCATCGTCGCCTATCACCAGCCCGTCACCCGCGCCGAAGTGGAAGACATCCGCGGAGTGATGGTCTCCAAGGGCACCATCGACGCGCTGATGGAAGTGGGCTGGGTGAAGATCAGGGGCCGCAAGCGCACGCCGGGCCGCCCCGTCACTTACGGCACCACCGAAGGGTTCCTCGCCCATTTCGGGCTTGAGAACGTGAACCACCTGCCGGGCGTGGACGAGCTGAAGGCCGCGGGCTTCCTCGAAGCGCTGCCGCCGTCGGGTCTCGACGTTCCCAATCCCAGCGACCAGCTCGCGCCCGACGAAGACCCCTACGAAGGCGAGGAAGACGCGCCCGCCACCGGCAGCGCCGACCCCATGGACGCGCCGGGCTGACGGGAAGTGCCTCTCCGTTTCTTTCATCTGGGAGCGCGGGCGTCCCGCCCGCATTTTCTTGCCCAAGCTTGACCCGCCAAAGATGCGGGCGGGACGCCCGCGGTCCGACGTGCCAATTCGCTGGCATCAGCGACTTTTTCCCGATAGTCCGTATACGGATCGCATGGACGCCAATGCGCACAGGGGGTTCCTGCGCACCCGCTCTCGCGGTTACGGACAAGATCAGCGAACCGCAGCGAAACTGGCCCCGCGCACCCCACCGCCAGTGTTTGCAAGGCGCTCACGACGAAATGCGCCGCGCGCCAGACGCGGATCAGCGAACAACAGCGAATGATCCATCCGTATACGTCCTATCGAATCTGAGGAGTGGCGAGTTGCGCAGGCTATCTCTGCTTTCGGGATATCATATGTCTCGGGCACCCCCTCACCCCGACCCTCTCCCCCTGCGGGGGCGAGGGAGAAGTGGTGCAGCGCGCAATTCCCCTCGCCCCCGCACGCCTACGACATTCACACATCGTCTCTGGCGGGTTGCGGCGCGGCAGAAGGTCTGACTCCCTATTGCGGTGATTCGGCTGCGGGAGGCAGGGATGGAATCGGGCTTGGGGCGGTTTGGCGACGCACGTCTGGAAAAAGGGGGCGTTTTCTCCTGGACCGATTGGTGGCGGAAGGCGGCTGGGGCGGCAGCGTGCGTGCTCTGGGCGCCAGGCGATCCGGCGAGATGCGGATCACGCGCTTTCTGCACAATCGAAGGGTGACGACGGGCGAGATGCTGAGCGCAGCATCGCAGCGGACTTGTTCTCAAATCTCTGGTCGCCATGTGCTCGCGATACAGGACACCACATCGGTTCGAGTCGACGAGAACGGCATTGGCCTTTCGGTGCACCCTCTCATCGGCGCGGATGCAGCGAACGGATTTGTGTTTGGCCTTATCGATGCTTTCTTCCTGGATCGCCGCGATGAGGATCGCGGCTCGCACAACGAGCGGGATTTTGAGGACAAGGACAGCCGGCGCTGGCTCGACGGGGCGGAAAGCGCGAGCAAGCTTGTAGCCGCGGGAGCGGCATGTGTGACGGTGGTCGAGGACCGTGAAGGCGACATTTACGAGTGCTTCGCCTTCAAACCGGACAATGTTGAAAAGCTGGTGCGGGCGGCGCAGGACCGGCTTTTGGCCGACAAGAAGGCCCATCTTTTTGCCACCGCCGATCAATGGTCCGAAGCCGGTCAGATGGCGATCGAATTGCCATCCATTCCCGGCCGCAAAGCCAGAACAGCCGTCCTTGCAGTGCGCTTCGGCAGCGTTGAGATCGCAAAGCCAAAGAACCGCAAACGCAGCGAGGGAGCCAGAGAGCTGCCAGATACTGTAACGCTCCAAATGGTCGATGCGCGCGAGATCAACGCACCGCCAGGCGAAGAGCCGGCGCATTGGCGGCTGCTCACGACCCACCAAGTCAACGATATGGCCGATGCCCGGCGCGTCATTGGCTTCTATCGTCTGCGCTGGACCATCGAGCAACTCTTCCGAACAACCAAGACCAAGGGCTTCGACATGGAGGCACTTCGTCAGCAGGAAGGCGGTCCTCTGGAGAAGCTCGTCGTTGCAACGCTTGTCGCCGCCGTCATCGTGATGCAACTCGTTGCCGAGCGTGATGGAGCGCTCAATCGTCCGCTCAGCGATGCCCTCGATCCCGATGACCAGCCCGTCCTGGAGCGCGTCAACCAGGATCTCGAAGGCAAGACCCAAAAGCAGAAAAACCCCCATCCCAGAGGGTCCCTTGCCTTCGCGGCCTGGGTTTTTGCCCGCCTCGGCGGATGGACCGGCTACTACGGAAAGCCCGGTCCGATTGTCATGCTCAGAGGGCTCACCAAATTCCACGCCATCAAGCATGGCTGGGCACTCCGCGATGTGTGAATCGCGTAGCCCAAAGGGGGCGAGGGTGGGCTACGCTCGCGACTTGACACAGCACAAGCGTGGGTGAGGGGGACCCCTACCTTCAGCTTTGCATACGAGCGATGACATCACCGCCGGCCGCCGGAACGTCCTGCAACCCGCGGATCGAATCATTGAAGGAAGGATGGGAAGGGATTTGGTTCGGACAACGCGAGCAACCGACGATCCGGCAATAGGTATCATTGCCCCCAATCCATCCCCATCTCATCCGGCCCGTGGCACACAAAAGCCTCTAAAATCGCGTATTTTGGTGTATTAGTAGCGGCGCAACCCAATTCGCCGCAAAGCAGCATCACATGGCAGTTCCTCCTCCGAAGCCCGCAACCGCGATGGCGGCACCCAAGGCAAAAACGGTCACGATCAGCACGCGCCAGTTGGCCGCGGAGCTGGCCGGCAAGCACGAATTGTCGAACAAGGCCGCGCTTGAGATCCTCGACGGTACGATCGCCGCGATCACCAAGCATCTTAAGAAGGGTGCGCGCATCCGCTTGAACGGCCTGGGCATATTCGCGGTCCGCAAGCGCGCCGCTCGCATGGGCCGCAACCCGGCGACCGGCGAAGCGATCAAGATCAAGGCCAGCAAGAAAGTCGGCTTCCGCGCCTCGAAGGATTTGAAGGAAGCGGTTTAGGCTTTCGCCGACAGACTCTCACGAAGTCGCCAACGGAAAACGCGGTCGGCGTGGAATAATTTCACGCGCCGAGCGCGGGCAGTTTGCGCATTGGAAGAATTCGGGAACGGGTTACGTCCCCGAATTTCAAAACCGCTCGCTCACCATTTCCTCGCTTTTGGCCCACAGCGCTTTCGCATGGTCCGCGTTCAGCGCGTAGGCACGAACGCCGCCGCGGATTTCGCCTCCTTCGACAAGCTCTGCGACATGGCAATCCTCGCAGTAGAGGCCACCGACCGTCTCCGCAGACGCGACGAACCCGCTCCAGACGGTTGTGGCTGCACCCTGCGGGATGGTTTTGTATTTGAACGCGGGCGCGCCTGCCGGCGCGTTGGCGTTGATGCTGTCGATCAGTGATTTCCGGACTTCCGGGGTCATATACCGGCCCAATTCCGTCTGAATGCCGCCCGGATGCACGGCGGTGGCGCGGACGCCTCGCGCCTTGTGACGGCGATCGAATTCCACTGCGAACAGGATGTTGGCCGTCTTCGAGCGGCCATAGGCGCCGAACTCCGTGTAAGGCGTGCGCTCGAAATTGGGGTCGTCGAGATCGACGTCCGAGAAGCGATGACCGGCCGACGACAGATTGACCAGCCGCGATCCGGCCTTCAGCAGCGACGAGATGCGATTGACCAGAACGAAATGGCCGAGGTGGTTCGTGCCGAACTGCGTCTCGAAGCCGTCGGCCGTCTTGCCCTTCGGGCAGGCCATCACGCCGGCGTTGGCGATGACGGTATCGAACGGTTTGCCGGCCGCCACGAGCCTGTCCGCGCAGGCGCGCACGCTCGCGAGCGATGCAAGGTCGAGTTCGACAAGTTCCAACCCGCCTCCGTTCGCGGCCTGGTCCCGGACAACCTTGGTCGCGCCACGCGCCTTGTCGAGGTCGCGCGCCGCTCCCACGACATGGGCGCCGTGGGCAGCAAGCGTGCGTGCCGTTTCCACGCCGAGGCCGGCCGACACGCCGGTGACGAGGACGCGTTTCCCGGCGAGATCGATTCCCTTGAGCACGTCGTCGGTGGTCGATTCTGCGCCAAATGTGCTGGTCATGATCGTTCTCCTGATTTGCTGGAATAGGGGGACGGTTTACGCATTTCGTGTCTCTATGTCTTCGGCAATCGCGCCGCGCGCGGGCTGCGGCCCGTCCAGCGCTTGAAGGCGCGGGAGAACGCCGCCGGTTCGGAAAACCCCACCAGATACGCCGTCTCGTTCACCGACACCTTCTTCCCGCCCAGATAGTCGAGCGCCATTTTGTGCCGCAGCTCGTCCAGCACCCGCTCGAATGTCACGCCCTCCGCCTTCAGAAGCCGCTGCAGCGTCCGCCGGCTCATGCCCATCTTTCCGGCGATCGCATCGATGCCGGCCTGACCCGTGTGCAGGATCGGCAGCAGCAGACTTTCGACCCGCCCGCGTGCGGTTTTCGAAGTCTCCAGGGCCGTCAGCAATGCATCGGCGTGCTTGCTCAGCGCGCCGAAGACAAAGCGCGGCCGGAGCGCGACCCTGTGAAACGTAAATTCCGGGTCCATCCGCATCGCGTTCCAATCGCTCCCGAACGTCACGGGACATTGGAAGATACGGTCATACTCAGCGCGATGCGCCGGCGCCTCATGGGTGACATGGACTTCCAGCACATTCGGCCTCGGCAGGAATTTGCGCGGACCGCAGATCATCCGCGTAAAGGTGGACTCCGTCAGTTCGGGAAACGCGTTGGGATCCTTGCGCGTATCCACGATCCAGAGCGCGCCGTTCTTCCGTTCGAAGGAAAAGCGGCCGGCGATCCCGACATCCATTTCGACGACCAGCCGGCCGTAGCGATTGAGCTGCGTGAAGGCCTCCATCATCGTCTCCGACGCGAGCGTGAGCAGGCCGACGACCGAGAACTCGGACATATCGATCGTCTCGGCGAAGTGCAGAGGCAGTGCGGGATCGTTGCACAATTCCTTGGCCGCTCTTACGAGCGCGACATAGTTCGCGAACGGCACCCGGTTGTCGTGATCCGCCAGCTCCGCCGGATCGATTCCGGACCGCGCCGCCAGCGCCGCCGGACTTGCGCCTCTCGACGCGGCGAAATTCATCAATGCCGTCACGACACCGGCTGAAACCGTGGGCTCAGCCATCGCTTGGAGCCTGTCCGGCGCCTGCGGTCAGGTTTTTGGCACCTCGTGTCATGTCGCGTCATCGTATCGCGAAATAGCCTGTCGCGTCACGCTTGGCGCGGCCGCCGCGCCTCGGGCCGGAGGCCCGGCAAACATGATCCTGCCTGTCGATCCGCAGAGTCCCGCGTGGATCCGCGCCGGCGCCGAGACCGTCCTGGTTCTTCACATCGGCGGCGGCGGCGCGGGGCTCGTTGCGGGCACGGTCGCATTGCTGTCCCGCAAAGGCGCACGCCTCCATCGCACCGCCGGCACCGTGTTTTTCGTCGCCATGCTGATCATGTCGGGGATCGGCGCGTGCGTGGCGCCCTTCTTGCCGCAAAGGCTGTCCGCCGTCGCCGGAGCGCTGACGTTTTATCTGGTGGCGACGGCCTGGATGACGGTCAGGCGAAGCGGGGGCAGGATCGGCCGCTTCGAAGTCGGCGCGCTTTTCGTCGCGTTGGGCGTCGCCGCTGCCGGCCTCACCTTCGGCATGCAGGGCGCGAACAACCCGGACGGCCTGATCGACAAACTGCCCTATCAGGCGGGCTATGTCTGGGCCGGCGTCGCGGGCCTCGCCGCCGCTTTCGACCTCAAGGTGATCCTGCACCGCGGCATTTCCGGCGCCCAGCGCATCGCGCGGCATCTTTGGCGCATGTGCTTCGCGCTGCTCATTGCCGCGACGTCTTTCTTCCTCGGCCAGCCGAAGTGCATGCCGGCGTTCCTCGCGGGATCGCCAATTCTCTTTGTGCCGGAAATCGCGGTCGCGGCATTGATGATCTTCTGGCTGCTGCGCGTTCGGCTTTTGGGTCTGTCCCGGCGCAATGCGGTTGCAGCGCAACGCGGCGTTTGAGAACGGCCACGATTTACTCCTCTCGGCGTCATTCCCGCGCGAGTGGGAACCTAGCAGCGAGCGTCCGCGAGCGATGAAGAGTTACTCGCCGCGCCGACGCGCGGCGACCGCGTTCCCGCTTGCACGGGAATGACAATTGAGGGCAAACAGGTCACACCTTGTGGCCGCTGGGAGAAATCGCCGCCGTGCTGCCATCGGCCTTAGATATGCGAATTGCGTGAGCAAATGCGGCGACGGCTTACGCCTTGTGCGCCGAATGGCGCGGCAGCCGGTGTGCCATTCTTTTCGCGTTCGATATGAAATAGGCTAGGCGTCCCCGTGGTCCGTGACGACCGCCTGGGGAATTTGTCGAACGAATATCGAAGTGGAGGACGCCCTCGATGAAAATGGCGCGCGTGATTCTGTTCACTGGCCGGATCGATGCGATGAGCAGATTCTACGGCGAAGTGCTTGGTCTCAAGCAGATTACGGCTGAAAAGGGCTGGCGGGAATTTGCGGCCGGCGGCGCAACGATCGCGCTGCATTCCGGCCCGTCGTCGCCGGGCCGCAAGGGCCCGAAGATCGTATTCCACGCCAAGGATGTTGCCGCCTTGCGCGAAACGCTGGTGGCGAGAGGCGCAAGTTTCGGGAAGGTGCGCGAGGGGGAGGTGTTCTGCCTCTGCGACGGCAAGGACCCCGACGGCAATCCCATTCAATTGTCCAACCGCTGAAACGCAAAGAGTTCGGGTTCAGAGTGAGGTCATCTTTCTATCGTCTTTCGTGACTGCGGCGCATGGCCGCGACGACGTTTGAGAACGGTCGCGATTCACTCCTCTCGGCGTCATTCCCGCGACAGCGGGAACCCAGTCGCCGCGCGTCGGCGTGGCGAACAACGCTTCATCGCTCGCGGGCCGCCTTCGCAGCGCTTCGGCGGGTCTGTGCGATCATCTTGTCCGCCGAAGCCCTTGGCGTAGGCGGAACGCTCGCTGCTAGGTTCCCGCTTCCGCGGGAATGACAGTTGAGGGCAAACGAGCCGCAACTTGCAACCGCTGGGAGAAATCGCCGCCGCGCGGTCGTCGACCTTAGACGTGCGAATAGCGCGAGCAAATACCGCGACAGCTGCGCGCCAAATGACACCGCGGCCGATTTGCTGTTCTTGTGGCATTCAATGTGAAATAGGTTAGGCGTCCCTGTGTTCCGTGCCAGGGAATGTCTGGTATTGTGAAGGCGTCGGAGGATTGGGAATGCACAAGTTCTTCATGTTGAGCATCAGTTTGGCGATGGCGCTTTCTGTTTCGGTGCGTGCAGCGGATGTTGAATGGACACCCGGCGCAAAAGACATTGCCAAACTGGAATCCGTCGTAAATTTATCCAGTGCCACGCTAATATCCCCCGGCTCCAAACCGCCCGCGCACCTATCGGAATATGCCCGCATATACGCCGGCGTTACGATACATGGCCGCCGGATGATACGTGGCGTACTTCTTTTAGGTACACCAACCGGAGCCAGCGTCGTTCGTGAAACGATGCTTCCAGAAATAATGGATGGGGGCTGCGGTATCATATACCTGCTTTATGACGTCGAGGCATCGCGCGTTGCCAGCCTCAGATGCAACGGGGTCGCCTGATTTTCAAACTGTACCAGCACCAGGCAATCTTGTCTCGAATGTCCCGGCCCGCGTACAAATGTAACCGCATTCCCATCCGCATCGACCTCCGTGGAGAAAGCACGCGATGCCGCCGACTTTCGTGTCGAAATATGGTCCGTGGGCGGTCGTTGCCGGCGCGTCCGATGGGCTGGGCGCGGCGTTCGCGACGGCGCTGGCGGCGCGCGGCGCAAATCTGTTGCTGCTGGCGCGCCGGGCGGAGCTGCTTCGGGACGTCGCCGAGCGCCTGCGCGCGAACGGCAACATCGAAGTCCGCACCGAAATCTGCGACATGGCGCGTCCCGATCTGCCGGACGTGCTCGAGGCGCTGACGGCGGATATCGATGTCGGGCTCGCCGTCTACAATGCCGCGCACGCGCCTGTCGGCGAATTCGCCGCGCGGCCACTCGACGATCTCCTGCGCGTCGTCGACGTGAACGTGCGCGGTCCGCTGGTCTTCGCCCGCACGCTGGCGCCGAAGATGGTCGCGCGCGGCCGCGGCGGCATCGTGTTGATGTCGTCGCTGGCGGGATTCCAGGGCGCGCCGCGCATCGCCGCCTATGCGGCGTCCAAGGCGTTCAACACCGTCTTCGGCGAGAGCCTGTGGAGCGAGTTGCGTCCGCACGGCGTCGACGTCGTGGTCGCGTGCGCCGGCGCCATCCGCACGCCGGGCTACGCCGCGGCTGCAAAGGGCGATGCGCCGGGCACGCTCGATGCCGGCGCGGTGGCGGAACGGACGCTTGATGCGCTGGGCCGCGGTCCCGTCGTCGTGCCGGGCGCCGTCAACCGGCTGGCGCGCTTCGTGCTCGGCCGAATGCTGCCGCGCCGCGCCGCCATCGCGATCATGGCGCGCTCGGCGAAGGATCTCTCGTGACCGTCGCCGGCTTCCTTGCGCCTGCAATCGTATATGCGGCGATCGCGCTCCTGCATCTCGCGTTGCCGGCGCGAATTGTCGACGGCTACGCGACGGACCCGGCCACGCAGGCGCCCTATCGCTATCGGCTGAACGGTCTCGCCGTTTATGCGCTGATGGTCGCGCTGTGGGCGCTTGCGTGTTCGCGGGGCTGGCTCGCCTGGGATTTTTTCTGGACCACGCGTTGGGAGGGACTCGCAGGCGCTTGCGTTCTGGGCCTTCTGTTCACGCTCGCCATCGTTCTGCCGGCGCCGCCGAGCGGGAAGGTCCTGCTCGCGGATCTGTTCCTCGGCCGCGCCGAGAACCCACAAGGCTTGCGCGGGCGCATCGACGCGAAGATGTGGCTCTATCTGGCCGGCGCGACGATGCTGGGGCTCAACCTCTATTCCTTCGCGATGCATCACCGCCTGGCGTTTCCCGCCGATCCGTCGCCGGGCGTCGCGCTTTATGTGGAGCTCTTCACGTTTTTTCTATGCGACTATCTCTTCTTCGAACGCGTGCATCTTTACACCTATGACTTCGTCGCCGAGCGCGTGGGCTTCAAGCTCGGCTGGGGATGCCTCGTGTTCTATCCCTATTTTTACGGGATCGGTCTGTGGTCGGTGGCGGACTTGCCCAACCCTCATGCGCCGGTCGCGCTGCTCGCGGGCGCGGCGATCGTGTTCTTCGCCGGCTGGTCGCTGGCGCGGGGCGCGAACATGCAGAAATATCTTTTCAAGCGCGATCCAACCGCCCGCTTCCTCGGCCTGATCGCGCCGCGCGCGCTGAGCGACGGCGAGAACAAACTCCTCGCGAGCGGTTTCTGGGGCGCCGCGCGTCATTTGAACTATCTGGGCGAGTTTCTGATGGCGACCGGCCTCACGCTGGCGCTGGGCCGTCCGGATCGCTTCGCGCCTTGGCTCTATCCGCTCTATTATTTGGCGCTGCTCATCCCCCGCCAGATCGACGACGACCGCCGCTGCGCGAAAAAATACGGCGCGCTGTGGAAGGAGTATGTCGCGCGCGTGCCCTGGCGCATCCTGCCCGGCGTGTACTGACATGAATTGCCGATGGATGGTATCGGACGGGACATGTCAGGATCGGATCCACAACCGACGCTTGGGAGGCCGCGCGAATGCCAATCGTCAACCACGTGCCGCCCCGACATCGCGAGCCCAACTGACAATCCGGTCCCATGAGCAAACTCCTTCGTTTCCCGACCGCGGTTAAGCGAGACCCCTGCGTCGACGCTTGGTTCCGCAAGCCCGATGACGAGTTGCGACGGATGGCCCAGCCATGGTTTGAACGAATGCGCGGCTGCGGAGGGGACGTTCGCGAGCTTCTGAACGATGGTCATCCCAATGCGTGTGTCGGAGATGCACCGTTTGGATACGTCAATGCTTTTGCGGCCCATGTGAACGTCGGTTTCTTCTATGGCGCGGCGCTCGACGACCCGGCCGGCCTGCTGGAAGGCACGGGCAAATGCATGCGGCACGTGAAGCTTCGCTGGGGGCAACATGTGAACGCCGTCGCATTGAGTGAACTCATAGCGGCGGCATACCGGGACATCCGTTTACGCCTCAGATCATCCGCCTAGTTGAGCCTCCAGCGCGGCAAGAGATGTCCGATGTTCGCCGCCTTGTGGACGGTCGCAGGCTCTCTGTTATATTCATGCAATTGCGCTCGGTTGGTGCACGAGCAGTCCGAAGGAGCCCGAACCATGTATGTCGCCGGCCTCGTAATCCCAGTGCCTGCGGAAAAGATGGCGGCCTATCGCAAATGGGCCGAGAACAGCGCGCAAATCTTCAGGGATTATGGATGCCTGGAGATCGTCGAGTGTTGGGAGGACAATGTCCCCGACGGCAAGCAGACCGACTTCCGCCGCGCGGTCGCGGCGAGACCAGGCGAGAAGATCGTCTTCACCTGGCAAGTCTGGCCCGACAAGGCGAGCTTCTATGCCGCCGAAGCGAAGATGCACCAGGACGAACGTCTGGATAATTCCGGGGAGCCGCCATTCGACGCGAAGCGCCTTATCCTGGGCTGCTTCGAGCCGATCTTTTCGATGGGCAGGGAATGATTGTGGCACCGCCGGATATCGGAATCGAGAATGACCGGCGCGCGGCGCTGATCGCCGCGGAAAAGCGCGCCGAAAAGCTGCTTGAAGCGATCGAACGGGGCGGGCTCATCCGATCCGGCCGGAGGGAACGCGAGATCGAAGTGGAAATCTACGATCTCGCCTTGCAGCAGTTCGGAGTCGAAAAGCACTGGCACAAGCGGATCGTGCGCTCCGGCATCAACACGCTCACGATCGCCGGCGACAACCCGCCCGACCGCGCGATCGAAACGGACGACATCGTCTATGTCGATCTTGGGCCCGTCTTCGCGGCGTGGGAGGCCGATATCGGGCGCACCTACATTCTGGGGAACCATCCGGGCAGGGCGCTGGTCGCCGATTTGCCTGTGGTCTTCGCGCGCGTCCAGGCGCACTACCGCTCATCGCCGGATATCACGGGTGCCGATCTCTACGCGTTCGCGCAAGAGGCCGCCGCCGAATCCGGTTGGTTATTCGGCGGCGTCATCGCCGGGCATGTGATCAGCGAATTCGCGCACGCCCACATTCCGGGCGACATAGACTTGAAGCGGATCGGGCCCCGCAATCCCAAGCGGATGCGCGACCCGGACGGTCTCGGCCGCGAACAGCACTGGATTCTCGAAATCCATCTCGTCGAGCGCTCACGCGCCTATGGCGGGTTCTATGAACGATTGCTGTAAACTCCCGGCCGGCGTCATGGGAACAGGGACATTCAGATGAGCGAGGATATCCTCTTCGACGCGGGTGGCTCGCGCGACAAGATCTACCGGGAAATCCTGCCCCAGATCGAGGCGCTCCTGGGCCGCGACGAGATCGCCAATTTCGCCAACGCCGCCGCCGTCCTGAAGCAGGTCTTCGGCTTTTTCTGGGTGGGGTTTTATCGCGCGACGGAGCCCGAACTCCTGACGGTCGGGCCCTATCAGGGCGATCTCGCCTGTCTCCATATCCCGTTCGGCCGCGGCGTCTGCGGCGCGGCGGCACGCGAGCAAAAGACGGTCATCGTGCCGGATGTCGAAAAATTTCCCGACCACATCGCCTGCAGCAGCCGGTCGCGTTCGGAGATCGTCGTGCCTTTCGTGGCCGGCGGCAAAACCCGCTTCGTTCTCGACATCGACAGCGACAAGCTCGACGATTTCGACGACGTCGACCGCAGTCATCTCGAACGGCTTGTGGCGATGATCGGGAATGCTCGGTGATACCGGTAACCGCCGATCGGCGCCGCTCAGCTCAGCTGCTCAACTTGTCGCAGCTTGCGACGGTGAGTTTGTCCGGCCAAGCCGTCGCCGAGACATGGCCGTTCAGCATGGGACGAATTGCACGATAGGCGAACGCGTCGTTGCCGATGCAGGCAAACCGCGCGGTCGCGTTCAAGATGTAATCGCTTTTCGGATAGCGCTGGCGGAGCTTATCAAGGCCCGCTTTCATGACTGCCGCGACCGCATTTGCGCTTTCGCTGACATTGTAGTCGCTGCCTTCGAGATCGCCGTAGATCAGGTAAAGGCGGGCGTACACCGCCGCATCGAATTTGCCGCCGTCGGACTTATTCGCAACCTCGAGAATGAAGCGATCGACGAGCACATCGGAACCGGACCATCGCGGCATGAGGCTCGTCAGCATCTGACGGTAGAGCGGGGTATAGGCCGGAAATTTCGCGGCGCCTTCATCGAAGATTGCGCGCTGCTGCTCGATGGGAATGGATTGATCGCGGTCGACACCCAATGACAAGGCATACCATTCGGGGTTGTTCGCCGCGGGAACGGCCACTTCGCGCAAATCCACTGCCGCCATTTCGGTTCTGGCAAGATATAACGCCAATGCCTGCGGGCTGACGGTCGAAGCGTCGCCATGTCCCCGCGCTCCGTACGCCCAGATACGAAACATCAGCGCTTCGACGAGTTCGGGCTCCGCGGAACCCCTGACACTTTTCCGCCATCCGGCGGTTCGCCGGAGCGCCTCGTCCACGGCAATCCCGCCATAGTCGAAAAGATCGCCGAGCCCGGCCCAGATTCCTTCGAGGCGCGAACTGCCGTCCGGCAAGTCGGACAACTCCCCCGAATATTTCCTCATCGAGGCGTCCAGCGCTTCATAGTCGCCTTTCATGAACATCCGTTGTGCAAGGCAACCCGCGGCATGCCGCTCCGCGGGCCCGTCATCGTCTGCATCTGTCGCGGAAACCGACTTCTCGATCGCCGCAGGCGGGGCGACGCAACGCCGGTCGTGCGCGGGAATCCAGTTTCCCATCCAAATCACAACTGCGCTGTCGCCCAGGGGAACGGGTAGGTTTTCGGCAGTGTCGCGCAGTTCCATACGGTCAAGTCTTGCCTGGGCGAGTTCCACTTGTTGTGCGTCGTCGAGTATCTCCGGCAGCCGCTGTGGGTTGTTGTCGCGAGCGGTTGCGATCACCGCTTGCGCCAGGTCGAGGCGGCGTCTTGCAAAATCGGCCACCAGGGGGACGAACGCGTTCTTGTCGCCGCCCCGATGGCTTAATTCCACTTGCAGACGCGAACTGGCCTGCTGCCAGAAGGGGACGATGTCCCGTTCGAACCTTTTGCCCACCTCGTCGTTGCTGACGGTTCCCGCGGCGGCTTGTGCCGCCAGCTTCTGCCAAAGCTGGAGATTCGCGGATTCGCCGCTCACGTACCAGGGATGCGCGAGCGTAAACTGTTCAAGCGCAGACGCCCGATGCTCGAACGCGCCCAGATACCACAGAGGAAAAACGGCGCACATGCCCGCAAACAATCCTGCAGCCAGGATTCGCATCAGCGGGAAAGTGTCGCGAGATTCAACCGGCTGCACCATGATGGCGCCCAAGCCGAAGCCCGCGAGCAGGCCGCCGACATGTACCGCGTTATCTATTCCCGGCTGATACGCTCCGCTGACCAGATTGAATATGACGAACAGCAAAACCGGCAGCCAATATCGCAGCACGGACAAGGGACTTTCGTTCCGCGCGCGAATGACGAAGGCCAAGAATGCGCCCACGATCCCGAAGATCGATCCGGACGCGCCCACGCTGATCTGTTCCGGATTCCAGACGATGCTTGCGAGACCGGCGAGAACGCCGGCGGCGAGATAAAGGAACAGCAGCGTGAAGCTGCCATAGAGGCGTTCGGTGAGCCGCCCGATGGCCCACATCACCCACATATTGACGGCGATATGAAGCAGGTTCGCGTGCAGAAATTGATAGGTGATGAGCCGCCACCACTGCCCCGATAAATCGAGAGTGCCGGAATTGCCGCCCCACATCGCAAGCTGGATCGGGCTGAACGTGGCAATCGAATGGAACGTGACGGCCATGGCGCCAAACACGACGACGTTGGCAGCAATGATCAGTGGGGTTACCCACGCGATCGACGCCAGGCGATTGCTGTATCTGTCATAATGAGAAGGGCCGCTCAGCCCTTCGCGCAAGTCACGGATCGGCGGGGTTCGATCACCACTCAGCTTCCGCCTCATCGCGCCCAATTGCTCGCACCCCCACAATGGAGTCTAGGCCTCGCATTGCGCGGGAAGCAATGGGTTTGCTCCATGAAGTGAAGGCATGGCGCGAATACGACCGAAACGCTTGTGGTGCGTCCGAATTGGAAGGTGCGTTTGGCACGGTCTGAGGCCGCCGGCGAGGGCGACGACGCCCCGAAATTCCCATCTCCGTCTTCGGCGTGTTAGCGTCGGCCGACACGGAGGGGAGTCCGCCATGCATCGCTTATTCGCCGTCGTTTTCATCCTTGCTCTTGCGGCTTCGGCGTCGGCCGATGCGCCGCCGCTCTATGATGTCGTCATCCGCGGCGGGACGGTCTATGACGGTTCGGGCGGCGCGCCCTATGTGGCCGACGTCGCGGTGACCGGAGATCGCATCGCCGCCATCGCGCCGCATCTTGCGGGCCACGGTCGCACGGAAGTCGATGCGCACGGCAAGGCGGTGTCGCCCGGCTTCATCAACATGCTCGCCCACCCCGAGGAGAGCCTGATCGCCGACGGCCGCGGCCTCTCCGATCTCGCGCAGGGCGTGACGCTGGAGGTGATGGGCGAGGACTCGATGGGTCCGCTCACGCCTGAGATGACGAAGCTGGGCGAAGCGCGCCAGGGCGACATCAAATACAAGATCACCTGGACGACGCTGGGCGGCTATCTCGACATGCTGCAGAAAAAGGGAATCTCGCCCAATGTCGCCTCGTTCGTGGGCGCGGGCACGGTGCGCACCAATCTCTTGGGCGAGGCGGATGTCCAGCCCACGCCCCAACAACTCGTGGCGATGAAGGGTCTCGTCAAACAGGCGATGGAAGAGGGCGCGCTGGGGCTCACCGATGCGCTGATCTATTCGCCCAACACCTACGCCAAGACGCCCGAGCTCATCGCGCTTGCGAAAACCTCGGCGCAATGCGGCGGTATCTACATCGCTCACATCCGCAGCGAAGGGGACCGGCTGGAAGAGGGCATACAGGAGAGCATCGACATCGCAGCGGCGTCCGGCGCGCCCGCCGAGATCTATCATTTCAAGCAGGCCGGACGCTCCAACTGGTCGAAGCTCGACAAGGTCGTCGCCATGATCGACGCCGCGCGGGCGAGGGGCGTGCGGATCACGGCCAACATGTACAATTACACCGCAGGCGCCACCGGCCTCGATGCGGCGATGCCGTCCTGGGTGCAGGACGGTGGGTTGGAAAAATGGATCGCGCGGCTGAAAGACCCGGTCATTCGCGCCCGCGTGAAGGCGGAGATGCTGGATGCGCATCCCAAGACCTGGGAGAATCTCTATGCCGGCGCGGGCCCCGAGGGCACGCTGCTTCTGGCGTTCAAGAATCCGACGCTGAAGCCGCTCACCGGCAAGACGCTGGCCGAAGTCGCGAAGGCGCGGGGCGAGAGCCCCGAGGACACCGCGATCGATCTTGTGATCGAAGACGGCTCGCGGGTGGGCGTGGCCTATTTCCTGATGAGCGAGGACAACGTCCGGCGCGAGGTTGCGCTGCCGTGGATGAGCTTCGGCTCGGACGAGGCCGCACCCGCGCCCGAGGGCGTGTTCCTGCTCGCCAACAGCCATCCGCGCGCCTACGGGAATTTTGCGCGCCTGCTGGGCAAGTACGTTCGCGAAAACCACGATTTGATGCTGCCGGACGCCATCCGGCGGTTGTCGGGCTTTCCGGCTGAGAACCTGTCGCTGTCCGGTCGCGGGCTCTTGAAGGCGGGCTATTACGCGGACGTCGTCGTGTTCGATCCGAACACGATCGCCGACCGCTCAACCTACGCCAAGCCGCACCAGCTCGCCGTAGGCGTGGACGATGTGCTCGTGAACGGCGGCTTTGCGTTCAAGGACGGCAAGGCGACGGGCGTATCCACGGGCCGCGTCGTACACGGCCGCGCCTGGCTCGGCGCACCGGGCGGCGGCTGCCGTGCTGCAGCGTCCGACTGGAGCTGGAGCAAATGAATTCGCGGCGCATGGACGGGTGATCCGAACGTGCGGGGCTCTTTGCGAGCGCGGCGATTTTTGCGGCCAATGCGGGAGAATCACTGAGGTCCGCTATTGGCGCGAAGCTGCCTTTGGGCGTGGAAAATTTGTTGCATTTTGTTCATTCGGGTGCTGCGCGCGGGCCAGTAGTTGTGACATGCTGAAATGGATAAGCCGGGTAATCTTTGGCCGAAACATGACTTTGGATCACGTCCATCATTTGATCGAGAGACTCCGTAAAGATGTTATCGGTGCGCCGGAATGGATCGAGGCGAAACAAGCGTTCGAATACAAGAACGGGACAATTGAAGTAGCAGTTATCCTGAAGCTCATCCGAGCAGCCCAAGGTCTAACGGCGCTCGACGTGCTATGTCGCGCCGGCCTTTTCATCGACTTCGGCGCTGCTATTCGTTCACTCAACGATTGTGTTGAGGAGGTCTATTTCTTGCTCGAAAACTATCCGGAGAAACCGGGGCAGAAGGTCGAACAATTCGTGAAGGGCTTCTTCGAGAACACGATAGACGGGTATCTGGATGTCGAAACACATCAAGTCCCTCGTGAGAAGATCAGAAGCGCCGTCGTTCGCGTCCTAAAGGGCGGTCACGACGAAGCAACCCGGCAAGTGGTGGAGAGAATTTACAAAACGTTTTGCGGCTATGTGCACGCGAATTATTCTCACATCATGGAAATCTATAACGGCGGCAAAGATACCTATAATCTTGGCGGCGTCCCATCGATGAGGGAGCGGACAATGCGGATGCAACATGTGAGCCTTGCCACAAATTCTGTTCTGATGGCTGCTGCATTCGCAGCACACAAATTCAATCATGACTCACTCTACGCGGAGCTGACGAAGCACGTCGCTTAAGAAACCTTCACGCCTCGTCGCCTTCCTTCTTAAGCACTAAAATAAAGTGGCAGAGGCAGTGTTCCCTTGCCGCTCAAAAGCAATTGCGGTGACAGCCGCAACGTTCCCCTCGCGCCGCGCGGGCGAACATTCCCGCGATTGAGTGGCAAATGAACGCTGCCCCTGTCATTTTATTTTTCTCGACTGGTTATAACTCCGGAACCTAAAACGCACGCCCAAACGAGCTCTACGTGTCGCAAACTGTCCATAATTGGGATCGTGTCAGATCGTCTACAAACTATGCATCCCCCCGGCGCACACACCAAATATAGCGGCCAGAAGAGCGAACAACATTGCCAAATGATCGTCTGGATTTTCAACCTCCTTCCCGTGCTCGAACCATGCCATTGAGGTGACAGAATTGAGGTGACAGCGGCAACGTTCCCCTCGCGCCGTGCAGGCGAACATCACCGCTTTCGAGTGGCAAGGGAACGTTGCCGCTGTCACTTTACTTAAATCACTGTGAGGCCTGCTTCTGGCGCGAACCTGCCTTTGGCCGTGAACACTTTGCTGTATCCCGTTCACGGCTGTCTGCGGGGAGGTGGGGATATCGGATCAGGGCTATTTCCGGCGGCCCAACGAGCATGGGGGCCGCCGTCATGCCCGGCATGCCCCGCCAGTTGCGCCTTTGCCGCCCTGCAAGATAAACTCCCGCCCTACCAGCCGGAGCATCCCCGCGTGCCGCGCAAACTGACCGCCATCATGTCGGCCGACGTCGTCGGCTACAGCCGCATGATGGAAGCGGACGAACAGGGCACGCTGGCGCGGCTCAAGGCAAACAGAAGCGCCACATTCGATCCCCAGGTCGCCGCCTTCGATGGCCGCATCGTCAAGCTGATCGGCGACGGCGCTCTGGCCGAATTCGCCAGCGTCGTCTCGGCCGTGCAGTGCGCGCTGGCGATCCAGGCAGCAACGGCCGAAACCAAATCGCAGGCGCCCGAGGCCCGTCGCATCCGCTACCGCATCGGCGTGAACCTTGGCGACGTGATCGTGGAAGGCGACGACATCTATGGCGATGGCGTCAATGTCGCAGCACGCATCCAAGCTTTGGCCGAGCCAGGCGGCGTGGCGATATCCAGCGGCGTGCGCGATCACCTGGCGGGCAAGATACAGGCCGACTACAAGGACATGGGCGAGTACACTGTCAAGAACATCGAGCGGCCAATCCACGTCTTCGCCGTGCAGGCCAAGCCCGAAGCCGCGCGCAGTGCGCGCCTTTCGATCTGCGTGCTGCCCTTCGCCAATATGAGCGACGACCCGCAGCAGGAATATTTCAGCGACGGCATCAGCGAGGACATCATCACCGACCTGTGCAAGGTCTCGGCGTTGGGCGGTCATCGCGCGCAACACCGCCTTTCAGTTCAAGGGCAAGAGCGTGGACATCCCGCTGATCGCCCAACAGTTGAAGGTGAGCCACGTGCTGGAAGGCAGCGTGCGCAAGGCCGGCAACCGGCGTGCGCATCACCGCCCAGCTGATCGACGGCGCCACCGGCGAACATGCATGGGCCGAACGCTACGACCGCGATCTCGACGACATCTTCGCGCTGCAGGACGAGATCTCCGAGGCGATCGTGAAGGCGCTGAAGCTCAAGCTGCTGCCCGAAGAGAAGAAGGCCATCGAGCGGCGCGGAACGAACAATGCCGAGGCCTACAATCTCTACCTGATGGCGCGGCAGAATTATGTGATCGGAAACGAAGGCTATTCCAACCGCGCCGAGGCCATCGTGCGCCTGTGCAAGCGCGCGACCGAAATCGATCCGAATTATGCGCAAGCCTGGGCGCTGATGGCGCTCGGCCAGATGATTTTGCGCTTCACGCACGGCGTCAAGACCGACGACGGGCTGAAGGCCGTGGAACACGCACTGGCGCTGGACCCCAATCTGGCGGAGGCGCACGCGATCAAGGCGAGGGTTCTGTCCGATCTCGGGCGCACCGACGAAGCATCCGCCGAAATCGCCGTCGCGCTGCGCCTCGACGCCGAATCCTACGAGGTCAACAAGTCGGCGGCGCGGCTGAGCTTCCGCCAGCGCAACATGGCGGACGCGGCGTGTTATTTCGAGAAAGCCGCGGTGCTGATGGAGACGGATTTCAATTCCGCCTTGATGCTGATCACCTGCTACAACGCGACCGGCGACAAGGACGCGCTGATGCGCGCGGCGCGGCTTGCGTTCGCGCGGGCGGAAAAGACGCTGATGCTGGATCAGAACAACGGCGCGGCCATGGCCGCGGGCACCGTTGCCCTTGCGATGCTGGGCGAACGCGAGCGCGCCAGGGACTGGGTGGGCCGCGCACTGCTGATCGATCCCGACAACATGAACATGCGCTACAATTTCGCCTGCGCATTCGTGACTCAACTGAAGGACACCGACGGCGCGCTGGAGATGCTGGGTCCCGTCTTCGCCACCTGGAACTCCGGGTTCCTGAAGCACGCCAAGGCCGACCCGGATCTTGACACCATTCGCGACGATCCGAGGTTCAAAGCCATGCTCGCCGCGGCCGAACTCCGCGTGGCCGCAGAGGGCGAAGCGTCCTCCTGATGCAGCGCAAACTGACCGCAATATTATCGGCCGACGTGGTCGGTTACAGCGGCATGATGGAAGCCGACGAGACCGGCACCCTGGAGCGGCTCAAAGTCAATCGCGCGCGAATCTTCGATCCCCATGTCAGTATTCATGGCGGACGCCTTTTTAAGCTGATGGGCGATGGCGCACTGGTGGAATTTCCAAGCGTCATCGCTGCCGTGAATTGTGCACTGGCGATACAGGAAGCGACGGAAAAGGCGGCGGATTCGGGCGGCAGGCCCATCCGCTATCGCATCGGCATCAATTCCGGCGAAGTAATCGTCGAAGGCGACGACATCTACGGCGAAGGCGTGAATGTGGCGGCGCAAATCCAGGCGCTGGCATCCGTGGGCGGCGTCGCCGTTTCGCGGGCCGTGCACGATCAGGTGAAGGGCAAAGCCCCTCTGGCTTTTCACGACATGGGCGAGCATAGCGTGAAGAACATCGAAGCGCCGGTGCATGTGTTCTCGGTCAACCCGGCGCAGCCTGGCGAGGCGCTCATGCAGAAGCCGGAGCAAGGCCATCAGCTTTCCATCTGCGTGCTGCCCTTCGCCAATATGAGCGGCGATGTCGAGCAGGAATATTTCAGCGACGGCATCAGCGAAGACATTATCACCGATCTTTCAAAGGTCTCCGCGCTGAAGGTCACCTCTCGCAACACCGCCTTCACCTTCAAGGGTAAGCATGTGGATCTGGCGCAGGTGGCGCGTCAGTTGAAGGTCACACATATTCTCGAAGGCAGCGTGCGCAAGGCAGGCGGGCGCGTGCGCATCACGGCGCAGCTCATAGACGGGGCGGCGGACGGTCATGTCTGGGCCGAACGCTATGACCGCGACCTCAACGACATCTTCGCTCTGCAGGACGAGATTTCCGAAGCCATCGTCGCCGCGCTGAAATTGAAACTGTTGCCGGAGGAAAAGAAGGCAATCGAGCATCGCGGCACCGAAAGCGCCGAGGCCTACAATCTCTATCTGATGGCGCGGCAATACAGCGTGATCGCCAGCCTGGGCGATGCGCGCATGGCGGAATCCATCATGCGGTTATGCCGCAAGGCCATCGAGATCGATCCCAATTATGCACACGCATGGGCGTTGATCGCTGTCACCCAGGTCAACTTGCGTTTCTATATGGGCTTGCAGAGCGATGACGGTCTTGCGGCGGCGGAGCGCGCCATCGCGCTGGACGAAAATCTCGCCGAAGCCCATGCCGCAAAGGCGGTGGTGCTGACGTTCAGCACCCGGCACGATGCGGCCCTCGTCGAAATCGAAAAGGCTTTGCGGCTCGATTCGGAGTCCTATGAGGTGAACAAAGCCGCGGCGCGGCTCTATTACACGATGCGCAACCATGAGGCCGCGATCCGCCATTTCGAAAAGGCGGCGTCCAGCATGGACACCGATTATTGGGCCAGTGGGATGTTGAACCATTGCTACAGTCATGCGGGAGATCCCGACGCTGCGCACCGCGCCGCCCAACGCACACTGCTCCGCACGGAGAAGATCATCGCACAAGACCCGAACAACGGATCGGCGATGGGCTTTGCTATTGACGCGCTTGCCAAACTGGGTCAGGCGGAGCGGGCGAAGAATTTGATGGACCGTGCGCTTCTGCTCGACCCCGCCAACGTGAACCTGCGCTACAATCTTGCATGCGTACTAATCATCGACCTTCACGACATCAATTCCGCGCTCGATCTTCTTGCACCGCTGTTCCAGGAAGTTTCCTTGTCGCTCCTCAACTGGTCCAAATCCGACCCGGACCTGGACAGTATTCGCGACCATCCGCGCTACAAAGCCATGGTCGCGGTCGCCGAGGCGCGCTTGGCAGCGGAAGATGCGGCCGACCAGTCGCGGGTGTCCTAGCCTCTGAAGCCGGCGGTTTGCTGTTGCGCTGCTGCGAGAGGGTGGTTCCAAAAGGCACGTTCCGGGCGGCAATCTAATAGTTCTTGACTTTTATCGAATATCAATAAATATTACCGTTTATCGATAAAAGAAGGAATTACTCCCATGGCTTCAGTCAGCGTCCTGCCCAAGATTTTTCGCTGGGTGTTTACCGCGCTCGCCGGGCTTGCCGCCCTGGTCGCAATCGTCCTTTGCATTGTGATGGCGCTCAATCCCCACCTGCCGCCGGGCGCGCATTTCGGGCCGATCACGGCCAATCTAATAGGGCAGCCCGGCAGCGTCAGCCTTCTTCCGGTTGATGGCGATTTCGATTTCACGGCGTCGGTTTTTCGTGGAACCATCACGATCTTCGTGGGCAAAGCCGGCGACCTGATCGAACTCCTCAAGCATTATGGCCTGCCCTTGGGCCTGGTCGACGCGATTTTCTTCGCAGGTCTGTTCGAGCTTTTGCGGCGCCTGTTCCGCAATGTCGGACGCGGCGACAGTTTCAGCGCCCACACGGTGCGGCTCGTTCAGATGGTCGGCGGCCTGCTGATTGCATTTTCCTTCGTCTCCTCGTTCGCGGAGGGCTTGTTCGCGCACGCGGTGTTTGGCTATTTCGCGGATCACGCGGTGATCACGATTTCCGGCAGCCGACTTCATCTTCCTGCGCCGCATTATGTGATGTTCCCCAGGGGAGACGGATTCCCGTTCGGCAGTCCGTTGTTCTTTTCGGGGCTTCTCGTGCTGGCGCTGTCCGAAGTATTCCGCCAGGGGCTGGCGCTCAAGGCCGAAAACGAGCTGACCATATGAGCAGCGCGCGATGATCAGGCTCAATCTCGACCGCGTCATGCTCGACCGCCAGATCAGCCTGACCGAATTGGCGCAACGCATCGACATCACGCTCGCAAACCTGTCGATCCTCAAGACCAACAAGGCCCGTGCGATCCGGTTCTCGACATTGGATGCGCTGTGCCGGGCCCTGCAATGCCAACCGGGAGACATCCTCCAGTTCGTGGCGGAGGGGGAACAATGATAATGCGAACGGGCCCGGTTTCTTACTCTTCTCGGTGTCATTCCCGCGGAAACGGGAACCTAGGAGAACCCGTGCTCGGTTCCAGATGCCGCCAAATCCGTTCTGCTCTTTCGAATTTGCGTTTTGTGTCTCCTGGATGGCCGCTTCTGCGGCCATGACAATTGAGGGAAAACGAGTCGCTGCCTAAGACCGTCGGTATAAGTCACGCGGCTCAGCGCGCGATCTCGCGCAGCTCAGGCGTTATCGTCATCGTCGTGCTCCCACGTCGCCAAATCGTCGACGAACCGGCGCAGCAACTGTACGAGGCTGCTGAAATCTTTCTCGCTCCATCTGGCGAGCACGGGCGCGGCCAGCCTTTGGCGCGCGGCCGCTAGCGCCTCCGTCATCTGGCGCCCTCTCTTGGTGATGACCGCTTCGTGCACACGCGCGTCGGCCGGGTTCGGCCGTCTTTCGACAAGACCGAGTTCCACGAGCCTGGCGATCTGACGGCTGACCGTCGTGTGGTCGCGGCCCGCCCGCTCGGCCGCGCCGACCACGCCGATCGGACCGAAACGCTCGATGCCGACCAGAAGCGGAAACAGCGCCCGTTCCAGCGAAACGCCCGCCTCTTTCAAGAGGACATCGTCGCGCTGGGGTTGGTTCATCATGGCGACGAGCTCGACTATGGCGCCATGCAGCGCATGCAATTGAGCTTTCCGCTTTTTGCTGAGGGCGTTCGTACGGCCCCGCCGCAAGCCGCTCACGACCGCCATTCCGTGTATTTTGCACACATCTTCCTTGACTC
The DNA here is from genome assembly GCA_963760345.1 of uncultured Alphaproteobacteria bacterium. Taxonomy (GTDB): domain Bacteria; phylum Pseudomonadota; class Alphaproteobacteria; order Micropepsales; family Micropepsaceae; genus Rhizomicrobium. Next base: position 101,188 of record CAVXCU010000005.1, read on the forward strand.
CGGCTCCTTCGCCAATTATGTGCATAGTACACATAATTGGTTGCGGCAATGACAAAGAACTTCACGACCGATGTTCTGATCTGTGGCGCTGGCGCGGCCGGCCTGACGCTGGCGATCGATCTCGCGCGCCGCGGCGCCGCCTTCCGGCTCATCGACAGACTGAGCGGCCCCTTCGCCGGCTCGCGGGGCAAGGGAATCCAGCCGCGCAGCCAGGAGGTGTTCGAAGATCTGGGCGTCGTCGACCGGCTTGTCGCCGCAGGCGGGAATTATCCGCCGCAGCGTAGCCACCGGGCGGATGGCAGTTTCGAGGATGAGGTCACGTTCGAAGCGAGCGCGCCGACGCCGGCCGAGCCTTACCAAATCCCGTTGATGGTTCCACAATTCCTGACCGAAGCGGTGTTGCGCGAGCGGCTGACCGAGTTCGGGCCATCGCCCCGAGTTCAGCTGCGAGCTGGTCGCGTTTGCGCAGGACAAGCACGGCATCACGGCGACCGTCGCGGACGCAAAGGGCCGGCAAACGATCCGGGCGCGCTATCTCGTGGGCGCAGACGGCGGCCGCAGTTTCGTGCGCAGCAGTCTCGGGATCGATTTCCCGGGGAAGACGCTCGGCGTTCGCGCGATCGTCGCCGATCTCTTTGTCGATGGCGTCAGCCGGGATGCCTGGCACCGCTGGGGCGAGGGATCGGGCGGCCAGATATCGCTGTGCCCGCTCGCCGGAACGGAAATGTTCCAGCTCCAGGGTCCCATTCCGCTCGAAGGCGATATCGACTTTTCTGCCGCGGGATTGACGGCGTTGCTGGCCGAGCGGACCGGCCGCAAGGATATCGTCGTCCGTTCGGTGGCCTGGGCGTCCGCCTACAACATGAATGCCCGCATTGCCGACCGCTATCGCGTGGGGCGCGTGTTCCTGGCCGGCGATGCCGCGCACATCCATCCGCCGACGGGCGGGCAGGGCCTCAATACCAGCGTGCAGGACGCCTACAATCTCGGCTGGAAGATCGCGGCCGTGCTGCGCGGCGCGCCGGACAAGCTGCTCGCCACCTATGAAGAAGAGCGCCGGCCGATCGCGGCCGAGATGCTCGGGCTCACGACCGGATTGCTCGAAGCGGCCAGGCAAGGCTCGATGCGCCGCGGACGTGAAGTGCACCAGCTCGACATCGGCTATCCGCAATCTTCCCTGAGGCTCGAAATGCCGCCACGCAGTGGCGGTGTTCTCGCCGGCGACCGCGCGCCGGATGCGCCGATCCGCGGTGCGGCGGGCATGCCCGCGCGGCTGTTCAATTTGTTTCAAGGGCCGCACTGGACGTTGCTGGGCTTTGGCGTGGAGCGCTTCTCGGCGGTCGCGCCGCGCGCCGGTCTCCATATCCACGCGGTCGGTCCCCGCGGCGATTTCACGGACGACGAAGGCCACTTCCGGACGGCCTACGGCCTCACGCCCGGCGACTGGGTTCTCGTCCGGCCGGACGGTTACGTCGGCGCCATCGTCTCCTCGGACAATGTGCAAGCCCTCGAACCCTATCTCGGAAGCGTCGGCTTGGCGCGCGAGCACGTTCCGGCCGCTCGGCGCCGCTGGTTTCGTTTTGGAAGGACTTGATCGGCCAATCGCCGACGCTAGAAATATCGCGTCGCCTTGAACAGGAAGCTGACGGTCTCAGGCAGGCTTCCGAAGTCCGAGCGGGGTTTTCCGTAGTAGACGTCCGCCAGCGCGCCGATCGTCCAGGCGGACGAGAGATAGTAATCCGCGGAAAATTGGACGAGCCCGGAGCCGTCGCGCAAATCGGTATCGACAAAGCCTGCCAGCGTCAGATCGCGGACGAAGGCGTTCTCCCAGTCCGCGCGCAGGAAAAGGCCGTTGCGCGCCATCGGTTCCTGCTGGTCCGCCGCATAGCCGCGGATGAACCACAATTCGCCGGGCAGAAACGGATCGGCGCCGTGCCCACCATCGAACCAGTTGCGCCAATCGGCAGACGAGAATCCGGCCTCGTGATAGTCGTACTCGACATCGAAATTGATACCGATCTTCGTCGCGTAGGTGGTGCCGAGCGCCAGATCGTTCGCGAAGCTTCGCGCCGCGCTCGTGGGAATGGGCGGCGCCGAAGGCAGAACGCCGTTGCGGACCCCATCCAGGAACGCTTCGTCCGCAAGGCTCGCGCGGCGACCACCCGACCATTCCAGATAGACGATAACCGCCTGGCCCAAACCTTTCGTGGCGTTCAGACCAAACTGCGAATGTCCCGCTTCGTCATAGAAAAGAGCCTCCGGGCTTATGTCGTCGAACAGATCGAAGCTCGCTTTGAGAAGCGTGCGCGTATACGCGTTCGTCCGGTCGAACATCGGATTGAAGCTCGGCAGATCGGTGTTGAGATAGGGCGCGCTGTCGTCCGCGAGCTTTGGCGCAATTGCGGCGGTCAGCGAACCGCCGGGCCACACCGCCTGTCCCAGAAGCATCGCGGTGCCGAGCCGGTCCTCGCGCAGCACCGTCGGATCGGCGGAGATGGGCTCTACCACCGCGCGCGTCTTGAAGTAATCGGTGGGATTGAACCCTTCCGCGACGCCGCTCTTGAGATTGATGCGTCCCAACTCGAGGGAGAGTCCGGTGCCGTTTTGCCAGGCGAGATACGCCTCGCGAAGATCGTTGCGGATGTTCTCGTGGTCGGGGAAACCGATTCCGTCTTCGACGCGCAGATTGAGCCGTCCGCTGTAGACGAGGGCGAATCCATCGCCGATCCGCCAGTTCGTGCGCGCATCGAGGAACAACCGTGCCTCCCATTCCGGGGACGCCGGCGGCGGCAATGGTACGACGAGACCGTCGCGCAGCGTGCTCAATGTGAGATCGCTTTGGACATAGTAATTGCCGGTGACGGGTGACGCGAACGCGTCCTCCGCCGTCGTCGCGCCCGGCGGAATGTAGGCCGGCTCCGGGTCGGCGCGCGCGTCGGCGGCGGCCAGGATCCACAACGCGACGATGGCCACGCGCCACATCAGTCGAGATTCAGATGCGGGAGATAATCGCGCTCGAACCACACGTCCGGAATATCCTGGAAGCGCAGATCTCCGAAGTCGACCGTGGTGACGAGCGTCGTATCGACGGCGTCGACGATGACGGCCTCAGTCGGCAGAGCCCGCCCCGCGCGCGACACGAAGTTGCGATAGTAAAGGGTTTTCAGCAGCGCGCCGCTGTCGGCATAGAACTTCGCCTTTATCGGCGTATAGGAATTCTCTTCCACCCAATAGTCGGCGCGGTTGTAGGTCGCAGCGTCGCTCGCCGCCTTGAGATCCAGATGCCAGCAGGTGCGTTGTTGGCTGCTACCGTCCTCGATCGTCTCGGTGCCAAGAAGCGATGCGGTGTAATCCGCCGCGAGGTTTTCGCTCAACACGTCGCCGGCCGAGGCCTGCCCCGACAGCTTCTGCTGGGGAGAAATGCGCACGCTCAGCCGGGATGCGGGATCGTAGAACCAAAGATTGGCGCCGTTGAGCAGCAGCATCTTTCCGGCATCCCGCGGCGGCTCGACATAAGTCATGACGTCCCGGAATTGTCCGGTCGCCGGGTTGAGTTTGGAATAGACGCTGTAGACGTTCCTGCCGATGGGTTTGCCCGATTGGTAGTCGACGATTGTCGCGGTAAGGTGGAAAGGCATTCCCGGATTGCGGACCTCGTCCGCGCGGGTGAGGATTTCGCGCGCCGTCTGCGCCTGCGCGGCCGTCGCGAGCGCCGCAAATGCGAGAGTCGCGAGCCGGCATGCCGCCCTACACATGGCGCAGCGCATCCACAATGGGCAGCCGGGCGGCGCGATTGGCCGGTATGAGCGCGGCGACGGTCGCGACGAGGATCAGAACGAACCAGACGGCGACGGTGATCCCGAAAGCGCCCAGAATGTAGAGCTTCAGCGGAATGGGATGTGCATCGCCCGGTGGCGTCCAGGTGAGGCCGGAATTGTTGATCGCCGCGGCGGCGAAGAAAGCGAATGCCACGCCCAGCGACGCGCCGAGAACGCCCAGCATAGCCCCCTCCAGCACGAATTGCCGGCGGATACTGCTCCGACGCACGCCGAGCGCGCGCGTGGTGCCGATCTCATCGATGCGCTCCATCACGCTCATGCCCATCGTGTTCGAGACGGTGAACAGCACCACCACGCCGATGAGGAGCGCGATGAAGGAGAACATGGACTGAAAGAAGTTCAGCGTCTGACCGTAATAAGTGTTGATTTCCCGGTAGTCACGGACTTCGAGGTCGAGATGGTTCGCGGCGAACAGCGCCGCGAGGCGCGCGCGTGCCGCCGGAATGTCCTCCGTGCGGTGAAGCTGAATGACGATACCGGTCACCTTATGCTCGCCGCGCCCGTAGACGAGTTGCTGCGCCAGCGCGAAATTCATCACCACATAGCCATCGTCCATCTCCTGTGCGCCCTGTCTCTCGACGCGGCCGATCTGCATGGCGACGATGTTGGGCGCACCGCCCGCCGTCGCAGCCATCAGGTCGATACGCGGCGTGACGCTCCGCGCGGCGCCTGCTCCGGCGAGCGCGGAAAAATCCTGCCGGGGCAGGGACGCGACATCTCCATTGCCGCGCGAGGGTGCGTTTCCGGGCGGCTTCGGGCAGGCCGTGAGATGCAGCCTTTCGCACAGCCCGAGATAGCGCGCGAAGCCGAAGCCGATCACGCCGCGCGAAGGATCGTCGCTGTCGAGGCCCGTGTTCTCGAGGCCCTCACTGATGCCGTATTCGTTCCAGCGCTGCATGCGTTTCTGATCGGCAGGCACGAACCCGGCGGCAAAGAACGTTCGCGAGCCGCTGTTTTCGGGATTCTCTGCGATACCGCCGAGGTACTGGACGGGCGTCACCACGGCGGTCAGCGCCGCAAGGACGCGGTCGCCCTTGATGAGGCGCACGACCCGCGCGTAGTCGGCAATGCCCCAGATCGCCGGATCGCCGGAGCCGAAATCGAAATAGCCCTTGCTGAAGACGGTCAGGTGGCCGCCACGCTCTACGGCGGTCGTCTGCAGGATATAGACGTCGTAAAGCGCATAGGCCGCGAAGATGAGAATCGCCGCCATGCCGACCGCGACCGTCAGCATGGTCGTGAGCGAGCGGCGCGCGTTGCGGAAGATGCTGCGGAACGCGATCTTGAACATCATGGCGACACGCTCCCGGCGTCGACGCGCTCGCCGTCGCGCAAGGCGACGATCTCGTCGGCGTGCGAGATGAGATGCGGGTCGTGAGTGGCGAAAATGAACGTCGTCCTGGATTCGATTTGCATGCGACGCATCAGCGCCACGATTCCGGCCCCCGTCTCCGTGTCGAGATTGGCCGTCGGTTCGTCGGCAAGAACGATCTCGGGATGCTTGACGAGCGCGCGTGCGATGGCGACACGCTGCTTCTGGCCTCCGCTCATCGCGTTCGGGCGGCGGTTGCGCTCGCCCGCGAGGCCCACCGCGTCAAGCATGGCGAGCGTTTCGCGCCGTCGCGCGGCCGCGGACATTCCGCTCAACAACAGCGGGTATTCGACGTTCTCGAAGGCGGAAAGAACCGGAACGAGACTGAAGCCCTGAAAGATGAAGCCGATCTTCTGCGCGCGGAAATCGGAAAGGGCGTTGTCGCCGAGTTGGGCCACCGTTTGCCCGGCGACTTCCACAACGCCGGACGATGGCTTGTCGATGCAGCCGATCAGATTGAGCAGTGTGGACTTGCCGCTGCCCGAAGGCGCCACCAGCATGGTGAAGCGCTGGGCCGGGATGGACAGCGAAATGCCGCGCAGGGCGCGAATTTCGGTCTTTCCCACCTTGTAGGTCTTCGTCACGTTTCGAAGCCGGACGACCGGCTGAGTTTCGGCTGTCATGGGACGGTTTTTTTCCTCAATGCCGGTGCGCATTTGCCAGAAAAGCGGCGGCCCGGCTTGCCGATTTCTCGAAAGCCTTCCCCAATTCCTGAAAATGGGATCGTTATGCGATTTGTGGCGAGATTTTCCTGGGCGCGGCGGGGGCAGGCGCCGCATCAAGGCACCGATAGGCCGAGGGCGTCATGCCCATGATCTCGCGAAAGCCCCGGTTGAAGGTGTTGATCGACTGGTATCCGGTCGAAAGCGCAATGGTAAGGATGGGGATGCGCCGCATCTCCGGATCGCGCAATTGCTGGCAAGCCTCCCGGATGCGGTAGTCGTGCAGGAAGGCATTGAAGTTTTGATAGCCCAATGCCTCGTTGATGAGCTTGCGCAGGCGATACTCCGGCAGCCCCACCAGATCCGCCAGGTCCCTGAGCGTCAGATTCGGCCGGCGGTAGACGCGCTCGACCTCCAGGAGACTGGCCAGTTTGGCAAGCGCAGCCGCGGTTTCCGAAGAGATCGCCGGCGATGCTGCCGGGGGAGTCCGAACCCGGGCCGGCTCCAGGGACGCACTCAAATCCTCGTCGGTCAAGAAGATCAGGATGAACAGAATGATCGGGAGATTGACCGCCACGAGCACGAGATGCGTGTAGTAATTGGCAATCGTATTCTGGTCGATCAGCACGCGCAGCAGAAGGCTGGAACCGATGATGTTCAGCCCGATGACGACGGTCGCAAGGGCGCGTGCCCGGCGCCGGCCCTCGACGAGGTCGACCCTCCAATTGACGGTGGTCCAATAAATCGCGAATCCGGCGAAGATCGTCTCAAGAATGGCAGGCGCGATCCGCAGCGCCAGCACGCTCAGCTTTCCGTCGCTGGATAGCAGCCAGTGCGCCGGAACTTCGAAGAACATCTGCACAAGGAAAAGGCCCAGCAGCCATCGCGGAAAGCGCTGCCTGTCGGAAAACATCGTGAAACACAGCACCATGAACAGTCCGGGGGTCAGATTGCGCGCGAAGTTGAGCGCGGTGGCCAGGCCGCCGACGTCGAACCGGTAGGGCGCGGGAATCCAGTAGCGATATTCGTAGCGCGACAGCACGATGTGACAGATGCTGTTGAATGCGATCAGGGCGATGAGCTGAGCGCTCAGAACGCGCGGGCGGCTGGCGAGCACGCGGGCGCCGAAGATTGCGCTGCAGACGATCGTTACAATATCGAGTGCCAGGAAAAGCAAAGGACCGCTCCGGGGCGTTCATCGCGATTTGCGGTTTTAGCACGAGATTCCGGACATTGATGCAGGGGTTGCGTTCAAAGGATCGCGCATCATCCTTTGAGCAAGGACGCCGGCATGGCTTTGGCGTTTGTCGAGGAAATGGCAGGCGCGGTTCAGCGCCCGCCGGTTCCGAGGTCGTCCGAATGCCCGGCCTTCAGGCGAGACCATTGGGCGATGGGACGTCCATCGGTGCGGAGAATTTGCTTGCCTTTAAGCCGTTGCGGCCAGCCGGCCGGCGAATCCTCCCATGTCTCCTGCCGCCCGTAGACGGTCAGGTCGAGCAACCGATAGCTGTTGTCCATCGCCTCGACGCCGCGCCGCGTCGTCCAGTAGGTCTCGAAGACATTGGAGCCCTGTCGCAGGTAGCAAACGATGTACATCATGCTGACGGGGCGCCCGATAAGCAGAGTATCGAGAGAGGAGCCTTGCGCCGAATACCAGGGCATCTTCCAGCCCATGAACTCGCGGTACCGGGCGCTCTCTTCGTAGGGGCCTTTGCAAAACACGGCGAAGGTGGCGTCGCGAGAATGAATGTAAGAGAGCTCGCGGACCTGCGATGTGACCCAGGTGCACCCCTCGCACTGCTCCGGCGCAGGCTTGCCGGGATGCCACATGAAGTAGTAGGCGATGAGCAGCCGGCGTCCCTCGAACACGTCCAACAACGGCACCGCCCCATGTTCGCCGATGAGCGGCGTCGCGCCGTCCACCTCGACCATCGGGAGCCGCCGGCGCGCGGCGGCGATGGCGTCGCCTTCCTTTGTGTGGGCCTTCTCTCGAAGCCGCAATGCGTCCAGCTCCGCCTGGAAGGTGCTCCGATCGACAACCTTAGGGGCTCCCGATTCATCTCTCGTAACGTCTGTCATCCTTCTCTCCGTCAGCTTCCTCGCTCGTGCACTTAATGAACACGCTGATTCCCTGCTCGTTCCCTGGGAAGTTTAGACAACAGTCGGTCGCCACACGGCCAGAAGAACTGCAATGACAGCCAGGACGCGCATCGACCAGTACCACGGCTCCAGCTTCCGATAGAGCGCCCGTATGTCTTCCGTCGCGGGACCCGGACCCTGCGGAAGGGCATTGATAGCGGCGTTCAATTTCATGGCCATCGGAAAGATAAGCGCGATAATAACGATGACAAGCAGCATGATCGCCTGCTTGGTTCCAAGCCAGAACACCGTGAAGAACCCGTAGCTCTCATGGATCGCCAGCGCGATTCCGGTTGCGAACGCCACAATCGTGGAGCCGAAAACGACCAGATCGGAGCCATACACGATGCGGATGAGGGGGGCCTCGAGAACGGTGCCCTTCGCCGCAAGAAAGCGCCTGCCCAAATAGAGCTGGAAAAAACCAACGCCGATCCAGGTGATAATGGCCAGAATGTGAATGGAAAGAAGCGTGTTACGAATCATGCCTTCCCCCAGGCCGAAGCGATTGGGACCATCCCAGACAATAATCACACGCCCCGGACGCGCCCAAGCCCAATCATGGGGTTGCGATGACACGAGCCAAAATACCCGAACGCGCTCCAACGAACAAAAAGGGAATTCTAACTCGCGTCACCGTGACCGCTTATGCCAGTCGGTGGTTCGATATCCTGTCGACCGAACTCGGCGAACTCCGAAACGAATATCTTTACTCGCGGTCTGTCGCCTCCCTTTGTCGGAGAAATGGCCTGGCAATTGTTGCCGCTTTGCCGGCGAAGTCCATGTTATCAATGTTCACAGCCACGGCGATTACGACGCCTGTCTCCGGATAGAGAATCAGATCGCAAGTTCCTCCGGTTGCCTCTCCACCGTGCTCGTAGTCCAGCTCCGGTCCCCACTTGCGATCAGTTCTTATTCTCCATCCCATCCCATGCCCGGTATTTTCGCCTGAAGTTGTTCGCATCGGAGTAAACAGTAGTTGGAGCGTGGTGGATTTCAGGAATCCCGGACGCAGAAATGCCGAACCGAACCGCACTAAGTCCTCCGGAGTTGAAAGCATCCCGCCCGAAGGCCATTTGTAGCTTACATCTTCATATTCACTGTTCTTAAAGTTGCCGTCGGGTGTGGGATCGTAAAAGCGCGCCCGGTGTAGGATCACCTTTTCGTTGTCGTCTGCCTCTGTGTCATCCATGCCGAGAGGGACGAGCACGTGGATCCGCAGATAGGTCAGGTAGTCTTCGCCGGAAGCACCCTCCACGACGGCGCCGATCAAATTATAGCCGTAGCTCGAATAGGCGTACTTCGTTCCTGGAGGGGCTATCAGGGGGTCATTTTCGAAGAGCGACAAGCCCTCGACGAGAGTTTTAAACCGCTTTTGATTGGTAGGTTCATCGTCCAGATAGTGCCGAACGCCGCCCAAATGCCCCGCTAATTCTCGCGTCGTGATCACATATCCTTTATCAGGGAAACTGGGCACATACTTTTGAATCGGCGCGTCAATGTCCAAGCGGCCTTGCTCGTAAAGTTGAGCCACCGCCGCAATTGCCAGAACTTTTGAAACGCTACCGATGCGAAATTTGGTAGCAGGCGTCACGGGGACCTGCTGTTCGAGATCAGCAAGGCCGAATCCTTCCGACCAAACGATCCGTCCATCGATTGCTACTGCCACTGACAGACCTGCAGGCCGGGCAGTATGGCCTTTCATCTGATCATAAAGTCCGGCCGCTCCGTGCTCGTAAATGTCACGCGCTATCTTGCGCGCCTCTTGGGCGGCGCTGGAATAATCTGCCGTCCTTGAAGAATTGACCCCATCGACAGTTGGTATTTGTTGTGCTGCGGAATGCTGCTGAGAGAGGATGTCAGCGGCGGAGGCGCGTGTCGTTATTGCTGACAATACACTAGCTTGCAGTAAGAGAATCAGCGCACCAATTTCAACCGCCGCCCATGCCTTGTTGGCCTGTAGCAATCGATTGAGCATCATCTATTTCCCGGACCAGAGCGATTGGGACCACAACGTCCAAGACAATAACCACACGCTTGGACGCACCCAAGCCAAATTATCGTTCAGGCGTTGACCGTCAGGATTGTCCGCTTCTGGCGCAGTGCGAACAGCTCCCGCGCCCGGCCCAATGCAAATGCCGGCATTCACGCGTCCGCGAGAATGCGCTCAACGGCCAAACTGGCGCCGAAGAGTTGTGCCTCGGCGCCTGCGGGCGCGGAGACGAGAATGCTTGTCGGGAGGTTTTGCGCGTCCACGCCGCTTGGGATGGCGATGCCGCACAAATCCAGGAAATTGCCGAGCATCGTGTTGCGCAGGGTCTTCAGGTTGACGGCGTGGAACAACTCCGCGTCGGCTTCCAGTGGCGCAAGCGGCGACGCCGTAAGCGGCACGGTCGGCATGATGAGCAGCGCGCCATCCAGCTCCGCCAGCATTTGCCGGCGCAGCCGGATGCGCGCGTCGCGCAGGACCAGAAGGTCGTAGGCCGACATCTCCCGGCCGCGGAGAATCCTCGGCGTCACGCGCGGATCGATGAGGCCACGCCGCGGGCCTTCGACAAGTTCGCGATGGCGAAAATACGCTTCCGCGGCGGTGATCGTTCCGTGTTCCTGCGTGAGTTTGTGGATTTCATCCAGCAGCGGGATGGTTTTCTCGACAAGTCTGGCGCCGGCTCGTTCAAGCGCCGCCGCCGCCCGGTGAAAATTCGCGGCGACGGCGTCTTCCATTTCGTTGAAGACATAATTTTTGGGAATCACGAAGGTCAGTTCGGCCGGCGCCGCGATACGCTCGTGGTCCGGCCGGACGCCGCGCATGGCGGCATAGAGCAAGATGCAATCTTCCACGGTGCGGGCGAGAGGGCCGATCGTATCGAGCGTCGGCGACAGCGCGAACACGCCGCGGGAATCGATCTGCCCTTCGCCGGTCTTGAAACCCACGATACCGTTGAACGCCGCGGGAATGCGAACCGAACCGCCGGTGTCGGTGCCGATCGCGCAGGGGACCAATTCCGCTGCCACAGCCACGGCCGAGCCCGACGACGAGCCTCCCGGCGCGCGCCTGACCGTTCCGTCGCGCGGGTTTACCGGCGTGCCGAAATGAGGGTTGAGCCCCAGCGCGGAATAGGCGAACTCCGAAAGATTGACCTTGCCGACCGTCACCATGCCTGCTTGCGCCAGCCCGTGGACGGCGGCGGCGTCCGCCGGCGCGCGCGGCGCATTCCGGAAGATTTCCGATCCCGCGGTGGTCACGGTGTTTTCAATGTCGAACAGATCCTTCCACGCGACGGGCACGCCATCGAGCGGTCCAATGGCCGCGCCGTTCCGGTAGCGCAGCGCCGAGGCCTGCGCCTCGCGCCGCGCGCGCTCGCCCGTGACCGCGATGAAGACCGCAGGGTCTGGCGCGTGTTCGATCCGGTCGAGGAACCATTCCACGGCGGTCACCGGATCGATCGCGCCCGCGCGATAGGCTCTGCCAAGCCCGGCGGCCGATATTTCGGCGAGGTCAACGACGCTGCGGCTCATCTTCGGTGTGTCGGCGCGCCTTGCGCTAAGCCATCGCGGATTTTGCCCGCACCAGCTTGCCACCGATAAAGCTCAAGAACGGCAGCGAGATCAGGAATGTCAGGTGGTACCAGATCGGGAACCTGTCCCACAGCGAATAGTGCACGGGGATGAACAGCAGCAGCAGGATCGTGCCGGAAACCAGCGGCGCCCATCCGCCCTTGTCGACCAGCGCCGCCACGAAGCCGCTGACGAGCGAACTGATCGCACTCTCCGCCAGTCGCGCCGCCATCATGGGGATCGTGAACGTCATGGCCTTTTCGACCGCGGCGTAATCATGCCAGCCATGACGCAGACCGAGATTCAGCGCCGAGACGACGGCAACCCAGACAATTAGGCCCGCGACGACCCCGCCGATAAGTCTCAACATATTTCGCCCCCTTCGAATGCAATAGATCCCGGACGGACGATAGTCATTTTCGCCAACGCTTGAAAGCGGCAAGTCGCGTCCGGAATGGAACACGGCTTGCGCGGATCGACGGACCCGCTCGAAGAGCTTGTCGCGTTTCTTCGCTGGGGCGCCGGATGCGGCCGGTCAATCCGTCTCCAGCTCCCGCTTCATGCGCGCCAGCAGGTCCACCGCCTCGGCGGCGTAGGGCGAGATCCAGCGATCGTGGATATCCTTGAAGGGGGCGGCATTCAGGTAGTTCCAGCGCGTGCGCCCCTCGCGCCGGGCGACGATCAACTCCGCGCGCTCCAGCACCCCGATGTGCTGCATCACCGTGCACCGGTCCAGGACTTTCGCGAAGCGTTTGCACAGTTCGCCGGTGGTGCGCGGCCTAGCCTTCACGAGATCGAGAATCTCGCGCCGGCGCGAATCCGCCAGCGCCCTGAAAACCAGATCGTCGCGGGCCGCTCTTGACATGTTATAATCGTATAACATAATCTGCGGCCATCTCAAGCGAGAGGAGGCCGCGATGGAACTGAAATTTCAGGTGCAGCTGAAGATTTGCAAACCGGTCGCCGAGGTGTTCGACGCCGTCGTCAATCCTCGAAAACTCAGCGGCTATTTCCTGCAGGAAGCCGGCGGCCCGCTGGTGGAAGGTACCACAGTCAAATGGAAATTTGCCGAGGTGGCGGACGCCTTCGATGTCGTCGTCCGCCGCGTCGTCAAAAACGAACGCATAATGTTCGAATGGCCGGCAGCCGGCGGCTACAGCACACAGGTGGAAATGGTCTTCAAGCCGCTCGATGCGGCCGACACCATGGTCCAGATCAACGAGCAAGGCTGGCCGGAGGATGCGAACGACCTCAAGGCGTCGTATGGCAATGCGGGCGGCTGGATGCATATGATGGCCTGCATGAAGGCCTATCTCGAATACGGCATCAACCTCCGCGCCGGCGGGGCGCGCTGACCGCCGGGGAGACTGCCATGCCCAAGATCGATATCGCCGCGGTGCCGGAACGCAAAGGCACGGGCTATCCGCCGCAATTCAACGCACCCTGTGCCGAGCGCGTGCGGCAGCGGCTTGGCAACGCCGGCGGGCTCACCGATTTCGGGGTCAATCTCATGCGCCTGCCGCCAGGCAATTGGTCGAGCCAGCGCCACTGGCATTCGCACGAAGACGAATTCGTCTATGTGCTCGAAGGCGAACTGACGCTGATCGAAGATGGCGGCGAGACGGTGCTGCGCGCCGGCGATTGCGCGGGGTTCCCGAAGGGCACCGGCAACGGCCATCACATGATCAACAAATCGGGCGTGATGGCGGTCTATCTCGAAGCCGGTTCGCGCTGCGCCCGCCGACGTCACCACCTGCTCCGACATCGACATGATGAGCCCCAATGCGGACGGCCGGTTCCTGCACAAGGACGGCACGCCTTATTGAGCCCTAGGGAATCTTCGGCTTGCCGTCCTGCATTTCGACGAGGCCCATGCTGTTGCCCGCCGGGTCGGTGAAGAGACCCAACACGACGACGCCCTTCACTTCGAACCGGGGCGCGACGATCTTGCCGCCTGCGGCCTCGACCTCTTTCAGCGCAGCCGTCACATCCGGCACGCCCACATAGATCACCTTATCGTGCGGATCCTGGCGCAGCGTGCCGTCGAGACCGGCGCCCTTGATGCCGCCGGTCGCATCGATATTCCAGCCGAAGATTCCCGCGTAGAAATCCCTGAGCTTGGCGCTGTCGGGGCCGGCGATGTCGAAAAACACGATCGGCGCAGGCATTTTCGTCTCCGTCGGAGCGGCGAAAGTTGAAGAGCAAAGCAGCAAACTTATCAAGATGACGTGATAGCAGAATTCGATGCTCACCCCCGAATACGGATCGCCACGATGCCGCCAACCGGCGTTCTCCGGACGGCCGCAGGTGAGCCGGACGATACCGTTTGTCCAAAGCGCGGTGAAGCCGGAAATGCCGTCTTTGGGGAATGCCGGGACGATTTGCGTTAAGCTACGTGTCCCCGCACCAGCCTGATGCCCGGGGTCATGTTGTTGATACTTGGCGTCATGTCCGTTTGCCTTGTAGCCGGAGAGACTGTCATCAAGAAGATTGTCGTTTGGATTATGCAATTCGGGAGTACCAGATGGCCGGCGACATAGGCGAAAAACCCTTGCAAGCTTATGCGAGACTGGCGGGCTTCATGTATCTCTTCACAAATGCCGCCTATTTCGTGTATCTGCACATCACGTCGGGCATGGTGATCTCCGGAGATTTCGCCGCCACCGCCAAGAACGTCGCAGCATCGGAGCAACTCTACAGCATCGGCCTTTCGGTCCAGCTGATGGCGGGCTGGATGATGATCGTGCTGGGCTGGGCGCTTTACGCTCTGCTGAAAGAGGTGGCGGGCAACGCTGTACTTCTGGCGCTGCTCTGCAGGGTTGCGGAGGCGACTTTATTTGGAGTTGTCGCGCTCATCGGTTTCGTCGTGCTGGACAATTATACGAACGCGGCTGGCGGATTTGACGTAGCCGGCCGGCAAGCGCTGGCGAGCCTGCTGTCGCTCGGTCATTCGGTAAGTTTCAATATTGCCGCCATCTACTTTTCGTTGGGCTCGACGATATTTTTTGGGCTTTTGTTCAGATAGAGATTTATTCCGCGAATTTTTTCGCTTCTCGGGATCGTTGGCTCGCTCATTATGCCGGTGACCGGTTTCGCGATTTTGATCGCGCCCCGGTTTGCAGCGCAGTTACAATTCGGTCTGGTGCCGATGGGCATCGCCGAAACACTGACCGGCCTCTGGCTCCTGTTTGCCGGCGCAAATCCGACATATTGGAACAAGAAATCCGGGAAGCTTCGCGCGGCCAATGGGGAGTGACCGGCCGCAACAGCTATGTCGAGAACGGTGTGAGATTTGTTTTGCGTCCCTGCATTTTCACAAAGTCTGACACAGTGATAGTAATTGGTTTCGAACTTGAGGAGACGAACCAATGACTATTTGGGGGCATGACGTGCTGGACATTGTGATCAATTGGTTCCCGATGTTGTTGCTCATCGGGGTCTGGATATATTTCCTGCGGCGCATGCGCGGCGCGCCCATGACCAAATACCAGAAGGACCGCTTCGACCTCACTCGCCGTCAAGTAGAATCCCTTGAGCGGATTGCTTCTGCGCTTGAGAAGAAGACCTAGCAGGCTTCGTCAGCGCATATGCGGATAGCAGACGCTGGCGCCGCCCGAACAGGACGAGCGGCCCCGAAGCTCCCGGATGCGCTGTTCGGTGACGCGGATTTCGCAATCGGCATGGGCGAGCCAGTAATCCTCGTTGCGGGGCGCGCCGCCGCCATATTCGTAATCGCATTCCTTGTCTTTGTAGGCGATCCAGGCGCGCTCCACGTCGCGCAATGCGCCCGGGTTTCCGACATAAAAGGTCTTTTGCGTCAGCAATATTTTGTACGTCTCGTCGAGCGCCCTGGTCGCCGCGGCCAGATTGGCGGCGTAGCATTGGTGGAATGCGCCGGCAGACTGAACGGCGGCATCGCAGCTCTGCTTCGGATAAAGAGGAGCGTCGGCCGCTGCAGCGCCCGCCGCGGCAAGAGTCGCGACGATGAAAATAACAATTCTCATCCGACATTTCTTAGCTAACAACCGCTTCAATCCCCAACCGTCCGCAGCCGCCAGCCCGCGCGGAACCTGAGGCAGGATATCAGAAGAATGCGCCGCCGCCCAGTTCGCGAGTTGCTGGCGACAATCGGCTCGCCTCGCTGCGATCGAAGCGAAACATGTTCAATATCCCGGGCAATTCAGCTACATCGCGCCAGTGGCAAGCATCATGTGATGGCGCTCGTGGTGTACGCCCTCCGCCATCATGCCGACGAGCCCGAGCGCCTTCATTTTCTGAAGGCCAATCGCCGTTTTCGCCGTGACATTGAGCTGCATGCCATCCGGCGCGTTCATGGCTTGCATGTGCCAGTCCGGCGTATCTCCTGCCATCGCGACGTGCATCGTCACCATACGCTGGATCGAGTCGCGAACGCCGCCGTCGCCGGAAACGTGGATATGCTCGCCATTGGCAATCGGCTCATACGTGATCCTGGCGCGTAAAGTCACATTGTCCATGTCGATCAGATGTTACCGCAGCGCATCGATATCGACCTTGGACCAATCCGTTTTCGGGTCGCCTTCCAGCATGACGACAATCTCATGTATGGCGGCAAAGGCGCTCTGGCCGGCCTCTTTTGGAAGTTGCCGAGCTGCCATGTCATCCATCTTCATTCCGCTCTGGGCGTACGTGGTGGGAGCCATGAGAGAGAGGAGGCCGGCCAGCAGGAGCGTGCGGCTAAGGCGCATGGGAGAATTTCCTTTAGGACGAAAACACCATCGCAGCCGGGCGAGGGGCGGCATATGATTTGAATCATGCCGGAGAAAATTCTTGCCCTTCTCAAGGAGACGTGCGGCGCGCGTGCGATGACGTTTGACGCCGGACAAGTCATCTTCAGGCAAGGCGATGTTGTCCGCTGGCTCTATGTCGTTACCGAGGGTCGCGTCCGGCTGTCCCGGGTCTTGGCGAAGGGGACGGAGATCGCGTTGGCCCGGACATTGCCGGACGAGATACTTGCCGAGGCGTCCGTCTATTCGCCCCGCTATCACTGCGATGGCATAGCCGAAATACGAACTGACGCGCTGCGTTATTCCATGCGGGACGTCGTCCGCACGATGAGAGAAAACCCCGAAGCAGCAATGGCTTATGGCGCATATGCGGCAGGTCAGCTCATGGGTTTGCGGACGATTTCCGAAATCAGAGCGATTGGGCGGGCCGACGAAAGGTTGCTGGCGTGGCTCCAAGTTCAAGCGAGGGGAGAACCCCGCACTTTCGATCCTCAGGGCCCCTGGTCCAGTGTGGCAAGACAGATAGGATTGACTGCGGAATCGACTTACCGGGCGTTGGCGTCCCTGGAAAAAAGCGGAGCGATCCGGCGAGCGAGTGGACGCGTTATCCTGAAGCCGGAGCCGCTCTGACCCTTACGCCGGTCAATTCTTCTCCGGCGCGTCCGTCACGGTGCTTTGCTCTTCGTGCCGGGATTCCCTGCCGTGGTCGCGCGCCTGGTCGGCCTCGATCCGCACTTCCGCGCGCTTCAGCGCCGCGTCGACGCGTTCCTCGATCCGCACGTCGTAATGATCCTTGGCAAGCTCGGCGCGGACCTGCGCCAGCGCGCGGTCGATTTCCGGCTGCACCTTGGCCATCGCCGCATCGATCTCAGGCTGCGCTTCAGCCAGCGCCTTGTCGACCTCCGGGCGGGCCTTTGTCACTTCCTCCATGGCTTCGTCGATCTGCGGTTGCGCCGCTTCGACGGCGTGTTCGCTCGCTCTTTCACTCGCTCTGGCCTGTGCCATCGCAACTCTCGCCTGGATCATAGCGCGCGCGATCTCCGGCCGCGCCCTGAGGACGGCTTCATGAGCTTCGCGTTTCGCCTTCGCAATCTCGATATGCATGCGCTGCAAATCGCGCGCGCTCAGTTTGTCGAGATCGCGGCCATTCATTCGAATGCGAATTGATGTCATCGCCGGGTGCGCGTCGTCGGCAGGCGCGGCGCCGGTCGGCGGTGCTGGCGGTGTCGGGGCGTCGGCTTCCGTCGGCGGAGCGGGCGGCGCGGGTGTTGCGTCCGGCGCCTCGGGCGCAGTCATGGTCACCGGTGGAGCAGGAGGCGTTGCGGGCGTTGTCATGCTTGCCGGCGGGGCCGGCGGTGCGTCCTGCGCCAGCGACGGACAGGCAAACGCAATGGCGGTGGTGGCAAGCAGGCCAAGCCCGGCAATTTTGAGCACATCCATCGAAGTCACTCCCGATCTGAGGTGGGTTGGGGCCAATACGGATTCGATCCGCGCTTCCAGTGCCGACGGTGCGGCCATGAACAGCGGGATGTTGGAAAGCGCCGGCTGCCGTGCGCGGAACTCCGCCGCAAGCTCGAGCAATTCGCCGGCATAGGACGAAGGCTTGAAGCCCGAGACGATCACGGCATCGTCGGCGGCAATCTCCGCCTCGCGGCGCAGGCGGCGCGCGCCCATCCAGACAAGCGGATTGGGCCAATAAAGCGCGCAGACGAGCAGCGACAGCGCTTGCGCCAGGCTGTCGCGCCGGCGGATATGGGCGAGTTCGTGCAGCAGCACGGCGTGCAGCCGTTCGCGCGGCCAGAAGACGGACGTCTTCGGCAAGAGAATGACAGGGCGGAACACGCCCCAGGCGAGCGGCCCGTTTTCCGAATGCGACAGGCGCAACTCGCATTCCTGATGTGTCGCTGCGACTTTGGGCAGATCGTCGTCCGCCAATGCATAGAGGCGGCTCCGGCGCTTGAGCGCGGCGAGGCAGACCGTGGCGATGGCAAGGCGCAGCGCGACTGCGCCCACGCCCAGAAGCCACAGCGCGCCCAGCGCCAGCACGATGGTGGAGGGATCGAGGGAAAATCCGCTGGCGGCCGGCGCGGGCAGGGCGGTCATCGCCGCATCGTTCAATGTTTGCGGCAGCGTTTGCGTCAGCGGCATGGCCGGGGCAGCGAGGAAAATCCGGATGGCGGACGGCACGATTCCGGCCAGCACCGGCAGCGCCAGCAGCGCGCCGAACGCGCCGAGCCAGGTGAGATGGCGCGCGCTTGCCGATTTTTGCGCGGACCCGAGCCACGCCAGCGCCATGATCAGCGACGAGGCGAGGAACAATTCGCCTCCGAACAGAAGGGCACGCAAAGCGAAGAGCGAACTCATCTTCCCTCCCGTTTGGCTTTCTCGATCAGGCGCGACAGCCGGTCGAGGTCTTCATGCGGAATGTTGGCGTCCTCGCGCGTCAGAAGCGCGGTGACGGCCCGTTCGACGGAATTGTCGAAGAACGTCTTGAGCAGGGAGTTGATCGCGCGGCGGCCCATCTGCTCGCGCGCCACCAGCGGCGCATAGATATAACGTGTGCCGTCGCTCTCGTGCCGCACATGGCCTTTTCGCTCGAGGATCGACAGATGGGTGCGGATGGCGGTGTAGGTCGGCGGATCGGGAATCTGTTCGCGGATTTCGGCGGCGGAGGCTTTGCCGAGCTCGTAGAGCGCGTCCATGATTTCGCGCTCGCGGCGGCTGTAGCCGTCCTTGCGGGATTTCTCCGCGCTCGCGCGCTGGGACCGTTCGGTTTTCGACATGCCAAAAAATTGGCATACCCTCCCGAACCTGTCAATCGCGGGTCTCGTGGAAAATGGTGAAAGCATTTTAATACCAACGCCGTCAGCTGTTGATCGGTCCGCCCCCACCCGGCTCGCACATCTTCATCTGCACTCGTCGCTCTCCAGGCTCGCCGGCCTCCCCGCAAGGGGGAGGCGAAACCTCTTTTTTCATCTCCCCCTTGCGGGGAGGTCGATCCGTCGTAGCCCTGAGCATCGCGAAGAGCGAAGCCGGATCGGGTGGGGGGAGGCGCCAGCAAAGGGCGTTGATATCATCGTCACCGCGCACAATCGCATTCGACGATTGAGCGACAAGTTGCGACTCAGCCTTTGGCCGCCAGCGTCTCTTCGATCGCCGCGACGAGCGCGGCGGCCATCGTCTTGAAACTTTCGTTGCCTTCGGCCGCATTGGCGCTGCGGGGATAGCCGAAATAAGCCTCCGGCCCGCCGGCCTCGACGAATGTCCTGGCGCCTTTCGCGAACGCGTCGGTGAGGCTTGCCGGATTGTCGGGCAGCCTTCGCCGCGCCGCATCATCCACGAGATCGGCGCGCGCGGCCATGATAAGGCTCGCCTCGAACTGCCCCGCGTGGCACGCGCCGGATTGAAATTCCGCGGTCAATGTTTGCGCGAGCGTGCGGCGCGTGAAATCGGGGAAGGCAAGCGCGATGCCGCTGCCGCGAATTTCTCCCGCCGCCTCGCGCAGCATCGCGACATTGACGGGATCGAAATGGCTGTTGGCGAGCGCGAGGCAGGCGAAGCCCTGCGCCTTCACGCTCTTCGCGATGTCGAGCAGCAGCGCCTTTGCGGTTGCGGCGCTCACGGTGATGGTGCCGGGGAATGCTTCCGCATAATCAGCCGGCATGTAGGCGAGGGGCGGCAGGATCGTCGCCGCGTAGCCGCGCGCTTCGAGGGCGGGAAGCGCATGCGCCGCCATGGTTTCGCTGATGATCACGTCGGTGTTCAATGGCAGATGCGGACCGTGGGCCTCGGTAGCGCCGCAGGGCAGGATGGCGATCGCCCGCTTGCCGCTTTGCAGCGCTTCGCGCACGCCGGGCCAGGCATTCTCGCCGAAAACCGGTTTCATGCGTGTGCGGCCTTGAGCTTCTTGCGGTCGACCTTGTCGCGGTCGTTGCGCGGCAGGGCGGTATCGGTGAACGCGACCCAGTGCGGCGCCTTGTAGCGCGCGAGCTTGCTCTTCGCGAAGGCGATGATCTCCGCCTCCAGCGCGGGTGACGCGTTGAAGCTCTTCTTCAGCACGACGATGGCGAGCGGCTTTTCAAGTCCGAATTCGTCCTTCCTTCCGACCACGCAGCATTCGCGCACGGCGGCGTGCTGGATCAGGCAATTCTCCACTTCGAGCGGGCTCACATAGATGCCGCCGCTCTTCAGCAGATCGTCGCCGCGGCCTTCGTAGTACCAATAGCCGTCGCCGTCCTGGCGGAACTTGTCGCCGCTGACGATCCAGCCGCCGCGCAGATGCTCCTTCGATTTCTCGTAAGCGGCGTGATAATGAAGTGCGGCGGAATCGCCCTTCAGCCACAGCGTACCGACGTCGCCCTGCGCGACGGCATTGCCGTCGTCGTCGACAAGCTTCGCTTCATAGCCGGGCACGAGCTTGCCCAGGCTGCCGGGCCGCACGTCGCCGGGGCGGTTGCTGATATAGATGTGAAAGCTTTCCGCGCTGCCGATCCCATCGACGATCGGCACGCCGAACGCGCGGTTCCAGCGATCGTGCAGGTCGAGCGGCAACGCTTCGCCGGCGCTCCACATCAGACGGACGCTCGAAATGTCGCGGCGCTGTTCCTGCGGCGCCTGCAGCATCTTGTTGATCAGGGTTGGTACGCTGGTGAACACGCTCGCTTGGTGCTTCGAAATCAGCGCGAACAACAGTTCCGGCGCCGGCTGTTCGCGAAACAGCACAGTCGTGGCGCCCGCGGCAAACGGGAACATGAGGTTCGTGCCGGTCGCGTAACCGAAGAACAGCCGCGCGCCGGAAATGGTCACGTCGCTTTCGCGGATGCCGATGAAGTCTTTGGCGTAGACTTCGGTATTGAACGGGAAATGTGCGTGGCTGTGGACCGCGCCCTTGCTTTGGCCCGTGGTGCCGCTGGTGAACAGCCACACGGCGGGATCGTCCCGGCGCGTCGGCCAGGGTTCGGCGCCGTCCTTGGGCGCGCGGGCGATCCAGCCATCGAAATTCTTGTGACCCGTGCGGCCCACGACGATGACATTATCCGCGCCGCGGCCGCAATGGCGGGAGTTCTGCAGCGCCTTCTCGAATTCCGGCAGGCTCTCCTCGTCCACAAACGCAAATTGCGGCTTCACATAGCCCAGATAATATTCGTAATCCGCGGCCGGAAGCTGCGGATTGATCTGGGTCACGACGGCGCCGGCCTTGATCGCGCCGAACCACGCATAGGCGAATTCGGGGCGGTCCTGCATGCAGACGAGCACGCGCTGCTCCGGCAACAACCCGTCGGCCACCAGGTTGCGCGCGACGGCCATTACCTTGCCGGCGACGGTGCGATAGGAAATCGCCGCGCCCTCGAACAGGATCGCGGTCTTGTCGCCCCGGCCCGCCGCGATGTTCGAGAACACGAAATAATCCGCCATGTTGAAGTCGTCGGGGAATTGCGGCGGCTGGGTAGTCATTCCCATGTCCCTATGAGACTTCGCCGCCGGCGATGGGCAGCGCAATGCCGTTGACCGCGGCGGCGGCGTCCGATGCCAGCCACACGACGGAAGCGGCGACTTCCTCCGGCTTCACCAGCCGGCCCTGCGGATTCGCCGCCGTGAAACTCGCCAGCGCTTCGTCCGGCGAACGGTTGGTCGATTTGGCGATGGTCGCCACGGCCGACGCGATGACGTCCGTATCGGTATAGCCCGGGCACACCGCATTGACGGTGATGCCGGTCTTCGCGAGTTCGAGCGCCAGCGCCTTGGTCAGTCCCACCACCGCATGTTTCGCCGCGACATAGGCGCTGACATAGCGATAACCGGCGAGGCCCGCCGAGCTGGCGATGTTGACGATGCGGCCCCAGCCGCTCGCTTTCATGTCCGGGAGGACCGCCCGGATGCCATGCACCGTGCCCATCAGATTGAGATCGAGGGTCTCGCGCCATGCTTTCAGGCTGGTCTTTTCGAAGGACGCGGACGCGACGCCGCCGGCATTGTTGACCAGCAATGCGATCGGCCCGTTCGCGGCGGCGGCCGCGCTCACCGCCGCCTGCACCGCGTCGGCATCCGTCACGTCGACGGCCTGGACGCCGGATTCGTTTGTCAGGCCCAGAGCGGCCAGAAGCGTTGCCTTGTTGCGGCCCGCAAGCGTAACTCGCCACCCGGCCGCGACAAGCGCCTGCGCGGTCGCGAGCCCGATGCCGCTGCCCCCGCCCGTGACCAATGCGTGCTTGCCGGTTCGTGCCATCCGCGCCGTCTCCCTTGAACTGGAAAATAGGCTAGACTTCTGTAGAAGAGCAAACCGCGCTTTGCGGCGCCATTCGCCGGGATAGATCATGGACCCCAGGAACTTTGCACCGTCCCATTTCCAGTGGGCGTTCGCGGACGGTGCCGCGACCGTCACGCTCAACCGCCCGGAGCGCAAGAACCCGCTGACCTTCGAGTCGTATGCCGAGCTGCGCGACATGTTTCGCGCGCTCGTCTACGTCGAGGGCGTCAAGGTCGTCATCCTGCGCGGCGCGGGCGGCAATTTCTGTTCCGGTGGCGACGTGCATGAGATCATCGGCCCGCTGGTGAAGATGGACATGACGGGCCTCATGGCGTTCACGCGCATGACGGGCGATCTGGTGAAGGCGATGCGCGCCTGTCCGCAACCGATCATCGCGGCGGTGAACGGTGTCTGCGCCGGCGCGGGCGCGATCCTGGCGATGGCGTCCGACATCCGCCTCGCGGCCGCCGATGCCAAGACCACGTTTCTGTTCAACCGCGTGGGCCTCGCCGGTTGCGACATGGGGGCGTGCGCGATCCTGCCGCGCATCATCGGCCACGGCCGCGCCTCCGAACTTCTGTTCTACGGTCGCAGCATGAGCGCGGAGGAGGGCGAACGCTGGGGCTTCTTCAACAAGATCGTGGCGGCCGGCGAACTGGATGCCGAGGCGAAAACCTGGGCCGCGCGTCTCGCCGCCGGGCCGACCTTCGCCAACGGCATGACCAAGAACCAGCTCAATCAGGAATGGAGCATGAGCCTCGATATGGCCATCGAAGCCGAAGCGCAGGCGCAGGCGATCTGCATGCAGACGGAGGATTTCGCGCGCGCCTACAACGCCTTCGTCGCCAAGCAGCAGCCGGTCTTTGAAGGAAACTGAGATGCGCATTTTGCAGCCGGAAAGCTGGCCGCGGCCGCGCGGATATTCCAACGGCATCGAAGCGGAGGGGCGTGTCGTGTTCGTGGCCGGCCAGATCGGCTGGGACGGGACGGGCAAATTCCGGGCGAACGATTTCGCAGGGCAGTTCCGCCAGGCGCTCGCCAATACGCTGGCCGTGCTCAAGGAAGCGTCCGCCGGGCCCGAACATGTCGCGCGCATGACGTGGTTCATCACCAGCCGCGAAGAATACATGGCGTCGCTGCCGGAACTGGGCGCAGCGTGGAAGGAGCTGATGGGGCGCAACTATCCGGCGATGTCGGTCATCATCGTGGCGGGATTGATCGAGGCCGAGGCGAAGATCGAAATCGAAACCACGGCCGTCGTTCCTCGTTGATGCCGGCGCGCGCTCTCAGGATCGGAATTGTTGGCGGCGGCCCCGGAGGATTGTATCTCGCGCTCTTGACCAAGAAGGCGCGGCCCGGCTGGCAGATCGACGTCTACGAACAAAACAGCGCCGACGACACCTTCGGCTTCGGCGTGGTGTTTTCGGACGAAACGCTGGAAGAATTCCTCAGCCGCGACGCAGAATCCTATGCGGCGATCACCGAGGCGTTCGCTTATTGGGACGATATCGTCATCCGCTACAAGGGGCGTGAAATCCGCTGCGGCGGCAACGGCTTTGCCGGCTGTTCGCGCCTCGCGCTGCTCAAGATCCTCCAGCAACGCTGCGAGGAGCTGGGCGTCGCGATCCACTACCGGCACCCAATCGAAGATATCTCGCAACTCGGCGGCTGCGACGTCGTCGTCGGCGCCGACGGCATCAACAGCCGCATCCGCGACATGTTCAAGGACGAGTTCAAGCCTTCGCTCGCGCTCAAATCCAACAAGTTCACCTGGCTGGGGTCGACCAGGCCGCTCGACGCCTTCACCTATTTCTTCAAGCAGACGGAACATGGGTTGATCTGCGCCCACACCTATCAATACGAACCCGGCCGTTCGACCTGGATCATGGAGATGAGCCCCGAAACATGGGCCGCGTTCGGCTTCGACCGGTTGGGCGAGGATGAGAGTGCGCGGCGGCTGGAGCAGATCTTCGCCGACGAGCTGGAAGGCCATCCCCTCATTACCAATCGTTCGCTGTGGCGTAGTTTCCCGCGCATTTTCTGCGAGACCTGGTGGCACGGGAACGTCGTGCTCCTGGGCGACGCGCAAGCGACGGCGCATTTCTCCATCGGTTCCGGCACGAAGCTCGCGATGGAAAGCGCGATCGCGCTGTCCGATGCGCTTCTCAAGCATGGGGAGAAATCGGTCGAGGCCGCGTTTCGCGCCTACAATTCGGCGCGGCGCATGGACGTCCAGATCACGCAGCACAATGCCGACGTGAGCCTCGCGTGGTTCGAGCATATGGAGCGCTCGAACGACATGAAGCCGATGCAGTTCGCGATGGTCGTCATGTGCCGCGCCAAGAGCATCACCTGGGACAATCTCCTGCTGCGCGACGAAAGCTTCGTGCGCGCCTTCGAAGACGAGTGGTACCAGACCTATTTCGATGAAACCGGCATCGATTGCCGCCAGACGCGGCCCACGCCGATGTTCACGCCGCTTCGCTTGCGCGATATGCGACTCGAGAACCGCGTCGTCGTGTCGCCCATGGCGCAATATTCCGCGGTGGACGGCGTCCCGAACGACTGGCATTTCGCCCATTACACGGCACGCGCGATGGGCGGGGCGGGGCTGCTCTATGTCGAGATGACGTGTCCCACGGCCGACGCGCGAATCTCGCCGGGCTGCACGGGGCTGTGGAACGACGCGCAGGAACGCGAATGGAAGCGCATCGTCGATTTCGTGCATGCGCATTCGGCCGCGAAAATCTGCATGCAGCTCGGCCATGCCGGCCGCAAGGGCTCCACGCAATTGGGCTGGGAGGAGGCCGATCATCCGCTGCCCGCAGACAACTGGCCGCTCTATTCGGCGTCGCCGCTACCTTATTTCGAAGGCATCAGCCCGCTTCCCGCCGAACTCGACCGTGCCGCGATGGACCGCATCACATCCGATTTCGTCCAGGCCGCGCGGCGCGCCGATCGCGCGGGCTTCGACATGCTCGAACTGCATTGCGCGCACGGCTATCTGTTCGCGAGTTTCCTGTCGCCGTTGACGAACAGGCGCCGCGACGAATATGGCGGACCGGTCGAGAACCGCGTGCGCTATCCGCTGGAAGTGTTCCGGGCGATGCGCGATGTGTGGCCCGCACCGAAGCCGATGTCGATCCGCATTTCCGCCAGCGATTGGGCGCCGGGCGGCATCACCGAAGACGACATGCTCGCCACCGTGCGCGCGTTCGAGGAAGCGGGCTGCGATCTCGTCAGCACGTCGTCGGGCCAGACCGTGCCCGAACAGAAGCCGATATACGGACGCATGTATCAGGTGCAGTTCGCCGAAAGCATCCGCAATGTCGCGCGGATCAGGACGATGGCGGTCGGTGCGATCACGGAGCCGGCGCAAATCAACACCATCATCGCCTGCCGCCGCGCCGATCTGGTGGCGCTGGGGCGGCCGCATCTGGTCGAGCCGTATTTCACGCGCCATGCCGCGGCGTGGTACGGCGTGAAGACGCAATCGACGCCGCCGCAATATCTGCCCGGCGCGGCGCAGGCGCTGCGCGAAGCCGAGCGCGCGCGCCAGAAGCAGACCGAACTGCAAAAGAAAGCCAAGCCGCGCCACCGCAAATGAGGTGCATATCTTCTTTATCGGGCGCACATCTTCTTTAGGTGCGTACCTTCTTTAACGCCCATCTTATCCGGCTCACGCCGGACCTTCATCTCTCCAGCTGAAAATACGGGGACGTGAAATCAATTTGCGAACTTTCGCGCAGCCGCGTTCTTACGACGAACGATCTGGCGACAGGTGTTGTGGTGCATGCTGTCCGGCCCGCGGATTGCTTACCTCGGCGGCAGCATGGGCGACGGCTGGTCGTAGACCTTGGGCGTTTGCTCGATGCAGGTCTGCGTGGACGGGTCCCAGCTGTAAGGCGCCGTGCAGGTGGGCGGGGTACCTGGCCCCCCTGTTGCGCCCTGCGTGGGAGTCGGCAGAGGTCCGGCCACAAATCTGGGGGAGCCGAAATACTGCGTGATCGTCGTATGCGATCCCTCCATCAGCTCGGAATACACGACGTTCGAATGCTCCTGGGTGATTGTAGGATTGATATTGGGGTATTGGCTGAGGTTGCCGACCGGCGTGAGCGGCTGCGTCGCTTCGTAGGTGATCAATCCCGCGCCGGACTTCAGCTTTGTCCCGACACCGCCGGAGATCCCGACCAGGTTCATCTGGCACGCATAGATGGGCGCAAGCGACGCGTTGCTCACCTGGTTTTTCGAGGGGTCTGAGTTTGTCGCGCCGTCATAGTCGTACGACGTGATAAATTGCGGCTTGCTCGTCTGCGGATTGTTGTTGTTGTCGAAGACCGTGAACGTTGCGCCCTGGACGTTGTAGTTGTTGCTGGGATCGCAGATCAGTTCGTAGACGATCTTGAAGTTGGTGGGAATCGTATCGGTCGGATAGCCGAATGTGGCGAAGCTCTGCTTTAACGGGGGCGGAATATTGAACATGTCCCCTTTGCACGTGTCCGCGCTCGGCTTCGGGCCCAGGCAGGTGTGGTCCTTCAGCCCATATAATGTCAGCCGATAGTCCGGGGACGGAAAGTTCTCGATCGACCAGCCGAACGTCAGCTCCGGCTTGTCCATCTGGATTCCCGTGTTGAACTGCTGATAGTCGGCGGGATCGTTTCGCAGGGAACCGCAATTGAGCTGAAAGCTCATTCCGCTCGGCGCGACGATGGGTTCCCACACCGTGAGCGTGACGCGCAGGTTCTGAATCGGCTGGCCACCGCTGACCATGAAATAATTGTTGTTCGAACCGAAGTTCGCGGGAGGCGTCGCGAGGATATATCCCGTCGGAGGTGGGGGTCCCTCGATCGGCCCCGGCCGGGTCTGATACGGCTGCGCCATGGCGCGAAACGGCGGCAGGCAACCGGCGGCGACGAGGCCGGCGCCCCGGATAAATTCGCGACGCTTGATCATCGGCGATCTCCCCCGCGCCAGCCCGACTTGGCGCTTCACGCTTCCAACCGGGTCTGCGCCCGAGTGTATGCGCAAACGCCCGCGGCGACAAGTTGCAAGGTTTTGCGGTGATCTGGCGAGAGGTTAGCTGTTGCTTTTCGTCCGACGCGCGCGCGGCTGGAAACTCGAAACGCGCGAGCCTTGGGTCTCGCCGTGATCCACCAGCGGAACACTCACAGCAACGCATAACCTGTCGCAGTATTCCCGTTTCTCGCGCTTCCCGATTGTCGTGGACGAGGCTATACTTCATCTCAACGCGGCTGGCTCAAGAAGAAAGGCTAGCCGAATTGTCTCGAGTGCTATTAACCGACATTCCCCGGATGACCCCGGATTGAAGCGGAATATGCCGCATTTCTGACGTACGCGGAAGTGCCAGCGGCCGTTTTCGTCGCGGCCAGCGCAACTGTCGAGGCAAGACCAAGCTCAAGAGGCTGATTCGGTTTGATTTTTCTGGCATCCGGACACACTCTTCCCGTCGTCATGATGCATTGCACGCTCCACGTTCTCAGGCCGGGGCTGGTGGTGGCCGCAGTCCATCGATCAGCCTCAGAATCTCAGCGAACAATTGGCTCGGCACGGCGACCTCCGCCATCTGGAACGTCACGTAGCGCGCGTGGGTGACGATCTTCGCGCCGATTTTGACCAGCTTGTCCCTCAGGCTGGTCAGCGACCAATGCTTGACCGTTTCCGGCAGTGCCAGCGTCCGCATGAAGTTCGCGAGATTGTAGGCCAGCGCATGAAGCTGAAGCCGAACGGCGTTGGCGGTGAACGAGCAGCATGACAGCCGCGTCCACTTCACCGCGTTCTTGCCTTCTTTTATCCACTGCTCGCAGGTGCCGCGCTGATTGTAGAATCCGACGACACGCTCGGCCGGGCGCGACAGGTTGGTGACGATGAAGCCAACACGGGGGTATAGCTCGCCCGGGTGCCATTCGACTTTCGCCACGACGCGCCGCGATGTCTTCCAACTCTGAGCCTGATAGCTGAAGTTGGCGTAGAAGCGCCGCACCTCTATCGGTGGGCGGCCCACAGGACGCTTCAGCAAATGGGCGATGCGTTCCTGAAGGACCTGATTGGCAGGAAGCCGGATCGCATACTTGTACCCCTCGGCTTCAAGGAACTCGTAGACCTCGGGGTTTGCGAATGCAGCATCGGCGCGGAAGTAGCGCCGCATCTCGCGCTTCCGGTAACGCACGACCACAGGTTCCAGAACATCATGCCAGCCATCGGCGGAATGGACGTTGCCGGATCGTAGCGAGCAGCGTTCCAGATCGCCGAACTGGTTGAACACGAACAGCGGGTGGTAGCAGGTGCAGCCGAAGTGCCCGTTGTATGCCGTGCCTTCCTGTTCGCCATAGGTCGGGCTGACGCTGGAATCCATGTCCAGCACAATGGCCTTGGGCGGACGGCGGCCATGAACCCGGTCGATCCATCGACCGCACAACTCGGTGAGAGCGGCAAAGTTCTTGTCGCTCGCGAGCCATTCCGTCTCGAAGCGCCCAATCTGGCTCGCCGATGCCGCCTGCCTGGCGACAGCGTGACCACCGACAACCCAGCGCATCGCAGGATCGCGCGCCAAATGCTCCGCGTCGTTCACGTCCTCATAACCTGCAAGGCGGCCAAACACGGATTGACGCAAAAGCCCAACAAGCATGTGTCGCGCGTTCTTGCCGCGACGACCGTCCGACAGTGTTGCACCGGCGAACTCAGTCAGACCGAGCGCATCGTCCAGTTCGCGATACGCCAGAAGACCCGCATCGGACGTGACGCTGGAGCCGTGGAATTCCAGCTTGAGGCGGCGGTCGAAAATGAGCCGAGGACCATCCGAATTCCGATTCACCTGCCGGGTGCGCCATGATTGTCCTCGGTCCAACGACATAAGTTCCTGATACTCATGTCTAAATCGACTCGCGCGACCTTGCAACTCCAATGTCATCCGGGGAATGCGGGTTTAATTGTCATGGCCCGCAAAAGCGGGCCACCCAGGTGACACATCTCCGCGGCCGAAGGAAAAATGAAGATCTGAGCGTCACTTGCTGCAGTGAACGGATTTCACCTGGGTGGCCCGCAGTCGCGGGCCATGACACCGAGAGGTGTGAAGAAGCAGATCGCTGCGGGAAGGATGCGCGCGCACCGCCCGGCGCACCGCATCACACTTCCAGCCGGTCGCCGGGACGGGCCACCAGGGTGTAGAGCGCCGGCATCAGGAAGATGCTGATCAACAGCCGCGTGAACAGGCCGCTGACGATGACCAGCGCGAACGGCCGCTGCGAATCGGTGCCGACGCCCGTGGCCAGCGCCGCCGGCAACAATCCCAGCGCCGCCACCAGCGCGGTCATCATGATCGGACGCAGCCGCAGGATCGCGCCTTCGCGGATGGCCTCGGCGAGCGCGGTGCCGTCGCGGCGCAGTTCGTTGACGTAGGAAATATAGACGACGGCCGTCTGCACCGAGACGCCAAACAAGGCCAGAAAGCCGATGCCGGACGAGACCGAAAACGGCGTGCCGGTGATCCACAGCGCCACGATGCCGCCCACCGGCGCCGACAGCAGCACGCCCAGCACGGTGATGAACGGGAATTTGAAATTGCTGTAGAGCGCGAACAGCAGCAGGAAAATCAGGAACAGGGTCAGCGGCAGAATGACATTCAGTTGCGCGCGCGAGGCGGTGTATTCCGTGTATTCGCCGCCCCAATCCAGATCGATAGCCCTGCGGCAGGGTCACCTTTGGCTTGACCTGCTGCGATGGCGTCGTCCACCGCGCCGGCCAGATCGCGCCCCTCCACCGAGAACTGCACGCCGATGTAGCGCGAATTGTTCTGGCGGTAAATGAACGAGGCGCCGTTGGCCACCTGGATGTCGGCGAATTCCTTGAGCGGAATTTGCTGTCCGCCGGGCGTGGCGACCAGGATGTTGCCGATTTCCTCCGGGTTGTCGCGGTATTGCTGTTCGAGGCGGACGACGAGATCGAACTGCTTTTCGCCCTGCACCACCTGCGGTGGCCACGTCGCCGCCGATGGCGGTCTGGATCAAGCCGTTGATGTCGGCGACGTTCAAGCCGTAGCGGGCAATCTTGGCGCGGTTGATGTTGATGGTCGAGGCTCGGCTGGCCGAGTTCCTGCACCAGCGTCACATCGCGGATGCCGCGCACCTGCTCCAGGATCTGCTTGATGGCTTTGCCCTTCTGCTCCAGCGTCTCCAGGTCGGAGCCGAAAACCTTGACGGCCAGCGCGCTTTTCAAGCCCGTTTCCGCCTCGTCCACCGCATCCTCCGCCGGCTGGGTGTAGTTGAAAATGATTCCGGGAAAGGCCTGGAGCTTCTGGTTGATGGCCTCGATCAGCGCGGCCTTGGTGCGATAGGCGCCGGTCCATTGCGAGTAGGGCTTGAGGCCGACGTAAAACTCGACGTTGAAAAAGCCGGTCGAATCGGTGCCGTCGTCGGGCCGGCCGAGTTCCGAGGCGACCGTGGTGACTTCGGGAAAGGAGTGCAGGATGTCGCGGATCTTGGGCGTGATCTTCGCCGATTCGTCGAACGAAATGGTGTAGGGCATCGTCGCGCGCACCCACAGCGCGCCTTCATCCAGTTGCGGCATGAACTCCGCGCCGATGCGGGGAATGAGCAGCAGCGAACCGGCCAGCAGAATGCGCCGAGGCGAACGTCGTCAGCCCAGGGATGGGCGAGGCAAAAATCGAGGCCCGTGGTGTAGACCGATTTGATGGCTTCGAAAGCGGCATTGCGCCGTTCCCGCACGCCCTTGCGCATGAACCACGAACACAGCACCGGCAGCAACGTCAGCGTGACGATCAAGCGAGCCGATCAGCGCGAAGACCATCGTGTCCGCCATCGGTTTGAACAGCGTGCCCGAAGGCCCGGACAGGACATAGATCGGCAGGAAGCTCGCCACGATCACCGCGACGGCGTAGAACAGCGGGCGATCCACTTCCGCCGCGGCATCCATGATGACTTCCCTGACGTTGAGCGGCTGTGCCCTGGCGCGCGGCGATCTGGCGGAAAATATTCTCCACCATCACCACCGCGCCATCCACCAGGATGCCGAAATCCACCGCGCCGATGGAGAGCAGGTTGGCCGAGGCGTTTTGGAGATCGAGGCAGATGAACGCGAACAGCAGCGCCAGCGGGATGGTGGTGGCGACGATCAATCCGGCGCGAAAATCGTAGAGGAAAAAGATCAGGACCACGACGACCAGCACCATGCCGCGCAGCAGGTTGTGCTCCACGATCTGCGTCGTCAGCGCGATCAGATCGGTGCGGTCGTAGAACGGAAGGACTTTGACATCCTTGGGCAGGATTTGATCGTTGAGTTCCTTGGTCTTCGCCTCGACCCGCTTCAGCACGTCCTGGGTTTTCTCGCCCGTGCGCAGCAGGATGACGCCTTCCACCGCGTCGTCCTGTTTCTCGTAGCCGAACTCGCCCAGGCGCGGCGCGATGCCGATGACCACGCGGCCGACGTCCTTGACCAGCACCGGCGTGCCGTTATGCACCGCCAGCACCACGTTGCCGATGTCCTCCAGCGTGTCCAGCCGCCCCAGGCCGCGCACGTAATAGAACTGGCCGCCTTGCGAATAGAACCCGCCGCCGGCGTTGCCGTTGTTGGCGGCCAGCGACGCTCTCCACCTGCGGCACCGACAAGCCCGACGCCGGCGACCTTCGCCGGATCGAGCAGCACCTGGTATTGCATGGTGCCGCCGCCGAAGCCCGAATCGTCCGCCACGCCGGGCACGGATTTGTATTGCGGCTCGATGATCCAGTCCTCGAAGGTCTTGAGCTCCATCGGCGAGCGGTCGGGACTTTGCAGCACGTAGCGATAGATCAGACCCGACGGCGAGGACAGCGGCGACACCGACGGCGTCACGCCCGTCGGCAGGGTGAGATCCGGCAAGCCGGTTGAAAACCTGCTGCCGCGCGAAGTAATTGTCGGTGCCGTCGTCGATAGGTGAGGATGACGTCGGACAATCCGTAGAGCGAAATCGAGCGGATGCGTGGTCATCTGCGGAATGCCGTTCATCTCCGACTTCGACGGGCACGGTGATCAGCCGCTCCACTTCCTCGGCGGCGTGTCCGGGCCATTGGGTGATGATCTCGACCATGGGCGGCGAAAGATCGGGATAGGCATCCACCGGCAGGCGGTCCAGCGACCGCGATCCCGGCGCCGATCAGCACCAGCGTCATGAGGACGACGAGAAAGCGCTGCCGCAGCGACGAGGCCACGATCCGGTTCATGATCGAAGCCGTGCGCGGCGCGGATTCGGGCGGAGGCAGTTGGTCGCTCATTGATTTTGCATGAATTGAACGAAGAGCGCCGCCATCGACCACGATCTGGTCGCCGGCTTTGAGGCCGGCGGGGATGTCGTATTGATCGCCGTCGCGATAACCCAGAGTCACGTGCTGCCGCGCGAAGCTGCCGTCGGGCTGCGCGACATAGACAAACGGCAGATTCTCGTCGTCGCGCAAAATCGCCGAAACCGGGACCAGCAGGCCGGTGCTTTCCTGGCGGGACTGAATCAGCACGCGGACATACATCTGCTTCTTCAGAAAATCGCCCGGATTGTCGACGACCACGCGCACCGCACCGAGCGCGTGTCGGGGTCCACCAGGGCCGAGATGTTGTCCACCGTTCCGGAAAAGTCGTTGCGACGCCGATGCCGGTCACCACTTCGGCCGGATCGCCGACGCTGACCGACGCGAGGTCGGCACCGAAAATCTGCGCCATGACCCAGACGCGCGAAAGATCGGCGACGGTGAAGCACGGCGTGGTGCCCGCCTGCAGAAGTTCTCCGGGCGTGATCAGCTTTTCCACCACCGTGCCGGCGATCGGCGAGCGGATCATGCCTTCGACGTGCGCAATCGGCCGGCCTCGTCCTGGATGTCCTTGATGGTCTGCCGGATCGACATTCAGCGAGACG
Organism: uncultured Alphaproteobacteria bacterium; assembly: GCA_963760345.1. Classification (GTDB taxonomy): domain Bacteria; phylum Pseudomonadota; class Alphaproteobacteria; order Micropepsales; family Micropepsaceae; genus Rhizomicrobium. The sequence goes on from CAVXCU010000005.1 coordinate 134,683, forward strand.
AGCGCTTGCAGGGCGGCGTCGCGGTCGGCCTCGGCGTTGACGGCGTCGGTTTCGGCCTGCTCCGCTTCGCGCTGGGCGACGCCGTGATGCTCGAGCAGATCCTTGTCCAGGTCGGCAAGCTGGCGGGTGGTCTTGGCGGTGGCGAGCGCCTTGCGATAGGCGCTGATGGCGGCGGCGAAGTCGGGCGAATCCACCGCCGCCAACGGCTCGCCCTTCTTGACCTGCTCGCCGAGGCGAAACCAGCAGCCGCGACACCGGACCGGAGAACGGCGCCAGCACGCTGGTGGCCTGATCGTTGTCGAAATCGACGGCGCCGGTGGTCTCGACCGTCTTGTGAAATCTGGACGGCGCGACGGTGTAGAGGTGGATGTTCTGCCGCTGCGCGGCGGTCAGCGTCACATTGCTGGCCGTGCACGGACGCTGTCCGGACTTGTCGTCGGCTTTGGGCGAACAGCCGGCGAACGACGCAATCGTCGCCGCGGCCATGACGGCAACCGCGAGCATGCGCGGGAATCTGCCCCGCCGTTCGGATTCGTGAAGCAGTTTATTTTTCATGATTAGTCCTTCGTTCAGTTCCGCGCGATGCCACCAGCCGCCGCCCAGCGCCTGGAACAGCGCCGCCGTATCGGCATAACGATTGGCCTGGGCCTGCACGAGAGTTGATCGGGCCTGCTGATAGGCTTGCTCGGCGCTCAACAGCGCCAGATAGCTGGCGTAGCCGTCCTGCCATTGCCGCTGGGACAAATCCAGCGTGATCTTGGCGGCGTCGGCGGCGGCGCGCGGCCGCTTTCAGGCCTTCGGCGTCCTGTTCCAGCGCCGTCAACGTGTCGGCGACATTCTGAAAGGCGGTCAGGACCGTGCTGCGATATTGTTCGGCCGCCTGGACGTAGGCCGCCTTGGCGGCGCGCTCCTGATGCAGCAGTGTCCCGCCCTCGAAAATCGGCGCCGTCAGCTGCCGCGCCCATAGCCCCAGAAGCCGGTGCCCGACGTGAACAGCTGGTCGATGGCCAGCGCCGTGCTGCCGGCATTGGCGGTCAACGTGATATTCGGCAGCCGGTTCGCGATGGCGATGCCGATCTGGGCGCTGGCGGCGTGCAGGTTTGCCTCGGCCTGGAGCACATCCGGGCGCTGCTCCACCAGTTTCGAAGGAAGGCTCACCGGCAATTCCTCCGGCAATTGCAGGCTCGAAAGATCGAACTGTTCCGCCGGCGCCTGGCTCGGAAATCGGCCGGCCAGAACCGCCAGCAGATCGCGCTGCTGGGCCAATTGCTTGAGCAGCGGCGGCAGCGTGGCGGCGACTTGCGCGAGCTGCGATTCCTGCGCGGCGACGTCAAGCCGGCTGGCATAGCCCTTCTGTCAATTGATAGTGCAGGATCTCGAGCATGTTGGAGTTGATGTCGATGAGCTGGCGGGTCGCGTCGATCTGCGTCTGCAGCGACGCCCTCCTGAATCGCCGTGACCACCACGTTGGACGTCAGCGTGGTATAGGTCGCGATCATCTGGAAGCGCGACTTCCTGTTCCTGCGCCTTCAGCGACTCCACGGTGCGGCGGTTCAGGCCGAAAACATCGGGCACATAGGAAACGCTGACCTGCGGGGTGAACAGATTGTATTGAAAGCATGTTGGCGTTGGGCGTCGGGCGAGAGCGCCGCCGATTGCTTCTGGCGGCTGGCCGCAAAGCCGGCCGATGACGCTGGGATAGTAGGCGCCCGCTGCGCCAGGACATTTTCCCTCGCCACCGACAACGCCGCCTGCGCCGCCTTGAGGTCGGGATTGTTCGTGAGCGACTCGTTCGATCAGCTCGTTGAGCGGCTGGGAATGAAACAGCGTCCACCAGTCTCCGGAAATGTCGCCGCCCTGGACAAAGCGCTGGGCTTCGCCGCCGGCGACATTCGGCGGCAGTCGGTGGTCGCGAGCGGCTGTTGCGGTATAGTCGCTGACGTCGGGCGGCGGCCGGTTTCTTGAAGTCGGGACCCACCGCGCAACTTGCGCCCAGCAAACAAGTCAACGCTGCAAGCAGGGGCCACGCGCGCGAAACCGCAAACGGCGAGCGCTTTACGAGTTCCGGCTCTCATTCCATCGATCTCGGCAAGCGAATCGGCTCGCTTCGGATTTTTCATAATGTCACGATGTTTGAAACGGCCGTGCCAGGGCCAAACGAAGAATACGCGCGGGGCCCTTCCGGGCCGGCGCAACGCGAAAGGAGTTCGGTGCTAAAGGCGCGGCGGCGCGCGGCTCCGCCAATCATGTGCGGTCGCGCCGGAAACCGGTCGCGGCGCGACAACAAGCGCGACGGTCTCGACCATCGCGAAGGGTAGGGCGAGAAGTGGCGGTGCCGACGTGACGAAGACGCCCACATGAATAACGGCCTGGCAGAACGGACACTCCGTCCGGCTGCGATCGATTGGCGCGTTGCCTGGCGCGGGCGATTGGCCGGTGGCGATTTTGATGGCGCCGCCGAAGGCCGGGGACCCGTCGTGAATGTGAGTTTGGGCGATATAGGACTGCAGCACGAAAGCAAACGCGGCGATGAACACGACGAAGCGCCGCGCCGTGCTGGCGCGCTGTATTTCCAATAATTCCGCTGTCGTACCCGTCACGAATCCTGCAATTGCCCGAATTCGCCAGTTTACCTGCATCGGCCGCCCTTCCGCAACCGCCGGGATAGCAAGTCAGTTTGTGAGGAGTCAGGAGTTGCGTGGTAACATAAGCGGCATGAGCACGGCATCCAAATGGTTGATTTTGACCATTGGGTCGGCAATCGGGGCGTTCCCGATAGCAGGGGCCATCTGGGGTCTCGCATATGCGATTTCCGAAAAACAGACCGGCGGGACAATAGGCGGTTATGTCTCTGAGTTGATAATCGGAGCAGTCGTAGCGTGCCTGACGTTCGGTTACAGCTACGACAGATACTGGGACAGAATCAGCTTGTATCCGTGGATCATTGGAACTTGGCTGGCGCTGTTTCTAGCGGGGGCGCTTTTGCTCAGACTGATCAATCTAAAATCATTCCGAAAATGAAGATGCTCTTTTTTAGATGTCGTATCGCACGGTTGATAAACACTCTTGATCGCGCTGCGACCGAGTCCGAGCGCGCGAACGGCTGGACCGACGCGACGAAGGAAAGGACAAAGACGTATTTCCAGGACATCCTGAAAAGGCTTCGCCTGAGGCAACCGCTGCCGGCCTTGGATATTTGTCGGAGCCTGGACCACGACGGCGTTACGGGCGGTTCGCTTCTGGAAAGGATCGCAAAAACGACGAACGAACTTCGGCGGATCGCCAGGCGACAGGCTGCCAAGGCGCAGGCAAATCCAAATTAGGGCGGTTTCGGATTGAGCTGAGGCGCGTTGGCCCCCCTTCCGTCCGCCGAGCGAAGTGCTCGGCGTCCACCTTCCCCCGCAGGGGGAAGGCTAAGAAATAAATTCGCATTCCACTTTTTCTTGACCTTCCCCCCTCGCGGGGGAAGGTGTCGCGCGGCGTCAGCCGCGTGACGGAAGGGGGCCGCGCGATTCAATCGAATCCAAAAAATCTTCAGGGCGCTCTCAACGCCGGGTGAGTTTAGCTTGTCGGTTTCCGGACCGGACGGGTCTGATCTGGAGACTGCGGAATGCGGCTGATGTCCATGACCCACGGCATCGCAGAGCCGCACCAGAACTGAGCTCTTGGAGTCAGTTGCGCGCGCTGCTTCACCGCCCCAAGCCGCAGGTTAAAAACGAGGGCGTTTTCGAGCTTTGTCGAGTATAGCGCCGAGCCGCAATCGCCACAGAACGCCACCTCAAATTTATTGCCGCTGTCGGCCGTCTTGACATAAATGTTCGGTTGCCCGTGCAGTTTGAATTTCTCGGCGGCGGCCGGAACATTGGCTCGATAGGGTGCGCCGGAATTGGTCTGACAGTCCGTGCAGTGGCAGATGACAACCCTCTCCGGATCGATCTCGGCCTCGTAGCTGATTTTGCCGCAATGACAATTGCCTTCAATTTTCATGTTTTTAGCCGATCATCTCTCTTGGTGTCATTCCCGCGAAAGCGGGAACCCAGTCGCCGCGTGTCGGTGCGGCGAATAACTCTTCATCGCTCGCGGACGCTCGCTGCTAGGTTCCCGCGCACGCGGGAATGACAGTCGAGGGAAAACGAGTCCAACGCGGCTTCTCGCCGTCGATCCGGCGCGCAGCGCTCCAATCGCGCCGGCTCCTATTGCCCCTTCAAATCCTGCGTCATGTGCTCGGAGATATAGCTTCTCTGCAGCGAGCCGATTTGTTCCGGATTCATCGAATAGAGTCCATCCAGAAACGCCTTGTCGGCAATCGTCAGCGATTGGGGACGCTCCGCGTCCGTGCAATTGGCGGACATCAAATCCAGTATGCTCGGAAGCTCGGCGCAGCTATCGGGCGCTTGCGCCTGAGACAGCGCCAGCATGGCAATGAAATCGGCGATTGGTCCGATGGCATCGCCTGCGATCTTGTCGGTGTTTGCGAGGATCAGGATGTGGCTGAACACGCTATGGAGTCCCTCCGGCGCGAACCTGGTGCCGGTTTCGCCTGTCAGGGCGTTGGGAGTGCTGTGGTAGGGATTGTCGAAGTGTTTCTCTCCAGAGCGATTGCTCGTCGAGGTGACATACCAGGCCTGAATGGGCTCGGTCACTTTCGCGATGTCCGCCGTTTGGTGCACGAAATGAAAGCCCAGAAGTATCGGATCGTTTTCCGCGATGTGATCCATGATGGTCTGCGGCTGAGCCGTGAAGATGATCTCGACGTTGAGCTTGCACGGTTCCTTCACCGGCGCGCCGACGCTGGCAGCGATGGCCTTGATGCGCTTGACGATGAAATCGCCATATGCCGCAGGCAGGTTTCTGACTTCCGGGCACACCGGCGTCGCCCAGCGCGTGATCTGGTCGATCTTCGGCGAGTATCGTCCGTGGGCGTAAACGTAGTTCCATACGATTTTGTCGAGCGTCTCCGCAGGCGGGCGCTCACCCGTCACCACCACGGTCTCCGGCGGCGCGGAGTTATATTCGAATGGTTTTTTCGCATCCTGAGAGGAAACGCTCGACTGGAAGGCGACCAAAGCTACGAGCGCGAGCAAACCCGTTCTGATGGACCAGTCCGGCATTGTCGTCGTTCCTCGCCGATGGGAAACGCTTGCCACCAGCACGTTCGAGCGGCCGAATAGCGCTGCAAAGCTCGACTTTCCGTTGCCAGCTCACCGGGCGATACTATCCCCATTCCCAGATGCCCCCAAGGCGAGAAACGTGCCGGCGCAGGTTGACACGGCGCTTGCGGCAAATCTTTGATTGACGGGAATAGTCGAACCGGGCCATCGCGTTGGCGGACACGACCTCAGAGCCGACAGGCACGTTGGAGACCGCGCTCGTCCAGGCGACGCGGCTTCTCGCCGTCGATCCGGCGCGCGCGGCCCTTCAATCGCGTGAGATTCTCAAGGCCGTTCCGGGCCATCCCAAAGCGCTGCTGTTGCTGGCGTCTGCTTTGCGCCTTGAGGGCGATTTCGCGGGCGCGCGCGAAATTCTCGAGCCGCTGGCCGGCGCGCAGCCCAAGGTCGCCGCGATTCATTTCGAACTGGGTCTGGTGCTGGGCCGCCTGGGCGAGAACGAAGCCGCGATCGCGGCCTTGACGCGCGCGACGCGCCTCGCCGCCGATCATCCCAGCGCCTGGCGCGAACTGGGCGACCAGCTCACGCAGGCCGGCGACGGCGACGGCGCCGAGAAGGCCTATGCGCGGCACATCAAGGCGTCGGTGCGGGATCCGAGGCTGATCGAAGCCGCGACCGCTCTGTGCGAAAACCGCCTCGCCGTCGCGGAACGGTTGCTGCGCGCGTTCCTGATCGCGCATCCGACCGACGTGGCCGCGATCCGCATGCTGGGCGAAGTGGGATCGCGGCTCGGGCGTTACGAGGACGCGGAAAATCTCCTCGCGCGCTGTCTCGAACTGGCGCCCGGCTTCGTGGAGGCGCGGGCCAATTATGCCGGCGTGCTCTATCGCGCCAACAAGCCGGACCTGTCCGCCGCGCAGGCGGAAATCCTGTTGCAGCGGGAGCCCGCCAATCCCGCCTACCGGAACATGCTGGCCGCATCGCTCGCGCGGCTCGGCGAAAGCGAGCGCGCAATCGATTGCTACGAGCGCGTGTTGAAGGACTACCCCCACCAGCCCAAGGCCTGGATGAGCTACGGCCATACGCTCAAGGTGGTCGGTCGGCAGGACGATTGCATCGCGGCCTATCGCAAGAGCATTGCGCTTCTGCCGAACCTGGGCGAAGCGTGGTGGAGCCTTGCGAACCTCAAGACATTTCGCTTCGCGCCGGGCGACGAGGCCGCGATGACATTGCAGCTCGCGCGCAAGGACATCGCGGACGAAGACCGCTTTCATCTCTATTTCGCGTTGGGCAAAGCCTTCGAAGACGACGGCCGCTATGCCGAGTCGTTCGACAATTACGCGAAGGGCAACGACCTGCGGAAGAAAAGCGTCGCCTACGATCCGAACGAATCGGGCGAACATATGCGCCGCTCCGAGGCTCTGTTCACGCCGGAGTTTTTCTCCAAACGGGCGCGTCAGGGTTGTCCGGCGGCCGATCCCATCTTCATCGTCGGGCTTCCCCGTTCGGGTTCGACATTGATCGAACAGATCCTTTCCAGCCATTCCGCCGTCGAAGGCACGATGGAGTTGCCCGATATCCTGTCGATCGCGGGGCGGCTGGGCGCGCGAAAGAGAAAAGGCGAACACGCCACCTATCCCGAATCGGTCGGCGAACTCGAGGGCGAGGATCTCGCTAGGCTCGGCGAGGAGTATCTCGCCCGAACCCGCGTGCAGAGACGGCTGGGCCTGCCGTTCTTCACCGACAAAATGCCCAACAATTTCGCCCATATCGGGCTCATCCATCTGATCCTTCCCAATGCTAGGATCATCGATGCGCGGCGGCATCCGCTCGGCTGCTGCTTCTCGAACTTCAAGCAGCATTTCGCCCGCGGCCAGGGGTTTACTTACGATCTCGCCGAAATGGGCCGGTATTATCGCGACTATGTGGAGCTGATGGCGCATTTCGACTCGGTTCTGCCCAATCGCGTGCATCGCGTGATCTACGAACGCATGGTCTCCGATTCGGAAGGCGAAGTTCGCAAACTGCTCGCCTATTGCGATCTTCCGTTCGAAGAATCATGCCTGAAATTCTATGAGAACGATCGCGCCGTGCGCACCGCGAGCTCCGAGCAGGTGCGCCAGCCCATCTATCGCGATGCGGTCGAGCATTGGCAGAACTACGAGCCCTGGCTCGAGCCGCTGAGGGCCGCATTGGGCCCGGTTCTCGAATTTTATCCTTCTGTGCCCACATTTTAGGCGCTGTCGCATTTATGCTTCATGTCGCTCGCCGAAGGTGAAACGCCCAGAGAAATCCGCCTCACTTATTCTTGACAATACATTGGCATAGCGTTGACATCGAACTGTCACCTGGGGGTTGCGGGGGCTCCAAAATGAAGCGCATTTCGAATTTCGGGCGTGAGCGCGCGCGGCCGACCTTGTGGGCGACGTTGACGGCAACGACGATGCTGACGGCCATCGCACCGGCCTACGCACAGCAGACCGCCAACAACTCCCAGATCGAAACCGTTGTCGTCACGGCAGAAAAGCGCTCCGAGGATCTTCAGAAAGCTCCGCTGGCCATCCAGGCGCTCAGCACGCAGAAGCTCGAAGATTTGCACATCACCGATTTCAACGACTATGTGAAATATTTCCCCACTATCAACTACACCGTGGGCGGCGCGGGCGGCGGCAATGCCGGACCCGGCTTCGCCAATATCAGCATGCGGGGCATCGACAGCGGCAGCGACGGCAACCATTCGGGCCCGCTTCCCACCGTCGGCGTCTATCTCGACGAACAGCCGATCACGACCATCGGCGGCACGCTGGACATGCACATCTACGATATCAACCGGGTGGAAGTGCTGTCCGGACCGCAGGGCACGCTCTATGGCGCGAGCTCCGAAGCGGGAACGATCCGCATCATCACCAACCAGCCCGACCCCTCCGGATTCTCCGCGAGCTATGACGTCCAGGGCAATACCGTCGATCACGGCGGCCTCGGTTATTCGGGCGAGGGTTACGTCAACATTCCGCTCGCCGAAAATGCCGCGATCCGCATCGTGGCGTGGGACGAGCACGACGCAGGCTATATCGACAATCTGCCCGGCACGCGAACCTATCCCGGCTGCCCGGCCAGCGATTGCAGCCCGCCCGGCGGCACGTCCGGTTACGTTCCGCCCATCACCATCAGCAATGCCGGCATCGCCAAGAACGATTTCAACACCGTCGACACCTACGGCGCCCGCGCCGCGTTGAAAATCGATCTCAACGCCAACTGGACGATCACGCCGACCCTGATGGCGCAATGGGAAAACACCAACGGCGTGTTCGGTTACGACACGACCGTCGGCTATCTCGACGTGCAGCAATACAATCCGGAATTCGTGCACCAGAACTGGTATCAGGCCGCGCTGACCGTCCAGGGCAAGGTCGGCGATCTCGATCTCACCTATTCCGGCGGCCACATGGATTGGTGGATCCACGGCGAATCCGACTATTCGGATTATTCCTTCTGGTACGACAAACTGTTCCCCTCGTCGTTCCCGCAGATTTTCGTCGACAAGAACGGAAATCCCATCGCGCCCACCCAAACCATTTTGGAGAGCGATCATTTCATAAAAGACAGCCAGGAACTCCGCATCGCTTCGCCGGCCGACGATCGCCTGCGCTTCATCGCCGGCCTCTTCTACGAGCGGCAGCAGCACTGGATCCTGCAGAATTACGAGATCCAGGGATTGGCACCGAGCCTGTCCGTTCCCGGCTGGGACAACACCTGGTGGCTGACCGACCAGGAACGCGTCGATCAGGACATGGCGGCGTTCGGCGACGTGACCTACAGCATCACCCCGCAGCTGACATTGACGGGTGGCTTGCGCCTCTACACCTATCTGAACCGGCTGAAAGGCTTCTTCGGCTTCGGCCCGGGCTCTCCTTACGCAGGCTCGGGGCCTGGGGCGACGGGCGTGCCGGCATGTTTCGGTCCCGGAACTTTCCACAACGATCCGTGCACCGATCTCGATGCGAAAGCCACCGGCAGCGGCAATACGCACAAGCTCAATCTGGCCTACCAGATCGACGACGACCGGATGGTCTATGCCACCTGGTCGACCGGCTTCCGCCCCGGCGGCATCAACCGCCGCGCCGATTACGGGCAATACCAGCCCGACAAGCTGACCAACTACGAAATCGGCTGGAAAACGGCGTGGCTCGGCAACACCATGCATTTCAACGGCGACGTGTTCTGGGACCAGTGGGACAATGTTCAGTTCCCGTTCCTGGGCGAGAATTCGTTCACCGTCATCCAGAACGCCGGCAACGCGACGTCGCGAGGGATCGAATCGAATGTCGACTGGAAACCGATTTCGTCGCTGACGCTGTCCGGCTCCGTCGCCGTGACCGACGCCACGCTCGATTCGAATTATTGCGGCTACAGCAATCTCGCGACCCAGCAGCCGATCACGGTTTGCCCGAATGCGCTACCTTCGACCGATCCCGGCGCCGACGCGAACGGGCCCGAAGCGCCCAAGGGCACGCAATTGCCGATCACGCCGAAATACAAAGGCAACGTGACCGCGCGCTACGATTTCATGGTCGCCGGTTTTGCGGCGCATCTGCAGGGCGCGATGAACGCCCAATCGAGCAGCTGGTCGGATTTGCGCACGTCTGCACCGTTCCCCGCGTCCGCGCCGGCCGCCACCGTCAATACCTTCGTGCCGATCCGCCAGGACCAGCCCGGCTACGGGAATTTCGATCTCAGCACGGGCATCCAGACCGATCGCTGGTCGCTTGAGCTGTTCGTCCAGAACGTATTCGACCAGCACGAGCAAGTGTATCGCTACGCCGAATGCGTGGCGCAGGTCTGCGGTTCGGAACCCTATGTCGTCCCCACCCGTCCGCGCCTGATCGGCATAAAATTCGGCCAGAATTTCTGATCGCGTGGAGGCCGCAGAGAACGGCATCGCTATTCCCAGCGGTTTACATCATCGTCATGGCCCGCGAAAGCGCGTGAGCGCAAAGATAAGCGCGCGATTTTCCCCAGCATGTCATCCCCGGCCTCGCGATCCGAGAGGATCGCGAGGGGAAGGGGACCCAGGTGGAGGAGACGCGGCGCAATCGTTCAAAAATTATCCAACAATGGTTTTTCGAGTTTGCAAATGCGCGTTGTTGGGCGACCTGGGTCCCCTTCCCCTCGCACGAACTCCGTTCGCGCGAGGCCGGGGATGACATTTGTGGTAAGGCGGGAACGCTACTTCTCGTGCCGTAAAGCAATTCCGGTTCGCGGCGTTTTGCGGTAATCATGTTGCCCGCGATGAAACCGGAGAGACGGGCATGGTCAGCTTCACACGCGAAAGAACCGAGAACGGCGTCACCGAATATCTGTTCGACCTGACCGTCGCCGGCGAGCGGGTGCCCGCCGTGATCTGGGCGCCGGAAGGGAAGAAGGGCGAGCGGCCGCTGATCCTCATGGGCCATGGCGGCTCGCAGCACAAAAAGATCGGCACATTGGCGGCGCGCGCCCGGCAATTCGCGCAGCGCCTCGGCTACGCGACCCTGGCCATCGACGCACCCGGGCATGGCGACCGCATCAGCCGCGAACAGGCGGAGAAACTTGCGAAAGAAGTCGGCGAGCGGGTGCGCGGCATTGCGGGCGGCAATGGACCGTCCGCCGAACTGATGAAGACGATGGCGGAGCGGGCGCAACGCGCGATCCCGGAATGGAAGGCCGCGCTCGATGCGGCGCTGGCGCTCGACTTCGTGGGCGGCACGGCGCGGATAGGCTATTGGGGCGTGTCGATGGGAACGGCCATCGGCGTTCCGTTTGTCGCGAGCGAACCGCGCATCACATGCGCCGTGTTCGGGCTGGCGGGCCTGCGCCCCGGCGCGGAGGCGTTCGAGAAAGCGGCGCAGGCCATCGCCATTCCCGTCGAGTTCGTATTCCAGTGGGAAGACGCCGTCGCGTCGCGCGAAAACGGCCTCGCGCTGTTCAACGCCTTCGGCTCGAAGCAAAAGACGATGCACATCAACCCGGGCGCCCACGTCGAGATTCCCAATTTCGAAGGCGCATCGTGGCAGGCTTTCTTCGCGCGCCATCTAGGCGTGGCGAAGGAACAGGAACGCGCCGCGGCCTGAGCGGGGTCATACTGACGGCCATAGGTTGCGCTCGTTTTCCCTCAACTGTCATTCCCGCGCAAGCGGGAACCTCGCAGCGAGCGTCCGCGAGCGACGAAGCGTCAGTCGCCGCGCCGACGCGCGGCAACTGGGTTCCCGCTTTCGCGGGGATGACACCGATAAGAGTGAAAAATCGAGACCCTAATCCTCCAGCTCCACCACCACCGCTTCGCCCTTTTCGAGTGCGATGGCGAGTTTGCCGTCGCGCAGCGCCTGCGCGTCGTTGCCGAACACGTCGGCGCGCCAGCCATGAAGCGCGGAGACGCCGTCATCCTCATGCGCGGCGAGGCGCTCGATATCTTCCGCGTTGGCGATCAGCCGTGGCGCCACGCCCGCTTCTTCCGCGCGCAGCCGCAGCAGCGTCTTCAACAGATCGATCGACGACGGCGTCGGCTCGCGCTTGCGGCGCGGGCGTTCGGGTTGGATGCCTTCTGGCGGCGGCGCGTTGCGGCCGTCGGCGATGGCGTCGAGCAGCGATTTGCCCAGGCGCGACGAGCCAAATCCTTTCGGCACCGCGCGATTGTGATCGAGCGCTTCGGCCGTCTCGGGCGGATGCGCCGCGATCTCCATCAGCGCTTCGTCCTTGAGGATGCGGTTGCGCGGCTGGTCGCGCGTCTGCGCTTCGCGCTCGCGCCATGCCGCGATCGCCGCCAGCATGGCGAGGAAGCGCTTGTTGCTGGTGCGCGGCTTCAGCCGCTTCCACGCGTGTTCGGGCGCAAGCTCGTAGAGGGCAGGGTCCTTCAGCGCCGTGATTTCCTCTTCCACCCAGGACGAGCGGCCCGTGCGTTCGAGCTGTCTGGCCAGGGCCTCATAGATCGTGCGCAGATGGGTGACGTCGGCCAGCGCATATTCGAGCTGCCGGTCGCTCAGCGGGCGCCGGCTCCAGTCGGTGAAGCGGGCGGATTTGTCGATTTCGACATGGGCGATGCGGCGCGCCAGCGTTTCATACGACGCCGAATCGCCGAAGCCGCACACCATCGCGGCGATCTGCGTGTCGAACAGCGGATCGGGAATCATGCCGCCCTGATGGTGGAAGATCTCGATGTCCTGCCGGCAGGCATGCAGCACCTTCACGATGTGAGGCGATTTGAGCAGCTTGTAGAACGGCTTGAGATCGAGCCCCGGCGCCAGCGGATCGATGGCGGCCTCCACCCCGGGTGCGGCCACCTGCAACAGGCAGAGCTTGGGCCAATAGGTCTGGTCCCGCATGAATTCGGTGTCGAGCGCCAGATAGGGCGCGGGCTCCAGTTCGGCGATTAGGTCCTTGAGGTCTTTGGTGGCGGTCACGGTGCGCATGAGCCCGCCTATAGCGGATTCGCGCGGCCGCCGCCCTGTAAATCCCGGCGCTGCGACGATCAGCGGGACGCGAGGCCCACCGCGCGTCCGGGAAAGCCCGCCGCGTCGAAATAGAGCGTGGGTCCCACCATCTGCTCGTCGAGAATCGTTTTGACCCCATTGGCCGCCGGCAGGGACGCCTCGGTCCGGCGCGAGACCCTGACCGGCTTGCCCCCTTTGAGCGCCTCGCCCGCGACCCGGCCGGTGAGGCCGCCTTTGGGCACGATCGAAAGGCCGAGAATGTGGGCGAGGGTGGGCGCGATATCGGCATTGCTCACCGGCGCCTTGTCCGCGAATGCCGCTTTGAAATCGGGCCCGATGGCGGCCATGAAGTTGCGGGTGTCGGCCCGGCTGAAGGTGCCATGCATGCCCTGGCCGGTGCCCAGCGACGTGTCGGCGATCTCGGCCGCGCACATCAGGAGCGGCGCGCAGCCGGGAATCGCGAAGGAGCGGAAGCCCACGACGATCGAAGGCTGCGGGGTGAGCGCCGCGCCCCTCAGATTGATCGCGCTGAGCGGCAGCGCGCCCGGAATATCGCCCAGTTCGTCGTTGACGAAGACGGCGCCGGTGTAATCCTCTTCGGTCAGCATACGGACGATCTGCGCGGCGCGCGCCCTGGCGTCCGCTCCCGGCAGGTAGATGAAATCCGAGCCGCCATTCGACACGACCATGGCCACGGGCGCCGTGGGGTCCGTACCGATGAAGCCGTTGCCGGCGACGGGGCGCGCGCCGTTTTTGTAGTCGACGGTCTTCTGCGTGTTCGGATCGAACAGCGGCAGCGCGAGCGCATCGGCCACGTCGATGGCGAGAAAGCCCGACGGCAATTCGCCTTTCGGCACGTCGGGATACGCGATCTTCGCGGCCGCACTTGTCGCGCTCTCCTTGGAGATCGTGGAGAAGCCATGATCCGCGGTCGCGAACACGTCGGTCGTTTTGTCGAGGCCTTGCGCCTTCAGCGCGGCGAGCAAGGTGGCGAGGCTGTTGTCGGCATTGCGGATGGCGGCTTTGGCAGTCGGGCCGTTGATGCCGGGGGTGAGCTTGCCGAGACTGTCCTTCTGCGAATGCTGCGTGGCGTCGGGATCGCGCGACCAGAACAGCAGCACGAACGGCTTGCCGGTCGCCTTGAGCCGCGGCAGCACCACCTTGGTCGCGATCGCCAGCAGATAGGCTTGCTGCTCGACGTTCGGAATCGATGTTTTCGGTGCGGTCGGCGGCAGCCCCGCCGCCTTGATCGCGGCGGCAATCTCGGGCGCCACGGGAATCCCGCCGGCGTGCCGATGGCGTCGTCGATGACGATGGTTTGCGTGCCGTCGCGGGCGGTCACGTCCTGGATCGCGGTGGGTCCGACCTTGCCCATCGCGGCGGTGGCAAATCCCGCCTGCCGCGCGGCGGCGAGGAGCGAAGTCTCGTCGAGATAATTGCCGCCGAAATGCGCATTCATCTCGCCCAGGATCGCGTCGTTCTCCAGGAATGGCGTGGTCGCGCCGCCGGCCTCGGGCGACGCGAAGCCCGTATAAAGCTGGTTGCCGAAATTCCCCGTGTCGCCCAGATAATGCCCCGTCGCGATCGCCGAGGCGTTGGGCGTGGTGATGGTGGGATACATCGCGTGGCTGTCGGTGAAGTCGACGCCGTCATGGCGGAGCTTCGCGAGCGTGGGCGCGGTCTCGGCCGTCACGCTCACATAGCGCAGCCCGTCGGCCACGAAGATCAGCACATTATGCGGCGCGGCTGTGGCCGGAACCAATGTGGCGGCGAACAGCAGAACGGCCGAAGCGGCGAGGCGCGAAAGGGTCATGGCGGGTTCCTTCTTACGGCGCAGATTAGGCGGGAATTGCGACATTTGAACCCCCCGGTGCTGCGTGACTTTCGACGTTGGACGACTGTAATAAATCCTGATAGTGGGACCTCCCGCTGTCATGCATCCTGACAGTCCGGTATCGCCTTATCCTACGAAAGAGTCGTCATGCACGCCTATCGCACCCACACCTGCGGCCAATTGCGCAAGGAGCATGTCGGCTCCCGCGTGCGCCTGTCCGGCTGGGTGAACCGGCGCCGCGACCATGGGGGGCTCCTGTTCCTCGACCTGCGCGACCATTACGGCGTCACCCAATGCGTGATCGAGCCGGATGCGGCCTCGTTCGCCGATGCCGACCGGGCCCGCGCCGAATGGGTGGTGACGGTCACGGGGCCGGTTGTCGCGCGGACGCCGGAGACCGTGAACAAGGAGCTTCCCACCGGCGAAGTGGAAGTGCGCATCGAAGAGTTGATGGTCCAGTCGGTGGCGCAGGACCTGCCCATGCCGGTGTTCGGCGAACTCGATTATCCCGAAGAGACGCGGCTCAAATACCGCGTCCTCGATCTGAGGCGCGAGCGCCTGCACAAGAACATCACGCTCCGCTCGAAGGTGATCCAGTCGATCCGCCGGCGCATGATCGAGGGCGGCTTCACCGAATTCCAGACGCCGATCCTGACCGCGTCCAGCCCCGAAGGCGCGCGCGATTTCCTCGTGCCGTCGCGGATGCATGCGGGCAAGTTCTACGCGCTGCCGCAGGCGCCGCAGCAGTTCAAGCAGCTGATCATGGTGGCGGGCTTCGATCGCTATTTCCAGATCGCGCCGTGCTTCCGCGACGAAGACGCCCGCGCCGACCGCAGCCCGGGCGAATTCTATCAGCTCGATGTCGAGATGAGTTTCGTGACGCAGGACGACGTGTTCGCCGCCGTCGAGCCGGTGCTGCATGGCGTGTTCGAGGAATTCGCCGAGGGCCGCACAGTCTCAAGCCATCCGTTCCCGCGCATCGCCTATGACGAGGCGCTGCTCAAATACGGTTCCGACAAGCCCGATCTGCGCAATCCCATCGTGATCGCGGATGTGTCGGCGGTGTTCGCGCGGACCGATGTCGAGTTCAAGGCGTTCAAGGCCAAGACCGTCCGCACAATTCCCGCGCCCGGCGCGGCCGCGCAGCCGCGCTCTTTCTTCGATAAGCTCAACGATTGGGCACGGGCGGAAATGAACGCGCCGGGGCTGGGCTATATCGTGTTCGAAAACGATGCGGGCAAGCTCGCCGGCAAAGGTCCCATCGCCAAATTCATTCCGCCGGCCGCGCTCGAAGCGCTAGCGGCGGAGGCGCATGTCGGGGCGGGCGACGCATTGTTCTTTTCGGCCGATGCCAAGCCGGAGCGGGCGGCCTCGCTTGCGGGCGCGGCGCGGTTGCGCATCGGGCGCGAACTGGGCCTCACCAAGGAAGGCCGGTTCGAGTTCTGCTGGATCGTCGATTTTCCCATGTATGAATGGAGCGAGGAGGAGAAGAAGATCGATTTCTCCCACAACCCGTTTTCCATGCCGAATTTCGACCGCGGCAAATTCCTCGCGCTGACGGCCGCCGACAGGGAGACCATCCTCGGCATCAAGGCGTTCCAGTACGACATCGTGTGCAACGGCACGGAGCTGTCGTCCGGCGCCATCCGCAACCACGATCCCGACGTGATGCTGAAGGCGTTCGAGATCGCGGGCTACAGCCGCGACGAAACCGAGGCACGTTTCTCCGGCATGCTGAACGCCTTCCGCTACGGCGCGCCGCCCCATGGCGGCACCGCGCCCGGCATCGACCGCATCGTCATGCTGATCGCGGGCGAGGAAAATCTGCGCGAAGTGACGATGTTCCCCATGAACCAGCAGGCCCAGGACCTGATGATGGGCGCGCCGTCCGAAGTCTCGGCGAAGCAGTTGCGCGAACTGCACATCCGCGTGGTGCTGCCGGAGTAGGGCGGCCCGCGCACCAACACCATCTGTCATCCCCGGCGAGCCGCGCTGAGCGCGGCGAGGGAAGGGGACCCAGGTGTGGAAATTCTGCGATGTTGGAATTTGGTGTGTGCGCGAGCGCCCTTCACTTTACAAGCGCAGATAATGTTCGCACCTGGGTCCCCTTCCCCTCGTGCGAACTCCGTTCGCGCGAGGCCGGGGATGACAATCCATGGCGCAATTTGTGGCCTTGATCAATTCAACTTCGACGAAAGCTCTCCGATGCTGTCGGCGATCAGGGCGCCGGCCTTTTTCTCGTCGATCCGCGCCACGATCAGTTTCTCGGCGGCGGTTGCGGCGGCGTCGGCGGCCAGCGCGCGGATTTCGAGGAGCGCCTGGCGCTCGGCCTGCGCGATCCGGTCTTGCGCCTGCTTGGCGCGGCGTTCGATCTGGACCTTGAGCGCCGCGCGGGCTTCCGCAGCATAGCGCTCGGCGTCGGCGTGCGCGTCGCTGAGGATCGTTTCGGCTTCCTTGCCCGCCTGCGCCGCGCGGTTGCGATAGTCGATCAGGATGGTCTCGGCTTCCTTGCGCAGCTGCTGCGCCTGCGTGAGCTCCGCCTCGATGTCGCGCGCGCGTTTGTCGAGCGTGCCGGCGATCATGGCGGGAACGCGCAGATAGACGAACAGCCCCAGCACGATGACAAGCCCGAGGCCTTCCCAGAAATCCGGCTCGTTGAGCGCTTCCTTGATGAGTTCCATCGGGCTAACCCTTCACCGCATCCTGCACGGCGGCCGCGGCTTCCTGCGCGGTCACCGTTTCGCCCGTCAGCCGGTTCACGATATCGATCACCGCGTCTTTCGCCACGTCGGCGATGTGGCGTCTCGCTTCCGCCCGCAACGCGGCGATGCGTTCCTCGGCTCTGGCCGTGACCGCTTCGGCATCCTTGTCGGCGGCGGCCTTGGCGCTTTCGGCTTCCTGGGCGAATTTGGCCCGCGTGTCGTCCGCCGCGCCGCGCGCCCGTTCGCGCGCTTCGATCAGCGGCGCTTGGTACTCGGCCTGCGCAGTTTCCGCGCCGCGGCGGCTCTGCTCGGCGGCGGCGAGCTCGGAATTGATCCGGCCGCGCCGCTCCGCAATCGCACCCTGGATGCGGGGACCGGCGAACCGCCACAACACGACGAACAGGAACGCAAAGGTGATCGTCAGCCAGAAATACTGGCTGGCGAAGGTTTGCGACTTGAACGGCGGAAAGCCGCCCTCCTGCGAGGGCACCGTCGTTCCGCTGGTCGTGTGGGCGGCCGGCTCCATCTCAGGTGTACATCAGGATGAGCGCGATCAGCAGGCCGAACAGCCCCTGCAATTCGCAAAGCGCGTAACCGATATAGAGGTTGGTGAACTGGCTCTGCGCCGCGCCCGGATTGCGCAGCGCGCCCGAGATGTAATTGCCGAACACGATGCCGATGCCGATACCGGAGCCGACGAAGGCGATGGTGGCGAGGCCGGCGCCGATGAATTTGGCTGCATGGATATCCATGTGATGAGTTCCCTTTGTGCGTCAGTGGTTGTCGTGAAGATGCAAGGCTTCGCTCAGATAGATGCAGGACAGGATCGCGAACACATAGGCCTGCAGGAAGGCGACGAGGAATTCGAGCGCGGTGAGCCCGACGATGAGCCCTTCCGGCGCCGCCGCGAGGAGCGTGTAGGCGCCGCCCGCGCCGCCCAGCGCGATCACGAAGCCGGCCATCACCTTCAGCATCGTATGCCCCGCCAGCATGTTCGCGAACAGGCGCATCGACAGGCTCATCGGCCGGGCGCAGAACGAAATCACTTCCAGCGGCACGAGAAACAGAAGGATGTAGATCGGCGCGTCGGGCGCGAACAGCTTGAAGAAGCCGAAGCCGTGGCGGATGAATCCGGTGACGATCACCGTGACGATCACGACCGCCGTCAGCCCGAAGGTCACGGCGATCTGGCTCGTCACCGTGAAGGAGCCCGGAATCAGGCCGAGAAAATTCGACGTCGCGATGAACATGAAAATCGTGAAGACCAGCGGGAAGAATTTGAGCCCTTCTTCGCCGGCCGCCATGTTGATCATGTTGGCGACGAATTCGTAGGACATCTCCGCCATCGACTGCATGCGCGAAGGCACTAGCGTGCGCTTCGACAGCGCGACCGCCATGAACAGCGACACGGCGCCGACCACGAGGCACATCCACAGGGCCTGGTTGGTGAACGAGATGTCGTAGCCGCCCAGATGGATCGGGATCAGCGGCTTCACCTCGAACTGTTCCATGGGGCTCGCGGCCATGGACTATTTCTCCTCGTCCGTCTTTTGCGCCGATGCGGCAGCCGCCACCATCTGCGCGTTGATCTCTTTGGCGGCGCGCGCGACGTTGCGGACGCCCGCGGCCAGACCGAATACACCCAACACCAGGATGAAAACCGGGCTCGTGTGGAACAGCCGGTCCAACCCCCATCCCATCGCCGCGCCCACGATCAGCGCGACAAACAGCTCCGTCGAAAACCGGAACGCCACCCCCGCGACGTGGGCGGCGGTTGCACCTTGCGCGCGCGATCACGTTGCCGAACCTCGTCGAGCCGCGAGCCTAGCGCGCGCAGGTCATCGGGGTCGGGAGCATTGTTGGCCATGGCATCCCGGTAGGCCGTCGACCTTGCGCAGCTCGGAGCGACCGCGGCGCAACCGAAGGCGGGCGGACCATAGGGTTCGCGGCCCGAAGCTGTCAAGAATACGAGACAGCCATTAAGTCGTTGAAGAATATGATGAAATCTTGCCGCGGCGAAATGCGCGCGAGCCCGGAATCGGCCGCCCGCGCAATATTATTCCGCAGCCGCCACGCGCTCGGCGTCGGCGAGGGTGACCGAGACGAGCTGGCTCACCCCGCGCTCCGACATGGTGACGCCGAACAGCCGGTGCATGCGCGACATCGTCAGCGCGTGATGGGTGATGACGAGAAAGCGCGTATCGGCCAGCCGGGTCATTTCGTCGAGCAGGTTGCAGAAGCGTTCGACATTGGCGTCGTCCAGCGGCGCGTCCACTTCGTCGAGCACGCAGACGGGCGCGGGATTGACGAGGAACACGGCGAAGATGAGCGCCAGCGCCGTCAGCGCCTGCTCGCCGCCCGACAAGAGCGACAGGTTCTGCAGCCGCTTGCCGGGCGGACGGGCGAAGATTTCGAGGCCCGCTTCCAGCGGGTCTTCGGATTCGGTGAAGGTGAGCTTCGCTTCGCCGCCGTCGAACAGCTTCGTGAACAATTGCTGGAAGTTGCGGTTCACCTTCTCGAACGATTCGAGCAGGCGCTCGCGGCCTTCGCGGTTGAGGCTCTGGATGCCGCGCCGGAGCCGCTGGATGGCGCCGTCGAGATCGGCGCGGTCGGTGACGAACGTTTCGAGCCGCTGGGCGAATTCCGCCGCTTCGTCTTCGGCGCGCAGATTGACGCCGCCCAATTGCTCGCGTTCCTGCTTGAGCTTCTCGACGCGCCTGTCGGCATGTTCGAGATCGGGAAGCTCCGTGCCGTCCTTGATCTCGGCGCGTTCGGGAAGTTCGTCCGGCGTGGCGTCGAGTTCGTCGCGGATGCGGACGCGCAACTCGTCCATCCGGCCTTGCGCGGATTCCGTCAGCGCCTGCGAGCGGGCGCGCTCCTCGCGCGCGGCGGCGAGCGCGCCGTCGGCGGCCTTCGCGGCCTTGTCGGCATCGGCGAGCTTGCGCTCCGCTTCGGAGCGGATGTCAGCCGCGTTGTTGCGCGCGGTTTCGGCCGTGCCGATCGCGTCCAGCAAGGCGCCTCGCTTGACCGCGATGGTCTCGGGCACGCCGTCGAGCTGGGCGAGTTCGGAGCGCATCTCGTCGAGCCGGCGATTGAGTTCGCCGATATGTTCGCTGGCCGCATCGCGCCGGCTTTGCCAGCGCGCGCGGTCGTCGGCGAGAACGGTCAGCCGCTGGGTGCGGATCTCGCCATCGCGCTTGAGCCCGTCGAGCGACGCGCGCGCTTCGGTATAGCGGCCGCGGGCGTCGGCGACTGTGTTGCGGACGAGCGCCACGGATTCCACCAGCGCCTTGCCGTCGCCCAGTTCGGCGATGGCGGTTTCGGCCTGTATTTCGGCTTCGCGTGCCGCATCGCGCGCCTGGCCGAGGCGGCGGATTTCCGCTTCGAACGACGCCAGTTGCGAAGCCCGTTCCGCGGCGGCGCGCGCCGTCTTGGCCGAGGTTTCCTGCGCGCCGATCAGGCTTTGTTCGGCCCGGCGTTCGTCATGTTCCGCGCGCCGCCCGGATTTCGCGCGCGGCATCGGCCGCATCTTTGGCTTTGGAGAATTGCGCGAAAAGCGTTGCGCGCTCCTTCGTCCGTTGCGCGATCTCGCCCTCGACGGCGGCAAGGCGGTTGCGCTGCGCCAGGCGAATGGCGGCAGGCGACAACGCATCGGCGGACGCGGCGTAGCCGTCCCAACGCCACAGGTCGCCGCGCTTCGTGACGAGCCGTTGTCCCGGCTGGAGCCGGGGCTGAAGCGATGCACCGGCGCCGTCGGCGACGAGACCCGTCAGCGAAAGCCGCCGCGACAGCGCTTCGGGCGCGTCGACGAAATCGCTCAGCGGTTTCGCACCCGGGGGAAGCTTGGCCGCCGCCGCGAGCGCGCCCAGATTGCGCCAATGATGCGGGGCGGCTTCGTCGAGCGGCGCCTGCAGATCGTCGCCCAGCGCCGCCGCGAATGCCGCTTCGTATCCGGCCTCAACCGTGACGGCATCGACCAAAGGCGGCCAGAGGTCCTGTCCTTCCGGCCGCAACAGATCGGCCAGCGCCTTCGCTTCGGCGGACAATTGCTGCAGATCGTGTTCGCATGCGTCGAGCGGCGCGCGCGCGGCGGTTTCCGTGGCCTGGGCCGCTTCCAATGCGGCGCGCGCTTCGATCATCGCCTGGCGCGCGGTGGCGGCGCGCGCGCGGGCGGAGTCCGTGTCGGCTTCGGCCGCGCGGACGTCCGGCGCGCCGGCCACACTTTCCATCGCGGCATCGAGGCGGGCTTGCGCCGCGTCCAGTTGCTGCACGCTGGTTTCGCCCAGCGCCGCGGCCACTTCGCGCGAACGCTCGTGACTTTGTTTGCGGGCATGCCATTCGGCGAGTTCGGAGGTCAGCCGTTCGAGCGAGCGTTCGGCCTCGGAAAGCGCGTCGTTCAATTCGGTCGCGTGCGCCTGGGCCGTCGACAAATCTTCTTCCGCCCGCGCCGACGCCGCTTCGAGGCTTTCGGCTTCGTGCGAAACTTTGCCGAGTGCTGCCAGCGCATCCGCATCGAGGGCCGCTTCGCGCGTGGAATCCTGTTCGGCCTGGGCGATGCGCTGGCGCAAGCGTTGCGCCGCTTCGCGCGCGCGGGCTTCCTCGGCGTCCAGCGCCTCGCGCTGCACGATCAGCCGATGCAGCGCGGCGCCCTTTTCGGCTTCCGTCTGGCGGAGCGGCGGCAGTTCGGCGCTCGCATGGGCTTGGCCCGTCGAGGCGACCGCCGAGCGATCGGTGCAGACGGCCACGGCAGCGTCTGCCGCCGCCAGCGCGTCCGCCGCCGCTGCGGCCTGCGCCGCCGCCGCCGTCCAGCGCAGATGCAGCGCCAGCGCTTCGGCTTTGCGGATCAATCCGGAGAGATTGCGATAGCGCGCAGCCTGGCGCGCCTGGCGCTTGAGATTTTGAAGCTGGCCTTCGACTTCGCGGATCACGTCGTCGAGGCGTCCCATATTGGTCTCGGCCGCGCGCAGGCGCAGTTCGGCTTCGTGGCGGCGCTGATGCAGGCCGGCGATGCCCGCGGCTTCTTCGAGAATGGCGCGCCGCGCGAGCGGCTTCTGGCTGACCAGCATTCCGATCTGGCCTTGCCGCACGAAGGCGGTGGACGCCGCGCCCGAGGACGCGTCGGCGAAGAAAATCTGGACGTCGCGCTGGCGCACGTCGCGCCCGTTGATGCGATAGACCGAGCCCGCTTCGCGCTCGATGCGCCGCGAGATTTCGATGGCATCGTATTCGTTGTAGGGCGCGGTGGCGGTGCGGTCCGAATTGTCGATGAAGAGGATCACTTCGGCCGTGTTGCGGGACGGGCGCCCTGCGCTGCCGGCGAAGATCACGTCGTCCATTTCCGCGCCGCGGATGGAGGTGGGCCGTGTTTCGCCCATCACCCAGCGCAACGCATCGAACAGATTGGATTTGCCGCAGCCGTTCGGGCCAATGACCGCCGTCAGGCCCGGCTCAACGAAGAGTTCGGTCGGTTCGACGAAGGATTTGAAACCGGAAAGTCTGAGCCGGGTGAACTTCAACGGATACGCGCCGTCCTGCCGCCAGATTGCGCCGCCGAATTACTTTTTCGGCAGCATGGGATCGATAAATTCCTGAAGGTCCTGCCACTCCAAAAACGTGCTGTGCATTTGCCCGTTGACGATGAAGGTTGGCACGCCCGTAATATTGTACTTCGTCTGCGCGTCCTGCCCGACCTGCGCTGCGCGTTGCGCTTCCTTCTGATTGGCGATGCAGGCGTCCACCTGCGACGCGCTCAATCCGGCCATGCCGCCCATCTCCACGAGGCCCGCATGGACGTCAGGAACTTGATTCTCCGGGTCCCATTTCGCCTGATTCCTCCACAGGAGGTCAATGAATTGGAAATAGTTATCCTCAGGCAAACAGCGCGCGATGGACTCGGCGGCAATATCGGCTGACGAAAGCGGATAGACGCGCAGAACATAGTAAACTTTGCCGGTGTCGATGTATTTCCGCTTCAGTTGCGGAAAGAGGTTCATGTCGAAGCGGGCGCAGAACGGGCATTGCGGCGAGGCATATTCGACCATCAGCACGGGCGCCTTGGGCGAGCCGAGCCTGCGGTCGCTGGCCGTGAGCTGAATGCTCAAGCGTTGGCCGGCGCCGGCCGCCGGCAGCGGATCGGTGTCGGCCGGACTAGTCCCGAAAAACACGAACCAGGCCGCCACGCCCACCGCCACGATGGCGACGAGCACCAGTCCGACCAGAAGCTGCTTGCGGTTCAAATTCGATACTCCCGGCGCAGGGGATTACTTCTTCGCCAGCATGGGATCGAGGAAGCTTTGCACGTCCTTGAAATCCTCGAACGGGCCATGCATCTGGCCGTTGACGAAGAAGGTGGGCACGCTGGACACGTTATATTTCGTCTGCGCATCCTGGCCGATCTGCGCCGCACGCTGCGCCTGGGTTTGATTGGCGATGCAGGTGTCGACCTGCTGTGGGCTCAATCCGGCATCGCGGCCCAGTTCCACCAAACCGCCGTGAACGTCCTGGACGGCATATTCCGGATCCCATTTGGTCTGATTGCGGAACAGGAGGTCCATGAACTGGAAATAATTGGCCTCCGGCAGGCAGCGCGCGATCGACTCGGCGGCCACGTCGGCGGAGGACAGCGGGAAGACGCGGAACACATAATAGACTTTGCCGGTGTCGATATATTTCTGCTTGAGCTGCGGGAACATCTCCATGTCGAAATGCGCGCAATGGGGGCAGGTGGGCGCCGCATATTCGAGCATCAGGAGCGGCGCCTTGGGCGAACCGAGCGTGCGGTCGCTGGCTGTGACCTGGACGCCGAAACGTTCGTTGCCGACGGGAAGCGGTCCGGTGTCGCTCGAATTGCCCCAGAATACGAAATAGGCAGCGGCGCCCAGGGCGACGACGGCGACGACCGCCAGTCCGATCAGAAGTTGCTTGCGGTCCAACGTCGATACTCCCAGCGGTCCCACGCCCAGCTTTTGGCAGAGCGGCGGGCGCCGTTCAATCGGGCCCGCGGGATACCGGCCTCTGCCGCGCCCGGG
This sequence comes from uncultured Alphaproteobacteria bacterium, assembly GCA_963760345.1. Lineage (GTDB taxonomy): Bacteria > Pseudomonadota > Alphaproteobacteria > Micropepsales > Micropepsaceae > Rhizomicrobium. The sequence continues at coordinate 158,821 of CAVXCU010000005.1, forward strand.
CGAGGTTGACGAGGGCGTCTTTCAGCCGCTCGGGACCCTGGAACCGGCGCGCGGGATCGGCGGGCGGCGCCTCGGCCGAACTTGGCGGCAGCGACGGAAAGCGGGGCCGGGGCGCCAGCTCGCCCTGGATGAAGCGCAGCCGGGCCACCGCCGGCCGGCCCAGATAGGCATTGATTTGCCGGCACAGCGCCCGGCTGTCGTGTTGCAGAAAGAGCGACGCGCCGGGTTCGGCCTTCAAGGTCAGCACGCCGCCGTTGGGTCCTTCGCTGAGGCGGATCGGCCGTGCATAGCGGGCGACTTCCGGCCCCACGATTTCCACCCAGTGGAGAATGAGGCTGGGGTCGCGAAAGCCGGCGCGTTCGAAGGCGCTTCCCGCCGCCACGCTCACGCCAAGGCCCACCGCCTCTGCCCAGTTGCGGCGTTGGGGAGGAGGGGGTGGTTGTTTCGTGCTTTCGCCTTGCGCCATGGTGGCCGACGTTATCTCTCGCCAGGGACTATGCCCAAAGCCCGCCCGACAACGCAAAGCCTCACGCCGCCCAGCGTGCGGCTGCTCGCCTGGTACAATGTCCATCGCCGCGAACTGCCATGGCGGGCGAAGCGGGGCGCGACGGCCGATCCGTATCGCGTCTGGCTGAGCGAAATCATGCTGCAGCAGACGACGGTCGTGGCGGTGGCGGCCTATTACCGCGAATTCCTGCGGCGCTGGCCTACCGTCGAAAAGCTGGCGGCGGCCCCGCTCGACGACGTTCTCGCGGCTTGGGCCGGGCTCGGCTATTACGCCCGCGCGCGCAATCTCCATCGGGCGGCGCAACAGGTGGCGCGCGAATTGGGCGGCGAGTTTCCCCGCACGGCGGAGGCGCTGCGCGCGCTTCCCGGCATCGGGCCCTACACCGCCGGCGCGATTGCGGCGATTGCGTTCGATGCGCGGGAAGCGGCGGTTGACGCCAATGCCGAGCGCGTTCTGGCGCGTTACTTCGCCGTCGAGGCGCCGTTGCCGGGCGCGAAGACCGAATTGCGCGCCCGCGGCCAATCGCTGGTGCCGGACGCGCGGGCGGGCGATTTCGCGCAGGCGTTGATGGATCTGGGGGCGCTTGTCTGCACGCCCCGGCGGCCCGATTGCCCGAATTGTCCGTGGTCGGACGATTGCCGGGGCCGCGCGCGGGGCATCGCGGAAAACCTGCCGGTCAAAGCGGCGAAGCGCGCCCGTCCGCTGAAGCGCGGCGCCGCGTTCGTGGCGCGCGACAGAAGCGGCGCCGTGCTGCTGGTGAAACGACCCGAAGACGGATTGCTGGGCGGCATGCTGCAGCCGCCGCTGGGGTCCTGGGCCGCGGAGTTTCCGTCAACCAAAGCCGCGCTGTTGCAGGCACCGTTTCGCGCCGAATGGCAGAAACGCGCCGGCATCGTGCGCCACGGCTTCACGCATTTCGAATTGGAGGTCGAGGTCTATGTGGCGCGCGTCGCGAAGCGGCCCAAGAACGATGGACGCTGGATCGCGGAAGACGCGCTGGGACGCGCGGCGCTGCCGACCGTGATGCGGAAGATCGTCGCCCACGCGCTGGACGAGGGCGGCCCGTTGTTCGAGTTGAATCGCGCGGCCCCCCTTCCGTCCGCCGAGCGGAGTGCTCGGCGTCCACCTTCCCCCGCAAAGGGGGGAAGGTCAAAAAAAGCACAATGCGAATCGATTTCTTAGCCTTCCCCCCTTGCGGGGTGTTTGGGCCGGAGAGATCGAAGACAGGTGTTCGGGGACATCGAAGACACCTTTGGGGGTTGGTTTATAGCGCATTTTTGACCTGATTTTGGTGTTGTGCCTGTGGGGTTGTGGGCATCGCAGATGCGATGTCCACAAATCCACGGGCCGAAGCTGGGGCTGCGTGCAGAGCGATGGTGGCGATACGCTGCAGGCAGTAATGGACGCCGAAGACGCCGTCCTGGCCTGCCGGACGCAAGGCTACAGGTTGACCGCGGAAGGCTTTGCCGATGCGCCAGGAACGGTTCTTGAAGCTGAGGAACCCATCGCTGTCGACTTTGCGAACGAGGTCGGCCTGCGCATACTCGATGGCGGGAAGTTGCTCGGGAAAAGCGCGCGCGCTGATGCGATAGCGCGTGGCCGGTGTTTCGAGATCCAGGGCCTGATGCGGCCGCTCGTGATTGTAGACATACCGCCAATCGTCGAACGCGCGCTGACATGCCTTGCGATCGCGAAAGCTGTTTCCGTCCAGAACCTCGGCCTTCAACGAGCGGTGAAAGCGCTCGTCCTTGCCTTGGGTCTGCGGATGGTAGGGACGGCCATGGCTCACACCTATGCCCAGGCGCATCAGCCAGGTCCCGAAGATCGTGAACGGTTGATCGCCGCTGTCGCCCCAGGGTGCGCCATTGTCCATCAGCATCGCAAAAGGCAGGCCATAACGGCGAAATATGGTCGTCAGGCAGCCGCGAACCGTCAGGTCCCGTTCGTCGGCGCAGGCCTCAAGGCCCAGCGAATAGCGCGAGTGATCGTCGAGCACGGTGAGCGGATGGCAACGGCCTCGCGTCATCGGAAAGTGGCCTTTGAAGTCCATCTGCCACAGCTCATTGGGTTCGGCGCGTTCGAAGCGCCGAAACGGGCCGGGATGCTCGTGCTTGCGGTCTTCGAGCTTGCCGTGCCGGCGCAGAATCTCGGTGATCGTGCTCGGCACAGGCACTCCCGCCCAGCCGTTGCGCTCCATCGCCCTGGCGATCTTGCGACCGCCCCAGGCATTGTTGCTCTTTGCCCGGATGCGCAGGACTTCCGCTTCCATCGCCTCATTCGTGCGCAACGGACTGCGACGGGGACGGCGCGAGCGATTGACGAGGCCGGCGCGACCCTCCCTCTCGTAGCGCTTCAGCCATTTGTGGCCATTGCTCCGATCGATGCCGAAGCGAAGACAGAGTTCGCTCACATTCGCCCCCGGCGCCAGCGCCAACCGGACAAACTCCTCACGCAGTTCCATCACCGACGACTCCCGCCAAGGCATGACCCGACCTCCCATCCAGCCAAGTTAGGCCAGACAAGTGTCTTCGATGTCTCCGAACGGTGTCTTCGATGTCCCCAGTCCATACACGGGGGAAGGTGGACGCCGAGCATTTCGCTCGGCGGACGGAAGGGGGGCCGCGCGATTTATCGAATCCAAAACGCTCTAAACGAGCGCGGCGCGCAATTGCTGACGCAGCACGTCGATGGGCACCAGCGTTCCCTTCGACTCGAAATGCCAGAACGTCCAGCCGTTGCACGCGTCGAGGCCCTGGACATGGGCCGCGATGCGGTGAATGGAGCCGGTGGCGTCGGCGCAGACGAGCGAGCCGTCGGCGCGCACCTTGGCCCGGTGGCGTTTGGTCGAACCGTGCAGCACCGTGCCCGGCGGCAGAAGCCCGCGCTCGACCACCCAGCCGAAAGGAATGCGCGCTTCGGCGCGCTTGGAACGCGTGATCTCGATCGCATCGTCCGCGATGGGCTCGACACCGGCGATGCGCGAGCGCGCCAGCCGCGCATAGGCGCGGTCGCGCTCGATGCCGATGAAGCGCCGGCCCAGTCTGCGCGCCACCGCGCCGCTGGTGCCCGAGCCGAAGAACGGATCGAGGATCACGTCGCCCGGTTTGGTCGGACGCCACCACCACGCGATGGAGCAGCGCTTCCGGCTTCTGCGTCGAATGCGCCTTCTCGCCGTTCGCATTCTTGAGCCGCTCGCCGCCGCTGCAGATCGGCATGTCCCAGTCCGAGCGCATCTGGAGTTCGTCGTTGAGCGATTTCATCGCTTCGTAATTGAAGGTGTAGCTCTTCTGCTTCCTGTCGCTTGACCGCCCAGATCAGCGTTTCATGCGCATTGGTGAAGCGTCGGCCGCGGAAATTCGGCATCGGGTTGGTCTTGCGCCACACCACGTCGTTGAGAATCCAGAAGCCCAGATCCTGCAGCACCGTGCCGACGCGGAAGATGTTGTGATAGGAGCCGATCACCCACAGCGCGCCGGTGTCCTTCAGCACGTGACGCGCGGCGCCGAGCCAGTCGCGGGTGAAGCGGTCATATTCGGCGAAGCTCGCGAACTGGTCCCAGTGATCGTCGACCGCATCGACGCGGCTGTTGTCGGGGCGGCGCAATTCGCCTTCGAGCTGGAGGTTGTAGGGCGGATCGGCGAACACGAGGTCGGCGCAGCCGGCGGGGAGCGCCCGCATCGTTTCCACGCAATCGCCCTCGATCACGCGGTCGATCGCGTCTTCGAAACCCAGCTCTTTCGCCATCACCCGCCCCGATTGTCCACAGAGGGCGCGGATCGTGATTCGTCGGAGTCCACAGGTCAAGAGTTTTTGGAATCAAAGCGTTAGACTTAAGTCCTCAAGATTCCCACGGCACAACATGTTGTGGATGGGCGCGAAGCTCCGGCGGTGATGGCGGCAGGGGCCGAGCCGGCCGAGCGCCGCCAGATGCTCTTCGGTGCCGTAACCCTTGTTGGTGAGCCAGCCATAGCCGGGATGTTCTTCGTGGAGCGCGCGCATCATGCGGTCGCGCGTGACCTTGGCCACGATGGAGGCTGCGGCGATCGAAACCGAGCGCGCGTCGCCGCCGATGAGCGTGTCGCATGGGCAGGGGAGCGCGGGCGCATCGTTGCCGTCGACCAGCGCGAAAGCGGGGGCCAGCGCCAGCGCGCGGATGGCGCGCGCCATGGCGAGATGCGTCGCCTGGCGGATGTTCACGAGATCGATTTCGTCGACGCTCGCTTCGCCCACGCCGATGGCGAGCGCGCAGCGGGCGATGGCGACGAACAGTTCTTCGCGCGCTTCGGGCGTGAGCTTCTTGGAATCGTCGACGCCTTTGGGTAGGCGTTTGCGGTCGAGGATCACGGCGGCGGCGATCACCGGTCCCGCCAGCGGTCCGCGGCCCGCTTCGTCGACGCCGGCGATGGGGCCGGGACGTTCGGCCAGGAGTCGCGCTTCGAATCTGAAATGCGGCATGGCGCGAGTGTGGCAGATGCGGGGCCGCGCGGGAAAGGCCGAGACTGCGCTATCCACAACCGAGCACGATGCCGTGCGACGATTTCGAGATCGCCTGGATCGACAGGATCGTGAAGCCGGCGCGCTCGAACGCGGCGCAGGCCGCCGAGATTTCGTCGCGCCGGCGGCTCAGCGGATTGGGCACGTTGCGCCGCCCGAGGCGATTGTGCCGACGCAGCGCGAGAACGAGGCGGCCATTCGGCGCGAGGAGCGCACGCAAATGCTTCAGCGTCGCTTCGGGATCGCTCCAGAACTGGAAGGAGTGGACGGCCGCGATCGCGTCGAACGGTCCGGTCCACGGAAAATTCGCATCGTCGCCCTGCTTCAGTTCGATCTCGGCGTTCTTGCGGTAGCGCTTCAGGCGCTTCTGCGCGGTCTCGAGCATCAGTTCCGACGGATCGACACCGAACACGTGCTTGACGCTCAACCCGCGCAGCGCGAGTTCCATCTGGCGGCCGGTGCCGAAACCGATTTCGAGATAATTCGCGGGCGACACGGGCTTCAATTGCGCGATCGCCCAGCGATAGGCGGGCCCGTTCAGCCGCGTCATCAGCCAGCCGAACATGCGCCCCGCAAATCCGCTGGGCCGCATCGCCTGTGAAGGGCGTTTCGCGTCGTCGCTCATCACCGCACCAACCCTGCTCCCGCAGCAGGGGCGAGCTTAACGCGGGCGGCGGAGGGCGTTCAAATGCGGATCGATGACAGGATTAATTGGTGCGGCCCCCCTTCCGTCCGCCTCGCGAAGTGCTCGGCGTCCACCTTCCCCCACGAGGGGGGAAGACTAAGAAATAAATCTGCGTTCCGTTTTTTTTGACCTTCCCCCCTTGCGGGGGAAGGTGTCGCGCGGCGTCAGCCGCGTGACGGAAGGGGGGCCGCGCCAACCTTATCCAAATGTCCTCAAAACAACTTCAGCTGATCGCCCAGCCTTGCGGGTTTGCGGAATTTTGTTGTTGTCAGCGGCTGGGAGTTGCGGTTGAAGCCGAGGCGCTTCACCGCCATGTGGAACCGTTTCGCGATCATTTCGGCATAGGGGCCGGTGCCGCGCATGCGGGTGTGCCAGGTGCTGTCGTAATCCTTGCCGCCGCGCATCTGCCGGACGAGCGACATCACGTGCTTGGCGCGGTCGGGCACGTTCGCATCCAGCCATTCGCGGAACAGATCCTTGATCTCCAGCGGCAGGCGCAACAGCACATAGCCCGCCGATTGCGCGCCCGCGTCCAGCGCCGCATCGAGCACGGATTCCAGCTCCTCGTCGTTGAGCGCGGGGATGATGGGCGCGAACATGACGCCGGCCGGAACGCCGGCCGCGCGCAATTCGCGGATCGCCTGCAAGCGGCGCGCCGGCGTGCCCGCACGCGGCTCCATCCGGCGGGCCAGCGTGCGGTCGAGCGTCGTCACCGACAGCGCCACTTTCGCCAAACCCATTTCCGCCATCGGCCCCAATATATCGAGATCGCGCAGGATCATCGGCGATTTCGTCACGATCCCCACCGGATGGCGGAATTCGTAAAGCACTTCGAGGATCGACCGCGTCACGCGCAATCGTTTCTCGATCGGCTGATAGGGATCGGTGTTGGTGCCCATCGCGATCATCTTCGGCACGTAACCGGGCGCCGAAAGCTCGCGCGTCAGAAGCTCCGCCGCGTTGGGCTTGGCAAAAATCTTGGTCTCGAAATCCGCGCCGGGCGAAAGCCCCAGATAGGCATGCGTGGGCCGCGCGAAACAATAGATGCAGCCATGCTCGCAGCCCTTGTAGGGATTGATCGACTGGCTGGAACGAGATATCGGGCGAGTTGTTGCGCGTGATGATGGTGCGCGCGGAATCCCTGAGCACTTCGGTCTTCAGCGGCGGCAGCTCTTCGCCGGTCTCCGCCGCCCAGCCGTCATCCATAAGAACGCGCGCTTCGCGCTCATAGCGCCCCGACGCGTTGGAAAGGGCGCCGCGGCCGCGCAGGCGGCGGGTATCTGCCGTGATGTCGAGGACTGTTGTCATGTTCCCATCCTAGCCGGTGATAGGAACAAATCAAGAACAAAATCGTTCCCTGCGGCATGAGGGCTTTTGCTGCAACGCAAAACCGGGGTCATAATTCTCGCGATGGTCAGCGCCGTGATCCCAACCTTCAATGCCGAGGCAGGCTTGCCGCGCTGCTTCGAAGGGTTGTTCAGCGCTGCGATGTCGGGGCTGGTGCGCGAAGTGATCGTGGCCGATGCCGGTTCGACCGACAGGACATGCGCGATCGCGGACGGCGCCGGCGCGCGCATCGTGCAGACGCAAGCGGGCAAGGGCTCGCAGCTTGCAAAGGGCGCGGATGCCGCGCGCGGCGACTGGCTGTTGTTTCTCGATCCCGACACGATGCTCGAACCCGGCTGGGATGCCGAAGTGGTGAGCTTTATCGAGCGCTCGACGCCGGAGCGCCCGCGCGCCGCGTCGTTCCGCTTTGCGCTGGACGATTTCGGGCCCGAGGCGCGGCGGCTGGAAGCGCTGGTCGCGCTGCGCTGCGCGCTGTTCGCGCTGCCCCATGGCGACCAGGGCCTGCTGATCCCCACACGGCTTTATCGCAAGCTCGGGGGCTATCGAGCCGTTGCCGCGATGGAAGACGTCGATCTCGTGCGCCGCATCGGACGGCGCCGTCTCGTGATGCTGCGCTCGCGCGCGATCGCCAGTTCGGCGCGCTATCGCGAACGGGGCTATTTCCACCGCGCGACGCGGCGGCTGGGGATTTCGATCCTGCAGGGCTTGCGCGTGCCGCTGCCCTACGTGGCGCGGCTGGGCGGGTAGGCCGGCGCGGCTGGGCGGGTAAGATTTCGCGTCGGCGCGTCGAGAGCGATAGCTCACCTACTTACTTGAATTGTCATGGCCCGCGACTGCGGGCCACCCAGGTGAAATCCGTTCGCTGCGGCAAGTGGCACTCAGATTTTTTCCTTCGGCGCTGGAGATGTGTCACCTGGGTGGCCCGCAGTCGCGGGCCATGACACCGAAGTGAGAGAATTTCTCATCCCCCCGCAAATGCATTCGCCAGGATGATTTCGTCGCCGGCTTTGATTTTGTGCGTCGCCATTTCCGCCGCGCGCACCAGCGCGCCGTCGTGGATGCAGATGATGTGGCGGCGGATGGCGCCGGCTTCGTCGAACAGATGCAGCGCGAGCGCCGGCGAAGTTCTCGCCAGATCGTCGAGCACCTGCCGGATCGTTTCGCCGCGGCCCGGAACTTCGCGCGCGCCGCCGGTCGCGATCCGCAGCACCGGCGGAATCCGGACGCGCGCCGCCGTCACGTCACATAGGCTTCGACGCTGGCGATGCGCGGCAAGCCGGCCGCGATCTCCGACCAGTGCTCGCCGAGATCGGGGCTCGCATAGACCGCGCCGGAACTGGTGCCAAAATAGACGCCGGCCTCCTGGTCCGCCGACATCGCGCCGCGCAGCACGCTGACGAAGCTGTTGGCGGGCAGGCCGTCGCCCAACCGCGCCCAGCGCTTGCCGCGATCGGCCGTGCGATAGACGGAAAGTTTGCCATCCGCAGGGAAGCGGAAATTGTCGCCTTCGAGCGGCACGGCGAACACGTTGTCCGTGCGGCGGTCCATCACGATGGGAAAGCCGAACGAGCAGCGATGCCCGTCGCTCAGATCGGCGACCGGCAAGCCCGTCTCGATCACCTGCCAGCTGTCGCCGCCGTCTTCGCTCAGATACATGCCGCGATGATCCTGGCGATAGAGCGTATCGGGGCGCGCGGGATCGTGCGCCACGCGATGCACGCAATGGCCCGTCGTTGCGTTGACGCCGTCGTTCTTGCGGCCCCAGGTCTTGCCGCCGTCGTCGGTGCGGAACAGACCGGACGACGACACACCCACCCACATGCGCAACGGGTTCTTCGCGTCGGTCAGGATGGTGTGCGCGCAAAGCCCGCCGAAGCCCGGCTCCCAATTGGCGCGCGAGGGATGATCGTTGAAGCCTTCGATCTCCTGCCACGATGTGCCGCGATCGCGGCTGACGAACACGCCCGCTTCCGACACGCCCGCATAGAGCGCGCCATGCGCCGCGTGCAGCGTCCAGATCTGATCGACATAGCGGGCGTCGCCCTGGTAATTCCCCATCGGGTCGCCGGCGCCGAGCTTGCGATTGTGTTCGGGGTTGCCTTTGGCGCCGGGCTTGTAGCGGGGCGCGGCTTCGAGCTGGCGCCATTCCTTCAGATCGTCGCTCGCCATGATGGCGGGACCGAACACGTCGTTGCCGATCGCCGCGTAATAGCGCCCGCCGTCGTCGCGCGCCGACGCGGTGACGTTCCAGCCCTGAAGCACGAAATCTTTGGACCACTTCTGGCGCGCCATGTCCGACGCGAGAATGGCCGCGCCCTTCCTGGTGCCCACAATCAAAGCCACGCCCATGACAAGGCTCCCGGTTTGCTCCGCGGCGAATTTAACACCCGCCACGAATGGCGGGACAACGGTCTTGTCTTCCGCAAGTGGGATATTTCCGTCGCGCGACGCGGCGGCTGGGATAGCTCGCTTGCTTACTTAAATTGTCATGGCCCGCGGCTGCGGGCCACCCAGGTGAAATCTGTTTATTGCGGCAAGTGACCCTCGGATCTGTGGTTTTCCGTCAGCTCCGGAGATGCGTCACCTGGGTGGCCCGCAGTCGCGGGCCATGACACTGAAGGGGGAGCGTTTCATCCCCCCGGCAAGCGGGGGAAGAGGAAAACTGGCGGCGAGGGCGACGGCCAAGCCCTGTTAAACAGGTGAATTTACAGGCGAGGCGCTCGAAAACCCAGGTGAACCGCGGACTTTTCGGGGGTGTTTCGCAAATTATCAGGGCCTGATCCGCCTGTTACCGCCGTTTCTCCACCTCCCCCGTTGTTACGGGGGAGGTGGATGTCGCGCGTGAGCGCGACATACGGAGGGGGCCCCCTTCGGCCGACGGAGTTTAGCCTCCGGCCGCGCTTCGCGCGGACCGGCGGGTCGGCCACTTCCCCCGCATCCGCCTTCGCAAAGCTTCGGCGGATAGGCGCCCAATCCGGCGAAGCCTTGGCGTAGCCGGACGCAAGCGGGGGAAGAGGAAGACAAGCGGCCCGGATATGTTGGCCGGATTCATTGCGGGGTAGGCTGATGGACGAACTCAGCCTTGGAGTTGCGTTAATCACGGAGCAGAGTTGTGTCCGAGCTGAACTGCTGAACTTGTTCGAGCACACGGCAGAAGATGAAGGTGTTGCGTCACTACGGCGAACAGTGTGGGTCAAGGCTCCTTACGTGCTTGGCAAGCAGGTGCCAGTGTTTCGAAGCGCCAGTCCGCAATTCAATCGCTTGATGCAAAAGACCTCCATAGACACTCTCTGGAATATGTCGATCGCTGAGTTCATACAGCACGACTCTGGTGTTCGATCTATTTCCCAAGATTTTGAGACATCGGCGGCGCGGATTAACCTAGGCAAAGTTAAGTATGCTCACGAAATAAAAAGCATTCAGCAAGCCTTTGTCGCTGAGATTGGGGGAGCCCTGGCGGTTTTCAAAGACGACATAGCAACGTTGCTGTTAGATCTGTACAAACGGAAGACCGGCGTTTCAGTTTCCGCGACTGATGAGGAGATCGAAAAATTTGCGGATAAAATACAAACAGTACTAGTCAATTCGTTCAGATTCGCTCCCCGAAAAATGGCGCAACGCATTCCTACACTATACGTCTATACGATGTGTCATGCAGCAATGCGCTGGGACAAAAACAGGAAATTCGACGGACATTGGTTGCTGGACATCCATCATGCGAGTGCCGGGGTTGGATACCATGACGCTATTTTCACTGAAAATCCTCTACGTGTATTGCTGACCTCCGGAAATGTTGCTCTCGATCGAGAGTATGGCGTGAGAATCCTCTTGGACGAACGGGACGTAATTTGCTACCTCACTGAATTGCGTTGAAAGTTCGCAACAACTTCAGAATGCGCGGGACGGTTTACATATTCACGCGGCCGGCAGGCTATCGATCAGAGGAAAATCGGTATGGCGTCGCCTGAATTCCGGACACCCCTCCTCATCGCGTGCGGTAACGCGTCGCGAGTTGCGGTGACTGCGCGGCGAATGCCGCGAGGTGGGCTTTGAACACCGCGTCGAGCAGATCGGATCTCTCGACGCCGGGCGCGCAGAGGACCTCACCGAGGGCGAGCCCTCGCAAGCTGGCGGTTACGACGTCATCGGCCGACATGCGGGGCATCGCGCTGAGATCGAGCCCTTGACGTTCGTGGAACTCGGTCGCGACCAGGCCCGGACAGAGCGCCTGTATCCGCAGACCGTGGGACTTGAGCTCCTCGTGCAGCGCCAGCGACAGCGCGACGATGTGGGCCAGCGTTGCCGTGTAAACGGCCCGCCGAAGCGGCAGCCGTTCGAGGGACGCCGGCGCGCTGAATGCCAGCATGCCCGACACGTTGATGATCGTGCCTTCGCCTCGCGCGACCATCCCGGGGGCCGCGGCGCGGGCCAGCATGGTCGGCGCGACGACCTTCACGTGAAGAAGCTCGTTCGCCTTGTCGGCCGGCAGCTCGACAAACGGCATGTAGTGCGCGACGCCGGCATTGTTGACGAGCATGGCGAGTTCCTCGCGTGCACACAGATCGGCGACCGCCTCCACACCCGCATCGGTTCCGAGGTCGGCGACTATGGGACGCACCGTGACGTTCGGGAGCGCCGCGACGAGCTCTTCAAGCCGGTCGCGCCGGCGCCCCACGACCACCAGATTGTGCCCATCGGCGCCGAGCCGCCGGGCAAAGGCCCGGCCGATGCCCGAGGATGCGCCGGTGATAAGCGCTAGCGCGCCGTTGCCGCGATGGCCCGCGCGATCTGGCTTCCTGTCTTCGAACTTGCGTGTGCGTTCAGACATATTCATAACCTTTTCGAATTGGTCGGGAATGGGGGATGGTTTAGTGATTTACCCATAGCATTCCTTGATCGAGTTGACGCCAGCCTACCCCCCAATCGCGGGCCACGACATTGAAGGGAGAGCGCCTCACCCCTGCAAGTGCATTCGCGACGTTAATCCCGTCGCCGGGGTTTGCTGTCTTCAACGGAAATTGATTGTCCTTGCGCGCCGCGCTCGGGGATTATGAGCGCGCAAACGGGGGAATGCGCATGACAGATTTGGGCCGGATACTCTTCGCGGTCACGTTCGCCATTCTGGGAGCATTGTTTCTCGGCTTCCACGATTTCGCGCTGATGTTTATCCCGAAAATCATTCCGTGGCGCGACGTGCCGGCAACCGTCATCGGCGTGCTGCTGGTCGCGGGCGGCGCAGGGCTTCTCGTCCGGCGCACGGCCGCACCGTCCGCGCTCCTGCTCGCGGCCCTCCTGCTGCTCAGGGTTCTCTTTCAGATGCGCTTCGTGGTGGCCGAGCCGCTCGTCGAAGTCCATTACGAGGTGGTCGGCGAAACGCTGGTCGAGATTGCGGGCGCCTGGACGATATTCGCGATGCTGGCGCGCGACGGCGCGGCGCGTTTCGGCGGAACCTGCACGGGGCAGATCCTTTTCGCGCTAGCGCTGTTGCCGCTCGGGCTTTCGCATTTCTTCTATCTGAACATGACCGCACCCCTCATTCCGTCCTGGATTCCGTTTCACGTGATGCTTTCCTATTTTACGGGCGCGGCTCACTTCGCGGCCGGCGTCGCCATCCTCGTCAACGTGCTGCCGCGCCTCGCAGCGACGCTCGAAGCGGTCATGGTGAGCCTCTTCACGCTCATCGTCTGGGTGCCGGCCGTGTTTGCCGCACCCATGAGCCGCGCCAACTGGGGCGAGATCGTTGCGTCCGCCGCGATCTCGGGCGCGGCCTGGGCCGTGGCGGCGTCGCTTGGCGACAGGCCCTGGGGTTTTCGGCGGCGGTAGCGGCGAATGCGGGGCGCGGTTTCCATTTTCGCGCAGCCGCGCGATCGGAGATCAAAATAAAATATGCATCGCGTTCCCTGATTGCGGCGCGCGATCAAGCAGCCTGCAGCAGCACGTCGACGCGTATCGCATCGAAGGGAAAGACGACGAGGTTTTCCTCGGTCTTGCGCAGGATGCCCGCATCGAGAAGCGCGTGCACGTCGCCATGAACGGCCTTGACGTCGCGCCTGACGCGGCGTGCCGACTCCCGGATCGTCAGCGGCCCGGCGCCCGTCATCGCCCGGAGCAATTCCCAGCGCTTGGCCGTCAGCAGCCGAAACAGGAGTTCCGGGCGGGCGAAGCTGATATGCGCACCTTGCTTGCGGCCGCCAAAAGCTTCGCGCGTCCGGCGGCTCACGGCATCGCGGCCGGCGACATCCAAAGTTACGGTCTTCATCCTAACGTTTCCTTCTATCGACATCGGCCCAGAAATCCGCGAGCAGCGTATCCGGTCCGGTGAAATCGTAAGGCTTCTCGACATTGCCGGCGTGGCGATGATCGCCTTTGCCCGCTTCGTTCTAGTGTCCTGAACCAGAAGTTCGCAACATTTTATCGCGATTTGGCTGTGGTGTTGTAGCGCAGAAGCGTTCGATGGAAGCGAGGATATCGTCTGCGGACTTTGTCCATCTGAACGGCTTGGGCTTTGCGTTGTGATGGCTGATGAAGGAGGAGATATCGTTGCGTAGGGCGGCGACGCTGCGGTGGATGCCGCGTCTGATCTTTTTGTCGGTCAGCAGCGCGAAGAAGCGTTCGACCTGATTGAGCCATGACGAGCTGGTTGGCGTCAGATGCACGTGCCAGCGCGGCCTTTTGGCGAGCCATTTGCGGATCAGCGGCGTTTTGTGCGTGGCGTAATTGTCCATGACGAGATGGACATCGAGATCGCGCGGAACGGTGGCCTCGATCTCGTCGAGGAACTTGCGGAACTCGGCGGCGCGATGGCGCCCATAGCATTTGCCGATAACCTGGCCGGTGGCGATGTCGAGTGCGGCGAAGAGCGATGTCGTGCCGTGGCGGTTATAGTCATGGCTGCGTCGCGCCGGCTGGCCGGGCCGCATCGGCAACATCGGCTGGCTGCGGTCGAGCGCCTGAATTTGCGACTTCTCGTCCACGCATAAAACGATGGCGTGCTCCGGCGGCGAGACGTAAAGGCCGACGACGTCGCGCACCTTGGCGACGAAATCTGGATCGGTCGAGAGCTTGAAAGTCTCCATCCGATGCGGCTGCAGCCCGAAGGCGCGCCAGATGCGCTGCACGCTGGACACGGAGATGCCGCTGGCCTTTGCCATGCCGCGCGAACTCCAGTGCGTGGCGTCCGGCAGGCAGGCTCTCCAGGGTTCGTCACGATCACCGCCTCGATACGGGCATCATCAATCTTGCGCGGAGTGCCCGACCGAGGCTCATCGCGTAGGCCGTCCAACCGGCGCTTCGACAAACCGCGCCGCCATTTGCCGACCGTCGTCTTGTCCAGCCCCAACTCGGCTGCCACATCCATGTTCTGCTTGCCTTCCGCGCATGCCAGGATGATCCGCGCCCGCATCGCCAATGCCTGTGCCGTCTTGCGCCGAGCCGCCAGCGACTTCAGCTCCGACTGTTCGTCCTCGCTCAGGATCAGGGGCGCAAGTTGCCGGCCCGCCATCGAATGCTCCATCATTGATGCCATCCGAACTTGGCACCACGATGCGAATCTACAGCAAATCTACAGCGAATCTATTGTGGCGAACTTCTAACTCGGGACACTAGTAGCGCAGCACGCAAACGCCTTTTTCCACCAGAGCCAGCCGGTATTTGAATGGATGCGCCGAGCCGCGTGCCGGCCGCGGCAGGCGCCACACCACAATCTCCACGAAAACCCGCTCGGCCAGCACGTAACGCTCGTCGAGAAGCAGTTCGGCCTTCATGTTGGAGACAAATACAACAATTGCCGCGTGTTGTCAATCGCTCCAACGATCGAGCGGGACGTCTTCGGTGCGACGCGGCGCTTGTGCGCGGCGGCAATTTGCGCCGCTACCCGATCTTCTGCGCTTCAACCCCGTTCTGCCCGCGCGGGGGATAGACGGTCATGCCGGTTGTCGCGCCGTCCGCGCCGACCTGGAAGGCGACCCGCAAGGGCAGCTCGGCTGCGAAGAAGTTCTTTTGGCTTTCGGGGCGGATGCGCAATTTCGGCAGGCCCCAATCGGGCGGCGCGGCAAAGGTGAGATAATTCCCTTCGAGCGCGATGGTGAATGTGCCTTCGCCTTTGGCTTCGTAGCGCCCCACATAGCGGGCGAGCACAGCGGCATCGAGCGGAATTTCGGTGTGCGCCGTCGCCGCCGGCGTCTTGAGCGGGAAATCGGGGCGCAGAATATGCCGCGCGATATCGCTCACATCGGTGACGCAATTGGCCAGCACAACGGCGCCCACGCGTCTCGTCCGGTCCCAGACGAAACAGCTGGCGAAGCCGAACGTGCCGCCGTCGCGGAAGACGAGCTGGTCGCCGTCTTTTCCGATGAGCGTCCAGCCCAATGCCTGGATATCGGTAGAGCCGGGGATCGGCCGGTTCGTGTCGACGGCAAGCGCGAACGCGCTTGCAAGCGGCGTTCTCGTGTAGCCCATGGCGGCGGCGAGATAGGCGAGCGCGTCGCCGGCCGTGGAATAAAAGCCCGCGCCCGCCGCCGGCATAAGGCTGTAGACCGGAACCTCCGCCAGCGAAGGCGCAGGCTGGAGCGACGCATTGTGGCCCATGGCGAGGTTGGCCGTCATGTGGGGAGACAGCGCGAACCCCGAATTCGTCATGTTCAGCGGGCCGAGCACGCGGTCGCGCATCAGCGTTGCGAATTTCGTTCGCGCGCGCGCGGCCAGCGCCTCGCCCAGGAGCCAATAGCCGAGATTGGAATATTCCCAATCGCTGCCGATATCGCGGGTCAGTTTGTAGTGCGCGAGGAAGGCATAGAGATCGGCATCGGAATAGGCCGCCACGCCGCCGTCCCGCGACGGCATGTCCGGCATGAACGGCAGACCCGACATGTGGGTGGCGAGATCGAGCAGGGTGATGTCGCGACCGTTCCGTTGCGGGAGCGTGGCGGGCAGATATTTACGGGCGGGATCGTCGAACGCGACTTCGTGTTTGAGAACCATGTCGGCCAGCAGAAGTGCGGTGAATGTCTTTCCCACCGAGCCGATCTCGAACACGGTGTCGCCCGCGATGGCGCGCGGATCGCCCTTGTCGCGATAGCCGGTGGCGATGACGCGCCGGCCTTGCGCCGAAAGAACGCCCGCGATCATTCCGATGCTGTCCTGCCCCGCGGACAACACGGCGATGCGATCGGCCAGGATTTTGCGGATGTCGTTATCGGAGGGAAGAACGTCTTTGACGGGGATGTGGGGCGGCATCTGCTGCGCGCGTGCGCGCGAAACAAGAAACGCCGCCGAAACCCCGCCGGCCGAAAAGCCGCGCCGCGTCAGAGGCTGCATGGTGTCCCCCCTCGATGGAAACGCGAGGGGTATCGTAGGGGGCATTATGGCCGAAGTGAGGAACTCCCGTTGCGCGCGCCACGCGTTCACCATGGCCGGCCATGGTGAGAGTTTGCGGTGCCGTTCAATTTCGAATGCGGGACGGCTTACATATCGGCACCGCCCGCAAGCCTCTTCTTCATGAAGTACAGCGTGTGGCCGGGCGGGAAATCCTTCAGTTCGCCGAACGCTTCGTAGCCGAGCTTCTCGTAGAGCGGGCGGGCCTGGAAGCTGAAGGTTTCGAGGTTCGCGCCTGCACAGCCGCGCTTGCGGGCGTAAGCCTCCGCGGCCTCGACCAGCCGGCGCGCATGGCCGCGTCCGCGCGCGGGCTCCGCCACCCAGACGAATTTGATGTGCAGCCAGCCGCCCCAGATCGAGCCCAGAAGCCCGCCCAGAACTTCGCCGTCGTCCGCCTTCAGGATATAGGCGACGGGATAATAGGCGGCATGGCCGGTGGACGCGATGTTGTGATTGTCGACGCCGTTGGTGACGAACAGCTTCGCCGGCTCGTTGTCGGGCTCGAACGAAATCTTCAGCTCATCGGTCATGCGCGCGCGGCCGTCTTGCTGGCGCCCTATTGAATTCCCTGCACCAGCGTGACCGTGCGATCCATGATCGTCCAGGTGTCGCCGACATTGCGCGCCGACCAGGGCGTGCAGACCGGGTTCGTCATGCCGGGCGGCGGCGTGTCGTAGTTGCGGCAGAGCTGGCTCTTGTCGTCGATCATCCATTTGCCCGTGAGCGCCATCGATCCCATGGCGCTCGTGCCCATGCCGTCGAATGTGTGATCGGCCTTGTAATGGACATGGACTTCGCTTGTGGGGCCTTTGGCGACGACCGTGTTGCCGTAGAAATTGGCCATGATGTCGTCGGCGAACGCGAGCGATGTCGACGCCAGCAATGCCGCAAAGCCGAAAACGAATGCACGCATGAATTCATTCCTTCCCTGTGGATTGGGTCGAGGCTAGAACAAAATCGGGGCCAGGAAAAGCTGACCCAGGGGCGATGCGTCTCTCACGGGTGCTGGCCTGTTTTGGCCCAAATCCAGCCACTCAAAATTCAAATCCGGCCACTGGGAATCCCCAAATGAGTGAGGCGGATTTGGAGTGACGCGCTGTGGTCGCGCGCAGATCAGCCACCTACAGCACCGGCGGGGTTCTCCTTGCGCCACTTCGCCAACTCTTCGTCATAGCGCCGCTTGTCATCTGTGCATTCGTCATCGGCACAGTTCCAGTATACGCAGGGGGCTATATACGGGGTGAAGGGAGTGGTCTTAGCGTCGCCTCCAATTTGGTAACAATATTTCGTAATGTGCTGTTTCTCTGTGATGGTGTCTTTGTATCTGATTTCGCCATAGAGGTACGCGGGCAAGCCTCTTTCCTTCAGTCCGCCGACGATTTGCTGCTCGATGAATTGAACTTGACCAAGAATGAATTTTTCATGGGCACCAAGAACGAAGCGCCTGACGGCATTTTTTTGCGCAAACAAATTTTCCGGATCGGGCGGGAACGCCCAGATTTCTTTGACTTGAGGAAATATCTTTCGAACGTTGGCGACAACGCCTGGGGAGCTTCTCATCTCCGTGGTGCATCGGTATTGATGCTTGAGTTTCCGACCTGGAAAGTAACCAATGAGTTGACAAGGCGTGACATCGAAGTTCACTGCACCCGATGCCCACTCAAGAAATTTAGTAGGGGTATTTCCGTCGTTTGTGATTTCGGGAGTGAATGCCCAATATGGCTCGGGAATTTTATTTCCATCGTCTGCATTCCGGGTAAATTCGATCTGGGGCACGTTGACGTAGGCTCTTTCTTCTGCGGTCATTTCCATCAATTGATCGTACAGAATATAGGCCGTGAATCCTGCTGTGACGACACTGAGCAGCGTGATGCCAGCCAGCCACTTGGCATAGCGAGCCATCTTGTCGGTGGCAGACGCAATGAGATGCTCATCGGCGCGCTGTTGATCGTGATCGGATTTTTCTCCGCGTTTCCGCTTCCAGATGCCTGCGAAAAGAACAACAAGTGCGCCGCCGACTATCTTTACATAATCAGTAATATAATTGCGGTGCTTGCGCTTGACTGCATCGGATTCGGAATGCTGATCGGGATTTGGTGACATGCGTCCCCGCTGTCTTTAGACATCCTCCAATCGTATCCCGGGCAATTCAAGGGCCGCTAGGGTCGCCAGAAAGAAAGTAGCGGCGAACGTGCCGCGTCCCAGCTTGGCCGCTATGGACGCCTTCGTTTCGTCCAGCCCGTGCTTTTTGAGCCGGACCGCCAATTCCTCATAAGTCACGCGACGTGCTACAATCGTTGTCATGATCGACGCCTATTTCTGGATGGTGCATAGCGGCCTCAAGCGGGAAGGGCCGGGAGACGAGGCGTCGCTGCGCCGCGCGCTCGGCCGGATGACGGCGTTGCCGGCGGCGCCCGCCATTCTCGACGTGGGCTGCGGGCCGGGCGCGCAGACGCTGGCGCTGGCCGAACTGACGCGCGGCACGATCACTTCCGTCGATACGCATCAGGCATTTCTCGACGATCTCGCGGGCAGCGCCAGAGAGCGCGGTGTCGGCGATCGCGTCACGACGCTCAAGGCGTCGATGACGGCCATGCCGTTCGCGGAGGGGAGCTTCGATCTCATCTGGTGCGAAGGCGCCATTTATTTCATGGGCTTTCGCGAAGGGCTCACGGCATGGAAGCGTTTCCTCCGGCCGGGCGGCTACATCGCCGTCACCGAGCCCTGCTGGCTGAAGCCCGAGGCAGACATTCCGGGCGACGTGCGCGCCGAATGGCAAAACGAATATCCCGCGATGACGACCGTCGAAAATATCCTGGCCGGCGTCGCCGCCTGCGGCTATCGCGTGCTCGACCATTTCGTGCTGCCGCAATCCGCGTGGTGGAACTATTACGGCCCGAAGGAAGCGCGCATTGCGCTGCTGCGCGAGCAGCACCAGGGCGATGCGGTCGCTCTCAAGCGGTTCGGCGAGCTGCAATCCGAAATCGACAATTACCGCAAGCACGCGGATTTCTACAGCTATCTGTTCGTGGTGATGCAGCGCGATTGACGGGCTCGGAGCGCGGTTTTTCATTCATATCCACGCAGCGCGCGGTCGCTCCCCTTCCCAGCATGTCATCCCCGGCGAGCCGCGCGTTTGCGCGGCGCGGGAAGGGGACCCAGGTGGAGAAGAAGCGGCGCGATCGTTCAAAACATCGAATCTGGTGGTCACGCGGAGGCGCGGAGAACGCGGAGCAAAGTCGGAGCGCGGGCGTCCCGCCCGCATTTTGCAATACTCCTTGGGCGCAAGATGTGCGTTCCAAAACAAAAATATCCCCCGCCGCTCCGCGTGCATTCTTGAAGCGATGTCGCGAACTTCTGGTTCAGGACTCTAGCTTTAATTTTGATTTCGCAAATTCGCGCTGCCGGACCACCTGGGTCCCCTTTCCCTCGCGCGAACTTTGTTCGCGCGAGGCCGGGGATGACACATCTGGTTGGGCGGGAAGCGTGAGCAAACATCGCACTTGACATCATTTCGTTATTTAGCTAAATGACTGTCCATGAACAAGGTGTTCAAGGCCCTTGCCGACCCGACGCGCCGCCGCGTGCTGGAATTGCTGCGCAAGCGGCCGATGGCGGCGGGCGAGCTGTCGGACCATTTCGAATTCGCCAAGCCCACCATGTCGGCGCATTTCGCAGTGTTGAAGGAAGCCGATCTCGTCGAAGCGCACAAGGACGGCAAGCAGGTCATCTACCAGTTGAAGCTGTCGGTGCTGGAAGACGCGCTGCTCGGTTTCGCCAAGACGTTCAGCCTCGGGGACGCGCGCCCGCGCGCCCGCAAACAGGAGACCGGATCATGACTCTCTCTCGCAATGCCCAAATCGCACCAATCGCCCTGATCGTGGCGGCGCTGGGAGCGGCGGATTTGTATGTCATGCCGCAGCATGCGCTCACCTGGATGATCGGGATGGGCGCGATGGCCGCCGCCTGGCTGGTCGCGATCGTGACCGGGCGGGCGTCGTCCGCGCGAACCGATTCCGAGCGCCGCTTCCTGTTCCTATCGGTGGTGCTTGCCGGGTTTATGATTGCGGTTTCGCTGGGCACAGCTCTTGCCGGTGCGCTCGGCTTCGGCGGCAGCGCGCTGCGCGACCGCGCGACAGGAATCGCCATGGGCCTCGTGCTGGTGGCGATGGGCAATATGGTGCCCAAAGTGCTGGGTCCTCTCACGCCGAAGCGCTGCTCGTCCGCGCGCACGCAATCGCTGCAGAGATTCACCGGCTGGATTTTCACGCTCGCGGGGCTCGCTTATGTCGGCGTGTGGATTTTGCTTTCGGTGCCCGAGGCCGATGCGATCGCCACGCCGGTCTGCGCCACAGCGCTCGTGCTCGTCATCCTGCGCTGGGGTTGGGCGTTCGTATCGCCCCGCCGCGACGCGCCGCCGGCGTGACGCGCTATGACCGGCTCGCGAGGTTGAGGCTTGCCAGTTCGAGCCGGTATTCCTTGCGGCCGTAATCGATGGAGACCTTGGAGAAACGCTTGAGGAAATCCATTCCGATGAACAGCGCGGGCGTTTCGGCAAGGTCCCACAATTCGAAGATGGGAAGATCGGCGATCGCCATGCCGCCGGTGCGGAGATCGAAATCGCCGAGCCGGAGCCGGTCGATGGCGATCGCGCGGCCTGCAACGCTGCCGCCGGTGATGCCGGTCAGCACGATGGTCTCCGCCGAAACGGGCTCGCGCTCAAGCGCCGTCAACGCCTCGAGCAGCCGCGAATTGCCCACCGAAACGTCCGCGCCCGAATCCAGGAAGGCCACGGCATGCACGCCGTCGGCCAAGCAATCGACGGACCGGAGCCGGCCGTGCCAGCCGCCGGCGCGCAGAACGGATTCGTCCGGCCGGGCGGGATCGGTCAGGTGGAGGGCGTGCGGCGCGCCGAGCGTGAGGCTCCCGTTGCGGAAATCGAACGTGACGCGATGCCGGTCGAGCACGTCCAGCCCAAGATAGCCGTCGGCGCCGAGCCAGGCCCGCGGCAGCACCGGCACGTCCAGCTCTTCCGTCGTCAGATCGCCGATATCGAGCCGGGACACCCGCACCGTGTCCGCATCCACGGTGCGCGCGATGCCGACGACGGATGCGCGCGCGCCCAGGGGCAGGCGCAACCGGGCCGCGACATCTTCCGCGATGACGGTGCGGTCCGCACCCGTATCGACGACAAAGCGATAAGGTCCGGCGCCCGCGATCATCACGGCGACCGTCAGAAGATTGGCGGCATCCTGGACTCGCGCGGTCCTGTTCTCACCCGGGGCGGGCTCGGCGCGGCGCGGAAGACAGGAACGGCGCCGCGGCCAGCGAGACCGCACCACACGCCAGCAATCCACGCCGCGAGAAATTGTCGCCGGTAGCCATCGCGAAAACCGTATCACGGCGCGCGTGTGCGTGGAACGGGGCAGCGAGGATTCGCTCACCTCCCCACACTTGTCACGGCCCGCCAAAGCGGGCCGCCCAGATGACACATGTTCGGCCCTTTCCCGGTGCGCTCGAATCTGCATTCATTCTTCACGATCTGTTGAGTTTCAGCTGGGTGGCCCGCTTTGGCGGGCCACGACAGTTAAAGTTGGGTCGCCATCGAGCATGGTTGGACGTAACATTGCGGAATGCGGGGGCTTCCATGAAACGGGTGCGCATCGAATCGGTCGACGTCGTTCGCGGCCTGATCATCATGATCATGGCGCTCGATCACGTGCACGATTTCTTCGGCGATATCACGGTCCTTCCGACCAATCTGGCCGCCACGACGCCCGCGCTGTTCTTCACCCGCTGGATCACCCACATCTGCGCGCCCACCTTCTTCCTCCTCACCGGCACCAGCGCCGCCCTCACGCTGGTACGCATGACGAAAGGCCAGCTGTCGCGCTTCCTCGTCAGCCGCGGCATCTGGCTGATCTTCCTCGAGCTCGTGGTGATGCGCTTCGCGCTGCAGTTCAATGTCGATTATCACGTCACCATCGTCACGGTGTTGTGGGCGCTCGGCTGGTCGATGATCGTGCTGGCGGGATTGATCTGGCTGCCGACATGGGCCATCGCCGCGATCGAAATCGTCATGATCGCCGGTCACAACATGCTCGACGGAATTGATCCCGCCACACTGGGCGCATGGGCCCCCCTGTGGTCGGTGCTGCATTCGCCCGGCAACGTCTTCAACAACGGCCAATACGTCGTGCGCATCTCCTATGTGCTGATCCCATGGGTGGGCGTCACGGCGCTGGGCTATGTGTTGGGGCAGGCCTATCGCTGGGAGGCGGCGACCCGCAAGGCGCTGCTGTTGTGGGCCGGTATCGGGCTGATTCTGGGTTTCATCGCGTTGCGCTATACGAATTGGTACGGCAATCCCGTGCTGTGGAAGGTGCACACATCGCCGCTTTGGACTTTCATGTCGTTCGTCAATACCAACAAATATCCGCCGTCGCTGCTGTTCCTGATGATGACGCTGGGCCCGACGCTGCTGCTCTTGCGCGCATTCGAGACGGGCGTGCCGGCGCTGTTCCATCCGGCGCTGCTTATCGGCAAGGTTCCGCTGTTCTTCTACGTCGTGCATTTCTATCTGATTCACCTCTTGGCCGTCGGCGCGAGCTTCGTGCGCTACGGCACGGTAAGCGGGATGTTCCAGTCGCCCGATCTGGCGCATTTCCCGTTCACCGAGCCGCCCGGCTGGGGCGCGCCGGTGCCCGTCGTCTATGCAATCTGGCTGTTCGTGCTGCTCGCGATGTATCCTCTCTGCCGCTGGTATGCGGGCGTGAAGCAGCGCCGCACGGATTGGTGGCTCAGTTATCTTTGAGCCGGCATTGCAACGGCTTCGCGCGCGCTTCATGCTCGGAAGAGAGCAGGGGGAAAACATGCGGCGTTTTGAAATTCTTGCGATAGCAGCGGTGCTGCTGAGCGCGTGCAGCGCGGCCAAAATCGAGGCGCCGGCTCCAACCGTCATCGCGCCTTCGCCTCCCCAGGAAGCGAACGCCTATACGCGCTACGAATTGCTGGCGCCCGGCACCGGCAAGTTCCGGATCATTTACGACGTAACCGCGGTGCGGCCGGGCGCCACCGCCTATTTCAATCCCATCCGCAAGGGCAGCATTGCGTCCGACGAACAGGTCATCGATCGCGCGACCGGCGACGCGCTGGCGTTCCAAATCGTCTCCGGCGAAGCGGCGAAAACGAGCGGCCTGCCCGATGCCGATCCCACTTACGATTACATCCGGGTGCAGCTCGTCCGCCCCGTGCCGCCGAACGGCGGCGAGGGACGCATAAGGATCGAGAAGACCTATGAGGATACGAAAAGCTATCATCAGGTCGGCAAAGAAATCGTATTCGAACGCAGCCTGGGTGTGACGCGCAATGCGGTCGTCCTGCCGCAGGGCTATGGGCTGATCGATTGCAATTACCCGTCGCAGGTGGAGCGGGAGCCGGACGGCCGCATCAAGATCAGCTTCATCAACAATACGCCCGCCGAAGCGCCGCTGAAGCTGACCCTGCGCCCGATGCGGCTGTCGTCCGCGCCGTCAAGCGTTCACGACCGCATCGAGGAACGCGCGGCGCAGACGCGCGACATCGTCTATTATTTGCGCGAACCCGAGACGCATAGCTTCGATCTCTATCATGACTATACCGAGGAGCGCGTCGGGACGGCGCGCTATGTCAATGTCGTGCGCGCTGGCAGCGCCGCGTCCAATCCGTCCGCGCGCAATCTCGATACCGGCGAAGAACTGCCGGCGCAGATCCTGAAGGGCGCGGCGATCACGGCAGCCGGCATTTCCGATCCCGACCTGCCTAAGGTCACGCCGCAAAGCGAAGTGGTCGTATTCAATTTCGCGCCGCTGAAGCAGGGCCAATCGATCCGGCTCCGGATGTCGGAGACCTATACCGATCCCGGCCGCTACAAGCTCGCCGGCGACGAGCTCGTGTTCGATCGCTCGTTCGGGCGTCCTGCGAACGCCGTCGTGCTGCCGGCAGGGTGGATCCTCACCAACTCCACCATCCCCGCCCAGATCAGCACGTTGCCTGACGGCCAGATGCGTCTCGATTTCATCAACCCCCGCCCCGACGAAATCGACGTGCTGATCACGGCAAGGAAGGCGAGCTAGGGGCGGTGCTGTCCACAAGATTCCGCAGGTCGCTCAAAGGGGAAATGATTCACGCGGAGCCGCGGAGACACGGAGCAAGAAGGGTTTCTCCACGGAGAACAAGGGAGAAAATATTGGCGCTGCGTGCCGAAGAAATTTCTAGTTCGCGCGAAGCGCAATAGAGTTTCTTCTCCGTGCCTTTCGTGGTGAATTTATTTTCTCCGCGGCTCCGCGTGCCCAACTGCTTCGACATCGCGAACTGCCGCGTCCGGATACTAAAAATGCGGCAGCGGGGGAATCCAGTGCGTGTTCCGCGACAGCGTGATCGTGAGGAGCGACGCCAGGCCCAGAACCGCGCCGACGGTTCCCACCACGCCGAGGAGGCGAAGCGGGCTCGCGCCGGAACTGATCAGCAATCCCAGCGCGTGGGACAGGCGGAACACGACGAACGCGGCGGCGAAATAGGGAACGAGTGTCGTCCACTGGCCGCTCGCTTCCGTCAGCGCCAGCAGAATGAGAAACAGCGGTGAATTTTCCGCAAGGTTTCCATGGATGCGCATGCGGCGCAGCAAGGCCGGATTCCCGCCGTCGCCGAGGCCGGTGCGGTATTTCCCCCGGCCGCGCGCGACGTACAGCGTCAGCAGCATCTGGAACACGGCCACGAAAATCGCCGTGGCGGCGGTGATGTATGGAAACGATCCGCTGGTCATTGTTCTCCCCCTTCACTGACAACGAGCTTCGGCGCCTTCGTCGGCCGCGCGCTCCACCGCCGTGTCATCCTATCTGGTATTTCCTGGCGCCGCGAATAAGCGGCCTGCGCGTTCGCGCAGTCGCCGCGTCAACGCGGGACGGGCCGATAGGTCACCAGCAGATTGCCGAATGCGAACGAGCGCGTCGAGACGAGCTTGAGCGCGTGGCGCGTTTTGATGTCGCTGAACAATGTCTTGCCGCCGCCGATCAGGACGGGCGTGAGAATGACGCGGATTTCATCCGTAAGCCCCAGTTCGAGGAACGCCGACGCCAGCGTGCTGCCGCCCACCCACAGCAAACCGTCGCCGGGACGCGCTCGCAGGCGCGCCACCTCCTCGGCGATGGAGCCTGCGGCAAGGCGCGAATTCTGCCAGGGGACGCTTTTGAGCGTGCGCGAGAACACGAGCTTGGGAAGGCTGTTCATCTTCTCCTTGACTGGATCGTCGTTGTTCGCCGTCGGCCAGTAGCCGGCCATCAGCTCATAGGTCGTCCGCCCCATGATCAGCACATCCGATGCGGCGAGCGTGTCCACCGCGTAGGCGTTGAACTCGTCGTCCACGATGTGCCAGTCGATCTCGCGGTTGGGACCCTCGATGTAGCCGTCGAGCGACACCGACATCTGAAAGATGATCTTCTTCATGCGATCTCCCGGGTGTGGCGAGGGGACCTATACTTCGCATATTAGAGCGTTTTCAATTGGTCGACATCACCCCAAACTCACCATGGCCGGCCTCCGAGCCGGCCATCCATTCATCCGGCGTTCCGGTAGAACAGAGAATCAACACGGAGGCACGGTGATCACGGAGGAAAAAAGCAGATGAAGTTTTTTCGCGCGCTTCGCGCCCAATTCTTTCTTCTCTGTGATCTCCGCGGTGAAACTACTTTTTGGTCGCCACACTCGCCGCCAGAAAATCCGGAACAGGGCGGCCGATCGAGACAAGGTAGGCCGCCATCGCGCCGGCGACTTTTTTGACCGCCGGACGCGCCGTCATCCGTGCGCGCCAGGCCAGCAGCTTCGGTGTCTCGTCCGTCATGGGCGCGCCTTTGCGGGCGCCGAACAGCTGCGCCATGTAGAACGCGATGTCGGCGAAGGAATATGTCCCGGCGAGGAATTCGCCGCTCCCGAGGGTTCGTTCCATCTCGCGGTAATAATCGGCTGCGGCATCGCGCGCGATTTTCGCCGCCGCTTCGTCCGGTGTTTCTTCGAGACCCATCAGGCGGATGATGTGCGGGAAATAGATTTCGTCGGAGCGATGCTCGAGCTGGCGCGCCCGGGCTCGCGCCGCCGGCTGTGCGGGCCACAGCGCCGGGCTGGGTTTCAGGTCTTCGAGATATTCGAATATCTGCGTGGAGTCGAAGAGCTCCAGGTCGCCGTCGATCAGCACCGGCACTTGGCCTTTCGGATTGATGCGCAGCACGTCGGGATGCTTGGGGTCGTAGCCGCGCGCGGGATCGAACGGCACCATCACGAGTTCGAAATCGATCGCCTTCTCTCGCGCCGCAATCTCGACCTTGGCGCCGAACATGCTGAGGGGACCGGAATAAATCTTCATGGCTTTATCCATGTTGCCGGAGAAATACGAAACGGCTTGCATATTAAGACAGCCCGGCAGGTCGTCGCTCGCACGAAAGCGTGTATCATGCCCTGGGATCGTTGGGGCGGAGCTGTCCATGAAACGATTTGTGCGGACGCTGACCGTTCTTGTCGCAATGTCCGGCGTCTGCTTCGCTCCATGCGCCAGTTTGGCGCAGACGCCTGCGACGCCCAACATCCCACCGCCCGCGTCGACCGGACGACCGCACTCGTGCGGGCAGCGCTGGTATCCGGCTGAGGCAATCCGCAAGGGCCTCCAAGGGCAAGTCGCGCTTGCCTTCACGATCACGGCTCAGGGCACCGTGAGCAACATCACGGTCGCGGGGTCAAGCGGCAGCAAACTGCTCGATGACGCAGCTGTCGCGTGCGCTTCGACATTCCTCTACAAGCCCGCAACGCAAAATGGGCAGCCGATCGATGTTCCATGGAAGATTAAGGTCGCGTGGAATTTATTCAACCCGCCGGCGCCAGTCGGCACTCCCCATATTTGTCCATCGAGCCTGCTTCCGGCGGATGGCCAAATAGTCGCCAATGGCCAAGTGACGAGTTTGTTTTTCCACATCGCGATGGACGGCACAGTACGAGATGTCGTTGTCAATGGATCGAGCGGCGATGACCGGCTCGATCAATTGGCCATTAATTGTGTGTCGCAATGGCGGTACATTCCGCAGTCGAGCGAAATCCTGTGGGGAACGACCACGAGAATACCTTTCAACACTGGCGACGTTATGCCGACATCGGATTTTATCGCCGTGCCAAGGCAAACAAGCTATCTAAATGTATGTCCGAAGCCGGCCTCGATGCGGGAGAGGCCATCAGCCGATACGGTGCTCGTCGTCGACGTTCAACCTGATGAAAGCGTGAAGAATGCGCGCGTATGGCAATCAAGCGGGAGCAAATCGCTGGACGATTATGCGGTCACCTGTGTTTCGGCGTGGCAATTCATACCGGCTGTCCAGGCGGGACATCCGGTCAAAGCCACGATACGGGTGAGACTCGCCTGGTAGGCGGTGATCGCGAGAGCTTTCTGCGCCAGACGTTCCTGCGTAGGTTTGTGCCAGCGAAAGGAGAACTCGAATGCCTGCCACCCCGGAATCCCGAGCCCGCACGCGGGCGTTCGCGCGCGTGATCGGTCCGTTCCTCGCCATCGTGCCCGCCATCGTCGCGGTGCGGGCGCCCCACATGGGTACAATGGTCACCGCCTTCTTCTCGAACGAAGCGCTGGTGTGGATCATGGGCGCCTTCCTGGTGTTCGGCGGCCTTTCGATCATCGCGTTTCACCAATATTGGTCGGGCCTCTCCGCCATCCTGATTTCCCTGTTCGGCTGGTTCCTGGCGTTGCGCGGCCTTGTGCTGCTGGCAGCACCTGAGCTCTACGCGCGCGCCGGCGCGGCGGCGATGAACATGATGCCGGTGGTGCAGACCGGCTTCGGCATCCTCGTGCTGATCGGCCTGTGGCTCACCTATACCGGCTGGATCGCGCAGCCCGCAACGCCGCATTGAAGGAGCACGATATTGACGGGAAACATTTCGATTTACGGCGCCACCGGCTACACCGGAAAACTCACGGCGCGGGTGGCACACGAGCGAGGGTTGAAGCCCATCCTGGCGGGCCGCAACGCCGCGAAGCTCAAGGCCGTCGCCGAGCCGCTGGGCTTTCAATGGCGCGCCTTCGATCTCGCCGACGCAGGCGGGCTCGATGCGGGCCTGAAAGATGTCGCCGTCGTGCTTTGCATCGCCGGGCCTTTTTCCGCGACCTCGCGGCCGATGGCCGATGCCTGCTTGCGCAACAAGGTTCACTATCTCGACATCACCGGAGAGATCGCCGTGTTCGAAGCGCTGGCGGCGCGGGATGCGGAGGCGAAACGCGCCGGCGTGATGCTGCTGCCGGGCGTCGGCTTCGACGTGGTGCCCAGCGATTGCCTGGCCGCGCATCTGAAACGCCGGCTGCCCGACGCGACCGGTCTGAAAATGTACATCGCGGGCAATTTCAGCGTGTCGCGCGGCACGGCGAAGACCATGGTCGAAGGCATCGCGGCCGGCACCAGCGTGCGCCGCGGCGGCCGGCTGGTGACGCTCGATCACGCGGTGGAAGACGTTTGCGATTTCGGCCAGGGGCCGAAGCCGACCATGCCGGTCAGCTGGGGCGACGTCTCGACCGCGTTTTATTCCACCGGCATTCCCGATATCGAAGTGCATTTCGAAGCGATGCCGGCGCTCAAGACCGTCACGCGCCTGCCGGGCTTCGTCAAATCGCTCATGGGGCTTGGCCCCGCGCAACGCCTCCTCAAATCCCTGATCGATCGCCAACCCGAAGGCCCGAGCGACGACGAGCGCCGAACCGCGAGCGCCGTGCTGGTGGGCGTGGCGAAGAACAAGAAAGGCGAGAGCGTCCGCGCGCGACTTTGGACGCCCGAAGGCTACACGCTCACGGCCATGACCGGCCTCGATATCGCGCGCCGCGTCGCGTCCGGGGAATTCAAACCCGGCTTCCAGACGCCAAGCCTCGCCTTCGGCCCCGATTACATCACCGGCTTCGACGGCGTGACGCGGGAAGAACTGAATGCGTAAGGAGAAGATGGTCACGCGGAGCCGCGGACGCGGACTAAGGGCGTTACAATTGAGGAATGTTTTGCGCGCATTCTCGCGCGGCAATTTCGCCTCCGTTCTCTCTATAACTCCGCGACTCCGCGTGCTTTCCCTTTTTTGTCATGGCCCGCAAAAGCGGGCCACCCAGGTGACAGTCGCTCATCATTGGAGTTGATGCGCAGACACTTGTTTTTCTTTGAACGATAGATATGCACCACCTGGGTGGCCCGCTTTTGCGGGCCATGACAATTATTTTTGGCGATCATCGAATGTGATTGAAGCCGTCATTCCGCCGGCGCGGGCGCGAGGCGCATCAGGCGGCGCTGAAACAACCCGCCGAAGAAATTGCCCGCCATGTGCGCCAGCATCAGCCACCACAGGCTGTGCGTCAGCGCATAGGCAATGCCGAAGGCGAGACCGATGAGGCCGGTGCGCGGCAGTCCCAGCCAGCCCTGATAGACATGTCCGAGACCGAAGATGAGCGACGAGATCAGCACGGCGCCCCACAATCCCGCGAACGGCGTGAAGAACCAGATCAGGAAGCCGCGGAACAGCAATTCCTCGAAGGGGCTGGCCACGATCGCCATGAGCTGGAACAGCATGAATTCTCCCTGCGTCCGCGGCAGGATGCGATAGCTGTCCAAACGGCTCCGTGCGGACGCGATCCGCTCCGGCGACAGCTTCCGCAACAAAAGGCCGAAGACGTAATAGCCGACCAGCACGGCATCGAGGCCGAACCCCACGCGGCCCCAGAAACCCACCGGGATGTCGAGCCCCAGCGCCGACCATGGCCGCGCCGCCCAATGCCAATCGAACAGGATCAGCAGCGACACGAGAACCGCCCGAGAGATCGTGAACCAGTAGCGGCCGACGAGATTCTGTTCGCTGCGAGGGGTGCGCGCGAACATCCGGGCCGATATCGCCGATTGCACCGGTATGGCGATCACGGCAAAGGCCACGAGCAGAAGATCGAGCGGGTTGTAGAGGGACAGCATCGTCGCGGCTCCGGTTGCGGCCTACAGAACCCGGCGGCCGTGATATGAATGTAAATTTGCATTTACATTTAGTCAAGCCTAGGATCGCCGGTATGAAGAAACGAGCCGGCAGACCGTCCGCCCGCCAGGGCCGCAGTGTGGTCACGCACGATCGCCTGTGCGACGCGGCGGAGAAAATCCTGCGCGAAGGCGGCCTCGCGGCCTGCACAATCCAGGAGGTGGCCGCGCGCTCGGACCGCTCGGCCGGCAGCATCTATCGCCGCTTCGGCGACAAGGACGGCATGATCGAAGCGGTGATCGAGCGCTATCTCGAACGCACCCTGGCGGCGAATGAAGCCAATCTTTCGCTGCTGGCCGAGAAATGCCCGGACCTCTCCGGCCGGCTGAAGGCGCTTGTGCGGGGCGCGATCGCCGGCTGGCGCCGCGACGGAAAGCTGACCGAAGCGTTTCGGGAAGCGGCCGCCATGTCGTCCCACGGCGCGTTGCCGGCAGCGTTCGCCCGGACGCGCAAGGCCACGCTCGATCTCGCCAAGCGGGCGTTGCACGGATGCGCAGCGGAAATTTCGCGTCCGAACAAGGCGCGCGCGATCGATTTCGCAATCGCCATGCTGGCGGGTGCGATCGAGTCGATGGCGCGCGCGCCGACACCCCCGCTCCGTGATGCCGTCATCCGGACGGAACTGCACGCGATGCTGGCGAGCTATCTGACGAACGGGGCGGGGTAGGGCGCCGAACTGACAATTAATCCCTCTCCGCCGTCAAGGCTCGCTCAATCCCCGTTTGTCATGGCCCGCGACTGCGGGCCACCCAGGTGGTGTACCTCCGCCCTCGAAGGAAAAAGTAGATCTAGTGTCGTTTGCTAGAACGCGCGGGCTTCAACTGGGTGGCCCGCAGTCGCGGGCCATGACAATTTATTCTGATGATCACAGCGAATTTGAACAAAGCGGCGCGGCGCCGCTCTCACTTCTTATGCTCTTCCAGCCGCGGCATGATTTCGACGAAATTGCAGGGGCGGTGGCGGATGTCGAGTTGCCATTTGAGGATGCCGTCCCAGCCGTCTTTCACCGCACCCGGCGAGCCCGGCAGCGCGAACAGATAAGTACCCTTGGCGACGCCCGCGCAGGCACGCGACTGGATCGTGGAGGTGCCGATCTTCTCGTAGCTGATCTGGTGGAACAGCACGGAAAACCCGTCGATCTCCTTTTCGAACACCGACTTGAACGCTTCGACCGTCACGTCGCGGCCCGTAAGCCCCGTGCCGCCGGTGGAGATCACGGCGTCGATTTCCGAATCGCCGATCCAGGCGCGCAACTGCGCCGCGATCTGATCGCGGTCGTCCTTCACGCGGTGCGCGCGCCGCCAGCACATGGCCTGCGGCCGCGATGCGTGCGGCGAGCATATCGCCGGAGGTGTCGTTCGACGCATCGCGCGTATCGGACACCGTCATCACCGCGATGCGGACGGCAACGAAGGCAACGCTTTCGTCAATGTTGTGCGGCGGCATCGCTGACCAGCATGGTGCCGGAGTTCGCGGGCGCGGCTGCGACCGGCGACCGCGCCGTGCGGGCGATAGCGCGGCCAGCTTCCCGCCGCCGTTTCGTCCAGTGTGGGCGCGGCCTCGCCGGTGCGCCGCGCATACATCCAGTAATAGGTCAGCACCTGCTTGATGTAGACGCGCGTTTCCGGAACGGGAATGCTCTCGATGAACAGAAGCGGATCGCCCATCGCATTCTGTCGCGTGCCGACCCAGCGCATCAGCGAACCGGGCCCCGCATTGTAGGCGGCGGCGAGTTGGAGAGGTTGCCGTCTTCCTGGTCGAGCAGTTCCTGCAGATAGCGCTGGCCCAGTCCCAGATTGTAGGACGGATCGCTCAATTGTCCGTCGGCAGGACGCGCGCCTTCGAGGTGCGCGGCGGTGCCCGGCATGATCTGCATCAGGCCGCGCGCACCGGCGAAAGAGACGGCGTTGGGCTGGAAGCGGCTTTCGGCGCGGGCGAATGCGAAGATCAGCGACGGATCGATCTGGTACCCGCCGGGCGGGGTATAGCGCGGCACGGGAAAGAGACCCGTCAGCATCACGCCGCGCGAGGCCTGTGTTTCGCTGGCGCGCAATTCGAGATCGGGCAGATCCATCCGCCTCGCGAGTGCGGCGTAAGCGGAACCTTCGCGCAGATCGATGGCGGCCAGTGCGCGGTTCATTTCCGCGCCGATCGTTTCGGTGCGGCCGATCTGGTACAGCGCAACCGCGCGACGGGCCGGCGCCACCTGCATCAATTCCGCGAAGCTGCCGGCGTCCAGCACGGGATCGGAGAATCCCGTCTGCACGTCTTCGCCCAATACGCGTTCGGCAAGGAGCCCGTAAAAGGTCGGCTCTTCGCGCGCGGCGGCCGTCAGCAACGTGACCACGCGCAACGGTTCGCCCGCCTGCATATGCGCGCGCGCTGCCCAGAAGGCCGCCGCGCCCCGCGTCCAGGTGGGCACGGAGCCCGTTTCCGCCAGCGCTTCGAATTCCTGGGCCGCATCGGAATATTTGCCCAGCCGGAATGCGGCAAGCCCCGCATCCCAATCGAGCAGCGGCGCCAGCGACGCATCCGCGCGCGTCACGGTCGTCGCCACGCGATAGGCGGAATCGTCCTGGCCTTCGGCGAGATAGGAGGCCGCCACCCGCTGCGTCAGCCGCGCAATGTCGACTTCGGGCACGGTTCCGTTCAACAGACTCTGCAACACCGCTTCGGCTTCGGCGGGCTGATCGGCCTTGATGAAGGTATCGATCTGCGCCAGCGCCGCGCGGCCCTCGTCGGAGGTGAGCTGCGACGCGGGCAGGTCCGCATCTTCATAGCCGCCGCCGCGCTTCCTCACATATTCCGGCGCCGCGATCTCGACGCGGTGATGCTTGTTGCGCCGCTCGGCCAGTGCGCGCACGCGCGCCGCGATGGGCAGGTCGTTGTATTCGTCGAGCCAGGCGGCAAGCTGCGCCACCGGTGTGCGCTTGCTGTGGGGCGACAGAAGATGCTCGGCCTCCGCGTAACCGATCAGGCAGCGATCCGTGAGCTTCTCGGCATCCGCCTTCGCGTCGGCGAAATGTCCGTCATGTTCGTCCGCGAAAATCTCGCGATAGAGACGCAAATCTTTGGACGACAGCACGCGCGGTTCGACATTGCCGCCCGCCATGGGTTCGTCGATGGACGCGGCCGGCGCCGGCGCGCCCGCGCACAAAGCTGCAGCGAAAGCCGCCATGGGAAGGAAGTTGTGCTTCACTTCGTCTCCAATTCGTCGGGGAGCGGCAAACTAGCCGCGCGACGCCGCGGGCTCAAGCAACCCCAGCGATTTAATCCTGTCTTCGATCGCCTGCAGATCGCGCCAGGCGAGCTTTTTGTCGACGGCCCGGCGCAGCAGATAGGCCGGATGCAAGGTCGGCATCACGGGCACCATGCGCCCGCCCACGTGATATTCGAGCCATTTGCCGCGCAACCGCATGATGCCGTCGGTCTTTCCCATCACATGGCGCGCGGCGACGGCGCCGAGCAGCACGATGATCTCGGGCGCGGCAAGTTCGATGTGGCGGCGCAGGAACGGCAGGGATGTCGCCGCTTCCTCCGGCGACGGATCGCGGTTGTCGGGTGGCCGCCAGTTGAGCACATTGGTAATGTAAACGTTCGTCTTGCGGTCGAGATGAATGGCCGCCAGCATCTTGTCCAGCAGTTTGCCGGCGCGCCCGACGAAGGGCAGGCCCGCGATGTCTTCGTCGCGCCCCGGCGCCTCGCCGATGAACATGATGTGGTGGGACGGCGTGCCGTCCGCGAACACCGTGTGGGTTGCCTGCTTCTTGAGCGAACTGCCTTCGAACGATTCGAGCGCCGCCTTCAATTCGGCCAGCGATTGGCAGCGCGCGGCGATCTCCATCGCGGCGCCGATAGTGTCGCCGGATGCGGGCGGCGGCGCGGCATGGACGCTTGGGGTTGTCCGCACCTGCGCGCGGCTGACGGGCGCGTGGGGCGATTCCGGGAATCCCGGCCGGGTCTCTTCGATTCGCGCGGGCGCGGCTTTGGGGGCGGGGCTCGAAAAGCGGTCCGTCGGCTGGTCGGCCACGGCTTCGTCGGCCCCGGCGTCCACAAGCCAGGCGAGGGTGGAAAGGAGTTCCGTTCTGGGACGCGCCATGCCGCGATCATAGGGGAGCCTGCGCCCGCGCGCGACCATTTCCCGCCGATCCTCGCGCAGTTGACCCTCATGCGGGCCCCGCCCCATAAATCGCGCGCACGGCATCGAGATCGGACCCGGGGATGACGGACGCAGTCCAGCGCGAGCGCATGGAATATGACGTGGTGATCGTCGGCGGCGGCCCGGCGGGACTGGCGGCGGCGATTCGGCTGAAACAGCTCGCAGCCGCGCATGGCCGCGAGGTCAGCGTGTGCGTGCTGGAAAAAGGCTCCGAGATCGGCGCGCATATCCTTTCCGGCGCCGTGATCGATCCGATTGCGATCGACGAACTCATTCCCGACTGGAAGGCCAAGGGCGCGCCAATCGATACGGCCGTCACCGACGACCGCTTCTATTATCTGGGGCCTGCCGGCAGCGTGCGGGTTCCGAATTTCATCATGCCGCCGCTGATGTACAATCACGGCAATTACATCGTCAGCCTGGGCAATCTGTGCCGCTGGCTCGCGACGCAGGCCGAAGCGCTGGGCGTCGAGATCTATCCGGGCTTTCCTGCCGCCGATCTCGTTTATGGCGACAAGGGCGAAGTGAAGGGCGTCATCACGGGCGATCTGGGCGTGGCGCGCGACGGCCATCACAAGGATTCACTATACGCCCGGCATCGAACTGCTCGGCAAATACACGCTGTTCGCGGAAGGCGCGCGCGGCTCGCTGACGAAGCGGCTGCTGGCGAAATACGATCTCGGCGCGGGCCACGATCCGCAGAAATTCGGCATCGGCCTCAAGGAATTGTGGGAACTGGCGCCGGACAAGCACCGGCGCGGGCTTGGTCATGCACACGATGGGCTGGCCGCTCGACAACGGCACCGGCGGCGGCTCCTTCATGTATCATTTCGGCGAAAACCTGTGCTCGATGGGTTTCGTCGTCCATCTCAATTATTCCAATCCCCATCTTTCGCCGTTCGACGAGTTCCAGCGCGTGAAGACCCATCCCCGCATCCGGCAATATCTCGAAGGCGGCAAGCGGATCGCCTATGGCGCGCGCGCGATCACGGAAGGGCGGTCTCCAATCCGTGCCCAAGCTGGTGTTCCCGGGCGGCGCGCTGGTCGGCTGCGCGGCCGGGTTCATGAACGTGCCGCGCATCAAAGGCAGCCACAATGCGATGAAGACGGGCATGCTGGCGGCGGAAGCGGCCTTCGCGGCGCTGGGCGAGGGCGCGCCAGGGTGACAAACTCGACACCTATGAAGACGCCTATCGCGGCAGCCACGTTTACAAAGACTTGAAGCGCGTCCGCAACGTGAAGCCGCTATGGTCCAAATTGGGAACGGTCATGGGCGATGGGGCTGGGCGGCATCGATATGTGGACGAACCAGCTTTTCGGCTTCAGCCTGTTGGGCACGCTCCACCACGGCAAACCCGACTACGCCACGCTCAAGCTGGCGGCAAAGAGCAAGCCTATCGCCTATCCCAAGCCCGACGGTGTGATAAGCTTCGACAAGCTGTCCTCCGTGTTCATTTCGAACACCAATCACGAGGAAGACCAGCCCGTGCATCTGGTGCTGAAGGACCCGACCATTCCGATCCGTATCAACCTGCCGGAATATGACGAGCCCGCGCAGCGTTATTGCCCGGCCGGCGTTTACGAGATTGTGCACGAAGCGTCGGGACCGCGCTTCCAGATCAACGCGCAGAACTGCGTTCACTGCAAGACATGCGACATCAAGGACCCCGAACAGAACATCAATTGGGTCACACCCGAGGGCGGCGGCGGCCCCAACTATCCGAACATGTGAGAGGCTATCCAGCTTGCGTATGCGTTCCTTCCTGATGGTTTCGGCCGTGTGCGCCGCGGCGTTCGCGCTATCGGCCTGCGCTGGCGTGACGACGCCTTCGTCCCTCGGCTCGACGGCGAGAGCGCCCGACGCGGCGGCCTATGGCGATTATCTTTCGGCGCGGCTCGCCGCCAGCGAGCACGATCTGCCGGACGCGGCGCAACTGTTCCGCGAAGGCCTCGCGCGCGATCCCGGCAACGCCGATTTGCTCGACCACGCTTTTCTCTACACCGCCGCCAATGGCGACGTGGAAGAGGCCGCCGTGCTCGCCGGCCAGGTGGTCGCGCAACAGCCCGACAACCGCGCGGCGCGGCCTGCACGCTTGCCGTCGAAGCGTTCAAGCATGGCGACTTCGCCGGCGCGCGCGCGCAGGTCGCGCAATCCGCAAAGGGACCGTTCACCGAATTGACGCTGACGTTGCTCGACGCCTGGGCCGCGGCGGGCGAGGGCGACACCAAGACGGCGCTCACCGATCTGAAGCTCGTTCCCGCGCAAGGCGGCACGGAAGTGCTGGCGTCGTATCATCGCGCGCTGGTGCTCGATCTGGCCGGGCAGAACGACGAAGCGGAAGCCTCCTATCGCGAAGCGTTCGCAGCCGGCGTGAGCCCGCGCACCGTGGACGCCTATGGCCGTTTCCTGGAGCGCGCCGGCCGCACCGCCGATGCCCGCGCGTTCTATACGAAGCTCGCGACCGATCTGAGCGTGGCGCCCATCGTCGCCAGTCGCGCTGGCGCGGCTCGATGCCGGCACCAAGCCCGACCGTCTCGTGCCGACGGCGGCCGACGGCGCGGCGGAAGCGCTGTTCGGCGTCGCCGCCTCGCTGACCGACGAGACCAACGCCGACATCGCGATTCTTTATCTGCGGCTGTCGCTTTATCTGTCGCCCCATCTCGATCTCGCCAAGATCGTGCTGGCGGACCGCTTCGAGGCGCTCGACAAATTCGCCGACGCGATCGCGATGTATCGCAGCGTCGATGCGGACTCGCCCTACAAAGCCGCCGCCGCGATCCAGGTCGCCATCGACGACACGCGCATCAACCGCAACGACGACGCGATCGCGGAGCTGACGGACATCACGAAATCGCGGCCCACCGATCTGTCGGCGTGGACGGCGTTGGGCGACGCCTATCGCAACGCCGAGAAATATCCCCTGGCCGCCGACGCCTACGACCATGCGATCAAATTGCTCGGTCAGGTGGATGCCAAAGACTGGCCGCTGTTCTATGCGCGCGCGGTGGCGGAAGAGCGCTCCAATCATTGGGACGACGCCGAGGCCGATCTGCAGCACGCCCTCAAGCTCTCGCCCGACCAGGCGCAGGTGCTCAACTATCTCGGCTATAGCTGGGTCGATCAGGGCCGCCGCCTGCCGGAGGCGCTGGCGATGCTGGAAAAGGCGCGCGCGCTGAGCCCGTTCGATGGCTACATCGTGGACAGCGTGGGCTGGGCCTATTACCGGCTGGGCCGCTACGACGATGCGGCCAAGACGCTGGAAGCCGCCATCCTGCTGGTGCCGGGCGATTCCACCATCAACGAGCATCTGGGCGACGCCTATTGGAAAGTCGGGCGCAAGCTCGACGCCCATTTCCAATGGAGCCATGCGCTCGCCTTCGGACCGGATGCGGCCGAAAAGCCCAAGCTCGAAGCGAAGCTGGAACACGGTCTCGATGCCGGCGGCGATCCGTCCTGACGCGGTCGGCGTCTTCGCTCCGGCGAAAATCAATCTCGCCCTTCGCGTCGCCGGCAAGCGGCCGGACGGCTATCACGATCTTCAGAGCCTGGTCGTGTTCGCGGCTGTCGGCGACGAACTGACCTTCGCGCGCAATGACGGATTCGCGTTGAGCGTCGAGGGACCGTTTGCATCCAGACAGTTGCTCGGCCCGGACAATCTCGTGTTCAAGGCCGCGCGCGCCTTGGCATCAGCCACGAACCGCAGTCCGGATGTGCGCATCGGCCTCGTCAAGAATTTGCCGGTCGCGTCCGGCCTCGGCGGCGGATCGGCCGACGCCG
Source organism: uncultured Alphaproteobacteria bacterium (assembly GCA_963760345.1). GTDB lineage: Bacteria > Pseudomonadota > Alphaproteobacteria > Micropepsales > Micropepsaceae > Rhizomicrobium. The sequence continues at coordinate 197,243 of CAVXCU010000005.1, forward strand.
CCGCCACATTGCGCGGGCTGTGTGCGCTGTGGGGGATTGAGGCCGGCGAAACGGTGAACGACGTCGCGGCAAGTCTCGGCTCCGACGTTCCCGTCTGCCTTCTGTCGAAGCCGGCCTGGATGGAAGGCCGCGGCGAGCGCGTGACCGAACTGGGCGAATTTCCCCCGCTCGATCTCGTACTGGTCAATCCTGGCATCGCGGTTTCGACCACGGATGTCTTTGCGCGATTGAAAGCGAATGTGCCGGCCGCCATGACGCCGCCCACCGGCGCGTTCGCGTCCGCCGCATCGCTGGTTCAATATCTTATGGCGACCGCCAACGATCTCGAAACGCCCGCCCGCGAAATCGTGCCAAAGATCGGCGACGCATTGGCCGCGCTGTCGTCGCAAGGCGCGCTGCTCGCGCGCATGTCCGGCAGCGGCGCCACCTGCTTCGGGATATTCGAAAACCCGGCGCAGGCCGCAACCGCCGCCGCGAAAATCACCCACCCCAACTGGTGGGTCCGCGCGACGCAGATTGCGGCGCGGGACATCGGCGAACCAAAGCAACGGTTTTCACCCTCCCCTTGAGTCCGGCTACGCCAAGGCTTCGCCGGACCATGCGCCTCATCCGCCGAAGCTTCAGCGTAGGCGGATTGAGGGAGGGTCGAATTGCGAAGCAATTCGGGGAGGGGCAAGTCTCCGAATTCCGTGGCTAGCCCCTCCTCGAAATTCTTCTAATTCGCTGTCGCTCAACGAAGAATTTCGACCCTCCCTCGAGGGGAGGGTAAAATTTCATGCGCGGCTTGCGTCAACGGGATATCGGCGCGGCCAAGCTCGTAGTTTAGGCGATATTCGCGTATGTTGCCGGCGGACGGAATTTGAGCCGGCAAACTGCCGAAAACAAAATGACGGAGGCTCCATGAAATGCCCGAACTGTGATGCCGAGCTGGTGCAAAAGAAACGCGACGGTGTCGAGATGGAAATGTGTCCGTCCTGCGAGGGGATGTGGCTCAGTTCCCAGGAACTGGCGCAGCTTGAGGACAAAGCCTTCGATTTCGGAGACGATGAAAAGGGCAGCTTGATGCTCGGCTCCGCGCCCACGACCCGCAAATGCCCCCAGTGCGCCAAGCCGATGCAAAGTTTTCAATACCGGCTCTACGACCTCGAAATGGATTTTTGCCTGGAGCAGCACGGCTATTGGTTGGAGAAGGACGAGGACAAACGGGTTCTGGAACTCATGCGGGAGGAAGAAACAAATCTTGGCAGAAAGGTTCTCGCCGAGGACAGATTTGCCGCCCATCTCCAATACCTGCGCTCGGGTTCTTTCCTGGACAGAATTCGCGATTTGGCTACCGAGGCGATGGACCCCAAACCGAAGCCTGCGTTTTAAGCCGGCTATCGTCATCGATGAATGATTCTCGCTCTCCCTTTGGCGTAGCCGGACTCAAGGGGGGTGAAATCATTTCTTGCCCACTTGACTCACACATAGCTCTGCGGTTATACGTCAATCAATAGCCAACGGGTTATCGATCCCAATGCCGAATGTGCACAATGTGCTCTTTAGAACGCTCGCCGATCCAACAAGGCGGGGCATCTTCGAGCGGCTGTGCCGCGAAGGCGAGCAGACGGTGGGCGCCCTGACGGCTCGCTCCGGTGTCTCGCAACCGGCGGTCTCGAAGCATCTGGGGATCCTGAAGCAGGCGAGGCTGGTGCGCGACCGCCACGAAGGCCGCCAGACGCATTACAGCGCGCAGCTCGGCGCGCTCGCCCCGCTGATCGACTGGACAAGCCAGATGACCGGCTTCTGGCAAAGCCGGTTCGACCACCTCGAAGATCTGCTCAGAAGGATGGACCAATGAGCGAACCCGCGACCGAAACGCTCTCCGTCGTTGTCGAGCGTGAGATCCCTTATCCGCCGGAAAAGATCTGGCGCGCGCTCACGCAACCGCACCTGATCGAGGAGTGGCTGATGAAAAACGATTTCAAGCCTGTCGTGGGCCACAGTTTCAGCCTGCGAAGGGACCCCGTGCCCAACTGGAATGGCGTCATCGACTGCGAAGTCCTTGCCGTCGAGCCGAACAGGGAACTGTCCTACACGTGGGGCACGATGGGCGTGAATACGGTGGTCACTTTGACCCTCACCCCAACGAGCATGGGAACCCATCTGCGCGTGGAGCAGACGGGTTTCCGGCCGGATCGGCCGCAGAATTTCCAGGGCGCCAAGTATGGCTGGCAGAAGTTCCTGGGAAACCTGGAGGAGGTTCTGGCGCGAGTGGATTGAATCTGCCGGAACAATTCATGGCCGTGCGTTGTTCATAGCACGGTGAATGTGACAAACGGAGGAATGCCATGAAGATCAAATTGACAAGCGTCTATGTGGACAACCAGGACAAGGCTCTGCGCTTCTACACCGAAGTGCTTGGGCTGACCAAGAAGGCCGATTTCACCAATGGGCCGTATCGCTGGCTGACCGTGGCTTCGCCCGACGAGCCGAACGGAACCGAGCTGCAGCTCGCGCTCAACAACAACCCGGCCGCCAAGGCTTACCAGCAGGCCATGTTCCAGCAGCGCCAGACGGCGGTCAATTTCACCACCGACGACGTCAAGGCCGACTGCGAGCGCATCAAGGCACGCGGCGGCGAGTTCGCCATGCCGCCGACCGAAGTCACCGGTGCGACCATCGCCCAGGTGGACGACACCTGCGGCAATCTCATTCAACTCACCCAGCTGGCGCGCTGGCCGGGCAAGGCATGAGGATCGCATGACTCCCTCGGAAAAAATCGACGGACTAATCGCGAGAATCACGGACTGGCGCGGCAAAAAATTGGCCGGCGTCCGCAAGGCCATCCTTGGAGCCGATCGCGAGATCGTCGAGGAATGGAAGTGGATGGGAAGCCCGGTGTGGTCTCGCGACGGAATCATCGCGGTCGGCAATGCCCACAAAGACAAGGTGAAGCTGACCTTTTCCCACGGCGCGAGCCTCCCGGATCCCGACAAGATCTTCAACGCGGGCTTCGGAGGCAAGGTGTGGCGGGCAATCGATTTGTACGAGGGCGATAAGATCAACGAGCGCGCCCTGAAAAATCTCGTCCGCGCCGCTATTACGTACAATCAGCTCAAAAAGAAGAAAAAAGCGCCTGCGGGTACCCGAGCGAAAATACGCAAAAGCAAAAAGGCGTGAAGCTGTAGGACGACACCGATTGCGAGACCTGCAATAGGCGAACCACGCAGCGATGAGAACAATTCGATTTCTCGTCGACGAAGGATTCTCACCCTGCCCTTGAGTCCGGCTACGCCAAGGCTTCGTCGGACTTCGCGCGAACCCGCCGAAGCTTCAGCGTAGGCGGGTTGAGGGAGGGTCGAATTGCGAAGCAATTCGGGGAGGGGCAAGTCTCAGAATTTCGTGGCTAGCCCCTCCCCGAAATTCTTCTTATTCGCTGTCGCTCAACGAAGAATTTCGACCCTCCCTCAAGGGGAGGGTGAAGTCATTTCTCGCGTGAGCGAACCTTCACCGCTCAATACCCCCGGCCCACGCAGAACTCCGCGATCGCTTCGAGAGCTTCGCGCAATTCATTGGCGGGGAGCGGTGTGAGCGCGCGGATGGCGCGGTCGGCGTAGCGGCGCGCCAGCGTGTGGGTTTCGCGGATGGCGCCCGAGTCCTCCACATAGGCGACGGCGCGCTTGAGATCGGCATCCTGCTGCGGGCCCACTTCGATCGTGCGCCGCCAGAAGCGCCGCGCCTCCTCGTCGGCGCGCTCATAGGCGACGATGACGGGCAAGGTCACCTTCGCCTCGCGGAAATCGTCGCCCACGGATTTGCCCATCTGTGCCTGGCGGCCCGAATAATCGAGCGCGTCGTCGACCAGCTGGAAGGCGATTCCGAGATTGTGGCCGTAATTCCGCAAGGCCGCGATCCACTCGGCCGAATTCGTGGCGAGACTGGCGCCCGCTTCGGCAGCGGCGGCGAACAGCGCCGCGGTCTTGGCGCTGACGACCTTCAGATAATCGGCTTCCGTGACGGCGAGATTGTTCGCCGATTTGAGCTGCATCACTTCGCCTTCGGCGATCACGGCGGAGGCGGACGCGAGTATATCGAGCACGCGCACGCTGCCCGTCTCGACCATCAGCTGGAACGCGCGGCTGAACAGGAAATCGCCCACGAGGATGCTGGGCTTGTTGCCCCACACGATATTGGCCGCGGTCTTGCCGCGCCGGAGCGAGCTCGCGTCGACCACATCGTCGTGCAGGAGCGTTGCGGTGTGGATGAACTCGACGGCGGCGGCGAGCTTGACGTGCTGGGCATCGCGCGCGCCGCACAGCCGCGCCGCGCCCAGCGTGAGCAGCGGCCGGAGCCGCTTGCCGCCCGAATCGATCAGGTGCCGCGCGAGGTCCGGGATCAGCGCCACGGTGCTGCCCACCCGCTCGTGGATCAGCCGGTCCACGGCCGCCATGTCGTCCGCCACCAGCGCATGCAGCTGGTCGATGGGCGAATAGCCCATGTCCGGTGCGGCGGCCTCGGCGGTGAACATACGCGCGCTCTCATATGCTGGCTTGCCGGTTGTACCCGGTTCCTGCGACATTAAGAATGGCTCGCAAGGCGGGTCAAGGCGAGCGGGCCGGGCGGCGCCCGGCGGCCGGCCGGAGGGCCAGGGAGTGTGGCAGGAAGACCCATGCGCGAGGTCCTGAAGACAAACAACGCCGTGCTCCTCAATTTCGCGGAGGTGCTTCTGAAGGATGCGCGGATCGAGGCCGTGGTATTCGACGGACACATGAGCGTGATGGACGGCAGTCTGGGCATTTTGCCGCGCCGGCTGATGGTGGCGGACGAGGATTTTGCGCGCGCCGAGCTTCTGCTCGAGGACGGCCTGCGCGACGGCACGCGCGAGGCGTGAGCGAATTTACCGACGACAGGTTTCTGGGCGGGCGCGTGATCGTGCGCCAGCCGGCGCGCGGTTTCCGCTCCGGGCTCGATGCGGTGATGCTGGCGGCTGCCGTTCCCGCCGGGGCGCGCGACGATGTCCTGGAGCTGGGCGCGGGCGCGGGTGCGGCGAGCCTGTGTCTTGCGGCGCGCGTGGCGGATTGCGCGATCACCGGCATTGAAATCGTTTCTGCGCTGGTCGCGCTCGCGAACGATAACGCTCTGGCCAATGGAATGAGCGCCTGCGTCCGGTTCGTCGCGGGCGATGCGCTGGCGGTCTCGGACGAATTCAAGCGCAGCTTCGCGCATGTGTTCTCCAATCCGCCGTTTCACGGCGACGACGGCGAAATCTCGCCGGATTCCGGCCGCGACACAGCGCTGCGCGACCAGGGGCGGCTCGGCGACTGGCTCGCCGCCGGCCTGAAGCGCGTCGTGTCCGGCGGAACATTCACCGCGATCCTCCGCGCCGACCGGATGGCCGAAGCGCTTGCCGCATTGCCGGAGCAGGGCATCGCGATCATTCCGCTCTGGCCCCGCGCCGGCGAACCCGCGAAGAGGATCATCGTGCAGGCACGGAAGGGATCGCGCGCGCCGCTCGCGCTCCGGCCCGGCCTCGTGCTGCATGAAGCCGACGGAAGCTACACACCCGAAGCCGACGCGATCCTGCGGGATGGTGCTTCGCTTGCCCCGGCAAATCCTCGCCTGTAGGGTCCCCGGCCGCCGCAAATGGACGCCCGAATCGTGCCCAAGGCCCGCACTTTCCAGGACCTTATCCTGACGCTTCAGACCTATTGGGCGGGGCAGGGCTGCGTGATCCTGCAGCCCTATGACGTCGAGATGGGCGCGGGCACCTTTCATCCCGCCACCACCTTGCGCGCGCTGGGACCGAAGCCGTGGCGCGCCGTCTATGTGCAGCCGTCGCGCCGGCCCAGCGACGGGCGCTATGGCGAGAACCCCAACCGGTTGCAGCATTATTACCAGATGCAGGCGATCCTGAAGCCGGCGCCGAAGGACGTGCTCGAACTTTACCTGAAGAGCCTGGAGGCGATCGGCATCGATCCCACCCTGCACGATCTGCGCTTCGTGGAGGACGATTGGGAGAGCCCCACGCTCGGCGCCTGGGGGCTCGGCTGGGAAGTGTGGTGCGACGGGATGGAGATTTCCCAGTTCACCTATTTCCAGCAGGTGGGCGGCTTCGATTGCGATCCGGTGTCGGCCGAGATCACCTATGGGCTCGAGCGGCTGGCGATGTATGTGCAGGACGTGGAGTTCGTCTACGACCTCGCGTTCAACGAGCGCTTCCGTTACGGCGAAGTGTTCCATCAATCCGAGCGCGAATTCTCCGCCTTCAATTTCGAATTTGCCGACACGGCGATCCTGTCGCGGCATTTCGAAGACGCGGAGACGGAATGCAGGTCGCTGCTCAATGCGAAGCTCGCGCTGCCGGCCTACGACCAGTGCATCAAGGCGAGCCATTGCTTCAATCTGCTCGATGCCCGCGGCGTGATCAGCGTGACGGAGCGCGCCGCCTATATCGCGCGCGTGCGCACGCTGGCGAAGGCCTGCTGCGAAGCCTGGCTCTCGAGCCCCATGGGCGATTACAAGCCGAGGTACGGGTGATGGTTCGGCGAAAGTCCCCCCTCTGCTTCGCTTCGCTCAGCACCTCCCCCGCTCGCGGGGGAGGAGGAGGACAGGAGCTCGGACGCGCTCCACCTCCCCCGCTTGTGGGGGAGGTGGCGAACCGCGTTAGCGGTTCGTCGGAGGGGGCCCGCTGACATGCCCGATCTTCTGCTCGAATTGTTCTCCGAAGAAATCCCCGCGCGGATGCAGGAAGCCGCGGCGAAGGATCTGGAGCGGCTGGTCGTGGGCGCGCTGTCGGATCGCGGGCTGCTGTTCGAAGGCGCGAAATCGTTTTCCGGGCCGCGCCGCCTCACGCTTGCGATCCCGGGCCTGCCCGCGAAGCAGCCGGACGTGCGCGAGGAGCGCAAGGGGCCGCGCGTGGGCGCGCCGGAAAAAGCCATCGAAGGCTTCCTGCGCTCGGCCGGCGTGACCCTCGAACAATGCGCCAAACAATCCGATGCCAAGGGCGAATTCTACGTGGCGGTGATCGCGCGTAACGGCCGGCCCACGGCGGAGGTTCTCGCGGAGATTCTGCCCGAGACGATCGCCAAGCTGCCCTGGCCCAAATCCATGCGCTGGCCTTACGAGGCGTGGGCCGGCGAGGCGGGCGAAGCGCGCGGGTCCTTGCGCTGGGTGCGGCCGCTGCACGCCATCGTCTGCACCTTCGACGGCGAAGTGGCGCCGTTTGAATTCGCCGGCGTGAAAAGCGGCAATGTCACTTTCGGTCACCGCTTCCTGTCGCACGGCCCCATCGAGATGCGGCGCTTCGACGATTACCAGAAGAAGCTGCATGACGCGCATGTGATCCTCGATGCGGCGGAGCGCAAGGCGCGCATCCTTCACGAAGCGAAGCAGACCGCGTTCGCGCTTGGCCTCGATCTGGTCGAGGACGAGGGGCTGCTGGACGAAGTGGCGGGCCTCGCCGAATGGCCGGTCGTGCTGGTGGGGCGGATCGAAGATTCGTTCATGGACCTGCCGCCGGAAATCCTGCGCACCTCCATGCGCACGCACCAGAAATATTTTGCGCTGCGCGATCCTAAAACCGGCAAACTCGCCAACCGGTTTGCGGTCGTCTCCAACATGATCGGGCGCGACGGCGGCAAGGAGATCGTCGCCGGCAACGAACGCGTGCTGCGCGCCCGGCTGTCGGACGCGAAATTCTTCTGGGACCAGGACCGCAAACGCACGCTCGAAAGCCGGGTGGACGATCTCAAGAAGGTTGTCTTCCACGCCAAGCTGGGCACGCAATATGAGAGGGTGGAGCGCATTGAGGCGCTGGCGGGCGACATCGCGGCCAAAGTCGGCGCCGTTCCGGCACGAGCTAAACGCGCGGCGCGATTGTGCAAGGCAGATCTGACGGTCGGCGTGGTTGGTGAATTTCCTGAACTTCAGGGAGTGGTGGGTAGTTACTATGCGCTCAACGATGGCGAAGATTCTGATATCGCCGACGCAATCCGCGATCACTATAAGCCGGTTGGCCCAAATGATGAGGTGCCGACGGCGCGCGTGACCGTCGCTGTTGCGCTAGCGGACAAACTCGATCTCCTTTCGCAATTCTTCTTTATTGACGAGAGACCGACAGGATCGGGCGATCCTTACGGTCTTCGCCGTGCTGCACTCGGAGTGATCAAGCAGGTGTTGGGGACTAGGTCACGCCTTCCGCTCACTCCAATATTTGCGGCCTCGATAGGCGCAAAAATTATTGCCGCAGTACATGCACGTCGCGAGGATGTCATCGGGGCAATGGCGCACGCGTCTAAAGTGGCAGATATCGATCTCAAACCCGAAATGTTCCAGAGCTTCTTTGATGTAGCAATTGAACCTAAAGAGCGCGTAATGATCATGGGCGCGATCAAGCGTCTAGCTGTTACGCGCAAACAATTACTAGCTTTCTTTTCGGACCGTCTCAAAGTTGCACTCCGCGACAGAGGCATACGCTACGATCTTATCGACGCGGTGTTCTCGCTTGGCATTGAGGACGATCTTGTGCGACTCATCGACAGGGTCATGGCGCTACAGACATTCCTCAAGACCGACGACGGTACGAATTTATTGGTCGCGTATCGGCGGGCGGCGAATATCCTGAAGGCCGAAGAAAAAAAAGATAAAGTGGCTTACGACGGCGCGCCGGATGCGAAGCTGTTGGCTGTGTCCGAAGAGAAGGCACTCGCCGCAGCGCTGACCGAAGCCGAGCCGCGCATCGCGAGCGAGATCAAAGCCGAGCATTTTGTCGAGGCCATGGGCGTGATGGCGAAGCTGCGCGCGCCGGTCGATGCGTTCTTCGAGAAAGTCACGGTCAACGCGCCGGAACCGGAACTGCGGCGCAACCGTTTGCTGTTGCTGTCGCGCCTGCGTTCGACGCTGCATCTGGTCGCCGATTTTTCGAAGATCGAGGGGTGAGCGCGCACTCACCCACTTCCCAATTGTCATGGCCCGCGACTGCGGGCCACCCAGTTGACGCTTGCTCATATGGTGCAATTTACGCCTCGCCGGAGCGTCTTCTGCGACAGTTGGGACGTTTCACCTGGGTGGCCCGCAGTCGCGGGCCATGACAAGTTTGGTCGAGGTTTGTTATCGGGCGCCGTAGCGCTCCACCTGGGTGGCCCGCATTTGCGGGCCATGACAAAGTTGTTTGATACTTGCGCAGGCAAATCGCATGACGAAATGGGTTTACAGCTTCGGGGACGGCGCGGCGGAGGGGCGGGCGGAGATGAAGAATCTGCTCGGCGGCAAGGGCGCGAACCTGGCCGAGATGAGCAATCTCGGGCTGCCCGTGCCGCCCGGCTTCACGATCACGACCGAGCTGTGCACGCAGTATTATGCCAACAAACAATCCTATCCGGCCGATCTGAAGCCGGCGGTCGAGGCGGCGCTGGCGCGCGTGGGCGATCTCGCGGATGGAAAGCTGGGCGATGCGGCGCGGCCGCTGCTCGTTTCCGTGCGCTCGGGCGCGCGCGTCTCCATGCCGGGCATGATGGACACCGTGCTCAATCTCGGCCTCAATCCGGCGACCGCCGAGGGGCTCGCGAATCTCTCCGGCAATCCCCGCTTCGCCTATGATTCCTATCGCCGCTTCATCCAGATGTACGCCAATGTCGTGCTCGGCGTGGAGCATGCGCTGTTCGAGGAGATCATCGAGACCGAGAAGGAAACGAAGGGCGTCGAACTCGACACCGATCTCGATGCCGCCGATCTGAAGCGCATCGCCGGTCTGTTCAAGGACGAAGTGAAGAAGCAGCTGGGCCGGCCGTTCCCGGACGACGTGCACGAGCAGTTGTGGGGCGCGATCGGCGCCGTGTTCGGCTCCTGGCAGAGCCAGCGCGCCAAAACCTATCGCAAGCTCAACAACATCCCCGAAGATTGGGGCACCGCCGTCAACGTGCAGGCGATGGTGTTCGGCAATCGCGGCGAGACGAGCGCCACGGGCGTCGCGTTTACCCGCGATCCCGCCACCGGCGAGAAATTGCTCTACGGCGAATTCCTCGTGAACGCGCAAGGCGAAGACGTGGTCGCGGGCATCCGCACGCCGCAGCCCATCTCGAAGATCGTGCGCGAGCGTAGCGCAGGGAAAAAGCCGTCGATGGAAGAGGCGATGCCGGCCGCGTTCGCCGAACTCAACCGCATCGCGCAAAGCCTCGAAGCGCATTACCGCGACATGCAGGACGTGGAATTCACGGTGCAGGACGGCAAGCTCTTCATGCTGCAGACCCGCTCCGGCAAGCGCACGGCCGAGGCGGCGCTGAAGATCGCCGTCGACATGGTGGGCGAAGGCGTCATCGACAAGCGCGCGGCGGTGGCGCGCGTCGATCCGGCCGCGCTCGATCAATTGCTCCATCCCACGCTCGATCCCAATGCGCCGAAGGAGTGCATCGCGACCGGGCTCGCCGCTTCGCCGGGCGCGGCCACCGGGGAAGTCGCGTTCACCGCCGACGAAGCCGAGAAGCTCGCCGCCGACGGGCGCGACGTGATCCTGGTCCGCACCGAAACCAGCCCCGAAGACATCCACGGCATGCATGCGGCGAAAGGAATTCTCACCGCGCGGGGCGGGATGACGAGCCACGCCGCCGTGGTGGCGCGCGGCATGGGCCGGCCCTGCGTGTCGGGCGCGGGCACCATCAAGATCGACGCCGCGAAGGGCACGATGACCGCGGGCGGCGTCACGCTCAAACGCGGCGATATCGTCACCATCGACGGCAGCACGGGCCAGGTCTTCCAGGGCAGCGTGCCGATGCGCGAGCCCGAGCTGACCGGCGATTTCTCCACGCTGATGGGCTGGGCCGATTCGATCCGTACACTGAAGGTCCGAGCGAACGCCGACACGCCGGGCGATGCGGCGGCCGCGCGCCGCTTCGGCGCGGAAGGCATCGGCCTCTGCCGCACCGAACACATGTTCTTCGAGGCCGACCGCATCGTGGCCGTGCGCCGGATGATCCTGGCCGACGCGCTGGAAGACCGCAAAGCGGCGCTGGCGAAACTGCTGCCCATGCAGCGGGGCGATTTCGAAGCGATCTTCAAGGCGATGGAGGGTCTGCCCGTCACCATCCGCCTGCTCGATCCGCCGCTGCACGAATTCCTGCCGCACAAGGACGAGGAGATCGCCGAAGTCGCGCGCGCGGCGGGCGGCGATCCCGCGAAACTGCGCCAGCGGGCGATCTGCGCTCCACGAATCCAATCCCATGCTGGGCCATCGCGGCTGCCGGCTGGGCATCACCTATCCCGAAATCTACGAGATGCAGGCGCGTGCCATTCTCGAAGCGGCGTTGAATGTGGAAGCCGAAGGCGGCAAGCCGGTTCAGCTCGAAATCATGATCCCGCTGGTGGGCTTCCGGAGCGAGTTCGACATGCTGAAGGCGCGCATCGACGCCGTGGCGGCCACGATCGCGTCGGAATGGGGCCGGGCGCCGGCCTATCTCATCGGGCACCATGATCGAATTGCCCCGCGCGGCGCTGCGGGCGGGCGAAATCGCCCAATCAGCCGAATTCTTCTCGTTCGGCACCAACGACCTGACGCAGACGACGCTGGGATTGAGCCGCGACGATGCGGGCACCTTCCTCACCGAATATCTCGACAAGGGGCTGATCGCGCGCGATCCGTTCGTCACCATCGATCGGGACGGCGTGGGCGAATTGGTGAAGATCGCCGCCGAACGGGGCCGCGCGGTGCGCGCCAAACTCAAGCTCGGCATCTGCGGCGAGCATGGCGGCGATCCGGATTCGATCCGTTTCTGCCACGAGACGGCGCTCGATTATGTCTCGTGTTCGCCGTTCCGCGTGCCGATCGCGCGGCTCGCGGCGGCGCAGGCCGCGCTCGAAAACATCCGCGAAATCGATTGATCGTTCCCGAGTCGCGCGTGCGGATTTGCAACGCGACGTGTCAAAACGTTCCCTTTCGTTCTTATATTTCGAATGTCGATTTTTTAATCATTCTTATATTCCGTATACGGACGACACAGGGAAACGCTGGATTTTCATGGGTTCCGTGACGCCGCGTCACCATTAATCATTTCGTGATTTGACGATTCGGATTTTCGCAGGCAGAAGGCCCGACCGCTTGGGGAGGCGGATACGTTCGGAACACGATTGCTGGAAATAATTCGAAACCGCGATCCGAAAGAGTGTCGAAGTCCTGATGACGAAAAAAATGCACGATGCGTTGCGGCGCGCCGATTGCGCGCTCGCGGGAGCGGCCCTGTTGATGCTGGCGAGCGCCGGCGCCAGCGCGGCATATAATCCGTCTACGGAGCAATCGCCCGTGGCGACCCGGATTCCGGTCGCAGACCGCGATGCGGGCGCCCGCGGTGGCGGCCGCCCTGAAGCCGTTCGCGGTCGCGCCGTCGGCCGCCGAAGTCGCGATGGTGAAAATACGCGCCGACGAACGCTGCCTGGCGGACGCGATGTATTACGAGGCCCGCGGCGAAGGCGTCGCAGGCCAGGAGGCCGTGGCCGAAGTGGTGTTCCACCGCATGCGGGCCGCGGGCTATCCCGGCACCGTCTGCGGCGTGGTCTATGAAGGCTCGCATCTCGCGTCGGGCTGCCAGTTCTCGTTCACCTGCGACGGCGCAACGCGCCATGCCAAGAGCTGGGGCGTCTGGCTCCAGGCGCGGCGCCTGGCGGCCAGGATCGTGGCGGGCCGCGCGCTGCTGGGCAACATCACGGACGGCGCAACCTCGTTCCACGCGGTCTATGTGCAGCCAAGCTGGGCGGACACGATGGCCCGCACGGTCCAGATCGGCAATCACATCTTCTACCGTCCCCTGGCCCATACCGGCGCGAGCTGATTTTCACTTGGCGGGCTGTTTCTCCGGCCCGAATATGCCGCCGATGCGCTTCGCGATCTGGTTGCGCATGAAGCTCGGGGCAAAGCCCTTGATGCGGTCGATCCACGCGATCTCGTCGGGCACGTACCAGTGCAATTTGTCGCTCTGGTAGGCCTGCCACACGACCTTGGCGACGGAGTCCGCGGGCATCAGGCGGAACGCGCCTTTCTTCGGCGCCTGCGCGTAGAACTCGTCCTCGGTCGGCTTGGGGCGGTCGCCCGAACGGTTGGGCGTGGCGCGCAGGATGTTGGTGTCGATCAGGCCGGGCAACACGTCGGCGACGCGCACGCCGTGGCGCGCGAATTCGACCGACAGCGCTTCGGTCAGCCCCTTCACGCCGTGCTTGGTCGCCGAATAGACGGCGATGCGCGGCATGCCATAGGTCGCCGAAGACGACGACGTGATGAAGCACAGCGAATTGGGCGTGGCCTTGAGCAGCGGCAGCGCCGCATAAACGCTCGTCACCACGCCGATCAGATTGACCTGGATCACGCGCAGCGCCGCCTCATAGGGCACGTCTTCGAACCAGCCGCTCTCGCCGATGCCGGCATTGCTGAACAGGAGATCGAGCGTGCCGCCGGTTTCCTCCGCGAAACCCGCGATCGCGCCGTCGAAATCTGCTTTCGAGGTCACGTCGAGCTTGCGGATGAGGCAATTGTCGGCGCCGATTTCCTGCTCGAGCGTCTGCAGGCCTTCCATGTTCACGTCGAGCGCGCCCACGAACCAGCCCTGGCTCGCGAACAGCTTCGCCGTTTCGCGGCCCATGCCGCTCGCCGCCCCCGTGATGAAAATCGATTTGCGCCCACGCGCCTTGCCTGCCATTGCCGTTCCTTCCCAGATTAAAAGACCAGAGCGATTTTTCGCAGAGTCACGACGAGCATGCGCCCCTAAAAATTCACCCGGCGCGAGATGGCGCCGTCGACGAGGAGATTGACGCCCGTGGTGAACGACGATGCGGGGCTTGCGAGGAACACCGCGGCATTCGCGATCTCCTGCGCCGTCGCCATGCGGCCCGTGGGATTGCGTTCGAGCGCCTGCTTGAAATAGGCGGGCGCGTTGGCCTCCACCGTCGCCCACACGCCGCCCGGGAAATAGACCGTGCCGGGCGAGACGACATTGGTGCGGATATGGCGCTTGGCATGCTGCCGCGCGAGACCCTTGGCCAGATGGATCAGCGCCGCCTTGATGGGGCCGTAGGAACTCGCATTGTCGGACTCCGCGGCCGATACCGACGAGATGATCACGAACGCCGCGTCGCCATTCGTTTCGGCGGCCTTCTCGAGAAAGGGCCGCGCGGCGTCGAACGCATTGACGGCGCCCAGCACGTCGAGCCGGAAGTTCAGATTCCAGTCGGCTTCGCCGGGACCTTGCGCCATCGCGCCCGCATTGGAGACGAGGATGTCGATGCCGCCGAGCTCCTTGCCGGCCTTGTCGATCCACGCCTTGAGCGCCGCGCCGTCGGCGATGTCGACGGACGCGCCCGCGGCCTTCACGCCCCTGTCCTTGAGCGCGGCGACCGTGTCCTTCACCTGCTCCGCATTGCGCGCGCAGATCGCGACGTCGGCGCCTTCGCCTGCTAGGGTTTCCGCGATGGCGCGGCCGATGCCGCGCGTTCCGCCCAGCACGACGGCCTTCTTGGCTTTCAAATGCAGGTCCATTTCTTGCTCCGTTGGATATGTTGGCACGCGCACTGTAACGGCCGCCGCGGAACAGGCAATGCAGGACGTTGCGCCGCGTTATGTCCGCGTCTCGCGAAGGCTAGTCCATGGCGGTGGGGAATATGCGGTATTGCACGACGAAAATCGCGATCGCGCCGGTCTGGCACGAGCCCGCACTATCCGTTGCGCCCGCCGCCTGCATGAGTTTGTTGCGCGCATCGCAGGCGCGAACGCGGCCCACGATCTCGACGAATTGCGGCGCCCCATCGAGACGGCGCAGGCCGTCGTCGTTCATCCAGTAGAGCCCGATCGCCGCGTGCGCATTTGCGGCGGTTTTCGCCGGCGCCATCGTCGAGGCGTCCAGATAGAGCGCATGCCATTTCGCGAGCCCGCGCAGGCGGACGCATTTGTCGGTATATTGTTGGGGCGCGGCTGCGATCTTCGCGAAATCGACCGCGACGGCGCCGGTGCGCGGACAGGTGAAATCCTGCGCCTGCGCATCGGCAAGGAGCTCGGCGGGCGACGGCGGCGGAACGGCGACCGGCGGCGCGGCGCACGCCGACAGCATGCCGCCCACAAGCAGGAAAATCGCGATGGCACGAAGCGTCACGGCGAATCCCCCCGCCAACGGCTTCAGGCGGCCATGCAATCAGAAATCGAGCGCCACGTCGAGGTTGGGCGCGCTATGCGTGATGGCGCCCGAGGAAATGTAGTCGACGCCGGTCTCCGCAATGGCGCGCACGGTCGCCAGCGTGACGTTGCCGGACGCTTCGAGGACGGCGCGTCCTTTGGCGAGCGCGACGGCGCGGCGGAGGTCGTCCGGCGCCATGTTGTCGAGGAGCACCGTGTCGACGCCAAGCGCCAGCGCCTCTTCGAGTTGCGCAATCGTATCGACTTCGAGCTCGATTCTGATCATATGGCCGGTGCCGGCGCGCACGCGCGCGACCGCGGGACCAATGCCGCCCGCCGCCGCGATATGGTTGTCCTTGATCAGAATCGCATCGTCGAGGCCGAAGCGGTGATTGGAGCCGCCGCCGCAGCGCACGGCGTATTTTTCGAGACCGCGCAGGCCGGGCGTCGTCTTTCGGGTGCAGGCGATGCGCGCGCGGGTCCCCTGCACGGCGTCCACCAGCGCGCGCGTGGCAGTGGCGATGCCTGAAAGATGGCCCAGGAAATTCAGCGCGACACGCTCGGCCGTCAACAGCGCGCGCGCGGAACCTTCGACCGTCGCCAGCGTCGAACCCGCAGCCGCGCTCGCGCCGTCGGATGCTTCCGGCGAAAATTGAAATTGTGGATCGACCAGGCGGAACGCGAATTGCGCCGCCACCAGGCCGGAGATCGTTCCGGCCTTGCGCGCGACGAGTTTGGCCCGCGCCGATTGTCCGGCCGGCACGATCAGATCGGTCGTCAGGTCACCGGCGCGGCCCAGATCCTCTTCCAGCGCGCGCCGCACAATGGGCTCGATCAGAAGGGCGTGCGGCGGGTTCGTGAACGGGAGTGCGAGGGGTATCATGCCGGCCCCCCACCCGTCCGCCCTCGCTTTCGCTCGCGAAAGCTCCGGCGGCCGACCTCCCCACGAGGGGGAGGTGAAGAAAAGGCTGCGCATCTCGACGCTTCCACCGACAGGTCCCCTCCCCCTCGTGGGGAGGGATAGGGTGGGGGGTGCCGACTAATGCGCGCTGCAGATCGCATGTGAATTCGAAGCTTCGGCCGCCCCTGCGATGCGTTCCGCCTCGGCCAGCGTGAGGAAGGTGCGGCAGGCGCGATCGTCCGTCTGCGGATGATCGGTCCGGAAATGGCCGCCGCGACTTTCGCGGCGCGCCAGCGCCGCCGCCGCCACGAGTTTCGCCGACGCGACCATGTTGAGGAGGGCAGGTTCGCCGCCGCTGGCACGTTCGACCGCCGCGATGGCGCCGAGCGCGCGCCTGAGGCCTGCGGCGTCGCGTTCGAGGCCCACAAAGCGGGTCATCGCATCGCGCAGCGCCTGCGGCGGCGGCGCGGCGGCGAAACGGGCAGGCGCAGGCGGCAGGCCGCGGCCCGCGACGGGCGCGACATTTGCGGCCACGTCTTCGGCCGCGCGCGCGCCGAACACCAGTGCTTCCAGCAGCGAGTTGGACGCGAGCCGGTTGGCGCCGTGCAGTCCCGTCGCGGCGCATTCGCCCACGGCCCACAATCCTTCGAGCGACGTGCGGCCGCGCGCGTCGCCGGCGATGCCGCCCATATGGTAATGCGCGGCCGGCGCCACCGGGATCGGCTCGCGCGCCGGATCGATGCCGGCGGCGCGGCACGCGCCATAAACGGTGGGGAAATGCGTGGCGAAGGCGTCGCCCACCGCCTCGCGGCAATCGAGAAACACGCGATGGCCATGCGCGATCTCGCGGTGGATGGCGCGGGCGACCACGTCGCGCGGCGCCAGTTCCGCGGCGGCATGGACGGACGGCATGAAGCGCCGGCCGGTTTCGTCGACGAGGATCGCGCCTTCGCCGCGCAACGCTTCGGTGGCGAGCGGCGCGGGATCGCGCCCTACCGCGATGGCGGTGGGATGGAACTGCACGAATTCGGGATCGGCGATGCGCGCACCCGCCCGCGCCGCCATGCCGAGCCCTTCGCCGCGCGTTTCCAGCGGATTGGTCGTCACGGCATAGAGCGCGCCGAGCCCACCGGTCGCGAAAATCACGGCGGGCGCACGGAACAAAACAAGCTTCGCGTCTGTGCCGCTGCCGTAACGCGCGAACAGTCCGATGACGCGGCCGCTCTCCATCGCGAGCTCGACGGCGTGAAAGCCTTCGAGCACGGAAATCGAGCGCGCCGCGAGCGCCTGCTCCGCCAGCGTGCGGGTGATTTCGGCGCCGGCGCGGTCGCCCGAAATATGAACGATGCGCGCGGCGGAGTGCGCCGCTTCGCGCCCGACGGCGAGGTTGCCATCGGCGTCGCGGTCGAACGGCGCGCCGTAGCGAACGAGATCGCCGATGCGGGCGGACGCCTCGCGCGTCACGAATTCGGCGATCGCGGGATCGCAGAGGCCCGCGCCGGCCGCGATCGTGTCGGCGGCATGGGACTGCCAGCTGTCGCCCGCGCCCACGGCGGCCGCGATGCCCCCTTGCGCCCATACGCTCGATCCCGTGGTGCCGGGACGGGCGCCCGCCAGCACGAGGGCGGGAAACGGCGCCAGCTTGAGCGCGGTGAAAAGTCCGGCAAGGCCTGCGCCCAGGATCAATGCGCCCCTGGCCTCGATGACATTGTCGGCGTGCCGCGACATCTTGAGTTCACGCGGCCGCGCGCTGCTGCGGCTTGCCGACGGCCAGCATGCGATCCACCGCCCGCCTGGCGCGCGCGGCGATTTCGGGATCGACGATCACTTCCACCGTCATGGTCTCGAGTGAATGGAGAATCTTGGGCAGCGTAATCCGCTTCATATGCGGGCACAGATTGCACGGCCGCACGAAATCGACGTCGGGAAATTCGGCCGCCACGTTGTCGCTCATCGAGCATTCGGTGACCATCACCACGCGCGGCGGACGTTTCCTGTCCACGAAGCCGATCATCGCCGAGGTCGAGCCCGCGAAATCCGCTTCCGCCACGACCTCCGGCGAACATTCCGGATGCGCCAGCACCACGACGCCGGGATTGGCGTCGCGATAGGCGCGGATGTCGGCGGCCGTGAAGCGCTCATGCACTTCGCAGCGGCCTTTCCACGCAATGATCTTCACTGCCGTCTGCTTGGCGACGTTCTGGGCCAGATATTCGTCCGGAATCATGATCACGGTGTCGACGCCCCGTTCGCGCGCGATGTCCTCCACCACGGCGACGGCATTCGACGACGTGCAGCACACATCGCTTTCCGCTTTCACCTCAGCCGACGTGTTCACATAGGTGACGACGGGGAGGCCCGGATATTTCTGCTTCAGGAGACGCACGTCGGCGCCCGTGATCGACGCGGCGAGCGAACAGCCCGCCAGCGGATCGGGGATCAGCACCGTTTTGCCAGGCGAAAGGATCTTCGAGGTCTCGGCCATGAAATGCACGCCGGCCTGGACGATCACTTTGGCATCCGTCTTCGCCGCCTCGCGCGCGAGCTGAAGGGAGTCGCCCACGAAATCCGCCACGCAATGGAATATCTCGGGCGTCATGTAATTGTGGCCCAGGATGACCGCGTTCTTCTGCCGCTTGAGTTCGTTGATGGCGGCGATATAGGGCGCATGCACGGCCCATTCGATTTCGGGAACGACCTTCGACACTTTCCCGTAGAGGCCGCGCGTCGCGCGCGCGATGGCGGGCGTGTATGCCGGCTCCGCGCCATGCCCTGTTGTTTCTGCGTCCCTCATCATCGTCTCCTTAATGCTCTACTTGAGCATATATATAGGACGAAAACGCCGGCCTTTAAGGGGCCGGTCTCCGATCTTTATGCTACTCATAAGCATAAATCGGTCAAGGATTTATGTTGGGCAGCTCCGGGTAAAACGCCCGAAACGCGTTGGAGTAACCAAAAAAATGATGTAATTTCCGGGCGATACGGGAAACTGGGGAGAATCCGATGCGATCGGCCTCAATTGGCGCCGTGGCCGCCACCCTTCTGGCGCTCGGCGCCGGACCGGCCGCCGCCCAGACCATCGCCGGCACTTTGGGGCTCGGTTGGACCGATTACCTCACGCCCGACAACCACGCGAGCGACCTGACCGCCAGCGGCTCGGCTGTCCTCACCGCCGCCAATCCGGGCTTCAATGTCCAGGTCAATTTCAACAACGATGCGCTGGAATTCGTGACCGCGAATACCCGCACGGACGTCGTGTCTTACGGCGGCGACGCGTTCTGGCGCGACTATGCGGGGAGCTTCGGCGTCAACGTGACGGGTACGACCGTCACGAATTCCAACTCGGGCAACAGCGGCTCCGGCTACCAGAATTATGGCCTGTTCGGGCAGTTCTTCGCGCTTCCAGACCTCACCGTGGAAACGCGAGGCGGTCTTTTAGAGGGCCACGACAAAGGCTGGTACGGCGGCGGTGGCGTGGTTTTCTATCCCCTGGCGGATGTCGCGCTCAGCGCCAGCGGCGATTATGCCGATGTCTCCACCTTCAAGAGAAGTTTTGCCGATGGAACATTCATGGTCGAATACTTGCCGATACATGAAGTTCCCGTATCGCTGACCCTTGGCTACACTTACGCCGACTACAGCCAATTGGCGCATCGTCCCAACGTCTTTCTGCTGGGGCTCAAGATCTATCTGGGCGGCGGCGGACAGGGCGGGACCCTGGTGGATTATCAACGCAACGGCACGACGAATTGGGATGGCGCCCCGCCTGCGCTGATCGGGCTCGGCTTCTGACGCTCAACTTGTCCACAGCCTTGAATTCATTACTATTTCGTTAACCTAGAAAGACCTGTTGCAATGCGGTCACGCCGGCTCGGTTTAGCACCGCGTCCGCCATTTTCCCTCTGTCCCATCCCATGCCGACGCAGGTATCAGGGTGCGTCGAAGACGGGCACCAACGCCCGCAAAGCGAGAAAACTGGAGGTCACCGTGTCCTTACGTGCGAAGATTCTTGGTACTGCCTGCGCTGTGGCGCTGGGCGCGATGTGCACCCCGGCGTTGGCCGATTTTGCCGGCACGTTGCAGGGCAATTATTCGAACATCGACATCAGCGGCGGCGGCGGCAACGTCAACGATTGGAGCGTGGCGGGCTCCGGTGCGTTCGGTCTGGGAATGTCGGGCCTGAAAGTCGAAGTCGATGGCGGCTACAACAATGCATCGGAAAACGGCGGCGGCAGCCTGACTGACTGGAACATCGACGGCGCCCTCATCTGGCAGTGTGCGCAAGGCCGCATCGGCGCATCCGTGGGCTACAACGACATCCAGTTCGAACATAGCGGAAGTGGGAACGCCACGAACTATGGCGGCTTCGGCGAGTGGTTCGCGAGCCCGATGTTCACCGTCGGCGTCAAGGGCGGCGGCATCAGCGACAACGACCACAGCGGCGGATCGGCCGATTATTTCGGCGGCGAAGTCGTGCTTTATGCGATGCCGGATTTGGCCTTCAACGGCACGATCGACTATTTCAGTCTCGGCGGCGGCGGCAGCAGCGACAACATCACGAACTACGGCATCACCGCCGAATGGCTCGTATCGGAAACGACGCCGATTTCCGTCTATGGCGGCTATACCTACACCGACATCTCGCACGGCGGCAGCGCCAACACGTGGCTCGTCGGCGTGAAGGTGTACACGAACAGCAACGGCGCTTCGACGCTGGTCGATCGCCAGCGTTCCGGTGTTGCGAGTTGGGGAACGTCGGTCAATCTGATCGACACCGTTCTCTAATCCAGCCGGTTGAAATCGAGAACCCCGCGGGCTTCGGCCCGCGGGGTTTTTCTTTATGCGGTGCCGCGGCGAGGGCTGAGCCGCACGCCGGGCGCGGGGCGCTCGCCCAGAACTTCGCGGCGGAAGCGGAACAACTCCGCCGGCCGGCCGCGCGCGATGCGCACCGATTTCCCCGTGCCTTCGACCAGGCCCTGATCTTCGACAAGGCGGCGAAAATTCTGCTTGTGGAGGCGGACGCCGGAGATCGCTTCCACGGATCGCTGCAGTTCGAGCAGGGTGAAGCTCGGCGGCATCAGTTCGAACACGACGGGGCGATATTTCATTTTTCCCCGCAGCCGCGCGATGGCGGTCGCAAGGATGCGCCGGTGGTCGAACACCATGCTGACGCCTGAGGGAAGCTGCGGCAGCTCGCCAGGCCCCGCGCGGCCGTCGCGCGCCGCTTCCGCGACGAGCCCGGCTTCATAGAGAAGCTCGTAGCGTTCGAGCACCTGCTCTTCGTCCCAGGCGAAACCTTCGAGGCCGAAGGCGAGACGGACGCGCTCGCGCCGCCGCGCCGCATCGGTCGAGGTCGGGCCCCGTTTGGCAAAGCCGTTCAGCGCCGGCACGATGGCGGCATCGATGATCGATGGTTTGGCGGCGCGCCAATCCTCCCAGGGAAAATAGGCGTACCAGTCGCGCCATTGCGTGTCGGGGGCCCTCAGTTCGCCGGCCGCGCGCATCAATGCGAGATAGCCGACGGAGACGAGGCGCGGTCCTTCGCCGGATTTCACCAGATGGCGTCCGCGATCGCCGAAGGTGTAGAGCTGCTCCGCATAGCCGAGATCGAGATGGGTCTGTTCGCTCACCCAGCTGCGCAATCCGCTTTCCAATGTGCGGTGGCCCAGGGGATCGAACGGACCGAAGGGCAGGGCGTCGGGCGTTCTGTCGTGATGCACCACCAGCACGCGCGGCCTTTCCTCCGCGACGGACACGATGGCCGCGCTGAGGCCGATGCGAACGACGTTCCGGGTTGTGCTTGAGCTCATAATTCGCCCGGCGCCAACGGCAATTCGACGACTTCGCCTTCGGCCACGATGCGGCCCTGGCCGATGGCGCGGACGGCTTCGACCATGCGCCCGCCGCGGCCGAGCGCGTCGTCGGCGAGGCGCACCAGCAGCGGGTTCGGATTCGCATGCGGCGCGCGGTATCGCAACCCTTGGGCAATTTGCGTTTCCGACCCCGGCCCCAGCCGGTCGCACAAGAGGATGAACGCCGCGGCCGTCGAGCGGCTGATGCCCGCCCAGCAATGCACCAGCATCGGCGCGTCGGCCTGCCAGCCGCGGCCGAACGCGAGAAGTTCGGCGACGTGGCGCTCGTCCGGCGGCACGTCGCCGGCCCACGCCTCCGCCACGTCGTTCACGCCCAGCCGCAAATGCCGCGCACTTTCAATTCCCGCCGGCGTCTCGATCATGTGTTCGGGCGACAGCAGCGTCGCCAGATGCGACGGCCGGTAGCGGCGGATCGTGTCCTCGACCGCCGAAAGCGGTGTGACGAGGATCATGGGCATGGACGGAACTCCTGAAGAGCGAAGTTAGCGCGTTTTCGGATTGGATTGGCGCGCTATTCTCTCCACCTCACCATGGCGGGGCTTGATCCCATAAGCGCTAAATTCCCCAAACATGTCATCCCCGGCCTCGTGATCCGGCAGGATCGCGAGGGGAAGGGGACCCAGGTGGAGAAGTCGCGGCGCAATCATTCAAAAAATCATCCAACAACAGCTTTTGATTTTGCAAATTCGAGATGTGGGATGACCTGGGTCCCCTTCCCCTCGCGCGAACTCCGTTCGCGCAAGGCCGGGGATGACATTCTTCGTAAAGCGCAGCGAAAGATACCAATTTACGCGGCCAGTTTCCGGAATCTGTCGAGGAACAGCGCTTGCGCGTCGGCGACGGCCAGCGGGAGCAGCCGCGGCGTCCGCACGCCCCGTGCCGGCACGCCGAAATAGCGGCGCGCCTCGGAGGTCGCGAAACCCGCAAGCTGCGTCGCCTCGAAGAATGCCGCGACGGTGTCCGCGCGCTTGACGACGGCGCCCAGATCCGCGGGCGTCCGCGGCGGCAATCCGAAGCGGATATGAATGGCGGCCAGCAATCGCAACTCGAAGTCCTTGTAGTCGAGCCCCACCGCCGCCTTGAACGGACTGATCAGGTCGCCGATCACATATTCGGGAGCGTCGTGCAGCAGTGCGGTCAGGCGCCCCTCGCGTCCCAGCCCCGGACGCAGCTCGGCCGCGATGCGCTCCACCAGCACGCAATGTTGCGCCACGGAAAACGCATGCTCGCCTTTGGTCTGGCCGTTCCAGCGGGCCACGCGGGCCAGCCCATGGGCGATGTCCCCGATCTCCACGTCGAGCGGCGAGGGGTTCAGGAGATCGAGGCGGCGGCCGCTGAGCATTCGCTGCCAGGCACGTGGTTCGATTTTGGGCATGGTCGGGCCGGAGGTCGCGGCCCTGATTTACCCTAATTCACAGGGTCGTTGCGACCTCCTCTGTCGCGTGGCGCGCGGCTTGCTATAGTAACCCCACAAGGGACTGAGTAACCCATCAAGGGACGGACCGGCGGGCGGCACCAGCGGAAGCGCGGGCGGCCCAATTTGGGGTGTTGGGCATGACGGTGAAGCCGCTTCCCGCGGAAAGGCTGTGCCTGAAGACCGATCCGGCGCGCCTGCCGTTCGAGACCACTGCCAATCTCTCCGATGCCGACGCCCCCGTCGGCCAGGCGCGCGCGATGCGCGCCATCGCGTTCGGCGCCCGCATCGCCCAGCCCGGCTACAACATCTTCGTCACCGGCCCGCAGGGCAGCGGCAAGCACACCTCCGTCAAGCGCGCGCTCGAGCGCATTGCCTCCGCGATGCCCGCGCCGCCCGACTGGTGTTACGTCCACAATTTCGCCGCGCCGCATCGGCCGCGCGCCTTGCGGTTTCCGGCGGGGCAGGGCGCGATCTTCAAATCGGCGATGGGAGACTTCGTCGAGACCCTGAAGGGCGCAATGCCGAAGCTCTTCACCAGCGAGGAATATCGCCGCCGCAAGGGCGCCATCGAGGACGAATTCCGCCGCGCGGTCGACGGTGCGCTCGACAAGCTGCGCAGCCAGGCCGAAGCGCAGGGCCTGGCGCTGGTGGAACGCGACGAAGGCGGCTTCGATTTTGCCCCCCAGCGCGAAGGGCTGGCGCTGTCCGAAGACGAATATCGCCGCCTGCCCAAGGCCGACCGCGAACGCCTGACCAACCGCACGCGCGCGCTGCGCGAGGAACTGGAAAAGACGATGGAGGCGCTGGGCGCCCTGCGCGAAAAGGCGATGGAGCGGGTCCGCATCCTCGATCGCGAACTGGGCGAGGCCGAAGTGCGGCGACTGATGACGCCGCTCGCCGCGCGCTTCCAAACCAATCGCGATGCGCACGGCTTTCTCGAGACCGTATTCCAGGACGTGATGGTCCATATCGAAGCACTGCAGGCCGCGGCGCGCGAAGGCAAGGACGAAGGCGAACGGCGCGACGAGGTTCCGTTCCACCGCTACGAAGTCAATCTGCTGGTCGACAACACGGGCGCCAAAGGCGCGCCGGTCGTTTCGCTGGCCCTGCCGTCGCTGTCCCATCTCGTGGGCAAGGTCGAGCATGTGCCGCTGCTCGTCACCATCATCACCGATTTCATGTTCATCCGCCCGGGTGGGTTGCATAAAGCCAATGGCGGATTCCTGCTGATCGACGCGCTCGAATTGCTGCAACAGGATGTGTCGTGGGAAACGCTGAAGCGCGCCTTGCGCGAGGCGCGGATCAAGATCGAGAACCTCGCCGAAATTCTCGACCGCAGCCCGACCGTCACCATCCAGCCGGAGCCCGTACCGCTCGATCTGAAGATCGTTCTCTTCGGCGAGCCCTGGCTGTTCTACCGCCTGCGTGAGATCGATCCGGATTTCGCCGACGTCTTCAAGGTGCAGGCCGATTTCTCCGCCTCCGCCGACCGCGACGACGCCAATTGCGGCGCGCTGTTGCGGCTCCTGTCAGGCGTGGCGCGCGCCGATGGGCTGAAACAGCTCGACCGCAGCGGCGCGGCGCGGATGATCGACGAAGCCGCGCGGCTGGCGGGCGACGCCGAGAAGATCAGCGTGTGCACGGGCCGCCTCTCCGACCTGATGCGCGAGGCCGATCATTTCGCGGGCGAATCCGGCCGCTCGCTGATCTCCGCGGACGACATTTCGCGCGCCATCGCCGGCAAGGAAGACCGCGCCGGAAAATTGAAGGCGCTGGAGCACGAACTGGTCAAGCGCGGCATCGTCTTCATCGATACCGAAGGCGCGAAGACGGGCCAGGTGAACGGCATCACCGTCCTCAGCGTCTCGGGATTTGCCTTCGGCCTGCCCGCGCGGATCACCGCGCAGGTGCGCCCCGGCAACGGCCGCGTGACGGACATCGAACGGTTGGCGGAATTCAGCGGGCCGTCGCACGTCAAGGGCGTCCAGATCCTGTCGGGTTATCTGAACGGGCATTATTCGGTGAACCGGCCGCTGTCGCTGTCGGCGAGCGTCGCGTTCGAACAATCCTACGGCCCCATCGACGGCGACAGCGCATCGGCCGCCGAACTGATCGCGATCCTGTCGTCGATCGCGGACGTGCCCCTGAAGCAGGGCATCGCCATCACGGGCTCCATCAATCAGCACGGTGCCATCCAACCCATCGGCGGCGTCAACGAAAAGATCGAAGGCTTTTATGACGTCTGCGCCGCGCGCGGTTTCGCCAAAGGCAACGGCGTGATCGTGCCAAAAGCCAATTGCGTAAACCTGATGCTGCGCGACGATGTCGTCGAGGCGGTCCGCAAGGGACGCTTCGCGATCTATGCCGTAGAAACCGTCGACGAGGCCATCGAAGTCCTGACCGGCATGAAGGCCGGCGCGCGCCGCCCGAGCGGCGGCTTCCCTAGCGGCACCTTCAACCGCCGCGTCGCCAACCGGCTCACCTATTTCGCGCGGCCCCGAATCCTCCGGCCCATCCGCCTCGACGGCTGGTGGCCGTTTTAGGGGGGCTTAGATTTCCTAAACCTCACTTATTTCTTGACCCCCCCCTTGAGGGAGGGTCGAAATTATTCTTCGAGCGTCAGCGAGAAGAAGAATTTCGGGGAGGGGCTGGCCACGGAATTCTGAGGCTTGCCCCTCCCCGAATTGCTTCGCAATTCGACCCTCCCTCAAGGGGAGGGTGGGTTTATATTGCGGTGAAAGTTGCACTGACTATTCTTAAATCGAAGTCATCGCGAACCGCAGGAGACTCTCCATGTCCGTCCGGAAAATTCTGGCGCCGTTGACCGGCGGCAAGCGCGATGCGGTCGTGCTGGAAAGCGCGTTCGCGGCGGCGAAGCCGTTCAACGCCCATGTGGTGGCGCTGTTCGTGCGGCCGGACCCGGCCGAAGCGATGCCGTTCTTCGGCGAGGGCGTCTCGGGCGTCATGGTCCAGGAAATCGTGGAGGTGGCCAGGGACGCGGCCGACAAGGCGGCCGAGCAGGCGAAGCGGTCGCTGCGCCTCGCAGCGGACCCGGCCGGAGTTCTGGTGCTCGACGCGCCCGCGCGCAAGGATGCGCCCAGCGTCTCGTTCCACGACACGCAGGGCAATTTCGCCGACCGCGTGGTGGAAGCGAGCCGGCTTGCCGATCTCATCGTGTTCGGGCCGCTCAACGAAGGCGACAAGCCCGGCCTGACCGAGGCGTTCGAAGCGACCTTGCTGGAAACAGGGCGGCCGGTGCTGTTGAGCGCGCTGGCGCCGCCGCGCGATTTCGCGCGCCGCGTCGCGGTCGCCTGGGACGGAAGTGCGGCAAGCGCGCATGCCGTCAGCGCGGCGATGCCGTATCTCGTGCGGGCCGAAGCGGTTGAGATTTTTTCCGTGCGCCGCGGCGCCGCGGACACGGCGGAATGCGCCGACCTTCGCGAATATCTGTCGCTGCATGGGCTCGCGGCCGCCGATCGCGCCATCGACGCCGGCGGCAAACCCGTGGGCGAGGTGCTGCTCGCGGCGGCCTCCGCGGCCGGTGCGGGATTATTGGTGCTGGGCGGCTATGGCCACAGCCACCTCAGGCATCTTTTCTCGGGCGGCGTGACGAAGCATGTGGTCTCGCACGCGGAACTGCCGCTGTTCCTCGTGCATTGACGCCGGGATTCTATTTGTAAAGCCAGAACCGCGCGCAGACGAGCAGCAACGTCATCGCCAACGTGATCCGCACGGCGGTATCGGGCACGCGCGAGGCCAGGATGCTGCCCGCGACGATGCCGGGCAACGAACCGACAAGCAGCGAACCCACGATCATCCAGTCGATCGAGCCCGATGACCCAATGCCCGAGGCCCGCGACAAGGGTGAGCGGCACGGCGTGCGCAATGTCCGAGCCGACGATGCGCGACGTCGGCATCTTCGGATAAAGCAGGATCAGCGCCGTGACGCCGATCGCGCCGGCGCCCACCGACGAGATCGACACCAGCACGCCCAGCACCGCGCCGGTCAGGATCGTCAGATTGCGGACGAGCGCCGGCGGCAACTCACCGACGCGCCGGTCGTAAAGGCGCATCATGGGCTTGCGGAAGATCAGCGACATGGCGGTGATGAACAGCGCCACGCCCAGAACCTTGGTGATGAGCGATCTGCGCGGCGGCCGCGCTGATATCGAGTTCGGCAAGCGTGAACAGCGTCAGTGCCGTCATCGGCACGCTGCCGAGCGCAAGGCGGCCCACCACGCGCCAGTCGATTGTTCCGGTTGTAGCCGTGGACCAGCGTGCCGCCCGTCTTGGTGGCCGCGGCGTAGAAGAAGGTCGGTGCCGACCGCCGTGGCCGGATGGATGCCGAACAGGAGGATCAGCACCGGCGTCATCAGCGAGCCGCCGCCCACGCCGGTCATGCCGACGAGGCCGCCCACGACAAGGCCGGAGAGCACATAGAGAGGCTGGATCTGGTGCAGGAAATTCATGATCTGTCGGTCTCGGGAAAAAGGGAAGGAAGCCGGGCGGTTAGGGAAGATTCTTCAGGGAACGGTTCATTCGACCTGGGGGCTCGGTTCGGCGGCGTGTGGGGACGCTAGCATGCGGCTTGCCGGGCTCGCCACCCCGGCCCGCAGTATGGTTGACGGATTGTCAGCCGCGCTTCTTGAGGATCACGCTGCCCGCCGTATAGCCGGCGCCGAACGAGCACAGATGGCCCAGGTCGCCCGGCTGGAGGTCGGCACTGTATTTGTGAAAGGCGATGATGGAGCCCGCGGAACTCGTGTTGCCGAATTCGTCGAGGATGTTCGGCGCTTCGTGCGGCCGGGCTCGCGCCCCAGAACCTTTCTTGCGATGAGATCGTTCATGTTGATATTGGCTTGATGCAGCCAGAGCCGCTTGAGATCGTCGGGTGCGATCCCGTTGTCCGCAAGATGCTTGAGCATGAAACTCGACCACCATCGGCACGACTTCCTTGAAGACCTTGCGGCCCTTTTGGGTGATGAGCTTGTCGGGCGTGCCCACGGTCGTCGGGTCGAAGCGGTTCATCGGCCCGAAATTGTTGCGGATGTTGTTGGAGAACTGGGCTTCGAGCCGCGTGGCGACGATGTCCCAGGAATTGGCGCCGTCGGCGGCGCGGCCGGCTCCAGCACGCAGGCCGTCGCCGCGTCGCCGAAAATGAAATGCGTCTCGCGGTCGCGCAGGTTGAGATGGCTGGTGCAGACTTCGGGATTGATCGACGAGCATCGCGCGGGCATGGCCGGCCGCGATCATGTCGGCGGCCGTCTGAATGCCGAAGGTAGCCGACGAACAGGCCGCCAGCAGTATCGAAGCCGAAACCCTTGATGCCGAGCTCATTCTGCACTTCGATGGCGATCTGCGGATAGTAGCGTTGCACGACGGAGGCGGAGACGATTACGCCGTCGATGTCGGCCGGCGTGCGGTGTGCCGCCGCCAGCGCATCGCGCGCGGCGTTGATCCCGATTTCCGCCATGACCGAAACCGTTCGGTGGGTCTCTCGGGCAGGCGGGGGCACATGATCTCGGGGTCGAGCATGCCCTCCTTCGCGATGACGTGACGCTTCTTGATGCCGGAAGCCTTGACGATGAATTCGTCGCTGGATTTCAGGAGCGCGTGCATCGTCCCGGCCGCGATTTCGGCCGCATGCGCGGCGTTGTGGCGGCGCACGAATTCGTTATAGGCCGTGATCAGCTCGGCATTGGTGATGGTGTCCGGAGGCGTGTAGAGCCCCGTCCCGCTGATGGCGACGCGCGTCACGAAATCCAGCCCTTGGTGTCCATGAAACTAAGCTGTCGGAGTGCGCCGCCAAACGCAAGTTTTTATCGTGTCTTGCCGGACTTCTTAACGATGACACTGCCCATGGAATAGCCAGCGCCGAAGGAACATATGAGCCCAAGGTCGCCTTGCTTCAAATCGTCGCTGAACTTGTGGAATGCGATGATCGATCCGGCCGAGCTCGTATTGGCGTATTCGGCGAGGATATTGGGCGCTTCCACGGGGGTCGCCTCGCGGCCCAGCACGCGCCGGGCGATCAGGTCGTTCATGCCGAGATTGGCCTGGTGCAGCCACAGCCGCTCGAGCGCCCCGGGCGCGATCCCGTTCTCCTCCAGATGCGCCACGATCAGCTCGGCAACCATCGGGACCACGTCCTTGAACACTTTCCTGCCCTCCTGCACGAACAGCTTGTCGGGCGTGCCGATGCCTTCGGGCGCGGCGCGGTTCAGGAAGCCGAAATTGTTGCGGATGTTGTTGGAGAATTTCGTCTTGAGTTTGGTCGAGACGATCTCCCACGCATTCGACCCGTGCGCCTCGCCCGCGCGCTCGACCACGAACGCGGTCGCCACGTCGCCGAAGATGAAATGGCTGTCGCGGTCGCGGAAGTTGAGATGGCCCGAGCAGATCTCCGGATTGCAGACGAGGATCGCGCGCGCATGTCCGGCCGCGATCATGTCGGCCGCCGCCTGCAGGCCGAACGTCGCCGACGAGCAGGCGACATTCATGTCGAAGGCGAAGCCGTCGATGCCGAGTGCGTCCTGCACTTCTATGGCGATGGCCGGATAGGCGCGCTGCAGATTGGAACAGGCGATGAGCACGCCGTCGATATCGGCGGCCGTGCGGTCCGCCGCGCGGATCGCGTCGCGCCCCGCCGCCACCGCCATTTCGGCCAGGATCGACAATTGCTCGTTGGAACGTTCCGCCAGCCGCGGCGCCATGATCTCGGGATCGAGGATGCCTTGCTTGTCCATCACGTAGCGGTTCTTGATGCCGGACGCTTTCACCACGAATTCGGTGCTGGAGGGCTGAAGTGCCGCGATGCGGCCTTCCGCGATGGCCGGGGCGTGCGCGTCGTTGTGACGGCGCACATATTCGTTGAACGATGCGACGAGTTCTTCGTTCGAGATCGACAAAGCGGGCGTGAACAGGCCCGTTCCGCTCAACGCGATGGCTGCCATAGGCGTTCGATCCCCGGGTGTTGTTTTGGGACAGGCTGTCGCAGGCTCCCGCCAAACGCAAGCGCCCTTGGCCCGGCGCGCGCGTTTGCGTATGGAAAGGCCATGCACGACAAGGAAACCGCTCTGGTCCTCTTTTCCGGCGGGCAGGATTCGACCGCCTGTCTGGCCTGGGCGCTGGCGCGTTTCGGCACCGTCGAAACGGTCGGCTTCGATTACGGCCAGCGCCATGCCGCGGAACTGGATGCGCGCCCGCGCGTGCTGGCGGCGTTGCGGACGCAATTTCCCGACTGGCACGGCAAGCTCGGCGAAGATCATGTGCTGTCGCTCGACATGCTGAAGGCCATCGGCGGCAGCGCGCTGACGGATTCCGTCGAGATCGAAATGGGCGAGAACGGCTTGCCGACGACTTTCGTGCCGGGTCGCAACATTCTGTTCCTTACGGCGGCGGCCGCGCTCGCCTACCGGCGCGGCGCGCGTCATCTGGTGGGCGGCATGTGCGAAACCGATTTCTCCGGCTATCCCGATTGCCGCGACGAAACGATCAAGGCGGTTGGCCATGCGCTCGAACTGGGCATGGACAGACACTTCTACATCCACACGCCGTTGATGCGGCTCGACAAGGCGGCGACCTGGGCTATGGCCGAGGCGCTGGGCGGCCAGGCGCTGGTCGATCTGATCGTCGAGGAAACCGTGACCTGTTACGAGGGCGATCGCACGCACCGCCACGCATGGGGTTTCGGCTGCGGCGAATGTCCGGCCTGCGATCTGCGCGCTCGCGGTTACGAGCGGTACATGGCGCGATGAGCTACGCGGTCAAGGAAATGTACTACACGCTGCAGGGCGAGGGCGCGCGCACCGGGCGCGCGGCGGTGTTCCTGCGCTTCGCAGGCTGCAATCTGTGGAGCGGGCTGGAGCGCGACCGCGGGCGCGCCGTCTGCCGCTTCTGCGACACGGAATTCGTGGGCGTCGACGGTCCCGGCGGAGGGAAGTTCGCGGACGCCAGCGCGCTCGCCTCCGCCGTCGCGGCGAAATGGCCGCGTGCGTCGCGCGCGCAGCCCTATGTCGTGTGCACGGGCGGCGAGCCGCTGCTGCAGCTCGACGACGCGGCGATCGCGGCGCTGCATGCGCACGGATTTCGAAATCGGCATCGAGACCAACGGCACGCTTCTGCCGCCCGCCGGCATCGAATGGATTTGCATGAGTTCGAAGGCCGATGCGGAGCTGGTCCTGAAACAGGGTCAGGAATTGAAGCTCGTCTATCCCCAGGCGCGCGGCGAACCGGAACGCTACGCGGGCCTCATGTTCGACCATTTCTTCCTTCAGCCGATGGACGGTCCCGAGCGGGACGCGAACACGCGCGCGGCAATCGAATATTGCCTCGCCCATCCACAATGGCGCCTGAGCCTCCAGACCCACAAACTGATCGGGATTCCCTAGGGGCGAATTATTGCCCCAGCCACCTGTATCTGGCTCTATTCCGGTTTGGGGAGGGGCGGCGTGACCGAGGAAACGGGCGGCCAGGGGCCGAGAACCGCTGGCGGCGAAAACGTCGATCCGGCGGCCATTGCCTTGGCGCTGGGAAGCCCCGGTCCGCTCGATCCGCGGGCTGCGGCATTCCTGGAAAAGCAGGGCCGCCTCGCGGACGAACAGATCGTACTCACGCGGCTTCAGGCCGACGATCTGCGTCGCGAGGACAAGCTCCGTCACTGGTCCCTGCGCGTGCATCACGTCAGCGACGTGCTGAAGCTCGGCTTCGAGCTGGCGGCGGCCGCGGTGGTGACGGCGATCGCGATCATCATCGGCGCGGCGGTGTGGAGTGCCGCGCGTGACGACGGCCTCGTCATCGAGGCGTTCAACGTTCCGGCCGACATGGCGGCGCAGGGACTCACCGGACAGGTGGTCGCGACCCAGCTTCAGGACCGGCTCGCCTGGATGCAGGCCCATACCGACACGATCCGGCAGGCCAGCAGCTTCCGCAACAATTGGGGCGACGACATCAAGGTGCAGATTCCCGACACGGGAGTCTCCATCGGCGAATTCCACCGCTACCTCGCCGATTGGCTCGGCCACGAAACGCGGATCAGCGGCGAGGTCTGGCGCACGCCGGACGGTTTCGCGCTCAGCGTGCGCAGCGGCAGCGAAGCGGCGCAAACCTTTACCGGCAAGGACGCCGATATCGGCAGGCTCGTGGCAGAGGCGGCCGAGCACGTCTACGGCGAGACCCAGCCCTATCGTTATGTCATCTTCCTGGATGGCCAGAACCGGGCCGCGGAAGAGAAGGCCGCGACGCGCGCGCTCGCGCAAAACGGCCCACCAGAGGAAAAGCCCTGGGCCTATTCGCTTTGGGGCACCCTGTTGCAGGAAAACGGCGACCTTGAAGGCGCCCTGGAAAAGCAGCGCATCGCCGCGGAGCTGGATCCGGAACTGCCGCATGTCTGGGGAAA
Source organism: uncultured Alphaproteobacteria bacterium (assembly GCA_963760345.1). Lineage (GTDB taxonomy): Bacteria > Pseudomonadota > Alphaproteobacteria > Micropepsales > Micropepsaceae > Rhizomicrobium. The sequence goes on from CAVXCU010000005.1 coordinate 229,955, forward strand.
CCTGGCGGGCGCAGAGGCCGTTTTCGGGCACGACGAAGCGGCGCTGCACGACAACGAACGCGCGATCGCGCTGCTCGACGGCCCCAAAGCGCAGGAGCTGGCGGCGTATGCGGTCGCCGTCGACCGGATCGGCGACCGCATCATCGTCGCCGAAGCGGTTGGCGATTTCCACGGCGCAGCGGCGCTCGCGCCATCGCTTCACGCGTTGCCGGACTATTCCGATTCTCAGGAAGCCGCATACATGTTTCTGAGTGCCGACCTCGCGAGCGATCACGACATCGCGGCGTCGCGGCGTCTGGACGAAGGTGGGACGTTCGAAGCCGGGGCAATGGCATTGACAGCCGGCAGCCCGTCTTTCGACGTGCCGCCGCTCTCCTCGTTCCTGCGCACGGCGATGCTGGGCGATTGGAAAGCGGCGCGCGACGATCTGACCGCGCTCGGGCGCCTGCCGGCCGCGCGATCTCCCGCTGCGAAACCGCTGCTGCCGGTCCTGACCTGGCCGTGGATCGCTTATGCCGATGCCAGGCTCGGCGATTTCGCGGGAGCGCAGGCGTTGATCGATCGGACGCCGCGCGATTGCTATCTTTGCGTGCGCATGCGCGGCAATATCGCGGCGGCGCAGAAAAATTGGGACGGCGCGGCCGCCTGGTTCGCGCAAGCTGTGAAGCAGGCGCCATCCATTCCGTTCGCCTATGCCGATTGGGGGCAGATGTTGCTGGCGAAAGGCGATCTCGACGGCGCCATCGCGAAATTCGCGCTCGCCACCGAGAAAGGCCCGCACTTCGCCGATCCGCTGGGGATGTGGGGCGAAGCGCTGATCGCAAAGAACCGCTCGGACCTCGCGGTCGCGAAATTCGAGGAAGGGGACAAATACGCGCCCAATTGGGGACGCCTGCATCTGAAATGGGGCGAGGCCTTGCTCTGGACCGGCGACAAGGCGGGTGCACAAAAACAATTCGCCATTGCCTCGACACTCGATCTTACGTCGGCGGAAAAAGTGGAACTCGCGCGCATGAGCGGCTGGCATGGCTGAGGATGAATTCGACAAATCGCGCGCGGCGAACAGCGCGAGCGCAGGGACCGATGCCGCGGCGCTGACGGCCGCATTCGGTGCGGCGGGCGCCACGGAGGAAGCCCGCGAATATCTGCGCAAGCAAAGCCGCCTTGCCGATCTCTGGATGGAAAACGTCCGCCTGCAGAACGAGAATCTGCAGAAGCTCGACGCCTACGAAGTTTCGCATCTCAGATGGCGGCGCTTCAACGATCAGATGCGCGGGGCGATGCAGATCGTGCTTGTCGTGATCGGCGCAGCGGTCGTGGTTGCCATTGGCGCCGCTGTGTGGAGCGCGAGCCGGGCGGAAGGGCTTGTGGTGGATTCCTTTTCCGTGCCGCCGCAATTTGCGCAAGCCGGGATGGCGAGCGATGTCGTCGCCGAAGACCTGACGCAACGCATCGCCGCGGTGCGCGACGTCGCGAACGAGAATTCGATCGCACACTCCAAGGACGTGCGCCTAGACCGCGACGAAGAGATCAAGGTCGAAATTCCCGATACGGGCATCTCGCTGGGCGAAGTATCGCGTTATCTGCGGTCATGGCTCGGCCACGAGCGGCATCTTGACGGCAATCTGCGGGATATCGGCGATGGGAAGATCGCGCTGACCGTCGCGCTTGACGGGGCAAATGCCGCAACCTTCACCGGTCCCGCGACAGACCTCGACAAACTCGAGCAACAGGCGGCCGAGCATGTGTTCCAGGGCGTCGATCCTTCGAACTATATTCTTTACCTCTACGCAACGCATCGTCGCGACCAGGCTTTGCCGGCAATCCAGTATTTGATCCACGCGGCGGACAGCCCCGGGATGTTGTCCGACGGCTATGCCCTTTGGGGCAATTGGACCCGCAGCTTCGTTGGCGATCTGCAGCTTGCGATGGCGCGGCTTCGCGTTGCCGCTGCCATCGATCCAAAAGCGTTGCCGCCGCACATGGAGATGATGTTCACCGCGGCGGATTTGGGCCACGACGAGGAAGCGTTGCGCGAGGCGCGCGCGCTGTCCGGCTTCCGGCAGGAAGACCAATATGCGTGGCGGGAGGGCAATGGCTTTGCCCAGGTCCTCCAACGGGGTGTCCTTGAGAGCGACACCGAGACGGGGAATTTCGATCACGCGATGTCGGATCCCTGCTACCTGGATTGCTCGCTGTCCGGGCTTCAGCTCGACCACGCGGAATTCGCGGCGCGCATGCACGATATGGCGCGCAGCCGCGCCTTGATCGGCCAGGCGGCGGCGAGCGACGGGGTGAGCGCCGAGGACGCGGACCGCGCACGCTATTTTGCGGATGCGGCTGCCGGCGACTGGCGATCCGCCGTTGCCGATGCGCGCGCCTACGGTAATGCCGTAACCGGCCCGAATGCCAGGCTGAACGAAATCACCTTACGCGTCACGGTGTTGCCCCTGCTGGCCTATTCGCTCGCGCGCAGCGGCGACTTTGCGGCTGCGCATGCGGAGATCGACAAAACGCCGGGTGACTGCATCGCCTGCGAGACGGCGCGGGGCGACATCGACGCGCTGCAAGAGAATGATGCCGCCGCCGCGTGGTGGTTCGCGCGCGCGATCCATGACGCGCCGTCCATTCCATTTGCTTACACCGATTGGGGGCAGATGCTGCTGGCAAAGGGTGACTACGACGCGGCGATCGCGAAATTCGCCCTCGCCAACGAGAAAGGCCCGCACTTCGCCGATCCGCTGGAGATGTGGGGCGAGGCGCTGATCGCGAAGAACCGTTCCGACCTTGCGCTCGCCAAGTTCGCGGAAGCCGACAAATACGCGCCCAACTGGGGCCGCCTGCATTTGAAATGGGGAGAGGCGCTCTCGTGGTCCGGCAACAAGACTGAAGCGCGAAAACAATTCGATCTCTCTCTCGATCTCACGGCATCGGAAAAATCGGAACTCATGCGTGTGGGAGACGAGCATGGCTGAGGAACCCGATCAGGAGTTTGGCGCGGGTGCGAGCGGCGGCGTTGATCCCATCGCCCTCGCCCTAAGTGGAGCGAGCCGTCAGAAGGCCGATCAGTTACTCGACGAGCAGATTAAGCTTGTCCGCCTTCAGGCTGCGGATATGGAACGCGAAGACAGTGTTCGCCACTGGTCGTTGCGCGTGCGCCACATCAGCGACGTTCTCAAAATGTCGTTCGAGCTCGCCTTGGCGGTGATCGGGCTTGCCATCGTGACGTTGATCGCAAGCGCGATCTGGAACGCGGCGGAGGATCACGGGCTCGTCGTCGAAGCTTTCCAGGTGCCACCCGACCTCAGCCAGCGAGGCCTCACGGGCCAGGTGGTCGCCGCCCAGGTGCTCGACAAACTGGCGGCCATGCAAGCCGCAACGGCTTCAGAGCGTCCCGCGCAGACCTACCAGAACAACTGGGGCGAAGATCTCAGAGTTGAGATTCCGGAGACCGGCGTCTCCATTTCCGACCTCAACCGCTTCCTCCGTCAATGGCTGGGGAGTCAGACCCGCATCTCCGGCGAAGTCTTCCGCACGCAAACTGGCCTGACGATCACGGCAAGGGTGGGCGCGGACGCCGGCGACCGCTTCTCGGGCACGGACGCCGATCTGGAGCGGCTTTTGCAACAATCCGCGGAAGCAATCTATCGACGCACCCAGCCCTATCGCCTGGCGGAATATCTCTCGGAGCACGACCGGAGGGACGAGAGTCTGGGAATCCTCATCGCGCTTGCCGACGGTCCGCCCGGCCAGGACCGAATCTGGGCGGACCACAACTTGCAGTTTGCGCTCATGGACAGGGGCGACGTACCCGGCGCAGTGGCGCGAGCCCAGGACGCTGTGCGCATAGCTCCCGACAGCGGGGCCGCGTGGGACGGCTTGGGCGAGACCCAACGCAGCCTTGGACACGACGAGGCCGCGTTGGCGGCATTCGAGCACGCCCTCCCGCTATCCCGCCGCAATTCGGATGACGATCCGCCAAGCGTGGCGGCAGACCTCGAGGCTTGGCAACAAGCCTACGTCGCGAGGTACCGCGGAGACTTCCGGATGGCGGCCCAGGGATTCGAGCACGCGGGAGAGACAGAAGCGTCTTCAGGCAATCCGCCGATCGGGCCTTTGGTCGAATTCGGTGAGGGACTTCGGGCTCGATCACGACGGGGCAGCCACCGATGCAGCCGAGGCAGCTGTCCAGGCGGCTGTCCAGGCCGCAAGAGCGCGCTTCGGCGCAAGCGCGAAATTAGATCATTCGTTACCTCAGGCCGATCTGGTCGCCGACATCGGTCTTGGTCGATGGCTCCAGGCGAGCGGCCCCGGCCACGCTATACAAGCGCACGTGTCCGACCCGGCGCCATCGAAGGAGCCTGTGTCCTGGATAGAGCGACTGAAGCGGAGCCTGGCGTACTACGCCTACGCCAAGGCCATGGCCGGAGACATGGCGGGCGCCGTGGCGATGATCCGGGCGACGCCGCTCGACTGCTACGACTGCGTGCGGATGCGGGGCAAGATCGCCGCCGTCCGCCGCGACTGGCCGGGCGCCGAGCGCTGGTTCGCTGAAGGCGTGCGCCAGGCGCCGTCCATTCCCTTCGCCTATGCCGATTGGGGCGCGATGCTGATGGCGAAAGGCGATTTCGAAGCCGCTATCGCAAAATTCCAAATCGCAAATGAAAAAGGCCCGCACTTCGCCGATCCGCTGGAGATGTGGGGCGAGGCGTTGATCGCGATAGAACCGCTCCGACCTCGCGCTCGCGAAATTCGCGGAAGCGGACAAATACGCACCCAACTGGGGACGCCTACATTTGAAATGGGGCGAGGCGCTGTTGTGGTCGGGCGACAAAGCGGACGCTGCGAAGCAATTCGATATCGCGTCCGGCCTCGATCTTTCGCAAACGGAAAAACTCGAACTGGTTCGCATGAGGACACCGCATGGCTGAGGATTCCCCATCCGCGCGCGGCGGTGACACGAGTATGGACGCCGGCCCCGCGCCGGCGATTGCGCTTGCATCGGCCAGCCGCGAGAAGGCCGATGAATTTCTGCGAGACAAAGCGCGCTGGCCGAGCTGCAGATGGAAAATCTGCGGCTCCAGAACGACAATCTGCAGAAGCAGGACGAGTTCGAGCTGTCGCATCTCAGGTTTCGCCGCGTCAGCGACTACGCGAGGTTCGCGCTGGAGATCGCCGGCTTTCTCGTCGTCCTGCTTGTCGTCTGTGGCCTCGGCACCATGGTCTGGAACGCCGCGCAGGATCGCGACCTCGTCGTGGATGCCTTTTCGGTTCCGGCCGACGTGGCGCAATCGGGCCTGACGGGCGACGTCCTGGCGGGCCGGGTCCTCAACTCGCTCGGCCAAATGCAGGCCGACACGTATTCTCTTGCGCAGGGCGCCGGTTCCTACCGCAGCAATGACACCAACCAGGTTCGCATCGAGATTCCCAGCACTGGTATTTCGCTGGGCGAGCTCGATCGCTATTTGCGCGAGTGGCTGGGCCACGAAACGCGCGTCGCGGGCGATCTGGTGCACACGCCCAAAGGATTGGCGCTGACCATCCGCTATGGCGCGGAACCCGGCAGCACGGTCGAAGGGAGCAGTCTCGACACCTTGATCGGACAGGCAGCCGAACGGCTGTACGCGGCTTCGCGTCCGCTGCGCTATGCGGACTATCTTGGAACGCACGGACGATATGCGGAAGCCGAGGCGATCGTCGTGCCGCTGGCGGGCCGCGGCAGCCCGCGGGAACGCGCGCTCGCTTATCTGAGTTGGGGCACATTGCTGCATCAGGAGGGAGATGCTTATGGCGAAATGGAGAAAAGCCGGATTGCGACCCAGCTCGATCCTGCCAATGCGGCCGCCTGGTTTCAGCTCGAAGGCGGCGCGTTCCAGGCGGAGCACCGCGAAACGGCGGTGACGGCCGAAGAAACGGTCTCGTCGCTCATAAAAGCGGGCAAGGCGGTCGATCTCAATCCGGACATGGCATCGTCGCTGCTTGCAAGTCTTGCGACCGACCTCGCGCTCGACAAGGGCGATATGCAAGGCGCAATCGTGCAATGCCGAAGCGCTACAGGCTTTTCGAATGCGCTCGACTGCGACACGGCAATCCTGGTCAATGATGAATGGCGCGATCACGATATGCCGGAGGCACGTCGTCTGGCGGCCTTGATTCCGATGGTCGGCCGCGATGGCGGGCCAAATCCGATATTCCTTGGCGTGCAAGCGTGGTTTGCCCACTCCGAACAGAATTGGACCGCCGAAGTCGCCTTTGCCAAGAAAGCGGAAGGGCTCATCGCAGACAAGCCAAAGGACTCTATGATCCGCCGCACGGAGTTTTGGCCGACCATTGCCGAGGCCATGGCACGCAACGGCGATATCGCGGGCGCAGAGACCCTGATCGACAAGACGCAAATCGATTGCGATCGCTGCGTGATCACGCGCGGCACCATTGCGGCGATCGCGCGCAATTGGACTGCCGCCGATCGTTGGTTCGCGCTCGTATCTGCGCGAACGCCGTCCCTGCCCTTTGCGGATGAGGCATGGGGCGAGGCTCTTCTGAGCAAGGGCGATCTCGACGGCGCCATCGCGAAGTTCGAGTCCTCGCATGCCAAAGGCCCGCATTTCGCCGATCCGCTGGAAATGTGGGGCGAGGCGTTGATCCGAAAGAACCGCTCCGATCTTGCGCTCGCGAAATTCGAAGAGGCGGACAAATACGCACCCAATTGGGGACGGCTGCATCTCAAATGGGGCGAGGCGCTCTTGTGGTCCGGCGATAAAGCTGGGGCACAAAAGCAATTTGCCGTGGCATCCAGTCTCGGTCTCGCGCCCACAGACAAAGCCGAACTCGCACGCGACCTGGGGGCATCTCATGCCTGATATCTTTGACGATGACGGGCCGGACGCGGACGCTTCAACATCGACGGATGCGGCGGCGCTTTCGCTGGCGCTCAATGCTGCCGCGCATGACGGCAAAGTGGCGGCAAAAGCGGCAATCTTCCTTGAGGAACAGACGAAGCTGGTCCGGCTCCAGGCGGCCGATCTCGAAAAGGAGGATGCGCTCCGGCACCGGTCCCTGCGCGTGCGCCACATCAACGACTTGTTGAAACTGGCATTCGGAGTCGGCGCGGCGTTCGTCGTGCTGACGGCGGCGGTCGCGCTGGCGGCGCTGGTGTGGAACGCATATGACGCCACGGGATTGATCATCCAGCCGATCAATGCGCCACCGGATTTCGCCGCGCGCGGACTGGACGGCACGGTGCTCGCCCACCGTCTGCTCGACAAGCTGAACGGCTACATCGGCGACGCCGAAAAATGGACGTTCCGCTCTCCGGACAGCATCAGCGGCAACTGGGGCGACGACAGCAAGGTCGAGATTCCCGAAACAGGAGTCTCGCTCTTCGAATTGTCCCGCTTCCTACGCCGCTCGCTCGGTCACGAAACGAGCATGAGCGGAGAGCTTTACCGCACGTCGTCCGGGATCGCTCTGACGGTTCGCGTCGGAGGCGGCACGGGCGCAACTTTCGAAGGTCGCGAACAGGATATCGACTCGCTGCTGTCGCGTGCGGCCCAATGGCTTCTCTCGCAAACGCAGCCCTATACGTATGTGTGGGCGCTCTATGCGGAGGGTCGTCCCATTTCGAGCGTCCTGCCGATTACTCGCGGGCTGGCGGAGGCCGCGTCGGGCGCGGAACGGCCGTGGCTTCAATCGGCATTGGAAGAGCAGCTCGAATTCGCCGGAAGATATCGGGAAGCCGTCGACGTGACTGCCGCCACAATCGCTCTCGCGCCGGACAATCCCTTCGGCTATTTCGACGGGTCGGCGGGCCAATGGCCGTCGGGACATCTCGAAGCGGCCAACGACGACATGAAAATCGCGCAGAAAATGCTGACCGGTCGCGTCGCTCCAGACATCGAGCCGGAGGCACTTCCGTTTCTGCGTGCGAATGCGGACTCCTTTGCGGCCGATTTGATCGGAGCCTACGGAGACGCGGTCGCGGCCGATATCGCCGAATCGAAGACGAGCCTTTTCGATTTCAACATTTCCGGCCCTGGCGCCTTGGCGAACGACTACGCGCAGAATCACGACACGGCGACAGCCCGCGCAGTCCTCGCGCAGCATCATCTCATGGACGACGCCGTCCTGATCCAGCCGGAATATATCGCCGTGGCAGGACCAGATCTGCCGAACTTCTACGTGTTGGCGAACATGGGGCGTTGGGCCGCGGCCCGCAACGCGCTGGAGCATACCGATCAGTCCGCGCTCAGACGAGGCGATGTGAACGATGTGCGCCACACTTTGATCTGGCCATGGCTCGCTTTCGCCTGGACACAGACGGGTCAGCTGCACAATGCCGAAGCCCTGATCGCGAAGACGCCGCTGGACTGCACGCTCTGCCTCGAGATGCGCGGTCGTATTGCCGAGGCGAAGGGCGACGCGGCGGGCGCGGCCTATTGGTTCGATCGCGCCGTCCGCGACGCACCGTCTCTTCCCTTCAGCGACACCGATTGGGGCAACATGCTTCTTCGCCGTCACGATTTCGACGGCGCGATCGCGAAGTATAAGAGCGCCAGCGCGAAGAGCCCGCATTTTGCCGGCGCGATCGAGCGATGGGGCGAGGCGTTCGTCGCGATGAACCGCTCCGACCTCGCGCTCGCGAAGTTCGAGGAAGCGAGCAAATACGCGCCCAATTGGGGACGCCTGCATCTCAAATGGGGCGAGGCGCTCATGTGGACCGGCGACAAGGTGGGCGCACAAAAGCAATTCGCCATCGCTGCGGGGCTCGATCTGTCCGCGGCCGAAAGAGCGCAACTCGCCAAAGTGAGCACGCCGCATGTCTGACGAACCGGAAATTCCGCGCCCGGGCGCCGCCGGAGGCCAGGACACGCAAGCCGCCATGACGCTGGCGCTCGGCGGCGCCAGCCGCGAAAAAGCGGATTTGTTGCTCGACGAACAGCGCGCCGTTCTCAGGAAGCAGGGGCTTCTGCTTGACCTCCAAGTGGAAGATGCGCGCGAGCAGCACGATCTGCATGTCTCGCATCTGCGCTTTCGCCGGTTCGGCGATTACGCGAAGGCGGCGATGGAAGCGACGGCCGCCGTTTTCATCGCCCTGATCGTCTTCGGTTTCGGCGCGATGGTCTGGCAGGCGCATGAGGCGGGCGGGCTTGTGGCCGAGCCCTTGAAAACACCGCCGGATTTCGCGGCGAAGGGCCTCGACGGAACGGTGTTGTCGCAGCAGCTTCTCGACCGGCTCAACGCCATGGTCACGCAGGCCAACGTGTATAATCTGCGGAAACCGGACAGCATCGCGGGAAGCTGGGGCTCGGACATCAAGGTTCAGATTCCCAACACGGGAATATCGATCGACGAACTGTCGCGCCTGCTTCGGGGATGGCTCGGCCACGAGACGCATGTCAGCGGCGAAGTCTATCGCACCGGCGACGGCATTGTGCTCACCGTGCGCGCCGGCACGAATTCGAGCCGGACATTCAAAGGCAGCGAGGCCGGTCTCGATGCGCTGATGGACAAGGCGGCCAACGCGCTCCTCAGGGAGACACAGCCCTTCGTTTATGTGGACCTGCTGACCAGGAGAGGCGACATATCGGGTTCGCTCGCGCTTTGCCGCGAGCTGACCATCGCAGGCTCGGCCCTGGATCGTTCGCTCGCCTACAGCATCATGGCAAGCGATCTGGCGCTTGAAGGCAAGTTTCGCGAGTCGATCGCGCCTTATGCTCGCAGTATCGTCCTTGCGCCGGACGATCCGATGGGGCCGTTCTTCGCCACCAACGCGGACGTTGCGCTCGACCATGCCGAAGCCTTCGTCGCTCATATCAAATCTTCCGCGCATCTTTTCGCCACTGTGTCTCTCGAGGACTATCGCCCCGAAGCACTTGCCAACCTGATTCCGGGAGCCCGGTCCATGCTCGCCCAGACGCAAGGCGATTTTGCCGAAGCCATCCGCAACGACAGGATCGCCGAGCAGAGCAGCTTCTCGGATTACGACGTGCAGGGGGCCGTGGTGACGGCGTCGGATCTGGCTCGCGACCAGGATGTCGAAGCCGCGCGCGCCATTCTGGCGGACCATCCGCAATATTCCGACGGCCAGGCGGTGATGTGGCTCGTCGACATCGAGGCGCAGCTTCCTGTCACCTTCGTCGATGCCGACGTCGAGGATTGGAAAGGCGTGGCGACGAGTCTGGCGCGTGCGGACCGTGTCGCGCTCAAGTCCGGCGTCGTGGATGACGCGCGCCACACCTTGATCTGGCCGTGGCTCGCCTATGCCTGGGCGAAGACCGACGACATCGCGAATGCCGAGGCGCTGGTACGTATGACGCCGCTCGATTGCACGCGCTGTCTGGAGTTCCGCGGCCGCATCGCGGGAGTGGCCGGAGACTATACCGGCGCCGCGCGCTGGTTCGCCCGCGCCGTCGCCGATGCGCCGTCCAAACCTTTCGCGATGACCGATTGGGGCCAGATGCTGCTTCGCCGCGGCGATGCCGAGGGCGCCATTGCAAAACTCGAAGCGGCAAACGTCATCGGCCCGCACTTCGCGGACCCGCTCGAAATGTGGGGCGAGGCGCTGATCGCCAAGAACCGCTCCGACCTTGCGCTGGCGAAATTCGCGGAAGCGGGCAATTACGCGCCGAACTGGGGGCGGCTGCATCTCAAATGGGGCGAGGCATTGCTCTGGACCGGAGACAGGACGGGTGCCGAAAACCAGTTCGATGTCGCATCGTCTCTTGCTATGTCACCGTTGGAAAAATCCGAACTCGGGCGCATGAGGGGCGGGCATGGCTGAGGAATCCGAAGAATCGGGCGCCGCGCGGGCTCCATCCGGCGCCGATCCGTCCGCCATGGCCTTTGCTCTCGGCTCGGCGGCGCAGAGCGCGGGCGTGGCGGCGCAGGCCGAAGCCTATCTGAAAGAACAGACAAGTCTCGCGCGCATGCAGGCGGCGCGCCTCGCGGCGGAAGAACGGACCATCGACGAGCAGCAACGCCTCGAGCTGTCGCATCTGCGGATGCGCCGGTTCAGTGACGGGTCGAAGATGGCGCTCGAGATCGCGGCGGGACTGTTCCTGCTCGCGCTGGTGGGCGGCTTCGGCGTCATGGTGGGGAACGCGGTGAACGATCGCGCGCTCGTCGTCGATGCCTTCAGCGTGCCGCCGGACATGGCGGCGCGCGGATTGACGGGCTCGGTCGTCGCCTCCGAACTGCTCGACAGTCTGAGCCAGATGGAAGCCCGGACGGAACCGACCGCGCAAAGCGAAGGCACCTATCGCCTCGATCTCGCCGACAATGTCCGCATCGAGATTCCCGAGACCGGCGGATTGTCGCTCAGCGAAATCGACCGCTATCTGCGCGAAAAGCTCGGCAGCGAGACGCATGTGAGGGGCGAGATCGTCCGGACGCCGACGGGGCTCACAATGTTCGTGCGTGCAGGCGCCGCGCCCGGCATCCGCGCCGATGGCAGCGAGAACGATCTTGCAAGCATCATTGCGAAGTCCGCGGAAAATCTCTTCGCGCAGTCCGAACCGCTGCGTTACTGCGATTACCTGACGGACAATCGTCAATTTAATGAAGCGATCCGCCGCTTGCGTCCCATGACGCTGACGGGAACCGCCTTCCACCGCGCGGAAGCGCTGACCAATTGGGCCGAGGCTCTCGACTTCTCCGGCCACGGCCGCGAAGCGTGGAACGTCGCCACCGAAGCCGTCCGCCTTGTGCCCTACGCGAGCTTCGCATGGGCCGTTATTTCCGATGCCGACAACGAACTGGGGTGGGAAGAGGACGCCTATCATAGCGAGCGGGAGATGGTCCGCACGGCGCCCCAGGCCTGGAGCCCGGAAGATTTGCGTTCGCGCGCCATCGGCAATTATCCGAAATTCATCGCCGCGCGCGCCTTTTCGCACAATGGCGACTTTGCGGCGTCGGCCGCTGCCTGGGCAAAATTTTTCGCCGATGGCGCCGATAGTGGTGATCCCCGAGGCGATGTTCTGGATGTGCTGACCGAGTACGTGCCGATGCTTGCAAAAGCTCATGAATTGACCCTGGCAAGACAGTCGATGGAAACGTCGTCCGGCTACTTCGAGGAAAGCAAGGCAACCAATGCCGCAATTCAGGTGCGGGCGAACTATGCGCAGGCGATTTTCGATTTCTACTCATCGGATTGGGCGGGCGTCGTAGAAAATTCCCGCCGCGTCGATGCGGCGGAGCAGGCGGGAAATCTCAACACGTATGCGGCTGTGTGGCGGAAAGTGAATGTCTGGCCGCTTGCGGCCATCGCGCTGACGCGGCTGGGCGATGTTGCGGGCGCAGAACAGATCGTCGCCAAGACCGGTACGGATTGCGATCTTTGCGCCCGCGCGCGCGGCTGGATTGCGGTGGCGAAAGGCGACTGGCCTGTCGCGGAACACTGGTTCGGAATGGTCGCCGCGCGTTCGCCGTCGGTTCCATTCGCGGATACCGATTGGGGTGAAGCACTCCTGCGCAATGGCGATCTCGACGGCGCGATTGCGAAGTTCGAGCAGGCGCATCGCATCGGTCCGCACTTCGCAGATCCGCTGGAGATGTGGGGCGAGGCGCTGATCGCCAAGAACCACTCCCATCTTGCGATTGCGAAATTCGCAGAGGCAGACAAATACGCGCCGAACTGGGGACGCCTGCATCTGAAATGGGGCGAGGCTCTCTTTTGGTTGGGCGATAAGGCGGGCGCCGCGAAGCAGTTCGGCATAGCAATGGCGCTCGGTCTGACGGCGGCCGAAAAATCCCAGCTTTCAAGAGTTGCGCATGGCTGACGAACGAGACATTGATCCGCCGCGTCCGATACACAACTCTTCCGCAGAGTTGCTCGCGATGGGCTCCGCCAGCCGCGAAGAAGCCGACGCATTCTTGCGAAAGCAGAGCGCGCTGGCCGACGAACAGATTGCGCTCACGCGGCTGCAGGCGGACGACCTCCGCCGCGAAGACAGGTTGCGCCACTGGTCATTGCGCATTCGCCATATCAGCGACGTGATGAAGGTCGCCTTCGAGTTCTCCGTCGCGGCGATTCTGCTCGTGCTCGCAGGCCTCGTCGCCGCCGCGGTATGGAGCGCAGCGCATGACCACAGCGTCGTCATCGAGGCGTTCAGCGTTCCGCCCGATCTGGCGGCCAAAGGTCTGACCGGCGAAGTGGTCGCTTCGAAGATGCTGGCCCGGCTTTCCGCCATGCAGGCCCAAACCGGTTCGTCGCGCGCCGCATCGAGCTACGCGAGCAACTGGGACGGCGACATCAAGGTGCAGATTCCGGACACGGGCATATCGATCGCCGAGGCCAACAGGTTTCTGCACGCATGGCTCGGACATCAGACGCAGATCGTCGGCGAAGTCTATCGAACCTCGGCGGGCATTGCCCTCACGGCACGCGCGGGTGGTGCGTCGACGCCGGTCTTCACCGGCCGCGAAGACGATCTCGATGAGCTTGCGGATCGCGTTGCGGCTTCGGTTTACCGCTCGACCCAGCCATACCGGTACGCCATCTATCTCATCACCGCCGATCTTGGGCCCGACTTCTTGCCAACGCCGGAAAACGACCGCGAGGCGCGCGAAATTCTGGAACAACTGACCCATACGGGAACGTTCGAAGACCGCGTCTGGGCTTACGACGGCCTCGGCGCCGACTACCGCAACCACGGCGATTTCTACGGCGCACGGCCGTTCATGCAAACATCGGTCGAACTCAAACCGGGACTGGACAACCAGACCGATCTGGCCGGAATTGAGTACCTGCTCCAGCATGACGAGAGGTATCTGAAAATTCTTTCGGCCGCGGTGTCGCTCGCCGGCCGGGGCGGCGAAAGCGATATGGATCCCGACGCCGCCGAGGCCAACGAGATTTCCGACCGGCGGCATATCGCCCTCGCAATGGGAGACACCCAGGCGGTGTTCGCTCTTGGCCTGAAACTCCATAATCTCCTCCTCGCTTCGACCTATGTCATCTTTCCCTACTATGACGACGTCCAAGCCTGCGCGATCTCCCATGACGCGCCGTGCGTTCTGAAATTCTGGCAGGAGGACAAGATGCCTCTGCCATATCTTCTGGGCGCGGATATCCTTCTCGGCCATTTTCGCGAGGCGGCCGCTCTGTTGCCCGCAATTCGGTCGCCAGACCGCCGTCTCAATCCCATCGGGCGCGTGGAGGGGATGAGACTGTTCCCGGCACTCGAAGCGATCATCGCGGCGAATCTCGGCGACACGAAGGAGGCGCATGATCTGATCGACAAGACCCCGATCGACTGCGATATCTGTCTGCGCATGCGCGGCCGTATTGCGGTCTTGAAGCACGACTGGGCGGGCGCCGCGCACTGGTTTGCCATCGTTGCCGCGCGAACGCCCGACATCCCATTTGCGGACACCGATTGGGGCGAGACGCTTCTGCGCAAAGGCGATCTAGACGGCGCGATCGCGAAGTTCAAGATCGCCAACCAGAAGGGCCCGCACTTCGCGGATCCCTTGGAAATGTGGGGCGAGGCGCTGGTCCGCAAGAATCGCTCCGACCTCGCGCTGGCGAAATTCGAGGAGGCGGACGAATACGCGCCCAATTGGGGCCGCCTGCATCTCAAATGGGGCGAGGCGCTCCTGTGGACCGGCGACAAGGCAGGCGCGCAGAAGCAGTTCGGCATAGCAATGGCGCTCGATCTGACGCCGGCCGAGAAATCCGAACTTGCGAGGGTGAGCGCGGCCCATGTCTGACGATATGGACGACACCATCGCGAAGACCGGGGGATCGGACAATCTCGCCGCGGGGATCGCGCTTGACGCGTCGACGGCGGAAGAAGCGCGCGAATACCTGCGCAACCAGAACAATATCGCGCGCCTGCAAGTCGAGAATCTCCAAAAGCAGGACGAATACGAAACGTCCCATCTGCGCTGGCGCCGCTTCAATGACCAGATGAAGGGTGCGATGCAGATCATGCTGGTTGCCGCGGGCGCGCTCGTCGTGGTCGTCATCGGCACGGCGATGTGGAACGCGAGCAGGGCCGACGGCCTCGTCGTGGACGCGTTCACGGTGCCGCAGAGTTTCGAGACGCGCGGCGTCAGCGGCGACGTGATCGCCGGCGACGTCACCGAAAAGGTCACCACCATCCGCAAAGCCGCGATGGACATCTCCTACAGCATCTCCAGCGACGTCACCGCCGCTCACGCCAACGATATCAAGGTGGATATTCCGGAGACCGGCGTCTCGATTTCGGAAGCCTGGCGCTATCTGCGCCGCTGGCTCGGCAACGAGCGCCATTTGACCGGCAGCCTGCGCGAACTCGATGACGGGCGCGTGGTGCTTTCCGTCTCGCTCGACGGCGGCGGCGCGATGACGGAAACCGGCAAGTCATCCGATCTTCCGGCGCTGGAGCAGAAGACGGCGGAGGACGTGTTCGGCGCGTTCGATCCGGTAAATCACATCAACTATCTGGCCCTCAAGGGCCGCACTCGCGAGGCCCTGGCCGCGGCGGAGCGCTTCGTACCCGCCAGCGAGGGCCTTCTGCATGTCGATTCCTACGCCCTGCTGAGCCAGCAAACCGCCTATGCGACCGGCGACATTGCGCTCGCGCTTGCGCGTGCGGGCATCGGCATCAGCCTCGATCCCAAATTTGCCGTGCTTCATGTGATGACGGCGCGGTACGATGACTTCCTGGGCCGCGACGAAGCGCAGCTCCGCGAGGACGGCGACGTCCTCACCCTGCGCAACGAGGATCAGCTGCCCGCGCATCAGCATGGCGGCTTCGACGAGATGAAGACGGAGGCGCGCGCGCAGATCGCGCTTCTGGGCGGCGACTTCGCCAACGCGACCTATTGGAGCTGCGCCCACGCCTGCACCTTCACGGGATTGCTCGTGATCAGGAGCGTGCTCGTGGCCCGCCTTCACGATGTGGCAACGGCGCGGGCGCTGCTGGCGGAAGGTCAGGCGGGCTTGGGCGCCGATCCGAACGATGTGCAGAAAGCGCGCCACTATATCGACGTGGCGCGCGGCGATTGGGACGCGGCATTGGACGACGTCATCGGCGTGCATTCGGACTATGCCTCCCGCGGCGGGGATATAAGCCCGCGTTTTCTGGAAGCGACCTACGCGACGGGCGTCGCGCCGCTGCTGGCGGTGGCCGAGGCGCATGCAGGCCAATTCGCGAGGGCGCACGCAACCATCGACCGCTCGCCCGGCGACTGCGTTGCGTGCGAAACGGCGCGCGGCGAGATCGATGCGCTGCAGCAGAACCGGGGCGGCGCCGCATTCTGGTTTGCCCGCGCGGTCCACGACGCGCCATCCATTCCGTTCGCTTATTCCGAATGGGGCGCGATGCTGCTGGCGAAGGGCGATCTCGACGGCGCCATCGCCAAGTTCGCGCTCGCCAACCGGAAAGGCCCGCACTTCGCCGATCCGCTGGAGATGTGGGGCGAGGCGCTGATCGCCAAGAACCGCTCCGACCTTGCGCTTGCCAAATTCGAGGAAGCTAATAAATACGCGCCTAATTGGGGCCGCCTGCATCTCAAATGGGGCGAGGCGCTGTTGTGGTCGGGCAAGCCGGCTGAGGCGAGGAAGCAATTCGCAATCGCCGCGATGCTGGATCTCATACCATCTGAAAAGGTCGAACTCCGACGCATGGCATCTCATGTCTGAAGAAGATCGCGAAACCCCGGGCGGCGAGACCGGCGCCGAATGGGCTCTCTCCGCGGCCGGCCGCGAAACGGCCGAGACCTTTCTCAGGGAGCAAACTCGCCTCGCGCGCCTGCAGGCGAACGCGCTGGAACGCGAAGATGCGTTGCGACACCGGTCGCTGCGGGTGCATCACGTCGGCGACGTGCTGAAGCTGGCCTTCGAATTCGCCGTCGCGTTCATCGTGCTCGCGATCGGCGTCGCGATCGCCGCCGGCGTGTGGACTGCGTCACAGGAACTCGAGCCTCATCATCGAAGCCTTCTCCGTACCGCCCGACATGGCGGCGCGCGGAGTTACGGGCCAGGCCGTGGCGGCGGAGCTTCTGGACAAGCTGTCGGAGATGCAGGACGCGACGCAATCCGGGCGCGCGGCCAACTCCTATGCCAGCAATTGGGGCGACGACATCAAGGTCCAGATTCCGGACACCGGCGTGTCGGTGGGCGAGGTCTATCGCGCGCTGGTGCTGTGGCTCGGTCATCAGTCCCGTATCACGGGGGAGGTCTATCGCACGGCGAAGGGAATCGCGATCAGGGTACGGGCGAGCGGCGCAGGCAGCGCCACCGTTTCCGGCGACGAAGCAAATTTGGAATCGCTGCTGCAGCAGACGGCGGAAACGATCTATGCGCGCACCCAGCCTTATCGGTACAGCAAATATCTCGAGGGTCTCGGCAAGTATTCCGCGGCAATGGATGTCGCGCGCCAGCTCACGCACGGCCCGGTCGAGGAACGTCCCTGGGCCTGGATCCAGGTTGCCAATATCGACCTTCTTGAGGGGCGTTATGGCGCCGCCGTCTCCGCGGGGTCACGAGCCATTGTGCTCGAGCCGCGGTTCAGCATGGGATATCTCAATCGCGCCGGTGGAGACGAGCCGCTGGGCTGGGGCGAGCGCGCGCTCATCGATCTGCGTACCTCAGTGCGGCTCACGGCGACCGACGCCTTTAAGGTCACCAAGGAGGATCGGGAGGCATGGACTCCCATCGAGCTCTCGCTGATCGCCGACTATGAAGGCGACCTGTCGGAGTCGGCGCGGCAGTTCGCGATCGCGGCGACGCATGACGATTTCCAGAACACGGCCTCGTATGCGCCGACTTTTCGCGATTACGAACGCGCGTGCGATCACGATCTTCCCGTATCCGCGGCCGTTATGGCGTCGCTGCCTTTGTCCCACATCGCGGATTACGAAGGCGGCATCGGATTCTTTCCGGATGTGGCCTGGGCCGCGCATAGCGCTGTCGGCGACTGGAACGCGGCGCTGACCGATGCCGAGGCTGCCGGGCGCGCTGCGGCGACACAGGGCCCCAGCGGACAAACCTATATCGATCGTTGGGCATTGCCGTTGCGGGCGCAAGCGCTGGCCATGCTGGGCCGGAGCGCAGAGGCGACGCGTGTGGCGGAACTGGCGCCGCTCGATTGCGATTTGTGTCTGCGCATGCGCGGTGTCGCAGCGGCCAGTGCGGGCGATTGGACGTCCGCAACGCGTTGGTTCTCACAAGCCGAGGCGTTCGGGCCGTCGCTTCCTTTTGCCGATGCGGAATGGGGCACGATGCTGATGGCGAAGGGCGACCTCGACGGCGCGATCGCGAAATTTGCGCTCGCCAACCGAAAAGGCCCGCACTTCGCCGATCCGCTGGAGATGTGGGGCGAGGCGCTGGTCCGCAAGGACCGTTCCGATCTTGCGTTGGCCAAATTCGAGGAAGCCAACAAATTCGCGTCCAATTGGGGACGCCTGCACCTCAAATGGGGCGAGGCGCTCATGTGGACCGGCGATAAGGCCGGCGCGCGGAAGCAGTTCGCCATTGCGTCCGGCCTCGATCTTTCGGCCGCCGACAAGTCGCAGCTTGCCGGTATGATCGCCAATGACCGCTGAGCCCGCCGGCGACCCGGAACAAAAGCCGTTGCCCATCCGCCACGTCGCGGCCGTCGTGGTCGGCAACGCGCTGGAATTCTTCGATTTCGTCACCTATTCCTTCTTTTCGCTTTATATCGGCCGCGCCTTCTTCCCGATGCACAGCGCATCGATGAGCCTGCTCCTGTCGCTGGCCACCTTCGGCGTGGGCTTTCTCACCCGGCCCATCGGCGCCATCGTGATCGGGTCGTGGGGCGACCGGGTGGGCCGCAAGCCTGCGATGCTTTTTTCGTTCGCGGCGATGGGCGCGGGCATTGTCGGCCTCGCGCTCACGCCCTCTTATGCGCGGATCGGCATGGCCGCGCCGATTCTCGTGATTTCCTTTCGCCTGCTGCAGGGATTTGCACTGGGCGGCAATGTGGGGCCCGCTACGGCCTATATGGTGGAGGCCGCGCCACCGCTGCGCCGCGGCTTCTATGCCGCCATGCAGGCCGCCTCGCAGGATTCCGGCGCGCTCGCGGCCGGCATCATCGCAACCGTGCTGGCGAGCGTTCTCGATGCGCAGCAATTGCAGGACTGGGGCTGGCGGGTGACGATGCTGGCGGGGGCCTGCATCGTTCCGTTCGGCCTGATGCTCCGCCGCAGCCTCCCGGAAACGCTGCATGCGGTTGACGACGCCGCCTTCGCGCCCGACGCCACGGCTGGTGCATTGACGGTTCGGACGAAACTCAGGCCGCATCTCCTGATGATCGTGCTGGGGCTGATGATCCTGGCGTCGGGCACGATCGCGAATTACACCACCAACTACATGACGACCTATGCGCTGACCACGTTGCATCTTGAGGCGACGGTGGCGTTCGGTGTCATCATCGTCAGCGGTCTCGCCTCGATTTTGGGCGATCTTTCGAGCGGCTTGCTGTCGGACCGGTTCGGGCGGAAGCCCGTGATGCTGATCCCCGGCGTCATGGTGGTGCTGACGGTATTGCCCGCGTTCTGGATCATCGGGCATTTCCACACGACACTGACGTTCTACGCGGCGATTGCATGGCTCGCCGTCGTGTTCAATGTGTCGCTGGGGCCCGTGATCGTCATGCTGACGGAAACGCTTCCGAGGAGCGTTCGCGCGGGCGCGGTGTCCACGATCTATGCTTTCGCGATCGCGATTTTCGGCGGTTCGACGCAGGTCATCGTCAAATCCCTGCTCGACTTCACCGGCAACCCTCTGGCGCCGGCCTATTACTGGAGCGCCGCCGCCGTGATCGGCCTGGTGGCGATGGCATTTGTCAAAGAGTCCGCTCCTGTGAAACTGTTCCCCCTGGTGAAACGCTGAAGCCCGAGCACGCCGCAGCCTGCGCGACGCATCGTCGAAGATAAGGACACAGCATGACCACCGCTATCGCGAATCCCAATGGGTCGTCCACCAGGCAGGTCTTTCTCTATTTCAGTCCGCTGACCTTGCTGGTCTACCTGGTGCTGCCGCACGGCTATCTGTTGGACATCACCACGTCCTACATGCTGAAGAACCAGCTGCATGCCACGGCAACGCAGGTGTCGATCTTCCGGCTGCTCACGGCCATGCCGGTGTATCTCTCGGTCGTGTTCGGGCTGACGCGGGATCTGTGGAATCCGCTCGGCCTGCGCGACCGCGGCTACTTCCTCATCTTCGCGCCGGCCACGGCCGTCGTGTTCATGTGGATGGCGTCGTCCAAGCTGTCCTATTCCGGCCTCTTCGTCGGCATGCTGCTCGTGATGCTGATGTTCCGCTTCGTCACGGCCGCTTATTGGGGATTAATGGCGCTGGTCGGCCAGGAACAGCTCATGTCGGGCCGCTTGAGCGCGCTGTGGAATATCGTCACCTCCATTCCCTATATCGTCGGGGCTTTTGCGTCCGGTTGGGTCACCGAGCATCTGCCGCCCAGGGAAATCTTCTTGCTGATGGCGGCGCTTTCCATCGTGATCGCGCTTCTGGGGCTGTGGAAGCCGAAGGCCGTCTTCGGCCACGCCTATGACAAGCCGCAGGCCAAGGGCACGGACTTCGTGGGCGACATCAAACGGCTGGTGAAGCACCGCGCCGTCTACCCGGCGTTCATCATCATGTTCATGTTTCAGTTCTCGCCGGGCGCGAACACGCCGTTGCAATTCTATCTGACGAACACGCTGCACGTGTCCAACGCGGTCTACGGCTACTATTACGGTATCTTCGTGGCCGCGTTCATTCCGGTGTATTTCCTCTATGGCTACCTTTGCAAAAAGGTGTCCCTGGAGAAGCTCTTGTGGTGGGGAATGATCATCACCGTGCCGCAGATGGTTCCCCTGGCCTTCATCCACACGGGCAATGAAGCACTCGTGCTGGCGGTGCCGATGGGTTTGATGGGCGGCATCGCGGCGGGGGCGATCTACGATCTGGCAATGCGGTCGTGTCCGGCCGGCCTGCAGGGCACCCTGATGATGATGGTCGACGGCATGAATCAATTGTCCTATCGCGGCGGCGACCTGCTGGGTTCGAGGATTTACGCCAGCAGTCCGGCGCATGGCTTTCTCTATTGCGTGATCGCGACCACGGCCATTTACGCGCTGATCCTGCCGGTGCTTCTATTGATCCCGCGGGAGCTGATCGCCACCACCGACGGCCAGGCCAATCCCGCGGTTGAGGCGCAAATATTGGCCGAGGTTGGCGCGACCGGGGGGCTGCATGGCTGACGAAACGGGAAGTTTGGCGGCGCCCGTCGCGAGTGCGGGCGAGAGTGCGGGGCGTCCGCAGGGCGAGCTGTTGCGCATTCTCGGCGTCCCGTTCGGCATCGCGACCGCTGTCGGCGGCATGATCGGCGTGGGCATTTTGCGCGCGCCTTCCGTGATCGCGCACGACGTCCCCAACGCGTGGATCATTCTCGCGCTGTGGGCATTGGGTGCCATTTTCGTGGCCATGTCGGCCAATGTCGTGGCCGAACTCGCCACGGCCGTCCCGCGCGCAGGCGGCTATTACCTTTATGTGAGGCGCGCGCTGGGCGACGTCGGCGGGCTCGCCGTGGGCTGGACCGACTGGATGGCATTCGTCTGCGGCATTGCCGCGCTCTCGGTCGGCTTCGCCGACTTTCTCGGCATCGTCTGGCCGGCCGCCGCGCGCGCGACGCCGCTGGCCGCAGTCGCCGTGCAGCTCGCGATTTTCGGGATGAATGCGATCGGCTTGCGCGAGGGACGCCTCGTGCAGCAGTTGACGAGTCTTCTGAAGGCGATTGCACTGATCGCGTTCTGCGTCGCCGCCGCGATGGTGGCCATGCGCGTGCACGCGCTCGCGCCGGTGCGGCACACGGCTGCGCCGCTCGTGACCTGGGTCGGCATGATCGCCGCGTTTCAACTGATTGCGGGCGCCTATTCCGGCTGGAACCAGCCCGCCTATTTCAGCGAGGAAAACCGCGAGCCGGGCCGCAGCGTGCCGCGCGCGATCGGCATCGGCCTGCTCCTGACGGCCGCGCTCTATATCGCCGTCAATGCCGCGCTATTGGCCGCGCTCGGCGCAGAGGGCACGGCGCAGAGCGCGCTGCCGTTCACCGCGGTACTCGCGCAGGTGGGCGGGACATCGGCGGCCTTTGTGTTCGCGCTGTGCGCGATGCTGTCGGTGGCGAGCTGCGCCAATGCCGGCATCATGGCGGCGCCGCGGATTCTGCTGGCCTTGTCGCGCGACGGGTTGCTGCCGCGCATGTTCCAGACGGTGAACAGGGGCGGCAGCCCGCATTTCGCCTTCGCGCTCACCGCCATCGTCGCGGTCGCGCTCACGACGACCGGCTCGTTCGATCTTATCTTCGGCCTCATCGCCACGCTGAACGCCGCCTGCATCATCCTCGTCATCGTCGCCTATTTCGTCCTGCGCCAGCGCGAAGCGGCGCTGCACCGTCCGTTCCGCGCCATCGCCCATCCCTGGCTGCCGGTGGTCGCGCTCGTTTCGAACCTCGTGTTGTTTGCGCTGTTTCTCAGTTCCAACTGGCTGGGCGGTCTCTACGCCGCGGGGATGTGGCTTCTGTGCATTCCCTTCGCGCTCATCGCCCGCCGCGTTGGACAAAAATCGCTGACGCCATGAGATATTTACCGCTGAGTTAGAGTGTTTTTCAATTCGATTAAATCGCGCGGCCCCCCTTCCGTCACGCGGCTGCCGCCGCGCGACACCTTCCCCCGCAAGGGGGGAAGGTCAGAAAAAAGTGGAATGCGAGTTTCTTTCTTTGCCTTCCCCCCTTGTGGCAGGGCTGTCCGGGGAACGATTCACTGTGACGCGGGTGCATGCCCGGCCAATGCTGCGTGAAGCGGCTACTTTCTGGTTGTCGAGACTCAGAAAGAAGAGAGGCCGAGCATGCGGTACAGCGATAGCATTTTTGGGCATCTGCTCAAACCGATTGTGCGACGCCGGTTTGACACGGTTGTGGATAGCCACCGCGGCAATGCCTACGACAAAGAGTTCGACAGCTGGGATCATCTGGTGGTGCTGATTTATGCCCAGCTTGCCGGCGTAGAGGGCCTGCGCGGGCTGGAAGCGGTGTGGAACGCCAATTCGCATCACCACTACCATCTCGGGGTAGACAACGTGGCGCGCTCGACGCTATCGGACGCCAATCGGCGCCGTCCGCCGGCGGTCTTCACCGAGACGTTTTCGATGCTGTCCGGTCTCGCCGACCGGATGATGAAGCGTGAGGGCGAAGAGATGCTGCGGCTGATCAATTCCTCTCCGGTCCCGCTCGGCCGGCTCATCAAGTGGGCCAAGTGGAACGGGCGCATCCGTGGTCTCAAGCTGCACGTCGTCTACGATCCGGGACGCGACAATCCGACGGACATCGCCATCACCCATGCCAACGTCAACGACGTGGAGGTGGGCGAACGGATCCACATCGAGGCGGGATGCACCTACGTCTTCGACAAGGGGTACTACAAATACCAATGGTGGACTGGCATTCACGATGCCAAAGCGCTGTTCGTCACCCGCCAGAAGATTTTGGCGCGGTTCCGTGCCGTTCGCTGGCTGCCGCTCAGGAAGCGCAAGGGCGACGGCTTCACCGTCATCGACGATGCCGAGGTCAAGCTTGTCAGCAAAGGCAATTCCAAGCTCGCCATTCCCATGCGCCGCATTCGCGTCAGGCGCGACAAGGGAGCAAAAATCACGCTTCTCACCAACGACTTTGAACGCTCCGCCATCGAGATCGCGGCTCTTTACAAGAAGCGCTGGCAGATCGAGTTGCTGTTTCGCTGGATCAAACAACATCTGAAGATCAGGTCGTTCCTCGGACGCAGCGACAATGCGATCCAACTCCAGATCGTCGCCGCCATGATCGCCTATGTGCTTCTGCGCATCGCAGCCCGCGAAAGCTGCATCGCCATGCCAATCATCCGCCTCGCAGATCTCCTGAAAGAACGCTTTTTCACCCGAAGGACCATCGCCGAAATCGACAAACCGCCCGACGTCCATCTCTCCAAACCGCGACCCAGGGTCTCTCCGGATCAACTGGAGCTCCGATATGCCTGAACTTTCCCCGGACACCCCTGCCCTCGCGGGGGAAGGTGGACGCCGAGCACTTCGCTCGGCGGACGGAAGGGGGGCCGCGTCAACTCAATCCAAAACTGCCTTAAACTTGTTCCGGCCGGCGTCGCGATGTAAATATCCGACCGGCCGACGGGGACGCCTTCGCGATGATCCGAATTTACAATTTTCCGCGCGGGGCGCGCGGCGTACGTGCGGGGTGGGTCTGCGAAGAGATGTCGCTCGCCTACGAATTCGTGCCGGTCGCGTACCCGCCCGGTGAAGCCTTCTTGAAGCTCAACCCCGTCGGGACGGTGCCCGTCCTCGAAGATGGTGCGGTGACGATTTCCGAATCCATCGCCATCATGTTGTACCTCGCAGAAACCTACGGCCCCACGCCGTTGCTTCCGTCCCGGAGCGATCCGGATTTTGCGCGTGTCCTCGAACTCACAATCTTCGGCGAGGCGTCGCTCGGCGCGTGCATCAATCCATTGCTGAGCGCGCGTTTCAGCGCGCCGGCCGAAAAGAAACAAAACTGGTCGACCGAGGCACTCGAGGCGCGCATCGAACGGTTTCTTGACCATTTGAGCGAAAAGCTCGGCGCGAAGGCGTATCTCGCAGGCGCCGAACTCACCTTGGCGGACATTTCCGTCGAAACCGCGCTGCACATGTGGCAAATCCTGGGAAAACCCGTCCCGAAAAATCTCGCCGCCTACCGGGACCGCCTGAAGACTCTTCCGACCTACCAGAGAGCGATGCGGGTGCAGAGCTGAAGCGGCGGGCGGCCCGCTTCGCGATTTTCTCTCATGCCAACGGCCGCAAGTTGCGACGCGTTTCCTCTCAACTGTCATTCCCGCGGAAGCGGAACCTGGTAGCGAGCGTCGGCGAACGATGAAAAGTTATTCACCGCGCCGACGCGCGGCGAATAGGGTCAGGACTCATCGACCGCGCCAAAAGATAACGGTTGCCGCGATGCAGATAGCGCTGAAGAATGTGTGGGCGCAGCGGTCGTAGCGCGTTGCGATACGCCGCCGGTCTTTTGGCTTTGCGAACATATTCTCAACCTTGTGGCGCTGCCGCGCGTCCGGGAAAAAGGGTTCCATGCGCTCGAGCTGCGCCTCAGTCAGCCGGAATTGATCGGACATCGGCAGGTCCCCCTGCCGCGCTTGAATCACGATGTCACATCGGATGGAATTGGAGTTGTCTGCCATGCGGACAAACCGGACACGGAACGGGGTCGTCTTCAATCTCGGCGAGTTTGCCTTGACAGCCCCGCAGCCGATGATTTTGGCCAAGGAGGAGCCTCACGATGACCATCACCATTACCGCCTTTGAACGGTCACCCGATGGCGGCAAGGGACTGGCGCGCGATACGCGCGTTCGCTGGGCGCTGGAAGAAGTGGGCCAACCCTACGAGGTTCGCCTTGTTTCGTTCCGTGCGATGAAGGAACCCGCGCATCTGGCGCTTCATCCTTTCGGCCAGATTCCGACCTATGAGGAAGGCGATCTCGCCCTGTTCGAGACAGGGGCGATCGTGTTCCATATCGCCGAGCGCCATGCGGGCCTGCTGCCGGACGATGCCAATGCCCGGGCGCGCGCGATCACATGGATGTTTGCCGCGCTCAACACGGTGGAGCCGCCGATCCTTGAACTCGCAACCGCCAAGCTCCTGGAGGGCGACAAGCCCTGGAGCAAGGAGCGCCTGCCTCTGGTCGAGGATCGCGTCCGCGACCGGCTGGGGCAACTTTCCGCTCGCCTGGGCGATGCCGACTGGCTCGATGGCGCGTTCAGCGCGGGCGACCTGATGATGGTGTCGGTGCTGCTCAGGTTGAAACCATCGGGCATTCTGGACGAATATCCGAACCTGGCCGCCTATGTCGCCCGCGGCGAAGCGCGGCCCGCCTACAAGCGGGCTTTCGACGCTCAATTGGCGGTTTACACCGGCAAGCCACCGACCGGCTGATTGAGGTCCGTCCCGGGCTCGAAGTCGTCATCCGAGTTTTTCGTTCAGTTTGTGGGTCCTGACCCCAGGTTCCCGATTTCGCGGGGATGGCACCGAGAGGGGTGAAGGACCAGCGCCATCGGTATGACACCGAAAAGATTAAAGAGCGGGGCTTCCGTTCTCACACCGCCGCCACGCGCTCGAAGCGGGGTTCGCGCGGGCGGGGCGTGCGTGTTCTGAGATCGTCGAGCAGGTCGCGTTTCATCGCGGCGGCGGATGGTTCGTCCCACAGATTGCGCCACTGCCGGGGATCGTTCCCGAGATCGTAGAGTTCGCCTTCGCTGCCGTCATAGAGCGACGACACGCCATATGCCGTGACGATCCAGCCGTCGCGATAGAGCGTGCGCAGGCTGATCGTCAGGCCGTTGAATTCGGAATCCCATTCGGTGAACACCGCCTCGCGCGGTTTGGCTTCGGCGGCAGTGAGCGGCAGGCTCGCGCCTTCCATCCATTCGCCGGACGCGATGCCGGCGATGCGGCAGAAGGTCGGCGCCAGATCGACCTGGCCGACGGGCGCGGCGAACACCGCCGGCGCGATCCCCGCCGACGGCGCCGGCCGCCAGATGAGCGGCAGCCGCATCAGGCTCTCGACATGGTGCGGCCCCTTGAACAGCAGGCCGAAATCGCCCTGGAATTCGCCGTGATCGGTCGTGAAGATCACGTCGGTGTCGTCGTTCCAGCCGTGCGCGGCGATCGTCGTCATCACGCGTCCCACCGCTTCGTCGATCAGTTCGTTCTTCACATGGGTCAGCGCATCGATCTCGCGCAACTGGTCGGTGGTGAGCGTCGATGGCACCCAATCGGGCGGAGCTTCGTAGCAGGAGGTGCGTTCGCCCGCCCACCATTCGCGCCAATGGCGCGGCTTCTGCGCGAGAATGTGCTCGATCTTTTCGCGGCTGCCGGGATAGCCCGCGGGCACATCGAGTTCGCGCCGGTTCACGCGGTGAATCTCGCTCTCGGGCGGATCCCAGGGATGATGCGGATCTGGAAAGCTCATCCACACGAACCAATCTTCGTCCGCCGACAGCGAATCGAGATAGGCGATCGTGCGGTCGGCCACCCAATCGGTGTGATAGAGACCACGCGGCGTCTTGTTGCGCTTGACCTGGACCGCGCCCGTGTCGCCTTCGCCGAAGGAATTCTGCGTGAGCTTGCTGCTCAGCACGGGATAGAAATTCTCCGCCGCTTCGGGATGCTCCTTCATCAGCCAGCGCGCGTAATGCGTGGGCCCGCGCGCGCCATGCGCTGCCAGCTCCATATGGTCGAAGCCGCGATGGGGGCCGAACTCGCCCGCGATCGCCATCCGGTTTTCGTAGAACTGCAATTGAAAATCGAGGAACGGCTCGAAATGCGCCTTGCCGAGCAGCGCCGTGCGGTAGCCTTTCTTGTCCTTCAGCAGGCGCGCGACCGAAGGCGCATCGGCCGGCAGCGGAACGCCGTTCATCCACACGCCATGGGTGGAGACATATTGCCCCGTCACCATCGTCGCGCGGGCCGGCATGCAGACGACGTTCTGCGCGTGACAGCGGGAATAGTTGATCCCCTCGCGGGCCAGCCGGTCGATGACGGGCGTGCGCGCAATCCGGCCGCCGTTGCAGCCCAGCGCGTCGAAGCGCATCTGGTCGGTGGTGATGAACAGGATTTTGCGGCCCATGCCCTAACCCGCGAAGTGGGTGATCAGCGTATCGAGATCGGGGCGAACCCGTTCTTCGAGCGGCATCGCGCTGGTGCCGAAATAAATGAAGCCCGCGATGCGCTCGCCCGGCTTCAGGCCGAGACGTTCCTTCACGCGCACGTCGTAGGCGCACCATTCGGTGACCCAGTTGGCGACATAGCCCAGCGCGTGCGCCGCGATCACCATGTTTTGGCAGGACGCGCCCGCGGACAGGACCTGCTCCCATTCCGGAATGGGAATGTTTTCGCGCACGCGGCTGACGACCGCGACGACGAGGGGCGCGCGCAGGAAGCGATTGCGCTCCATGGCGAGGCGTTCTTCGCCGGCGCCGGGATCGCTCTCGGCGAGGCACTCGGCCAATAGCCGGCCCATGCGGTGGCGGGCGTCGCCTTCGAACACGATGAATCGCCAGGGCGCGAGCTTGCCGTGGTCGGGCGTCCGGGCGCCCGCCGCCAGGATCGTGCGGAGCTGTTCGGGGCTGGGGCCCGGCGCGCCCATCGCCTTGGCCGATCCCGATCGCCGGGAGAGCAGCAGACCCAGCATGCCTGCTGCGGTATCGTTAAAGACGGTCCTGTCGGCCATGCCTGCGTCCCATGCGTTATGATCGCGACCCCCGGGGTTGGCGGCAGGACGGCGCCCGCTTATGTAACCGGTCGAGCATATGGGAGCGAGAGCCATGGTCTACGACATGGGCGATCCGGAAGTCCGGCGGGTGCGCTTCGAAGTGCGCCGCTTCAAGGAACATCTGATCATCTATGTCGCCGTGATCGCCGTCCTGTTCCTCGCCAACATCGTGGCGGGCGGGTTCTGGTACGGGCATTTCTGGCTGTTCTGGATCGCGCTGATCTGGGGCGTCATGATCGCGCTGCAGGGCGCGCGGCTGTTCGGCGACGACATCGGCAAGGACTGGGAAGACCGCATGGTCGACCATGTGCTGGCGCGGCGCCGGGCCGATCCCGTTTCGCGTCCGGCGCCCACCATGTCGCCGCGCCCGCAACCCTCGCCGCCGCCCCGCCCGCAGCCTTCACCCCCGCCGCGGCCGACACCGTCCGAAGCCATTGTCACGCCAGCGCCCGTGGCGTCCGAGCCGATCGTAACCCCGCCGCCCGCCGATTCGGCCGGGCCGCCCGGGGATCCCGCCCCATGAATCGGGCCGATTTAGGAATTGCAACAATCCGGCGCTAGAATGGGCGCCCCGGAGATACCGATGACCGTTCTTGCCGAGAAACTGGAGTTCTGCGACCCCGTCTGGTCGGCCCTGCGCGCGCAAGCCGAAGAGCTGGTCAAGGAGGAGCCGTCGCTGGCGAGTTTCGTCCACGCGACGATCCTCAAGCACGAGCGGCTGGAAGACGCGCTCTCCTACCATCTGGCCAAGAAGGTGGGCGGCGAAGATTTGAGCCCCATGCTCACGCGCGAGATATTCCAGGAAGCGATGGCCGGCGAGCCGGAGTTCGGCGATGCCGTGCGCGCCGATCTGTCCGCGGTGTTCGAGCGCGATCCGGCCTGCCATCGCTATATCGACGCGTTTCTTTTCTACAAGGGCTTCCTCGCGCTCCAAAGTCATCGCATCGCCTATTGGCTGTGGCACAACAACCACGCCGCGCTGGCGCTCTTCATGCAGGGACGCGTGTCGGAGCTCTTCGGCGTCGACATCCATCCGGCGGCGCGCATCGGGCGCGGCATCATGATGGACCATGCGACGGGCATCGTGATCGGTGAGACCGCGGTGGTGGAGGACGACGTCTCCATGCTGCACGGCGTCACGCTGGGCGGCTCCGGCAAGGAGAAGGGCGACCGCCATCCGAAGATCCGGCGTGGCGTCCTGATCTCGGCGGGCGCCAAGATCCTGGGCAACATCGAAGTGGGCGAATATTCGCGCGTGGGCGCGGGCAGCGTGGTGCTCAAATCCGTGCCGCCCGGCTGCACGGTGGCGGGCGTGCCCGCGCGGGTGATCGGCTGCGCCGGCTCCGATCGGCCGTCGCAAACGATGAACCAGATGATCGAAGGGTCGGATTATCAGATTTAAGCATTTTCAAATTGCGTTGATTTGCGCGGCCCCCCTTCCGTCCGCCGAGCGAAATGCTCGGCGTCCACCTTCCCCCGTGTATGGACTGGGGACATCGAAGACACCGTTCGGAGACATCGAAGACACTTGTCTGGCCTAACTTGGCTGGATGGGAGGTCGGGTCATGCCTTGGCGGGAGTCGTCGGTGATGGAACTGCGTGAGGAGTTTGTCCGGTTGGCGCTGGCGCCGGGGGCGAATGTGAGCGAACTCTGTCTTCGCTTCGGCATCGATCGGAGCAATGGCCACAAATGGCTGAAGCGCTACGAGAGGGAGGGTCGCGCCGGCCTCGTCGATCGCTCGCGCCGTCCCCGTCGCAGTCCGTTGCGCACGAATGAGGCGATGGAAGCGGAAGTCCTGCGCATCCGGGCAAAGAGCAACAATGCCTGGGGCGGTCGCAAGATCGCCAGGGCGATGGAGCGCAACGGCTGGGCGGGAGTGCCTGTGCCGAGCACGATCACCGAGATTCTGCGCCGGCACGGCAAGCTCGAAGACCGCAAGCACGAGCATCCCGGCCCGTTTCGGCGCTTCGAACGCGCCGAACCCAATGAGCTGTGGCAGATGGACTTCAAAGGCCACTTTCCGATGACGCGAGGCCGTTGCCATCCGCTCACCGTGCTCGACGATCACTCGCGCTATTCGCTGGGCCTTGAGGCCTGCGCCGACGAACGGGACCTGACGGTTCGCGGCTGCCTGACGACCATATTTCGCCGTTATGGCCTGCCTTTTGCGATGCTGATGGACAATGGCGCACCCTGGGGCGACAGCGGCGATCAACCGTTCACGATCTTCGGGACCTGGCTGATGCGCCTGGGCATAGGTGTGAGCCATGGCCGTCCCTACCATCCGCAGACCCAAGGCAAGGACGAGCGCTTTCACCGCTCGTTGAAGGCCGAGGTTCTGGACGGAAACAGCTTTCGCGATCGCAAGGCATGTCAGCGCGCGTTCGACGATTGGCGGTATGTCTACAATCACGAGCGGCCGCATCAGGCCCTGGATCTCGAAACACCGGCCACGCGCTATCGCATCAGCGCGCGCGCTTTTCCCGAGCAACTTCCCGCCATCGAGTATGCGCAGGCCGACCTCGTTCGCAAAGTCGACAGCGATGGGTTCCTCAGCTTCAAGAACCGTTCCTGGCGCATCGGCAAAGCCTTCCGCGGTCAACCTGTAGCCTTGCGTCCGGCAGGCCAGGACGGCGTCTTCGGCGTCCATTACTGCCTGCAGCGTATCGCCACCATCGCTCTGCACGCAGCCCCAGCTTCGGCCCGTGGATTTGTGGACATCGCATCTGCGATGCCCACAACCCCACAGGCACAACACCAAAATCAGGTCAAAAATGCGCTATAAACCAACCCCCAAAGGTGTCTTCGATGTCCCCGAACACCTGTCTTCGATCTCTCCGGCCCAAACACCCCGCAAGGGGGGAAGGCTAAGAAATAGATTCGTATTGCGCTTTTTCTTGACCTTCCCCCCTTGTGGCAGGGCTGTCCGGGGAACGATTCACTGTGACGCGGGTGCATGCCCGGCCAATGCTGCGTGAAGCGGCTACTTTCTGGTTGTCGAGACTCAGAAAGAAGAGAGGCCGAGCATGCGGTACAGCGATAGCATTTTTGGGCATCTGCTCAAACCGATTGTGCGACGCCGGTTTGACACGGTTGTGGATAGCCACCGCGGCAATGCCTATGACAAAGAGTTCGACAGCTGGGATCATCTGGTGGTGCTGATTTATGCCCAGCTTGCCGGCGTAGAGGGCCTGCGCGGGCTGGAAGCGGTGTGGAACGCCAATTCGCATCACCACTACCATCTCGGGGTAGACAACGTGGCGCGCTCGACGCTATCGGACGCCAATCGGCGCCGTCCGCCGGCGGTCTTCACCGAGACGTTTTCGATGCTGTCCGGTCTCGCCGACCGGATGATGAAGCGTGAGGGCGAAGAGATGCTGCGGCTGATCGATTCCTCTCCGGTCCCGCTCGGCCGGCTCATCAAGTGGGCCAAGTGGAACGGGCGCATCCGTGGTCTCAAGCTGCACGTCGTCTACGATCCGGGACGCGACAATCCGACGGACATCGCCATCACCCATGCCAACGTCAACGACGTGGAGGTGGGCGAACGGATCCACATCGAGGCGGGATGCACCTACGTCTTCGACAAGGGGTACTACAAATACCAATGGTGGACTGGCATTCACGATGCCAAAGCGCTGTTCGTCACCCGCCAGAAGATTTTGGCGCGGTTCCGTGCCGTTCGCTGGCTGCCGCTCAGGAAGCGCAAGGGCGACGGCTTCACCGTCATCGACGATGCCGAGGTCAAGCTTGTCAGCAAAGGCGATTCCAAGCTCGCCATTCCCATGCGCCGCATTCGCGTCAGGCGCGACAAGGGAGCAAAAATCACGCTTCTCACCAACGACTTTGAACGCTCCGCCATCGAGATCGCGGCTCTTTACAAGAAGCGCTGGCAGATCGAGTTGCTGTTTCGCTGGATCAAACAACATCTGAAGATCAGGTCGTTCCTCGGACGCAGCGACAATGCGATCCAACTCCAGATCGTCGCCGCCATGATCGCCTATGTGCTTCTGCGCATCGCAGCCCGCGAAAGCTGCATCGCCATGCCAATCATCCGCCTCGCAGATCTCCTGAAAGAACGCCTTTTCACCCGAAGGACCATCGCCGAAATCGACAAACCGCCCGACGTCCATCTCTCCAAACCGCGACCCAGGGTCTCTCCGGATCAACTGGAGCTCCGATATGCCTGAACTTTCCCCGGACACCCCTGCCCTTGTGGGGGAAGGTGGCGCGCGGCGTCAGCCGCGCGACGGAAGGGGGGCCGCGCGAGGAATTCGAATTGCTCCGAAATGCGCGCGCGCCCGCGCCTCAGATCGCGTCCATGATCTTGTAGGCGAACAGCGCGGCGGTGATCATCGGTTTGCGCAGCAGCTTGCCGCCGGGGAACGGGGTGGCCGGCACGCGCGCGAAGGTTTCGAAGCGCGCATCGTCGCCCAGCACCGCTTCCGCCATCACCTTGCCGCCCAGAATCGAAAGCGCGACGCCGTGGCCCGAATAGCCATGCGCGAACAGCACGCGCTCCGAGAGCCGCCCCAGATGGGGCATGCGCGTGACGGTGAGCCCGACCGTGCCGCTCCACGCATAGGCCGTGGGCACATCGGCCAGCATGGGAAACACGCGCAGCATGCGGGGACGCACCAGCGCGGCGATATTCGGACGGCGCGCCGAAATAGGCCTCGCGGCCGGCGAAGAGGAGCCGTCCGTCCGCGCTCTTGCGGTAATAGTCGAGAACGTGGCGCGTATCGGCCACGGCTGCGTCGCAGGGTAAGACCTGCGCCGCCAGTGGCGCGGGCAGGGGCGCCGTCGCCGTGATGAAGCTTTCGACGTGGCCGATATAGCGGTCCAGTTGCGGCGCGATCGCGCCGGTGAACGCATCGCAGGCGAGAATGACGTGACCGGCCGTCACGCTGCCGTCGCCGCAGCGAACGATGACGCTGTCGCCGTCCGCGTCGAACCCCAGCGCACGCGAATTCTCGAAGATCGTGGCGCCGGCCGCTTCGGCCGCCTGGGCCAGCCCGCGCGCAAAACGCAACGGATGCAGATGTCCGCCGCCGGCATCGAAGCGCGCCGCGGGATAGATCGACGTGCCCAGTTTCTCTTCGGTCTCGTGCGCATCCATCATCCACGCGGCGGAATAGTCGTACAGGCGATTGAGATGCGCGGTGTCTTCGGCCAGTGCGCGCGCCGCTGCCGGATCGTGCGCCGCGATAACGAGCCCGGATTTCAGATCGCAGGCGATGGCATGCTGCGCGACACGCTGCTTCACCAGCGCCTTGGCTTCTTCCGCGAGGTCCCACAGGTCGCGCGCGTGAACGGGGCCCAGCCATTGCTCGAGCTCCGCCTGATCCTTGCGCTGGCCCGAATGAATTTGCCCGCCGTTGCGGCCGGACGCGGCATAACCCATGGTTTCGGCTTCGAGGAGCGCCACGCGCGCGCCGCTCTCCGCCAGATGCAGCGCGGCCGAAATGCCGGTGTACCCCCCGCCGATCACGCAGATGTCAGCCCTGGCCGCACCCGAAAGCGGCGCGCGCGAAGGGGTGATTCCCGCGCTCGCGGCGTAGTAGCCCTGTGGCTGATCGGAGGTCATTTTTCGTCTTTCCCGCGCGCCATTCGCGCCGTCTGGCGCCGCCCCGTCAAGCGGCCCGGGCCTCCGTCTTGACCGGGCCCGCGGCGCATGCGAGTTCACCTTTCGGCCGCATCGGAGAGCGTTTCTTGACCCGCAGCGAAATCTGGCGCATCGAAAAATACCTGCGCAATCTCTTCCGTCTCGACACGATCACGCTGGTCGAACGTCCCAAGCAGGCCGATTCCGTCGAAGTTCACGTCGCGGGCGAATTCATCGGCGTCATCTTCAAGGACGAGGAAGACGGCGAGACCTCCTACGCATTCCAGATGGCGATCCTCGAGATGGACCTGCCCGAGGCGCCACCGTCGCGCGCCGGCTAGGCGGTGACGGAAAGCCGGGGGGCAGATCAAGGGCTGGCGGACGCGATTGTGAGAGTGCTGTTCCGCGCGCGTATTGCGGTTCTCGTTCTTTTCATCGTGTCGGTGCTCGGCGCATCGGCTGCGGCCTTCCTCGCGCACCATATTTCCTCGCATCGTGAACTGGCGGCGCTCGCGGCGACCTTTGCCGCGGCCCTCGTGGGCGGCGCTTGGCATCTGCGTCACCTGCCGCTTGCCGTCCTCGCGGCCGCGATACCGCTTCCCGGTTTAGCCGTTGCGATCGCTTTCGCGCCTGGCGCGCATGTTGCGCCGCTCGCATTTGCGTATCTGCTGGGTTTCGTCATCGCCGATTTCTTGAGCGATGAGATCGTCACGCGCATTGCACAAGGAGCGGTCGCTTTGGACGCGGCGCGCGCAACACTCCGGGCCAATGGCGGTGCCGCTGCTGCGGCGGTTCTGGCGGCGGCGTTCTCGGCTGCGTTGCTGGTCCTTGCGGGCGGCGCCAGGCGATTGCCGCTGGCGGTTTCACTTGCCGATCTTTCGGCCGGATTCGGCGCGCTGATCGCGCTGCCGCTGGCCGCGTCTCTGTTGCCCTATGGCGAGGATTTTGTCGCGCGGGCCAACCGCGTGCGGGAACGGCGCCAGCGCCTGAGCGCGCGGATTTCCGTCGTCGCGGAAGCCCGCTGGGGCTGGAGCGTCTCGGGCATCGCCATCGTTTTTCTGGTGCCGGGCATTTTCGGGACGGCGACTCTTCGCATCGCGCCGGCGTTGGGGAATGGATTGAAGATTGTGGGACCGCTTGCGGCATTGGCTGCGTTCGCGGCGGCCTTTGCCGGTTTGCGCGATTGGCGCCGGGCGCTCGCCGCCGTGCTGTCGTTGCCGGTGGCAGGCGCAATCGGCTGCTGGGGTTTTGCGAGGGCGGGCGTCGTGACGAACGCAGAAACCTGGCTGCTGCTTGCGGAGGCCTTGGGCATCGGCTTCGCAATGATCATTTTGCTCGCGAATGGCGCGAAGACAGTCAGCGCGGACGAAGCCCGAGATGCCGCGTCGGCGCGCGCCATCGAGCAGAAGGCGAGTGCGGCATTCTTCGCGTCGATGGTCGCGGCAGTTTCGGCGTTGTCGTGGAGCTTGGCGCTGTCGGGCGCCACTGTCACGCTGGCATTCGCGCTGCTCTTTACCGGCGCCGCCGCAATCCTGTTCGCGCCCGCGCTTGGCGCCGCGATCGATTCCCTCCTGCCGACCCGCAGCATGATCGCCGAGCGCTATAAGGTGCGGTAGAGAAATTTGATTGGCAGTCGACGAATTAAATCCACCCTCCCCTTGAGGCTACGACATTCACACATCGTCTCTGGCGGGTTGCGGCGCGGCAGAAGGTCTGACTCCCTATTGCGGTGATTCGGCTGCGGGAGGCAGGGATGGAATCGGGCTTGGGGCGGTTTGGCGACGCACGTCTGGAAAAAGGGGGCGTTTTCTCCTGGACCGATTGGTGGCGGAAGGCGGCTGGGGCGGCAGCGTGCGTGCTCTGGGCGCCAGGCGATCCGGCGAGATGCGGATCACGCGCTTTCTGCACAATCGAAGGGTGACGACGGGCGAGATGCTGAGCGCAGCATCGCAGCGGACTTGTTCTCAAATCTCTGGTCGCCATGTGCTCGCGATACAGGACACCACATCGGTTCGAGTCGACGAGAACGGCATTGGCCTTTCGGTGCACCCTCTCATCGGCGCGGATGCAGCGAACGGATTTGTGTTTGGCCTTATCGATGCTTTCTTCCTGGATCGCCGCGATGAGGATCGCGGCTCGCACAACGAGCGGGATTTTGAGGACAAGGACAGCCGGCGCTGGCTCGACGGGGCGGAAAGCGCGAGCAAGCTTGTAGCCGCGGGAGCGGCATGTGTGACGGTGGTCGAGGACCGTGAAGGCGACATTTACGAGTGCTTCGCCTTCAAACCGGACAATGTTGAAAAGCTGGTGCGGGCGGCGCAGGACCGGCTTTTGGCCGACAAGAAGGCCCATCTTTTTGCCACCGCCGATCAATGGTCCGAAGCCGGTCAGATGGCGATCGAATTGCCATCCATTCCCGGCCGCAAAGCCAGAACAGCCGTCCTTGCAGTGCGCTTCGGCAGCGTTGAGATCGCAAAGCCAAAGAACCGCAAACGCAGCGAGGGAGCCAGAGAGCTGCCAGATACTGTAACGCTCCAAATGGTCGATGCGCGCGAGATCAACGCACCGCCAGGCGAAGAGCCGGCGCATTGGCGGCTGCTCACGACCCACCAAGTCAACGATATGGCCGATGCCCGGCGCGTCATTGGCTTCTATCGTCTGCGCTGGACCATCGAGCAACTCTTCCGAACAACCAAGACCAAGGGCTTCGACATGGAGGCACTTCGTCAGCAGGAAGGCGGTCCTCTGGAGAAGCTCGTCGTTGCAACGCTTGTCGCCGCCGTCATCGTGATGCAACTCGTTGCCGAGCGTGATGGAGCGCTCAATCGTCCGCTCAGCGATGCCCTCGATCCCGATGACCAGCCCGTCCTGGAGCGCGTCAACCAGGATCTCGAAGGCAAGACCCAAAAGCAGAAAAACCCCCATCCCAGAGGGTCCCTCGCCTTCGCGGCCTGGGTTTTTGCCCGCCTCGGCGGATGGACCGGCTACTACGGAAAGCCCGGTCCGATTGTCATGCTCAGAGGGCTCACCAAATTCCACGCCATCAAGCATGGCTGGGCACTCCGCGATGTGTGAATCGCGTAGCCCGCAGGGGGAGGGTGGAATTGCGAAGCAATTCGGGGAGGGGCTAGCCGCAGGCGGCGGTGCCTAGCCCCTCCCCGAAAAATTCTTCGCTTCGCTCGAATTTTTCGACCCTCCCTCAAGGGGAGGGTGGAAAATATTGTCGGCTAAATTCAAATTGCTCGAAGTTTGTAATCGCGCCCATTCACTTCGGGTGCCGGAAGCCTGAGACCAGCGCGGAAATGCCGTCGGCGATTTCGTGCCAGTTGGCGAGATGGGCGCGCTTGAAGCGGTAGCTGAGCGCCACGCCTCGTTTGAGGCGCACGTCGCGCAGGCAACTCGGGCTCGGCACTTCCTGGCTGAAGCGCACGCAGCGCAGCACCACCGGTCCGCTCGCCGACTGGCCGACGAACAGATCTTCGCCGCGATAGCCGGAATCGTCGCGGAACGAATACTGGGTCAGTCCGAACGGGCCCGGCTTGCCGGCCGGATCGGAGACGTAACCCAGATAGATGCGCTGCAGGCGCTCGACTTCGGTGATGTTGAGGTCTTCCTCGCGGATCAGCATGTAGATGACGGACGCGTCCGCCGCGTTGCTGGTGAATGCCTGGTTCTCCCAGTCCGAATAGCCGCGGAAATCGGGAAAGGTCGTGAACAGCGCCACGTCCTTGCGCGGGCCGCCCTGGCGCGCGCTGCTGTAGATGATGTAGTTGGCCGGGATCGTCAGCGAGTAGCCGTTGACCGACAATTTGATCGGATCGGCGCGCGAGGTGGGCGAGGGATGCTCTTCGATGAACGAAGTGGGCGCCGGCGCCAGGTAAAGAAGCAGGATCACCGCCGACAACACGGCA
This sequence comes from uncultured Alphaproteobacteria bacterium, assembly GCA_963760345.1. Classification (GTDB taxonomy): domain Bacteria; phylum Pseudomonadota; class Alphaproteobacteria; order Micropepsales; family Micropepsaceae; genus Rhizomicrobium. Next base: position 267,783 of record CAVXCU010000005.1, read on the forward strand.
GTCACGACAAAGACGGCGAGCGGGATCAGCCATCCCGACCGCTGCTTGATCGTGTCGTCCAGGTCTTCGCCTTGGCGGCTCATGGGCGTGGATACGGACAAGTCAGCTCCCTGGTCCTGTCTAACATGCCCCTCCGATTCGCAGTCGGTGAGGTTAGTCGGAAACTGCGTTAATTCCCTTAAGCGTGTCCCGGACACCTCGCCGCATCGCGGGAACGCCCGGAAATCGAACGCATGCGCCCGCCGGGCCCGCAAAACTGATCCGGAATGAAACAAATGATGGGTCCCCGCCGCCGTTTGGCGGGCACGGGGAGTGCAGTTCTCCCCCTGCCGAGGCGGGAGTCATCCATGTTGCGCGACCTGATGGTGGTCCTGTTTGCGACCACGGCCGGATTCACCGCGTCCGGCATTGTTGCCAATGTCTACCGGCTGGTGGCCAAGAAGCCCGAAAAGCCGTTTACGCGGCTGAGCTATCTCGCGGTCATGTCCGTCGCCGGCCCCAGCGTGTTGTTCGACAACGCCGCGCGCGCCTGGCGGCAGAAAACATGCTCGGCGATCGCGTTCTGGCTCGCCGCGGCAATCTCCGGCTATTGGAGCTTCGCGCTGGGCCTTCTCGTCTGCCAGTGCGCGATGGCGCTCTAAAGCACCGTCAGCATGCTCGCCACCAGCGGGTGGCGCACGATGTCGGAATCGCCCAGCCGCACCACCGCGATCTCGGGAACCCGTTCGAGGCGCTTGGCGATGTCGCCGAAGCCGGACAGCCCGCTCAAGAGATCGGTCTGGTCGGGATCGCCCGTCAGCACCATGGTCGAACGCCAGCCCAGCCGCGTCAGCAGCATCTTGAGCTGGCCATAGGTGCAGTTCTGCGCCTCGTCGATGACCACGAAACAATCGTTGAGCGTGCGTCCGCGCATATAGGCGACGGGCGCGATCTCGATGGCGCCTTCGGCCAGCAGCGCCTTGAGCCGCTTGGTGCCCAGCCGTCTCGGTGAGCGCGTCGTAGAGCGGGCGAAGATAGGGCGCGAGCTTGTCCTGCAAATCGCCCGGCAGAAAGCCCAGGCTCTCGCCCGCTTCGACCGCGGGACGCGACAGCACGATGCGCCCGACCCGGTTCTGCTCCAGCGCTTCGACCGCCTTGGCGATGGCGAGATAGGTTTTGCCGGTGCCGGCGGGGCCCAGCGGCGGCGACCACCGAGCGCTCGTCGATGGCGTCCAGCAGGCGCTGCTGCGTCGGGCTCATCGCCCGGATGTTCTTGACGTATTTTCGGTCGCGCCCGTCGGCGTCTAGCGGATTATATCCGGACGATACGGGGAAAAGCGGATGGACGTTTGCGGGCTTCGTGGTGATGAAGATCGCGGATTTTACGACGCGCGGAACGCTTGGCCATGGATGCTCCCAGGTCAAAAACGAAGCGTGATCGAGTGTAGGGACAGGATGATGGCAGCCGGATGACAGGCGAGGTGAAGGGGCGGCTCGAAACGGGTGATCAACTGGCGATGTGCGTTGCCGCAACGTATGTGCCCCCAAAGCCCCAACTCAATCGGCTGATGGAAAGCTTACCGCAAATTCGCCGCCGCACAGGGAAAAGTGATTTGGGGGCTACGATAATGTCGAACCATCCGACGGTGGGAGATGGCAATTCACATAACTACGGTGTCATGGCCCGCCGAGAGCGGGCCAGGACAATTTTGGGGAAGGCCGCAGACGATATTGGCGACTTCCACGCGGCGCTCTCTCTACGCGGCCGCCTTCATGTAAGCCCACACGGCGGCGGCCACGTCGAGGATGTCGAGCAGCCGCGCGGTGTAGCGTTCGCTCGCCGCGAGCCGCGCGTCGCTGCCCAGGAAACCTTCTTCCAGCGTGTCGACGAGACGAACCAACCGATGGTGATGAATGCCCAGCGCGCGCTGGACGGGATCGGTGACGACGCCGGCGAACGCCGCCGCCACGGCGCTCGCGACGAGGACACCCCCGCCGGCCGCCATCGCGCCTGCGGTCGTCGCCGCCTTGGCCGAAACCGCTTCGGCGATGGCCGGACCCAACGTGAGAATCCCCGGCGTCAGTTCATGCAACAGAAGCGCGCCGGCGCCCAGCGTGACGGCGGCGCTGGTTACTTCGCCCGCCGCTGCCCGCGCGTTCAGGTAGATCGACAGATTTTCCATCAGCAGCGTTTCGATGCGCCGGCGTTCGCCTTCGCTCCAGGGTCCTTCGAGGATCGTGAGCGCGCCCTTGAGCCTTTTGTCGCTGAGGATTTCGACGGCGAGCGCATCGTGGAACGACGGCCGGCCCGGACCCCAATAGGGAAGTTCGAGCAGGTCCACGACGATGCGCCGCTCGATCTCCTGCGCGACGGTCGTGCGGAAAAACAGCTCGCGCGATCCCAGTCGGTGCGCTTCGAGCGCGCGGCCCGCCCGTTTGAGCACGGTGGCCGCGGCGGTGAGCCCCAATTGCGGCCCGGCCAGCAGGGCGTTCAGGGGCGCGCGCCACAGATCGTGGCCGACGGCATGGCGATGCAGCTTCAGCGCCCCCGTGAATGAATAGGTGTCGTCCACGAATTTGGGATTCGCGAGCGGCGCTTGCGGAAATAGACTTGGATCGCGTCCTCGACGATCGCCTTGGCGAGCACGCCGTTCATCGCGGGCGTCGGGACGGTTTGCCTGTTGTCAGCCATGCCCCATTATGACGTAGAGCGAGCCTCTCGGAAACGCTGCAACTCAACTTCGGGCGCGCCACCCCCCACCCGATCCGTCTTCGCTTCGCTACGACGGATCGACCTCCCCGCAAGGGGGAGGTAAAAAGACTTCGCCTCCCCCTTGCGGGGAGGCCGGCGAGCCTGAAAAGCGACGGGTGATAATCACACGACGCGAGCCGGGTGGGGGGCGTTCGCCGATCAGCGGCAGAATCGGTAGGAATTGGCGATGCCTCTTTATTCACTCGGCGACGACACACCCGAATTGCCGCCCGGCGGCGACTATTGGGTGGCGCCCAGCGCCGTCCTGATCGGCCGGGTGCGGCTCCTCAAAAACGCGAGCATCTGGTTCGGCTCGGTCCTGCGCGGCGACAATGACCGGATCGTGGTGGGCGAGAATTCGAACGTGCAGGACAATTCCGTCATTCATACCGATCCCGGCGAGCCCACCATCATCGGCTCCAACGTGACCGTCGGACACAGGGTCATTCTTCACTCCACTACCATCGGCGACAACTCGCTGATCGGCATGGGCTCGACCTTGCTCAACCGTTCGAAGATCGGAAAGAACTGCCTGATCGGCGCCGGCACGCTCATCGCGGAGGGCAAGGAGATCCCGGACAATTCGCTCGTGCTCGGCGCGCCCGGCCGCGTGGTCAGGCAGTTGAGCGAGCCGCAGCTGGCGCTGCTCAAATTCTCCGCGGAAGTCTATGTGCTGAACTACAAACGTTTTCGGGAGCAGATGCGGGAGATCGGGTAGACGACGAATGCTCCGATAAGTGTCCGCTTTCCCCCAGCATGTCATCCCCGGCTGAAGCGCTGCGACAGCAGCGCGAGGGGAAGGGGACCCAGGTGGCGAAGACGCGGCGCAATCATTCAAGAAGTCATCCGACAACAATTTTTGATTTTGCAAATTCAGGTTGTTGGACGACCTGGGTCCCCTTCCCCTCGTGCGAACTCCGTTCGCGCGAGGCCGGGGATGACATTTGTGGTAGCGAGGAGAAGTGCCTCACCCCGTCGCGGATCGCGCCGGGACCGCGCCCAGCGCGCGCGCCCAGTTGCGGCGGATGCGGGTGTCGGCTTCGGGGCCGAAGTTGAACCACGCCGCCTTGTCATGCGTCGCGTCGACCACGAACAGCGTGTCGAGCTTGCCCAGTTGCTGCACCAGGATGTTGCGGATCGCATTGACCGTCATGTCGCTCGACAGCAGCCAGGCCTGCGGCAGGAATGCGTAAGCCGGCCCGAGCTTGTAGATTTCTTCTTCAAGCCCGTCGATCGAGCGCGATTTCATGTCGGCGATGATGATGACGTGAGCGGGTCCGCCGGTCGGCGTGGAATCCTCGATGCGGCCGAACGCATTCGCGGCGGCGGGCTCCGAGGGCCGCATCGTTTCGGCGATCGCCTGCGTGGCAGGCTTCGAAGGCGTGAACAACGGCGCGAGTGCGGGGTCTTCGCCGGCCGCGCGATAGACCGATTCTCCGGCGCGCGCGACAAGCGACTGCGCCGCGATCCGGCCTTCGGCCGCGAAGCTCTGCATCTGTGCGTCCGTGTACGGGCCGTAGGCCCGTCCGCCGACGTTGAGAATCCAGGAGGCTGACATAAAGGCTTCGGTTCCGGCCTGCACCACGGGGTAAATTAGTATTAAATGGTTACCCAAGCCTTGCCGCAGACGCACACGGCGCGCCAATCTCGCATTCCGAAATCGAGGCGCGAGGCCGTTTCATGTCCGATCGTCAGTTCTGCCGGGTGGAGCGCGAAGGCCCACTCACCATCGTCACCATCAATCGGCCCGAGGTGATGAACGCCGTGCACCCGCCCGCCAATTTCGAGCTGGCGGAGGTGTTCGATGCGTTCGCGGCCGATCCCGAGCAATGGGTGGCGATCATCACGGGCGCGGGCGAACGCGCCTTCAGCGCCGGAAACGATCTCAAATATCAGGCGGGCGGGGGCAGGATGTCCGTGCCGCCCACCGGTTTCGGCGGCCTTACGAGCCACTTCGATCTCGACAAGCCGGTGATCGCGGCAGTGAACGGGATCGCGATGGGCGGCGGCTTCGAGATCGCGCTCGCCTGCGACATCATCGTGGCCTCGGAGGCGGCGGTGTTCGCGCTGCCCGAGCCGCGCGTGGGGTTGGCCGCGCTGGCAGGCGGCCTGCACCGGCTGCCGCGGGAGATCGGATCCAAGCGCGCGCTGGGCATGATCCTCACCGGCCGGCGCGTCAGCGCGAAGGAGGGTCGCGAACTGGGCTTCGTCAACGACGTGGTGGCGCCCGGCGAATTGATGGCGGCCGCGCGGCGCTGGGCTGCGCAGATTCTCGAACTGTCGCCCATGTCCATCCGCGCCTCGAAGCAGGCGGTGCTTCGCGGTCTTGCCGAGCCTTCGGTAGAGGAGGCGCTGAAGAGCCAGTCGCGCTACCCGGCCGTCGCCGCGATGTATCGCAGCGAGGATTTCGTCGAAGGCCCCCGCGCCTTCGCAGAGAAGCGTCCGGCGAAATGGAAGGGGCGGTGAAGCTTCGTCTATCTCCTCTTCCCCCGTTTACGGGGGAAGTGGCCGACCCACCGGTCCGCGCGAAGCGCGGCCGGAGGATAAACTCCGTCGGCCGAAGGGGGCCCCCTCCGTCTGTCGCGCGCTTCGCGCGCGACATCCACCTCCCCCGCACGCGGGGGAGGAGAATAGTCATCGGCGCGCTTCAGCATTTTTTCTAGCAACGCGTGAAAATGCGCCTATATGGCCTTATCGCGTTGCGAACAGTTGTGGCGTTCGCGCCTGAAGGAAGGAAGCAACAGGAGGCTCGCATGTCCGCATTGTTCGATCTGCGCGCTCTGGCGAGCGCCGTCGCCGTTCCCTTCAAATTCGTCTTCGCCGGCACGCGCGAAGAGGAGACCCGCCGCACTTCGCGCCCGCCGCTGATCCAGCGCTGGCAGAAGGGCGAGGACGGCCGCCTCAGGAGCAAGTGGGAGCGGGACGGCAAATAGGCCGCGTCACGTCCGGTTCGGTGGCGCGCCCGTGGCTTGGGGAAGGCACGGGCGCTACCATCGTCTGCCCCGACTCGCGCGTTCGGCCCGGGGGCTCAAAGTCGCTTTGAGGGGCGCATGACTAGCTTTCGCAGCGAATTCGGCGTCTCGTCCGTCTCTATCGACGAACGCGATCATATCGGCCCGCATCATCTGGCGATCGGCAAGACGCGAAAGCTGTTCGAGCGCAATGGCGTCGTCCATGCCTTCTTCAGCCGCGGCTATGAGATCGCTCACACGCGGATTCGCGGGGGCGATCTCGAGCCGATCGACACCCAGGTGCTCGACCTGCCGGCGGCATGGGGCGGCGGCGCCTTCTGCATCGACGACGACCGGCGGGGCGGCGTCAGCCTCGTCTTCCTTCACCGCAACCAGCACGAGCTTTGCATCGCGAATGGCCGGGTCGAAGACAACGCGATCCGGTGGAGCGGCTGGCGCACGCTTCTGGTGAGCCGCGCGCGGCAGGCGGCGCCTTGGCTCGAGGTCGGGCCGGACGGAACCGCCTGGGCTTCGGTGCTGGACCGCGACGGGGACATTCGCCTCGCTGTCGTTCATCCCGGCGGGCACGAAAAGATCGGCGATTTGTTCGCGCCGGGTGAAGCGCACTGGTATCACTCCTGCGTCCAGATGCTTCCCGTCGAGGCCGGTCTCGCGCTCGCCGTGGGCTTCCGCGGCGCGTTCCCGACCCACACCGAACTCGTGTTCAAGACGGTGTCCGCCGACCTGGAACTGGGGAAGGCCACGACGCTCGCGCCCTGCAACGTCAACGATAGGCTGACATTCCATTTCCAGGCAGTCGGCGATCCGGCGCACGCGTGCGCGCACATCGTCTATCTCGACGACGGGCTTTCGGTATCCCATGCGCGCTATGCGGACGGAGACTGGCAGGTCTCGCGTGGCGTTCTGCCCTTCGTCTGTTTCGCGCCGCAGATTTGCGTCGACGAAGCGGGCGCGGCGGCGCTCCTGGCCGCCGATTACGAAGGCGTGCTGTGGAGCGCGGCATGGTCGGCGCGCGAAGGCTGGTCGGGGCCGCGGCGTGTGCAGGGCGTCCCCGCGCCCAACGTGTCGCCGCAATTCGCCACGACCGGCTACGGCACGGGCGGATTGATCGGCGCCGCGCGCAGCACGAATGGCCGCGTGCCGTTCCTCACCGGCACGATCGTGGACGAAAGCTCCGCCCGCGCCCGGCTTCACGCCGCGATGCTGGGCCATGGCGACGGGTTACTGCTGGACCGGGATGCGCCGCTGGAGGTCAAGGTTTCGGGCAGCACCGTCGAGGCGGAAATCCGTCTCGAAGCTTTGCGCACCGAGGATCTGAAATCGAGCGGGCGCTGCTGGCTGGTCGGCGTGCCGGGCGAAGCGGGCCGCGCCCTCAAGCTTGCTTGCACCGGCGGGCCTGAGGGGCCTTCGGCGCGCGCCTTCTGGCTGGAACGGGACGGCACGATTTCGTATGAGAAAGCATTCGTGCGCGTGGAGGCGCAAACGCACGGCGCGTTTTCGCCGTCGAACGTCGGCGCGGCGCTTCGCCTGATCGCGGAGTTGAAGGACGGCGCGTCGTCGCTTCAGCCCGGCCAGGCGTGGGTCGAAACCTACGCCGAGGGCTGGTCGTTATCGGGAAGCCGCGACGCAAGGCTCTGCGACATCGGACCCTTCGAATGCGAGACGGCCGCCGCCATGGCGCTCCACCCCGAACGCATAAAGTCGACGTTCAAGCGGATGGTTTGAATCGAAGGGCGCGGCCCCCCTTCCGTCCGCCGAGCGAAATGCTCGGCGTCCACCTTCCCCCGTGTATGGACTGGGGACATCGAAGACACCGTTCGGAGACATCGAAGACACTTGTCTGGCCTAACTTGGCTGGATGGGAGGTCGGGTCATGCCTTGGCGGGAGTCGTCGGTGATGGAACTGCGTGAGGAGTTTGTCCGGTTGGCGCTGGCGCCGGGGGCGAATGTGAGCGAACTCTGTCTTCGCTTCGGCATCGATCGGAGCAATGGCCACAAATGGCTGAAGCGCTACGAGAGGGAGGGTCGCGCCGGCCTCGTCGATCGCTCGCGCCGTCCCCGTCGCAGTCCGTTGCGCACGAATGAGGCGATGGAAGCGGAAGTCCTGCGCATCCGGGCAAAGAGCAACAATGCCTGGGGCGGTCGCAAGATCGCCAGGGCGATGGAGCGCAACGGCTGGGCGGGAGTGCCTGTGCCGAGCACGATCACCGAGATTCTGCGCCGGCACGGCAAGCTCGAAGACCGCAAGCACGAGCATCCCGGCCCGTTTCGGCGCTTCGAACGCGCCGAACCCAATGAGCTGTGGCAGATGGACTTCAAAGGCCACTTTCCGATGACGCGAGGCCGTTGCCATCCGCTCACCGTGCTCGACGATCACTCGCGCTATTCGCTGGGCCTTGAGGCCTGCGCCGACGAACGGGACCTGACGGTTCGCGGCTGCCTGACGACCATATTTCGCCGTTATGGCCTGCCTTTTGCGATGCTGATGGACAATGGCGCACCCTGGGGCGACAGCGGCGATCAACCGTTCACGATCTTCGGGACCTGGCTGATGCGCCTGGGCATAGGTGTGAGCCATGGCCGTCCCTACCATCCGCAGACCCAAGGCAAGGACGAGCGCTTTCACCGCTCGTTGAAGGCCGAGGTTCTGGACGGAAACAGCTTTCGCGATCGCAAGGCATGTCAGCGCGCGTTCGACGATTGGCGGTATGTCTACAATCACGAGCGGCCGCATCAGGCCCTGGATCTCGAAACACCGGCCACGCGCTATCGCATCAGCGCGCGCGCTTTGACCAACAGTTGATGGATTTTGCGCAGCACACCGGTTTTGCGCCACGCCATTTGGTACTCGTAGACGGTGCGCCACGGCGGAAAGTCGGAAGGGATCAGGCGCCAATCCGTTTCAAACCGATCGACATTTTTCGCTCCTTCGCTGTCGCCGCGGACGCCCGCCCGCTTCGGGGCAGACCGCCCGGTCAGATTGGCCATTCTGTCCTGAACCCCGGCTGAACGGAATACGGGTCCTCCTCCCCCGCGAGCGGGGGAAGTCCGGCCGAACGCCGGAGAGGGGGGCGCCGGAAAAGGCTCTGCGGACGGCGGCCCATTTGCATGGCGTGCAGATTGTCTATTGTAGCGGCCCCGAATTCCCGATTGAGCCCCCATCATGACCCGCGTTCTTGCCTCCATGGCCTGCCTCGTTCTTGCGCTCGCGCTCGCCGCCTGCGGAAAAAGCGATCAGGCGCAGAAGCCCGCCAACGACCAAACCGCATGGACCAAGGCTGCCAAGGAAGCCGGGCCGGTTCCGATGGCGCTGTTGTCGCGGGTCGCGACGCCGACGCATTACCGGCTCGGCTTCGTCATCGATCCCACGAAGGACCGTTTCTCGGGCCACGACGAAATCGACGTGAAGTTTGCCGCGCCGCGGCGCGCGATCTATCTGGACGGCCTCGATCTCAATGTGCATCGCGTGGTGGTTCGCCTGGCCTCCGGCCAGACGATCGAAGCGCGTTACGCGCAAGTGGATGTGTCGGGCATCGCGCGGCTGCTGTTTGCGGCGCCGGTGACGGGCATGGCCACGCTGATCTTCGACTACGACGCGCCGTTCGACCAATCGCTGGCCGGTCTCTACAAGGTCATGGACGGTGGCGACGCCTACGCGTTCACCCAGTTCGAATCGACGGACGCGCGCCGCGCCTTTCCCTCCTTCGACGAGCCCGGTTTCAAGACGCCGTTCGACGTGACGGTCAGCGCGCCGCTCACCGACAAGGTGATCGCCAACACCCCTGTCACCTATGACAGCTTCGCCGGCAATGGCCTGACCAAGACCGTGTTCCAGACGACGCGGCCGTTGCCCACCTATCTCATCGCGCTTGCGGTCGGCCCGCTCGACATCGTCGACGGCGGCGACATTGCGCCCAATCCCAATGCGCATCGCACCCAGCCGATTCATCTCCGGGGCATCACCGCGAAGGGGAAGGGCAACCGGATCCGCTTTGCGCTGTCGCTCACGCCCAAGATCGTGACGGACCTGGAGAATTATTTCGGCATCGCCTATCCGTTCCAGAAGCTCGACATATTGGCGGTGCCGGATTTCGCCGCGGGCGCCATGGAGAATGCGGGCGCCATCACCTTCCGCGAGCGGCTGTTGCTGCTCGACGCCAACGCCTCGCTCGACCAGAAGCGCTCGACGGTGTCCGTGCAGGCGCATGAGCTGACGCATCAATGGTTCGGCGATCTCGTGACGCCCCATTGGTGGGACGACATCTGGCTCAACGAATCCTTCGCCACCTGGATGGCTAGCAAGGCTTCGGCCGCGGTTGAGCCGGACTGGTCGTTCGATCGCGACCGGCTCGACAGCGCGCTCCGGATCATGGACGTCGACGAACTGGCCGCGGCGCGGGAAATCCACCAGCCCGTCAACGGGCCGGGCGATATCGAGAATTCGTTCGACGGCATTACCTATGACAAGGGTGCGGCGGTTCTCGCCATGTTCGAGAACTATCTGGGGACGGATGTCTTCCGCGGCGGCATTCACGCCTATCTGACGCATTTTGCGTCCGGCAATGCGACGGCGCAGGATTTCGTCAACACCATCGCGCAGTCGACCAATCATCCCGAAATCGTCGCGGCGTTCGACAGCTTCATCGACCAGCCGGGAATTCCCGACCTCCAGGTGAACGCGCAATGCAGCGCCGGGTCGGCGTCGGCCGGCGTCGCGCAATCGATGTATGTTCCGCTGGGCCGGCAGGCGCCGCAGAGATCGTGGAAGGTGCCCATGTGCCTCGCCACGCCGGCGGCGCCGAAGACCTGCCAGCTCATCGGCGAAGGTTCGGCGACGATCGCGCTCGGCTCCGTGTGCCCCGCCTATGTGTTCCCGAACGCGGAAGGCACCGGCTATTACCGCTTCGCGCCGGACGCGAAGGGCTCCGCCGCGCTCATCCAGGCCGCGCCCACGCTCGACCCAGCGGACCAGCTCACGTTGTTTGCCAACGTCAACGCGGCGCTGCATGCGGGGCAGGAGCCGGCGGCCGATCTGTTCTCCACCATCGCGGCCGTCGCGCCGATCGCGCAATGGGACCTCGTCGCGTCGATCCGGGAAGCCCTGCACGCGCTCAGGCAGAACATTTTCACCGGCGAGGATCAGGCGTCATATCAGGCTTTCGTGCGGGCGCATTTCGGGCCGCGCCTGGCGGCGATCGGTTACAGTCCGGCGCCCAATGAAGCGGCGGCGGTCACGCTCTCACGTCCGCGCCTGGCGCAATTGCTGGTCGAAGAAGGACGCGACCCCGCGACGATTGCCGCGCTCGCGAGTGCGGCGAACGCCTATCTTGCCGCTCCCGGCGCCAATGGCGGCCTGGCGCCCGATCTCCTGCAGGAAGCGATGCGTGCGGGCATCCTCTCCGGCGATGCGGGCTTCGGCGACAAGCTGATCGCGGCCTTCATGCAATCGCATGACGAATATTTCCGCGCGAGCGCGATCTACGCGATGGCGGGCTCCGAAGACCCGGCGTTCCTCAACAAGGCGCTGGCGCTCACCGGGCAGATGCGCACGGGCGAACTGCGCTATGTGTATCAGGACATGCAGGCGGAGCCGGTGGGGCGGGTGCAGCTGTGGAGCTGGCTCAAATCGAACTTCGCCGTCCTGGAGAAGCGCATGTCGCCGGCGGGAATGTCGCGCGGCCCCGGCATCTTGAGTGGCGCCTGCGACGCCGAGGAGCGGGCCGATCTCGATGCGTTCTTCCGGCCGAAGCTGGCGCAGCTTCCGGGCGCGGTGCGTCCGCTCGCGCTCGCCGTACAACAAATCGACCGCTGCATCGCGCTTAAAGCGGCGCGTGGGCCGGAAGTGGAGGCGGCGATCAAGTCGGTGAAGTAAGGCGGGCGGACGAGGCCCGTGTTCCCTCTCGGTGTCACGGCCCGCAAAAGCGGGCCGCCCAGGTGAAGTGCGCTCGCTACAGCAAGCATCACTCAGATTTGTGCTTTCCCTCCGACGTCGGCGACGTGTCACCTGGGTGGCCCGCAGTCGCGGGCCATGACATTCGAGGAAGGAGCGAGTTGGAATTTGTGGCGCCTATATTATAGCGCGTGCAACTCACCAAATTCCTCACGATCCCCCGAACACCACTGCGTGCATGATGCGGTGGGGCAGGAGCGTCAGCGAGCCCGCGATAAGTATCCCGCCGACATAGACGCCGATCATGGAATAGCGGTGTTCGCGGATGTTGTGCGTCCATGCGCCGTGCAATGCGCCAACCACGCCGAACAGGGTGAGCGGCACGAGCAGGTGGATCGGGCTCATGCCGAAGAAGAAGCTTTTCGGCATCAATTGGTGCACGAACAAGGCCGCGATCGAGGTGATCGTCATCAGCGTGAGATAGAGATAGCCCATCGCCCGGTGGAACGGCGCGCCCTTGCGGCTGAAGAAGATTTGCCAGGTGCCGATGAAGAACGCCGGCACCACCGTGGCGACGTGAATCTGGACGGCCGACGGCGCGTGCAGAAGCGGCTCCAGCGTCATCGGTTCATGCTTGAATCAGGTCGAGCCGCGCCTCGATGCGCTTCATGCGTTCGTCCAGGCGGTCGATGCGGTGGTCCATGCGGACGACGTCCGCGCGCATCGTGCCGATCTCCGGCCGCAGCAGAGATACCTGCTCAACGATAAAGATAAGTCGGGCCGTCATATCTTTCACGTCCGTCGCAAGCTCTTCCATCCGCGTGTCGATACGGTGGAGGTAGCGAAGAATGATGCTGTCGGGCTCGTCAGACATGTGGCCACAGTACAGCAATACGAGGATTCGGCCAAGTTCCGCCGTGCCAGGCGGCGTCCCTAATACGTCCTCGCCTTGGGCGGGATGTATTCGACGTCGTTGGTCAGCGTGTAGGTATGGACGGGGCGATAGTCGAGCCTCGCCTGTCCCGTCTTGGGGTCGAGCCAGGCGAGCGTGTGCTTCATCCAGTTCTGGTCGTCGCGGGTGGGAAAATCTTCCCGCGCATGGGCGCCGCGGCTTTCGGTGCGCTCATACGCGCCTTCGATGGTGACGATCGCCTGCTGGATGAGGTTTTCGAATTCCAGCGTCTCGACCAGATCGCTGTTCCAGATGATCGAGCGGTCGCTGACGGAGATGTCGTCCATGCTCTTATAAATGGCATCGATGCGCTTGCGCCCGTTCGAGATCGCCTCGGCCGTGCGGAAAACGCCCGCGTCTTCCTGCATGGCGAGCTGCATGTCGCGGCGCATCTTCGCCGTCGGGATGCTTCCCTTAGCATAACGAAACCGGTCGAGCCGCGCGAGCGCCTGTTCGCCCGCATCCTTCGCCAGATCGGCGTGACGTTCGCCGGGCGTCAACGTCTTGGCGCAGCGCATGCCCGCCGCCTTGCCGAAGATCACCAGATCGATCAGCGAATTGGAGCCCAGCCGGTTCGCGCCGTGCACCGACACGCAGGCGCCTTCGCCCACCGCCATCAGCCCGCGCACGATGGTGTCCGGATTGCCGTCTTTCAGCGTCAACGCCTCGCCCATGTAGTTCGTGGGGATGCCGCCCATGTTGTAATGCATGGTCGGCAGCACGGGGATCGGCTCTTTCGTCAGGTCGACGCCTGCGAAAATGCGCGCGCTTTCGGTGATGCCGGGCAGCCGCTCGTGCAGGATCTTCGGGTCGAGATGGGAGAGATGCAGGAAGATGTGGTCCTTGAGCGGGCCCACGCCGCGGCCTTCGCGGATCTCGATCGTCATCGCGCGCGAAACGACGTCGCGCGAGGCGAGGTCCTTGGCGTTGGGCGCATAGCGCTCCATGAAGCGCTCGCCTTCGGAATTGGTCAGGTAGCCGCCTTCGCCGCGCGCGCCTTCCGTGATGAGCACGCCCGCGCCGTAAACCCCCGTCGGATGGAACTGGCCGAACTCCATGTCCTGCACGGGAAAGCCCGCGCGCAACGCCATCGCATTGCCGTCGCCGGTCTGGGTGTGCGCGCCGGTGCAGGTGGCATAAATGCGCCCGAAGCCGCCGGTGGCGAGGATCACTTTCTGGGCGCGGAAACGGTGGATGCTGCCGTCGTCGAGCCGCCACGCCATGACGCCGCGTACCGCGCCCTCCTCGACGATCAGGTCGAGCGCGAAATATTCGATGAAGAAATTCACGTCGTGCTTCACGCATTGGCCGTAAAGCGTGTGCAGGATGGCGTGTCCCGTCCGGTCGGCGGCCGCGGCGGTGCGCTGGGCGATGCCTTTGCCGTAATGGCTCGTCATGCCGCCGAAGGCGCGCTGATAGATTTTGCCCTCCTCGTCGCGGGAGAACGGCACGCCGAAATGCTCGAGTTCGTAGACGGCTTCCGGCGCGTTCTTGCAGAGATATTCGATGGCGTCCTGGTCGCCCAGCCAGTCCGAACCTTTGACGGTGTCGTACATGTGCCAGCGCCAGTCGTCCTCGCCCATGTTGCCCAGCGCCGCTGCCACGCCGCCTTGTGCGGCCACCGTATGGCTGCGGGTGGGAAAGACTTTGGTGATGCAGGCCGTGTGCAGGCCGTTCGCCGCGGCCTCCAGCGTGGCGCGCAGGCCCGCGCCGCCCGCGCCGACGACGACGACGTCGAAGGTGTGATCGGTGATGGGGTAGGCGGTCATGGCGGATGTCCGGCGTTAAAGAGCGATTTTGAGAAGGGCGAAGAGGCAGATTGCGCCTATGAACCAGGCAAAGAACTGGTTGAGCACGAGAAGCACGACCTTGCCGCCTTCGCCATGCGCATAATCTTCGATGATCACCTGAAGCCCCAGTGCCATGTGCATGACGGCGGCCACGATGAAGAGCGCCATCAGCACGGCGTTGAGCGGCGCGGACAGGAACGTGACCGCCGCCGTGCGATCGCCGCCGATCAGCGCAATCGCCGACAGCGCGAACCAGATGCCCAGCGGCGCGAGCGCCACGGCCGTGACGCGCTGGCGCCAGAAATGCGAGGTGCCGGAATGGGCGGCGCCCAATCCTTCCGCGCGTGCGAGCGGCGTGCGCGAGTTCATAGGTGCAGACCCTTTGCGGCATAGGCGTAGAGGAACACGCCGATGGCGGCGAACACCGACAGCGTGAACACGAGGACGCCGGAACGGTTGGCCGTGTGGATGCTGAAGCCGTAGCCCAGATCCCAGGCGAGGTGGCGGATGCCGTTCAAGAGATGATAAGCGAGGGACCAGACGAAACCGAACAGCACGAGCTGGCCCAGCGGCGAGCGCGCGACCGCCGAGAAGGCGTCATACGCCTCGGAGCCGGTGGCCGCCGCGATCAGCCAACACGCAATGAGGAGCGTACCGGCCGAGAGTGCAATGCCCGTCGCGCGGTGGACGATCGACGTCGCCATCGTGACCGGCCAGCGATAAATCTGAACATGGGGCGAAAGCGGGCGTGGCTTGGGCCCCGCGCTCCTGGCCTGTTCGGGCATGAAATCACCGAATGCGAATGCGAACCGGGCGGGAGTGTAGGGTCGGTGCCCCCTGTGTCAACCGCGGGAAACGGCCCATTTGTCGCGAGAAGCGACGAATAGCGCAGTCTCGACCTGTCCCTCGAAAAAGTTACGGACGAACGCGAATCCCGCGGCCGTGGAACAGGCGATTGCTGCGCGGTTTTCGACCTCGTGCGCGATGAAGCATTTGGTCTCGGCGGGGAACTGTGGGAACGCCACGTCGCGCAAATAAGTGTCCAGCATCGCGCGGCCGGCGCCCTGGCCGATGATGTCGGGTTCGAAGATCGCAAGATCGACCCCAATTCCTTCTGATAATTCGACGAGCGCGGCCCATTCCGGCCAGTCGGCGAGGCGGTAACATTGCAGATAGGCGAACGGCCGGCCGTCGTCCGTCGCCAGATGGCAATGCGTGGGCACGTCGCCGCGCACCCGCGGACCGTATTTCGCGGCGATCTCCTCGAGCGTGATGGACTGCTTCTGGAAGAAGCGCGTCAGGTGCGGGCGGTTCAGCCAGACGGCAAGCGCCGGAAAATCCGTCTCGGCCAGCGGTCGGAACGCAATGCGCATGCGCCATATTGGATCGAAAGCGGCGCAGCGGCACGGGGAATTTTGGTTTTCTGTCTGTTGCCGTTCTTTCACACCGCGTTGAACCACAAAACTCACCATGGCCGGCCTCCGAGCCGGCCATCCATCGTCAATTTAGCTCGCCGAATGGATGGCCGGGTCAAGCCCGGCCATGGAGCGGAGGGGGCAGCGCGCGTCTACTCAATCGGAAAAGATGTTAGACATCGCCCGAACGGTTTGGACGCGGTCTATGGCGGAAAGCGGGGTGGAAGCGGGGTTGGGCGCGGCGCGTTCGCGGCCTCTTCGGTGTGCTGCAAACGCCGCTGAGCGATGAATGGGCCGAGCTGGGCGCCGTCGCGGTGCTCTGTCCGATCCTGCTCGCGGTGGCGATCTGGAACGGCTTTCCGATCATCTATTACGACACGGGCGCCTATCTGCTCGAAGGGATCGGCCACGATTTCCTGATCGAGCGTTCGCCCGTCTATTCGCAGTTTCTGTTTTTCGCAGGCGGGGCGTGGAGCTTGTGGCTCATCGCGATCATCCAGGCGGCGATGACAGCCTTTGTGATGACGGAGACGGCGCGGATGGTTGCGCCGCATATGCGCCTCGGCACGTTCGTGGCGCTGGGCGCGGCACTCGTCGCGGCAACGGGACTGCCCTGGTATGTGGGCCAGATCGAGCCGGACTGCCTGACGGCGGTCGTCGTCCTTTCGACCTATCTGCTGGCGTTTCATGCGCCCGCGCTGGGCCGCGGCCGCTCTGTCGCGTTGATCGCGGTCGGCGGGTTCGCCACGGCTGCGCATCCCTCCCATCTCGTTCTCACGGCGGGAATTATCCTTGCGCTCCTGTGCTGCCGCGGGCTCGTGCGTCTGAGCAAATCCGGCGCGTGGACGAAGCCCGACGCGCGGCCCGCAGCATTGTGTTTCATCATCGGGCTCGGGCTCATCGTCGCGAGCAATTTCGGCCTCACGGGCGAGGTGTTCGTGACGCGCGCGGGGCCGGCGTTCCTGTTTTCGCGCATCCTGCAGGACGGCATTGTGATGCGGCTCTTGGACGACACCTGTCCGGGCTCCGGTTACAAGCTCTGCGCTTACAAGGACGAGTTGCCGCCGACGGCCGACGGCTGGCTGTGGGGCCGCGACAGTCCGTTTCAGAAGCTCAACGGCTTCGAAGGCACGACGGCGGAATCCGAACGGATGATCTGGGACAGCGTCAAGCGCTATCCGCTGTTGCATCTGGAGGACGCGCTGGCCGATGCCGGCCGGCAATTCGTCACCTTCAAGACGGGCGACCAGATCGAACCGCAGGAATGGGCGCTCCAATATTCGTTCGAACGTTTCGTGCCCGGACAGATGCCGGCCTATCTGAACGCGCGCCAGCAGCGGGGCGAGATTCACTTCCGCGCGATCAATTTCATCGATATTCCTGTCGCGGGACTGGCGCTCGCGGGGCTTGCGGCGATGCTGTTCTACACCTTCACGCGCCGGCACCGCAGATCGGCGCTGTTCCTCGCATTCATCCTGACCGCGCTCGCCGGCAACGCCGTCATCTGCGGCGCGCTCTCCAATCCCCACGCCCGCTACCAGTCGCGCCTCGTCTGGCTGGCCCCCTTCGCGCTGGCGCTGACCGCGCGCGACGGCATGCGACGGCGGTTGGCGGTTTTGGATTAAGTCGACGAGCGGCCCCCCTTCCGTCCGCCGAGCGAAGTGCTCGGCGTCCACCTTCCCCCCGCGAGGGGGAAGGCTAGAAGAAAGTGCAGCGACGAATCTTTCTTTGACCTTCCCCCCTTGCGGGGGAAGGTGTCGCGCGGCGTCAGCCGCGTGACGGAAGGGGGGCCGCGCGATTTAATCGAATCCAAAAACAAGAGCATTCGACTCTCCCTGGCACGATCCTGCCTTCTTGCCGGACCTCTCCGGACGATCTAGCCTGAACGCCTGCGTCACATGATATTCGGGAGGTTTGCATGGCACTGCGCAAATTCATCATCGAGCGCGACATACCGACGGTGGGCTCATTCGAGCGCGAACAGCTTCGCGGCGCGGCGGCGAAATCCAATGAAGTCCTGCGCGAACTCGGCCCCGACATCCAATGGCTCGAAAGCTACGTCGCCGACAACAAAACCTTCTGTGTGTATCTGGCAAAGGACGAAGCCATCATCCACAAGCACGCAGAGATCAGCGGCTTCCCCGCGACGAAAATTACGGAAGTCCGCAAGATGATCGATCCGACGACCGAGCGGGCGGGATAGTGCGCACGGACATCCCCCACCAACTCACCATAGCCGGTTCGTAGACCGGCGATGGAGAGGAAGGGGAGCGCGTCAACTCGCTCTGAAAATGCTCTACGAGCAGTCTTTTCAAATTCACTTCACCTCGTCGCTTCCCAGCCGTGCGTCTTCATGCAGTTGTCGAACAGCTTCTGCCGCTTGGCTTTCGCCACGGTCGCATCGACAGCCGCGCAGACGGGGCAGAGCGTGGGCGGTTGGGGCGGGGGGAGCGGCGGCAGCACCGTCTGGCAGATCGCGCCGTCGACTTGCATGTCGGTGACGGCCCGCTTCCGGTCGGTGACGTCGCGATAGGGTTCGCGCGTCGCGCAACTCGTCACGCAAATCAGCAGCAACGCCAAAGCCGGAATGCGCATGCCAATGGTCCCTTCGGGCGATTATGGAGGAATGGGACGGCGCGCGCCACGCAGCCCGGTATGAAGGAACAAGCCCCGTTTCGTCGCCGTCCCAAATCCTGTGCGCCGCGCCGCCCCGTCGCTTGCGGACCCCTGTCGAATCCGGCACTTAATGGAGCGCATGGCCTCGAAAATCCGCATCGCGCCTTCAATTCTTTCGGCCGATTTCTCGCGCCTGGGCGCGGAAGTGGAGGCGATCGAGCAGGCCGGCGCCGACCTCATCCATGTCGACGTGATGGACGGCCATTTCGTGCCCAACATCACCATCGGGCCCGCGGTGGTGAAGGCGCTTAGGCCGCACGCGAAAAAGCCGTTCGACGTGCATCTGATGATCTCGCCCGTCGATCCCTATATCGAGGCGTTCGCCAATGCCGGCGCCGACGGCATCACGGTCCACACCGAAGCGGGCCCCCATGTCCACCGTACGCTGCAATTCATCCGCGCGTTGGGCAAGAAGCCGGGCGTGGTGCTCAATCCCGGCACGCCCATCGATGCGATCGACAACGTCCTCGATCTGGTCGATCTGGTCCTGATCATGACGGTCAATCCGGGATTCGGCGGCCAGGCGTTCATCGTGAGCCAGCTGAAGAAGATCGAAGCGGCGCGCGCGCGCATCGCAGAAAGCGGGCCGCGCGATCGCGCTTGAAGTCGACGGCGGCATCACGCCCGAGACGGCGAAGCTGGCGATCGCGGCGGGCGCGGACACGCTGGTCGCGGGCACGGCGGCGTTCAAGGGCGGCCCTTCGGCCTATGCCGCGAACATCGCAGCCTTGCGCGGATAGAACGTGAGCGACGCGGCGCCAAAGCGGCATGGGCTTCCTCTCAATCTCCTTCCCGAGATCGTCCGCGCGCTGATGCGCCGCGTGCTGCGGCCGTGGCGCGTGGCGTGGCGGCGGAACCGGTTTTATCGCTGGCTGCTCAAGGGCAAGATGCCCGACCGGGTTCTCTACTATCCGCAGGACGCGCTGCCGCGCCGGCTGGAAGACGCCGACGCGATGCTGCGGGGACGATTCCGCTTCGCGGGCGATGTCGTCGATATCAAGGAAGGCTCGGTGTTCGACAAGCGCCCGCCGTCGCGCGCCTGGATGGAGGCGCTGCAGGGCTTCGACTGGCTGCCGCCGCTGGCCGCGGCGGGCGGCGACGCGGCGCGCATTCTCGCGACCAATCTGATCACGCAATGGGTGAAGCGCAACGCGCGCTATTCGGAGCCGGCGTGGTCGCCGGAGGTGCTGGCGCGGCGGCTGGTGCATTTCTTCGCGCATGGCCGTCTCGTGCTGGCGAATTCGGATGTGATGTGGCGGTCCCGGGTGTTCGTGTCGGTGCGCGATCAGGCGCGGTGCCTTGCGCGCACTGCGGATGCCGCGCCGGAAGGGCTGCCGCGCTTCGAGGCCGCCGCGGCACAGGTGCTGAGCGGCACCTGTCTCGACGACAGCGCCAAACGCCTGCAATCCGGGCTCGACCGGCTCACGGCCCAGATCGGGCAGCAGATCTTGCCCGATGGCGGCCACATCACCCGCTCGCCCGAAGCGCTGCTCAATGCCTATCGCCAGATCGTGATGACGATCGACGCGCTGAACGCGACCAGCCATCCCGTACCCTCAGCGATCCGCAGCGCGCATGACCGCATGGCGCCCATGCTGCGCTTTTTCCGCTGCGGCGATGGCGGGCTTGCGCTGTTCAATGGCGGGCGCGAATGCGACGCGCGCATGATCGAGGCGCTCTTGGCGCGCGACGACGTGCGCGGCCAGCCTTTCGTCTACGCGCCCCATTCGGGATTTCAGCGGCTGGTGGCGGGCCGGTCGTTGGCTCTGCTCGATTGCGGCGCGGTGCCGAAGGGCGCGTTCTCCGCCGCCGCGCATGCGGGATGCCTGTCGTTCGAATTCGGCGCCGGCACGCAGCGGCTTGTCGTCAATTGCGGAACGGCGCCGCCCAACAGCGCGAAATGGGACGGCGCGTTGCGCGTGACGGCCGCGCACTCCACGATCACGCTGGCCGATACCTCCATGGCGGCGGTGCTGCCGCCGGGGTTGGTGCGCGATCTGGTCGGCCCGCGCATGTCGGGTGGGCCTACCAAGGTCGAGACCTTCCGCCAGGAAACGGCGCAGGGCTGGAGCGTCGAAGCGAGCCATGACGGCTATCTGCACGATTTCGGCATCGTGCATGAGCGCAGTCTCACGCTCGCGCCTCAGGGATTGAGGCTCACGGGCGGCGACCGGCTGGTGCCCAAGGTGCGCAGCCGGCGCGGCGAGGTACCGTTCGCAGCCCGCTTCCACATCCATCCCGACGTCCGGGTCTCGACCGCGCAAGGCGGCGACATTCTGCTGAAGCTTCCGAACGGCGAGGGCTGGCGCTTTCGTTCGGGAGGGGGCGTCGTCGCGGTCGAAGAGAGCGTCTATCTCGGCGGCGAGACGGTTCGCCGCAGCGAGCAATTGGTGATCACCGGCGCAGTCAGGGACGAGCCGGCCGAGATCGCCTGGGTGTTCGAGCAGATCGGCGCGACATAGACCATAGATTTGTCAGCGGCGCAGGCGCTTGCTATGCAGATTCCGGCGCGCAACACGAGGGAACGATGGCCAATTTCACTTTGCCGAAAGGCAGCCAGGTCAGGAAGGGCAAAGCGTGGCCCGCGCCGACGACCGCCAGCGGCAAGAAGCCGAAGCGGACGAAGGATTTCAAGGTCTATCGCTACGACCCGGACACCGGCGAGAACCCGCGCCTCGACACCTATCGCGTCGATCTCGAAAGCTGCGGGCCGATGGTTCTGGACGCGCTGATCAAGATCAAGAACGAAATCGATCCCACGCTGACCTTCCGCCGCTCGTGCCGCGAAGGCGTGTGCGGCTCCTGCGCGATGAACATCGCCGGCAGCAACACGCTCGCCTGCACCAAGGCCATCGCCGACATTTCGGGTTCTGCCACCGTCTATCCCTTGCCGGCGATGCATGTGATCAAGGATCTCGTGCCGGACATGACGAATTTCTATGCGCAATACGCGTCGATCCAGCCCTATCTGCAGACGAAGACCGCGACGCCCGAGAAGGAATGGAACCAGACGCCCGAAGACCGCGCCAAACTCGACGGACTCTATGAGTGCATCCTGTGCGCCTGCTGCTCGACGTCGTGCCCGAGCTATTGGTGGAACCAGGATCGCTATCTGGGCCCGGCGGCGCTGTTGCAATCCTATCGCTGGCTCGCCGACAGCCGCGACGAAGCGACGGGCGAACGGCTCGACGCGCTCGAAGATCCGTTCAAGCTCTATCGCTGTCACACCATCATGAACTGCGCCAGCGCCTGCCCCAAAGGCCTCAACCCCGCCAAAGCCATCGGCGAAATCAAGCAGATGATGGTGAAGCGGAGTTTGTAGGCGCGGACTTAAGGAGAATTTCCCTCTCCCCCTGCGGGCTACGCGATTCACACATCGCGGAGTGCCCAGCCATGCTTGATGGCGTGGAATTTGGTGAGCCCTCTGAGCATGACAATCGGACCGGGCTTTCCGTAGTAGCCGGTCCATCCGCCGAGGCGGGCAAAAACCCAGGCCGCGAAGGCAAGGGACCCTCTGGGATGGGGGTTTTTCTGCTTTTGGGTCTTGCCTTCGAGATCCTGGTTGACGCGCTCCAGGACGGGCTGGTCATCGGGATCGAGGGCATCGCTGAGCGGACGATTGAGCGCTCCATCACGCTCGGCAACGAGTTGCATCACGATGACGGCGGCGACAAGCGTTGCAACGACGAGCTTCTCCAGAGGACCGCCTTCCTGCTGACGAAGTGCCTCCATGTCGAAGCCCTTGGTCTTGGTTGTTCGGAAGAGTTGCTCGATGGTCCAGCGCAGACGATAGAAGCCAATGACGCGCCGGGCATCGGCCATATCGTTGACTTGGTGGGTCGTGAGCAGCCGCCAATGCGCCGGCTCTTCGCCTGGCGGTGCGTTGATCTCGCGCGCATCGACCATTTGGAGCGTTACAGTATCTGGCAGCTCTCTGGCTCCCTCGCTGCGTTTGCGGTTCTTTGGCTTTGCGATCTCAACGCTGCCGAAGCGCACTGCAAGGACGGCTGTTCTGGCTTTGCGGCCGGGAATGGATGGCAATTCGATCGCCATCTGACCGGCTTCGGACCATTGATCGGCGGTGGCAAAAAGATGGGCCTTCTTGTCGGCCAAAAGCCGGTCCTGCGCCGCCCGCACCAGCTTTTCAACATTGTCCGGTTTGAAGGCGAAGCACTCGTAAATGTCGCCTTCACGGTCCTCGACCACCGTCACACATGCCGCTCCCGCGGCTACAAGCTTGCTCGCGCTTTCCGCCCCGTCGAGCCAGCGCCGGCTGTCCTTGTCCTCAAAATCCCGCTCGTTGTGCGAGCCGCGATCCTCATCGCGGCGATCCAGGAAGAAAGCATCGATAAGGCCAAACACAAATCCGTTCGCTGCATCCGCGCCGATGAGAGGGTGCACCGAAAGGCCAATGCCGTTCTCGTCGACTCGAACCGATGTGGTGTCCTGTATCGCGAGCACATGGCGACCAGAGATTTGAGAACAAGTCCGCTGCGATGCTGCGCTCAGCATCTCGCCCGTCGTCACCCTTCGATTGTGCAGAAAGCGCGTGATCCGCATCTCGCCGGATCGCCTGGCGCCCAGAGCACGCACGCTGCCGCCCCAGCCGCCTTCCGCCACCAATCGGTCCAGGAGAAAACGCCCCCTTTTTCCAGACGTGCGTCGCCAAACCGCCCCAAGCCCGATTCCATCCCTGCCTCCCGCAGCCGAATCACCGCAATAGGGAGTCAGACCTTCTGCCGCGCCGCAACCCGCCAGAGACGATGTGTGAATGTCGTAGCCCACCGGGGGAGAGGGTCAGGGTGAGGGGGTCGTGGTCGCAGAGCGAGCTCTCGAAAATCGCGCGAAGAAAATACGACTGCACAAATACGCGCGCGACACATTCCTTGCTGCGCGGGGATTTAAGGTTCTCCGGCTTTGGAATCACGATGTACTGACGAACATGGAGGGCGTGCTCGTAACTCTGCTTGACGCATTGCGCGGCGGAGAGACCCCCTCACCCCGACCCTCTCCCCCGAAGGGGGCGAGGGGGTAGTTGATCCAACAATTTTTCCGAAAATTGTCTCCCAAATCGATGCAAATGCGGCCGGCGGGGTTCATCCGGCGCAAAGACGCGTCTGTCATAACACGCAGCGATCGGCGTCGAAGGCCGTTCGGCGGACCACGCGGCGAGCCTGCCGCGGGCAACCGGCGATGGATGGGTGAACCCATGTACGTTCTTGTCATGGCTGCGCAAAAGGGCGGCTCGGGAAAGACAACTCTGTCGGGCCATCTGGCCGTGGAGGCGGACCGCGCGGGCATCGGCCCCGTGGCGCTCATCGACACCGATCCGCAGGGCAGCCTTTCGCAATGGTGGAATTCGCGCGCCGCGGAGACGCCGCATTTCGTGAAAGTCGGCCTGCCGGATCTGGGCGACGCGCTCGCGCAATTGAATGCGGCCGGTTTCCGGCTCGCCGTGGTCGACACGCCGCCCGCGATCACCAGTTCGATTTCGCAGGTGGTGTCGTTTGCCGATCTCGTCGTCGTGCCCACGCGCCCAAGCCCGCACGATCTGCGCGCGGTGTCCGCCACCGTCGACATCGCCGAGCGCCACCAGAAGCCCCTGATTTTCGTCGTCAACGGCGCCACGCCGCGCGCGCGCATCACGGGCGAGGCCGCGGTCGCGCTGTCGCAACACGGAACGGTCGCGCCCGTCACGGTCCATCATCGCGTCGATTTCGCGGCCAGCATGGTGGACGGAAGGACGGTCGGCGAAGTCGTGCCCAAATCGCAATCGGCCAAGGAGGTCCGCGAATTGTGGACCTATGTGCAGGATCGCCTGGCGCGGCTGGCGAAAGATCCCGCGTTCGCGCCCGAGATCCGGCCGCAGCATTTTGCGGTGAGTTCGCTCCTGGGGCTCGACGATACGGAATTGGCGGAACAGCGCATGCCGGGTCTGGCCGCGACCAGCGAGTTCGACGAAATGAACGAGCTCGGCCTCGCGCCGCTCGATCAGTTGCTGCGCCAGCCGATGGCCGAGAGGGCCGAATTGCCGCCCTTCGTGAACGGTGCGGACCGGCGTCTGGGCCATGACCGGCGGGAGTCGGTGCAGGGCCATGTTCCGTTCGGCATGAGCGAGCGGCGCGTCCATACGTTCGGGCGGCGCCAGGCCGACCGTCCGGGACAACCCGGCCGGCATGGGGGGCACGAGTGAGCCAGGCCAAATTCGCCCCGATCACGTCGAGCCTCTTGGTCCGCAAGGGCGACGCCGCGCCGTCGCTCGACGGGCCGCACAAGCAGCCCTTCGCCTGGATGGCCGAAACCCGCAGTCTCCATCGCCCGGTTGTGTATGACGATCATCCGGCGGAGGCCATTCCTCTCTATGCCGGCCACCCGGACAAGGCGGCGAGCGCACCGCATCCGCATCTGCCGCATGACCCGATGAAAATGCGGCGCATCGTCGTTTCGGTCACGCCGGCCGAATATGAGCGGCTCGGCATCGCGGCCGCCAAGACCGGCACGACGCGCCATCAGATCGTGCGCGAGACCATGGGCCATTATTTCGAGAAGCTGGCGGGCGAACTGCACAACGAGTGCCGCTGCCTGCTCGAGCGCGATGGCTGTTCGGGTTCGGGGCATGCCTGCGGCGCAGCCGATTTGCACGAAGACGGCTTCGCGGCGCTATAGCGAATTCGGCCGCTCAGGCCGGCGCGTGCGCCAATGCTCTTTTGCTCAGCCCTGCGCGCAGCCGAAGCACCCGCCACAGAAGCGCGCCGGCCGCATCGGTTAGCCGGCTTTGCGGATCGGCGCCGATGGCCTTCGCCACCATCTGGACGAGCTTGCGCACGTGATGGCGGCGATAGAGCGTCATCGCCTTGGCCGTATAGGCGCGGGCGAATTCCTCGCGCCGGTAGGGAATGGACGCTTCCTTCTCCGCGGGCACGTTCGCTGCGTAATAGGCATAGGCCAGCTCGTCGTCGTCCGATTCGTTCACGCGCGTGACCGCGACCACCAGCTTGCGCCAGAACGGCAGGTCGGGCTCATCCTGCAGCTGAAGAATCTCATAGAAGAGCTTGTAATGACGGAATTCATCGGCCGCGATGCGCCCGGCGATTTCCTTCAGCACGGGCTCGTCGGTACCGTCGCGCATGGCGCTGTAGAACGACGACGTGCCCAATTCGACGACGCAGCGCGCCACCATCTCGCCCCGGCGGCTGCCGCGCACGGAAGTGGCGCTCTCGTCGGCAAAATGCGCGGGCCGGTAGCCTTTGCGGAACCGGGCGAACGCGCCCTTGAAGTCGAAGCTCGGGTCGGCGATTTCGGCCCAGCGGCCCAGCGCCTCGCCGTGCTGGATTTCCTCGCGGCCCCAATGCTCGATGGCCTCGAGCGTCTTGGCGTCCGAACCCTGGAACACGCGCGTCAGGTAGCCCACATAGTCCGGCGCGTTGTATTCGACGAGGGCGGCGGCCTTGACGGCGGCCAGCAGCGCCGGCTCGATCTTCGACGCGTCGAACCGCGACCACTGGACATCGTCCAGCGTCCAACCCTGCGAAAATACCGTTCCGTCCGTCATAATGCCTCTCGGCCGCTCGGAGCGGCCGTGTCGTGGAACCGTCTTATATCAAACGCCGCCGCCCCGGAGGAGCCCTACGTGCGCCCTCATATCGGGCCTCTTCCCGGAAATAGCATGGATTCGTGTTCATAATCCGGCCCAGGGGTTTTTCCACCCGCCCCTTGAGGGCGGGTCGAAATCATCTTTGAGCGCCAGCGAAAAGAGGATTTCGGGGCGGGGTGATGTTGATGGAGCACCCCGCCCCGAAAAATTCTTCGCGTCCGTTCGCTGCCGCTCCCGGACCTCAGAATTTTTCTACCCGCCCTCAAGGGGCGGGTAGAAGCTTGTGTCTCAGAACATCGCCCGGATGAGGCGGAGATCGTAGAGCGCGTCGGCCAGCTTGGCGCGCTGGGTGTCGGTCGTGGCCGCGACCATGTCGTCTTCGGCATCCTTGATGCGCAGGTCGAGCGCCGCCAGATCGAGTTCCGTCATGGGGATCGCTTCTTCGGCCAGCACGGTGACTTTCGTCGTCGTGACTTCGGCGAAGCCGCCGCGGATGAAATATTTCGCGTCGCCTTTGTCGCCGCCTTTGACGTCGATCATGCCCGGCCTGAGCGTCGAGATCAGCGGCATGTGGCCATAGAGCACGCCGAAATAGCCGTCGCTTCCCGGAACTGTGACCATCTCGGCCGATTCGGACAGCAACAGCCGTTCGGGCGAGACGAGGTCGAAGGAAATCTTGTCGGTCATTGCTCGATCTTTCGCCGGCGTCCCGCCCATGCGCTCCCGGTTTACGCCGTTTCCGCCGCCATCTTCTCGGCCTTGGCCACGGCGTCTTCGATCGTGCCCACCATGTAGAACGCCTGCTCCGGCAGGTGATCGTAGTCGCCGCGGACCAGCGCCGCGAAGCTCTTGACCGTGTCTTCGAGCTTCACCGTGATGCCCGGCACGTTGGTGAACACGGTCGCCGCATAGAAGGGCTGCGACAGAAAGCGCTCGATCTTGCGGGCGCGCCCGACGACGATCTTGTCGTCTTCCGACAATTCGTCCATGCCGAGAATGGCGATGATGTCCTGCAGCGATTTGTACTTCTGCAGCATCTGCTGGACGGCGCGCGCGACCCGGTAATGCTCTTCGCCCACGACGCGGGGATCGAGCAGGCGCGAGTTCGAAGTCGAGCGGATCCACGGCCGGGAAGATCGCCTTCTCGAATTGCGTGCGCGACAGCACGGTCTGGGCATCCAGATGCGCGAACGATGTCGCGGGCGCGGGGTCGGTCAGATCGTCAGCCGGCACGTAAATCGCCTGCACCGAGGTGATCGAGCCCTTGGTGGTGGTGGTGATGCGCTCCTGCAGCGTGCCCATGTCGGTGGCGAGCGTCGGCTGGTAGCCCACCGCCGAAGGAATGCGCCCGAGAAGCGCCGACACTTCCGAGCCGGCTTGCGTGAAGCGGAAGATGTTGTCCACGAAGAACAGCACGTCCTGGCCCTGGTCGCGGAAATATTCGGCGACGGTCAGGCCCGACAGGCCGACGCGCTGCGCGCGCGCCGGGCGGCTCATTCATCTGGCCGTAGACGAGGGCGCATTTCGAACCTTCGGTCGAGCCCTTTTTCGGATCCTTGTTGACGCCCAACTCGATCATCTCGTGATAGAGGTCGTTGCCTTCGCGCGTGCGCTCGCCGACGCCTGCGAACACCGAATAACCGCCATGGTTCTTCGCGATGGAGTTGATCAGCTCCTGAATGAGCACGGTCTTGCCCACGCCCGCGCCGCCGAAGAGGCCGATCTTGCCGCCGCGCGCATAGGGTGCGAGGAGGTCGATCACCTTGATGCCCGTGATGAGCACCTGCGCCTCGGTCGACTGGTCGACAAAGGCCGGCGCATCCTGGTGGATGGCGCGGCGTCCGACTGCCTTGACGGGGCCGGCTTCGTCCACCGGCTCGCCGATGACGTTGATGATGCGCCCCAGCGTGCCTTCGCCCACGGGAACCGTGATGGGCTCGCCCGTGTCGCGCACCTTCTGGCCGCGCACGAGGCCTTCGGTCGCGTCCATCGCAACCGTCCGGACCGTCGACTCGCCCAGATGCTGCGCCACTTCGAGCACGAGCCTGTTGCCGTGATTGTCGGTCTCCAGCGCGTTCATGATCTCGGGCAGCTCGCCTTCGAACTGCACGTCCACCACGGCGCCCAGCACCTGGGTGATGCGGCCGGTCTTGTTGCTCATCGCTTTGTCCATGGCTTCCTCCGCTCAGAGCGCTTCCGCGCCCGAGATGATTTCAATCAGTTCCTTGGTGATCATGGCCTGGCGCGTGCGGTTCATCTGCAAGGTCAGCTTGTCGATGACCTCGCCGGCGTTCCGCGTGGCCGCGTCCATCGCCGACATCTTGGCGCCGAACTCGCCCGCCACGTTCTCGAGCAGCGCGCGAAAGATCTGCACGGTCACGTTGCGCGGCAGGAGATCGGACAGGATTTCGCCTTCGTCGGGTTCGTATTCGTATTGCTGGGTGTGCGCCGCGGACGCTTCCGGGATCGCCGCCGGGATCAATTGCTGCAGGGTCGGGACCTGGCTCACCACCGAACGGAAGCGCGAATAGACGATCGTCGCCACGTCGAACTCGCCGGCCGCGAACATGTCGAGCACGCGCCGGCCGATGGGCGCCGCATTGGCGAAGCCCAGCCGCTTCACGCCCACGAAATCGACTGTGTCGACGATTATCGAGGCATATTGGCGCCGCAGCTGGTCGCGGCCCTTGCGGCCCACGCACAGGATTTTCACCTGCTTGCCGTCGCGCAGCAGGGACTCGATCAGAAGCTTCGTGCGCCGCACGATATTGGTGTTGAAGCCGCCGCACAGCCCGCGGTCGGCCGTCGCGGCAATCACCAGATGCACCTGATCGCGCCCGTTGCCCGCCAGCAGGGCCGGCGCGCTGGGATTGTCCTTCACGCTGCCGGCGAGATTGGCGATCACGGCATTCATCTTCTCGGCATAGGGGCGCGCGGCCTCCGCAGCCTCCTGGGCGCGGCGCAATTTCGACGCGGCCACCATTTGCTGCGCCTTGGTGATCTTGCGGATCCCTTTGACGCTCGCGATCCGGTTGCGGAAGGTCTTCAGGCTGGGCATCAGGTGAAGCTCTTCGTGAACTCGTCGAGGATGGTCTTGAGATTGTTCTCGATCTCGGGGGTCAGCTGCTTGCCGGTGCGGATCGCGTCGAGCAGGTTCTGGTGCTTGCCGCGCATCAGCCGCAGGAAATCGCCTTCGAAGCGCAGCACGTCGGCGACGGCGAGCTTGTCGAGATAGCCTTTCATGCCCGTATAGATCGAGACGACTTCTTCCTCGACCGGATAGGGCGTGTATTGCGGCTGCTTGAGGAGCTCCGTCAGGCGCGAACCGCGATTGAGGAGGCGCTGCGTCGCCGCGTCGAGGTCGGAACCGAATTGCGCGAACGCCGCCATTTCGCGGTACTGCGCGAGCTCCAGTTTGATCGAACCTGCCACCTGCTTCATCGCCTTGATCTGCGCCGAAGAACCCACGCGCGACACCGAGATGCCGACGTTTACCGCCGGGCGGATGCCCTGGAAGAATAATTCGGTCTCAAGGAAGATCTGGCCGTCGGTGATCGAGATCACATTGGTCGGAATGTAGGCCGCCACGTCGTTCGCCTGGGTCTCGATGACGGGAAGCGCGGTCAGCGAGCCGCCGCCATTGGCGTCGTTCAGCTTGGCAGCGCGCTCGAGAAGGCGCGAATGCAGATAGAACACGTCGCCCGGATAGGCTTCGCGCCCGGGCGGGCGGCGCAGCAGGAGCGACATCTGGCGGTAGGCGACGGCTTGCTTCGACAGATCGTCATAGACGATGAGCGCATGCATGCCGTTGTCGCGGAACCATTCGCCCATGGTGCAGCCCGAGAAGGGCGCCAGATATTGCAGCGGTGCGGGCTCGCTCGCGGTGGCGGCAACGACGATGGTGTATTCCATCGCGCCCGCGTCTTCGAGCGTCTTGACGATCTGGGCGACCGTCGAACGCTTCTGGCCGATCGCGACATAGATGCAATAGAGCTTTGCTTTCTCGTCGTTGCTCTTGTTGATGCCGCGCTGGTTGATGATCGTGTCGATGGCGATGGCCGTCTTGCCCGTCTGCCGGTCGCCGATGATGAGTTCGCGCTGGCCGCGGCCGATGGGGATCAGGCTGTCGATCGCCTTGATGCCCGTCTGCATGGGCTCGTTCACCGAGCGGCGCGGAATGATGCCGGGCGCCTTCACGTCCACGCGCCGGCGCTCCGCCACGTTGGCGATCTCGCCCTTGCCGTCGATGGGGTTGCCGAGACCATCGAGCACGCGGCCCAGCAGGCCCTTGCCGACCGGCACTTCCACGATCGCGCCCGTGCGCTTGACCGTGTCGCCTTCCTTGATCGACGAGTCGTTGCCGAAGATCACCACGCCGACATTGTCGGTTTCGAGGTTCAGCGCCATGCCCTTGATGCCGCCGGGGAATTCGACCATCTCGCCGGCCTGCACATTGTCGAGGCCGAAGACGCGCGCAATGCCGTCGCCGACCGACAGCACCTGGCCGACTTCGCTGACCTGCGCTTCGGCGCCGAAATTCTGAATCTCGCGCTTGAGGATCGCTGAAATCTCGGCGGGCTGGATATCCATGTCACTGTCCTCTCATGGCGGCGCGAAGCCCGTCGAGCTTCGTGCGCAACGACGAATCGATCATGCGCGATCCCACCTTCACGATGAGGCCACCGAGAAGCGAAGGATCGACCTTGGCATCGAGCCGCACGTCGCGGCTGAGCCTGGATTTGAGAATGCTTTTGAGTTCCGCGGTCTGGGCGTCGCTCAAGGGGCGGGCGGAGGTCACCTGCGCCGTCATCTCGCCGCGCATCCGCGCAACCTGCGCTTCGAAGGCGCGGATGATGTCGGTCAGGATGAACAGGCGGCGCTTGGAGGCGAGCGTGAGCACGAAGCGCACGGTGAGAGGTGCGGCTTCCATGCGGCGCAGGATCGCGTCCATGCCCTTTTTCTGCTCTTCGCGCGAAAATACCGGCGCGCGGACCAGGCGGGCGAGGTCGGAGCTTTGCGCGATCAGGGTCTTCAGCGTGGCGAAATCCCGCTCCACCGCTTCGATGGATTTCTGCTCCTGGGCGAGCTCGAAAACCGCGTTCGCATAGCGCCCGGCAAGACCGGAATTTACGGGTTCGTCGCTGGCCACGTTTGTCCTTCAGCCTTTGGCGCGCGCAGGCTGCCCGCCGGTCGCCTAACTTTCTGAATTCGTTGAGAAATTACCCGCGCAAGCAACTCCGGATGCCGGCGCGCCGGTCAGTTAGCATGGGGTTCACGCAGGTGCAACATTGTTGCGCCAGCCGCGGTGTCGCGGGGCGCGCGCGCGCGAAGTCGGGGTAAACTCTTGGCTACCATGCCGCGGCGCGGGTCGACACAGGCTGCCCGTCTGTCAGGATGGGATCAGGCAAAGACGGGAGGATTTCGCATGAGAAGGCTTTTTGCGGGCGTATTGGTGTCGTGTGCGGCTTTGGCGGTGCCCGCCTATGCCACGCTTTCGGTCGGCGCCACGGCGCCTGATTTCAAGGCGCAAGCCTCGCTGGGCGGCAAGGAGTTCAGCTTCTCGCTGGCCGATGCGCTGAAGAAGGGGCCGGTGGTGCTCTATTTCTATCCGGCCGCGTTCACGAAAGGCTGCACCATTGAGGCGCATGAATTTGCGGACGCCACGTCGCAGTTCGCCGCGTTGGGCGCCACCGTCATCGGTGTCTCTCACGACACCATCGACACGCTGGACAAATTCTCGGTCAGCGAGTGCCGCAGCAAATTCGCCGTCGCCGCCGATCCCGACGAAGCGGTGATCAAGGCCTATGACGCGGTGCTGCCCATCAAGCCGGAATATTCGAACCGCACCTCCTACGTCATCGCGCCGGACCACACGATCCTGATGGAATACACCGATCTCAATCCCGACAAGCATGTCGACATGGCGATGGACGCCGTGAAGAAATGGCGGGCCGCGCATCCCTGACTCTTCGATGCCGCGCCAGCGCCTGACCCAGTTGGGTCGCAAGGTTGCGATCCCGCAATCGCCCGAGCGCGCGAAGCTTGAACGCGTGCCCAATC
Organism: uncultured Alphaproteobacteria bacterium; assembly: GCA_963760345.1. Lineage (GTDB taxonomy): Bacteria > Pseudomonadota > Alphaproteobacteria > Micropepsales > Micropepsaceae > Rhizomicrobium. Next base: position 299,863 of record CAVXCU010000005.1, read on the forward strand.
CGCATGGCGACGTGGATTATCTCGTCCGCTTCACGGCGCCCGAATTCACCAGCTTGTGTTCGGTGACCGGCCAGCCGGATTTCGCGCATTTCGTCATCGACTATTGTCCCCGGAGGTTCATCGTCGAATCGAAATCGCTGAAGCTGTTTCTCGCAAGCTTCCGCAATCACGCCGCGTTCCACGAAGATTGCACCGTGCAGATCGGCAAGCGCGTTGCCGCGGCGATCTCACCCAAATTCCTCCGCATCGCGGGTTACTGGTACCCGCGCGGCGGAATTCCCATCGACATATTCTGGCAGACGGGAAAGCTGCCGAAGGATGTCTGGCTGCCCGATACCGGCGTCGCGTCCTATCGCGGGCGAGGGTAGAACAGTCTTGGATTGAGTTGAATCGCGCGGCCCCCCTTCCGTCACGCGGCTGACGCCGCGCGACACCTTCCCCCGCAAGGGGGGAAGGCTAAGAAGTAGATTCGTATTGCGCTTTTTCTTGACCTTCCCCCCTTGTGGCAGGGCTGTCCGGGGAACAATTCACTGTGACGCGGGTGCATGCCCGGCCAATGCTGCGTGAAGCGGCTACTTTCTGGTTGTCGAGACTCAGAAAGAAGAGAGGCCGAGCATGCGGTACAGCGATAGCATTTTTGGGCATCTGCTCAAACCGATTGTGCGACGCCGGTTTGACACGGTTGTGGATAGCCACCGCGGCAATGCCTACGACAAAGAGTTCGACAGCTGGGATCATCTGGTGGTGCTGATTTATGCCCAGCTTGCCGGCGTAGAGGGCCTGCGCGGGCTGGAAGCGGTGTGGAACGCCAATTCGCATCACCACTACCATCTCGGGGTAGACAACGTGGCGCGCTCGACGCTATCGGACGCCAATCGGCGCCGTCCGCCGGCGGTCTTCACCGAGACGTTTTCGATGCTGTCCGGTCTCGCCGACCGGATGATGAAGCGTGAGGGCGAAGAGATGCTGCGGCTGATCGATTCCTCTCCGGTCCCGCTCGGCCGGCTCATCAAGTGGGCCAAGTGGAACGGGCGCATCCGTGGTCTCAAGCTGCACGTCGTCTACGATCCGGGACGCGACAATCCGACGGACATCGCCATCACCCATGCCAACGTCAACGACGTGGAGGTGGGCGAACGGATCCACATCGAGGCGGGATGCACCTACGTCTTCGACAAGGGGTACTACAAATACCAATGGTGGACTGGCATTCACGATGCCAAAGCGCTGTTCGTCACCCGCCAGAAGATTTTGGCGCGGTTCCGTGCCGTTCGCTGGCTGCCGCTCAGGAAGCGCAAGGGCGACGGCTTCACCGTCATCGACGATGCCGAGGTCAAGCTTGTCAGCAAAGGCAATTCCAAGCTCGCCATTCCCATGCGCCGCATTCGCGTCAGGCGCGACAAGGGAGCAAAAATCACGCTTCTCACCAACGACTTTGAACGCTCCGCCATCGAGATCGCGGCTCTTTACAAGAAGCGCTGGCAGATCGAGTTGCTGTTTCGCTGGATCAAACAACATCTGAAGATCAGGTCGTTCCTCGGACGCAGCGACAATGCGATCCAACTCCAGATCGTCGCCGCCATGATCGCCTATGTGCTTCTGCGCATCGCAGCCCGCGAAAGCTGCATCGCCATGCCAATCATCCGCCTCGCAGATCTCCTGAAAGAACGCCTTTTCACCCGAAGGACCATCGCCGAAATCGACAAACCGCCCGACGTCCATCTCTCCAAACCGCGACCCAGGGTCTCTCCGGATCAACTGGAGCTCCGATATGCCTGAACTTTCCCCGGACACCCCTGCCCTTGCGGGGGAAGGTGGACGCCGAGCACTTCGCTCGGCGGACGGAAGGGGGCCGCGCAATTCAATCGAATCCAAAAACACTCTAACCGCGCGCTACCGCGCCGCGCCGAGTTTTTCGCAAGCCTTGTGGCGGGGGCAACTGACGATGTGGTCGTTGACCATCCCGACGGCCTGCGCGAAGGCGTAGACGATCACCGGCCCGCAGAAATTGAAGCCGCGCTGTTTCAATTCCTTGGCGAGGCCTTCGCTCATCGGCGTCTGCGCCGGCACCTGCTTCGTCGTTTTGGGGTGGTTGACGCGCGGGCGGCCGTCCACATGCTTCCAGATGAAATGCGTGAAGCCGCCGGGCTCTTTCGCTTCGATGTCGAGCCACAATTTCGCGCCCTTGATCGCCGCCTCGATCTTGGCGCGGCTGCGCACGATGCCTTCGTCCTTGAGCAGCCGGCCGATCTGCCGCTCGCCGTAGCGGGCGATTTTGTGCGGATCGAAATTGTCGAAGGCGCGGCGGAAATTCTCCCGCTTGCGCAGAATGGTGATCCAGGCGAGCCCGGCCTGGAACCCGTCGAGGACCAGCTTTTCGTAGAGCGCGCGGGAATCGAACTCCGGCACGCCCCATTCGTCGTCGTGATAGGCGACGTAAAGCGGATCCTCGCCGGGCCAGGGGCAGCGAGTGACGGCGGAACTCAACGGCGCTTGGCCTTCCGCTTGGCCGGCTTCGCCGCGCGCTTGGCTTTGGCCTTCGGGCGCTTGGCGGCTTTCGCTTTCGCCTTGGGCTTGGCGGCAGCCTTGGCCTTCGCCGGTTTCGCGGCCTTCGCCGGCGCATGCAATGTCGCTTCGATCCTGTTGCCGTCAACATCGAGAACGAAGGCGCCGTAATATTCCGGGCCGTAGTCGGGGCGCGGGCCCGGCGCGCCATTGTCGGAACCGCCATGGGCGAGCGCGGTGGCGTGGAATTTGTGAACGGCGTCCCTGCTGCGCGCCGAGAAGCCGACATGGGCGCCGTTGCCGACGCTCGCGCCTTGCTTGTCATGCGGCAGTCCGATCCAGAACGACGGGTCGGTTTCGCCATAGGCGAGCGCATAGGGCATGAATTCCATGACGCGTTTGTAGCCCAGCGCGCCGAGCACGGCGTCGTAGAATTTGGCCGCGCGCTCGACGTCGGCGACGCCGACGGACACGTGATGAAGCATGGTGGAAAACTCCTTAGGGGGCGGCGCGAATCTTACCTTTTCGCGGGCTTCGTCAAGCGAAAAGCCATGCGGGCTTCGCCAATATCACCGGAACGCCACCCGCTTCGATGGGCGCATTCGCGGCCTCTTCCAGACGGTCGAGCCGGATGAGCGCGAAGCCGCGCGTGCCATAGGCGGATGCGATGCTTCCCAGTTCGCGGCCGTTCGCCGTCACACTGGTGTCATTCGCGGGAAGGGTATTGCCGCCGGCCGCTTCAATGACGAGCAGGCGTTTGCGTGCCGTGCCGCGATGCTTCATGCGGGCGGTCAACTCCTGGCCGACATAGCAACCCTTGTCGAACGCCACGCCGTGAAGCTCGTCGAGGCCGGCATCGAGCGCGAACATCCTGTCCTGGCCGAAATCGCCGCCCTCGGGCACGCCGAGATCGAGACGGCGCGAAGTGTAAGCGGCGGCGTCCAACGCGACAGCGCTGTTCGCCAGGATCGCGCGATGACCCATGGCCGCGAGCCGGGGATCGGCGAGAAACGATGCCGGAATTTCCGCGCCGCCCCAGGCCGCCACGACCGCGAGATCGTCGCGCGGCGCAATCTCCACTTTGGCGCGCAGCCGATACATCGCAAGGCGCTTCTGCAACGCCTCGCGCGCGGGCCGCCAGCAATCGATCAACAGCGTGCCCTGAAGTCGCACATGAGGAAATCGAACAGGACCTTGCCTTGCGGCGTGAGCAGCGCGGCATAGAGCGGCGTCGTTTCGCCGAGCCGGGCGATATCGTTGGTGATGAGCCCTTGCAGGAATTCGCGCGCATCGGGCCCGGATACGGCAATGACGGCGCGGTCGTCGAGGCGGACGGGATTCATGGCTCAGGAGGTAATCCTCCGGCGCGCACTTGCCAAGCGGAGGTGGTCGCTACTTGACCCACACCTGCCTGAGGATGTTCGCGATTTGCTCGCCGGCGGTGCCGTCGCCATAGGGATTTTTGGTGGCGGCCATCCGCTGATAGGCCGCCGCATCCGTCAGCAGGGTGTCGACGCCTTCGAAGATTTTGTCCGGTGAGGTTCCCACGAGTTTGTTGACGCCGGCCGTGATGCCTTCGGGCCGTTCCGTTTTCTCGCGCATGATGAGCACGGGTTTGCCCAATGAAGGCCCTTCTTCCTGGAGACCGCCGGAATCGGTCAGCAGAATCCGGCTCGCTTCCATGAGCCGCACGAACGGTTTGTACGACAGCGGCGCTTCCAGAAAGATATTCGCGATGTGCGACAGGCGCTTCCTGACGGTCTCACCGACGGCCGGATTGAGATGGACCGGATAGACGAAGGCCACGTCCGCATGCCGTTCGGCCAGACGGCGCAAGCCTTCGCAGATGTTCTCGAAGCCTTGCCCGAAACTTTCGCGGCGGTGCCCCGTGATCAGGACGATGCGCCGCTTCTGCGCGACGAGGGCCTCGACCGCGGGCGGCAGCGCCGGGATTTCGGTGCGGATGCGCTCCCGGATTTCCAGCAGCGCATCGATCACGGTGTTGCCCGTGATGAAGATCGCCACAGCCGGGATGTTTTCATGAAGAAGATTTTGCTTCGAAAGCTCCGTGGGCGCGAAATTCCAGGCCGCCGCCAGCGCCACGATCCGGCGGTTCATCTCTTCGGGAAACGGCGCATCGAAGCGATGGCTTCTGAGGCCCGCTTCGATGTGGCCGAGCGGAATCCGGCGATAGAAGGCGCACAGCGCGGCGACCTGCGCCGTCGTGGTGTCGCCCTGCACCAGAACCGCATCCGGCTTCTGCTGCGCGAGCACGCCGTCGATGGTGGAGAAGAGCCGCGCGCTGAGGCTCGCGAGCGTCTGGTTGGCTTCCATCACGCTGAGATTGATGTCGGGCGTCATGCCGAAATCGGCGAAGGCCTGGGCGAGCATCTCGATATGCTGCCCGCTCGCGCACAATTGGACATCGAAGACGTCGCCCATGGCGCGCAACGCCTTGACCACCGGCACGACCTTGATCGCTTCGGGGCGGGTTCCGGCGAATACGAGAACGCGTTTCATGTTCGCCGTGCCTCGATGCACGCCCGATAAACGGCGATGGTCTTGCGGGCGATCATGGGCCAGGCGAATTCCTGCTCGACTCGTTGGCGTGCGGCCATGCCCATACGGTGCCGGATGTCGGGGCTTGCCACCAGCCGGGTCAAGGCGTCGGCCATGGCGCCGGGATCTTTGGGCGGCACGAGAAGCCCCGTGATCCCATCGTCGACGATGGCGGGAATGCCGCCGACATTCGTGCCCACCAGCGGCAGGCCGGACGCCATCGCTTCGAGGCCCGCGATGCTGGTCGCTTCGGCGAGCGAGGGCAACACCGACAGATCGGCGGCGCGATAGATGTCCGGCATCTCGCTGTTCGCCACCGCGCCGAGAAACAGCACGCGATCCTGTAGACCGCCTTCCGCAAGGATCGCCCGCATGGGTTCGCGTTCCGCACCGTCGCCGGCAACGATCACACGGAACGCGAGATGGCGCATCGGCGCAAGCGCCCGGGCAAACCAGGTGACGCCGTTTTTCTCGACGAGGCGGCGGGCGAGCAAGATCAAGGTCTCATCGGCGCCGATTCCAAGGCGTGCGCGCGCAGCCGACGCGCCGGGACGGAAACGATCGGGATCGACACCGTTTGCGATCATCGTTGCGGGACCGCGATAGCCGAAGGCGCGCGCCGCTTCGACAAGCTCATCGCTGGGCCCGATCAGGGACGAAACATGTTTGAGCAAATCGGCCGTTTTTCTCTTGCGGCGGGGCGACGCGTTCAACCTCGCCAGAAAGCCGGAGGAATGATTGGTGAAGATGGTGGGGGCGGAGAGTCCGCGCGTCGCTCCCAATGGCCGCACGCCATGGACGTGAATAATGTCGACAGGGTTGCGCGATATCTCGCGTGCCAGCCGGCGATGCAGCATCACCTGATAAAACGGCTCGCCTTTCAGAAGCCGCGGACGCTGGACGGCAAAGCCGGCGCCTGCCGGGCTCGGCGCGGTCGACGTAAAACTCCGGGGATGAACGACCGTGACGTGTTGGCCTTCGCCGGCCAGTCCGCGCGCCAGCTCGGCGACGTGGCTGCCGATGCCTCCGATGTCCGGCGGAAATTCACTGGTCACAAGCAAGACCCGGAGGTTCATGAATTCCCGACTTCGACAATGCCGTCAACAACTTGCTGCCTGCCTATTCCGTCCGGGGGACCCATTCAAGTCTCCCGCGGAAAGCCCCGGCCCGGGCTCGCGCTAACCGCCGAAAATCTCCGTGGGCCACGCATAGCTCCGCGAACGGGGCAGGTCGAACGTCACCTCGGCAATCCATTGCGCCACGACCGTTTCGCTGAAGATCTCGTGGATGCGCCTCCAGCCGCGTTCGGCCACGGCGCGGCGCTCGGCATCGTGGCGCCGGTAATAATCGATCCGGTCGATCATCTCGTCGTCGCCGGCATAGGTGACGAGTTCGTCGCGTGTGAAAATCTCGTCGAACCGCGAGCGCCTGTCCATGAACGTCAGAAGGCCGCATCCCATCAGCTGCGACATGCGATCCGACGAATAGAGATAGACGTCGTTCTGCTTGCTCACATTGAGGCCCATTTTGGCGTTCGCCAGAACCTCGAACATGTTCGCGCCGTAAACACCGGGATTGCCGAACAGGCCCCGCACGTCGAATTTGAGATCGGGAAGCCGCGATTTGATCAGTTCGCATTTCTCCAGCTTCTCTTTGTCTTCGCTGATATAGCCGGTGACGAACACCAGATCGTTTTCCGCGGTCGCGCTCTCGAACACGCGCAGGCTTTCGAGCGATTTATCGACCGGGTTGGGCATGTGCGTCACGCGGCCCCCCCAGTCACGATCTTCCGCAATTCCTCTCCCGCCGTGGTGACGAAGGTCGCATCCACCAGGGGCGCCCAGTCATGCAGGTGGCGGAAATTGCGCTCGACGAACAGGGGATCGCAGTTCCAATGCGCGATCCTGATTTGGGGCAGTTCTTTGCGGATCGCTAGGAGCGTGTCTTCCGCGATGATGCTGCAGTGACCGAGCAGCAGAAGGTCGGGCCTCACTTCGCGGCAGACCGCGATCAGCTTCGCGTTCGCGCGGCCATGACCCAAGCGGCGGATGCGCAGCAGATTGGCGTTGGCCACGTCGCGGTCGGAATAGTTGAAGACGAAATGCCCCAGACGCGTGAACCCGTCGCTCAGCTTGTAGGGAATCCCGTAATAGTTCCGGCCGTTCCTGCGCAGCGTGAAATTGGAGACGTGAACGACTTTCATTCGTCGGCACCCGGGAGATCGTTGAACGGCGCCCTCATGATTGCTTTCGTCCCAGGAAAATCACTTCACCTCCCATCGCATAGCGTTCGGTGGGCGCACCCGCCGGCGGTTCCCAGATCGACGCGGCGAAGCCCGCCTGTGCAATGCGTTCGACAAGGTCGCGGCCGTAGAAGCGCACATGGTTCGGCTCGCCGTAGCGCCGCTTGCGCTCGGCGGGATCGGTGACGGTGGGATCGTCGTCGGTCGCGTCGGAATTGGTGCGCACGGGGACCGTGAACATCGCGAGGCCGCCGGGCTTCACCATGCGAAAGATGTTGCGCAGCGCCGCGCGGTCGTCGGGTATGTGTTCGAGAACATGGTTCGCCATCACGATGTCGAACGGGCCCAGCGGGCCGTCATAGGTTTGCAGGTCGAAATGGTGATCGACGCCTTTGGCTTTGAGATCCGCCGTCTCGTAGCGAATGTTCGGCAGGCTGCGAAAGATCGTGGAAAGGCACAATTCGGGCGCGAACTGAAGCACGCGCAATTTGGCCGTAAAAACCTCGGTCATTTCGTTTTCGAAGTACCACAGGATCAGCCGATGGCAATTGCTCGACTTGCACGCCGGACATTGGCGGCCGCTCGAGAAGGCGCCGCGATGGCCGCAGACATTGCACTCCCTGGGGTTGGTCGGCGCCAGCAACTCGCGCACGCCTTCCTTGCGCATGAGCCGCATCCGGCCTCTGACATGGCGGTTCCAGAAACCGATCTTGGCATAGGCGTGAGGCACAAGGTTCTCCTTCCCGAACGATAGGTTTATTCGACCCCACAGAAAAGTCGAGGACGCCGCCGGATTGAAGCTCGGCGAACGGGGAATTTTGATATGATCCCGGCAAGCGCGCTTGCATTCCATTATCGCGTCGTGAACAACAGGGCATGGCCGAGACGTTCGATCTTCTGATCCGCAACGGCATCTGCGCCACGCCGTCCGGCATCGCGCCGGCCGATGTGGGCGTGGTGGGCGGGCGCATCGTCGCGATCGGATCGCTCGCGAACGCGGGTGCGGCAGAGACCTTCGATGCGAAGGGGCTGCATGTGCTGCCCGGCGTGATCGACTCGCAGGTCCATTTCCGCGAACCCGGCAACGAGCACAAGGAAGATCTCGAAAGCGGCAGCCGCGCCGCGGTGCTGGGCGGCGTCACGGCCGTGTTCGAGATGCCGAACACTTATCCGCCAACCACCTCGCGGCTCGCCATCGAGGACAAGCTCGCCCGGGCCAGGAACCGCATGCATTGCGATTACGCGTTCTATGTCGGCGCCACGCCCCAGAATGTGGGCGCGCTGGCGGAACTTGAAAATCTGCCCGGCGTCTCGGGCGTCAAGGCATTCCTCGGCTCCTCGACCGGCACGCTGCTGCTCGACGGCGAAGAATCGATCCTGGCCGCGCTCAAGGGCGGGCGCCGCCGCATGGCCGTGCATTCGGAAGACGAGGCGCGGCTCAGGGAACGAAAGCCATTGGCGCTGCCGGGCGATCCGCGCAGCCATCCCGTCTGGCGCGATGTGGAAACCGCGACCCGTTCGACCGAGCGCGTGCTGCGTCTGGCGCGCATCGCTGGAAGGCGGCTGCATGTGCTGCATGTGACGACGGCGGAAGAACTGCCGTTGCTGGCGGCGGCGCGCGACCTCGCCACCGTCGAGACGACGCCGCAGCATCTGACCCTTGCCGCGCCCGAATGCTACGAGCGGCTCGGCACCTATGCGCAGATGAATCCGCCCGTCCGGGACGCGTCGCATCGCGACGCGCTGTGGCGCGCCGTGCGCGAAGGCCTGATCGATGTGATCGGCTCCGACCATGCGCCGCATACGCGGGAAGAAAAAGACAAGACCTATCCGAACTCGCCGGCCGGCATGCCGGGCGTGCAGACGCTGGCCACCATCCTGCTCGACCATGTGAATGCGGGCCGCATGACGCTGGAGCGCTTCGTCGACCTGACGAGCGCGGGCGCCGCGCGCATTTTCGGCATCGCGGGCAAGGGCCGCATCGCGCGCGGCTTCGACGCGGATTTCACCATCGTCGATCTGAAAGCCAAAAAGAGGATCGAGAACAGCTGGATCGCGTCCAAATGCGGCTGGACGCCGTTCGACGGCATGGAGACGACCGGCTGGCCGGTGGCGACGATCATCCGCGGCCGCACCATCATGCGCGATCGCGCGCTCGTCTTGCCGGGGCAGGGCGCCCCCGTGCGTTTCGTCGAGACGCTGGTTCCTAGTGCAGCGTGAACTCGGCGCCCGCGTTCTTCAGTTCCGCCGGCGAAATCAGTCCCCGCGCCGCGACGCGAACCGAATGCAGCTTGCCTTCGATGTTGTCTTCCCAGAAATGCAGGAACCTGTTCAGCACCGGAAATTTGGGCGCGATGTCGAATTCCTGCCAGAGGAAGGTTTGAAGGACGGCGGGATGATCCGGCAGGTGGTAAAGTATCTCGGCCGTCGTCAGCCGGTAGCCCCGCAACACCAAATCGAACTTGGACATGGTACTCACCGTGTTGGCCGGTCTCTCAGGTCCGGCTTGCCCCTCACCATCTTGCGTCTCGAATCTTAAGGAAAAAGACTGTGCCCGGGTTCCCGGCTTGTCGAGGCAAAGCGGGCTTGAAACGGGCCGATCGAGCCTCAACTTGACGTAAGCCTTCGAATTTTGTGCCTTGTGTTCCGCGAGCGCCACATCCCCGCCTGTTCTGGCAGCAGTCTCACATCGGAAGTGCCACATGAAAGAGCGATTTAGGGCCGTCCTCATCACCAAGGACGGCACAACCCAGTCTGCAAAGGAAGTGGAATTGGGGCGCGCCGAACTGATGGACGGCGATGTCACGGTTGCCGTCAGCCATTCGACCGTGAACTACAAGGACGGTCTGGCGATCAGCGGCCGCTCGCCCGTCGTGCGCAAATTTCCCATGATCCCCGGCATCGATCTCGCCGGTGTGGTGGAAACCTCCGAGCATGCGCGCTTCAAGCCCGGCGACAAGGTGCTGCTCAACGGTTTCGGATTGAGCGAAACCCATTTCGGCGGCTACGCCGAACTCGCGCGCGTCAAAGGCGATTGGCTGGTGCCGTTGCCGAAGGCATTCACGCCCGCCGAAGCGATGGCGATCGGAACGGCGGGCTACACGTCGATGCTGTGCGTGCTCGCCTTGGAAGATGCGGGCGTGACGCCGGCAAAGGGACCGGTCGTCGTGACCGGCGCCGCGGGCGGCGTCGGCTCGGTCGCCGTCGCGCTGCTCGCCAAACTCGGCTATCGCGTGATCGCATCGACGGGGCGGCCCGAAGAGGAAACCTATCTGAAGGGTCTGGGCGCGGCGGAGATCATTCCGCGCAGCGAACTCGGCGGCGAGCCGCGGCCGCTGTCGAAGGAGCGCTGGGCGGGTGCAGTAGACAGCGTGGGCTCGAAGACGCTCGCCAATGTGATTGCGGCCACCCAATATGGCGGTGCGGTCGCCGCCTGCGGGCTGGCGCAGGGGCTCGACCTGCCGGCCAGCGTGGCGCCCTTCATCCTGCGCGGCATCTCGCTTCTGGGCGTGGAATCCGTTTATATGCCGATGCCGCGCCGGTTGCAGGCTTGGGACAGGCTCGCGCGGGATCTGGATGTCAAAAGGCTCGCCTCCATGACCCATACCATCAAGCTCAAGGAGGTCCTTGGCGCGGCCGAAGATATTCTTGCCGGACGTGTGCGCGGCCGGCTGGTGGTCGAGATCGCTCCGTGAACGTCAACCCGCTCGCACGGCCGTCCTAGCGGCATGATCTATATCGTCCTCATCTGTTCCGGCATTCTGATCGGCCTGATCGTGGCTGTGCCGATCGGCCCGGTGAATCTCATCTGCATTCGCCGCACGCTCACCTTCGGACCGATCGTCGGTCTGGTCTCCGGGCTGGGCGCCGCGCTGGGCGACGGGACATTCGCCGTGGTGACGGCGTTCGGGCTGACCGCGGTGGCCAATCTCATCAAGGGGCACTCCTTCATCCTGCAACTCGGGGGCGGAGCGATCCTCCTGGTCTTCGGCGTGCGAACCTACATGTTCGGACCCGCTGCACAGCCGCCGCGTCGAGAAAGCGGCCGCCCGCCCGATCAAGACGGCGTCGCTGGTCCGCACCTTTGCCTCGACCTTTGCGCTGACCCTGACCAACCCGGCGACGCTTGTCGCGTTTGCGGCGTTGTTCGCGTGGCTCACAAGCATCGCGGGCGCGGAAGCGACTTACATCAACGCCGCTCTAATTGTCGCCGGCGTCGTGACCGGATCGGCGCTGTGGTGGTTCACGCTCACCACCGTCGTCAGCCTGTTGCACGCGCGCATCGACGAAAAAGTCATGCGGGTCATCAATCACGGCTCAGGGATCGCGGTGACGGTGTTCGGCCTGGCGATTCTTGTCCGGCTCGCGGTCCTGCAGTTCAGGTAATACCGATGGCCTTGGCTGTTGATCGGTCGGCCCCCCACCCGGCTCGCACATCTTCATCAGCACCCGTCGCTTGCCAGGCTCGCCGGCCTCCCGCCTTCGCCAAAGGCTCCGGCGGGCAGGCCCCGCAACTCCGCCGTAGCTTCTTAAGCGTAGGCGGACGCAAGGGGGAGGCGAAACCTCTTTCTTCATCTCCCCCTTCGGGGGAGGTCGATCCGTCGTAGCGGAGCAAAGCGAAGCGAAGACGGATCGGGTGGGGGGTCGCCAACAAAGGCCGTTGGTATGAGGTCGATCACACCGGCGCCGCCATGCGGGCGAGCCGGGCCATCCGCGCGATCACTTCGCCGGCCTCTTCGACGATTTCCAGGATGATGTCGCGCGCGGGCTTCACGTCGTGGATTGCGCCCGAGCCCTGGCCCATCGCGAAGGCCGAGCGCGCGTGATCGAGGCCTTCGAGCTGGCCGCCGATGCCGCCCATCACGCCCGCCTGATGCGACAGCATCGCCTGCGCAGGGAAGGCCTGGATGTCCTGCGGCCGCCGTTCCCAATCCGCCACCCATTCGTTCTTGAACACGCGCATCGGTTTGCCGGAATAGGAACGCGTGACGATGGTCGCTTCGTCGTCGGCCTCGACGATGACCTGCTTGTACATGGCGCCCGCATGCGCCTCGGTCGACGCGATGAAGCGCGTGCCCATCCACACGCCCTGCGCGCCCAGCGCGAGCGCCGCGGCAAGCCCGCGCCCGTCCACGATCGAGCCGGCCGCGATCACGGGAATCTTCACCGCATCGACGACCTGGGGAATGAGGGCGAGGCCCGCGATGCGGCCCGTATGGCCGCCCGCTTCGGTGCCTTGCGCCACCACCGCGTCGAGGCCGCCGGCCTCCGCCGAGCGCGCGTGCCGCACGGTCCCCGACACGTTCATCACCTTCAATCCCGCGTCGTGAAATTTCTTCACCAGATGCGGCGGCGGCACGCCCAGGCCCGAAATGAAGGCGGCCGCGCCGCCTTCGATGATCAGATCCGCCGTGCGCTCAAGCGATTCCGGAACCGCCGCCAACAGATCGACACCGAACGGTTTGTCGGTGAGATCGCGAACTTTGCGGATTTCTTCGCGGATTTCGGCTTGCGCTCGGCCCGCCATGCCCAGCGTGCCGAAGCCGCCGGCGTTGGAGACGGCGGCGCACAAGGGCGCATAGGACACCCCGCCCATGCCGGCCAGGAGAATGGGATATTCGATTCCCAAAAGATCGCAGATCGGCGTCCGGATGGTCATGGCACAACCTCAAATGGCCGTTGCCGCAAAGCATTCCACGCCGGCGCGGGCGGGGGCAAGGCTGCGCTTGACGCGTCTCGCCGCCGGTGTTGCATTCGCGGCCCAGCCGGGGGCCAAAGCTATGTCGCTGCGACGCATCGCGTTATTCGCCGTCTTTGCCGTAGCGGGGCCGATGGCTGCTGCGTTTGCCGCAAGCCCCGACACGCACTGCTTCGACGAAGTCGCCGCGACGCGCGGTTACAGCCTCGGTACGCCGGTGGGCGCCGTGCCCACGCCCGACGGCAAGACGGTGCTCTATCTGCGCAGCGGCCCGCGCGACACGATCCAGCATTTGTTCGAATACACGCTCGCCACCGGCAAGGAGCGCGAACTGATCACGCCCGAAGCATTGCTGGGCGGCAAGCAGGAACAACTGAGCGCCGAGGAGAAGGCGCGGCGCGAGCGCGCACGCGTGAGCGTGAAAGGCTTCACGGCGTTCTGGCTCACGCGCGACGGCAGCCGCGTGCTGCTCCCGCTCGACGGGCGGCTCTACGTGGTCGCGCTCGCGGACGGCAAAGTCACGGCGTTGCCCGGCGAAGGCTGGATCGCACCGAAATTGTCGCCGGACGGAACGCGCGTGGGCGCGCTGCGCGACGACGACCTGCACGTCATCGACATCGCCACGGGCAAGGATACGCAGCTCACGCGTGGCGCGGGCGAAACGATCCAGCATGGCGAAGCGGAGTTCGTGGCACAGGAGGAAATGGACCGGCGCGACGGGTTCTGGTGGTCGCCGGATTCGCGCGCCATCGCCTATGAAGAAGCCGATCTCTCGCCCGTCGAGGCGCAATACATCGGCGATCCGTTGCGCCCGGAGCAGAAGCCGGTCGAATTCCGTTATCCCCGCGCGGGAACGGCGAACGCGATCGTGCGGCTGGGCGTGATCCCGGCCGGTGGCGGCGCGACCGTCTGGGTGTCGTGGGACGGCAAGGCCTATCCTTACTTGACCCGCGTCGAATGGATGGAGGGCGGGCCGCTCGCGCTGCTCGTGCAGAACCGCGAGCAGACGGAAGAAAAATATTTCGCCGCCGATCCGAAGACCGGCGCGACGCATTTGCTTTGGACCGAGCAGGATTCCGCGTGGCTCGACCTGCCTTCGCCCACTCCGAAAGACGTGCCCTATTGGGTGCCCGACGGCAGCGGCTTTTTGTGGATGAGCGAGCGCGGCGGCCAGTCGCAACTCGAACGCCATGGTCCGGACGGCAAGCTCCTGAATGCGGTGACGCCGTCGGGATTTCGCTACCAGTCGCTGCTCGACGTCGACGTGAAAGACGGCACCGCCATCGTGCTGGGCGGCACCGATCATCTCTCGACGCAGATTTATGAGGTGAAACTGACCGGCGGGCCGGCCATGCCCGTCGCGGCTGCACGCGGTCTGAACGGCGGCGATTTCGGCGACCGGCACGCCGTCTTCGCACACAGCTACAATCTCGCCGACGGATCGCACGGGGTGGACCTGTTGTCGCGCGACGGCAAAAAGATCGCCGAACTGCCGTCCGTCGCCGACAAGCTGCCCTTCATGCCCGCGCCGGACTATTCCACCGTGGGCGCGCTCGGCTTCGATGCGCTCGTCCTGCGCCCGCACAATTTCGATGCCGCGCGCAAATATCCGGTGATCGTGGCTGTCTATGCCGGACCGGCCGCCAAGATGGTGTGGGCGGCGCCGCGAAATTATTTCGCCGGTCAATGCATGGCCGACCGCGGCTACATCGTCGCGGTGTCGGACAATCGCGGCACGCCCGGCCGCGATCATGCCTGGTACCGCGCCGTGAAGGGCAACGCCATCGACATTCCGCTGCAGGATCAGGTCGACGCGCTCCAGGCGCTGGGCAAGCGCGTGCCGCAGATGGATTTGACGCGGGTGGGCGTCGTGGGCTGGTCGTTCGGCGGCTATTTCTCGGCGATGGCCACGATGCGCCGGCCCGATGTGTTCGCAGCCGGCATTGCGGGCGCGCCCGTCGTCGACTGGCAGGATTACGACACCTATTACACCGAACGCTATATGGGCCTGCCGTCCGCCAATCCCGAAGGCTACGCCAAAAGCTCCGTGCTCACCTATGCCGGCGATTTGAAACGGCCGCTCTTGATCGTGCACGGCGTGACCGACGACAACGTCCATTTCGAGAACACGATGCAATTGACGCTGGCGCTGTTGAAGGCCGGAAAGCCCTACGATCTCCTGCTGCTGCCCGGCACCCACATGCTGGCCGACGATCTGTTGCGCGCGCGCGAAACCGAAAAGCAGATGGATTTCTTCGCCGCCCATCTGGGCGGCCCGAAATAGGGCAGCGCCTTGGCCGGCTATCCGTCCGGCCCACAGGAGGAAGCCGATGGCCAACTGGTATACACGTCCTGTTCTCGCTGTCCGGGACGCCACTGCAGCGCTCGGCTTCTATGCGATGAAGCTCGGGTTCAGCGAGGACTGGCGTTACGAAGACGGCGGCCGCCTCCGCATCGTGCAGGTTTCACGCGGGGGCTGCGAGTTGATCCTTTCGGATCAGTGGCCGGACGAAGCGGGACGCGGATTGTTGTTCGTCTCCCTCGATCACGCCGATTTCGATCGGCTCGTATCCGAGGCCGCGGAACGAGGTTTCGAGCTGAAATCGGGATTTTGGGGGTACGAACTGGCAATCGTCGAAGACCCCGATGGAAACCGCTTATGGTTCCCAAAGCCGTCGAACGAGGCGGCGAATAGCTGACACCCTGCCGCCGCGTTCCCGTCGTTGACTCGCGGGGTCCGCCCTTTATGATGCACCGCAACGTACCGGCCCGCCGCGAGGCGCGCCGCTGCGGCGATCAAATGATCCCTCGCGGGAGAGACCCGTTGCGACGGGCGCCGAAGGAGCAACCGCCCCGGAAACTCTCAGGCAAAAGGACCGCGTGGGGAGATGAACTTCTGGAAAGCAGGGCGGCCGCAATGGCCGTTCTCACCGAAGGGGTAAGCCGAGGCTTCGGCGAAATCTCTCAGGTCCCATGACAGAGGGGCGCGTGTTCCGGTTTGCCGGGATTCGCGGGCTCAACCTCTTTGCCGGACCGCCATGGCCGACACGCACCACGATTTGCTCCGCCGCACGCCGCTGCACGCGCTCCATCTGGAGCTGGGCGGCAAGATGGTGCCGTTCGCGGGCTACGAGATGCCCGTGCAATATCCCGCCGGCGTCCTCAAGGAACATCTGCACACGCGCGAGAAGGCGGGACTGTTCGATGTCTCGCATATGGGGCAGGCGTTTCTGTCCGGCCCCGATCCGGCGCGCGCGCTCGAGCGCGTGACCCCTGCCGATGTGATGGGCCTCAAGGACGGCCAGCAGCGCTATGCGCTGCTCCTCAACGAGCAGGGCACGATCAAGGACGATTTCATGGTCGCGCGGCTTGCGGGCGAGGCAGCGCTTTATCTCGTCGTCAACGCCGGGACCAAAGAGGGAGATTTCGCCTATATCGCGGCCGCGCTGAAAGGTGTCGCCGATCTTGCACCGCAGCCCGAGCGCGCGCTGCTCGCGCTGCAGGGTCCAGCGGCGGAAGCCGTGCTGGCGCGCCACGCGCCCGATGCGGCGAAACTTTCCTTCATGAAGATCGGCCGCTTCACGGTTGCGGGCGCGCCGGCCATCGTCAGCCGCTCCGGCTACACGGGCGAGGACGGGTTCGAGATTTCGCTCGAAGCGAAAGACGCGGAGCGGGTTGCGCGCGCGTTGCTGAAAGAGCCGGAGGTATTGCCGATCGGGTTGGGCGCGCGGGATTCGCTGCGGCTCGAAGCGGGGCTCTGCCTCTACGGCCACGACATGGACGAGACCATCGATCCCATCAGCGCCAGTCTCGCCTGGTCGATCGGCAAGCGCCGCAAGACGGACAAGGATTTTCCCGCCGCGGAAAAGATCATGCGCGCGCTCTTCGACGGCACGGCGACGAAACGCGTGGGGCTCCGTCCCGACGGCAAGGCGCCCGCGCGCGAAGGCGTCGAGATTGCCGACAAAGCCGGCCGCGTCATCGGCCGGATCACCAGCGGCGGCTTCGGCCCCAGCCTCAACGCACCCATCGCGATGGGCTATGTCGACAGCAAATTCGCGAGCGACGGCACCGAAATCGATCTGATGGTGCGGGGAAAGGCGATGCCGGCGCGCGTCGTGCCCATGCCGTTTTTCCCGCACCGTTATAAGCGCAGCACGGCAATTTGACATCGCGAGGGATGAGATGAGTGAAATCCGCTACACCGACCAACACGAATGGGTCCGCGTCGACGGCGACATGGCGACCGTGGGCATTTCCAAATATGCGGCCGAAAAACTCGGCGACGTCGTCTTCGTCGAATTGCCGGAAGCCGGCCGCAAGGTGGGGCAGGGCAGCGAAATCGCCGTGGTCGAAAGCGTGAAGGCGGCCAGCGACGTCTACGCGCCGATCTCCGGCGAAGTGACGGCCTCCAATGCGGCGCTCAGCGACGAGCCCGCAAAAGTGAACGCCGACCCCGAAGGCGACGGCTGGTTCTTCAAGCTGAAGATCGCGGGCACGGCCGAGTTCGGCAAGCTGATGACCGAAGCGCAATACGCGGAATTTGTGAAGGGACTGTGAGACGAACGTGTCGGAGCGCGGGCGTCCCGCCCGCACGATCGTTGAGATGAGCGCAAATGCGGGCGGGACGCCCGCGGTCCAATATTCAATTCAGGTGAACGCATGCGTTATCTGCCTCTGACCGAAGACGACCGCGCCGCGATGCTGGCGAAGATCGGCGTGCCCGGCATGGACGCGCTTTTTCGCGACGTGCCGAAGGAAGCGGTCGTGGGGCGCGGCGCGTTCGATCTGCCCGATCATCAGGGCGAAATCGAAGTCGAGCGCGCGCTGTCGCGGCTGGCGGCGAAGAATGTCGCCGCCGGCGCGGGACCGTTCTTTTGCGGCGCGGGCGCCTATCGCCATCACGTGCCGGCCGCCGTCGATCACCTGATCCAGCGTTCGGAATTCCTCACCTCCTACACGCCCTATCAGCCGGAGATCGCGCAGGGCACGCTGCAATATCTGTTCGAATTCCAGACGCAGGTGGCGCTCCTCACCGGCATGGAAGTGGCCAACGCGTCGCTCTATGACGGTTCGACGGCGACGGCCGAAGCGGTCTTGATGGCGCAGCGCATCACGCGGCGGCCGAAGGCGATCCTGTCCGGCGGCCTGCATCCGCATTACGGCGAAACGGTCGAGACGGTCGCGGCACTGTCGGGCCGCATCGTCCATGCGCCGGCGAAGCCCGGCGCTGCGGAAGACCTTGCGGCTTTGATCGACGGGGAAACAGCCTGCGTCGTCGTGCAGAATCCGGACGTGTTCGGCCTCGTGCGCGATCTTCGCCCGATCGCCGAAGCGGCGCACGCCGAAGGCGCGCTGCTTGTCGCCGTCGTCACGGAAGCGGTGTCGCTGGGTTTGATCGAGTCGCCGGGCGCCATGGGCGCGGACATCGTGGCGGCGGAAGGCCAATCGATCGGCAACGGACTCAATTTCGGCGGACCCTATGTCGGGCTGTTCGCCACGCGGGAAAAATTCCTGCGCCAGGTGCCGGGACGGTTGTGCGGCGAAACGACGGATGCCGGCGGCAAGCGCGGCTTCGTGCTCACGCTTTCCACCCGCGAGCAGCATATCCGCCGCGAGAAAGCGACCAGCAATATCTGCACGAACTCCGGCCTGTGCTGTCTCGCGTTCACGATCCATCTCTCGCTTCTGGGCGAGGAAGGCTTCACCCGGCTGGCCCGCGCCAATCATGTGCGCGCGTCGGCGCTGGCCGACCGGCTCTCAAAGGTGAAAGGCGTTTCGCTGGTCACGCCATCCTTCTTCAACGAATTCACTCTTAAGCTGCCACGGGCCGCCGCCGACATCGTGGATGCGCTCGTGGCGAAAGGCGTCATCGCCGGCGTGCCCGCGTTGCGGCTGCTGCCGCACGACGCGCAGGTGCGCGATCTTCTGATCGTCGCCGCCACCGAAACCACCACCGACGAAGATTGCGACGCCTACGTCAAGGCGCTCGCGGAGGTCCTGTCGTGATGAACAATCAGGGACGTTCCACGGCGCCCGGTTCGGCGCATCCGCAAGAACTCGCGACGATCTCCGGCGATCGCGGCCTCGATCATGAAGAAGGGTTGATCTTCGAACTCGGCCGGCCCGGCATGACGGGCGTCGATATCCCCGAGGTGCAGCTTTCCGAGCAGCGCCTTGCGGGGTTGCGCCGCAAGAGCGCCATCGGACTGCCGGGGCTCTCCGAACCGGAAGTGATCCGCCATTATGTGCGGCTGTCGCGCAAGAATTACGCGATCGATGCAGGGCTTTATCCGCTCGGCTCCTGCACCATGAAACACAACCCGCGTCTCAACGAGAAGATGGCGCGGCTGCCGGGTTTCGGCGACCTTCACCCGCTGCAGCCGCAGCAGACGGTGCAGGGCGCGTTGGCGCTGATCTCGGAATTGATGCGCTGGCTCACCACGCTGACCGGCATGCCGGCGGTGGCGATGAGCCCCAAGGCGGGCGCGCATGGCGAATTGTGCGGGCTGCTCGCGATCCGCGCGGCGATCGAATTGCGCGGCGAGAAGCGCCCGCGCATCCTCGTGCCGTCTTCGGCGCACGGCACCAATCCTGCGACGGCGGCGTTTGCCGGCTTCACGGTCGACGAAGTGCCGGCGAAGAACGACGGGCATGTGGACGCCGACGCGCTCGAAAGCATGCTGGGGCCCGACGTCGCCGCGATCATGCTCACCAATCCCAACACCTGCGGGCTGTTCGAGCGGCGCATCCGCGAAATCGCCGATGCCGTGCACAAGGCGGGTGCCTATTTCTATTGCGACGGGGCGAATTTCAACGCCATCGCGGGCCGCGTGCGTCCGGGCGATCTGGGCGTCGATGCGATGCACATCAACCTGCATAAGACGTTTTCCACGCCGCATGGCGGCGGTGGCCCGGGGGCCGGCCCCGTCGTGCTGTCGGCCGCGCTGGCGCCGTTTGCGCCGCTGCCGCTCCTCCTGCACGACGCCGAAGGCTTCCGCCTGATCGAAGACCGCGACGCCATTCCGCAAGGCGCCAAGCCTTTCGGCCGCATGTGCGCCTTTCACGGCCAGATGGGCATGTTCGTGCGCGCGCTCGCTTACATGCTGAGCCACGGCGCGGACGGCGTGCGCCAGGCCTCGGAAGACGCCGTGCTGTCGGCCAATTACATTCTCGCCTCGCTCAAGGACGTGATGAGCGCGCCGTTCGGCGGCCCCTGCATGCATGAGGCGCTGTTCGACGATTCATTCCTCGAAGGAACCGGCGTCACCACGCTCGATTTCGCCAAGGCGATGATCGACGAAGGCTTCCATCCGATGACGATGTATTTTCCGCTCGTCGTGCACGGCGCGATGCTGATCGAGCCGACCGAATCGGAATCGAAGGAAAGCCTCGATCGTTTCATCCACGTGCTGCGCGAGATGGCGGTGGAGGCGAAGGCGGGCAAGCGGGAGCGGTTCGAGGGAGCGCCGCATTTCGCACCGCGCCGCCGCCTCGACGAAACGGCCGCCGCGAGGAAACCGATCCTGCGCTGGAAACCCAAGGATTTGCCGCAGGCCGCGGAATAGTTCCCGCTCCGCTGTCCAGAATTGGCGCAGGTCCGTCTGCGACGAAGATGTGACGGCGTGCCGGAATTTCCCGCTGCCGCACTCGACCGGCGAACGGCCGGAGAGTAGCGTGCAGACTTGGTCACACCTTCGCTCGGGGATGCTTCACATGACGAAATCCTGGCTGATATCGGGAATTGCTGCGCTGTGTGCGATTGGTGCGGTCGCTATCGTGGACAATCCTGCGTGGGCGACGGGCGTCGATACCCTCAACGTGACGACCTATCACTACGACAATTATCGAACCGGCTGGAATCCGAACGAGACCGTCCTCACGCCGGCCAGCGTGAGAGGGACGGGAACGCACGGCCTGACGTTCCAGATGACCAGCTTCACGACGCTCAACGATCAGGTCGACACCCAACCCCTGATCATGACCAACCAGGCGGTCACCAATAAGGGAACGCACAACGTCGTCTATGTGACGACCGAGAGCGATACGGTCTATATGCTGGACGCGGACAGCGGCCAGATATTGCGGTCCAGGACCCTCGGCAGCCCGGTGCCGATGGGCGATTTGCCGGGCGGCTGCAACAACAACGGCCCGAATGTCGGCATCGACGGAACACCCGTGATCGATGCGACAAATGGCGTGATGTACGTCATCGTATTCGAGTTGGCGAACGGTGCGCCGTCGTATCGCATCCACGAGCTCAATCTGGAATCTCTGGACGACGCCGTGGCGCCGGTGCGCATCACGGCAACGGGCAAGCTGACCAATGGCAATATATACAGCTTCAATCCCGCGGTCACGCGGCAGCGTCCGGCGTTGCTCCTCTCGCAAGGAACCGTCTATGCAGGCTTCGGAAGCTTCTGCGACGTCTCGGCCAACGAATTCCGCGGCTGGGTGCTCGGCTGGACGGCCGGCACGCTGGCGCCGCTGCCGGCCAATGAACTCACCAACAAGCTTGCGCACGACACCGACGATTTCTTCCTGTCGGCGGTGTGGATGTCGGGCTACGGGCTGGCGGCCGATCCCTCGGGCGATGTCTATGTCGTCACCGGCAATTCGGACCCAAGCGGTACCACCATCGACGGGGTCCAAAACGTCGCGGAAAGCGCGCTGAAGCTCTCTGCCGATCTGACGACGGTGGAAAGCCTGTTCACGCCGGGCAATGCCGGCAGCCTCGACCAGGAAGACGGAGATTTCGGTTCGGGCGGCATCCTGCTGCTGCCGCCGCAAGCGGGCGCCACGTCCGATTTCGCAACGGCGCTCGGCAAGGACGGCAATCTGTATTTCCTGAACGCCGACAACCTCAGCAACAGCCTCCCCAACCCAATCGGAACCTATTCGATGGGCGGCTGCTGGTGCGGAGAATCCTACTACACCTATAGCGATGGCACCGGCCGTGTCGTCACCAGCGCCAATTACAACGTCTTCACCTGGAAGGTGAAAACCGGGGCCAGCCCCTCTCTCGTGCAGGAGGCTTCCACTGCCAGCATCCCCGGCGCGCAGGATCCGGGCTTCATGACGTCCGTTTCGACGAACGGAACGACGACCAATACCGGCGTGATCTGGGCGGTGAGCCATGCGGACGGCAGCCCGGACGAGGACGTCTGGCTTTACGCCTTTGCGGCGTCGAGCGGGAATACGCTCTATTCCGCCGTCGCGGGGACTTGGCCGAACGCCAACGGGAACGCGAACCTCGTCCCAGTCGTCGCCAACGGCAAAGTGTATGTGGCGAGCTATCAGGGCCTGGCGATCTTCGGATTAAGCAGCGCCGCCCCGGCAACGGTTCCGCGCACGACGCCGACCGTTTCGGCGCGTGCCGTGCTGCCCCTGGGCGCCCACGAACTCTACGGCATCGTCCGCTCCATCAACGGCCCCATGCTCACCGTCGAGACGCGCGTGGGCAAGACGGTCACGGTCGACGATTCCAAGGCGGCCGTGAACTTCCAGATGGCGGAACCCTCCGTGGGACACGGCGTGCTCGTGCGCGGCACGTTCGGCGCCGGCGGCGTGATGCTCGCAAGTTCGCTGCTGCACGCGAAGGATCATCCGGCGATGTGGTTGCCGGATCGCTGATCTGCGGCCGGACGGGCGGCGGCCGAACCGCCGCCCGGTTGTTCCTATGTGTGCCAGGCATGGTGTTGATCTTGGAGGTGAATGTCCTCTGCGGGCCGGTTGGCCGGAACCGCTAGCGGAAGGCAACTGCGTCGTCGCGAGGCGGGGTGGGGAGGAAGCCGGAAGCAAAACTCGGAGCTGACGAACAGGAACCGGATAGAAGGCCGGTGCGGTGGGGTAACCCGGCATTGGACGGGGGCGCCCGAAAGCCAAACAGACACGCGCATTGGTAAATCCGGCGGCGACCGAGCGAAGGATCAGCGTCTTACCCTGGGAGATCTCTTTCGGTTTCGGGACGATCCCGAGCAGGTGCACGGCAACGTGCAGCGATGCCGATGGAGAAGTCAGCAGAGGTCGTAGTAGTCCGCGTACGGACGAAGGGCCGAATTCGACAGCCAAGGAGCAGGTTCGACGCATTCGATGGGCGCGAAGCGGCATCAAGGCAGTGGCGACCAAAGGGACCTCTTCGACGAGGCTCTGAAGGCATCATTGCGCCACGGCGTATCCGGCAAAGGCAGTACCGGGACTGGAACGCATGAGGAGCGGCAAACGCACACGGCATGGGCCGAGGACCGAGCCTTGACGCAGCATGTGATGGAGGAGGTGGCCAGTTCGGCAAACCTGAACCAAGCCTATAAGCGGGTCAAAGCGAATGGCGGCGCAGCAGGTATCGACGGCATGACCGTCGCCCAACTGCGGCCGTGGATTGGCCTGAACCGCGAAAAGCTGATCGCCTCACTGCTCGACGGCAACTACCGGCCGATGGCCGTGCGGGGAGTGGAAATCCCCAAAGCCGACGGCGGGATGCGCCAACTGGGCATCCCAACGGTCGTTGACCGCTTGGTGCAGCAAGCGATTCTGCAAGTCCTGGAACCGATCCTCGATCCGACATTCTCGCCATCGAGCTTCGGCTTCCGCCCGGAACGGAGTGCGCATGATGCACTCCGTCAAGCCCGGCAATACGTAGCCGACGGCTATCAGATCGTCGCGGACATCGACTTGGAAAAGTTCTTTGACCGGGTCAACCACGACATGCTGATGGCACGATTGGCGCGGCGCATTGGCGACAGATGTCTGTTGCACATCGTTCGGCGCTTTCTTGAAGCCGGCCTTATGCAAGACGGCGTTTGCACCGCTCGGCACGAGGGCACGCCGCAGGGTGGTCCCCTTTCGCCGCTGCTCGCCAATCTGCTGCTGGACGACCTCGACAAGGAGCTTGAGAAACGTGGCCATCGCTTCTGTCGCTATGCCGACGACTGCAACATCTACGTGCGGTCCGCGGCGGCGGGAGAACGGGTTATGGCCTCGGTGACTGCCTTCCTCGAAGGTAAACTCAAGCTCCGCGTCAACCGGCAGAAGAGCGCTGTCGCCCGGGTCGGGGAACGTCAGTTCCTCGGCCATCGCCTGAACGCCTATGGCGGCATGGGCATTGCGCCCAAAAGCCTGAAGCGGGCCAAAGATCGACTGCAGGAAATCACGCGGCGCAACCGCGGGGTCGCCCTCCACAAGATCGTGGCCGAAGCGAACAGCTTCGTCACAGGCTGGGTGACGTATTACCGTTATGCCCAGTGTCAGACGGCGCTGCGCGACCTCGACGGATGGCTCCGCCGAAAGCTGCGTTGCGTCCGACTCAAACACTGCAAACGCGCCAAGACCATCGCCGTCTTCCTACAAGAAAACGGCGTGCCGGAATGGCGTGCATGGGGGCTGGCCCTTTCGGGAAAAGGATGGTGGCGCATGGCTGGAAGCCCTCAGGCCTCCGAAGCCATGACCATCGATTGGTTCAACAAGCTTGGGCTCGTCAGTCTTGCCAATCATCATGCTACATTAAACGCTGCCGGAAACCGCCGGATACGATGAGTACGTCCGGTGGTGTGAGAGGGGGGAACCGCGAGGAACCCTCCTACTCTATTGATTGATGATATCCGGCCCCGAATTGGTCTGGTTGGTTCCGATTTTCTTGATGTCGTTGGGACCCGTGAGGTCGATGCCGGTATCGGCGGTGACGTTCAGTTCGCTTGCGGTGATGGTGCCGGCTCCCTCGACTTCGCCGAGGCTCGAACCCAGCGTAATCGTATCGCCGTCCAGCGCGCCGTTCACGAGGAGATTTCCTGACGTCGTTTGCAGGGTGATGTTCTGACCGGCGGCGTTGACCGTGCCGGAAACCGTCAGGGCCTGACCGTCGTTCAGGGCGAAATGACCGCCGGTACTGGCGAAGTCGCCCAGGCTCGCGATCTGGTTGGCGCCGTTCAGCGTCGTCGCGCCGCCGGCGCTTCCCGTGAGCGTTGCGGCGGTGATCGTGCCCGTCGCCGTCGTTTCCGTGATGTCGCCCGCGGAGTCGAGCGTTATCGTTCCGCCTGCGGTGATCGCCTCTTTGATGACGATATCGTTGTCGGCGCCGGTCGTGGTCAGGGTCATATCGCCGGTTCCGGCATTGATGGTATCGTCGGTGGTGAGGGTCTCGCTGTTCGTCAACGCGAAACCGCCGGCGCCGCTATTCGTGAACGCTTCGAGCGTGCCGATCAGGTTGGCGCCGTTCAAAGTCGCGCCGCCCGCCGAACTGCCGGTGAACTTCGCCGCCGAGATGGCGCCGCTGCCACCTTCGGTAATCGTTCCGGCCGACACGAGGTCGGCCTCGGCGCTTGTCGTCAGCTGATTGGCGATATCAAGATCGCCGCTCGTCGTCGTCAGCGACAGGTTGTCGGCGCCGGCATTTAGGGCGCCCGAGACGGTCAATGTCTCTCCGTCGGAGAGGCTGAATCCGCCCGAGCCGGTGTTGGTGAAGGCGTTCAGCGTCCCGATCATGTTGGAGCCGCCGAACGCGGCTTCGCCCGCCGAACTGCCGGCAAGCTGCGCCGCGGAGATGGCGCCGCTGCCGCTTTCGGAAACCGTTCCGGCCGACACGAGGTCGGCCTCGGTGCCCGCCGTCAGTTGACTGGCGATATCGATATTGCCGCTTGTCGTCGTCAGCGACAGGTTGCCCGTGCCGGCGTTCACGGCGCCCGAGACGGTCAACGTCTCTCCGTCGGAGAGACTGAATCCGCCCGAGCCGGTGTTGGTAAAGGCGTCCAGCGTCCGGACCATGTTGGCGCCGCCGAGCGCGGCTCCGCCCGCCGAGCCGCCGACGAGCGATAGCGCGTCCAGCGAGCCCGTCGTCTCGGCGATCGCGCCCGTCGAGTTGAGCGTCACATTGTCGCCCGCGAAATCGAGCGCGGTGTCGATCGTGAACGATGTTGCAGTGTCGTCGATGACGGCCTCGATGTCGGACGAGAAGCCGCGTGTCTGGGTGTAAAGGAATTGGGATCCCGTCCCGGAGCCCACGGCCGTGTTAAGGTCGGCCATCATGCCGCTG
Source organism: uncultured Alphaproteobacteria bacterium (assembly GCA_963760345.1). GTDB lineage: Bacteria > Pseudomonadota > Alphaproteobacteria > Micropepsales > Micropepsaceae > Rhizomicrobium. Next base: position 325,891 of record CAVXCU010000005.1, read on the forward strand.
GCCGTAGACTGGTCGCTCGTGATCGCGATCTCGCCTTCCTGAATTCCAAGATTCGTCAGGGATCCCGTCGCGTCCTGATAAAAGGCGTTGCCCGGGCTTGTCGTGCCGCCCGAGATATAGGCGAGGACTTGGCCATTCGAATTTGGAATCGTTCCCGGCGCGAGCAGCAGATAGTAATAGCCATTGGCGCCGGAGGAAGCTGCCGCCAGTGGCGACGCAACCGTCCCGCCGATCGACAATCCCACGCTGGCGCCCGAAACCGGCGTGGCTCCGTTGGCGACGATCCCGGCGACGACTTCGGGCGTACCCGACGGCGCCTGCCACAGCAGATAAGGATAGCTGACGCCTGCATCGATGCCCCAGATGCTCGTGCTCCAGCTCGTGTTGAGCCCGGCCTGCAACGATTGCGTCGAGGCGGAGGTCGCCGAACCGCTGGCGCCGCTCACGCTCTTCGCCACTCCGGTCAGGGTACCCGACGTGTCGGTGTCCCAATAAACATGCGACAGCGAACCGCTGTTCTCGCCCGCGAACCCGCCAACGTCGGTCCCGCCGCTGACCATGCCGGTCGCAAATGAGTCCAAGATCGGCGCGGTATTGTCGCCGACGAGGCCGCCGACGTACACGCCACCGCTGACGTTGCCCATGGCGTAGGAATTCTCGATGGCGCCGGAATTGTCGCCCACCAACCCTCCCGCGTCGTCCGTACCGTTGACCGCTGCGGTGGAAAACGATTGCGAAATGGTCGCGCTGACATTCTGACCGACCAGTCCGCCGGAATAATCCCCGGCTGCGTTGACCGTGCCGTCGGCGAACGAATCGTCGATAACACCTTTGGCGTATCCAACGAGGCCGCCGACGTCCTTGTTGCCGTAAAGGGTGGACGACGACCACGATTCGTCCTCGATCGTGCCGCCCAGATTGCCGGCGACGCCGCCGACGGCGTTGTACCCCTGGACTTCACCCGTGGAATACGAGCTTTCGATCGTTCCGCTGTTGCGTCCGACAAGCCCGGATACGTCGGAGCTTTTCAATGCCGTCACGCTTCCCGTGGCATAGGAACCGATGACGGTGCCGTCGCTCTCGTTGAACCCGACAAGCCCGCCCACAAGGCTCCCCGCGTCGCCGGGCTTGTCCGTTCCCGCCGTGTCGATGACGTCGGCGCTCGACCACGAATCCGAAAGAATATTGGAGTTCGATCCAACAAGCCCTCCAACCATCGAATTGCCCGTGACGGTGCCGCCGGCTGAATCGGCGATCACCGTGCCTTCGTTCAAGCCGACGAGGGCGCCGGTCTCCGTTCCGCCCGTCACGTCGGCGTCGAGGAGCCCGAGATCGCGGACGATGCCGGTGCTCTTGATCTCTTCAAAGAGGCCGATGGGACTGGTCGAGTCCGCAGCGCTGATGGTCAGATCCGAGATCGAATTGCCGAGTCCGGTGAACGTCCCCTTGAATTCGGTGGGAATGGGAGACCCGTCATAGGTGCCGTCGGCCTTGGCATTGTAGGTGCCGGCGAGCGCATAACGGCCGGACGGAGTGGCGGCGATATCGCTCGCAAGCTGGGCGATACTGTCGACGAGGGTGAAGCGCCGGTCATTGATGTCCAGCACTTGGCTGAGACTGGCGAATGTGATGTTGCCTCCGTTGAAGTAATAATCCCCACCGCTGCCGCCGTCATCGGTTTTGAGCGAAAGTTCGGCTGTGTTCGTGGCGGATATCGTCGCATCGACGTCGATCGAGTGATAGGCATCGAGCGTGAGGATGTGCGCCGACCAGGTGAGCGGCGCGAGAACGGTAATGTCGCCCGCCTGCGAGCCTGTGCTTCCCGTCGTCACGGTCACATTGGCCTTCGCGAGCGCGTTTTCGAGCGTGGTGACGTTGAGGACGGAATTATCGCCCGTGGGCGTGCACAGGTCGCTCGTGCAGGAATCCGTCGAGCTGGCCGCCGTCGAGATCGTCACGTTCTCCGGATCGAGCAGCCAATTGCCCGTCGCGCCGTGGGCGGCGGTGGCGGAAATCCAGGCGCCGTTGACGTCGAGCACGTGGCCCGAGGTCTCGATGTTCCCGCCATTGCCGGATTGTGCCCCGCCCGAGGCAAGTGCCTGGCCGCGGAAGCTTGTTGCCGCCGCCGTCACGTCGATGGTGCCGCCATTGCCGGATTTTGTGGCCGAGACGTTGACGATGCTGTGCTTGTCGACGACGACGCTCGACTGGTTCCAGCCGCCGATGGTAACCGTGCCGCCGCCCTTGGCGCCGGATGCGTTCAGGCTGGCGTGTGAAACATCGATGCTGCCGCCGTCGCCCGCATCGAGCACGATCGTGCCGCCGACATTGTGCGCGCCCTGCGCCTGGATGGTTCCGCGCACATTGACGACGCCGGTGGCGACGCCTTCGGCCGCTCGTGCCGTCATCGACACATTCGCGCCGGAGAGGGTGCCGGCATTGGTGACCTGTGCTTTGCCGTTGACGTCGCCTTGGGCTGCGAACGACACAAGTCCATCGCCCGCAAAGTCGACCGTAAAGGCGTTGGCCGCGCCCAGCGACACCGTGCCGAGCTTCGCCTGAACCGTGCCCCTGTTCGTCACATTGGGCGCCACCAGCGCGACCGTGCCGCCGCCGGCCGCGGTGATCGTGCCGCGATTGACGACCGAGGCATTCTGGTTGCCGGCCTTGGTGAACTTGCCGGCGAGCAGGTCGGAATCCGAGCCGCCCGTCGTGGTCGCGATCAGCGAGCCGACATTGACCTGCGAGTTCCTGCCGAAGGCGATGCCGTTGCCGTCGATCAGCACTACCCGGCCATTGGCGTCGAGCGTACCCAAAATCTGCGCGGGATTGCTGCCGCCGATACGGTTGATCGCGATGGCCTGCGCGTTGGGCTGCACGAAATTCGTCGTCTGGCTCCTGCCGATGTTGAAGCTGGACCAGTCGATGACAACGCCTTCGCTTGTTTGATCGACATTGGTCTGCTTTGCGGACGGCGAGGAGATCGTTGCCGAGCCCGTCGTTACCGTGCCGCCGGCCGGATTGGCGACGGCGGGCGTCGCGTGGAATGCCAGAAGCGCGCCCATTCCTGAGATTGCTGCGAGCGACCAGGTGAAGGACGCGGACGATTTCAACGTGGCACGCGAACGCAAGCGAGAGAAATTCGGCATGGAAACCCCGATTTTTGTCGAACATCCCGGGCGGCTGCCGGACGTCCAATGGTTCAAGTTCCGAAGGGGCCGCGAGCCCGCACGGCAGCGTTTGAACCGTATGAGATACCGGTATCGCGCGCAATGTGCGGGCCGAGGCCGGAATGTGTTTTAACCTTGTGCCGGGCCGCCAAACATTTGATTTGTTCCCGGGATATTTTCTGCCAGCGTCGCGCCACAAAAGAAAACCCCCGCTCGTACATCCGGAGCGGGGGCAAGTTAATGTCCTGGGCTTGAGCGGAAACTAAGAGCAGGTCTTCACCTTGAGGCCGGCCGGGGGTTTCGTGTCTGCGTCGCCACAGGCCCGGTCGAGTTGGCTTTGCGTCAGGCCCTTGGCCTGGCTGAGATCGGTTCCCTTGAAGCTCGTGATGGTCAGGGTCGCGCCGGAGAAGTCGGCGCCGTCGAGCTTCGCGTGAGCCAGATTGGCGCCTGCCAGGTCCGTGTGCCGGAACGAGGCGCCTTTGAAATCCGCGTAGGACATGCACATCAGCGTGAGCTTGGCGCCGTCGAAATCGGCGCCTTCGAGGTTGCCCTGCTTGACGCATTGATTGGTGAGATCGGCGCCGGCCAGCTGGCAATGGGGGCAGTCGTGATGGCCGGCCTTGATGCTGGCCACGGCCTTCGGGTCGGCGCCGGAGGCGGACGCCGGCTGGAAGGCGGCCAGGGAGAGCAGAAGGGCGGCGAGAAACTTCACGGGGGCAACCTGTCTCGGTTCGATACGCGCCCAGTCCTTTTCGCAAACTCCGTGCCGGAACCCGCAAGAAGCGGGTGGAGGCGGTTTGCGGGCGGGCGCACAAGGGCCGCGCAACACGAGCGTGAGGCCGTCATGCCGTTCCGTTTCAAAGGATTGTCTGCCGCGCCGTTCGAGCCGCTCTTCGGGCTCGGCGACGAAGAACTCGCCGCGCGAGGCATGATGCGGATGGTCGCCGATGATAAGCCAGGTTTTCCGTGCCGCGTGAGCCTGGAAGACGCGGAGCCCGGCGAGCGCGTGCTGCTGTTGGCTTATGAACACCAGCCGGCGCATTCGCCCTATCGCGCCTCGGGTCCGATCTTCGTGCGCGAGACGGCGCGCGAGACGTTCGATCGCGCGGGTGCGCTGCCGGATGTTTTGCGGGAACGCATTCTTTCGTTGCGCGCCTACGACCGCAACGGCGTGATGATCGACGCCGATATCGCGCAAGGCGACGGCGTCGAACCCTTGCTGGCACGGTTGTTCGAGCAGGGCGAGACGGACTATGTGCATGCTCACTTCGCGCGCCGCGGCTGCTACGCCTGCCGCATCGAACGGGCATAGGTTTTCCGTCTCGCGTTCGCGATGGCGCGGCCAAATTTGCTGCGTTAGTCTCCGGCGGCAATTCTAGGAGGCGTTCATGATCCTGCTTCCCGGGCGAACGCGCGATCTGGGCGATGGCTTCATGGTCCGGCGCATGCTGCCGTCGGCCGAGCGCCGAAGCGTGGGCCCGTTCGTGTTTTTCGACTATTTCGGTCCGGCGCGCTTTGCGCCCGGGCGCGGCGTCGACGTGCGCCCGCATCCCCATATCGGGCTCGCGACCGTGACTTACCTGTTCGAGGGTTCGCAGGTTCACCGCGACAGTCTCGGCTCGGATCAGGCGATCGAACCCGGCGACGTCAACTGGATGGTGGCGGGCGGCGGAATCGTCCATTCCGAGCGCACGGGGCCAAAGGTGCGCGCCGCCGGCCACACGCTGCACGGCATACAGACCTGGCTCGCGCTTCCGAAACCCGACGAGGAATGCGCGCCGAGCTTCGACCATATCGCGGTTGCCGACCTGCCGGTGCTTGAGGAAGGCGGCGTTCATCTGCGCGTGATCGCGGGCGCGGCCTATGGGCTCGCTTCGCCGGTGAAAGTCTTTTCGGGCACGCTCTACGCGGACGCGCAGTTCGCGGCGCAAAGCCGTATCCATCTGACGGACGAACATGCGGAACGCGGAGTGTTCGTGATCGACGGCACGATCGAAACCGGCAACACTAGGCTGGATGCCGGCGCGATGGCCCTATTCGAAGCCGGCGAAGACGTCACGCTTGCCGCATCCGGAAAGTCGCGGGCGATGTTGTTCGGCGGCGCGGCGCTCGATGGTCCGCGTCACCTCGACTGGAATTTCGTCTCCAGCTCCAAGGAGCGCATCGAACAGGCGCGGGCCGATTGGCAGGCCCAGCGCTTCGGCCATATCCCCGGCGAAACGGAATTCATCCCGCTGCCGCAGCGGTGAGTTTTATGTCCGCCTAAGTCTTCTCCGGGGCTCATTCCAATTGCCGTGGCTGTTGATCGGCCGCCCCCCACCCGGCTCGCGCTCTGTGTTTGGCACCCGTCGCTCTCCAGGCTCGCCGGCCTCCCCGCAAGGGGGAGGCGAAACGTCTTTCTTCATCTCCCCCTTGCGGGGAGGTCGATCCGTCGTAGCGGACCAAAGCGTAGCGAAGACGGACCCGCCTACGCTGAAGCTACGGCGGGCGAGAAGAGCTAAAGACTTGTCCGCCGTAGCCTTGGCGAAGGCGGATCGGGTGGGGGGAGGCATCAACAACAAATCTCAAACGATCGCGATGTCGTTTTGGACCTCGACCACGCCGGGCTCCGCCCAGGCGGTCGTGGCCGCGACCTGGCGATCATGGGGCGAGTGAACGGTGCCGGTGAGCAGCACCTTTCCATTTTCAACACTCACCGCGATCGTGCTGGGATCGAAGAACCAGGAGCGATGCAGCGCATGCATGATGTCGTCGCTGATGCTCGACGCCGTGACGCGCGGCTTGATGGCGATCTCATTGTTCAGTTCCACGACGCCGCTCAGCCGGCGAATGTCCTGCTCGGCGGCGTCTTTCTGGAAAAACCAATCCACCTGACCAGCGAGCGTGATCCGTCCGCTTTCGACCGCCACCTTGATGGCGTCGTGCGGCACGGACGCGTTCGACGCCAGGCGGTCGATCGCAGCGGCCGCAATGTCTTCATCGGTGCGCTTCGCGTCGGAGGGAAGCCGGACGTCCAGCTCGTCGGCTACGGCCTTCACGCCTCGCACCCGGCCTGCCGCCGTTTCGGCTGCGTGTTTCTGCGCCATGTTTTCGACATGCCCCGTCAGCGTGACGATGCCGGCGTTCGCCGTCACGCCGATATGGGCGGCGACGACGCTCGGTTCCCGGTTCAATTCGGCGAGAACTGCCTTTTGCAAATGACTGTCCGGCAACATTTTGCCCCCTTAATTGTCCTGTCGGCCGAATGGCGCGCCTGCGAAGTAACCCGGCACGAACTTGTCAGCCCAGTGACACGTCCATGAATATTGCGTGACGCCCCGGCGACCCGCGCCGCGTTCTTCAAAGCGTCAAATGCCGTGTCTATCGTTCGGCTGCCAGCTTGGGGGTCGTAGCGATGAACGTGAAGATTGCGGACAATTCGGGCGCAGATGCGTGCGCGTGCGGCAGTTGGCTCGATCATTGGATGAAACTCAGCGAGCAGGCACTTTCGCCCTTCTGTTCCGAAAGAAGCTGCACCGAAAAGCCAAAGGTCGGCGCCCGGGTGCACAGAGTGGGCGACAACAGGAGTTGGTTCATCGTTCCGCTTTGCGCCGCGCACGGCGCGACAAGCGCCACGCTGAGCGTGATCGACCGGGTGGCGCTCGTTCCGGCCAAAGTCAGTCCGGCGTGCGGAAAATAGACCGACGCCACGCCGTCTGCCGCATCGAGCGGTGCTCCCTTCAATGGATGTGGTTCAACACACCCCAATGGAGCAGGCCCCAATAGAGCCCGCCGGCAAGCGCCATCGCGGCGGGGAGGGTCAGGATCCAGGCCGACGCGATGCTCCACACCGTGCTCCATTGCAGGCCCGATCGGTTGGCGGCCATGGTGCCGGCCACGCCGCTCGACAGCACATGTGTGGTCGAAACGGGCAGGCCGTAGACTTCCGCCGCGCCGATGGTCGCCGCCGCGATGATCTCCGCCGCCGCGCCCTGCGCATAGGTCAGATGGGTCTTTCCGATCCGTTCGCCGACCGTGACGACGATGCGCTTCCAGCCGACCATGGTGCCGAGGCCGAGCGCGATGGCGACCACGACCTTCACCCAGTCGGGAATGTAACGCGTGCCCTTCTGCAGATTGGTCTGATAGGTCTTCAGCGTCGTCGCTTCGGCGGGCGAGAATTTGGCGCCTTCCGCGGGCAACAACCGCACCGCGTCCGCGGCCATGTACATTTCGTTGCGGACGTTGGGAGTGGCCGTCGCGGGCACGCGTCCGACCGAGCCGTAATTCTTCACCTGGTCGGCGATGTCGCCCGAGACGACGGCAAGCGCGGCAAACACATCCGGCTTGTTGAGATCCCGCGTCCGCAACGCCGCGCCCACGCGCTTGCGTGCGGCGTCGACGGTCATGGCGGGCGCGTTGCCGCCCGCATGGCTCGCGAACACCGTCTGCGCCGCCGTCGTGGCGTGCACGAAGGCCGGCGTCACGTTCTCCGGCAGCGCGCGGTTGAGCGCATAGGCCGTCGGCGCCACGCCGATCAGGATGAGCATGATGAGGCCCATGCCCTTTTGTCCGTCGTTGCCGCCATGGGCGAACGACACGCTGGTGCAAGTGAGGATCAGGATGCCGCGAATCCACCAGGGCGGCGGAGCGGCGTTCTTCGGTTCCTCGTAGAGCTTCTTCGAGCGGATGAAGAACTTCATCACATAGAGAAGCAGCGCCGACGCCACGAAGCCGATGAGCGGGCTGAACAGCAGCGCCTCGCCGACATTGACGGCCTGCGACCAGTCGACTCCGGCGGTCTGCTGGCTGGCCGGCGCCATCAGCTGGTTCGCCAGGCCCACACCCATGATCGAGCCGATCAGCGCATGCGAGGAACTGTTGGGAATGCCGAGCGCCCAGGTGCCGAGGTTCCAGACGATGGCCGCGATCAGCAGCGCGAAAATCATTGAGTAGCCCGCGGTGCTGCCCACCTGAAGGATGAGGTCGACCGGCAAGAGCGTGATGATGCCGTAGGCGACCGCGCCCGTAGAGGTGAGAACGCCCAGGAAGTTGAATACGCCCGACCACACGACGGCCACCATCGGCGTCATGCTGTGGGTATAGATGACGGTCGCCACCGCATTGGCGGTGTCGTGGAAGCCGTTGACGAACTCGAAGCCCAGCGCAATCAGGAGCGCGAGACCCAGAAGCCCGAACACGCCGATCGCCAGGGTTTCATGGACGCTTTGGAGATCGCTGAGGAATCCATAAGCCGCGTAGCCGATGCCGCCCACGAGCAACAGGATGAAGAGCAGGATGCCGCCCCTGTTCGCCCTTTGATCGAATTTCGGTTTGCCTGCAAGCGGAACGGCAGGCGCGACGGAGACATCGGCCATTGAAAACCCCCAAGGTTACCCAGCGGGCAACCTAGAGGGAGTTTTCAATAGATTGATGACAGCGCTGGTATGACAGATCGATGACGGCGTGCGCGCGCGTCAGCTGCATCCGCTGGTGCTGCCGCAGGTGTTGCACTTCATGCAGGTGCCGTTGCGCACCAAAGTGAACTCGCCGCAGCCGTTTCAGTGATGCCTTTTGTGTCGTGGGTTTGTTGGCTCCAAGCTCACGTCGAGCAACGACGCACGGTTATAGACCGCCGCTGTGGTACGGCCCAATTCCCATGCCATCAGTGGCGTAGGCGTATCTTGCTTCGCGAGCTTCTTGAGCAACTTGTCATCTTTGTTGTCCCAGTGCTTGTGCTTGCGGTTTGGCGGCTTGACGCGTGTCATTTCTTCCTCCAGTGCTTGGCGCTGATCGATTGCCGTTGCTTATCGCCAATATGAACCGCTTCTTCGACGGGCATCGGCATCTTGGGTTTGCGAGGAAATGGATACAACTTCATTACCCAGCCGTTGATCGACTGGGCGTTGTTGTAGTCAAGCCAGCAAATAACCTGGCCAGAACGGTCTGTCCGAGCAAACGTTGGATTGACTCCAGGAATCATGTCCGCCTTTTCCCAAGCGGCAAGAAGTCTCTGGTATTCAGGTTCGACACTCTGTGTCATGGTTTCTCCCGTATTGGTGATTCTTTCTTTGGGCCTCGGTCGGAGCCAAACCCGTTCGAGGCCCGTCTCGCTTGCGCACTTTTCTTGTTATGTCATAGCGACCTCCCTTTTTTGGTCCGGAACGCGTTCGGCTGCACGCTGATAGTCAGCGCGCAGCCCCCGAAGCGTCGATCTGTTTCGTTTCAGCTACATCGTTTCAACTGCATCCGCTGGTGCTGCCGCAGGTGTTGCACTTCATGCAGGTGCCGTTGCGCACGAGCGTGAAGTTGCCGCAGGTGCCGCAGGCGTCGCCTTCATAGCCTTTCATGCGGGCTTCGGCGGCGAGCTTGGCCTGCGCCTCGCGGGCGCGCCCCGCCTTCGCCGCCGCCGCTTCGGCGCGCTGCACGAAATGCGAGCCGAGCGCGTTCATCGCATCGCCCACGGGATTGCCGGCCACCGCGCCTACGGCCTCGATCACGCCTGCGCGGATTTCGCCCAGCGCCGCGGCGACCATTCCGCCTTCCAGCGCCGTCTCGCCGTCCGGATCGTGCGCATAATGCTCGTCGTGATCGTAGGCGGCCATCATCTTGGGCTGGGCGCCGCCGCGCACCACCGACAGCGATTTCATCTGGCCGCGCACGAAGCCCGTCGACGTCACGCGGGCGAAATTCTGCGCCAGCTCGCGCGACACTTCGCGCCGCGCGTCGCCTTCGTCACCATTGCCGAGGTCCTCGTCCTGGACGGGCGGCACATGGGCCAGATCGTTGCGGCCGAGATAGGAGACGGCCAACTCGCGGAAGATGTAATCGAGCACGCTGGTCGCGTTCTTGATCGAATCGTTGCCGATCACGAGGCCCGCCGGCTCGAAGCGCGTGAAGGTGAACGCTTCCACGAATTCCTCCAGCGGCACGCCATATTGCAGGCCGATCGGAAATCGCGATGGCGAAATCGTTCATCAGGCTGCGGAACGCCGCGCCTTCCTTGTGCATGTCGATGAAGATTTCGCCGAGGCGCCCGTCTTCGTATTCGCCCGTGCGCAGATAGACCTTGTGGCCGCCCACAATGGCCTTCTGGGTGTAGCCTTTGCGGCGCTGCGGCAGGCGCTCGCGCTCGCGGCTCACGATGCGCTCGACGATCTTCTCCACGATGCGTTCGGTGACGATGGTGGTGCGCTGCGCCTGCGGGGCCGCAAGCACCTCTTCGAGCGCGTCCTCCTCGTCGTCGAAGGCGAAGACCTGGCTCGCCAGCGGTTGCGACAGCTTGGAGCCGTCGCGATAGAGCGCGTTGGCCTTCAGCGCCAGCTTCCACGACAGCATATAGGCTTCGCCGCATTCCTTCACGCTGGCTGCGTTCGGCATGTTGATGGTCTTGGAGATGGCGCCGGAGATGAAGGGCTGCACCGCGGCCATCATGCGGATGTGGCTTTCGACGGACAGCGCGCGCGTGCCGATGCGTCCGCACGGATTGGCGCAATCGAACGCGGGCAGATGCTCGGCTTTCAGATGCGGCGCGCCTTCCAGCGTCATCGCGCCGCAAACATGCAGGTTGGCCGCCTCGACATCGGCCTTCGCGAAGCCCAGTGTTTTGAGGAGATCGAATTCCGGCGCGTCGAGCGCGGTCGCGTCGATCTTCAGCGTGTCGGTGCAGAATTTCTCGCCGAGCGTCCATTTGTTGAACACGAAGCGGATGTCGAAGGCCGATTCGAGCGCGGCCTCGACCTTGCCGATCTCGGCTTCGCCGAAGCCCTTGGCGCGCAATGCATCATGGGTGACGCCCGCGCTCACGCTTTCCAGCGTGCCGTGGCCCACCGCATAAGCGACGATGTCGTCGATCTGGGATTGTTCGTAGCCCAGGCCCGCCAGCGCTTCCGGCACGCAGCGGTTGATGATCTTGAAATAGCCGCCGCCGGCCAGCTTCTTGAACTTGACCAGCGCGAAATCCGGCTCGACGCCGGTCGTGTCGCAATCCATCACCAGCCCGATCGTGCCGGTGGGCGCGATGACGGTGGCCTGTGCGTTGCGGAAGCCGAATTCTTCGCCGAAGGCGAGCGCGTCGTCCCAGGCGCGCTTGGCCGCCGCGGCCAATGCCGGATCGGCGACGGCTTCCAGATCCAGCGGAACGGGTGGCGTCGAAAGCCCTTCATAGCCCGCCGCTTCGCCATGCGCCGCGCGGCGATGGTTGCGGATCACGCGCAGCATCGGATCCTTGTTGGCGCCGAATTCCGGGAACGGCCCAAGTTCGCCCGCCATCTCCGCCGACGTGGCATAGGACACGCCCGTCATCACCGCCGAAATGGCGCCCGCGATGGCGCGGCCTTCGCGGCTGTCATAGGGAATGCCGGCCGCCATCAGCAGGCCGCCGATATTGGCGAAGCCGAGCCCCAGCGTGCGGTAGTCGTAGGACAGCTGCGCGATCTCGCGCGACGGGAACTGCGCCATCAGCACGGAGATTTCGAGCACGATGGTCCACAGCCGCACCGCGTGTTCGAACGCCGCGACGTCGAATTCCTTCCGGCCTTCGGCCTCCTTGCGGAACGCCATCAGATTGAGCGAGGCGAGATTGCAGGCCGTGTCGTCCAGGAACATGTATTCCGAGCACGGATTGGAGGCGCGGATCGTCGCCGCCCGCCGGGCAGGTGTGCCAGTCGTTGACCGTGGTGTGGAACTGGATGCCGGGATCGGCGCAGGCCCAGGCCGCATAGGAGATCTTCTCCCACAGCTCGCGCGCCTTCAGCGTCTTGGCGAGCTTGCCGCCGCCGCGATAGGTGAGGTTCCAGTCGTCGTCCTCTTCCACCGCGCGCAGGAACTCGTCGGTGACCCGCACGGAATTGTTCGAGTTCTGGCCGGAGACCGACAGATAGGCTTCCGAATCCCAATCGGTGTCGTAGGTGCGGAACTTGAAGTCGATTTCCTTGTAGCCCTGTTTGGCGAAGGAGATGACGCGTTCGATGTAATTGTCGGGGATCATCGATTTGCGGGCGCGCCTTCACTTCGCGGCGCAGCGCCGGGTTCTTCTTCGGATCGAAGCAATCGTCGCCCGAGCCTTCGCAATTGATGCAGGCCTTCATGCACCGCCTTCAGATGCCGCTCGGCGAGCTTCGAGCCGGCGACGAGCGCGGCGACCTTCTGTTCCTCGATCACCTTCCAGTCGATGAAATGCTCGATGTCGGGATGGTCGACATCGACGATCACCATCTTGGCCGCGCGCCGCGTCGTGCCGCCGGATTTGATGGCGCCCGCCGCGCGGTCGCCGATCTTGAGGAAGCTCATCAGGCCGGACGATTTGCCGCCGCCGGAGAGCTTTTCGTTCTCGCCGCGCAGGCTGGAGAAATTGGTGCCCGTGCCCGAGCCGTATTTGAACAGACGCGCCTCGCGCGTCCACAAATCCATGATGCCGCCTTCGTTGACGAGATCATCCTTGACGCTTTGGATGAAGCAGGCATGCGGCTGCGGATGCTCGTAGGCCGAGGTCGATTTCATCAGCCGGCGCGACAGGTGATCGACGTAATAGTGGCCCTGGCTCGGGCCATCGATGCCGTAGGCCCAATGCAGCCCGGTGTTGAACCATTGCGGCGAGTTGGGCGCCGCCTTCTGCGTCGCCAGCATGTGGCACAGTTCGTCGTAGAAGGCGCGGGCGTCCGTCTTCGGTGTCGAAATAGCCGCCCTTCCAGCCCCAATAGGTCCAGGTGCCCGCCATGCGGTCGAACACCTGCTTGGCGGAGGTTTCGCCCGTGCGCTCCTCGCCGGTCGGCTTCGTGGCGCCACAGGAATTCGGGCACGCCTTCTTCGGGCACGGGCTTCAGCTGCGACCGGCACGCCGGCCTTGCGGAAATATTTCTGCGCCAGCACGTCGCAGGCGACCTGGCTCCACTCCCGGGGCACCTCGATATCGGATTGGCCGGAAGACGACCGAGCCGTCCGGATTGCGGATCTCGCTCGACGCGTTGCGGAACGCGATGCCTTCGTAAGGCGAACGGCCTTCGACCGTGAACTGACGCCGAATACGCATGATGCCCCCAGACAAACTCTGTTGATGCCCAAAGCCGCTTTCCGGCGACCATTTCGGGGACAGTTATCCAGTCGCCGGGAGTCCTGTTTGTGCGGTAGGACCCGCGGCGGCTAAGCTTGGTAGCGTCCGCCAGATTTGGTGCCGCGATCAGCGACAGGGGCAAAGTATGGCACACGTGCCCGAGGGCGCGCAAGCGATAAGTGGTTAATCAAAACTTACCCACCAGATGTGGTGGCTTAACGCGCGGCCAAAAAGCCGGCGAGTCAAGCGGGGTTTCAGAATCGTGCAAAAATTTTTTTCAACATTATAACAGCGCGCAATTTTCTGTGGACGGGGAACCGGGACAAAAGCATGCGTTAGGACGCCGCTCACGCTGCGCCAAAGCGTTGCTTGGCGCGGCCGCCGCGAGGCTCCTATAGTCCGCGCCGAATCCCAGGCGAGCCGGCCTCGATGTCTTTGCTCCGATTGCTGTTCATCTGGTGGCGCGGCGCCACGGCCGGAACTCTGGTCACGACCTGGTTCTCCGGCCAGTTCGTGGGCGAGGACAAATTCGGCAACCGCTACTACCAGAACAAGTCGAAGGTCCGCCGCTGGGTCATCTATAACGGCACGGTCGAAGCCTCGCGCGTTCCGCCGGAATGGCATGGCTGGTTGCACCACACCTTCAAGGAGCCGCCGACGGTCGCAGCCGCTGAAGGCCAGGTCCTGGGAACTCGAACATCAGCCCAACATGACGGGAACGGACGGCGCCTATCATCCGCCCGGCAGCCTCGCGGCGAAGGGCGAACGCCCGCCCGCGACCGGCGATTACCAGGCCTGGAAACCGGAATAGGAAGAACGGTAATATCCCGCCATGCAGAACAACACCGTCGAAACGCTGATCGGCGCCATCGTGCTAGCGGTTGCCGTGGCGTTTCTCGCCTTCGCCTATACGACCACCAGCGCGGGCAGCATCGGCGGTTACGATCTCAAGGCCGCATTCAGCAGCGCCGACGGAATTACCTCGGGCGCCGACGTGCGGCTCCACGGCATCAAGGTCGGCACGGTGTCGTCGATCGACCTGGATCCCAACACCTATCAGGCGATCGTGCATCTTTCCGTCCGCAGCGACGTCCAGATACCCGACGATTCGTCTGTCAAGGTCATATCGAGCTTGCTCGGCGGGAATTCCTATCTCGCCATCCAGCCCGGCGGCAGCGACAAGATGTTTGCCTCGGGCGGCGTGATCGCCAATACGCAAGGCTCGGTCGATATCATGGGCCTGATCGGCCGGGCGATCTACGGCAATACGGGATCCAAATGAGCATCATGCGGCGCGAATCCTTCACCCTGGCGATTGCCGTAACGGCGCTGGTCGCATGGCCCGCGATGGCCGCCGACGATTCCGCGACCGTCGACATGCCGCAAAACGAGATCGCGCATCCGCTGTCCGTCGCCGATGCCATTCCCGGCAAGGACGGCGTCAAGCGCGAAGTGGTCTTGCGCGGGCTCGACAAGATGACGGGGCGCGCGGCCAACATCTACGCGCCCGTGGGCGTGCCGGTGGGCTTCGCCACCCTCAGCATCACGGCGCATTACTGCTATTCGACGCCGCCCATCGAAACGCCGGAGACGACCGCCTTCGTGGAGGTCACCGACAACCGGCCCGACCAGCCGTCGCACAAGGTGTTTTCGGGCTGGATGCTCGCGTCGAGCCCGTCGCTCAACGGCATGCAGCATCCGCTCTACGACGTCTGGGTGATCAGCTGCATCACGAACCAGCCGGGCCAGGTCGCCCCCGCGGTTGCCTCCACCGCGCCCGTCAAGGTGCTGTCGCCCAATTCCGGCGCCAAGGAGCAAATGCCCCAACTCCCTGAAGATTCGGGCCAATAGGCTTCCGCCCCGAGCGCGCAATCCAGCCGCCCCAGATAATCCGCCTGTGGGATTTCGACCGTTCCGAAGCGCGCCAGATGCGAGGTGAGGAATTGCGTGTCGAGGAGGGCGAAGCCGCCCCGGATCAGCCGCGCCACCAGATGGACCAGCGCCACTTTGCTCGCGTCGCGCTCGCGCGAGAACATGCTCTCGCCGAAGAAGGCCCCGCCCAGCCTGACGCCATAGAGCCCGCCCACGAGTTCGCCGCCGCGCCAGCATTCGACGCTGTGGGCATGGCCCTCGCGATGGAGTTGCGAATAGGCCGCTAGGATCTCGGCATTGATCCAGCTGTCTTCGCGGCCCGGGGCGGGCGCGGCACAAGCCGAGATGACGTCGCCGAACGCCGTATCCGTCCGCACCTCGAAGCGGTCGCTGCGGACGGTGCGCGCCAGCCGGTGCGGCACGTGGAAGGTATCGAGCGGAACGATCCCGCGGCTCTCGGGCGACACCCAATAAAGCAGGGTGTCGTCGCGCCGCTCCGCCATCGGAAACACGCCCTGCGCATAGGCGCGCAAGAGCAATTCCGACGTCAGGCGAACCGAACCGTGCACGGCAACTCTCCCTGCGGCGCCGATTGTGCCGCAAGGAGAGCGCGAAGGAAATGCGTCGCTAGCTTCGCTTCATGGCGGCATCGACGCTCCACGGGCCGGCTCCCGCCGCTGCGATGAAGAGGAACACGAAGCAGAACAGAATCGCTTCGCCGCCCTTATTGACCAGCGGGAACATGCCGCCCATGGGCACATGAACCACCCAATACGCAACCGCCATTTCGCCCGAGGCGACGAAGGCCGCCAGGCGCGTCAAGAGACCGACGACGATGAGCGCGCCGCCCACAGTTTCGATTGCACCCGCCGCAATCACTAGCGGCGTTAGATGGGCGGACATCGCGACCGGGAACTGGAGCAGCTTGGACGTGCCATGCTCGAGAAAGAGCAGGCCCGCCACGATGCGCAACACGCTGAGGAGTTGCGGCTCCCATTTGGCAAGGAATGTCATGGACGTTTCCCCTGTTCTGGTTGGTGCCGGAATATAGCGCGAGTTCGGGGCCGTTCATTCCGCATTGCTTTGCGTTCGGGCCCGGTACGGGGGAAATGTCGCTCCAGGACAAATCGTGTCGTTTTCGCCCAAGTAATTCCCACAGCGTTGAGTCAATCCTTCGGCTGTATTTGCTCGCGCTGTCAGGAAACTCGAAGGAGAGCCAGGTGATCGGGCCCAGCAATATCTTCAACATCATTTGCAAGGCGGCGGCGGTTTTGGTGACCCTTCTGGTGATGGCGACCGCTTCGCGGGCGGACCCGGCCGGTTGCGCCGATGTCTCTACGATTGGACAAGCCTCCCCCTGGAAATCGCTGGGGATACCCAGTGTGTCCGTGCGGCCCGGCTGGGTCGATGCCTGTGCCGAGCGCCGGCTGCGGCTCTTGCCCGCATTGCCGGCGCTCGCGCGCAAGATCGGGGGCGAAGCCGACACGCTTTTCCGCTCCGAAGGTCCCGGCGTCACCATCGGTCTCGTGCTCGACGACGGCCTCTATTTCAGCCAGGGTTACGGATTCAGCGATGCCGCGAAGAAACGCACGCCCGACGAGTTGACAATCTATCCCGCGGGTTCCTTCAGCAAGGTGATGACGGGCACGACGCTTCTGACCTTCACGGACGAGCCGGATGCGCCGATCGCTTTGTCGGACAAGGCGGATAAGTTTCTGCCCGAACTCGATTATGTCTGCCCGTTCTTCAGCAAAGCGCAATGCGCCTGCCCGAATGGCCAGTTGCTTTGCACACGCAACGGCGCCAATCGGGACATCACGGTCGCCAACCTCGTCTCCCATACGTCGGGCCTTGCCAACGCGATGTACCAGGCCGACGAGACGCTTCTCCAATGGTATTCCGATATCGAGAGAAGCTGGCTTCGCTTCACGCCCGGCGCGTTCAGTTCCTATTCGGGAGTTGCGGTCGAAGGGGTCGGGCTTATCGAATCAAGGCTGTCGCAAGGCGCTCAGTATCCCGCGGTGGTGAAGTCGCGCCTGTTCGATCCGCTCGGCATGTCGCACAGCGCGATGGATGAAACCACGTTGCCCCAATCGGTGCAGACGTCGATGGCGCAGCGCTGGACGTTCAGCGGCACCGCAAACGGCTGGTCGTTTTCGCCGTCCTACGGGACCCTCTACTCGCCCAACCAGGTGATGCTCCTTCCTGCCGGAGGCCTCGTTATCTCGGTCTGGGACCTGTCGCGCTTCATCACCATGTGGCTGACGAAATCGGCGCCCGTGGTTTCCGGCAATCCGATCATATCGTCCGACAGCCTGACCAACGCGCTGAAGCCGCAAGTCGCGGCAAACGCGGTGCCGAACGCCATCTGCGCCGGCAATCCCTCGGAAGATGCATACGACACCAATTTCCCGCCATTTCCCGTCGCGAAGAACGCACCCGGCGGACCACAGCCCGGCGGCTTCGATTACAGCCCCTGCGGACCCAACATCAAGTTCGGCGTCAATTGGGCAATCGATACGGCGCCCTTCATCGAACACAACGGAGAGACCGCTGTGGGGGGATCCGAGGAGATTTTCGACGTGCAAGCGCATATGGGGGCGGTGGGGCTCGTCTCGACCGATCCGTTCCCAGCGGTCCCGAATGTGAAGACGCAACCCAAGAATTTGGATGTGAGCTTCCTCTTCACGGTCGTTGACGTGAACCTCTTGCCTCGCGCGATGGCCGCCGACGTGCAGACGAAAACCTGGGCGAGCGCGCAGGCCAACACCTCAACGGACGAATTGCCCTATGGCGTGGCACGCCTCCTGTGGCTGTCCGGCCGGAGTCCGCCGAAAGACGCAGGCGAACTGATCTCGCTCGTTCAGACTCCGACGACAACGCTGAACGGCAAGCCGGTCGTTTCGCCTCCGCCGGTAAAGATTCCAGCGGGCTATACGAAAGTCGCAGATTGGGCCGTGACAAAAGCGCGTATCCAATACGAGACGCAGCTGGAAGACCAATTCGATCCAGGCTTCATCAAGCAAAACATACCGAACTCGGTCGCCATCGAATACTATCTCAATTCCATTTTCAACGGCGCGAGCGATTGTTCCACCTTCCGCGTGCGAAATGTGCATAGCCACAACGACATTACGTTGCGATTCAAGTGCGTGGGCGGATCCGGAGGGCACGAAAATCTCGACGTGAGAATGGCCACGGACTCGAACGGCTTGATCGACGGTCTGGTAGACGCGAGCGTTTCGAGCGGTCCGTTCTGAAAGACGGTGCTGCGGCGCGACCGAAAGGAATCGTATTCTTAAGCGCCGTGCGCGGCGAGGTAATGTTCCAGCCAGTGGATGTGATAGTCGCCGTTGAGAATATCGGGCTCGCGCACCAGCTGCTGGAACAGCGGTATCGTGGTCTCGATGCCGCCGACCACGAGTTCGTCGAGCGAGCGGCGCAATCGCATCAGGCATTCGTTGCGGTTCTTGCCGTGCACGATCAGCTTGCCGGTCAGGCTGTCGTAATAGGGCGGGATGCGATAGCCCGTATAGAGCGCGGAATCGAACCGCACGCCGAGCCCGCCCGGCGTGGTGGAATTGGGTGATCGTGCCGGGTGACGGCTGGAACGTGAACGGGTTTTCCGCGTTGATGCGGCATTCGATCGCGTGGCCGGAGATGACGATGTCCTTCTGGTCGAATTCGATCGGACCGCCCGCGGCGATGCGGATCTGTTCGCGCACGATATCGATGCCGGTGATCGCTTCGGTGACGGGATGCTCGACCTGCAGGCGGGTGTTCATCTCGATGAAATAGAAGCCGCCGTCCTCGTAGAGAAACTCGACGGTGCCCGCGCCCAGATAGCCGAGCTTATTGAGCGCGGAGGTGACCACGCTGCCGATCATCTCGCGCTGCGCCGCATTGAGCGCGGGCGAGGGCGCTTCTTCCCACAGTTTCTGATGGCGGCGCTGCAGCGAACAATCCCGCTCGCCCAGATGCACCACCTTGCCGAAGGAATCGGCCAGCACCTGCACTTCGATATGGCGCGGCCGTTCGAGATATTTTTCCATATAGACGGCGTCGTCGCCGAACGCCGTCTTGGCTTCGGCGCGCGCGGTGGTGAGCGCAAGGCTCAGATCCTCGGGCCGTCTGTGCCACTTTCATGCCGCGTCCGCCGCCGCCGGCGGCGGCCTTGATCAGGACCGGATAGCCGATCTTGCCCGCGATCTCTTCGGCGTCCTTGTCCGATCCCACGGCGCCGTCGGAGCCGGGCACGGTCGGGATGCCGAGGCCTTTGACGGCCTGCTTGGCGGCGATCTTGTCGCCCATCAGCCGGATATGCGCGGGCGTGGGGCCGATGAACGTGATGCCGTGTTCGGCGACGATCTCGGCGAAACGCGCATTCTCCGACAGAAAACCGTAGCCCGGATGGATCGCTTCGGCGCCCGTGATCTCGCAGGCGGCAATGATCTGCGGGAATGTTCAGATAGCTTTGCGCGGACGGCGGTGGCCCGACGCAGACGCTTTCGTCGGCAAGGCGCACATGCATCGCGTCGGCGTCGGCCGTCGAATGGATCGCGACCGTGGAGATGCCCATCTCCTTGCAGGCGCGATTGATGCGGAGCGCGATCTCGCCGCGATTGGCGATCAGGATTTTTTCGAACATCTCAGGAAATGACGATGAGCGCCTGGCCGAATTCGACCGGCTGGCAGTCCTGGACGCAGATTTCGCGGATCGTGCCGCCCCTGGGCGCGAGGATCGGGTTCATCGTCTTCATCGCTTCGACGATGAGGAGCGTGTCGCCTTCTTTCACCGTGTCGCCCACATTGACGAAAGGGGCTTGCCGGGTTCCGGCGACAGATAGACCGTGCCGACCATGGGCGAGGTGATCGTGCCCGCCGCGTGACCGTCGCGCTTCGGCGCGGGTGCGTCGGTCGCGACCGGTGCCGCAACGGGTGCAGGCGCGCGCGATTCCACATACGAAACGCCGGGAGCCGCGATGCCGCGATACGCGCAGGCGCGGCCGCCCTGTTCGATCTCGATTTCCGTCAGTCCGGTCTCGGCCAGCAACTCCGCCAGTTCACGGATCGCGCCGGCATCGACGGCCAATTGGGATTTCGTCTTCGAACCGTTGGCGATCCGGCGCCCAATTGCTTCACGTCCTTCATGTTCATGCCGTCTTGTCCTTGACGAGGCCCGCCAGCGCCTCCAGCGCCAGAAGGTAGCCGGTCGCGCCCAGGCCGCAGATCACGCCGGTGGCGGCCTCGCTGATGTAGGAACGCCGCCGGTAGGGTTCTCGCCGATAGGGGTTGGAAAGATGGACCTCGACAAGGGGTTTATCGAGCGCCCGGCAGGCGTCAAGCAGGGATACCGAGGTATGGCTGAGCCCAGCGGCGTTCAAGATGACGCCGGACGCCTTGGTCCGGGCCTCCTGCAGCCAGTCGATGAGCTCGCCTTCGTGATTTGAGTGACGGAACGTCACCGAAAGTCCGAACGATTTGGCATGGATCGCCAGGGCCTTCCCGATCTCGGAAAGCGTGGCGCGGCCATAGACCTCGGGCTCGCGGCTGCCAAGGAGATTGAGGTTCGGCCCGTTCAGGACATATATCGGCAATGCCCCCTTCGATTGCCTTGGGGCTTTTTGAGCCACGGAGCCTCCGGCTGGTACTGTGCTTCGGGCTTTATACTGACCCTTGAGGGCCACGGAAACCTCTTAGCAGGAAAAGGCTTATGGCCTTGAGCGTCACCATCAACGGCGAAGACCGGCGTCTCGACGGGCCGGTCAATGTCCGCGAGCTGCTTTCGGGGCTGGGTCTGGACCCCGCCAAGATCGCCGTGGAGCGCAATCTCGAGATCGTCCCGCGTTCGCAATATGCGGCCGTGATGGTGGGCGAGGGCGACCGGCTCGAGATCGTCCACTTCATCGGCGGCGGCAATGCGCTGGTCGGATACGCCGCCCGTCGACAAGCCTTTCGTCGATCGCGGGCAAGACCTATCGCTCGCGTCTGATCATCGGCACGGGCAAGTACAAATCCTATGCCGAGAACGCCGCCGCGCTCGAAGCCTCGGGTGCGGAGATCGTGACGGTCGCGGTGCGCCGGGTGAATCTGACCGATCCCGGCCAACCCCGGCTGGTCGATTTCATCGATCCCAAGAAAGTACACCTATCTCCCGAACACCGCCGGCTGCTTCACCGGCGAGGATGCGGTGCGCACCTCGGCTCGCGCGGGAAGCGGGCGGCTGGACGCTCGTGAAGCTGGAAGTGCTGGGCGAGCAAGAAGCGCTCTATCCCGACATGCTGGAAACTTTGCGCGCCACGGAGATGCTGACGAAAGAAGGCTTCCAGGTGATGGTCTATTGCAGCGACGATCCGCTGATGGCGAAACGGCTGGAAGAGATGGGCGCGGCGGCCATCATGCCGCTGGCGTCGCCGATCGGTTCCGGGCTGGGGATGCAGAACGCGGTCAACATCCGCATGATCATCGAGGATGCGAAAGTTCCCGTGATCGTCGATGCCGGCGTCGGCACGGCCTCGGACGCCGCCATCGCGATGGAACTCGGCTGCGACGCCGTGCTATGAACACGGCCATCGCGCACGCGAAAAATCCGGTGACTGATGGCCGCGGCCATGCAACATGCCGTCGAGGCGGGACGGCTGGCCTATCTGGCCGGCCGCATGCCGAGGAAGCGCTATGCCGATCCGTCGAGCCCGCTCGCGGGATTGATTTGACTGTGGACGGAGCGCGCGTCGCGCGTCTCGACGCGGCCCTTGCCGCGATCCGGCAACGGCTCGAACGCGAACCCGACGCCGTCGACGCGCTGTTCGAGAAAGCGCGGCTGCTGTCTCTGCTGGGAGAGGACGACGCGGCGAAAGACGCCTATGTCGCGCTCCTGCATCGCGACGCGACGCATTTCGGCGCCTTGACGAACCTGGCCGCGCTGGCGCTCGCGTCGGGCCATCGCTCGGCGGCGTTGACGGCCTATCGCCAGGCGGCCGTGCATCATCCGCAGAACCCCACGGCCCTCGTCAATCTGGCCGGGCAATTGCTCGACGACGGACATCCGGCGGATGCGCGCGAAGCCTACGAAGCTGCGCTCAAGATCGATCCCGAACGCGCCGAAGCGCATCAGGGCCTGGCGCGGACGTTGGCGGCGATGGGCGACGACGCCGCAGCCGCGCCGCACTGGCACAAAGGATTTGCCGCGCACAGCATGGTCTCGCGGCCCTATCGCGGGCGCGGCAATCCGGTTCGCATCCTTCTGCTGGTGTCGGTGCGCGGCGGAAATATTCCCACCCAATTGCTGCTCGACGACCGCATCTTTGCCGTCTCGGCTCTTTACGCCGAATTTCACGATCCCTCGGTACCCTTGCCGGAGCACGATGTCGTGTTCAACGCCATCGGCGATGCCGATCTGTGCGGCGAAGGACTGGCCGCCGCGCGGGCGATTTCGGCGCGAAGCCGCGCGCCGTTGATCAACAATCCCGACGCGGCGCTTCGAACGGGCCGCGCGGAGAACGCGAAACGGCTGGGTGGGCTTGAGGATGTCGTGGCGCCGCGTGTCGAGCTGTTTTCGAAAAGCGCGCTATGCGGGTCCGGCGCGCAATCGTTGCTCTCCGAAGCGGGTTTGGAGTTTCCGCTTCTGTTGCGCGCGCCCGGTTTTCACACCGGCCAGCATTTCGAGCGCGTTGAATGTGCAGATGATCTGGTCGCTGCGGCGGGAAAGATGCCCGCCGAGAATGTGCTCGCAATTCAGTATCTCGACGCGGCCGGGTCCGATGGGCTGGCGCGCAAATATCGCGTCATGATCGTCGACGGGAAATTCTATCCGCTGCATCTCGCGGCTTCGCAGGCGTGGAAGGTTCACTATTTCACGTCGGACATGGCGGCGCGGCCCGAATTGCGGCGCGAAGAACAAGGATTTCTCAGCGACATGCCGTCTGCGCTCGGCCCGCGCGCGATGGCCGCTCTCGCGCGTATTCGCGACACGCTCGGCCTCGATTATGCGGGCGTCGATTTTGCGCGCGCGCCCGACGGACGGCTCCTGCTGTTCGAAGCCAATGCGACCATGACGATCCTGCCGCCCGACGGAAACCCGATGTGGGATTACCGCCGCCCCGCTATCACCCGCACGCTCGAAGCGGCGCGCAACCTCCTGACTGCGAGAGTCGTTCGGCCTTAGCGAACCTCGTCACGCGGAACCCCGGCCTGGGTCGAGCGGCTGAGTCACATATTGCTATTAAGAATTACTCGCATTATCAATCCGTTTGCCGGCCGGATGCTGGCCCGGAGTTGGGCCTTGTCGCGTGCGCCGGCCAATGGACGCGCCTGCCGATGGACAAGGTCGAAATATCGCCGCTGCATGCGGCACCCGCAGTCGCGCAGGCCGGTATGCCGCGCTGGAAGCTGTTCCTGCTGGTCGCCGGCCCCGGGCTCGTGGTCATGCTCGCCGATACCGATGTCGGCAGCATCATCACGGCGGCGCAAAGCGGCGTGCAGTGGGGCTATCGGCTCCTGCTGCTGCAGCTGCTGCTGATGCCGGTGCTCTATATCGTGCAGGAGCTGACCGTCCGCCTCGGCATCTTCACCGGCAAGGGCCACGGCGAGCTGATCCGCGACACGTTCGGGCCGGGGTGGGCGTGGGTTTCGGTGAGCGGGCTCGGCGTCGCGACGGTCGGCGCGCTGCTGACGGAGTTCTCCGGCGTCGCGGGCGTGGGTGAGCTGTATCGGCGTGCCGCGCGGCGCTGAGCCTGGCCTGGTCGCCGTCGCTGCTGCTGGCCGTGGTGCTGACCGGCAGCTATCGGCGCGTCGAGCGCGTGGCGATCGCGCTCGGGCTGTTCGAGCTCGCGTTCTTCGTGGTCGCCTATGAGGCGCATCCGCATAGGCGCGCAGCTCGCGAGCGGCTTGCGCACATGCCGCTGCGGACAACGGCACTACCTCTACCTGGTCGCCGCCAACATCGGCGCCGTGATCATGCCGTGGATGATCTTCTACCAGCAGTCCGCGGTGGCCGACAAGAAACTGCGGCCCGAGCACTATCGCTATGCGCGGTGGGATACGGCGTTCGGCTCGGTGTCTGACGCAGGCGGTCATGGCGGCCGTGCTGATCGCCGCGGCAGCGACGATCGGCAGATCGCAGCGCGCATGCGAGCCTCAACAGCATCGGCGACATCGCGCAAGGCGCTGATGCCGTTTCTGGGCGCCGAACGTCGGCCGCTTCGTGTTCGGGCTCGGCACGATCGGAGCGGCGATGGTCGCGGCCATCGTCGTGTCGCTCGCCTCGGCGTGGGGTTTCGGCGAAGTCACCGGCTATCGCCATTCCCTCGAGCATCATCCCTTGGAGGCGCCGTGGTTCTACGGCATCTACGCGCTCGCGGTCATCGGCGGGGCGGTGGTCGTGGGCATCGTGCCGAATCTGGTCGCGCTCAATATCGGCGTCAAGTCATGAACGCGCTGATGCTGCCGGTGGTGCTGGGTTTCCTGGTGCTGCTGGCGTTCAAGGCGCTTCCGCCCGAGCATCGCATGCGCGGCGCTACGCCTGGATCGTCGTCGGGGTGTCGGTTCTCACCGCCGGGCTCGGCGTCTATGGCGGCATCACGGGCGCGGTTGCGCCCTGACACGTTACACGACGTGTGGGATCGTTACTTCGCCGTCAGCTTGCCGGAATTGCCGTTCGCAGGGTTGGGCGGCGGCATGGCGGGCACGAATTCCCAATTGTCTTCGCATCCCGTTTCATACGGGTAATAGCCCGCGGTCTTTGCGCAATAGAGCCAGTACGGCACCACGGCAGTTTGCGCACTCGCCGCCGGCGCACTGACCGCCACGGCTTTCCAGTGCGTCTTGCACGCGCCGACATAGGGGTAATAGCCCCTGGGATCGCTGCAGAGTTCCCAACTCCTCAGCGACGGCGGCGCGCCCGCGCCTGGAGGAGGCGGACCGATCGGCATGTCGCGCCACGCCGTCGTGCAGGATTGCACATAGGGATAGAAGCCGTTCGGCTTGTCGCAGAAATGCCAGGGCGGCATCGTGAGCGCGCCCGACGGCCCGCCCGGAATGTTCCCCGCCATGACGGGCGGCGGCGCCTGATCGGGCTGATCGGGGCCGGGATCCCACGGATAGGGATACGAGTCCGGATAGGGGCCGGCAGGGTAGGGATCGCCGCCCCACGGGCCTCCACCGCCGGAACCGTCCGGATGTCCGCCCCCATGGCCGCCGTGCCAGCCGCCTCCGCCGCTTCCTCCGCCATGCCAGTCATCGGAGGCGGTCGCCGGGGCCGTCGCGGCAATCGTCGCGAAGGCCAAGACGCCGGCTGACAAAATGGAGATCGCACGCATCGTGGGATCCTCTCTCGAAGCTCCCGATGCCTCGCGGTGAACGAAAATTCTATTCCCTATTGCGCCGAAGAGCGAGGGCGCTTCGCATCATCCCTTCGTCAACTTCCGGATATCGTCGTCGTAGAGTTCGCCTTCATGCATCTTGCCGTCGATGATGAAGGCCGGCGTGCCGTCGATTTTCGCGGCCTGGGCCAGCGTGTGGGATTCGGCCAGCGCCAGGTCGATCTGCGAGCTCTTCATGTCGGCCTTCAGCTTGGCCACGTCGAGGCCCGTCTTCTGCGCGTCGGCATAGACGGTGTCTTCGTCCACCATTCCCGGTTCGCCCATCAGCGCGAAATGAAACGCGACGTATTTGTCGGGCTGCTTGCGGGCGGCCACTGCGGCGCGCGCGGCGACGACCGATTGCGGACCTTCGATGGGAAATTCGATGAACGCGAAACGGGCGTCCTTGTGCGCGTTGTAGAATTTCATCACGGCCGGCAGCGATTTGCGGCAGTGCGGACAATTGTAGTCGAAGAATTCGACCACCGTGGTTTTGGCATTCGCCGGCCCGGTGACGAACGCGAGGCGGGGATCGAAGAACGCCTTCTGCCCGAGCTTGTCGACCGCGGCCTGGCGCTCGGTGTCCTCCGAGGTGTCCTGCGTTTCCTGCAGCTTGTTCGTCATGTCGACGAGAATTTCGGGATGCGCCATCAAATAGTCGTGCACCGCCTTGTCGCTGCTGCCCGGAAGCAATCCAAAATGGCTCGCGCCGAACATGACGGCGAGCGCGAGTATGGCGCCGCCGAGGCCGCCGACAGCGGCCGATTTCCATTGGTCCTTCATGAGTCCTCCAGGGCGCCTTGCGTCACTCGCGCCTCTGCTGCGCCAGCGGTCCGGCGGCCGACATGATGTCGTTCGCGCGCTGCCAATCGGACGATCCTTTCGGCAGATTGTGCGCCGCGACCGTCGCGAAATGGACAGCTTCCTTCATGGCGCCGTCATTGTAGTAGCGCTCCGCGGTGGAAAGATCCGCCATAGGCTGATTGCCGAGCATGCTGTAGGCCTGCGCCGCTTCATACCAGGCGAACGTGTTGTCGTTCTCCTGCTGGAGCGCAACTTTGAGATTGTCGATTGCGGGTTTCGCGAACACGGGCTTGTCGGTCGCGAGCTGCGCTGCCGCGAGACTGACGCGCAACAGCGGCGCATCGGGCAGAAGATCGACCGATTTCTGATAGGGCGGTATACCTTTTTCCGGCTGGGCCATGTCGACGTAAATCTGCCCGAGCACTTCCCAGAAGTAAGGGTTCTTTGGTTCCTCCTTGACGAGGCTGTTCGTCTCCTGAAGCGCCATCTGGAGATTGGGTTGGCGGAAATAGGCCATGCCGCGCGCATAACGCGCTTCTTCGCTCGTGTCCGAAGGCGGATAGTGGGAGAGAACGGAGTCCACGTTGCCGAGATAACCGGCGAGCTTGGCCTGGATCATGTGAAATTCGTGGATCGCTTCTGGGCTGTCGGGAACGTCACGGTAGGGCGAGGCGTCGACTTCCCTTTGCATCAGGTCGATGCGTTCGCGGTCGGCCGGATGGTCCGAAATGAATTGCCTCTGGTAATAGGCCGCCATCGCCTGTTCGTTGGCCATCCGCTCGAAGACAGAGAGCATTCCCTGGCCGGATTGATGCGTCATGCGCAGATATTTCTGGCCGCGCTGGTCGGCGGTCGCTTCCTGCACGCGGCTGAACGACAGGAATTGCGCCAGGCCCGCCTGCTGGCCCAGTGCAATCGCCGCCAGCCCCGCATTGCCCGCGCCCGCGATCATTGCGGCGACGCCCACCGCCATGCCGATCAGCATGGGGATCATGGCCTTCTCCATGACGCGGGTGTCCTTGGTCAGATCGCCGCCGGCGATGTGACCGGTTTCGTGCGCGAGAACGCCGATCAGTTCGTTCGGCGTCTTGAGCTGCAGAAAGGTGCCGGTGTTGACGAAAATATCTTCCTGTTCGTCGTCGGCCGGCGACTGCGCCGCGAAGGCGTTCAACGAGGAATCCTGCCACGAGGTACATCTTGACGGTCGCCGGATCAATTCCGGCCGCGGTCAGCAGCGGTACCTCGTAACCGCGCATCACGCGCTCGATCTCGGTGTCGCGGACGATATCGATTCCCTGCGCGGCGGCCTGCTGGACGGTCACGCTCAAAATCGAGATGGCGGATATCGCCAGCGCCGCGCTCCGCTTCAGATGCGCGCGCAGGCGACGCGCCTTGAGGGCGCGGTCCGAAAGGGTTGCACGACGTCAAGGCTAGACTCTCCTCCTACCTCGACCCCTCATCGCGCCCGGACGGTAAGTGCGCGGCGGCCGGGCGTCAACGCGGCCGCGGGCGCGCGACCATCGCGGTAACCATTCTGGGATATTGGACCTCTTCATGCTTCGCTTTTCTTTGCTGGCCGCCGCGTTCGGCGCCGTCTTCCTTACAGGTTGTTCATGGTTCGGCGGCGATACCGAAAATACGCCCGAGCCGGGCGGCCTCGTCGTCGGCGACGAGCCCTATGCGGTGCAGGCGGGCGCCGCCGTGCTTGCCGAGGGCGGCAGCGCGGCCGACGCCGTGACCGCGATCTATTTCTCGCTGGCCGCGACGTATCCCGTCGCCGCGGGTCTGGGCGGCGGCGGCATCTGCATCGTGCACGACAAGACAAGCGGAAAAAACGAAGCCTTCTCGTTTCTCGCCCGCGATGCGGCGGGCGGCGGCGCCTTCGGAGTGCCGGGCAATGTGCGCGGCTTCGTAGCGCTGCAATCGAGCTACGGCAGGATTCCGTGGCAACGCGACGTGGCGCCGGGCGAAGGCTTCGCGGCGACGGGCTTTCCCATTTCCAGCGCGCTCGCCGCGCGCATCGCGGAAAGCCAGGACGTGATCCGTCTCGACGCAAATCTTTCGGCGGAGTTTCTCGACGAATCGGGTCACGTGAAGGCGGCCGGTGCGGTGGTATCGAATCCGGCGCTAGCATCGACGCTGACGGCCGTCCGGCAATTGGGTCCGTTCGGCTTTTACCAGGGACCGGTGGCGACCAAGATCGCAGCCTATGTGGGACCGCAAGGCGGTTCGGTGACGGCAGCCGAACTCAACGCATACTCCGTCGAGCGCAGCGATCCGGCGAGCCGGACATTCGGCGACAACACGGCTTTCCTTCCGCCGAACGACGTCGGCGCGGGCGCATACACCCAGGCGTTGATTTCGCGAAGCGTCAACGAGCAAGGAAGCGCCACCGATTCGGATACGCCGACGAGGTCGATCGCGGACGCGACGAAAGAGACGTTGGACCAATTCAAGATCGCAAGCCTGCCGAGAGATCTGGGCGCAACGGGTTTCGCGGCAACCGACAAAAGCGGGCAGGCGGTCGCCTGCGCCGTCACCATGAACGGGCCTTTCGGGTCGGGACATACGGCGGAAGGCACCGGCGTCACGCTGGCGCGGGCGCCGTCGTCGGGACCGGCGGGGCTTTCGGCCGCATTTCTCACACCGGTCGTCGCGGCGGGGTCCGACGGAACGGTGTCGCTCGCGGGCGCCGGCGCCGGCGGACCCAACGGAACGGCCGCGATGCTCTATGCGTTGGTGCGGCTTGCAGCCGGAGACGACATCACCAAGCCCGGCGTGCTGCATTCGACGGGGCTTGCGCCCTACAACACGATCAATGTGATCGCTTGCAACGGCGACACATGCGCGACGGTCCCAGATCCCGACGCCAACGGTCTCGGCGCCGCCGCGGGCGATTAGCAGTCCGGTTCAATCCCTGAGACGGAACGGCCGCTGCCACCAGCCTTTGCGCGGCGGTTCCTCCGCTGCGTTCGAAGCGGCGGCAGGTTCGGCCGGCGCGGCAATCGGCGCCGCTTTGGGCGCGATCTCGATCGGCGCCGGCGGAGGTTCGGCCGCAATCGGGCGCGAACGTTCGAAGCCTTGCTGCGACGACAACGACCAGACCGGCTCGGACGGCGCATTCGGAGTCACGATCGGTTCGTCGGATTTGACGGCGAGTTCGTCGCGCCCCGAATCCTCGACCCGTCCGTTCGTCTCCAAAACATTCGCGTCTCCCGGCGCGCCGTTCTGGTGGAGTTGCCCCAGTTCGTTTTGCCCGTTCGGCATCCCATCGCGATTGCCCCGGCGTCCGCGGCGGCGTCTGCGACGTTTGCGACGCGCGCCGCCTTCGCCGGCCAATCCCGCCTGCTGGCCCGGCTGCGGAACTCCGTCATGCCGGAATTGCAGCGGCTGGCCCTGGGCGGCTGTCTCGCCGGTGTCGGCGGATATGCTGTCATGGGCAATTTGGGCGACGCCGTTCTCCTGCGAATGATTTCGGAGAGAATGACGCGGCTGGAGAATTCTCCTGGCCCGGCGGTGGGCGGTCGCGCCCGCGGCGCCGGCGCCGGCGACGCCGCTTTCCGCCGCCTTCGCCCGGCGGCTGCGAGTCGTTGCGGGCTGGCTGCGGCCGGTCGAGGGCGCGTTCCTCGGTCCCGGCTTCCTCGTCGTCGCCGTCTTCCTCGACTTCGACGACTTCTTCGATCTCGATCTCCGGCTCGGCGATGGGTTCGGGAGGAGGCGCGAGCCGGGGCCGCTCGTCCGGCGAACGCTGTCCGATGCGTTCGATCTCGAACGTGCCGGCCATCATGCCTTCCTTCGGCTCGAACTGGATCGTCACGCCGTAGTCGCTTTCCATGCGCGCCAGCTCGCGGCGTTTCTGATTCAACGCATAGACGGCGACGTCGATGGACACTTGCACGCTCAGCGTATTGGCGCGCTGGCGCTGGCCTTCTTCGTCGAGCGCGCGCAGCACGCGCAACGTGGTCGATTCCACCGAGCGCACGATGCCCTGACCGCCGCAATGGGGGCAGGGAACCGTCGATCCCGCGACGACGCCCGCGCGCAGCCGCTGCCGCGACATTTCGAGAAGTCCGAACTGGCTGATCTTGCCGATCTGGATGCGGGCGCGGTCGTTCTTCACCGCATCGCGCAGGCGTTTCTCCACGTTGCGGTCGTTGCGGCCGTCTTCCATGTCGATGAAATCGATCACGATGAGGCCGGCCAGGTCGCGCAGGCGCAATTGCCGACCGACTTCGTCGGCGGCTTCGAGATTGGTCTTGTGCGCCGTCTCTTCGATCGAATGTTCGCGCGTCGCGCGGCCCGAATTGACGTCGATGGAGACGAGCGCCTCTGTCTGGTTGATGACGATGTAGCCGCCCGATTTGAGCGTGACGGTGGGCGAGAACATCGCGTCGAGCTGGGCTTCGATGTGATGGCGCTGGAAGAGCGGCACCGGCTCCTTGTACGGCTTCACGTTCTTCGCATGGCTGGGCATCAGCATGCGCATGAAGTCCTTGGCGTTGCGGTAGCCTTCGTCGCCTTCGACGACGATCTCGGCGACGTCCTTGTTGTAGAGATCGCGGATGGCGCGCTTGATCAGGTCGCCTTCCTCATAGACGCAGGCCGGCGCGTTGGATTTGAGCGTCAGCTCGCGGATCGTGTCCCACATGCGCAGCAGATATTCGTAGTCGCGCTTGATTTCGACCTTGGTGCGGTTTTCGCCGGCGGTGCGGATGATGAGACCCATGCCCTCCGGCAGTTCGAGCGCCTGTGCCGCCGATTTGAGGCGCTTGCGGTCGTTCGCATTGGTGATCTTGCGCGAAATGCCGCCGCCGCGCGGCGTGTTGGGCATCAGCACGCAATAGCGTCCGGCTAGCGAGAGATAGGTCGTGAGCGCCGCGCCCTTGTTGCCGCGTTCTTCCTTGACGACCTGCACCAGGATGATCTGCCGCCGTTTGATGACTTCCTGGATCTTGTAATGGCGGCGGCGCATCCAGCGCTGCGCGGGGCGCGCGGCCTCCGCGGCGCGTGCCGGTTGCCGCGTGTCGGACCGTCCTCCGGACGATCGCCGCGAATGGCCATTTTGTTCGGGCTGCGTTGCTTCTTCGGCCTGCGCGTTGTCGTCCGGCATTTGCGGCTCGGACAATTCGCGGTCGTCGGCATGCGTCTCGGATCGACTCGTGTTCATGAGGATGCGGGTCCGTCGATTCATGATCGATCGGACGAAGAGACACCGGCGTGGGAAATTCGTCGTCGCTCGTCTTCGTCGCCTGCTTCTTGCGGATCGTCGTGTTCGCGGTCCGGATTCGGCAGCGACGCGATTTCATCGGATCGCGCGTTTCGTCTTCGCGCGTCCTCGTCGGCGACCGCCGTTTCCTGGGCCGGACCGGTCGTCGTTTCGAACGGATTCGAATTCCTCTTCGGAGTGCCGCCTCGCATCGGCTTCTTGCTCGGCGATCAGCGCCATGCGGTCGGCGATCGGGATTTGATAATAATCGGGATGGATTTCCGGGAAGGCGAGAAAGCCCTGCCGGTTTCCGCCATATTCGACGAATGCGGCCTGGAGCGACGGCTCCACGCGCGTCACTTTGGCGAGATAGATATTTCCCTTGAGCGGCAGTTTGGTGGCGGCTTCGAAATCAAATTCGTCGACTTTTTGTCCGTCGAGAACGACGACCCGGGTTTCCTCCGGGTGGCTGGCATCGATAAGCATGCGTTTGGGCATTACGATCTCCGCGCGCCGGCATCGCGCACGAGTCCGCGCCGCGCACACGCGCCGGGCGAGACTTAAGGGGGATGCGGGTCGCATTGTTGGGCGCAGGAGCGCCGCCGCCGGCGGCGGCGCCGCGGGATCGATCGGAAGGGCTCTAGCGGTTTTGAACATTTCAAATCACATCGGGGCCGACGGACATCCGTGGGCCGGAAAGCCTGCCTCTTCGCTGCGGCTGGGGTCCCTCTTGGCTCCGGGAGCCAGGGAAATCGCCGGCCAGAATATTCCTGGACGGAGACGTTTCGCCGTTCGCCGTCGGCGCAGCAGGGCAAGCCCCTTTTAGGTGTCTACCCGCCATGCGGCAAGTGGACAGGTTACGAATTCATCCTGAATTGCAAAGGTGCTAACGAGACGTAAATGGTTTAGAGGCAGCGTGCGGGTGGATATTGGTTAAACGCTGCCGATGACGGGTATGAGGACCATTGCGGGTGCGCTGGCGCTCTGCTGCGGCTTGGCGGCCACGGCATCCGCTCAGGATGGCTCTGCGCTCCCGCCAAATCCCTCCCAACCGGCCGCTGAGCCTCAGAATTTGCCGTCCGGCGCGCCATCCGGCGGGGCTGAGCGGGAGCCGGTCGTCATCGACGCCCGCATCGGCGAACACCCCGACCGGACCCGATTCGTCGTGGAAGTCTCCGATCCCCTGACCTTCCGGGTCTTCACGCTGGCCAATCCCGATCGCGTCGTCGTCGACCTGCCGGAAGTGCTATGGCGGCTCAAGGCCCCGGACCGGCCGAGCGGCACCGGTGCGGTGCAGAGCTACCGTTACGGGCTCTTCCGCCCCGGCGATTCGCGCTTCGTCATCGATCTCAATGCACCCGTCACGGCCGGCGAACCGATGATCCTGCCGCCCGAAGGCGGCAACGGCTATCGCGTCGTGCTCGACCTGTTTCCGACCACGCAGGCCAAATTCGAAGCGACGGCGGGCTGGCCCGCCGATTTGCGCGCGAAGGAAGCCGCGGCCGAGCGGGTTGCCGTATTGCCTCCGGTGCCGGCCCTGCGGCGATACCTCGCTCCCGGAGTCGAATGCCGCATCCCGGTCAAGCAGCGCCGCGTCATCGTCATCGATCCCGGACATGGCGGCATCGATTCCGGTACCATCCGGCGTGGACGGTTTGATGGAAAAGGATCTTGTGCTGGACGAGGCGACTGCGGCTCAGGAAGGCATTGCAGCGACGCGGCTACATCGTTCATTTGACGCGCGACACCGACATCTACATTCCGTTGCGGGAGCGCGTGAATATCGGGCGCGGCTATCAGGCCGACCTGTTCATCTCGCTGCACGCCGATTCCAATCCGGACCCCAGCGTGAGCGGCGCCTCCGTCTACACGCTCTCGGAGTCGGGCTCGGACAAGGAAGCGGCCGCCCTGGCGAAGAAGGAAAACCAGTCGGACGTGATCGCCGGTGTCGACCTTGCGGGCGAAAACAGTCCGGTGGCCTCGATCCTGATCGATCTCGCCCAGCGCGATACGATGAACCGCTCCACGCGGTTCGCGCTGACGGCGCTGGGCGAACTCTCGAATGCGACGGACATTTTGCCGCGCGAACCGCACCGTTCCGCGGCCTTTGTGGTGCTGAAGGCCCCGGACGTGCCGGCCGTCCTCATCGAGCTTGGTTACCTTTCCAATGCGCACGATTGCGGTCAAATGGGCACAGACCGCTGGCGCGAAGGCGTCGCACAGGCTATTGCCGACGCCGTCGAGCGGCAATTTTCGCCGGCTTCGCCGGTCCCGGGCCGCCGCCGGCCCAGGCTTCCGAGTGACGGGACGCCTTGCAGGCGTCATAATCTGGCGGCATCAAGCCTTCTTTGGAAAGGCGCTCAGGACACCAGGGTATGTGGCGGCGGATTTTTCTCTATACCGGGCTCGGCTTGGCCGCGATCGTCGTATTCGCTTGCCTCGCGCTTGCGACCTACATCTATTCGCTGACGCGCGATCTGCCGAGCGTCGAAGCCCTCCAGGATTACCAGCCGCCGGTGACCACCCGCGTCTATGCCGGCAACGGGACGCTGCTGGGCGAATACGCCCGCGAGCGGCGAATTTTCGTGCCCATCGCCTTCGTTCCCAAGCTGGTGATCAATGCCTTTACCTCGGCCGAGGACAAGAATTTCTTCAGCCATCCCGGCATCGATCCCAGCGGCATTTTGCGCGCCGCCGTCAAGGATGTCGTTCAACGTCCTCGAGCACAAGCGGCTCGAGGGCGCCTCGACCATCACCCAGCAGGTGGCGAAGAATTTCCTCCTCAACAGCGAAGTGAAGTTCTCGCCGCAAGATCCGCGAGGCGGTCCTGGCGGTCCGCATCGACGCGACCTATTCGAAGGAGAAAATTCTCGAGCTCTATCTCAACGAGATTTTCCTCGGCGAGAATTCCTATGGAGTCGCGGCGGCCTCGCTCAACTATTTCGGCAAGTCGCTCGATCAGCTCGACATTTCCGAAGCCGCGTTCCTGGCCGCATTGCCGAAAGCGCCCAGCAATTACGATCCGCGCTACCAACAAGCAGGCGGCGCTCGACCGCCGCAACTGGGTGATCGGCCAGATGGCCGACAACGGCTACATCACGGCGGACCAGGCGCAGCGCGGCGATCGCCGAACCGCTCGTCACCCAGACGCGTCCGCTGGGCATCCAGGCCGAAGACGCCGACTATTTCGTCGAGGAAATGCGGCGCATGCTTTATTCGAAATACGGCCAAAACGCGCTGTATGACGGCGGCCTTCAGGTCCGCTCGACCCTGGACACGCGGCTGCAGAACTATGCGGTGAGCGCGTTGCGCACCGGTCTCGTGCGCTACGACCGCCGGCACGGCTGGCGCGGCGCGGTCAGCAATATCAACATCGCCGGCAATTGGAAGGACGCGCTTGCGAGCGCCGGCAATCAGTCGGGCATCGATACGTGGCGCGTCGCCGTCGTGCTCGGGTTTGGCGACGGCACGGTCCATCGAAATCGGGCTCGACGACGGCCAGCGCGGCACAAATTCCGTTCAACGAATACTGCCTGGGCGCGCAAGGAACTGCCGGGCGCCGGCGTCGGCGCCGAGCCCACCTCGCCCGAAGAGGTCGTGAAGGTCGGCGACGTGATCTATGTCGAGCCGGTCGACAGCCAGGGCGATTACGGGCTCAGGCAGGTGCCGGAAGTGAACGGCGCCATCGTCGCGATGGACCCTCATACCGGTCGCGTGCTCGCGCTCTCCGGCGGCTTCAGCTACGCCTCCAGCCAGTTCGACCGGGCCATGCAGGCGATGCGGCAGCCGGGCTCCGCCTTCAAGCCCTTCGTCTATGCCGCCGCGCTCGACAACGGCTTCACGCCCGTCACCAAAGTCGACGACGCCCCCATCAGTCTCGCCGCAGGGTCCGGGCTTGCCGATGTGGTCGCCGAAGAATTTCGAGCAGAAAGTTCCTGGGACCGACGACGTTGCGCCGTGGCATCGACGCTGTCGCTCAACGCGATGACCGTTCGGCTCGCCTCGCAGATCGGGATGGACAAGATCGTGCCCTATCCCGTCCGCTTCGGCGTCTACGACAGGCTGCCGGCCTATCTTTCAAACGCGCTGGGCGCCTATGAGACGACGCTGATCCGGCTCACCACCGGCTACGCGGAATTCGTCAACGGCGGAAAGAAGATCAACGCAACCTTGATCGACCGCATTCAGGACCGCAACGGCCTCACGATCTATCGCCACGATCCGCGCAATTGTGACGGCTGCAATCCCGCCGTCTGGGCGGACCAGTCGGAGCCGCTGCTGGCCGACACCGCGAACAGATCATCGATCCGCGCACGGCCTATCCAGATCGTGTCTTTGCTCGAAGGCGTCGTGCAGCGGGGAACCGGCGTCGCCGTCAAGGCGGTCGGCAAGCCGCTGGCCGGCAAGACCGGCACGTCCAACGAGGCCAAGGACATCTGGTTCATCGGGTTTTCGCCCGACCTCACTTGCGGCGTGTTCGTGGGCTTCGACAATCCGCGCACCCTCGGCCGGCGCGAGCAGGGCGCGACCGTGGCCGCGCCGATCTTCCGCGATTTCATGATAGGTGCGTTGGCGGACCAGCCGCCCACGCCGTTCCGCGTGCCGCCGGGCATCGAGTTCGTCTCCATCGACGCGCGCTCCGGAGCGCTTGCGAACCCCGGAGACCCGGACGCGATCCTGGAGGCGTTCAAAGCCGGCACGCAGCCCGGCGTAGCCATCACCGATACGGTCGATCAAACCGGCACGACCAACAGCAACACCGGAAACAACGTCGGTCAGGGCACGGGCGGCCTCTACTGAATCCGCTTCGTCCGCGACGCGATAGCCGCGGGACGAACCGGCCCAAATCGAGGCGCGCGTGACGGCGAGCGAAAAGACACCGGCAAGATTGCGCCCCTTCACGCCGCTCGAATTGAAGCGGCGGATCAATCTCCTGGTTATGGCCGCGACCCGCGGATTGCGCTCGAGCGAGGTCGCGCAAATCTTTGCCTGCGCCGCAATCGGCGGCCTCGTGGGTGCGATAACGTCGGTATTGCGCAGCGTCATCGAGTTTCTGCATCGCATCGATTTTGCACTGCCCGCGCATACGCTGCTGAGCACGGGTATCGGCGTCGACCGTCTGCGCATCCTGATCGTACCGGCTCTCGGCGGATTGTTGCTGGGCGCCAGCGCGCTTCTGGGCCGCCGCATTCGCAGCGGCGACATCGTCGACCCGGTGGAAGCGAACGCACTCTATGGCGGACGCATGTCGCTCTGTGACAGCATTCGGTTGGCCTTCGCGACGCTGATTTCGAATGCCAGCGGCGCCTCGCTGGGGATGGAGGCAGGCTACACCCAGCTGGGCTCGGGCCTGTTCGCCACGATCGGCGAATATTTCCGGCTGCGCCGCGCCGACCAGCGCGTCTTCGTGACCGCGGGCGCGGCGGCCGCGATTGCGGCTGCGTTCAACGCGCCCCTGGCCGGCGCCTTTTACGGCTATGAATTGATCCTCGGCAGTTACACGCTGAACGCGCTGGCGCCCGTCGCCGTCGCCGCGGTCTGCGCGACGCTGGCGCAGAACGCGCTTGGCGGCGACCAGGCGCTGTTCGCGGTCGCCGGAGGGCAGGCGCTCGATCTGCACGACTATGCCGAATTCGGAATCATGGGCGTGTTCGCCGCCGGGCTCGGCATTCTGACCATGATGGGTGTCACCTGGACCGAGCGTGGCATGCGCCGCGTCGGAATTCCCGATTGGCTGAGGCCGTGCATCGGAGGGATTCTCCTGTCCGCGATGGCGATCGGGGAACCCCAGGTTCTCGGCAGCGGCCATGGCGGCATCCAGTTTCATTTCGATGTGCGATGGGCGCTCTTGCCGCTCGCGGTGCTGCTGTTCGCCAAAGTGCTCGCCTCCGCGGTTTCGGTGGGTTCGGGATTTCGCGGCGGCTTGTTCAGCTCGTCGCTGTTCATCGGGTGCATCTTCGGCGGCGTGGCGGCGCAGATCGTGGGGTTCCTCGATCCCTCCGCCGCCGGTCACAGCACGGCGTTTATGCTCGTCGGCATGGCGTCGGTCGCCGCCGCGATCGTCGGCGCGCCATTTACGATGGTGTTCCTCGTTCTCGAGGCGACGGGCGATTTTCCGCTCACCATCGGCGTGCTGGTGAGCGTCATCACGTCCGCCACCATCGTCCGGCTGACCTTCGGCTATTCATTCGCCACATGGCGTTTCCACGTGCGCGGTCTCGGACTTCGCGGCGCGCACGATATCGGCTGGATCGCCGATCTGACGGTGGCGCGCCTGATGCGCTCGGACCCGAAAATGGTTGCGAGCAACATGGGCTTGCGCGAACTCAGAGCCAAATATCCGCTGGGAAGCGCCAAGCGCGTTTTTTCCGCCGCTCCCGACGGTCACTATGCCGGTTCCGTCGATATGGCGGTCGTCCACGATCCGCAGCTTGACGACGCGGTCGACGAAGGGGTCGTCGCCGACCTGGTTGAGCAGCCCGACGTCTATCTGCTGCCGACGGAAAACGTCCGCACCGCGCTTGCCCGATTCGAGCAGTCCCGGTGCGAAACCCTGCCTGTCCTGTCGGCGCGCAGCGATCCCCGGGTTATCGGGTACCTGACCGAGGCCTATGCCCTGCGGCGCTATACCCAGGAGCTGGAGCGTCGGCGCAGCGCCGAATTGGGGGAGCAGGACCTGTTTTCCCTGGGTCACATGCCGCGTTCGTGAAGATGGGCTCTCCCGGCGTCGTATTGCCTCGGCGAGGGGGTAGTCTGTAGTCTGGGCCGGTTCGTGACGGAGGAGGTCATCGTGGAAAAGAGCATTATTTCGCGTGCGGCGCCGGTAACGATCATCGCGGTTGGCCTGGTTGCCTGTCTTGGAATGGCGGCGCCTGCGGCGATGGCGGAAAGCTATTCGTCGCCGGCGCACATCGATATGTCCTATCCGCATTATCAGCCTCCCTATCCCGACAACGCACAAATCAGCGGCGAGCAGGGCACCGTGACCGTGAATGTGCTTGTGACCCCCGGCGGAAGAATCAGGAATGTCGCCGTAGCCGGCACGAGCGGCTTCGCGGATTTGGACAATGCGGCGGTCGAGGGCGTTTTGGGCTGGCATTTCATTCCGGCCGTTCACGACGGCGACACCGTGACCGCCTGGACGCAAATCAAGATCGTGTTCCAGTTGCCCACGGCGGCTGCGATCATGCCCGTGAGCGCGCCGGCTCCCAGCCACTGACAGACGGCCTCTTTACAAGCCGGGCGGCGCGAACCATATCGGTGCGGTTCGCGAGGATTGAGTCATGCGCCCCGAGATTGAACGCACGGTCGAAGAGATCAGGCAGGCCATCGCCCTGCTGAGGAGGCATCTTTGACTGGGACAAATCGCTGCGCCGTCTCGACGAGCTGAACGCGAAGGCCGAAGACCCTTCGATCTGGAACAGACCCCAGGACGCCCAAAGCCTCATGCGCGAGCGCCAGAGACTGGAGAAATCCGTCTCGGACGTCCGCGTGCTCGAGCGCGAGCTGGCGGACGCGACGGGCATGATCGAGCTGGCGGAAGCCGAGGGAGACGCAACGATCGTTGCCGATTCCGAAGCGGCGGTCGGCCGGCTGCACGAGCGCGCCGAGTTATTGCGGCTGCAATCGATGCTGTCGGGCGAGGCGGACGCCAACGACACCTATCTCGAAGTCCATGCGGGCGCCGGGGGCACGGAGAGCCAGGACTGGGCGGAAATGCTGTTCCGCATGTACACGCGCTGGGCCGAGCGCAAAGGCTACAAGCTCCAGCTCATCGAAGAGAACGAAGGCGAGGGCGCCGGACTCAAATCCGCGACGCTGCTGGTCAAGGGCGAGAACGCCTATGGCTGGCTCAAGACCGAGGCGGGCGTGCACCGCCTCGTGCGTATCTCCCCGTTCGACGCCAATGCGCGGCGACACACGAGCTTCGCCAGCGTCACCGTCTTCCCCGTCATCGATCAGACCATCGAGATCGACATTCCGGATAAGGAAGTGCGCATCGACACCTTCCGGTCGTCGGGTGCGGGCGGCCAGCACGTCAACAAGACCGAGAGCGCGGTGCGGATCGCCCATCTGCCGACGGGGATTGTCGTGTCGTGCCAGACGGAGCGGTCGCAGCACCAGAACAAGGCGGTATGCTGGGACATGCTGCGTTCGAAGCTTTACGAGATCGAACTCGAGAAAAAGCAGGCCGAGACCGATGCCCATATCGGCGAGAAAAAGGATATCGGCTGGGGCCACCAGATCCGGTCCTATGTGCTGCAGCCCTATCAGCTCGTGAAGGATTTGCGCACCGGCGTGGAAAGCCGCACGCCGCAGGACGTGCTCGACGGCGGGCTCGACCCCTTCATGGCGGCGGCGCTGGCCCAGGCCATCGGCGGCAAGCCCAAGGAAGAGATCAAGGATCTGGAATAACCGCAGTCGCGCGGCAATTCGGCGGCGTCTGCGATTTGTGAAATAGCGATCCCAAGCATCTGTTTATCAAAGCAAAACCCCGCGCCGTGTTTGCGGAGCGGGGTTCGGCTCAGACAGTGTTGACGGCGTCAGCCGCCGGTCTTGAGCGGCGCAAACGTGGCCGCCGGACGAGGCGCCATCGGCGCGGGCACCATCGGTGTGGGTGCTGTTGCAACGGCAGCGACCGAGGCGGGCGCCGCGACCGGTTTGGGTTGGAAATCGACCGTCTTCTTTACGACGTCTTCGGAAAGCGGGTTGTCCGAATGGCGGCAATTGCCCTCGAAGAACGCACCCGCTTCGACCGCGAACGCCTCATGCAGGATGTTGCCTTCGACGTGGCAGGTCGAGCACAGGAGAACCTTGCGGGCGCGAACGCTGCCCTGGATGCGGCCGCGGATCGTCACGTCGTCCGCGAAGACCTCGCCCTGGATGAATGCTTTGTCGCCGATCACAAGGCCGGTGCTGTGGACGTCGCCCTCGACCCGGCCGTCGATCTGAATGTCGCCGGTCGAGTTGAGCGTGCCGTTCACGACCAGGTCGGCGCTGATGATCGAAGGGGCCGAGGATCGCGCACCGCGTTTGACTTGAGGACCAGATGGCACCGGCGCTGCGGACAGCTCCGTATCTTTCTTACTGGAGAACATGACGTCCTGCCTCGATGTATTTGCTCGGATCCCTCACCACGTCGGCCGACCACACCTCGTAATGCACATGCGGTCCCGTGCTTCGCCCCGTCGATCCGAGTTTGCCGATGGGCGAGCCCTTATCCACTCTAGCGCCAACTCTGACCAAGATCGATGACAGATGACCGTATCGCGTGTGAAATCCGTAGCCATGGTCAATTTCGACCATATTTCCGTAGCCGCCGCGCACGCCGGCCCAAACGACGACGCCGGGGGCGGTCGAGGCGACCGTCGAGCCCCATGGCCCGCCGAAATCGACGCCGGAGTGGAACGCCAGGCGGCGGGTGAAAGGGTCGATGCGTGGTCCGAAACCGCTCGTCAGCTCGAACTGCTGGCCATGGACCGGCGTCGTCAACGGGACGTGCCGCAGCGCCGTAAATAGCGTGTCGATTTCTTTCACATGGGCCGTCACGCCCGCATAGGCCTCCGTGAACCGCTGGTCCGCGATGCCTTCAATATGGAACGCGCTGACGGGGAGGAGCGGGCCGCCAACGCCGGAATCTTCTGACGCCTGCTGCTCGAGGCTGTCCGGATCGACGCCGACATGGCGCAGCAGGGTTTGCAGGTCGCCGATACGTCCGGCCACTTGCTGATCGACGCCCACGAGAAGCGCGGTCTCGGCGCCGCTCATCCGCCTGACGCGCTCCGTCTGCTCGGCCAGCACGCGAAGCGCCGGCGGGTCGGCGAGCTTGGGGTCCGCCGAAGGAGCCGGCTTCGAATGAAACAAAACGCTCGCGAACCGCGATACCGCTTCGTCGAGGAAGCTCGCCTTGGCCGGCTTGCCGGTTCGCGGTTGCGGTTCGACGGCTTGCGGCATGACACCCAACTGCGAGCCGCCGCCCGGAGCGGCCGTTTCGCCCGGGTCGCCTCCGGTTACGGGCGCATCCGCTCCGAGGCTGTCGCTGGCCGCACCCGCCGCGCCCGCTGCCACCGGAACGTCGCTGTCGCTGGCGCCGCCGGCTCGCACGGCCGTCGCCACGCCGGCGGAGTTCAGGCTGTTGAGGGTCTGATCGACCGCCTGCTTGCGGCCGAGAAGTTTGGAGACGGTGTCCTGTTTGCGCTCGAGTTCGTCGGCGGTGGATTTGAAACGGTCTTCGGCGGCGACAAGCGAACCATTGAGTTCGTCATAGGAGAGCTGCAGATCGGCGACCCTGTTCTCGTAGGTCGATTGCATCTGCTGATAGCGATGGTCCTTGGCCGCGATGATGCGGTCCTTGAAGATCACGTTGACGGTCGCGAACGCGACCCAGCACAAAAAGATGATCGAGAGCCCGGTGAGGGTGGCCTGGAGGCTGGCGCCAAAGGTGAAAAACTGCACCCGGCCGTCGCTGCGGATATAAATCTGACGCTCGGGGAACGTCGCATGAAGCCACGCCCACGCACGCTCGACGAGCGTTTCGGCCATGCCGGAACTTCCCTTTTGGGCGTCTTTTGCGCCGACCCCTATTGGCCGCATTTCACCTACTTCTGGTCGCTTGATCAAGCTCTTAGCCCAGAAAAAAGAACTTGAGGTTAACCGTGGCCGGAAGGGCGAATCCGGGCGATTCAAAGGGATTTTGCCGCGCTGAGCACGGCCTCCACGTGACCCGGGACCTTCACTTTGCGCCAGACTTGCCGGATGACGCCCTTGGCGTCGACCAGGAACGTGGCGCGCTCCATTCCCATGTAGCGCCGGCCGTAGAGGCTTTTCTCCACCCAGACGCCGTAGGATTCCGCCATCTTGATATCGGGATCGGAGCCCAGAACGATTTTGAGCTTGTGCTTGGCGCGGAACTTTTCATGCGACGCCACGCTATCCTTGGAAACGCCGATCACTTTGACGCCGGCCGCGTCGAATTTGCGTTTGGCTTCGGAGAACCCGATCGCCTCCCTGGTGCAGCCCGAGGTGTCGTCCTTGGGATAAAAATAGAGGACATAAGGTTCGCCCTTGAGGGTGGCGGAGGAAATTTTGCCATTCGAGTCCGTCATCAGCTCGAAGGCGGGCGCCCGATCGTTTGGCGCGAGCTCTTTTGGCATTACGGTCTCCGAAAAGCTTGAAAGCCCCGGCTCTTAGGCGTTTACCAGGATTAAGGGTTAGGCGATAAGCTGAAGCGCGATCCGGCGCAAGAGGCGGGCTGCCCGGCCGGGAGCGGCACTAGGCCTAGCATGGCGCCGCGGAAAAGGTACTGATTCGTTGACAGTCTTCCGTGTTAGTCCCCTGCATTTGCGGCGCGCCGGCCTGATCAGCCT
The DNA here is from genome assembly GCA_963760345.1 of uncultured Alphaproteobacteria bacterium. Lineage (GTDB taxonomy): Bacteria > Pseudomonadota > Alphaproteobacteria > Micropepsales > Micropepsaceae > Rhizomicrobium. The sequence continues at coordinate 368,697 of CAVXCU010000005.1, forward strand.
GGCCGTGGTCGCGGCGCTCGTGTTTTTCGCCGCGGGAATTGTCGTCCGGGTGCTTCTGGGACCCATTTCGCTGGGGCCTTTCACCGGCCAGCTGCGAACCTCGATGGCGGAGGTGCTGCCCGGGCTCTCGGTTCGCTTCGACGACGCGGCGATCGAATGGTCGGGGGCCGAAGGCCGGATCGACCTTGTGATCCTCGGCGCCCGCGTGTTCGACAAGAACCAGCGGATCATTGCCCAGGCCCCCAAAGCGGAGATCGGCCTCGCGGCCGGCCCCTTCCTGCGCGGCAAAATCATGGTTCGCCGCATCACGCTTGTGGGCGTCCAGCTCACGCTCGTCCACACCAGGGACGGACGCCTGCGTCTCGGACTGGAGAAGGACAAGACGCAGGGCGATGTTCTGGAGCGCATCCGCGATGCGCTGTCCAAGCGGCAGGGAGAAACGTCGCTCAAGACCTTTGCCGTCCACAACGCACGGCTGGCCTTCTACGAGGAAGTGACGGGCCTGTTCCTGGTGGCGCCCGAGGCCAATCTCGAAATATCGACGGGTCAAAACGACAATCCGCGGCCGAACGAAGTGCTGGTCGCATCGATCGACGCCCATATGGAAATTTCCGGCCATCCGACGCATGTCGTGGCCAACGTCAACGTCCCTCGCAATGCCGAGCACGTCACGGGCGATCTCAGCGTTACGGATCTCAGCCTCGGCGCATTGGCAGCCAACGCGAAGTTCTTTTCGTTTCTCGAACCCTTTGCGCTGACGACCGACATCTCCGGTTCGTTCGTCCTCGATCACGGGCTGCATCTGACGTTGCCGGATTTCGGCATCGGCGCGACCGGCGTGGTGAACGGGCTGGGAAAACCCCTGCATGTGAAGGAGCTTCGGGTCGTCGGGCGCTATGACGGTGCGACCGGACGCTTGCTGATCGACGACGCGACGCTCGCGGGCGATCAGGCGCATGCGCATCTCGGCGGGACCGGAAACCTCGCCTTCGACGAACACGGCGCACTGACGCGGGCCTCGCTCGATCTGGCAATGGACAAGATGGGGATCGATCTGCCCGGCGTGATGGGGCAGGCTGTGACGCTCACCCGGGCGGCGTTCCGGGGCAGCTATGTGACAGCCACGCGCTCCGTCGCGATCGATCAGGTTCTTCTGTTCGGCGGCCCGCTGTCGGCGAATTTCTCGGGCGCGGTGACCCTGGCCGACAAGCAATCGCCGGGGATCGATATCGCCGGCAAGGTGAACGCGATCGCGATCCGCGACCTGCTGCACTACTGGCCCCTGCAGCTTGCCGGCGGCGTACGAAACTGGATGAACAACAATATGACGGCAGGCCGCATCGGCCCCATCGCGGTGCGCACGCACATCCTGCCCGGTGCGCTCGACCAGCCGGCGCTTCCCGAAGATGCCGTGGCCATAAATTTCCCGATCTCGGGCGCCACGGTTTCCTACATACACGGCATGACGCCTCTCACGCGCGTCACCGGCGATGCGACGCTGTCGGGAGATACGTTCAAGGCCAACATCGTCTCGGCGGCGGACGGCCCGCTTGTGCTTTCGAAGGGCACTATCGCCATTCCAAATCTTCACGTGGCCGCGGCGCCCGCCACGATCACGGCGCACGTCGAAGGCGGATTTCCCGACGTCCTTGCGCTCATCGACGAGAAGCCCCTGCAATATCCGTCGCGCTTTCATTTGAAGACGCAGACCGCCAAGGGCACGGCCGCGATCGATCTCGCATTTCACGTTCCGACAAAACACAATGTGGGCTTTGACGAAATCGGCCTGGCGATAAAGGGAAACATTACGGGACTTTCCCTTGCGCTTGGCGATCACACGAAAATCGCCAATGGCGCCCTGAATATCGCAGTCGACAACGCGGCGCTTCACGCGACGGGAACGGTCGCTCTCGGTGCCGCGAATTTGGGCGTCGATTGGGTCGAGTTGTTCAAGACGCCGGGGCCCGTCACGACGCACCTGGTCCTCAAAGGTCTTCTCGACGACAATGCGCGGGCGGCGCTGAATATGCAGTCCGGCAATTTCATCACCGGACCGGTCGGCGTCATGGCGCAGCTTGAGGGGCATCGCGGGACGATCCAGCGCGCCGAAGTCGTCCTCGACCTGACGCCATCGACGGTCACGTTCGATCTGGTCGACTTCAAGAAATTGCCGGGCGTCGCCGCGGCCGCGCAGATCGACGCGAAACTCGACGGCAGCGGCGCCGTGCGCACGGAAAATTTCACGGTGTCGGGCACAGCACTGTCGGCCAAGGGCACGGTGGGTTTCGATGCGAACGGCAATCTCGTCCACCTCGAGATTCCCTTTGCGCGCGCGGGAACCGCCAATGATTTCTCCGTGAATATGACGCGTACGTCCGCCGTGGGGCTCGATGTGTCGCTCACGGGGAAATCCGTCGACGGCACGGGGCTTGGACGCCGCGATCCGAACGCCAACGATGCCACCTCGAACGGCAAGACGGACGCCACCAACGATCCCTTTCACATCCAGGTGCGCGTCGACAAATTCGTGATGCGCGACGGCGTGACACTTTCGCCGTTCGCGCTCGACGTGAGCGGCCAGGGCGACCGCCCCCGCACGTTGTCGCTGTCGGGCTCGCTGTCGAAATCGGCCCAGGTCGTCGGCGCCATATCGAGCAACGACACCGACCGGCGGCTGACGGTCCAGACCGACGATGCAAGCCTCTTGCTCAGGGGGTTGTTCGGATTGACCGCCACAAAGGGCGGCAAGCTCAGCCTCGCGGCCACCATGCCGCCGATGGCCGCGGCCGTGAAGAAGGATCCGAACGCGGTCGAATATGCCGGCAAGCTGATGATCGAGGACTTTACGATCGAGAACCAGCCCTTCCTCACCCGCGTGTTTTCGTCGGGCTCGTTCGGCGGCTTCCTCGATCTCATGCGGGGGCAGGGCATCGTGATCGACAAGCTCGACATGCCGTTCGCGATCCATGGCGACGTCGTTGACATCCGCGATGCGCGCGCGTCGGGCCCGTCGCTCGGCATCACGGCCGACGGTTATGTCGACCGGCGCAACAACCAGATCGCATTGCAGGGCGCGCTGGCGCCGCTTTTCGGCATCAACGGCGTGCTGGGCGCAATTCCGGTGCTGGGCAATGTGTTCGTGTCGAAGAAGGGCGAAGGCCTGATCGGCGTAACCTATCGCGCCAGCGGCAACGCCGACGAGCCGCAGGTGAGCATGAATCCGTTCTCGGTGCTGGCGCCGGGAATCCTGCGCCGGATTTTCCAGGGTGCAACGCCCTCGGCGGCGCCGGTCCAGGCCAATTCCAGCGCGACGACAGGTTCCGAAAAAACGCAGTGACGTCCGTCAGACGGGCCTGACGAGCACGTGCTTCTTGCGGCCGACCGACAGCTTGATCACGCCTTCGGCGGTCAGGTTGGCGGCGCCGACCGTCGCCTTCACGTCCGTGACCGGCACGTCGTTGACGCGCAAGCCGCCGCCTTCGATGTGGCGGCGCGCGTCGCCCGCGGACGACGTCAGGCCCGCCATGTGCGCCAGCTTCGTCACGGCGATCCCTTCGGCCAGCCAATCGTGGCCTTCGTGGATTTTGGTGAGCGGGAAGGTCGGCAGGCCTTCGGCGATCGCGCCTTCTTCGAAGGTTCGCCGCGCGGTTTCGGCGGCGGCGTCCGCCGCTTTGCGGCCATGGCACATCGCGGTCGCCTCAGTCGCCAGGATCTTCTTGGCTTCATTGAGTTCGGCACCGGCAAGCTTCTCGAGCCGCATGATTTCGTCGAGCGGCATGTCGGTGAACAGCCGCAGGAAGCGGCCGACATCCGCGTCCTCGGTGTTGCGCCAGAACTGCCAATAATCGTAGGGCGACAGCATATCGGCATTGAGCCAGACGGCGCCGGAAACCGATTTGCCCATCTTCGCGCCGGAGGACGTCGTGATCAGGGGCGTGGAGAGTCCGAACAATTGCACGTTCTCGACCCGGCGGCCGAGATCGATCCCGCTAACGACGTTGCCCCATTGATCGGAGCCGCAGGATTGCAGGCGGCAGCCATAGCGCTTGTAAAGCTCCACGAAGTCGTAGGCTTGGCAGACCATGTAGTTGAATTCCAGGAACGACAGCGCCTGCTCGCGCTCCAGCCGGATCTTCACGCTCTCCATCGTCAGCATGCGATTGACGGAGAAATGGCGGCCGATGTCGCGCAGGAACGGAATGTATTCGAGCCTGTCGAGCCATTCGGCGTTGTCGAGTATGATGGCGTCGCTGGGCCCGTCGCCGAATTTCAGCAGATGGCTGATGCCGGCCACCATGCTTTTCTTGTTGGCGTCGATCTGCTCGGGTGACAGGAGCTTGCGCACGTCGTCCTTGCCGGAGGGATCGCCGAGCTTGGTGGTGCCGCCGCCCATCAGCAGGATCGGGCGATGGCCCGCCTGCTGCAGCCGCCGCAGGGTCATCAGCTGCACGAGATTGCCGATATGCATGGAGGACGCCGTGCAATCGAAGCCGATATAGGCCGTGACGCGCTCTTTCTGAAAAAGAGCGTCGAGGTCTTCCGCCGCCGAACAATCGTAATAGGCGCCGCGCACCACGAAGGTGCGCAGGAAGTCCGATTTGAAAGAATTGGGCGCGCCGGGCATGCCATCAACTCGCAGGTGGTTCGGGGCGGCGACGATCAGTCTTCGTCGGCGTCGGTCTTGATGCCCATCGCCTTCGACACATAGGCCTCGACGGATTCGACCACCTCCGCCTCGTGCTTGTCGAAGAAATGGTTCGCGCCTTCGATCTTGTCGTAGGTGACCTTGATGCCCTTCTGGGCCGACAGGCGATCCACCAGTTTCTGCACGTCCGCTTCCGGCACGACCTGGTCCTTGGTGCCGTGGACCATCAGGCCTGACGCGGGGCAGGGCGCCAAGAATGCGAAATCGTACATGCTGGCGGGCGGGGCGATGGAGATGAAGCCCGTGATCTCGGGGCGGCGCATCAGAAGCTGCATGCCGATCCACGCGCCGAACGAAATGCCGCAAACCCAGACGAAAGAGGGATTGGGATAGAGCGTGTTCATCCAATCGAGAATCGCGGCGGCATCCGACAATTCGCCGGCGCCCGAGTCGAACGTGCCCTGGCTGCGCCCCACGCCGCGGAAATTGAATCGCACGGTGGTGCAGCCGAGCCGGTGGAACATGTGGAAGAGATCGTAGACCAGCGGATTGTTCATCGTTCCGCCAAATTGCGGATGGGGATGCAGCACCAAAGCCATCGGCGCGCCGGGCGTTTTTTGGCGCTGATAACGGGCTTCGATTCGTCCGGCAGGACCTGGAAGGATGATGTCAGGCATCGGACGGACTTCTTTCCATGGCCGGCAACCCTGTCTTCCGACCGGAATAGTCGGTATTAGGGGTCATCACACTTTGAAAAAAGTGCTGTAAATTCAATGAGATATAATCTCGATACAAGGTCGCGGCGCTCAATTCTTGACCACGCTAGTCGGAGAATCTATATCGGGTAGATCAACGCCCGCAATACCTGCTGCATGCGGGTCCGCTTCTTACACCGAAGCGACCCCCCGGACGCAAGCACGGAATTGCCGGGTTTCTGGAGTGAAGAGCTGTGAGGCTGAGCACCAAGGGCCGCTATGCGGTGATGGCGATGGCGGATTTGGCGGGTCACGAGGGCGGCACAAGGCCCGTGTCGCTGGCGGAAATCGCCAAACGCCAGGAAATCTCGCTGTCCTATCTGGAGCAATTGTTCGCGAAGCTGCGCAAGGGCGGCCTCGTGCGGAGCGTGCGCGGGCCCGGCGGCGGCTATCGGCTGAGCCGGCCTTCGGGCGATGTGCGCATCTCTGACATCATTGTGGCGGTGGACGAGCCGATCACGGCTATGCGCTGCACGCCGGGAAGTCCCAAGGGCTGCACGGGAACGACCACGCGCTGCGTGACGCACGATCTGTGGGAAGAACTCGGGCGGCAGATTCACGTATTCCTCGCGTCGGTTTCGCTGGCCGACGTGGTGGAACGGCGCGTGCTGGGCCGCACGCGGCCCTGCGAGGCCAAACCCGACGCGCGCGAAGCGGCCTGAAGCCGTTTGGATCGTATCGCCATGGCGTACCTAGATCACAATGCGACTTCGCCTTTGCGCCCCGAGGCGCGGGCCGCGATGGGGCGCGCGCTCGGCACAAACGGCAATCCTTCCTCCGTACACGGAGCAGGGCGCGCGGCGCGGGGAATCGTCGGAGACCGCGCGCGAACAGATCGCAGCTCTCGTCCATGCGCGCGCCGAAGATGTCATCTTCACCGGCGGCGGCACGGAAGCCAATGCACTGGCGCTGTGGGGTGCAGTAGAGGGCGCGGCGAGCGCCGAGGCGCGGATCACGCGGCTGTTCGTTTCGGCCATCGAACATGATTCCGCGCTCGCCAACGCCACGGCGATTGCCGAGCGCGTGCCGGGCGTGCGTTTGGCAATCGTTCCGGTGACGAAAGACGGCGTAGTCGATCTGGGCGAATTGCGCGTGCTGCTGCGCGAGGGCAAGGGCCGCGCGTTGGTCGCGATCATGCTCGCCAACAACGAAACGGGTGCGATCCAGCCGCTTGCGGAAGTTGCGAAGCTTGCGAAAGACGCGGGCGCGTTGTTGTTCGTCGACGCCATCCAGGCCGCGGGCAAGATCGAAATCGATTTTCCGGCGCTGGGCGCCGATTACCTCTCGCTCGCCGCGCACAAGCTGGGCGGGCCGCAGGGCGCCGGCGCGCTGATCGTCAGGGAAGGCGCGCCGTTCGCGGCGCAGATTCTGGGCGGCGGCCAGGAGCGCGGCAAGCGCGCGGGCACGGAAAACGTAATCGGGATCGCAGGCTTCGGGGCCGCAGCGGCGGCAGCGCGGCGCGACCTCGGTCAATCGTTCCGCATCGCGGCGTTGCGCGATCGTTTCGAGGGCGCGCTTCTGCATCTGTCGCCGGACGCGGTCGTGTTCGGCGACGCCGCGCCTCGGCAACACGTCGAATTTCGCGCTGCCGGGCATTGCCGCCGAAACGGCCGTCATGGCGCTCGATCTCGACGGCGTGATGGTGAGTTCGGGCGCGGCGTGCTCGTCGGGCAAGGTCAGGCCGTCGCATGTGCTGAAGGCGATGAGCGTGTCCGAAGATCTCGCGCGCTCGGCGTTGCGCATCAGCTTCGGCTGGAACTCCACGGACGAAGACGCCGATGCGGCGCTCGCGTCGCTGGCAAAGCTGGTCGCGCGCGTGCGTTCGCGCGCGGCGGCGTGAGGTAGAGATGGCTGCCATCCGCGAAACCACCGACAAAGTCGCCGCCCTCCAGGGCGAGAAGTACAAATACGGCTTCGTCACCGATATCGAAATGGAACGCGCGCCCAAGGGTCTCAACGAGAGCGCGGTGCGCATGATCTCGGCCAAGAAGACCGAGCCCGAATGGATGCTGGAATGGCGGCTTGCCGCCTTTCGCCGCTGGCGCGAGATGACCGAGCCCAATTGGGCCCGCGTGCATTATCCGAAGATCGATTACCAGAATTCGTCTACTACTACGCGGCGCCGAAGACGGGCGCCAAGCCCGCTGAGCCTCGACGAAGTCGATCCCAAGCTGCTGGAGACCTATGAGAAGCTCGGCATTCCGCTGCACGAGCAGAAATTGCTCGCGGGCGTGGCGGTCGACGCCGTGTTCGATTCCGTGTCCGTCGCGACGACGTTCAAGGAGAAGCTGGGCGAGGCGGGCGTGATCTTCTGCCCGATCTCGGAAGCGATCCGCGATCACGGCGAACTGGTGAAGAAATATCTGGGCTCGGTCGTCCCCGTCAGCGACAATTTCTTCGCCACGCTCAATTCCGCCGTGTTCTCGGACGGCTCGTTCGTCTACGTGCCCAAGGGCGTGCGCTGCCCGATGGAATTGTCGACCTATTTCCGGATCAACGCGTCGGAGACCGGCCAGTTCGAACGTACGCTCATCATCGCCGACGAAGGCGCCTATGTCAGCTATCTCGAAGGCTGCACGGCGCCCAAGCGCGACGAGAACCAGCTTCACGCGGCCGTGGTGGAGCTTGTCGCGCTCGACGGCGCGGAGATCAAATATTCCACCGTGCAGAACTGGTATCCGGGCGACGAGGAAGGCCGCGGCGGCATCTACAATTTCGTCACCAAACGCGGCGATTGCCGCGGCCGCGACTCGAAGATTTCCTGGACGCAGGTGGAAACGGGCTCGGCCATCACCTGGAAATATCCGAGCTGCATCCTGCGCGGCGACAATTCGGTCGGCGAGTTCTATTCCATCGCCATCACCAACAATTACCAGCAGGCCGATACCGGCACCAAGATGATCCATCTGGGGCGCAACACGCGCTCGCGGATCATTTCCAAGGGCATCAGCGCGGGCCGCGCCCAGAATACCTATCGCGGACTCGTGAGCGTCCATCCCCGGGCCGAGAACGCGCGCAACTATACGCAGTGCGATTCGCTGCTCATCGGTGGGAAATGCGGCGCGCACACCGTGCCCTATATCGAAAGCCGCAATCCGTCGGCGCGCATCGAGCACGAGGCGACGACGTCCAAGATCGCCGACGATCAGCTGTTCTATTGCACCTCGCGCGGCATCGATCCGGAGGAAGCCGTGGCGCTGATCGTCAACGGCTTCTGCAAGGAAGTGCTGCAGCAATTGCCGATGGAGTTCGCGGTGGAAGCGCAAAAACTGGTCGGCATCAGCCTGGAAGGCAGCGTGGGATGAGCGAGCGCATCTGCAGCACCCATGCGTGTCATTCCCGCGAAAGCGGGAACCCAGTGCGCGAGCGTCGGCGAGCGCGAGCGACTCGTCCGATTGTCCGCTCCGTTGAAAAATTATTCAGCCCGCAGACGCGGGCTGACTGGGTTCCCGCTTTCGCGGGAATGACATGTGTTGGTTTGGTCCGGAAGGTCTGAGAAGAATGTTGGAAATCGAAAACCTCCACGTCGCCGTCGGCGGCAAGGAGATCCTCAAGGGATTGAACCTCTCCGTGGGCGCGGGCGAAGTGCATGCGCTCATGGGGCCGAACGGCTCGGGCAAGTCGACGCTGTCCTATGCGCTGGCAGGCCGCGCCGGCTATGAGGTCACGCAAGGGCGCATCCTCTTTCGGGGCGAAGACCTCGCCGCGCTGTCGACCGAAGCGCGCGCGGCAAAGGGCATTTTCCTGGCGCTGCAATATCCGGTGGAGATTCCCGGCGTCACCACGTTGACATTCCTCAAGACCGCGCTCAACGCGCAACGCCGTGCGCGCGGAGAGAGCGAACTCGATGCGGTCAGCGTGTTGCGGCTGGTGCGCGAGAAGGCGACCGCGCTGAAAGTGCCCGAGGAGATGCTCAAGCGTCCGCTCAATGTGGGATTTTCCGGCGGCGAGAAGAAGCGGCTGGAGATCGTGCAGATGGCGCTGTTCGAGCCGCTGCTCGCGGTGCTGGACGAGACGGATTCGGGCCTCGACATCGACGCGCTCAAGCTGGTGGCCGACGGGGTCAATGCGTTGCGGGCGCCCGACCGTGCCATGCTCGTCATCACGCATTATCAGCGCCTGCTCGAATACATCGTGCCCGACCGCGTGCATGTCCTGGCGAATGGCCGGATCGTCGCCGAAGGCGGCAAGGAACTCGCGCACGAGCTCGAAGCGAATGGCTATGCCGGCATCGCGAAGGATGCGGCATGAGCACGCGCGCGACAGCGGCAAATCCATTCCTGGAAGATTTCGCGGCGCATGCGGCGGAGCTGCCCGGCGCGGGCGTGCCGTGGCTCGATGCGCGTCGCGCCGAAGCGATCAGGATCGTGCGGGCGAACGGCGTCCCGCACCGGCGCATCGAGGCGTGGAAATATTCCGACCTGCGCAATGCTCTGGAAACGCCGAAGCCGTTCGCGCCGGCCGGCGACCGCCATCCGTCGGACAGGGGACCATTTTCCCGGTTGGCTGGATCCGAGGTGTCGATTGCCGGTGGCATGCTTCAGCAAAGCGGCGTCCGCGGTCTTTCCCTACCGGAAGGCACGGAGCTGTACGATCTCGGTTCGGTGGACAAAAGCGCGCCCGAATGGGTCTCGAAACATCTGGGCACATTGGCGCAAACGGATTCGATGCGGAATGCGTCGCTGGCATTGATGCGGGGCGGACTTGCCCTTCGCGTTCGAAGCGGCGTGCAGATATCCGTGCCGTTCCATCTCCGGTTTCTCGATTCCGGCCGCGACGAAGGCATGGCCAATCAGGCCCGTGTCCTGATCGTGCTGGAGGAAGGCGCCGGGTTGACGTTGCTGGAGACGCATGAGGAGCAGTCGTTCTTTAACCTCGGCATGGAAATTGTGCTCGATCGGGGCGCACGCCTCGCGCATGTGCGGCTCGCCGGTCGCGGACCGGATTCGCTGCAAAACGAAGATATCGACGTTGCGGTGGCGGCGAACGCGCATTACCGCGCGCATTTCTCCCAAATGGGCGCAAGGCTGTCGCGGACGGAGCTTTCGATCGTGCTCGATGGCGAAGGCGCCGAGGCCGAATTGAGCGGCGTCAGCGCGCTGGGCGGCGACTTGCACGCCGACATCACCACCCATATCGATCATGCCGCCCGTAAGACGACCAGCCGGCAATTGTTCAAGAACGTGGCGAGCGGCAATTCGCGCGCGGTCTATCAGGGCAAGATCACGGTGCGCGAAGGCGCCAACGGCTCCGACAGCCGCCAGACGGCGAAGGCGCTGCTCTTGGGCGGGCGGGCGGAAGCCGATCTGAAGCCCGAACTCGAAATCTATGCCGACGACGTGAAGTGCGCGCATGGCGCGGCGGTCGGCGATCTTGATGCGGATTCGCTGTTTTATCTGCGCTCGCGAGGGATTCCCGAACCGGAAGCGCGCGCGATGCTGATCCGGGGCTTCCTCGAAGAAGCGGTCGACGAGATCGGGCAGGAAGATATCCGCGCGGCGGTGTGGAATTTCGTGGAGCAGGGTCTCGCGCATGCCATGGAGGCGCAGCCATGAACGCGCCCGCGAACATGAAAGCGGCGACGCGCTTCGACCCGTACAAACTCCGCGGCGATTTCGCCATCCTGTCGCGCGAGGTTTACGGCAAGCCGCTCGTCTATCTGGACAACGCCGCCTCGGCGCAGAAGCCGGATCAGGTGCTCGACGCGATGCGGCATTTCGCGACGACGGAATACGCCAACGTCCATCGCGGCGTGCATTATCTGTCTGCCGCGGCGACCGGGCGCTATGAAGCGGCGCGCGAAACGGTGCGGCGCTTCCTCAACGCGGCCCCTGAGGACGAGATCGTCTTCACCAAAGGCGGCACCGAAGCGATCAACCTGGTCGCCTATTCCTACCTCGCGCCCCGCATCCAGCCGGGCGACGAAATCGTGCTCAGCGTGATGGAGCACCACTCGAACATCGTGCCCTGGCATTTCCTGCGCGAGCGCCAGGGCGCCGTTCTCAAATGGGTGGACGTGGCCGATGACGGCTCGCTCGACGCGGGCGCCGCTGACGCCGCGATCGGGCCGAAGACCAAACTGGTCGCCGTGGCCCATATGTCGAACGTGCTGGGCACCGTCGCGCCGCTGAAGGAGATCGCGGCGCGTGCACATGCGAAGGGCGTGCCCGTGCTGGCCGACGGCTGCCAGGGCGCCGTGCATGAAATTGTCGACGTGCGCGCCCTCGATGTCGATTTTTATGCGCTGACCGGCCACAAGCTCTATGGCCCGACGGGCATCGGCGCTCTCTATGGGAAGCGCGCCCATCTGAAGGCGATGCGGCCGTTCAACGGCGGCGGCGAAATGATCCGGGAGGTGACGCGCGACAATGTCACCTATGCCGATCCGCCGGCGCGCTTCGAGGCGGGCACGCCGCCGATCGTCGAGGCGATAGGCCTTGCCGCAGCCATCGACTATCTGGCCGCGATCGACCGGACCGCCGCGGCCGCCCATGAGCGGGACCTGCTCGCGCGGGCAACGGCTGCGCTGGAAGAGTTCAACTGGGTCCGCATCGTGGGCCGCGCCCCGGGCAAGGGCGCGATCCTGTCTTTCGAGGCCGAGGGGATGCATGCGCACGACCTCGCCACCATATTGGATCGGGAAGGCGTGGCGGTGCGCGCCGGGCATCATTGCGCCCAGCCGCTGATGGAGCGTCTCGGCGTCGCCTCCACCACGCGCGCCTCGTTTGCGCTCTACAATACGCGTGAGGAAGTGGACGCGCTGGTCGGGGCGCTGCATAAGGCGCGCAAGATTCTGGGTTGATGCTGTGATGGACGAGTCGGTTCGCGAGCTTTATCAGGAGGTGATCCTCGATCACAGCCGCCATCCGCGCCATTTCGGCGCGATGGAAGGCGCGAACCATGTCGGCGAGGGCTACAATCCGCTCTGCGGCGACCGGGTGAAGGTCTATCTGCGGGTCGACGATGCCGGGCGCATCGCGGACATTTCCTTCGAAGGCAAAGGCTGCGCCATTTCGCAGGCCTCGGCCTCGTTGATGACCGATCTCGTCAAGGGCCGCACGGCGGGCGAGGCCGAAGAGCTGATGGGCGGCTTCCTGCATCTGGTGAAAGGGGAGGATGCGAGCGCCATTCCCGCCTCCGACCGCGAACATCTGGACGTGATGGCGGGCGTGTCGGCGTTCCCCATGCGGGTCAAATGCGCCACGCTCGCCTGGCACACGATGAAATCGGCATTGGAGGACGGCGCGCCCGTTAACGCCCCATGAACGCCGAACCGCTGCGCGCCGAGATCGCCGCCGGGGGCTCGAATCTTTCGCCGGAGGAGCTGGAACAGTTCACGGCCAAACTGGTGACCGCGCTCAAGTCCGTGTTCGACCCGGAAATCCCGGTGGACATCTACGAACTCGGGCTTATCTATAAGGTGGACGTGGCCGACAACAAGGACGTGATCGTGGACATGACCCTGACCGCGCCGGGCTGTCCGGTCGCGGGCGAGATGCCCGGCATGGTCAAATCCGCGCTGGAAGGCGTGGAGGGGATCGGCGAGATCACGGTCAACATGGTGTTCGATCCGCCCTGGACGCCGGAGCGGATGAGCGAAGAAGCGAAACTCGAACTGAACATGTACTGATGGAAACCGTAAGCACCCAGACGAGACCAAAGCGCGAGCGCCCCAAGGCCGTCCGGCTCAGCGACGCCGCGGCCGCGCGCATCCGCGACATCATAGCGGACGCGGAAGGCCGCTATGCGGGCGTGCGCGTGGGCGTCGTCAATGGCGGCTGCGCGGGCATGAGCTACACGATGGACTATGCCGACGCGCCGCAGCCCTTCGAGGAAGTGGTCGAAGACAAGGGCGTGAAGGTGTTCATCGATCCCAAGGCGATCATGTTCCTGATCGGCACCGAGATGGATTTCGTGCGTGACAAGCTCGCCGCGCGGTTCGTGTTCAACAATCCGAACCAGACCGCCGCCTGCGGCTGCGGCGAGTCCGTCTCGATCACGCCGGCCAAGGCGGACTGAATGCGCGGAGGGCGGTCGTGACGAAATCCGACCCGCACCGCTTCGACGATCTGTTCCAGGAATTTGCGCCCGTCGTGCTTCGCCGCTTTTTCGGCGGCGAAGGGATTTATGCGGGCGAGATCATGATCGGCATGGTTTTCGACGACCGGATATTCTTCAAAACCGACGAAACCACGCGAAAGGCGTTTCTCGCCGAACGCACCGAGCCGTTTTCGTTCAAGAAGCACAGCACGGGGGAAACGGTCGTCACGACCTGGTATGCGATCCCGGACCGGCTTTACGACGAACCGGAGGAACTCGCGAAATGGGCGCGGGCGGCGTATGAGGTCGCGTCGGCTTGGCCCACCGTCCAGAAGAAGCGCCGCAAGCTCGTCAAGAAAGCGCGCAAATAAGTTTGGACCGCGGGCATCCCGCCCGCATAGTCAAAGCGGGCAGGACGCCCGCGGCCCGATCCTCACCACATGTGTACGCGCTGGTCCGGCGGCAGGTAATATTTGTCGCCGGGTTTCACGTCGAATGCCGCGTACCAGGCATCGACATTGCGCGTGGCGCCGTCGGCGCGGAATTGCGGCGGGCTGTGCGGGTTCGACAACACCTGCACCCGCATCGCGCCGTCGCGATAGATGCCGCGCCAGATCTGTCCGTAGGACAGGAAGAAGCGCTGATCGCCCGTATAGCCGTCCAGCACGGGCGCTTCCTTGCCGCCCAGCGCAATGTGATAGGCCTTGTATGAAATAGAGATGCCCGCGAGATCCGCGATGTTCTCGCCCATCGTGAGCTTGCCGTTGACGAAGAAGCCGGGCAGGGGCTCGTAGCCGTCATATTGCTTGCCCAGCGCAGACGTGCGCGCCTCGAAATTCTTGAGGTCTTCGTCCGTCCACCAGCTGCGCAGCATGCCGCTGCCGTCATATTTCGAACCCTGATCGTCGAAGCCGTGGCTGATCTCGTGGCCGATCACCGCGCCGATGCCGCCATAGTTCACCGCGTCGTCCGCGTTGGGGTCGAAGAACGGCGGCTGGAGGATCGCGGCCGGGAAGAAGATCGCGTTGAAGGTGGGCGTGTAATAGGCGTTGATCGTCGGCGGCGTCATGTTCCATTCGCCGCGATCGACCGGCTGGTCGATGCGGTCAAGCCGGTAACGCCATTCGAACATGTCGCTGCGCTCGATATCGCCGATCAGGTCGTCGCGCTTGATCTCGAGCCCCGAATAATCGCGCCATTTGTCGGGATAGCCGACATGCGGCGTGAACAGATGGAGCTTGTCCAATGCCTTTTCGCGGGTGGCCGCCGTCATCCAGGTGAGCGAACGGATGTCGGCGTCATAGGCTTTGAGGATGTTGCCGACCAGCGCTTCGACCTTGGCCTTCGATTCCGGCGGGAAATATTTGGCGACGTAAAGCTTGCCCAGCGGGTGGCCAAGGCGCTGATCGAGCAGATGCACGGCGCGGATGTCGCGGGGCAGTTGCGCGGCCGTTCCGTTCAGCGTCTTGCCGTAGAAATCGAAATAGGCGTCGTCGAACGCCTTGGGCAGGTACGCCGACATGTTGTCGAGGTAGTGCACGGTCAGGTAGTCGCGCAGCACGGACATGGGCGCCGCCGCAAAGGCGCTCGCCATGGCCGGAAACGCCGTGTTCTCGCGGACGACCACGATCCGGTCGCCATGCGGCCCCTGGGCCGACAGGCCCTCGGCATCGAAGAACGCCGCCCAGTCAAAGCCGGGCGCGAACGCCGTCAGTTGCGCGACGGTCATGGGATTGTAGGTCTTGTTGGCGTCGCGCCGGTCCGCGGCCGGCCATTGCGCCTTGGCGATTTCGGTTTCGAAGGCGAACACGGCGTCGGCGCGCATTGCGGCGTCTTTTGCGCCGGCGAGGCCCAGCATGGCGGCGATATGGGCGCGATAGGCGTCGCGCGCCGCGGCGAGCGTCTTGTCGTCGCGCAGATAATAGTCGCGGTCCGGCATGCCGAGGCCGGCTTGCCCCACATTCATCACATAGATGCCGGGATTTTTGGCATCCGGCGCGATGCGGGTTCCGAAGATGCTCATCGTGCCGCGTCCCTGCGATCCCATCGCGCGGGCCACGTCGTCGCGCGTTTTGAGCGAGGCGAAATAGGCGAGGTCTTTCTTGACCGGCTTCAGGCCGGCCGCTTCGATGGCAGCGGTATCGGTGTACGCGTCGTAGAGGTCGCGCAGCTTTTTCTCTTCATCGGAAAGCTGCGCAACGGGCTTGGCCTCGATTCCCGCCACGAGTTCGCCCATGCGCTTTTCGCTGAGCAGCACGAGATCGTCGAACGAGCCCGTACGCGTGCGGTCGGGCGGAATGACGGCCGTCTTCACCCAATTCCCGTTGACGTACATGAAGAAGTCGTCCCCGGGTTTCACGCTCTTGTCCATGCTGGTCAGATCGACGCCCCAGTTCCCGAACGTCGGGTGAGCGCCGGGCGCCTGCGCGATCGCTACGCCCGCAACCACGCAGGCAACGCCTGCAAGAACAACGGCCCATGTCTTCATGGCGTATCTCCTTCGGTGCGGCCTACCACATGTGAACGCGTTGCTCGGGCGGCAGGTAGAATTTGTCGCCGGGCTTCACGTCGAACGCCGCGTACCAGGCATCGACATTCCGCGTCACGCCGTCCGCGCGGTATTGCGGCGGGCTATGCTCGTTCGAAAGCACCTGGGCCCGCAACGCGCCGTCACGCATCTTGGCGCGCCAGATCTGGCCGTAGGACAGGAAGAAGCGCTGATCGCCCGTCAAGCCGTCCAGCACCGGCGCCGGCTTTCCGCCCAGCGCGATGTGGTAGGCCTTGTAGGAGATCGAGATGCCGGCGAGATCGGCGATGTTCTCGCCCATCGTGAACGCGCCGTTGATGTGCAGCCCGGGCAGCGGTTCGTAGCTGTCATATTGGGCACCTAAGGCCTTGGTCTTGCCCTCGAAGTTCTTGCGGTCTTCGTCGGTCCACCAATTCACCAGATTGCCGTCGCCATTGTATTTCGAACCCTGGTCGTCGAAGCCGTGGCTGATTTCGTGGCCGATGACCGCGCCGATGCCGCCATAGTTCACGGCGTCGTCGGCATTGGGATCGAAGAAGGGCGGCTGCAGGATCGCGGCCGGGAACACGACCTCGTTGAAGGGCGGGTTGTAATAGGCGTTCACCGTCTGCGGCCGCATTCCCCACTCGGCCTTGTCGACGGGATCGTCGAGGCGCTTCAACTGGCGGTTCCACTCGAACTGCTGGCCGCGCTGAACGTCGCCCAGGAGATCGTCGCGCGACACGACATAGGCCGAATAGTCGCGCCATGTGTCGGGATAGCCGATATGGGGTGTGAATTTGTGCAGCTTTTCGAGAGCCTTCTGGCGCGTCGCTTCCGTCAGCCAGGGAAGCACGCGGATGTCGGCGTCATAGGCCTTGAGCAAATTGCCCACGAGTTCTTCCGCCCGCGCTTTCGCCGCCGGCGGGAAATATTTGGCGACATAGAGCTTGCCCAGCGCTTCGCCGATCATCGTGTCCAGCAGATGGACGCCGCGCGTGCCGCGGTCGAGCTGCTGCGGGTTGCCCTGGATAACGGTTCCGTAGAAGGCGAAATCCGTGTCGTCGACTTTCTTGGGCAGATAGGCGGAGTATTGGTGTAGGTAGCGCACCGTCAGATAATCGCGCCAGACCGAAACCGGCGTCGCCGCGAAGATCGCGGCCAGCTTCGGAAACGCGGATTTCTCATTCACGATCACGATGCGGTCGCCGTGCGGTCCGGTTGTCGGAAGATTGCCGGCCGCGAAATAGGCGTCCCAGGGAAATTGCGGCGCCAGTTTCTTCAAATCCGGGAACAGCATCGGATTGTAGACTTTGTCCTCGTCGCGGCGATCCGCGTTGGCCCACTGCACCTTCGCGATGTCGGTCTCGAGCGCGAAGATCGCAGCGGCGCGCGTGCCGGCGTCGGTATCGCCCGCCAGCGTGAGCATGTCCGCGAGATATTTCTTGTAAGCGTCGCGGGTGGCGGCGATGTCCTTGTCGTCGCGCGAGTAATAGTCGCGGTTCGGCAGGCCGAGCCCGGATTGGGCGAGTTCGATGGCGTAGGCGTTCGAGTTCTTGTCGTCAACGCTGATGCCTTCTTCGAAGGGGCCATCCAGGTTCAGTCGTGGCGTGCCCATGAGGCGCGCGACGTCGTCGAGCGTCTTGGCGGCGGCGATCGCGTCGAGGTCCTTCTGCGCCGGCGCGAGCCCGCGCGAATCGATCTGCTTCTGGTCGAGGAATGCGTCATAGAAATCGCGCAGCTTCTTCTCTTCGTCGTTGAGCTGGCCGTAGGGCTTTGCGTCGAGACCGGCGACGAGTTCGCTCATCCGCTTTTCGCTGAGGATGCGCAGATCCTGGAACGAGCCCGTGCTGGAATGATCCGGCGGAATTTGCGCGGTCTTGAGCCAGTTGCCGTTGACGTAGAGGAAGAAGTCGTCGCCGGGCTTCACGCTCTTGTCCATGGACGCGAGATCGACGCCCCACGAACCGAGCTGCGTGTGTCCGGTCGGCTCCGTCGAAGCCGCGCTTACGCTCAAAGCCACGCATGCCGTGCTCACGAGCGCGGCGAGCGCAATCAGACTGCGTCGCATTGAATGAACTCCTGCTGTGAATATGCCGGACGGCCGCTCGTGTCCCTGGAACGGAACCGGCCGATGGATCGTTGAGGGCCGATTGGGCCGCACTTTAGCGGCTGGCGCAAGTCACACCCCTGCGACCAGATGAATTGCAGTTAACGCAGCTTTATTTGCCTTTGAACTTCGCCGGGCGCTTCTGCAGAAAGGCAGTGACCCCTTCCACGAAATCTTCGGTCTTTCCGGCGCGCTGCTGCGTTTGGCGCTCCAGATCGAGCTGGACCTCATAGGAATTGTGCGGGCTTTCCCAATAAAGGCGGCGGATGGCGGCCAGCGACTGCGTCGGTCCCTGGGCCAGCCGATGGGCGAGCGTCATCGCTTCGTCGAGCAACGCGCCGTCATCGTAGACGCGATTGATGAGACCCCAGGCAAGCGCAGTTTCCGCGGGCAGTTTTTCGGCCAGCAGCGACAATTCCTTGGCGCGGGCGAGGCCGACGAGCCGCGGCAACAGCCAGGTCGATCCGCCGTCGGGCACCAGGCCGATGCGCGCGAAGGCCTGGAGGAAATAGGCGGAGCGCGCGGCGAGAACGAGATCGCCCATCAACGCAATGCTCATTCCCACGCCTGCCGCGGCGCCGTTGACGGCGGTGATGAACGGCATCTTCAGGTCGCGCAGGCGGCGCAGGAACGGATGATAACCCGTTTCGAGCGCGGAGCCGACGCCGCCTTGCGCCGCGCGTTCTTCGGGAACCTCCGAGAGATTGGCGCCCGAACAGAAACCGCGGCCCTCTCCCGTCATCACGATGGCGCGAAAGCCGCTGTCCGGTTTTTCGATGTCGTCCAGCGCCGCGCCGAGCCCGCGCAGCATTTTCATCGATGCGGCGTTCATCGCCTCGGGATGGTTGAGCGTGAGAACGGCGACTTCGCCGTGCGCTGTCAGATAGGCGCGATCGTAGTCCTTTCGCATGGCAAACCCCTGAATGTTCCAGGGGCGAGCATAGGCGGGCGGGCGCGGGCAGGAAAGCGGACGATCAGGCCGCCACGACTTCTTCGGTGAGCCGGCTCCTGGCGTCGCTCTTGACGCAATTGCGGCCCGAATTCTTGGCTTCGTAGAGGCATGCATCGGCCCGTTGAATCAGCGAGGCCGGTGTTTCGCCCGCTGCAAGCTGCGACACGCCGATCGAGATGGTGATGGTGCCCAGAATGTCGCCGGTGGAGCGCTTCACCAGCTTCTTGCTTTCGACATTGGAGCGGATCTGGTTGGCGAGACGCATCGCCGCTTCGAGCGGCGTCTGGCGCAGGATGACGGCGAATTCCTCGCCGCCATAGCGCGCCGCCGTATCGCGGCCTTTGACGTTTTCCGAGAGGCAATGTGCCGACCAGGCGGAGCACCTGATCGCCGGTCTGGTGTCCCCAGGTGTCGTTGAAATTCTTGAAATGGTCGATGTCGCACATGAAGAGCGACAGCGGTTCGCTGTGCTTGTGCGCCCATTCGACGGCCTGGTTGAGTTCGAGATCGAATGCCTTGCGGTTTGGAATGTCGGTGAGCGGATCGGTCAGGCTTTCCTTGCGGACGTCGTCGAGCTTGGTCTTGAGCTCGCTCACTTCGTGGGCGGAGCGCTGCAATTCCGCTTCGAGGTTCTTGGTGCGGGCTTCCATCGCCTGCGTGGCGCCGAGGAGGCCGTCGACAAGTTTGCGCATTTCGGCCGGCGATTGGCCGCCGCCCAATTCGCCGCTCGCCTCCGACAAGGTGCGGCCATAGGCGACCGTGTCCCGCTCGGCATTGGCAAGTTTTTGCAGCACGGAATTGACGGCGCCGGTGATTTCGGTGCCGAGGGTTTCAACGGTGGCTTCCATCCGCGCGGAACTGAAGAAGCGGTTGCGCAAATCGTCGAGGACCGCCTGGGGAAATTCGCTGCGGTGGGAAATCATGTCGCCCAGCACCCGCGACACGGCGGGGTTCTCGCCGGCGGTGAAGGCGTAAAAGAGCTGGAAATTTTCGGGCGTGGGCGCGACCTCGCGCTCCGCCATCAAGGCAAGCGCGGTCTTTGCGAACGCCTGGACCCGCTCTTGGCCGCTCACCGCATATCCCCAGCATTGCCGGGCCTTGGCCCGTCACGTCAGGGATCATGCGTAGTGGGGTCGTAACAAACTCTTAAACGGCCGGGTTGCCGGTCGCATGAGGGACTGATCTAATTGACAAAGCGTCACCAGGGCGGTCGTCGCGTTTACCAGCCGGCGGCCCGAAAGGAAGGGATTCATGAGCGTCGCAGAAGCAAGGCCGGGCAACCCCGGAGCGGCCGCAACCGCCGGAAGCGCCGAGGCGCGCATGAACAGCGTCCTCGAGCGGCAGAAGCAGGCGCATATCAAGGACGGCCCGCCCAGCGCCGAGAAGCGGATCGAATGGCTCGACCGCGCCATCGCGCTGATCGTGGGCCACAAGGATTCCATTGCCGACGCGCTGCGCGAAGATTTCGGCCATCGCTCCGTCCACGCCACGCTGCTGACGGATGTTTCCGGCTCTTTGGGGCCGCTCAAGCACGCCAAGGAACATTTGCGCGGCTGGATGAAGCGCGAGAAGCGAAAGGTGGCGCCCGCGCTCTTGGGCCTGTTCGGCGCCAAAGCCTATGTCGAATATCAGCCCAAAGGCGTCGTGGGCGTCATCTCGCCGTGGAATTTTCCCGTCAATCTCACCTTCACGCCGCTCGCGGGCATCTTCGCGGCCGGCAACCGCGCCATGATCAAGCCGTCGGAATTCACGCCGCGCACCTCGGAACTGATGGAGCGCATGTTCCGCTCGGCCTTCGACGAAACCGAAGTGGCGGTGTTCACGGGCGGTCCGGAAGTGGGCGCCGCGTTCAGCAAACTGGCGTTCGACCATCTACTGTTCACGGGCGCGACCTCGATCGCCTATCACGTGATGCGGGCGGCCGCGGAAAATCTCGTGCCGACGACGCTGGAACTGGGCGGCAAGTCGCCCGTCATCGTCGGTAAATCCGCGGACATGGCTTTGACCGCCAAGCGCGTGATGATGGGCAAGACGCTCAATGCGGGGCAGATCTGCCTCGCGCCCGACTACGTGTTCGTGCCGAAAGACAAGGCGCGCGAATTCGTCAGCGCCGCAGAGGGCGCGATCTCGACGATGTTCCCCACGCTGAAGGACAATCCCGACTATACCTCGGTCATCAACCAGCGCCATTACGACCGGCTGATGGGATATCTCGACGATGCGGCCTCGAAGGGCGCGGAAATCGTGGTGCTCAATCCCGCGAAGGAGGATTTCCGCCAGCAGCCCTATCACAAGATCCCGCCGACCCTCGTCCTCAATCCGACCGACGACATGAAGATCATGAAAGACGAGATTTTCGGGCCGCTATTGCCGATCAAGACCTATGACACGGTGGAAGAGGCGATCGGTTATGTGAACGGGCATCCCCGTCCGCTGGGCCTCTATTATTTCGGCGCCGATTCCGCCGAACAATCGCATGTCGTCAACCGCACCACCTCGGGCGGCGTCTCCATCAACGACGTGGTGATGCATGTGAGCATGGAAGATCTGCCGTTCGGCGGCATCGGTCCGTCGGGCATGGGCGCCTATCACGGCATCGACGGGTTCCGCACCTTCAGCCACGCCAAGGCGGTGTTCCAGCAGGCGAAAATGGACGTGACCGCGATGATGCGGCCGCCTTATGGCGAGAAGATCCAGAAAATGATGGACGGCCAGATCAAGCGCTGAGCACGGCGTGGCTCGCTTAAACTTCCGCGCCGGCGTCCTTGCGCTTGGGCGGTTTGGCCGGCTTTTCGGTTTTCGGCAGATTGATCGGCCGTAGCAGAAACGCCGGCAGCTGATTCACGTCGCTGCGTTCCGGCTCCGCGTGGCGGGGTGCGGGCTTTGCAGCCTGCGGCTTCTGCTGATGCCTTTGAGGTTGCTGTTCGCGGCGCGGCGGCTCGACGTGTCGCGGAGCTTCGGGTTGCGGGGCAGGTGCGCGCGCTTCGGCTGGCTTGTGTTCGTGCGGCCGGCGATCTTGGCCACGATTGCGGTCGCGCCCGTTGCGGCGATGGGGATCGCGGTTGTGATGATCGGGCCGGTCTTCGCGCACTTCGAGATTTTCCATGACGCGCTTGGCGATCGGCAGGCCGATCAGCCGTTCGATCGCTTCCACCTGCTTGGCGTCGCGCCCGCTCGCCAGCATATAGGCGTGGCCCGACCGTCCGGCACGGCCGGTGCGGCCGATGCGGTGGACGTAATCGTCGGCATGGAACGGCACGTCGAAATTGAAGATGTGCGACACGGCGGGAATATCGAGACCGCGTGCGGCCACGTCGCTGGCGACCAGCAGGCGGACTTCGCCGTTCTTGAACGCTTCGAGCGTGCGCGTGCGCACCGACTGGTCCAGATCGCCATGCAGCGGCGCCGCCGAGAAGCCGTGTTTCTGGAGCGATTTGGCGACCACGTCCACGTCGCGCTTGCGGTTGCAGAACACGATCGCGTTCTTGACCGGATTGTCGCGGACGAGCCGGCGCAATGCTTCGCGCTTGGCCCAGTCGTTGTTCGGGAATCTGCGATGATTTCCTGGGTGATGTTGTCCGCCGTCGTGGCCGGGCGCGAGACTTCGACGCGGACGGGATTGTGCAGGAATTGTTCGGTCAGGCGCTGGATCTCCGGCGGCATGGTCGCCGAATAGAACAGCGTCTGCCGCGTGAACGGGATCAGCTTGCAGATGCGCTCGACGTCGGGGATGAAGCCCATGTCGAGCATGCGGTCGGCTTCGTCGATGACGAGGATCTGGACCTGGCTCAGCATCAGCTTGCCGCGCTCGAAATGATCGAGCAGCCGGCCGGGCGTGGCGATCAGCACATCGACGCCGCGATCGAGCTTGCTTGTCCTGGTCGTCGAACGAGACGCCGCCGATCAGCAGCGCCATCGAAAGCTTGTTGTATTTGCCGTAGCGCTCGAAGCTCTCGGCGACCTGCGCCGCGAGTTCGCGCGTCGGCTCCAGGATCAGCGAGCGCGGCATGCGCGCCTTGGCGCGGCCGCGGGCGAGCAACTCGATCATCGGCAGCGTGAAGGAGGCGGTCTTGCCGGTGCCCGTCTGCGCGATGCCGATGATGTCCCGGCGCTTCAGGACATCGGGGATGCCCTGCGCCTGGATCGGGCGTGGGCGTGGTGTAGCCGCTTTCGGTGACGGCCTTCAGGATCTCGGGCGAGAGCCCAAGGTCCTCAAAACGCGCATCTGCAGCAGGCTGGAGTGAGGGTCGAAGAAGGAATTTGAATGAGGCTTCTTCCAGGCCGGCTTCCGCGCCGGCAGTCGTTTCGTTCGTCATACGCTCCTAATGGGGCGCATGATTTCCGCGCCCACTCGGCAGCCCGGATCGGCCGCCGACTCTCATGCAGTGCAACATAGGTAAGAATTGTTGACAGTCAATGAGGGAATAAGCCGCGAACCTCACAATTCGGGCGTCTGCGGCGCGAAAGCACGGCTAGAGATCGACATCCTTCGCGAATTTGGCGTTTTCCTGGATGAACTGGAACCGCAATTCGGGTTTCTTGCCCATCAGCCGTTCGACGAGGCTCTCGGTCTGTTTGGCCTCTCCGTCGGCGATGTCGACGCGGATCAGCGTGCGAGCGCCGGGCTTCATCGTGGTTTCCTTGAGCTGGGCGGGCATCATCTCGCCCAGGCCTTTGAACCGCGACACCTCAACCTTCGCCGCGCCCTTGAACACGGTCTTGAGCAGGTCCTCGCGATGGGCGTCGTCGCGGGCATATTCGGTCTTGGCGCCTTGCGCGAGGCGGTAGAGCGGCGGCATCGCCAGGAACAGATGGCCGCGCGAGATCAGCTGCGGCATTTCACGATAGAAGAAGGTGAGCAGAAGCGACGCGATATGGGCACCGTCCACGTCGGCGTCCGTCATGACGATGATGCGTTCGTAGCGGCGGTCCTGATCGCGATAGCGCGCGCCCGTGCCGCAACCCAGCGCCTGCACGAGATTGGCGAGTTCCTGGTTCTGTTCGAGCTTCCCCGCCGCGGCGCTCGCCACGTTGAGAATCTTGCCGCGCAGGGGAAGGATCGCCTGTGTCTCGCGGTCGCGCGCCTGCTTGGCCGAGCCGCCGGCGGAGTCCCCTTCCACGAGGAATATCTCGGTGCCGTCCGCCGCATCGCGCGTGCAGTCGGAAAGCTTGCCCGGCAGCCGCAGCTTGCGCGTCGCGGCCTTGCGCGAGATTTCCTTTTCCTGCCGGCGTTTGAGCCGGTCTTCCGCCTGGTCGATCGCGAACAGGAGGAGCTTGTCGGCTTCCTGCGGGTTTTCCGCGAGCCAATGATCGAAATGATCGCGCACGACATTTTCGACGAGGCGTTGGGCATCGGGTGTCGACAGCTTTTCCTTCGTCTGGCCCTGGAATTCCGGTTCGCGAATGAAGACCGACAACATCGCGCAGGCCGCCGCCATGACGTCGTCCGGCTGAACCAGCGCCGTCTTGCGATTGTTGGCCCGCTCGCCGTGGTCGCGCAGCGCTTTGGTCAGCGCATTGCGCAATCCCTGCTCATGCGTGCCGCCCTGCGGCGTCGGGATCGTGTTGCAGTAGGAATGAAGGAACGGCTCGATCTCGGGCGCCCAGGCAATCGCCCACTCGACCGCGCCCTTGCCGTCGCGATTCTCCGTGCGGCCTGCGAACGAGCGGCTGGTCACCATCGAGCGGCCCTCGACTTCGGAATTGAGGAAATCGAGCAGGCCGCCCGGGAATTTGAGCGTTTCCTCGGCCGGGGTGGCGCCGCCGGATTTGACTAGCGAGGGATCGCATTTCCAGCGGATTTCCACGCCGCGGAACAGATAGGCCTTGGACCGCGCCATGCGATAGAGCTGGGCGGCCGAGAAATGCGTGTCCTTGCCGAAAATCTGCGTGTCCGGCTTGAACGTCACGATCGTTCCGCGCCGGTTGACCGCGCCCGCATCCTTCAGCTTGCTCGCCGCCTTGCCGCGCTCGAAACGCATCTTGTGGGAGCGCTTGTCGCGCGCCACGTCCACTTCCATCCATTCCGACAGCGCATTGACGACGGACGCGCCCACGCCGTGGAGGCCGCCGGACGTGTCATAGACCTTGCCGCCGAACTTCCCCCCGGAATGGAGCGTCGTCATGATCACTTCCAGCGCGGACTTGTTCTTGAACTTCGGATGCGGATCGATGGGGATGCCGCGGCCATTGTCGCGGACGGTCAGTACGTCCTCTTCGGCCAGTTCGATCTCGATGCGCGTGGCGTGACCGGCCACGGCCTCGTCCATCGCGTTGTCCATGATTTCGGCCGCCAGATGATGCAGCGCGTGCGCGTCCGTGCCGCCGATATACATGCCGGGCCGCCGGCGGACCGGCTCGAGCCCTTCCAGGACTTCGATGTCTTTGGCGGTGTATGCGCGGGACGGCGCCTGCGGCGCGTCGAACAAATCGGGTGGTTTTGCCATGGAACTCTACACAAGCATCGGTGCCGCCTGCCGCAATTCGCGGTAACCGGACGTTAACGAAAACCGCACGCTTTCGCGACTTCAGCGATTTCTTAAGGCGCCTTCCGTACATTGACGGTGGATCGGCGGCAACTGCGCCGGCCGGGAAAGTTGCGGACGAAATAATGACCGCGCAAGCGATCGGCACGAAATCGGTGGCTGCCACGGCGGAGACGCGCATCTTGCGTGCGCGGCTCGACCTGATCGTCGGATCAACTCCGCTTACGACCTGGATCAACCCGGCATGGGCCGCGCTGTCGATCCTGCCGTTTGCCGGCTTCTTTCCCGTCTTCGGCGCGACGCCCTGGTGGCAATTGCTGAGCGTCGTGGCAATTCAGGCCGTCAACAGCCTGATTGCCGTCGCCATCTTCAAGGATTACCGGCGCAATTCTTCCAGCCCGGAGAAATGGCTGTGGCGGGTCGCAGGTTTCCAGGCGCTCATCGGCACCGGCTGGGGCCTGATGGCGTGGCTCACCTGGGTGGACGGCAATCTTCTCAACAATGTTCTTGTCGTGCTCGCCATCGTGGCCATTCTCTGGGCTTACGCGTTCTCGCGGGCGAGCCATACGGCGGTCTATCTTGCCGGCGTCACGCCGACCGCAGCTCTCTGCATTTTGCGGCTCGTGACGTCGCCCAGCGCCGTGACGCTGCCTTTGGCGCTCGTCGTCACCATCAACTTCCTCTTCGCCTACATGCTCGCCTTCGTCGCGCGCTATCAGGTGGGAATGATGCTGCGGACGCGCTTCGCCAACGACGATCTGGCGGTCGAATTGCGCGATACCCGCGACGAGGCGCTGCGCAAGCGCTTCGAGGCGGAAGCCGCCAATGCGTCCAAGACGACCTTCCTCGCCAATATGAGCCACGAATTGCGCACGCCGCTCAATGCGATATCGGGCTTCTCGGATTTGATCGCGAACGAAACGCTGGGGCCCGTGGGCACCGCGCGCTATCGCGAATACGCCACCGACATCAATTCGTCCGGCAGCCATCTGCTCAGGCTGATCAACGACATCCTCGACATCGCCAAGATCGAGGCGGGCAAGATGGATATCGAGCCGACATTCCTCGATCCCAAGCCCGTCATCGAACGGGCGCTCGCGGTCAATATCGTGGCGTCGCATGAAAAGCGGCAACATTTGACGGTCGACGTCGAAAGCGGCGCGATGGAGCTTCGGGCGGACGAGCGGGCGTTGAAGCAGATCGTCATCAATCTCGTCTCCAACGCGGTCAAGTTCACGCCGGAAGGCGGCACCATCCTCATCTCGGGCCGGCAAGTGGCCGATGGCGGTTTCCAGCTTTGCGTCGACGACAATGGACCCGGTATCCCCGCGAGCCTGCTCGACCGGATTTTCACGCCGTTCAACCAGATCGACAATCGCTACAGCCGGCAGGCCGGGGGCACCGGTCTCGGGCTCTCCCTGGTGCGGGGGCTGGCGGAACTTCACGGCGGCCGGGCGTGGATCGAAAGCGATGTCGGCGCCGGCGTGCGGGCCTATGTTTACTTTCCCAAGTCCAATCGTGCCGAAATACCAGCCCGGAAGGCCGCTCGCGTTCGGGTTTGAGCGCCGGTCTAAGTAAATCTTAGGACACCCTCGAATAAACTCGCATCTGCCTTCGGGGGCAGGAAGGAAAAGCGAGGCATCGCTGTGGGATACGGCCAGCGGCTGCGTGTGCAAAGAAGCGCGGATGTCCGCGTTCTGAGGGCGCAGCTCGACCTCATAGCCGAGGTCGTTTACACGGCCCGTTATTTCGCGCCCGTTTGGGCGCTCGCGCTGGCGTGGCTTGGTTCTGCGAGCTTCGGCTATTTCGGAAATACGCCTTTCCGCATCGCTCTGATTCTGCCGCTTGCCGTCGCCATCATCGTTTTTGGCGCCGCGCGGCTCGTCGTTCTCTACAGGCACGAAGCGGCCGGCCGGGCGAATTCCGAGCAATTGCAGGCGTGGTTCCCCCGTTTCATCGCCATCCAGATTGCCATCAGCTGCGCCTGGAGCCTGATGCCGTGGGTGCTGTGGCAACCGAATAGCCCGCTCAATCACGTCTTCCTGGCGTGCGCGGTCGTGGCGATCCTGTCGAGCCTGCTCATCAGCCGCGCCAACCACCTGGACATGTATGTGGCGTGCCTCGTTCCGCTCGTCGCGTTTTCGTCGCTGCGTTTCGCGCTCGGCGGATCGATGCTGGACCTCAGCATTGCGTTTGTTCTTCCAATCTATGCCGCGCAATCGTTCTATGACGGACGCCGCCTGACGTCGCGCCTGGACGAGGATTCGCGGCTGCGCTTCGAGGTCGAAGATCTCGCGCGCGAACTGGAGGAAGCGCGCGACGAGGCGCTGCGCAAGCGTTTCGAGGCGGAGACGGCGAACGCGTCGAAGACGGCATTCCTCGCGAACATGAGCCACGAACTGCGCACACCGCTCAACGCCATTCTGGGCTTTTCCGAAATCATCGCCCAGGAATGCTTCGGCGCCGTGGGCTCCCCGCGCTACAAGGAATATGCGGGCGACATCCATTCTTCCGGCGCCCACCTCCTGAGCCTCATCAACGACCTTCTCGACGTGGCCAAGATCGAGGCTGGGCGGATGGAGATCGAGCCGAGTGCGCTCGAGGTCCACCGCACATTCGACACCGCGCTCAAGATCATCGGCGCCAAGGCGCGCGAGCGGCGGCAGGAACTCGTCATCGAAGTCGATCCGGCGGCGCCGACGCTCTACGCCGACGAGCGCGCGCTCAAACAGATCCTAATCAACCTCGTGTCCAATGCGGTCAAGTTCACGCCCGAGCGAGGCCGCATCACGGTGATCGGCTCGCGCGCGCCCTGCGGCTCGTTTCAGATCATGGTCGAGGACAACGGGCCGGGCATCCCCCGCGAAAAGCTCGACAAGATTTTCAAGCCGTTCAGCCAGGTCGATAATCGCTACGACCGGCAGGGTGGGGGAACGGGACTCGGTCTTGCGCTCGTGCGCGGCCTCGCCGAACTTCACGGCGGGCGCGCCTGGCTCGAAAGCGAGCTTGGCAAAGGTTGTCGCGCCTATATTCTGTTGCCGGCGCAACCTCCGGAAACGGAAATCGCCGACGATTCCGGCCGCGAGACCGCGGCGGCCTAGCGCAATTCGCAAACGCCGGCACCCGCATCCGTCGGGACGCGGGCACCAAGCTTCTTCGTTCGGCGATTAACGCTGACGCGACATGTCGCGATCGTGATCGCCCATTTTTTCCTTTTTCGGATCGTTGCCGCCGCCGCGATATTTGTCGGCGTCGTGGCCGCCTTCGGCGCGCTGGCCGCCCTGCTGGTTCTCCTGGCCTTTCTTGCCTGGGTTCTGAGCTTTTTGCCGATCGTTGTCGCGATGTTCGTTTGACATTCCAGTCTCCTTCTCTCGGGATGGAAAAGAACGCCGCAATTGCGTCGGTCGTTCCGCAAAGTTCCGTTGCAATCGAACGCAACCTGCTTAGCAAATGCTATGGAACTCACGCGCCGGCACACGGCAATTTTCTCAAATATCAATCGCCAACAAAAGACAATCGATCACGATGACGTCGCGGAGAGGAACCACGACGAAATCACTGCGTTGCAATTGACCAGACGAAGCCGGCGCTTCGTCGTGACCCGACGGGATCGCAATATTCTCGCCGCGGCCGATCCAAATAGGAGAAGCATCCATGAGGCTCAAACCTTTGGCGTTGGGCGGCGCTGCGATAGTCGCGTTGTCCGGCATGATCGGCGCAAGCTCCGCGCAGACGAACTCGAACGCACAATCGCCCTATGCAAACGCTCCGGCGACAACCACGGCCGCTCCGGCAAATTCGAACAACAGCGGGGACGCAACGCAGCAATCGACGCCCGTCGCGCACCACGCCATCCGGCATCGCGCGCACAGGCAGCAACAGGCGAGCGAATCGACACCGGCCGAGAAGGCGCAGACGGCGGATTTGAACAACGAACAGCTTGTCAAGGTCGAAGCCCAGGCAAGTACAAACACGCAAGGGACGCAGGCGGCCGCAAACACGACGCCGGCCGGGAATCAAACGGCAATGATGGAGCCGCAGAATGCGGGCGGCGCGCAGAACGCAGCACCTGCGACCACGGCGCAAAGCGGTGCAACCAGTCCATCGACCGGCGACCAAACGTCGGGCCAGGCGGCCTCAAGCACGCAGCAGACGCAAGCCGCAAACACGGCGCCCGCCGGCAATCAGACGGCAATGACGGCGTCGCAGAATGCGGGCGGTACGCAAAACGCCGCGCCTGCGACTACGGCGCAAAGCGCTGGAACCGGTCCGTCAACCGGAGATCAGACGTCCGGTCAGGCGGCCAAGCAAACCACGGCGCAGAACGATGCGACCGTCGCTCAACCGGCCGCATCGGCACAGCCGAAAGCGTCAACGACGGTGGCATTGGACACGGTGCAAAACCCGAAGCAGGCGTTGTCCTCGGCGACCGTCAAGAATTCGAGCGGTCAGCCGATCGGGCAGGTCAAGAAGGTCGTGGTAGGCTCCGACGGAAAGCCGCAAACGATCCATGTCACGTTGCAGGGCGCCAACGGCGGGTCTTCGAAGACCGTCGCCGTCGACGCAAACATGCTGAGCTACGACCCGAACAACAAGGCATTGATCACGCCGCTTTCGACGCAAGAGATCAATTCGCTTCCGGCTGCGCCGGCCGCGAGCCCGATGTAACGAGGTTCGCCGCCACGCGGCGGCCGAACGAGCCCGAGTGCGATCCGGTTTGAGCCAATCGGGTCGCACTCATGTCATCAAGGAGTTGCACCATGCGTACATCCCCCCAATCGTCGTTGCATCTTGCATTGCTGGCCGGCGCGTTCGGTGTCGCGCTTGCGGCATCATCGGCTTCGGCGCAGGAATATACCGGGTCCGAAAACGTACAGGTGAACGGACAGCGCTTTCATGCCGAAGGCGGTCGCGTGAACAGTCCGCTGGAAAAGATCTCGCTGTCGGGCGTCGTCCGCTTCGATGACCTCGATCTGCGCACCAGCGCCGGCGCCGGCGAATTGAAATGGCGCATACGGGACGCGGCGCGGGACATTTGCGCGCATCTGGCCATCGCGTATCCCGTATACGAGGCGACCGGGACGTCCTGCTACAAGACGGCGGTCGAAAACGCCGTTCTTCGCGCCGACGCCGCAATCAGGGACGCACGGGACTACGGGACCTATAACGACTAGCCGGGCGGTCGCGGCCGGCGCCGGCGGAGATATGGCGCTGGTGCCGGCTGCAGGGATCGAACCCGCGACCCCGTGATTACAAATCACGTGCTCTACCAACTGAGCTAAGCCGGCCCGGGCCGGGAAATAGCCCGCTCGGGCCGCGCGCGCAACCCGCGCTGTCGATGAGCCGTCGATGCGGCCAGGTTCCGTGCGCCGTCGCGCAGGCTTAGTGCGGAGGCGGGCCGTGCGGCGCGGCGCTCATCGAGTCCAGCATGTTCATCTTCATGCCGTTGCTCATGATGACGTCGCCGCCGCGCTGGCCCGGCTTGCATGGGCCGGTCCAAACCGACGTCATGGTCATGTCGGGCGTGGTTGCGGGCGGTGTGCGCACCGTCATGTTGATCTTGCTGCTGAAGTCGCCGGAGATATCGGCGCGCGAGGTCTTCTCCGCTCCGGGACCGAACGCACAGGTCGACACGATGGTCCACGAGCCGTCCATGTTGTGGCTGATATTTTGCGATTTGCAATTCTTGTGCGACATCTGGTGACTGAAAACCGACATTTTGGCTTCCGTCGCCGCGTCGATGCAGGCCTGGTCGGACATATGCCGTCCCATCATCGTCATGTCCTGCTGCCACAGCCCGGGCTTCTGGTGCGGGAGGTCTTGCGCGCTCGCGCCTGCGACGCCGGCGGCAAAAGCGGCAATTCCTGTCAGGCCGGCAATGATGAAAATTCTCATGGATGAAGCTCCCCAAGTTCGTTTCCTGTCGTAGCCGCAATCGGCCGCAGCTTCAACCGAGGCCGCGCTATGCGAGCGAAATATGATCGGGTGTCGTGGCCCCGCCGGAGAGGATCATGGTCATGGCCTGATCCATCGTCATGTCCGTGGCCGTCAGCCGCGCGGTGGCCACAATCTCGAGATAGCCCGAGGTCGGGTTGGGCGCGGTGGGCACGAAGACGGCGGCAAGCTCTTCGCCGGTCTTGGAATCGCGGAAGGTCCGCATCACGAGACCCACCGCGCGCAGGCCCGGATGGGGAAATTCGACCAGCACCACGCGCGAGGCGCCTTCGGGTTTCTGCTGCATGACGCCGACGAGCTTTTTCGTCGCCGAATAGATCGCCTGCACCAGCGGGATGCGGGCGATGATCCGCTCGAACAGGCCGATCAGCCGCATGCCCACCACGCGCGACGCGATGGCGCCGATGACGTAGAGCACCAGCAGGGCGACGAAGACCGCGATCACCCATTGGATGCGGAAGTCTTCAAGCCAGGGCGTGACGGCCGGCACGCGCGCCTCGATGAAATCGGCCAGCGCCGAGGCCATGGGATGGCCCGCCTGGAACAGCAGGTTCAGGAGGAAGTTGAACACCGTCCACACGACGATCAACGGCGTGATCGTCAGCAGGCCTGCGATCAGGTAAGCCTGCAGGTTGAAATTGAGCGAACTCTTGCGCGGCGGATCCTGCGCCATGGGGGCCTATCTTGCGTGAACCGCCAGGGTGGACGGATTCGCGCACTCAGTTAATCTCACGGCTCTCCAGAGCCCTTGCAAGCGGCATGACATGACACGAATTCTGATCACTAGCGCCCTGCCTTATATCAACGGCGTCAAGCACCTGGGCAACCTGGTGGGCTCCATGCTGCCGGCCGACGTCTTCGCCCGCTATTGCCGCGCGCGGGGCCACGACACGCTTTGCGATCTGCGCCACCGACGAGCACGGCGCCCCGGCCGAGCTGGCGGCGCTGGAGGCGGGCCAGCCCGTCGCCGCCTATTGCGCCGAATGGCACCAGGTCCAGAAGACCTGGGCGAGACGCTTCGGGCTGTCCTGGGACAATTTCGGCCGCTCGTCCATCGCCCCAGAACCGCGAGCTGACCCATGCATTTCGCCCGCGCGCTGTGGAAGAACGGCCATCTGGAAGTGCGCACGACCAAGCAGGTCTATTCCAACGCCGACAAGCGCTTCCTGCCCGACCGCTATGTGATCGGCACCTGCCCGCATTGCGGCTACGAACGCGCGCGCGGCGACCAGTGCGAGAACTGCACCCGCGTGCTCGATCCGGTCGATCTGATCGATCCGCGCTCGGCGGTGTCCGGGTCGAGCGACATCGAGATCCGCGACTCCGCGCATCTGTTCCTGAAGCAATCGCAGTTCGTGACCGCAGCTGCGCGCCTGGATCGACGGCCACAAGAACGACTGGCCGCTGCTGGTCACTTCGATCGCCTACAAATGGCTGGACGAGGGCCTGCACGACCGCGGCATCACGCGCGATCTGGAATGGGGCGTGCCGGTGCCCGACGACATCGGCGACGGCAAGCTCAAGGGAAAAGTGTTCTACGTCTGGTTCGACGCGCCCATCGAATATATCGCCGCGACCAAGGAATGGGCGGACGCGAACGGCAAGGGCGACGCCTGGCGCGACTGGTGGTACGGCGACACGGCCCGCGACGTCACCTATTTCGAGTTCATGGGCAAGGACAACGTGCCTTTCCACACGGTGGGCTTTCCGGTGACGATCTGGGCTCGGGCGAGCCCTGGAAGCTGGTGGACCGGCTCAAGGGCTTCAACTGGCTCAACTATGACGGCGGCAAGTTCTCGACCAGCCGGAAGCGCGGCATGTTCATGGACACGGCGCTGGAAGTCGCGCCCGCCGACTATTGGCGCTATTACCTGATGGCCAACGCGCCGGAGAGTTCGGATTCGCAATTTCACCTGGGAGCATTTCGCCGGGCGTCATCAACAAGGACCTCGCCGACGTGCTGGGCAATTTCGTCAACCGGGTGACGAAATTCTGCGTCGCGCGCTTCGAAGGCAAGGTGCCGGGCGAAGGCGACTATGGCGCGGAGGAGCAGGCGCTGATCGCCGAGCTCGACCGGCGCATGGCGACGTATACGGAACATTTCGAGGCGATCGAATTCCGCAAGGCGCTCGGCGAATTGCGCGCGATCTGGGTCGCGGGCAACGAATATTTGACGCGCGCAGCACCCTGGACGACGCATCAAGACCGATCTTGCCCCGCGCCGCCGCGGCGGTGCGCATGGGGCTCAATCTGGTCCATCTGTTCGGACATCTTTCGTGGCCCGTCATTCCGTCGTCCGCGCGCAGGATGCACGAAGCGATCATGCCGGCGCCCGCGATCATCCCCTGGCCGGACGAACCGATGGCGAAATTCCTCGATCAGCTGGACGCGGGCCAGGAGATCGCGGCGCCCGATGTTTTGTTCGCCAAGATCGCAGAAGAGCAGGTTGCCGCCTGGAAGCTGCGTTTCGGTGGCGAGGAATCCGCATGACGACTGCCATCGTTCGCCGGCTCACGCCGGACGACGCCGAGGCCGGGCGCGCGTTGCGGATCGAAGGATTGAAGCGGCACCCGGAAGCTTTTTCGCGGGACCTCGATCAGGAAGAAGCGTTGACGGTTGAGGCTTGGCGCGAACGCTATGGCGGAAGCGTGTGGTTCGGAGGATTTGTCGGCGGCGAACTGGTCGGGCTCCTCGCATTCTCGCGGGAGAGTTCGAAGAAGCTGGCCCATACGGGCACGATCGGCGCGATGTATGTGCGCGAGGCGGCGCGCGGGCAGGGGCTCGCCGATGCGCTGATCGAAGCCGCGCTCGCCCATGCCGCCGGTGCGGTCGAGCAGGTGATGTTGACCGTGAACGCGGAAAACGCGCGCGCGATCAAGCTCTACGAGCGCCACGGCTTTCGCCCGACCGGGCGCGCGCTCCATGCGCTGCGCGTGAACGGCAAAGATTACGACGAACTGATGATGCAGCGCCCGATCACGACGAGCGATTAGCGCGTTTTCAAATTGAGCTGACGCGCGCGGCCCCCCACCCGGCTCGCACATCTTCATCGGCACCCGTCGCTCTCCAGGCTCGCCGGCCTCCCCGCAAGGGGGAGGCGAAACTTCTTTCTTCATCTCCCCCTTGCGGGGGGAGTTATGCACTTGACGTACCGAAAGAATGGACCTACCGAAAGCCCTGACAGGCCGTCACTTACCGAAGCTAGTTCGTCGTCTCCGGCGGCTTCCTGTTCCGGTAGTGAGATATCATCTGCAATGCTGGATGCGGGGGTTCGCGTTCTTCTTGATCGGGAGGAATCTGCCAGCTCAAGGGAACTGGTTCGGGCGGTATTTTCTGCAATGTTTTCTGCACGGGATGATAGTTCTCAGGATGGCCAGATTCCACGTGTGTCGCGTAGTTGGTGACGTCCATATGAACGAGAGACCCAAAGGTTGCATACGCATGAATTTCGTCGGCGACTGCGCGTAGCTGGGGGTTTGTGGGGTAACAAACTAACTTATTCCCTTGTTTGGAATAGCGTTCCAGAACTAACCCCATAGTGCCATTGGAAGCATCGCGATAAGTGCCCCCGGCTGATGAGTGCATTAGGAAATTCCGATTGTCGATGCACTTCATGTATCCCGCAACAAAATGCTCAATTAAAGCCTTTGTCTCAGCGGGAATTGTGGTCTTCGGCAGCAATTCCAGGATTACGTCCTGCCGCTCCCTGTTGTTCAGCCTGTTGAATACGGCTGCGGTGTGATGCTTGTTCCAGCGAGCGACACTCGACAGAATCGCGCGAAAGATGTTCTCTAGCAGCGAGGTCTCAAGCGCGATTACGCCGAACGCATAGATATCGGCTTGGGGCAACGACAGATAGTTGGGCCAATTATCAGGCGGGCTGTTCATGGACACTCCAAAGAAAGACGAAAACTACTCGGAAGCCGAGGCGGCCACGCGCCGCGATGCCATCACGCGAGCGATGATAGCAACACCTCCGAAGCCGCACGCTCCCATGAAGGCTAACCGGAGCGTGAGTCGTCCAAAGAGAGCGAATCGAAAGGCGAGAAAAACGACTTAATCCACAGATTTGTCATAGCGGGAGCGACGCTATGAATGCGAACATCACGAACGCCGAAAACAATATTCCACCTGAAAAGAAGCCTGTTTGTAGATAGAATAAACACCAAGTGACATTTCCAAGTCGCGAAGTTTCATTCGTGAGACAGTCGATCTCTGCCGCATCAGGGGACTTCCATCTAAGACGCGCAGTCCGGGTCGTAAGTCGAAAGTCACGCAGGCGGTTGACGACGGCAAGAATGCCGAAAGCCATTGACGCGGCCAATAGCGAAAGGGAGAGCATGAACAGCCATTTTCCCGGCCCGGGAAGATTGAATTTATCGTTGAGTGCAATGGTTATGTCGAAGCCGATTGTTGCGCCAGAAAATGCGAGAATCAAATTGATGGCATAGGTTAGTTGCTGGAGCGTAATTTGCTGCCAGCGAACAAACCTGTCGTGCAAAATATCGTTTTGTGGCGTATTCGTACGTTCCTCTGACATTCATCGGTCCTCCAAAAGCTATCGCTCAAGACATTCTGCCAGCAACTTCCATTTTGGCTTCGGTTTGCGCCGCCGCTTAGTGAGTGCTCTGTCGATATGTGAGGCGCTTGCCTTCGATGCCCTTCACCGCGCGAGCGGCGCGGGTCTTGTCATCAATGCCGAGCGATGAACGTTCGCTGTAACGGAAATCGAATTCGGCAAGGTAGCGGTCAAGATGCGCTTCGGAAACGTGGTGATACGTTCCGATGATCCCGCGCTTGAGAACCGCAAAGTAGCCTTCAACGGTGTTGGAGTGCGCGTCTCCGCGAACGTATTCGCCCGCGCCGTGATCGACCATTTCATGCCGGGCAAATTCTTTGCCGACGTGCAGATAGCCGCCCATCGTGTCCGTCATAAGTGCGGATTTGGCATCAACGTGAGCCTTGAGGATTGGGCGAAGTGTCTTGCCGTTGACGCGTGCGACGCGTTGCGAGCGGACGCGTCCACCACGTTCCACGAGCGAATGAACGATGATCTTGCCTTGGCCGCCGATGTTCTTCGGATTGCGTTTGTTCTTGTGCTTGTTCTTTTCTTTCCCGCCGACGAACGTCGTATCCGCTTCCACGTATTTACCTTCGCCGCCAAGTTGGCCGGGAATTTTCGCTGCCGCCATGCCTTCGCGGATGCGGTGCGCCATGAACCATGCCGTGCGGTAGGAACCGAAGCCGAGCATCCGCCAGAGTTGATGCGCGGACATGCCCTTTTTCGACGCTGCCATGAGATGCGTTGCCAGCAACCACTTATGCAGCGGAATGTGAGACTTCTCGTAAACGGTCCCCATCATTGCCGTGAATGGCTTCTGACAGGGACGGCACTTATACAGGCCGGGACGGGTGCTCTTGCCCTTGAGTTCGGTCGCCTCGCCTATCGAACCGCAATGCGGGCAGACAGGGCCTTCCGGCCAGCGGAGGTCTTCGAAGTGCTTACGGGCGGCTTCTTCGTTCGAGAAGATCGGGTTTGTAAGATCGGCAGTCATGGCAACGTCTCCAAAGCCCAATAAATCTAAGCCTT
Source organism: uncultured Alphaproteobacteria bacterium (assembly GCA_963760345.1). Classification (GTDB taxonomy): domain Bacteria; phylum Pseudomonadota; class Alphaproteobacteria; order Micropepsales; family Micropepsaceae; genus Rhizomicrobium. The sequence continues at coordinate 405,735 of CAVXCU010000005.1, forward strand.
CGGAGGCGGTATGTCAAGTGCATAATTCCCCTTGCGGGGAGGTCGATCCGTCGTAGCGGAGCAAAGCGTAGCGAAGACGGATCGGGTGGGGGGAGGCGCCAACCAACGCCATTGGTTATGAGTTGACGCGTCAGCTTTCCAGCCGGCTCCAGCCTTGCGGGCCGAGCGCTTCCAGCGGCTGGAAGCGGATTTTGTATTCCATCTTGCGGCTGCCGGCGATCCAGTAACCGAGATAGACGTAAGGCACGCCGCGCGCCTGGGCGGCCGCGATATGATCGAGGATCATATGCGTGCCGAGGCTGCGCCCGTCTTCGCCGGGATGAAAGAAGCTGTAGACCATCGAGAGCCCGTCGCGCAGCACGTCCGTCAGCGCGCAGCCGAGGAGGCGGCCCGGTTCGCCGGTTGCCGTGGTTTCGCGATATTCGACGATATGCGTCTGCACCGGGGTTTCTTCCACCATCGCGACGTAATCGAACAAGCCCATGTCCGACATGCCGCCGCCGGCGTGGCGCGAATCCAGATAGGTGCGCAACAGCGCGAACTGCTCGCGGGTCGCTTCGGCCTGGACTTCGCGGCGCACGAGATCCGTGTTGCGGCGCGCGATGCGCTTCTGGTTGCGCGACGGCGCAAAGGCGCCCGCCACGATGCGCACCGACACGCAGGCCGAGCAGCCTTCGCAGGCCGGGCGATAGGCGATCATCTGGCTGCGGCGGAAGCCCGAATGGGTGAGCGCTTCGTTCAGGGGCTGGGCCAGCGAACCGTTGAGCCGGGCAAAGACCTTTCGCTCCGTGTGCCCCGGCAGATAGGGGCACGGCCCCCCGGGGGTCAGGAAAAACTGCGGCAGACGCGTGGTGCGTTGGTCCGTCAACCCTGTCCCACCCGGTTACACAAGCTGTTCACGGCGCGAATTTGACTATGGAACGGGCGCCAGCGCCAGTGCGTCCGCGCCACATTCGCGAATTACAGTTTCTGCCCGGGCGGCACGGGCGGGGCCTCGCGCAGGAGCACGATGCTGAGCCGCCGGTTGGCGGACGCATTGGGATCGTCGGGCAGCAAGGGCTCCGAGCCCGCCTTGCCCGCCACTTCATAGATGCGGTCCCCATCGACGCCGGCGCCGGTGATGATGGCGCGCGCGGCATCGGCGCGATCGGCGGAAAGCTGCCAGTTCGACATGCCGTTCGCCGCTTCGAACCCCTTGCCGTCGGTATGGCCGCTGATCGAGATTCGGTTGGGCAGGCGGTCGATGATTTTGGCGATCGCGGCCAGCATCTTCTTCGTATAGGGCATGGGCTCGGCCGAGCCCGGCTGGAACATGGGCCGCCCATCCTGATCGACGAGCTGGATGCGCAGGCCCTCCGGCGTCTGGTCCACCATCACCTGGCGCGACAGGGCGGCGATGTCGGGCATTTCCTGCATCGCCTGGCGGATCGATTCGGCCGCGCCCTGGTATTGTTCGTCCTTGGAGGTGGGCGAGGTGTGCTGGAGATTGTCGTCGCTCTGGACCTGCGAGGCGGGCGATTTTCCTTCCGCGTCGGTCGCGCCGCCGCTCCTGTTCGATTTGTCTTTCGAGTGCGTGGGATCCGTTGGCGCCGCGGGCGTCGATTTCTGGGTGATCGACACGACGCCGCCGGCGCGCGAACTCGCTTGGCCCAGCACCGTGCCGCCCAGCACGCCGCCCGAGCCGCTGGAGGTCTGCGAAATGCTCTGGGCCGCGAAATAATCTGCGATGCCGCGCTTCTGCTCGGGCGTCGTGGTGTTGATCAGCCACATGAGCAGGAAGAAGGCCATCATCGCCGTCACGAAATCGGCATAGGCCACTTTCCACGCGCCGCCATGATGGGCTTCGTGGCCGGCTTTCTTCACGCGCTTGACGATGATGGCGCCGTCGCTCGCCATGGCAGATAACCCCAACCCATTGGCTGCCGGCTTCCCGGCCGGGCTTCCCCCGGTCGCGTGCCTCGCCTAATTTCGGCTTACAGAATGCCCGCTTCGCCTTAAGCAAGCGTTGCGGACCGCCAGCAAAGCCGCCCGGGGACACCGCCATGAGCTTCGATACAGCCGCGTTCCGCCGGGCCCTGGGGAACTACCCCACGGGGGTCGCCGTCGTCACGGCCGCCCCGCCCGAGCGCCACCCGATGGGAATCACGGTCAATTCCTTCGCCTCCGTGTCGCTCGATCCGCCGCTGGTGCTGTGGTGCCTCGACCGGAAATCGGACCGCTACGAAATCTTTACCAAGGCCAAAAGCTACACCGTGAGCATTCTGGGCACGGCGCATGAGGCGGTTTCGGTCCGGCTGGCCAAACAGGGCGCCCATCATCTGGAGGGCATCGATCTCCTCGCCACGGAGATCGGGCCGCCCGCGCTGGCCGACGCGCTGGCCATCTTCGAATGCGCGGCGCACGCGGCCCATGAAGGGGGCGACCACGCGATCCTGGTTGGCCGCGTGCTGCGCTTCGAACGCCGCGACGCGGGCGCGCCGCTGGTGTTCTTCCGCGGCCGCTACGGCGCGCTGGCCGAGATGTGAGCCGGAAGCGAGGCCGGATAAGGGTTTCGCGCCGACGCGCAAAAAGGCGGATTCGCTGGTGCCAGCGACTTGGCAGCGATGTTTTTTGTGATGATCCGTGTACGGATTTCGTGAAAGCCAGTGTGCATAAGGCTTCCCTGTGCCCGGTGCTTCGCGGGCCGGAATTTTATCAGCGAACCACAGCGAACTCGCCCTCCGTGCGCGTGAAACCCAGGGTTCATAAGGAAAGCACGCCCGATTTTGCCGCGCCGCCGGAACAGAGCAGCGAAGAACAGCGAATACTTCATCCGCATACGTTCTATCTTGCCGATACGGCATCGGGTTTGACGATTGCGCGGGCCGGCGGGCTGCGGGGCGCACGTGACGCGACGCGCGGCGGGGCACGCCGGTTCCATAAGTTTCAAAGGCGGGGAAGCACGGGACGCACACGTCCGACGCTGGAAAAATGGTAACATTATTTGATCAAATTTTCAATCCGAACGAGCGCAGATACGCGCGCGGTCGGCACGAGCAGTACGGGTGGGAGCTAGATTATGAAACACATTCTTGAATTTCTCGGGTTATTCGTCGTTACTACAACACTTTTTTTGTGGGGCCGTAAAAATGGGCAACTACCATTCACGCCATTCACTCGCGAAGGCGAGCCCATTCGCTACACGTTTGGACAGCTTATTCTCCTTGTCATATCGATTATTTCATTCGTGAGTGTGGTCCAAACTTTCGTCGGTTCAATAAAGTAACTGCAGCAGCGTTCCCTGGCCACGCAAACTTGGGAATGTTCGTCCGCACGGCGCGAGGGGAACGTTGCCGCAGTCACCGCAACTCAATCCTCCGTAGGAATAGGTGCCCACGTCGGATTTGGTGAGGATGTCGCCCAGCGCGTCATAGCTGACGGATTTATTCGCCGCGGCAGCAATGATTGCGAAACGGTTGTCGTTGGCGGCTGGAGGTAGGTTGTCGCTCGCGAAATTCGCCGTCTCGGGCGGCGCGTGACCGCCATATTTGCAAACGGGTTCATCCATCATCGCGCCGCTCTCAGCGGGTTGCATCATGAGTACCCGAGAAATCGATCTGAATGAGCTTTTCCGAAGAGATATCCACCTTGAATTTCGATCAAACTAATAGGCGGTGCAAAATAGATTGTAATAAAGCGGTAAATGGTTGAACGGCGCCCGAGACGCGGTATCCACTGGCACATCAAGGATAAGCGACAAAAGGAGCAGGAAGACACAGACTAGCTTTAGAGTTTGGTTCTGCGAACGCCACAGCTTTCCGCTTAACCAATAGAGACCAGCCGTTATCAAAATTGGAAATACAAGAACGCCAAAGAACATGCCGATGCGTCCTCGGAAGTCTATTACGTAGCCGAGTAAAACGCCCCTGTGATCGCCCCATTTGCAAATTTGCCACCGCCCAGAATGGAGCCTGCCCCTCCGAGAATTGAGGCTTCTGCCATACCTTCCGTAATCTCGCCCCAATCGCCCGACGTCGGCGCCGGAGCCAGCGAGCCGAAACCTGCGGCCAAGAAGCCCGATCCGAATTTACCGCCAGCCGCGGCGCTGAATATTCCGCCGACCAGTCCATGAGCGGCGAACTCGTCGGCCGCATGTTCGACTTGCAGGACGGCGCCGGCGTCATTGGGTAGCGTTCCCATCGCGTCGCCTACTTTGACAAAGGCGACAGCTTCGGCAGCGCTCAGAACCGCGCTCGAAAGTTTGCCGGTGGTCACGTAGCCCGAAACACCGCCCGCAATGCCGGCGTTGACGGTGGCGGACACAGCCCAGCCTTCTTCGAGTTCAAGCGCCGGCAAAGAACCGCAATAAAGTAACTGCAGCAACGTTCCCTGGCCACGCAAATTTTGGAATGTTCGCCCACACGAACGTTGCCGCTGTCACCGTATTCGTTAACGAGTTACGCGACGAACGATCGGGAAATATGTTTCACGTCCCCGGATTCCTCACGAAATATGTCTCTCGCTGCATCTAATGGGCAATCGATGGTTGTATCCGAAGGTAGTCAGCAATATCGGGCGAAGGGTCATAGCGCGAATTATCACTCAAGCTGAAGCCGTTGCGCTGGAGAAGGTATGCCAGTTCGGAATACACCTCCTGCTTTCTGTCGCAGTCGCGATCCAGAAGTATAAAGATTTTGGAATTCGTCCAACCGACGTCGGCAAATGGTAACCTATACTCCAGCCACCCGCGCGTGACAGCAGTGTAAGTCCGCTGCGCGGAAGCGATGCTACCAGATGGATTGGCTGAGAGAAGGAAAATGCAACGCCGCGGATCGCTATGCGGGTTGAAGTACCGAAAACGCTCGATCGGTGACGGAATTGAATTCAGTACCGCGATTGACGAAGCGAAATCGGAATTCCCCCGTATTTCGGCTTTGTATGTGGGATCGATCGATCCTATTTCGGAAATGGCTTTAGCCACAACAACGTTGTCATGGCAATCTGCGTAAACAATCATATCGAACTGCGCGAAGCTCTTAAGGTCCACATCCACGACCATATAATGTGACCTCCACTTATTTGAACGAAGGTACAATGTGGCCAACAAATTTAGAAGTGACTCCCGTCTTTGCGCGAAAACTTCGTTATTCGAACTAAAGTGGACCGAGCAGTGGCGATCGCTCGACGCGTAAAACTCCGGCATCGCGTCGTGCCCTTCGCCTTTACCATTTACCGGTACGCCAGAGAGCGACAGCAAGATGAGTGCAAGCGAGAATGCGTTCCCAACCTGTCTTAAGTTGGCCTTGGACCTTGGAAATACCATTCTTATTGCTCCTCATCGTCCGGGCATATCATACAGCTGAAATGCGACGTCATCCAAGGTCAGGTCAGTCGCGTAAAAAATAACGTCGTAGCTCCCTGTGCCGAAGTCAAAATTCACCGACGTCGCTAGAGGATTGCCATTGCCGCCCGCAAAGAAATTTCCAGATGCGAGAGCGAAACCTCCTGAAGACGAATAGATCGAGTAACTTCCTTGGATGGCGGTAATCGTTGCCGGACTATCGTCATCCCCGCCTACAGATGCTGACGGCAACTGGCCGACCGCGGCCAAAATTGTGACCTTATCACCAGGGCGCGTAAGCAACACCGCTCTGTAGCCTACGTTAAATACCGAATCTTGTGGAATTATTCCTTGTGCTATCTGATTGCCATAGGTTGGATTCCAGGGATAGGCTTGAAGATAGGAGGCATTCTGGAACCCGTCGGACGCCCAATATTGTCCCGATGAAGTTACGGAATTTAGTTGCCCAGTGCTCGGATCAACTTCATTAACTGTAACGCCGTCGGTATGGTATGATCCATTTGTATCTCCCGTTGCTGCGTCCCCTCCTAATTCCTCGACGTCCCCATCCGCGCCGACTGACGTTGTGTTTCCCGAGTTTTCGTCGCCGCCGGACATTCCTGCCAGGCCGAAGTCGATATCGGTGGCGATTCCGTTTGCCGCGTTGGCATTGACAATGCCTGCCAGCGCCGCGGCGAGCGCGATGGGTGTGTTGTAAGTCGTGCTGTTGGTGGTCCCGTCAGCGTTTGTCGTGGTTACTGTGAAGAACCCTCCGGTTTGGTAGGCGTCCGCGACGTTATAAACGCTTCCATTAGAATTAGTGTCCCAGCCCGGTCCGCTGCAGCCGTAGCAAGGTGGCTCATATCCGTCGTCGTCATATCCGCTGGGATCGGTGGCCGAGAGCGGCCTGTTTTCGACATAGGAATAGCGGTTGAAGCTCTGTGGGTTGAGCGGATGGGGGACGGTGGGGTCGGCACTCATGATGCGCGCGATGGTGGGATCGTAGAGACGCGCATTGAGATTGATGAGACAGACGGGGTCCATCATCTCCTGTGCGGTGTAGCCGCGCGTGGCCTGGCTGGTGATCGAACAGGTGCTGTTGGGAGTGCCGTTGGGATTGCGCCGCTTGCCCCAGGGGTCGTAGGAGTCCCGTTCCGTCACGGTGCCGCTGGCATTTGCAAGCACGGATGCGGAGCCTAAATGATCGCCGTTGAAGTAGACAGGCGTCGTCGTGCTGCCGGTCTTGAACAGTTCGGCGACGATGCCTCCGTCGGCGATGATGAAATCGTGCCAGGTGGTGGTCGAGCCGGATACGACTTCTTCCTCCATCGAGCCGGTCGCGGGGTCGTTGATGTAATAGGTGGTCGTGGTTGGTGACGTGCAGTTGGGCACGCATTGCTGCATGCGGGCGTGCGCCGTGGAGTAGACGAAGGCGGACGTCGTCGTCCCTTCCGTCACCGTCGCCGGCATGTTGTAGGAGGTGTAGGTCACGGTTCGGCCTGCACCGGTCAGCATGTTGCCGTTGAGGTCATAGGTGAAGGTGGGATTGACGACGCCGTTGACGGTGCCCGTGATGGATGACACCGCGTGCACGAGCGACGACGTGGGGCCCGATGCCGGATAGGTGTAGGTGCCCACGTCGGATTTGGAGGTGATGTCGCCCAGCGCGTCATAGGCAACAGTCGTGGTGCCGGACGACGTGCAGGTGCTGCCCAGCGCATAATTGGTGAGCCGGTTCAGATTGTCGTAGCAGAAGTTCTCCGTGTAGCCCTCGATGGTGTCGGCGCGGCTGGTCAGGTTGCCGATCGGGTCCCAGGCATAGGAGAAGTTCGCCACCGATTGTGACGGCCCGGCATAGCTCTGCGCGAGGCGTCCGGTTTCGGCGTTGAAGTTCTGGTTCGTCACCACGCCGTTGCCGGCGGTCGCCTGCAGCAGATGCAGCTCCGCATCGCGCGTGTTCGCGGTCCAGTAGGCCGTGCCTGAGCTGTTGTTCTCAATCTCAGACAGATAGCCGAGCGAGGTGTACACATATTTGGCGATGAAGCCGGAGGGATATTCCAGCGTCGCCAGTCGGCCGTCGCTGTTGTAGGTCATGGTGTAGGTGAAGTTCGTGCCGCTCCGCTTCAGCTTCTTGGACGATATCCGGCCGTAGGTGTCATAGAGCTGCGTCGTCTCATAGGTGGCGTCGCTGCACGGATCGTCGCTGCAGGTATGCGCCAATTGCCCGATGCCGTCCGTCTCCGCGTCGTAGGTCCACTCGCTGGTCAGGTCGGGTTCGGTGCGTTTCAGCGGCCGGCCCAGGAGGTCGTAGGTGAAGGTCGTGGTGTTGCCGTTTGCGTCGGCCTGGCTCGTAAGCTCCGACAGCACGTCATACGTGTAGCCATACGAGCAACCGAGAGATCCCAAATCGGGATCCATCATGTAGATCTTGCGGCCTCTCAAATCGTAAGTGTTGGTGGTTACGTTTCCGGCGGGATCGGTGACGGACGTCAGATCGCCGAAGCCGTCATACATGTAGGTTGTTCCGTTACCGTTTGCATCGATGACAAACTCCACCTGGCCGGCCTGGTTCAAGATCGTGGTCGTCGTCTGGCCGTTGGCGTTGGTGACGCTCGTGCTCCGCCCGTTATATCCATAGGTGGTGGCGCTGCCGTCGGGGAATGTCGCCTTGGTGACGCGGCCCAGCACGTCATAGGTATAGCTCGTCCATTCCGGCGTACCGCCCGATACGAAATAGGGCCGGCTCGTTTCCGAGACGCGGCCGTTCGAATTATATTGGGTGGAGACTTCGATCCAGCTTCCATCGAAGCCCTGCGTCTCGGTGGCGATGACGCGGCCCAACGCATCGTAATAGGTGATGGCGATGGCGCCATTCTGGCCGCCGCTCGCATTCTCCGGCGTCGCCTGCGCGAGATAGGCGCCATAGGTGGGGCAGCTTGCCGAGCCGCCGTTGACGCCGGAGCAATAGAGATAGGAGACGCTCGTCTGGTTGCCGTCCGGCTTCGTTGCCACGAGCGGGCGCCCGAACGTGTCGTAGGTGGCCTTCGATTCGATGGTGTTCGGATCGGTGTGGGTCAGCGTCTCGCCGAATGCCGCATTGTAGGTGTATTGGTCGCTCTGGCTGAGTGCGTTGGTCGCCGTGATCGGGAATTCGCCCAGGCTGTCATAGGTCACGCCCGACGTGCGGGTCGAAACGCCGCTGCCGCTGAGTGCGACGCTGTTCCGGTTGCCATAGGCGTCGTAGCCGATGGTGGCGGTGTAGCTGAGCGCGCTGACGCCCGGCTCGACCACGGCCTGAATCAAGAGGCCCGATGTTGGACTGTAAGAGTACGACCAGTTTCGGGTAAGAGTTGTGATCGGCGAGCCAAAGACGACCTGCATCTGGCTGGTCAGAAGCTGCCCCAGGATCCAGCTTGTCGTGTTGTTGTTGTAGGTGTCAGAAGTTGCCCAGATCTGGGTGCCAATGTCTGTCGTTTTGCCCGTGACGTTGCCGTAGGAATCGTAATCGTAGTAATAGGTTGCCGTAGGGAACGCCGTGCCGTCCAGGTCGTTCGCGCTGACGACGCTTTCGAATGTAGAATTGAAGTAATAGGCCGCGCCCGGACCCGAGCCGCCAAGATTTGTCGAGGTGTAAGTGTTTACGACCTGGCGGAGCGTCACCGTGCCCGATGTCACGGTCTCCTGCGAGCGGAGCCCGTAATAGGGATATCCCGTTTCGTAATTTGTCGTCCGCACGATGCCCGTCTGTGCGTCCGTGGCCGCAACCGTGGAGAACGTCACGAACGCACTGGTCATCAGGTTCGATTTGGGACCTGGATTGGGATAGTTGCGGCTCACATCCGTCTTCGCGCCGGTATAGGCGTAGGTCACGTTATAGTTGCCGCCGATGCCGTTGCTCGTGCTCAACTGGGACACGACGTAGTAGGGGCCGATCAGGTCCTGCTGTGGATAGGTCGCTCCGCTGCCCTTTGTGTAGACCGTTCCATGGTTCATGCGGTCGTACGTGATCGTGGTCGTGGCGCCGACGCCATTGCTGACGCTCGTCATCAGTTCGGGCACATAGGAGAACAGAATCTCGGTGTCGCCCGACACCTTCTGCAGCCAGATGTCGGCGGCGCCGTCATTGTTCCAGTCCGCGACGACCGCATTCGTCGACGTGTCGGTGTTGGGGATGCTGGCCGCCAGCTCGAAGCCCGTGCCGGTCGAAAGATAGATCAGATGCGGGCTGCCGCTGGTGTGCGAGATCAGCGCGATGTCCGTCTTGCCGTCGCCGTTAAAGTCGCCCGTGACGATCGTGTAGCCGGCCCAACTGGTCGGCACGGTGAAGCCGGCCGAGGTGAAGCGTAAGCGTCCGGCCTGGGGCGCCTTGCACTGCGTGGATGAGACTTGAGGATGGTGACGGAGAGTCGCTGTTGGAGCGGCGTAAGTCACCGGGACCGTCCCTATGTCTGGACAGATGACCAAGATTTTTGTTGCCGACGCGCGGCGGCGTTGGTCCGAGGAAGAGAAGCAGGCGATCATCGAGGAGAGCAAGACGAACCCGGTTGCGCGGGTGGCGAAGAAGCACGGGGTAGCGACGAGCTTGCTGTTCCGCTGGCGCAAGGCAGAGGGCATTCGGGTCAGGGGACTGTCGCCTCACTCACCGGAAGAGAAGACGTTCGTCCGCGTTGCGCTGCCGGTTCCTGTTGAAGCGACGGCGGCCAACGGCGGCCGGGGCAGCATTGAGATCGTGCTGGGCTCGGGCCGCCGTGTGATCGTGGGTCCGGATGTCGATGCGACCGCGTTGGAACGCATCCTCGATGTGCTTGAGCGCAGACCTGTCCGTCGAAGCCTTGGCGAAGGCGGATGATTCCGGTTCCTGCGGGCACGCGGGTGTGGCTGGCCGCCGGCCATACCGACATGCGCAAGGGCTTCAACGGTCTGGCGATCCGTATCCAGGAGGTGCTGAAGCGTGATCCGCATTGCGGGCACCTGTTTGTGTTCCGCGGCAAACGCGGCGATCTCATTAAACTGCTGTGGCACGACGGCCAGGGCATGTGCCTGTTCGCCAAGCGGCTTGAACGGGGCCGCTTCATCTGGCCGTCCACATCGGGCGACGCGGTGACAATCTCCTCGGCGCAACTCGGCTATCTGCTGGAAGGCATTGACTGGCGCGCGCCGCAGCACACCTGGCGACCGGAGCTTGCCGGTTGAAGCCGCGCGGCGGATTGACTCGCGACGATTCTGACTGGCTGCATTCGCCGATCTGCGTCACAGACTCGCGGGCATGAAGATCGATTCGTCCGCGCTCCCAAACGATGTCGATGCGCTGCAGGCGCTGGTGCGCGAGCAGGCAACCCTGCTCGAAGCCAAGAATGCGGAGCTTCGTGCGAAGGATTTGCGGATCGGGCAGATTCTGGCGCAGCTTGCGCGTCTGAAGCGCATGCAGTTCGGACGTTCCTCCGAGAAGCTCGACCGCGAGATCGAGCAGCTCGAGTTGCTTCTTGACGATCTGCGGGAAGGCGGTTCTGCTGCTGCCGAGATGGGGCATCCGCCGGTCTCGCCCCAGGCCGTCCAAAAACCCGTGCGCCGGCCCCTTCCGGAGCATTTGCCGCGCGAGACTGTCATGCATGCGACGGCTTGCTCTTGTCCCAAATGCGGCGGCGAACTGCGCCGCCTGGGTGAAGACGTGACGGAAGTGCTGGAATATGTGCCGGCGTCGTTCAAGGCGATCCGTCATGTGCGGCCGAAGTTCTCCTGCCGGCGCTGCGAAGCGATCACGCAGGCGCCGATGCCGTCGCTTCCCATAGAGCGCGGGCGACCGGGGCCGGGACTGCTCGCCCATGTGCTGGTCTCCAAATACGCCGATCATCTGCCGCTCTATCGCCAGAGCGAGATTTACGCCCGTGAAGGTGTCGATCTGGAACGTTCGACCCTTGCCGATTGGGTTGGCCGCTCGACATCGCTGCTTGCGCCTCTCGTCGATGCGCTGCGCAAGAATGCGATGGCATCGGATGTTCTGCACGGCGACGACACGCCCGTGCCTGTGCTGGCGCCGGGAACGGGCAAGACCAGGACGGGACGATTGTGGACCTATGTCCGCGACGAGCGTCCCCACAATGGAACACGCCCTCCTGCGGCGATCTACTTCTACTCGCCCGACCGCAAGGGCGAACATCCCGCCTCGCATCTGAAGAGCTTCAAAGGCGTGCTGCATGCCGACGGCTATGCCGGCTTCAACGCGATCTTCGAGAAGGGCATGATCGCCGAAGCTGCCTGCTGGGCGCATGTCCGGCGCAAGTTCTTCGATGTGCATGACGCGGGCGGATCGCCCATCGCCAAGGAGGCACTCGACCGCATCGGCGCCCTTTACGGGATCGAAGAAGAGGCCCGCGGCAGACCGCCCGACGAACGCAGACGAATGCGTCAGGAAAGATCGAAGCCCTTGCTCGACGCTCTTCATGCCTGGCTCGCCTCGACAAAGGCGAAGCTTTCGCCAAAGACCGATCTTGCCGCTGCGATCCGCTATGCGCTGGGACGGTGGGCGGCGCTCGGCAGATACATCGATGACGGCCGGCTGGAAATCGACAACAACGCCGCCGAACGCGCCATCCGGCCGCTCGCGCTGGGCCGCAAGAATTACCTCTTTGCCGGATCCGATGCCGGCGGCGAACGCGCTGCCGCCATCTACTCGCTGATCGGAACCGCCAAACTCAATGGCCTCGACCCGGAAGCCTATCTGTGCGACGTGGTAGGCCGCATTGCCGACCATCCGATCAACCGCATCGCCGACCTCTTGCCCTGGAACTGGTCTGCAATCGCGCTTCTCGCTCAAGCCGCGTAGACCGCCGGACGCTTACGGTGAAGCCGGTGCCGGTCGACAATAGCAGCGAGCCCGTGCTCGAGCTGCTGACGGTTAGGACGTCGGTCTTGCCGTCGCCGTTGAAGTCCCCGAGGATGGTCGCGAAGCCGCTGGTGCCGGGCACCGCGGCCGAGGCGACCGCGGGGTTGCACGAGTAATAAACTGTGGCCGACGACGGCTGGTACAGCACGTCCGCGCATCCGTCGCCGTCGAAATCGCCCACGAGGCCGCTGGCGGCCGGTCCGGTCGCCGAGGTGAACGTCCCGTCGCCATTGCTGAATTCGAAATTGCCCGCGCTGGAGATACCGTCGATCCGGCCGTCGCCGTTAAAATCCCCGAACATCGTGAATTGCGGGATGCTCGTGCTGCTGGAAATCTGGCTGAGGTTTCCGGTGCCGTCGTTGGAAAGTGGATTGAGATAGTAGCTGGAATCCCAGCCCCAGGAATAATACCAGTATTCGCTGTTGAGCAGAATCGAGGTGACGCGCGCGCCGGTGAAATCGCCGGCCGTGGGCGTGCCGCTATAGGTGGGAAAGCAGGCCACGCCGCTATAGGCGACCGCGCCCGTGCCGGTCTTGTAATAGGTGTATGTCGCGGTGCGGCTGCCAGCGGAGAACGTGCCGGACTGGCTGCCGAAGAATATGTCGCCGCCGGTCGGGCAGCTTGGATTCTCCGCCAGCGCATCGGTGAGCCCGTCGCCGTTGAAGTCGCCGGCAAGCAGCCCATAGCCTTGCGCCAGACCGTTCGCCGTCAGCGTCGTCGTCAGCGTGTCGCGCGAGCCTTGCCAGCCGAAGGTGGTGGGCGCGAGGCAATTGCTGCTGGCGTCGCACTGCGTGACGGAGGCGAGTTCGTCATGCGAGGCGTTGGAAGACGCAGCCGTGTAGGCGAGCTTGTAGTCGAAGATCAGCGTCGTACCGTTATAGGTCTTCACATCGGTGAGCAGAACCGTCGTCTGCTGCAGCGAGCCCGCCTGGTAGAACGGCACGATGTCGGTGCGCGTGGAATAGGAAAACTGCACCGAATTGTAGGGGGTCAGGCTGGCCGATGCGTTGCCCGTATAATTGATCTGCGACGGGTAGACCTGACCGTTCGTCGTGTCGTTGGTGTAGGTGACGGTGTAGTAATTGCCGACGGTATCGGTGACCTGGTTGAGCGCCCAGGCGCGCGCCGTTGTGTTGCCCACCGCCAGGATTTGCGAGTTCGTGGTGTTGCCATATTGCAGAACCTGTCCGGTCCGCAGATGCACTTCGAACCAGGACGGCCCATTGCCCGCGCTGCCATGGGCGATGATTTCGCGGAAGCTTTCGATCTCGGTGCGGTATTGCGAACTGTCGGCGCCATAGGTGCCGCTGATGAGGATCAGCCGCTGGCCGTCGAGGCAGTATTTGTCGTTTGCGTCGTAGTTGACGCTGCCATGAACATTGTCTTCTTCGATCGTGCGCGGGCAATGGGTGATGGAAGACAGGCCGCCCAGCGACCAGCCGAGACCCATGAACCCGTCGCCGCCCTGGCTCGAATAATTGAGCGACAGCGACGGCGCCATGCCGGCCGTGCCCGGCGGCACGGCAATGGGGATGGTGTAGGTGAACGCGCCGGTTTGCGAAACGCCGGGTTGCCCCAGCACCGTCATCGCCGGCGGACCGGCGAGCGCAGGTTGCACGCTCGCAATCGCCAGCGCGGCCAGACAAGTCAGAAGGAAGGAGAACTGCTTGCGAGAGGCAGGCTTTCCTTGCGGAAAGTCCGAGATTGTTGCGCAGCAAACCTGCGCCGAATTGTTCGACACCGCCCACCCCCAATAACACCAGCCCGGAAGCAGCCTCTACCTTTGGTTAATGACTCGCAATAGCTGTTTAGCGATTAACATGTGTTATCAGGATTGTGCTGCTGTCGCTGCCGTCAAGCGTCTCCCGCGCCGCCGCCTCACGCCCTGAACGGCACCATGACGGTTGTCCAGTCCTGGATCGGCGTGCCGGAGATTTGCGCGGGGATGTAGCGCCAGTTTTCCTTCACGTGATCGATCGCAACCCGGTCGAGCGCCGCGTCGCCGCTCGATTTCACCACTTGCGCGTCGCCGATCGAACCGTCGATGCGCACCAGCACTTTCAAAACGATCACGGCGCCCGCGCCGATGCTCTTGAACATGTCGGGCAAATCGGGCGCCACATTGATGTGCTGCGGATCGGGCCGCGGCGCCAGCATCTGCGTCATCGCGATGCCGGAGATCGCGGTGGGCGCGGGCGCCGGGATATCGATTTCCGGCACGGGAATGATCGAAGGCTCCGGCTTATCGATATGCAGGTCGAGCGGCGCGGCCTTGACGATCGGCGGGCCTGCGAAGATGCGGGCCTCGATGTAGCGTTCGGCTGCAGCGGGCATCGCGGGCTTCAAATTCGCGGCGAACACCCAGATGAGCACAAGATTGAGGAGGAGCGCCGACGCCAGGGCCGCGTAGCGCGCGGGATCGGAGGCGAGCTGGCGCAGCAGCGCCGCGCCCGCCGCGTTGTCGTTTGCGGCAGTCTCGCGAAACAGCCAGCCGCGCGCGCGTTCGAATGTCTGCGCCCGCAGCGAAGCGGCCGCGGCGTTCATGCGGCGAAGCGTGCGCGGCAATGTTTCGGCGAATGTCGCCCGCGGGGCAGGGTTGGCGTTGGCGGGCGTCGGTTTCGGTTTGCCAATCTTCGGCGATCGCGATTTTGCCATCGCGGTCAGGCGTTCGGCGGCGGCGTCTGCTGTTGTTGCTGCTGCTGTTCGCGCTGTTCCTCTTCCACTTCCGAAGGCTGGATCGGCGTGGCTGTTTGCGGGCTCGGATTGGGCGGGGGCGGCGGCGGCGCGTTCTGCGCCAGAACGAGATCGCCGGACGCGGCGCCGGCATTCGCAATCTTCGCAATGTCGCCGAGCCCCGAGCCCATCAATGTGCCGGTGAACAGCACCGCAAACATCGTCCGCGTTATATTCCGCATGACCGCACCCCGCCTGCAACTTGGAGTATCATAAACTCAATCCCGCGGCGATTGCCATTGCGATGATAGGAAAAGAACTGGACGCGCGAGTTGCGGCCTTTCAACCTGATCGCATGACCCGGCTCACCATTCGCGTGGATTTTCCCGGCGGCTTGTCCATCGGCCCGGGCAAGATCGGTTTGCTGGAAGCGATCGCCGCCGCCGGTTCCATTCGCAAGGCCGCCGCCGTCCTGCGCATGAGCTATCGCCGGGCATGGGTTCTGCTCGATGCGTTGCAGCATTCGTTCGGCGGTCCACTGGTGGAAACCGCCACGGGCGGCAGGCGGGGCGGCGGCGCGCGCCTCACCCCCTTGGGGCGCTTCGTGGTCGAACATTACCGGCATCTGGAGGCCGCCGCCTCCAGGGCTGCCGCGCGGGACATCGCCCTTCTGGCAGCCCAGGCCAGGCCCGAACGGGCAGGGGCGGCAGAAGGCCGCGCCGGCGGCACGCGTCACCGTACCGTCTCTAAGACATTGAAAAGTAAGTAAATTAATCGATTAGCAAAATCTTAGCCTCGTCGCGATTATATCTTGATGCTTATAATAACGTCGCTTATATTCTCATGCGCTATGGGTGTCCCGATGCAAAATTTCGAACGCGACCTGCTGATCGTCCTGCACGATGTCGCCCGCATCATGCGCACGCGTTTCGACCAGCGGGCGCGCGCCCGCGGCATGACGCGCGCGCAATGGATCATTCTCGCGCGCCTCAGCCGGCAGCCGGGAATTTCGCAGAACGAAATGGCGGCGATCTGCGAAGTCGAACCGATCACCGTGGGCCGGCTGATCGACCGCCTCGAAGCCCGCGGACTGGTCGAACGGCGCGCCGATCCCGGCGACCGCCGCGTTCATCGCCTGCATCTTTTGCCTGCCGCGCAACCCATTCTCGACGAGATCGCGATCTATCGCGACGAGTTGCGCGACGAGGTGCTCGAAGGTCTTGGCGAACGCGAGCAATCCGAACTCGTCGAATCTCTTGTCCATATAAAGAACAACCTGACGGCCGAAGGCGCCGTCACGCCGCACGTCGCGGCCGTGGAGTAATAACGATGTCAGCAATTCAAACCCACACTGGCCAATTTGCCGGAGCCCTCGAAGGCCATCGCGGGCCGTTGCGCGAATTCATCGGGCGGCTCTGGACCGACCGGGCGTTTTTGCGCCGGTTCCTGATGATCGGCGGCGTCGCCATCGTGGCCGTCGTCTCGCTGGCGGTGTGGCTCACGGGCGGGCGCTATGTCGGCACCGACGATTCCTATGTACACGCAGGGCAACTCAGCGTGTCGACGGACGTCTCCGGCCTCGTCCAGGACGTCGACGTGCACGAAGGCCAATATGTGAAACAGGGCGACGTGCTGTTCCGCATCGATCCGCGCCAGTTCGTGATCGCGTTGAACAATGCCAAGGCCAATCTCGAACAGACCCGGCTCACGCTGCTTTCGATGAAGGACGATTATCAGCGCATGCTGCGCGATGTCGCTGCCGAGCAATCCACCGTGGCGCTCGATCGGGTGACATATGATCGTTATGCGGCGCTGCTCAAGGTCGACAGCATCGCCAAGGCGCAATACGACACGGCGCGCTTCACGCTCGCCACCGCGCAGAGCACGCTGGGCTCGCTGCAGGATACCGCGAATGTGCAGCTCGCCAAGTTGGGCGGCGATGTGAACATCCCCGTCGAGCAATTGCCGCAATACCTGGCTGCGAAATCGCAGGTCGACGAGCAGCAGCGCCAGCTCGACCACTCCGTCGTGCGCGCGCCGTTCGACGGCATCGTCACCGAAGTGGATTCGCTCCAGCCCGGCACGCTCGTAATTTCGGCCCTGTCGTCCTTCTCCACCACCAGCGCGGTCGGGCTCGTCTCGACCGACAATGTGTGGGTGGAGGCCAACATGAAAGAGACGGATCTCACACATGTGCGTCGCGGCGATCCGGTCGACGTGACGGTCGATACCTATCCGGAGCGCACCTGGCGCGGCTGGGTGGATTCCATCAGTCCCGCCACGGGCTCGGACTTCTCCGTGCTGCCGTCCGAAAACG
Organism: uncultured Alphaproteobacteria bacterium; assembly: GCA_963760345.1. GTDB lineage: Bacteria > Pseudomonadota > Alphaproteobacteria > Micropepsales > Micropepsaceae > Rhizomicrobium. The sequence goes on from CAVXCU010000005.1 coordinate 422,928, forward strand.
CCAGCGGCAACTGGGTGAAGGTGACGCAACGCGTGACCGCCCGCATCAAGCTCGACATCCGTCCCGGCGATCCGCCGTTGCGCGCCGGCATGAGCACGGATGTGACGATCGACACGGGTCATCGCCGCTGGTGGCGCCTCCTGTACGGGCATTGAGCGCATTGCGGATTCCCGAATGAGCCGCGCACAAGGTCTTTCCTACGAAGCCTATGAGAGCAAGTTCGAGCTCCGCATCGTGATGCTGTGCTCGATGGCCGGCACGCTCATGCAGGCGCTCGAATTCGACCATCGCCAATGTGGCGCTGCCCAACATGCAGGGCAGCCTCCAGGCCTCGCGCGACGAAATCACCTGGGTGCTCACCTCCTATATCGTCGCGGCCGCGATCATGACCGCGCCGGTGGGCTGGCTCGCGTCGCGCTTCGGCCGCAAGAACGTGGCGATCGTCAGCCTCGTGGGCTTCACCATCACCTCCATGATGTGCGGCGCGGCGCAGACGCTCGATCAGATGATCCTGTTCCGGCTGCTGCAGGGCGCGTTCGGCGCCGCGCTGTCGCCGCTCTCGCAGTCGATCATGCTCGATCTCTATCCGCCCCAGAAGCGCGGCTCGATCATGGCGATCTGGGGCATGGGCGTGATGCTGGGCCCCATTCTCGGTCCCACATTGGGCGGCTGGCTGACCGAATCCTACAATTGGCGCTGGGTGTTCTACGTCAATCTGCCCTTCGGTATCGCCGCGGTGACGGGCATTTCGCTGTTTCTGCGCGACACGCACCGCGACGGCACGCTGCGCTTCGACTGGTCCGGCTTCGGCGTATTGGCGATGGGCCTCGGCGCGCTCCAATTGATGCTCGATCGCGGCACCGATCAGGACTGGTTCAATTCGCCGGAGATCGTCATCTACGCCATCCTGGCGGGTCTCGGCCTCTATCTTTTCGTCGTCCACATGTTCACGGCCAGGGGCCCGTTCATTCCCCGCGACATCTTCAAGGACCGGAACTTCGTGTCGTCGCTGGTCCTGATGTTCGTGGTGGGCATGATCATGCTCGCGAGTTCGGCCCTCTTGCCGCCCTTCCTGCAAAACCTGGGCGGCTATTCGGTGACCGACACGGGCTTTCTGATGGCGCCCCGCGGCATCGGCACCATGATCTCCATGGTCATCGCGGGCCGGATGGCGCAGCGGTTGGATCCGCGCCATGTGATGGCGGCCGGTATTCTGCTCATGCTGTGGTCGACCTGGGAAATGTCGCGCTGGACGCCGGATATCGCGCCCTGGTGGCTGATCGTCACGACGTTCATCCAGGGCATCGGTATGGGCTTTACCTTCGTGCCGATGAACCTTGTGGCATTCGCAACCCTGCCGGCGCTCTTTCGGACCGACGGCACGTCCGTCGTCAATTTGGTGCGCAACGTGGGCAGCGCCATCGGCGTGTCCATCACGACCACGGTGCTTGCAGACAGCGTGCAGACCGTGCACGCGCAAATGGCGCAGTATGCAAGCCCGTTCAACCGGAATCTGGCGGCGAACGCGCCCAGCCTGATGTGGAATCCGCAGATCCCGTTCGGCGCGCAGGCGCTCGACGGGTTGATCAACCGCAATGCCCAGGTCGTGGCCTATGCGAACGATTTTCTTTTCATGTTCCTGATCAGCCTGCCGGCGCTGGTCGTGGTATTCATGATGCGCCGCCCGGCGCCCTTGGCGGGACCCGCGCAGTTGGAAGTGACGGAATAGGCGGCCCTCGGCTCGAATGGATGGATCGGACATGGCGCAAAAGGTTTCATTCATCGGTCTGGGTGTTATGGGATTTCCGATGGCCGGCCATCTCGCGCGCGCCGGTCATGACGTCGCCGTCTACAACCGGACGCTTTCGAAGGCCGAACGCTGGGTGAAGGAACATGGCGGCCGCGCGGCGCCCACGCCGGCCGCGGCGGCCGACGGCGCGGATATCGTGTTTGCCTGCGTCGGCCGGGACAGCGATGTCGCGGAAATTGCGCTGGGCGCCCAGGGCGCATTCGGCGCCATCAAGAAGGGCGCGGTCTTCGTCGACCATACGACGGCGTCGGCAGGTATCGCGCGCGAACTGGCCAAGGCGGCGCGGGCGGGACATTTCGGATTTGTCGATGCGCCGGTTTCCGGCGGCGAGCAGGGCGCGAAGAACGGCCAGCTCACCATCATGTGCGGCGGCGGCGACGCCGACTATGCGAAGGCCGAGCCGGTGATGGCGGCCTATGCGCGCCAATGCCGGCTCCTGGGACCGGCGGGCTCGGGCCAGCTTGCCAAGATGGTCAATCAGATCTGCATCGCCGGCGTCGTGCAGGCGCTGTCGGAAGGCTTGAGTTTTGCGCGCGCGAGCGGCCTCGATCCGCAGGCGGTGATCGACGTGATCTCGAAGGGCGCAGCCCAATCCTGGCAGATGGAGAACCGTCACAAGACGATGCTGGCCGATCATTTCGAGCACGGCTTCGCGGTCGAATGGATGCGCAAGGATCTGGCGATCTGCCTCGACGAAGCGCGCCGCAGCGGCGCTTCGCTGCCCGTCACCGCGCTGGTCGATCAATTCTACGCCGATGTCGAGAAGTTGGGCGGGCGCCGTTGGGATACGTCGAGCCTGTTCGCCCGCATGGAAATGCTGCGGGCCGGCAAATGAATTCGCTCGCAGGCGCGCGCACCTACCATCACGGCGATCTGCGCAACGGCCTGCGCGCCGCGGCGCGCGCCATCCTCGAAGAAGAAGGTCTGGCAGGCCTTAGTCTGCGCGCGGTGGCGAGGCGGGCAGGGGTCAGCCACGCCGCGCCCTATCGCCATTTTTCCAATCACGAAGCGCTTCTGGCCGAACTCGCGATCGAAGGCTTCGAGGAACTGCGCGCCGAAATCGCCTCCACCGCGTCCGGTCCGGGTCTCGAGGACGACCGCATCTCCGATATCGGCGCGGCCTATATGCGGTTCGTGGCGCGCCGGCCGGCGCTCGCACGCCTGATGTTCGGACCGCAATTGCCGAACCGGGATTCAATTCCCGGCCTCGCTTCGGCGGCCGACGCCGTGGGCGTGGAAATCGGCGCGGCGCTGAACGATACCGCGCTGGGCCTGGCCGTCTGGGCCGCCGTTCACGGCCTGGCCATGCTGATCCTGGAAAACGTCATCGATCTCGGCCAGCGCAGGTCCGGCCTCGATGTCCTGCCGTCGCGCGCCGAAATCCTGCTGCGAAGCCTCTTCGCCGCGACGCAACGGCGGGACGCGTAGTTCGGCTGCAACTTCGTTGACTCGATGCGCCGACGCGAACGTGCATCGCCAAGTGCCGGCCCGAGTCCTAACGGTGGTAGTTGTACGTCAGAGTGCGCATTTGAAAGTCGAAGATCTCCTTCTGGCCTTCGGCCCGCATCTGATCCCAGACTCTCTGCGTGTGACATTCGCCGGTGCGAAGCAGCATGCCTTCGTGAATGTAATGATGGCAGATGATCGTATCGGGGCCGGCAGCAGTTGCAATGGGCTGCGCCGCAGGCTGCGCGCCGTCGGCAAAAGCGGTGCTCGCGGCAATTAAGCCCGCGCCGCACGCGACGATGAAAAGATTTGAGCGCATGTCATTTCCTCCATCGAGCCGGCGCCGTCGAACGCAACCAACTCGCAATCGACCGGGACTGTTCAACTCTTCTCAAATTGCGCTGCCAATTCACATGCGTCCCGTCAGGCCGCGCATCTGAAGTTCGAAGATCTCCTCCTGGGTTTCGTGGCGCATCCGGTCCCACACTTTCTGGGTGTGGCATTCGCCGGCATGCAGCAACATGCCCTCGTGGACGTAGCTGTGGCAGATGATCGGGTCCGGATGGTCCGCGGCCGCAACCGGCTGCGCCGCCGGTGCTGTCTGCGAATCGTCTGCTAACGCTGCACCGGCGGCGATCAAACCGGCGCTGCATGCGACGACGAAAAGTTTTGCGAGCATGGCACTCCCTTTCCTTGGGTCGCGGGGATTCTGCGGCGTCGCGTCAAGGCGGGCAAGGGCATCGGGCCTGCCAGTGCCTTGATTTCGTTCACTTCGAGTTGAACGGGCAGCCGTCTCACGCGGATGTGTAGCGGACGGCGATCAGCCCTGCTGCAGCAGCTTCGCCGCCTCGCATGCGAAATAGGTGAGAATGCCCGACGCCCCCGCGCGCTTGAAGCCGATCAGGCTCTCGAGAACGACTCGCTCGCGCTCGAGCCAGCCGCGCTCGGCCGCCGCAACCAGCATCGAATATTCGCCGGAGACTTGGTAGGCGAAGGTCGGAACGCGAAATGTTTCCTTCACGCGCCGGACAAGATCGAGATAGGGCATCCCCGGTTTGATCATCACCATGTCGGCGCCTTCGGCGATGTCGAGAGCCACTTCGCGCAGCGCCTCGTCGCCATTGGCCGGATCCATTTGATAGGTGCGCTTGTCGCCGGTGAGCGCTTTCGCCGACCCCACCGCATCGCGGAAAGGTCCATAGAACGCAGACGCATATTTGGCGGCATAGGACATGATCAGCGTGTTCTTGAAACCGGCGCTTTCCAGCGCGGCGCGGATCGCGCCGACGCGGCCGTCCATCATGTCGGATGGTCCAATGATGTCGCAGCCCGCTTCGGCCAGCACGACGGCTTGTCGGGTCAGTATTTCGACGCTTTCGTCGTTGGCCACGTCGCCGTCGGCCAGGACGCCGTCATGGCCATAGGTCGTGTAAGGGTCGAGCGCGACGTCGCAGAGCACGCCGATCTGCGGCACGGCTCGCTTGATTTCGCGCACCGCCCGGCAGACGAGGTTGGAGGGATTTGTCGCTTCGCGCCCGTCCGGGGTCTTGAGGCTCGGATCCGTGCAAGGGAACAACGCGACGACGGGAATGCCCAGACGGGCCGCCTCCTCCGCGGCTGCCGTCAGCAAATCGACCGAAAGCCGCTCGACGCCCGGCATGGACGGCACCGGCTCGCGCCGCCGTTCACCATCAACGACAAAAAGCGGCCAGATGAAGTCGGCCGCAGATAGCGTGGATTCCGCGACCAGCCGTCGCGACCAGTCGTGACGCCGGAGCCGGCGCATCCGGGTCGCGGGAAAGGCGGGCAGCGGGCTCATGGGCGAAAGTTCCCGGGCTGAAGATAGTGCGATCTAGCCAATTCGGGCCGGGGTGAGCAAGGCGAGCCACAACAAGTCATTGCCAAGCGGCCTCAAGGGGGTGATTCTCCCCCCGGGGTGTTCAAGGGAGACGATGCGATGAATTTGTTCACAGCGGTATTCACGGGTTTCGCCGTTTGGTCGAACCCCGCTCCTGCGACGGCGCCGGACCACGCGACGGCCCCGCAGGCCGTGGCAGGGGTCCCCAACTACGATGTGACGGCGCTCACCGAGGCCGATGTCGACCTTTATCTCGAAGTGATGCGCGCGGCGGCAAATCATGTCGCTCATGCAAATGGGGGCGACACGCACCTCGCCGATTACGACGACGTTGTCGCCAGTCGGCGCGAGGTGCGGGCGCGCTACGATGCCATCCGGGCCGTCGTCGAAGCGCAACTCGGAACCTCGCCGGCCAATGGCGCGGTGACGGCAACACCGGCGGGGCTCAACGCCAATGAGGCCGCGGTTCGTGCCGCCGACAAGGATCTGCTCGCGCCTCATGCCGGTGAAATTCAATCGTTGCAAAACGAGGTGCATGGCGTCATCAACGGGAAGTAATTTCGGCTTCATTCCGGACCCCGATGGATTTCGAACTCTCCGACGATCAGCGCGCCGTGCAGGATGCGGCGCGGCGCTTTGCGACCGAGAGAACTGGCGCCTCATGCGGCCCGATGGGACGCCGAGGAATATTTCCCGGTGGACGCGATGCGCGAGGCCGCCGCGCTCGGCTTCGCCAGCATCTATGTGAAGAGCGACGTGGGCGGCTCTGAGTTGACGCGGCTCGATGCCGCCATCGTGTTCGAGGAATTGTCGGCCGGCTGCACGTCGACGGCGGCGTTTCTCTCGATCCACAATATGGCGTCGTGGATGATCGATCGCTTCGGCAATGGGGAGCAGCGCAAGCGCTTTCTGCCCAAGCTCGCGCCGATGGAACGGATCGCAAGCTATTGCCTGACCGAGCCGGGCTCGGGTTCCGATGCCGCCAGCCTCAAGACGCGCGCAGTTAAAGATGGCGACCATTACGTCCTGAACGGTTCCAAGGCCTTCATCTCGGGCGCGGGCGTGTCGGATGTTTATGTCTGCATGGTGCGCACGGGCGAAGACGGTCCCAAGGGCATTTCCTGTCTCGTGGTCGAGAAGGGAACGCCGGGCCTCTCCTTCGGCAAGAAGGAGCGCAAGATGGGCTGGAACAGCCAGCCGACGGCGCAGGTCATCTTCGAGGATTGCCGCATGCCGGTCGCCAATCGCATTGGCGCGGAGGGCGAGGGCTTTCGCATCGCCATGATGGGTCTCGACGGCGGGCGCATCAATATCGGCGCCTGCTCGGTGGGAACTGCGCGCGCCGCACTCGACGAAGCCAAGGCTTATGCCGGCGACCGCAAGCAGTTCGGCCGGCCGATTGCGGAATTCCAGGCCACCCAGTTCAAGCTCGCCGACATGGCGACGGAGCTGGAAGCGGCCCGCCTGATGATCCGCAATGCGGCCGCGGCTCTCGATCGCCGCGACCCCAGCGCCACCATGCTGTGCGCGATGGCCAAGCGCTTCGCCAGCGACGTGGGCTTCAAGATCGCCAATGACGGGCTGCAGATTCACGGCGGCTACGGCTATCTGAAGGACTTTCCGGCGGAGCGCCACGTGCGCGATCTGCGCGTGCACCAGATTCTCGAAGGCACGAACGAGATCATGCGTGTGATCGTGGCGCGCGAGATGTTTCGCCAGTGATGCCTGCCGGCCGGGTGCGAGCGGAACTCCGATGAGCAGCGAAGACGAAGTTCTGTTCGAACGCCGCGGCGCCGCCGGTCTTATCACGCTCAATCGTCCCAAGGCGTTGAATGCGCTGACGCACGGCATGTGTCTTGCGATGAAGGCGCAACTCGCGGTCTGGGCGAACAACGCGGACGTCAAAACCGTCATTGTGCGCGGGGAAGGCGAACGCGCCTTTTGTGCGGGCGGCGATATCCGTGCGCTTTACAATTCCGGGCGCGCCGGAACACCCTATGCGCTCGATTTCTATCGCGACGAATACCGGCTCGACGCGGCGATCAAGCATTTTCCGAAGCCGTATGTGGCGCTTGTCCGCGGCATCGTGATGGGCGGCGGTGTGGGCGTGTCGATCAACGGCAGCCATCGCGTCGCCGACGAGAGCGCGGTCTTTGCCATGCCCGAAACCGGCATCGGGCTCTTTCCCGATGTGGGCGGAAGCTATTTCCTGCCGCGGCTTCCGGGCGAGACGGGCATGTATCTGGCGCTGACCGGCGCGCGGCTGAAGACCGCCGACATGGTCGCGAGCGGGCTCGCCACGCATTTCGTTCCGGCCGCGAAGATCGAAGCGCTGCTCGAGCGGCTGGCGGCAGGCGAAAGTCCCGATGCGGCACTGGGCGCACTGGCGCAAGCGGCCGCCGCCGCGCCGCTCTCGCAACACCAAGCCATCGTCGATCGCTGTTTCGCGGGTGCCGCGGTCGAAGCGATCCTGGCGGCGCTGGATGCTGAGGGCGGTGAATGGGCGTGCGCGGCGGCGGCAACGATCCGCACCAAATCGCCCACGAGCCTGAAGGTCGCCCATCGCCAGCTGCGCGAAGGCCGGCGGCTCCAATTCGACGATTGCATGCGGATGGAATTCCGAATGGTGAACCGCGTCGTGGCGGGCCATGATTTCTATGAGGGCGTGCGCGCCACCATCATCGACAAGGACGGTTCGCCGAAATGGCGGCCCGGCAAACTGGCCGATGTCGGCGACGCCGATGTCGCCGTTTATTTTGCGCCGCTGGGCGAGAAGGAGTTGAAGCTATGAGCGCAATCGCATTCGTGGGCGTCGGCAATATGGGCGGGCCGATGGCGCGCAATCTGTTAAAGGCGGGTCATGCCGTGACCGCATTCGATTTGAGCGCGGCCGTCCTCGATCCCGTGGTCGCGGCCGGTGCGCGCAAAGCGGCCGCCGCGAACGACGCGGTGAAGGACGCGGAGATCGTCATCACCATGTTGCCGGCGGGCCAGCATGTGAGAAACGTCTATCTCGACAATGGCGTCTTGGGCGCGGCGAAAAAGGGCGCGCTCCTGATCGACAGTTCCACCATCGACATCGATTCCGCCCGCACGGTTCATGCGGCGGCGGAGAAGGCCGGGTTCGATTTTCTGGACGCGCCGGTGTCGGGCGGAGTCGGCGGCGCGGAAGCCGGCACGCTCACCTTCATGTGCGGCGGCAGCGACAAGGCGTTCGCGCGCGCGCAGGCCCTGCTGGAAAAGATGGGCAAGCGCGTGGTGCTCGCAGGTGGCGCCGGCGCCGGCCAGGCCGCCAAGATCTGCAACAACATGCTGCTGGCGATTTCGATGATCGGCACCTGCGAAGCGTTCGTGCTGGCCGAGAAACTGGGCCTCGATCCGCAGAAGCTGTTCGACATCGCGTCGACCTCGTCGGGCCAATGCTGGTCGCTGACGACCTATTGTCCCGTTCCTGGCCCGGTGCCCACCGCGCCGTCCAACCGCGCTTATGCCGGCGGCTTCGCGACCGCACTTATGCTTAAGGATTTGAAACTATCGCAGGCCGCCGCCCAATCGTCGGGCGCAACCACGCCGCTCGGTGCCGAAGCGACACAACTTTATTCGCTGCTTGCCGCCAAAGGCCATGGCGGGCTCGATTTCTCCGGAATCATCCGGATGCTGAGGGGCGAAGTGTAAGCGAATTTACCCACCCTTAAGACGTTCGTCCTATTGTTAAATCAAATAAGTGGGTCCGGAAAAAATTCCGGGGGAAGACGATGACAGCATTGGCGAGGCCGCAGGCAGCTGCGGCGATCGAAGGGCCGCATACCCTTCGCAAGGTCTATCTCGAATCGCTGGCTCTCATCGAGCGGCTGCACCGGCAGTTGCTCGACGTGATCAAGGACGAGCTCGACCGCCGCGACGAACGCGAGATCAACAGCGTCCAGGCCCTGCTTCTGTTCAATGTCGGCGACCAGGAACTGACGGCGGGCGAATTGCGCACGCGCGGCCACTATCTGGGTTCCAACGTCTCCTACAATCTCAAGAAGCTGGTCGAGAGCGGCTATATCCATCACGAGCGTTCCGAAATCGACCGGCGCTCGGTCCTCGTGCGCCTGACCCGCAAGGGCGAAGCGGTGCGCGACATGCTGCGCGAAATGTTCGAACGTCATCTGGGCTCGCTCGAAGCGGTGGGCAACGTGTCCGCCAACGACCTTGAGAGCATGAATGTGAGCCTGAAGCGCATGGAACGCTTCTGGATCGACCAGGTCCGGTTTCAGCTGTAGGATTCGGGGCGGCGCCCTAATACTGACGACTCCGGTTTTTCACTCTTCTCGGTGTCATTCCCGCGGAAGCGGGAACCCAGCGAGACCCAGTGCGCGGCTCCCGCTGCCGACAACCTCGTTCCGTTATTTCGAATTCGCGTTCTGCACCCTCTGGATGGCCGCTTCTGCGGCCATGACAATTGAGGGAAAATGAGTCGCGGCCTAAGGCCGTCGGTATAATTTGAATTTTTGGCCGGTTCGAAGAAGCCCAGAACCAGCACCCAGATCCGCTCCACCAATTCTTCAAGCGTCGAGAGCCTGCTAAGATCAGATTTCGAATTGCGTCACTTCCAAATCCCGCCCCAAGCTGACGCCGTGGCCAACTCGTGGCAGGAAGGGGATTGCATCTCGATCCCGGGTGGAACTTTGTTCGCGTCGGCGCTTTCGCATCTCCGCCATCATGTTCGCTTCTATGGCTGCGCCCTGCTGGCTGCGGCGGTGCTTATCTTTGCGAATGAAGTCCCCGCGCCGCTGCGCTTCATCGCGGCCGGCGACGTGTTTTTCGCGATCTATCTCGCGCTCGTGGGCTGGCTCGTCTTCCACCTGACGCCGGACGATCTCAGGCGGCGGGCCTGCGACGAGGACGAGGGCATCTTCCTGGTCGTCGTCATCGTGCTCGCCATCATTGCGCTCAGCTGCGTGGGGATCGTGACCATCCTGAGCCAGGCGCATAGGCATTCGGCGCTCACGCTGACATTGGCGGTCGTTTGCGCGCCGCTCGGCTGGCTCTCGCTGCACACGATCGCCGCGTTCCACTATGCGAACCTCTATTACGCGCCGCCGCCCGAAGATGCGGGCGGCAGCATCGTTCCCGTGCTCCTCTTCCCGGGCGGCCGCAAACCCGGCATCTGGGATTTCCTCTATTATTCCTTTGTGGTCGGGATGACGGCCCAGGTGTCCAACGTGCAGGTCACCGACACCAGGATGCGCCGCGCCACGCTCGGCCACGGAGTCATTTCGTTTTTCTTCAACACCGTGCTGATCGCGATGGCGGTCAACGCCGTCATCGCCATTGCAGCCTAGCGGGTAAATCGCGATCCTGAGGCGAGCAGCTCGAACTCGATCCTGCCCAACAAGCAATTCGGACCGCATCGACATGGACTTGGCCGTTCAGCCCGCGACATCGAAGCAGCAGATCCTGCACGAGGTGTTCGGCTTCACGACGTTCCGCCCTGGGCAGGAGGCGGCCATGGACGCCGTGCTGAGCGGGCGCAATGTGCTCTCCGTCATGCCCACGGGCTCGGGCAAATCGCTGTGTTTTCAGGTGCCCGCGCTGTTGCTGGGCGGCCTGACGGTCGTCGTGTCGCCGCTGGTGGCGCTGATGCAGGACCAGGTAGCGGCCTTGCGCCTTGTGGGCGTGGGCGCCGACACGATCAATTCGTCGCGGAGCCGCGAAGACAATGTCGCGGCATGGCGGCGCGCCGCGTCGGGCGAAACGCGCCTATTGTATCTGTCGCCCGAGCGGCTGATGACCGGCCCCATGCTGGCGGCGCTCGGAAAGCTCCCCATCCGGCTGATCGCCGTCGACGAGGCGCACTGCATCTCGCAATGGGGGCCCGCCTTCCGGCCGGATTACGAAGCGCTGTCGCGCCTGCGCGACATGTTTCCCGGCATTCCCATCATGGCGCTGACCGCGACCGCCGATGAGAGCACGCGGGCCGACATCGCCGCGCGGCTGTTCGGCGGCCGCGTGGAGCAGATCGTGCTCGGCTTCGATCGGCCGAACATCAAGCTGACTGTCGCGCCGAAGCTGAACTGGAAACAGCAATTGCAGTCCTTCGTCCAGGCGCATGCCGGCCAAAGCGGAATCGTTTATTGCCTGTCGCGAAAGAGAACGGAGGAAGCGGCGCAACTTCTCGCCGCGCAAGGCATCAAGGCGCTCGCCTATCACGCCGGCATGAGCAAGGACGCGCGCGAGGCGAACCAGAACGCCTTCATGACCGAACCCTATACCGTGATGGTGGCGACGATCGCTTTCGGCATGGGGATCGACAAAGCGGATGTGCGCTATGTTTTCCATGCCGACCTGCCGGCGAGCCTGGAGAGCTATTATCAGGAACTCGGGCGGGCGGGTCGCGACGGCGAAGCGGCCGAGGCGCATATGCTGTTCGGGCTGGGCGACATTCGCATGCGCCGCATGTTCATCGACCAGGAAGACTCGAACGACGACCGCAAGCGGCGCGAGCACCAGAGGCTGGGGGCTCTCGTCGGCTATTGCGAAGCGCCTGCCTGCCGCCGCCGGATCCTGCTCGGCTATTTCGGCGAGGCTGCGCCGCCTTGCGGCAATTGCGACGTCTGTTTGAGTCCGATCGAGCTGTCGGACGGCACACCGGAAGCCCGTCAGATCCTCGAAATAATTGTGCGGACCGGCGAACGGTATGGCGCGGCCCATATCGTCGATGTCCTGCGCGGCGCCGAGACGGAAAAGATCGTCAACAGCGGGCACAACCGGCTTCGCATTTTCGGCTCCGGCTCCGCGCGCAAGAAGGAGGAATGGCGGTCGTTGATCCGCCAGCTCGTGGCCGGCAGCTTTCTCAACCACGATATTGCCGGATATGGCGGCCTCAGCCTTCTGGATGACGGCCGCGCGCTGCTGCGGGGCGAAAAAGAGTTTCTCTATCGCAAGGATGCGGCTCGGAGCGCCCGCAAGGAACGTGCGGTCGCGTCGTCAAATCCTCTCACGCCCGGCGAGGCGGCTCTTCTCGCGGCTCTCAAAAAGCTTCGCCTGCGCATCGCCGCCCAGCGGCATTTGCCGGCCTATCTGATTTTCTCCGACAAGACGCTGCTGGAAATGGCGCGCCATGCGCCCCGCAATCTGCGCGAATTCGCCATGATCAGCGGCGTCGGCGCGTCGAAGCTGCGAGAGTTCGGCCAGATGTTTGTCGACGCCATTTCCGCCCATCGCGACACGGCGGCTTGAGAAGGGGCGACCGCGGGTAACTCGTGGTCCGTCAGCTTCGTTTCGGCGGCAGCGGCACGAAGGCGCTCGTGCGCCGGACATATTCCGCATAGCCCGGCCGGCGGTTGGCGATGTTCCGCTCCAGCAGAGTTACGCCGGAGACGCGCAGCAGGATGAACGTCATCAGCGCCGGACTGATCGCCGTCCACCACGCACCGCTGCCGGCTACCGAGACGAGAAACAATCCCCACCAGACCGTCGTGTCGCCGAAATAATTCGGGTGGCGCGACCACGACCAGGTGCCCTTGTCCATGACGTGGCCCTGATTGGCGGGATCGCGAACGAAGCGCGTGAGCTGCATGTCGGCGATCGTCTCGACGATCAGACCCGCGACGGCAATGGCGCCGCCGGCGTAGTCGAGCGGCCCGAGCGGCGAGGGCGCGGCCATGAGCGCGGCCTGCACCGGCAGCGACACGATCCACATGATGACGCCCTGAAGCCAGAAGACCGTAAACAAACTCTGAACCGGAAACACGGCACCCGAACGTTTGCGCATCGCCATATAGCGGCGATCTTCGTGGCCCAGATGCCGCCAGCGCACGAACAGATGCGCCGCGAGCCGGAACGCCCAAAAACTCACCAAAGCGAGCAAAAGCAGGCTTCGCGCGTCCGGCGGCGGTGCGCGCCACGCTGTCGCAGCGGCAATCAGCACGAAGCCCGGGCCCCAGAAAATGTCGACGATGCTGACGTCCTTTAAGATCAGGCTCAAAAGCCAAAGAAGGGTCAGTGCGGCCAGCGCAACGGGAAGCGTGAGAAGCATGCCTGTCATGGGATGGCCGCTGGGTAAGGAATATCGCGGGCGAGTATGCTAAATTCTTGAAGGGTTGAGGATGCCCGGCGTAAATTGGGGGCAGTGAGGCTTCGAAGCATGGCGTTTCCCTATCTCTCCAGTTTCCGCGAGGCGCTTGCCGGCCTCAAGCGCGAGGGCCGCTATCGGGTCTTTGCCGATATCATGCGCCAGCGCGGGCAATATCCGCGAGCCGATTTCATACGGGCGCAAGCAAGCGGCCGATCACCGTGTGGTGCAGCAACGACTATCTGGGCATGGGCCAGCATCCCAAGGTGCTGGCGGCGATGCATGAGGCGATCGATGCGGCGGGCGCCGGTTCCGGCGGCACGCGCAACATCTCCGGCACCACGCATTATCATGTGGAACTGGAAGCAGAGCTCGCCGATCTGCACGGCAAGGAAGCGGCGCTGCTGTTCACCTCCGGCTTCGTCTCGAACGACGCGACGCTCGCGACGCTGGCGAAGCTGCTGCCTGGCCTGCATCGTGTTCTCCGACGAATTGAACCACGCCTCGATGATCGACGGCATCCGTCGCGGCGGCATGGAAAAGCGCGTGTTCCGCCACAACGACATGGCGCATCTGGAGGCGCTGCTGCAGACGCCGATCCGGCGGCGCCCGAAATTGATCGCCTTCGAATGCGTCTATTCGATGGACGGCGATATCGCGCCGATCGACGCGATCTGCGACCTGGCGCGAGAAATACGGCGCGCTGACCTATCTCGACGAGGTCCATGCGCGTCGGCATGTACGGCCCGCGCGGCGCCGGCGTGGCGGAGCGCGACGGCGTCGATGCATCGCATCGACATCATCGAGGGCACGCTGGCCAAGGCGTTCGGCGTGATGGGCGGCTATATCGCCGACGATCGCCGAGATGGTGGACTGCATCCGCTCGTTCGCGCCGGGCTTCATCTTCACCACGTCGCTGCCGCCGGCGATTGCCGCCGGCGCGCTGGCCAGCATGCGGCACCTGAAGAGCAGCGACGCCGAGCGCGACCGGCTGCATGAACGCGCCGCGCGTTGAAGCGCCGCTTGCCGGAAGCCGGGCTTGCCGGTGATGCAATCCGCCAGCCATATCGTGCCGGTGTTCGTGGGCGACGCGGCGCTTGTGCAAATCGGTGACCGACGCGCTGCTGCAGCGATCACGGCATTTATGTGCAGCCGATCAATTATCCCACCGTGCCGCGCGGCACCGAGCGGCTGCGGTTCACGCCGTCGCCGTTCCATACCGATGAGATGATGCGCGAACTGTGCGCGCGCTCGACGCGGTGTGGACCGCGCACCGCCTGAAGCGGGCGGCCTGACGGCCGCGATGCCCGGTCGCGATCCTGGAGAGGGCCGTGAAGTTCTGTTCGAATTCGTCGTCCAGGGCAATTCGGTGAAGGTCACTGCGATCGATCCCGATTCCGGAACGGAAGCGAGCATCGTGGGGCCGGCATCGGCGGCGCGCCACACTCTGGAAGCGGCTGCCGCGCGCAAACTTCTCTATGTCCTGAAAAAGCAACGCGGCGAGGCTTGAGGCCTCGCCGCGCGATGCAGGCAACGATGTGAGGAAATCAACCGCGCCGGCGGCCCTTGTGCGGGGGAGCCGTCCGGCCCAAACCGATCTTCTTTGCGAAATCGGACCGCTGCTGAGCGTAGTCCGGCGCGACCATGGGATAATCGGCGGGAAGGCCCCATTTGGCGCGATAATCTTCCGGAGATAGGCCGTAACGCGAGCGCAGATAGCGCTTCAGCATTTTGAGCTTTTTGCCGTCTTCGAGGCAGACGATGTGGCCTGGCGTCACGGACTTCTTGACCGGAACGGCCGGCTTTTGCGTCGTGACCACATCGGCCGACCCGCCGCCTGCCAGGCCGCCAAGAGTGGTGTGGATGCTTTTGATCACGCCGGGAATTTCCGAAACCGGGATGGAATTGTTGCTGACATAAGCAGCGACAATGTCGCTGGCGAACTTGAGAAGCTCGTTCGACTTCACGTCGAGCGAGTCACTGAGATTGGTCATGAAGTTATGTCCTAAATGTTGGCGATTGTTGCGTTGTATACATGCTCTATTGCCCAGGCCGAATAGAAAATCAAGTCATTGCGAGGGCTCACCAGTACGTGAACTCGACTCGGAGAACAAATTCCGTGATTTTGGGTCTTCGCATTAAGGTAGAATCGACCTTGTCCAATATTCAACTTGCCAGAGATTTACAAATATACACACGTACAAGTTGCGACTGTCGTTTACGCCTGCGCCATTTGCCCGTCGTTGTGCGAAAACTTGAAGATGAATTCTGCGGGCGTCCACGGCCGAGGCGGCTGCGTGCGGAGACGGCTTTAGCAGGCCGCCCCCAAAATATCGTGCCAAAGCGCTAGATTTGGTAAAGAGTAACGCCTAGTAACCCGACCGATGCCGGGCAGGGTTGGGTCGGCGCGGGTTTGGTCGGTTGGGGTGAGACATGGCAGCGATGTCGGGTATGGTTGAGTCACGCAACAATTCGTTCTTTTCCAAGGGGTTGGCCGCGGCCGATCCCGAGATCGCCCGCGCGGTGGACCAGGAACTGGGCCGCCAGCGGGACAACATCGAACTGATCGCCTCGGAAAACATCGTCTCGCGCGCCGTCCTTGAAGCGCAAGGCTCGGTTCTGACGAACAAATATGCCGAAGGCTATCCCGGCCGGCGCTATTATGGCGGCTGCGAATATGTCGACGTGGCCGAGGAACTGGCGATCGAACGCGCCAAGCGGCTGTTCGATTGCACGTTCGCCAACGTCCAGCCCCATTCGGGCGCCCAGGCGAACCAGGCCGTTTTCTTCGCCCTGATGCAGCCGGGCGATGCCTTCATGGGCCTCAGCCTCGACGCCGGCGGCCATCTCACGCACGGCTCGCCCGTCAATCAATCGGGCAAATGGTTCAAGCCGATCCCCTACACCGTGCGCCGCCAGGACCACCGGATCGACATGGACGAAGTCGAGGCGCTGGCCAAAACGCACAGCCCCAAGTTGATCATCGCCGGCGGCTCGGCCTATGCGCGCTCCATCGACTTCAAGCGCTTCCGCGAGATCGCGGACAAGGTCGGCGCCTTTTTCATGGTCGACATGGCGCATTTCGCGGGGCTCGTGGCGGGCGGCGCCCATCCCAACCCGCTCGAGCATGCCCATGTGGTCACGACGACCACGCACAAGACGTTGCGCGGTCCCCGCGGCGGCATGATCCTGTCGCGCGACGAAGCGCTGGGGAAGAAAATCAACTCCGCCGTCTTTCCGGGTCTGCAGGGTGGCCCCCTGATGCATGTGATCGCGGCCAAGGCGGTCGCGTTCGGCGAAGCGCTCAAGCCCGAATTCAAGCTCTATGCGCGCGCCGTGGTGGAGAATGCGAAAGTGCTGGCGGAGACGCTTCACGCGCGCGGGCTCGACATCGTCTCCGGCGGCACCGACACGCACGTCATGCTGGTCGATCTGCGGCCCAAGAAGGCGACCGGGCGGGCGGCGGAAAAGGCGCTCGATCGCGCGCACATCACCTGCAACAAGAATGCGATTCCGTTCGACACGGAGAAGCCGGCCATCACGTCGGGCATCCGTCTGGGCACACCTGCGGGCACGACCCGCGGTTTCGGTCCGGCCGAGTTCCAGGAAATCGGCAGGCTCATCGTCGAAATCGTCGATGTCGTCGGCGCCACCGGCGAAGCAGGCGACGCGGCCGTCGAGGCGCGCGTGCGCGAGCAGGTTGCCCATTTGTGCCGGCGTTTCCCGATCTATCAATAACAGGAGAATATGGCGCCCATGCGCTGCCCGTTCTGCGGACATGACGACACCCAAGTCAAAGATAGCCGCCCCAGCGAAGACAATTCCGCGATCCGCCGCCGCCGCCATTGTCCGGCCTGCGGCGGACGCTTCACCACTTTCGAGCGCGTTCAATTGCGCGAACTGGTGGTGGTGAAAAAAGCCGGACGCCGCGAACCTTTCGAGCGTGACAAGCTCGAACGCTCGCTTTCGCACGCCTTGCGCAAGCGCCCGGTGGAAGCCGATCGCATCGACCGCATGATCACGGGCATCGTGCGCCGGCTGGAGAGCATGGGCGAGAACGAAATTCCGTCCAGCGTCATCGGCGAATTGGTGATGCAGGCGCTCGCCAGTCTCGACAAGGTAGCCTATGTGCGCTTCGCGTCGGTCTATCGCAATTTCCGTGAGACCAAGGATTTTGAAGCGCTGATCGGCGAGATGGAGGGCGGCGACCGGGATTGAGCGCCGCGTTCCCCATGGATCATACCGGCCATATGCGTCACGCGCTGAGCCTAGCGGGGCGCGCGCTGGGCCGCGTTGCGCCAAATCCCGCCGTCGGTTGTGTGATCGTGGCGGCCGATGGCCGCATCGTCGGTCGCGGCCGGACGGCTGATGGCGGGCGTCCGCATGCCGAGACCGTCGCGCTCGCTCAGGCGGGCCCGGCCGCGCGCGGCGCCACCGCCTACGTCACGCTGGAACCCTGTTCGCATCATGGCCAGACGCCGCCTTGCGCCGACGCGCTGATCGAAGCGGGCGTCGCGCGTGTCATTGCGGCAATCGAGGATCCCGATCCGCGCGTGAGCGGCAAAGGGTTTGCCAAGCTGCGTGCCGCCGGCGTCGACGTTCAAATCGGCAGTTTGAAGAAGGAAGCCGAACGGCTGAATGCGGGATTTTTCCTGCGAAGTCCGCGAGCACCGTCCGCTCGTGACGCTCAAGATCGCGCAGAGCCTCGACGGGCGCATTGCCACGTCGACGGGCGAAAGCCGGTGGATCACGGGCGAGGACGCGCGACGCTTCGGCCATTTGTTGCGCGCGCGGCACGACGCCATCCTGATCGGCATCGAAACTGCGCTCGCCGACGATCCCGAATTGACCTGCAGATTGCCCGGGCTGGAGTCTGCGTCACCGATCCGCGTGGTGCTCGATACGCGGCTGCGTCTCAGCGACTGGTCGAAACTCGCGCAATCTGCGCGGGACATCCCCACACTCGTGTTCACGACGGCCAAGGATGGCGGCGCGCTCAGGGCCTGCGGCGTCGAAATCGCGACCGTTGCGCGCGATGCCCGCGGCCGGCCGGATGTCGAGGCGGTGCTGCGCGCGCTGGCCGAACGCGGCGTCACCCGCCTGCTTGTCGAGGGCGGCGCGTCCGTCCATGCTTCCTTTCTCGACCGCCGCCTCGTGGACAGGATGGAGGTTTTTCACGCGCCGGCCGTGCTGGGCGGGGCAGGCCGGGCGTCGATCGACGCCCTGGCGGCGCTCGATTTGGACGAAACGCCGCGCTTCGAGCGCACCGGACGAAGGGTATTGGGGCCGGACCTCTTGGAAAGCTTCGCCGCGAAGGCATAAATAGACCGCATGTTCACGGGAATCGTCACCGATGTCGGCCAGATCCGGCATGTCGAGAAGCGGGGCGACACCCATGTCGCGATCGCCACGAATTACGATGTGAGCCAGGTGGAGATGGGCGCTTCCATCGCCTGCTCGGGCATCTGCATGACGGTGGTCGACAAGGGCAGCGCCAGGGATCGCTGGTTCGCGGTGACGGCCTCGGGTGAGACCGTGTCCAAGACCACGCTCGGCCAATGGAAAGTGGGCGATCCCGTCAATCTCGAACGCCCGATGCGGGTCGGCGATGAATTGGGCGGTCACATCGTCACCGGCCACATCGACGGCGTGGCCGAACTGGTGCGTCTCGAACCTGACGGCGAATCCACCCGGATGACATTCCGCGTTCCGGCGCCGCTGGCGCGCTTTGTGGCGCCCAAGGGATCGGTGGCGCTGGACGGCGTCTCGCTCACCGTCAACGACGTCGACGGCGCGCGGTTCGGCGTCAACATCATCCCGCACACGCTGAAGGTCACGACGTTCGGCCGCTGCAAGCCGGGCGGCAAAGTCAATTTCGAGATCGATCTCCTGGCGCGTTACGTGGCGCGGCTGGTGAAGGGTTAGCCATGTTCCGCGATTACATCTCGTCCATCGAAGAGCTGATCGAAGACGCGCGCAACGGGCGCATGTTCATCCTCGTCGATGCCGAGGATCGCGAGAATGAAGGCGACCTCGTGATCCCAGCGCAGATGTGCACACCGCAGGCCGTGAACTTCATGGCGAAATACGGCCGCGGGCTCATCTGCCTCGCGCTCACGCAGGAACGCTCCAGCGCGCTCCAGATTCCCATGATGACGCAGTTCAACGGCACGGCGAACCAGACCGCGTTCACCGTCTCCATCGAGGCGAAGGAGGGAATCTCGACCGGCATCTCCGCCCATGATCGGGCGCACACCATCGCCGTCGCCATCGATCCCACCAAAGGGCCGGGCGATATCGTGATGCCGGGGCATGTGTTTCCGCTGGTGGCGCGTCACGGCGGCGCACTGGTGCGTGCGGGCCATACCGAAGCGGCCGTCGATATTCCGCGGCTGGCGGGTCTCTATCCGGCTGGCGTCATCTGCGAGATCATGAACGACGACGGAACGATGGCGCGGCTTCCCGACCTCGTTCAGTTCGCGCAGCTTCACGGCCTCAAGATCGGCACCATCGCGGATTTGATCGCCTATCGCCGGCGCTACGACCATTTCATCGAGCGCGCCGTCGAGACCGATTTCCAGAGCCATCATGGCGGCAGCTGGCGGATGATGGTGTTCGTCAACACGATCGAATATGCCGAGCACATCGCGCTGGTGAAGGGCGACATCACGACGGCGGAACCCGTTCTGGTCCGCATGCATGCGCTCAACATCTTCAGCGACCTTCTGGGATACCGGCCGTTCGAGCGGGACGTGCTAGCCGATTCCATGCGGATCGTTTCCGAAGCCGGGCGGGGAGTCGTCGTCATCCTGCGCCAAACGCGCCCGACATTCGTTTCGGACGTCGTGCTCCGGAGAGTGCCGGAAGACATCGACCGCCGCCGGGTAAAGGAGTATGGCGTGGGCGCGCAAATCCTGCTCGACCTGGGCGTGAAAGACATGATCCTCCTCACCGACACGCCGGAGAAGAAAGTCGTCGCGCTCGACGGCTACGGCATCAACATCGTGGGCACCCACCCCATTCGCGGGTTGCGGGGCGGCGGGAGCAAGGCATGACGCCGAACGTGCTGATCGTCGAAGCGCGGTTCTATGCGCATATTTCCGACGCGCTGCTGGACGGCGCGACGGCCGCGCTCGAAGCGGGCGGCGCGCATTTCGAGCGTATTGCCGTGCCGGGCGCGCTCGAGATTCCTCCCGCGATCCTGTTTGCGGCGCGTGCGGGCGAAGGCGCGGGCAAAAGTTACGATGGCTATCTCGCGCTTGGCTGCGTGATCCGCGGCGACACCTATCATTTCGAGATCGTGGCCGGCGAATCCGCCCGCGGGCTGATGGATCTCGGCCTTCATCACGGGCTTTGCATCGGCAACGGAATCCTGACGGTGGAATCCGAAGAACAGGCGATGGATCGCGCCGCGCGCGACGGCCGCGACAAGGGCGGCGATGCGGCGCGCGCCTGTCTCGCGCTGATCAATGTGCGCGCGCGCCTCGGGGCGCGCTAATGACCGTGGCCGCCCCGCGGTCCGAGACCGGACGCAGCGATCATAGCGGGCGGCGCGCGGCGCGGCTGGCGGCCGTGCAGGCGATCTATCAGATGGAGCTGACCGGCACGGACGCCGAAGCCGTTGCCCAGGAATTTCTCGATCACCGCTTCGCACGCGAGCCGGAACTGTCGCCGGCCGGCGAACCGGACGAGGCATATTTCGGCGAAATCGTGCGCGGCGTTCCGCATCACCAGGTGGAGATCGACCGCGCGGTGGCAGCGTGCCTGTCGGCGGACTGGCGGCTCGAACGCATCGATTCCATTTTGCGCGCCATCCTGCGGGCGGCGTCCTACGAACTCATCGCCCAGCGCGAGGTGCCGGCCAAGGTCGTGATCGACGAATATCTGGAGATCGCCCACGCGTTTTTCGGCGACGAGGAGGCCGCTTTCGTCAACGCGGTTCTCGACCGCATGGCGCATCGCAAACGCGCCGCCGAGTTCGGAGAAACACCCCGGGATGACGAACTCGACTTCTGATCCGCGCCCCGGCGAGTTCGAGCTGATCGCGAAACTGTTTGCGCCGCTCGCAAAATCTCCCGGCGCCTTCAATCTTGCGGACGACGCGGCGGTCATCGCGCCGCCGGCGGGCACGGACCTCGTCGTGACGACCGATGCGCTGGTCGAAGGCGTGCATTTCCTTCACGGCGACCCAGCGGACCTGGTCGCGAGGAAAGCGTTGCGGGTGAATCTTTCCGATCTGGCGGCGAAAGGTGCGGTGCCGCTGGCATATCTCCTCGTTCTCGCGCTGCCGGAATGGCCCGGCGGCGAATGGCTCGAATCCTTCGCGTGCGGGCTCAGCGAGGATCAAACGGAATTTCAGTTATCGCTGATCGGCGGCGATACGACCGGCACGCCCGGTCCGCTGACCATCGCGATCACGGCATTCGGCCATGTCCCCGAAGGAACGATGATCCGGCGTGGGGGTGCCCGAGCCGGCGATCTGGTTTTCGTCTCGGGGACGGTCGGCGATGCGGGCGCCGGGCTCGCGGTGCTGAAAGGCGATGGCGGTTCGCTAGCGCGCGCGAACCGCGATGCGCTCATCTCCCGCTATCGTCTGCCCATGCCCCGCATGGCGCTGGGGCGGGTGTTGCGAGGCCTCGCCGGCGCCGCTCTGGACGTATCGGACGGCCTGCTCGCCGATCTGGGCCACATCGCCGAGATCTCCCGTGTGCGCGTTCGCGTCGAAGCGTTGCGAATTCCGCTTTCGGCGAGTCTTCGTGCATTGTGGGGCGACAATCTTGAAGCCCGCACGCGCGCCGCGGTTGCGGGCGACGACTACGAGATCGCCTTTACCGCCCCTCCGCAAAACCGCGCGGCGATCCTCGATGCGGCCGCCGCCGCCAGCGTTCCGGTCTACGAAATCGGCCAGGTCGAGGAGGGTGAAGGCGTCATCCTGGTCGATGGCGCGGGCAACGAAATCCCGGTCCCGCGCAAGGGTTTTGTTCATTTCTAGGCCGCTAACGGTCTTTTAGCCGCCATCTGCCAGCCTTCGGCCATGCGCCCGCTCAAAGCCTCGCTGCCTCTCGTCTTTTTGGCCCTGCTGGGCACGAATGCGCTTGCGGCCGAGGCAGGCACGACCAAGGAGCCCACACCAGGCTGCAGCGTGGAAATGCCCTATCTGATCGCGCCGGTGGTCGTGGACGACAAGCTCATCGCCTATGCCTATGTCTCCAGCAAGATCATCGCGGCCTCGCCGTCGGCTGCCATCGTCGTGCGCGACAAGATTCCGTTCGTGCAGGACGCGTTCGTGCGGGACGTGAACAGCGCGCCGATCGGAAAGCCCGCCGATCTGGCCACCGTCGACGCGGACGCGCTGGTGGCCCGGCTCTTCGCCGATGCCAGGCGAATCGTCGGTTCGAACGAGGTGGTGGGCATACGGATCATCCAGATCCAGATCAGCCCCCTCAGGTCCGCCCCTCAGGGCTAAGAACCGAACCGGAACCCGCGACAATACAGGCCATCGCGAGCGTTGCCTCGCGCGGCCGCTTTTGGCATGTTCCCCCGCCTTTCGCGCCGGCCGGCACTAGCCGGCGCCCGGGGCACGCGGCGTGGGGAGTGCTGTTTCGCGCCGCGGCACACATTATCCGTGCATATCGGCATAGGGGACGAAGCGCATGACTTTGGCACTTGATCTCGTATTGGTCTGTGGAGTTCTGGCACTGGTTTACGGCGCCTGGACCATCCGCTCGGTTTTGAGCATGAGTGCCGGCACGCCGCGCATGCAGGAAATCGCAGCCGCGATCCAGGAAGGCGCCAACGCCTATCTCAATCGCCAATACACGACCATCGCCATCGCGGGCGCGGTCATCTTCGTCATCGCCTTCGCGATCTTCGGCTGGCAGGTCGCCGTCGGATATCTGATCGGCGCGACGCTCTCGGGTCTCGCCGGTTACGTCGGCATGAACGTGTCGGTGCGGGCCAATGTGCGCACGGCGGAAGCCGCCCGGCACGGTCTGGCACAGGGACTTTCGGTCGCATTCCGCGCCGGCGCCGTCACGGGCCTTCTGGTTGCGGGGCTCGGGCTGATCGGCGTGGCCGGTTATTTCGCGTTCCTCACCTATGGGCTCGGCCTCGACATCAACGACGAGATCCAGGGACGCATCATCACCAACGCGCTCGTGGCGCTGGGCTTCGGCGCGTCGCTGATTTCGATCTTCGCCCGTCTCGGCGGAGGCATCTTCACCAAGGGCGCCGACGTGGGCGGCGACATGGTGGGCAAGGTCGAAGCGGGAATTCCGGAAGACGACCCCCGCAATCCCGCGACGATCGCCGACAACGTGGGCGACAATGTCGGCGATTGCGCCGGCATGGCGGCCGACCTGTTCGAGACCTATGCGGTAACGACCGTCGCCACCATGGTGCTGGCCTCGATCTATTTCTCGGGCGACACGAAATCGGCGCTGATGCTGTTGCCGCTCGCCATTGCGGGCATGTGCATTCTCACTTCCATTATCGGCACGTTCTTCGTGCGGCTGGGCAGCAACAACTCCATCATGGGCGCTCTCTACAAGGGCGTGATCGCGACCAGCGTGCTGTCGCTGATCGGGCTGTGGCCGCTGATGAACTGGATCATCGGCGACATGAGTTCGGCGCTGACGACGGCGGCGGGCGACAGCTATACGGGCAGCGATCTGTTCTTGTGCGGCGCGGTCGGCCTCGCAGTGACGGGCGCGATCATCTGGGTCACGGAGTATCTACACCGGAACCAATCATCGTCCCGTGCGCGTGATCGCGAGCGCGTCGCTGACGGGTCACGGCACCAACGTCATTCAGGGCCTTGCGATCTCGATGGAATCGACGGCGCTGCCGGCGCTGGCGATCTGCATCGGCATCGTCATCGCCGACCGGCTGGCGGGGCTGTTCGGCATCGCGATTGCGGTGTCGACCATGCTGTCGCTTGCTGGCATGATCGTGGCGCTCGACGCGTTCGGTCCGGTGACGGACAATGCCGGCGGCATCGCCGAAATGGCGGGCCTCGAAGGCGAAGTGCGCAAGATCACCGACGCGCTCGACGCGGTCGGCAACACCACCAAGGCCGTGACCAAGGGCTATGCCATCGGCTCGGCCGGCCTGGGCGCGCTGGTGCTGTTCGCGGCCTACACCGCGGATTTGAAATACTTCATGGCGCACTCCGACACCTACACCTACTTCCAGGGCATCAACGTGCCGGACTTCTCGCTGTCCGATTCCTGGGTGGTGGTCGGTCTCTTCATCGGCGGCGCGCTGCCTTATCTGTTCGGCGGCATCGCGATGACGGCGGTGGGACGCGCGGCCAGCGCGGTGGTCGAGGAAGTGCGCCGGCAGTTCAAGGAAATGCCGGGCATCATGAAGGGCACGCAGAAGCCCGACTACGCCCGCGCGGTCGATCTCCTGACGCGCGCCGCCATCCGCGAAATGATCGTGCCGTCGCTGTTGCCGGTGCTGTCGCCGATCGTGCTCTACGCGATCGTGGACAACATCGCCGGCAAGACCGAGGCGTTCGATGCCGTGGGCGCGATGCTCTTGGGCGTGATCGTGACGGGCCTGTTCGTGGCCATCTCCATGACATCGGGCGGCGGCGCCTGGGACAACGCCAAGAAGTTCATCGAAGACGGCCATTTCGGCGGCAAGGGCTCGGACGCCCACAAAGCGGCCGTGACGGGCGACACGGTCGGCGATCCTTACAAGGACACCGCCGGTCCCGCCGTCAATCCGATGATCAAGATCACCAACATCGTGGCGCTCCTGCTGCTCGCGACGCTGGCGCGCGGCATCTGATCGCCGGCACGGCAATAGAGTAGGAGGGTTCCTCGCGGTTCCCCCCTCTCACACCACCGGACGTACTCATCGTATCCGGCGGTTTCCGGCAGCGTTTAATGTAGCATGATGATTGGCAAGACTGACGAGCCCAAGCTTGTTGAACCAATCGATGGTCATGGCTTCGGAGGCCTGAGGGCTTCCAGCCATGCGCCACCATCCTTTTCCCGAAAGGGCCAGCCCCCATGCACGCCATTCCGGCACGCCGTTTTCTTGTAGGAAGACGGCGATGGTCTTGGCGCGTTTGCAGTGTTTGAGTCGGACGCAACGCAGCTTTCGGCGGAGCCATCCGTCGAGGTCGCGCAGCGCCGTCTGACACTGGGCATAACGGTAATACGTCACCCAGCCTGTGACGAAGCTGTTCGCTTCGGCCACGATCTTGTGGAGGGCGACCCCGCGGTTGCGCCGCGTGATTTCCTGCAGTCGATCTTTGGCCCGCTTCAGGCTTTTGGGCGCAATGCCCATGCCGCCATAGGCGTTCAGGCGATGGCCGAGGAACTGACGTTCCCCGACCCGGGCGACAGCGCTCTTCTGCCGGTTGACGCGGAGCTTGAGTTTACCTTCGAGGAAGGCAGTCACCGAGGCCATAACCCGTTCTCCCGCCGCCGCGGACCGCACGTAGATGTTGCAGTCGTCGGCATAGCGACAGAAGCGATGGCCACGTTTCTCAAGCTCCTTGTCGAGGTCGTCCAGCAGCAGATTGGCGAGCAGCGGCGAAAGGGGACCACCCTGCGGCGTGCCCTCGTGCCGAGCGGTGCAAACGCCGTCTTGCATAAGGCCGGCTTCAAGAAAGCGCCGAACGATGTGCAACAGACATCTGTCGCCAATGCGCCGCGCCAATCGTGCCATCAGCATGTCGTGGTTGACCCGGTCAAAGAACTTTTCCAAGTCGATGTCCGCGACGATCTGATAGCCGTCGGCTACGTATTGCCGGGCTTGACGGAGTGCATCATGCGCACTCCGTTCCGGGCGGAAGCCGAAGCTCGATGGCGAGAATGTCGGATCGAGGATCGGTTCCAGGACTTGCAGAATCGCTTGCTGCACCAAGCGGTCAACGACCGTTGGGATGCCCAGTTGGCGCATCCCGCCGTCGGCTTTGGGGATTTCCACTCCCCGCACGGCCATCGGCCGGTAGTTGCCGTCGAGCAGTGAGGCGATCAGCTTTTCGCGGTTCAGGCCAATCCACGGCCGCAGTTGGGCGACGGTCATGCCGTCGATACCTGCTGCGCCGCCATTCGCTTTGACCCGCTTATAGGCTTGGTTCAGGTTTGCCGAACTGGCCACCTCCTCCATCACATGCTGCGTCAAGGCTCGGTCCTCGGCCCATGCCGTGTGCGTTTGCCGCTCCTCATGCGTTCCAGTCCCGGTACTGCCTTTGCCGGATACGCCGTGGCGCAATGATGCCTTCAGAGCCTCGTCGAAGAGGTCCCTTTGGTCGCCACTGCCTTGATGCCGCTTCGCGCCCATCGAATGCGTCGAACCTGCTCCTTGGCTGTCGAATTCGGCCCTTCGTCCGTACGCGGACTACTACGACCTCTGCTGACTTCTCCATCGGCATCGCTGCACGTTGCCGTGCACCTGCTCGGGATCGTCCCGAAACCGAAAGAGATCTCCCAGGGTAAGACGCTGATCCTTCGCTCGGTCGCCGCCGGATTTACCAATGCGCGTGTCTGTTTGGCTTTCGGGCGCCCCCGTCCAATGCCGGGTTACCCCACCGCACCGGCCTTCTATCCGGTTCCTGTTCGTCAGCTCCGAGTTTTGCTTCCGGCTTCCTCCCCACCCCGCCTCGCGACGACGCAGTTGCCTTCCGCTAGCGGTTCCGGCCAACCGGCCCGCAGAGGACATTCACCTCCAAGATCAACACCATGCCTGGCACACAAGAAAAAGGGCGTCCGGTTTCGGCCGGGCGCCCTTGTCGTTTCCGGGAGATGACCGCTTACGGACCGCCCGGGCCGCCGCCACCGCCGGGCGGAGCGCCGCCCGTCGCGCCGGTGCCGATCGGAACGCCGGGCGTGGCGTTGAAGAGTTGCTGCAGGAAGGTGAGCTCGCGGCCGCGCGCGGGGGTTTCGCGAGTTTCGAAGGCGACGACATGACCGTCCTTGAGACCGTAATGGTGGATGTCGGTCACCTTGCCGTCCTTGTCGAAATGGATGGCGAGGACCGAGCGCGTTTCGATTCGGGGATCGAAGAACGCCATCTGCTTTTCTTCGCTCGAAATATAGTACCAGGCGTCGCCGTTGAAGGTGGCCTGGGTGGAGGGATCGCCCAGGCGTCCCTGGATGGTGGTCTTGGTGTCGGTGCCGACCTTGATCGACGCTTCGCCGATGGGGTCGGGCAGGTAGCCGCGCGTGTTGATGACGGGGGTGCAACCCAGAAGCAGCGTGGCGGCCAGAGCGAGAACCGGAAGCTTCATCAATGGTGTCCTTACGCCTGAACTTCGATCCCCTGCCGATGTGCTAGCGTCGGCAACGGAACGTTGCAAGCCCTTGAATTGCGGAGTGTTAATGATGCTGGAGGCGCTCACCCGGCTTGGCGAGCGAAAGCGAAGGGCCCAGAGCCTTTGTGCGGCCCTGGCGACGCGCGCCCGTGCACCGGTTTTCTTCCGGGATCTCGCCGTGCCGGACACCATCGACGGGCGGTTCGATTTGCTGGTGCTGCACGCCTGGCTCGCGGTCGAACGTCTGGCGGGCGACAGGCGATTGTCGCAGGCGCTGATCGATGCGATTTTCGTCCAGTTCGACGAGGGCCTGCGCGATCTGGGCACGGGCGACATGGGCATGGGACGCCGCATCAAGAAAATCGCCGATGCGTTTTATGGCCGGCTCAAGGCCTATGGCGGCGCACGCGACGACGCGGCGCTGGCAGACGCCGTCCTGCGAAATGTCTATCGCGGCGACGAAGCCTGCCGCGGCCAGGCGCGGACGCTGGCGGAATATGCCCTGCGCGCGCGGGCGCATCTCGCGGCAACGGGCATCGCGAACGGCACGCTCGATTTCGGGCCGCTGCCGGCATGACCCAATCTGCGCCCATCGAACGCATCTACAATCTCGCCGAGCTTTCGGAAGCAGGCTACGAAACCGTCATCGCGCCCGACGCCGCGCATCTGGCGATGCTGGCGAAATTCGCGGGCGTCGAGGCGGTGACGGCGTTCGAAGCCAAGATCGAGCTGCGCCGACTTTCGCAAAACCGCTTCACCTATGAAGCCGAACTCACCGCCGAAATCGTACAGAGTTGCGTGGTGACGCTCGAACCCGTGCGGACGCATATCGAGCGCGCGTTCCATCGCGCGCTGCATCTCGTGCAGGCCGCCCACGGGCGTGTTCCGAAGGAGGCGATCATTTCGCCTGCGTCCGCGGCCGACGACGAACCCGAAGACATCGACTCCACGCGCTACGATCTGGCCGCACCTCTGCTCGAGGAATTCGTGCTCGCCATCGATCCCTATCCGCGCGCGCCCGGCGTCGCCTTCGAGACTCAGGACGAGCCCGGCGCCCGGCCGGAAAGCCCGTTTGCCGTGCTCAAAAAGCTCAAGGGCGGCAGTTAAGGCTCGAAAAGCCAGCAAACCGCTGGGTTTTTCCTGCTTGAATCGCCGGAGCGTTTCGGCTTCACTCCGCCCCTTGTTTTGCCCGCCCTTTCCAGCGACCGGCAGGCGCGTTCGAACGCGGCCGCCTGATCGATTCGCCCGGGGCCCCAAAGGAGCTTCACCGCCATGGCGGTCCCCAAGAGAAAAACCTCGCCGTCGCGGCGCAACATGCGCCGTTCGCACGATCGCCTGGCGCCGACCTCGCATATCGAA
This sequence comes from uncultured Alphaproteobacteria bacterium, assembly GCA_963760345.1. Taxonomy (GTDB): domain Bacteria; phylum Pseudomonadota; class Alphaproteobacteria; order Micropepsales; family Micropepsaceae; genus Rhizomicrobium. Next base: position 451,732 of record CAVXCU010000005.1, read on the forward strand.
TGCCCCAATTGCGGCGAGCAGAAGCGGCCGCATCATGTCTGCGCGTCCTGCGGCCACTATGACGGGCGCGAGGTCGTGACGGCCAAGGGCTGAACCGTTTTCGGCCCGGGAGGTTCGTCTCGCGGACCACCCTTCAGGCAGCGAGGCGGCGGTGAGCCCCAATCTGACGGTTTCGATCGATGCGATGGGCGGCGACGCCGGCCCGGGCATTGTCGTGACCGCATTGGCGCATTCGCTTATACGCCATCCGGGTGTGCGTTACCTCGTGCATGGCGACGAGGCGGTCCTGAAGCCGCTGTTCGCCAAGCGCGCGAAGCTCGCCCAGCACGTGGAGATCCGTCACAGCGCCGAACGCGTGCGCATGGAGGAGAAGCCCAGCCAGGCGCTCCGCCGCGGCCGCAACACGAGCATGTGGCGCGCCATCGAGTCGGTGGCGAAGAAGGAAGCCGAAGTGGTGGTCTCGGCCGGCAACACCGGCGCGCTGATGGCGATGTCGATGTTCCAGTTGCGGCTGCTCGAAGGCATCGACCGGCCCGCGATCGCGGCGCTCTGGCCGACCAAGCGCGGCCAAAGCGTGGTGCTCGACGTGGGCGCCAACATCGCGAGCGACGCCCAGCAGCTGGTCGATTTCGCGGTGATGGGCGAGGCGTTCGCGCGCGCCATCCTGGGGCTGGAGCGTCCGACCGTCGGCCTGCTCAATGTGGGTTCCGAGGAGCAGAAGGGCAACGATGCGGTGCGCGGCCGCGGCCCAGATCCTGCGCGGCGCCAAATTGCCGATCGAGTTCGCGGGCTTCGTCGAAGGCGACGACATCGCCGAAGGCACGGTGGACGTGGTGGTGACCGACGGTTTCACCGGCAATATCGCGCTCAAGACGGCCGAAGGCACCGCCAAGCTGGTGGTGTATTTCCTGCGCACCGCGCTGCGGCGCTCCTTCTTCGGCCGCATCGGCGCGCTTCTTCGCAGGCGGCGCGCTCGCCGTGCTGCGCACGCAAGCTCGATCCCCGCGCCGCAAACGGCGGCATCTTCCTGGGGCTCAACGGCGTGGTGGTGAAAAGCCATGGCGGCACGGACGCGATGGGCTTTGCCAGCGCGCTCGACATGGCGATCGACATGGCGCGCGCGGAAGTGATTCCCAAGATCGTGGCCGACCGGGCCGTCGTGGCCGCGCCGAGCCGGCCGCGGCAAGCACGGAGCCGCCGCTTCGTGAGCGTCGTGCGTTCCCAGATCATTGCGGTTGCGGCGCGTATCTGCCCGACACCATCCTCACCAACGCCGATCTCGCCAAACGGGTGGACACCAGCGACGAATGGATCGTCGAGCGCACCGGCATCCGCCGCCGGCGCATTGCGCGGCCCCGACGAAACGACATCCGACCTCGCGCTGAAGGCGGCGCGAGCCGCGCTGGCCGACGCGAAGATCGGCGCCGACGAACTCGACCTTATCATGGTGGCGACGACGACGCCCGACGAGACCTTTCCCGCCGTCGCCACGCGCATCCAGGCGCAGCTCGGCATGACGCGCGGCGCGGCGCTTCGACGTCCAGGCGGTGTGCTCGGGCTTCATCTACGCGCTTGCCGTCGCCGACAATTTCATCAAGGCGGGGCAGGCGAAGACCGTGCTGGTGATCGGCGCCGAGACGATGTCGCGGCTGCTCGACTGGACCGACCGCTCAACCTGCGTGCTGTTCGGCGACGGCGCGGGCGCGGTGGTGCTGCAGGCGGGCAAGGGCAGGGGCGACGCCTCCGACCGCGGCGTGCTCAACACCCAGCTTTATTCCGACGGGCGGCTGCACGATCTGCTCTATGTCGACGGCGGGCCGTCCTCCACGCAGACGACGGGCCATCTGCGCATGCAGGGCAACGAAGTGTTCAGGCATGCCGTGATCAACACGGCGGCCGCGATCGAGGCAGCGGCGCGGGCGGGCGGCGTGGCCGTCTCCGACATCGACTGGATCGTGCCGCACCAGGCCAACCAGCGCATCCTCGACAGCACGGCCCGCAAGCTGGGCATCCCGCCGCGAGCGCGTGATCTCGACCATCGCCGAGCATGGCAACACCTCGGCCGCCTCGGTGCCGCTGGCGCTGGCGGAGGCTGTGGCCGACGGGCGCATCAAGCGGGGCGACCTGCTCTTGCTGGAAGCCATGGGCGGCGGCTTCACCTGGGGTGCGGCGTTGGTCCGCTGGTGACAAAGCATCGATCTGAACTTCTCCGCCTATCCCTTTGACATTGACCGACAAAAAGCTCTGCGCCTAGGCTTTCCGGGATTGAGGGAGCCGATTCTCCATGACGACCACCACATTGACCCGCGCCGATCTCGCCGAAGCCGTATTCCAGGCGGTGGGCCTGTCGCGCAACAAATCTGCGCAGATGGTCGAGGACATGCTCGACGAAGTCTGCGACGCGCTCGCCAAAGGCGAGACGGTGAAACTGTCGTCCTTCGGCACCTTCGCGGTGCGCCAGAAATCCGCAGCGCATGGGCCGCAACCCCAAGACGGGAACCGAAGTGCCCATCGCGCCGCGCCGCGTGCTGGTGTTCCGGCCGAGCCATGTGCTGAAGGCGATGATCAACGGCGAAGATGCCGAACTCGAGATCGGCGACGAATGAGCACCGCGCTCGCCATGGCCGGAGCGCCGCGCATGAAATCGCCCGAGGCGTTTCGCACCATCAGCGAAGTCTCGCTGGAACTCGACGTGCCGCAGCATGTGCTGCGCTTCTGGGAGACGCGCTTCTCGCAGATGCGGCCGATCAAGCGCGCCGGCGGGCGGCGCTTCTACCGGCCGGAAGACGTCGACCTGCTGCGCGGCATCCGCACGCTGCTCTATTTCGAAGGCTACACGATCAAGGGCGTGCAGAAGGTGATGCGCGACCGGGGCCTGCGCTATGTGGCCGAGACGGGCCGCGGCGACGCGGCATTTGAATCGCCCGCCGAACGCGCGGCCGATGCGGCGTTCGCGGCAGATCGCCCGGTGGCGGCCTTCGCCGCGCTGGCGCGCGTGCATGCCGATGCGGTGGCGGCGGCGGGCCTCGACGAAGCGGGCCGGGTGAGGCTCGAATTGCTGCTGGGCGAATTGCAGCAGCTGAAGGCGCGCCTGCGCGCGGCGCGGCCGGCCGGGATTTGATCGCCATTTGCCGCAATTGCCCCGGCGGAAACGCCCGACTATAGTCCGCGCCCCTCGGCGGCGTTGGCCGCCAAAACCGGTACGGAGCGTGGCGCAGTCTGGTTAGCGCACCAGTCTGGGGGACTGGGGGTCGTGGGTTCAAATCCCGCCGCTCCGACCAATGATTTCAAAGACTTAGAGATTATCTGGAAGCGCCGAAAGAGCGCGGGGCGCAGCGGGGGCTCACGTGGCGCATGAAAAAAATCTTATGGTACGCTGACGACATGGTGTCGAAGCCCGAGATTCTTGATGAGATAAAGCGTACGGCGCTCGCAAACGACGGGAAGCCCTTGGGCATTGATAGATTTGAGAATGTAACGGGCATCAAACCTCACGAATGGGGTCGATACTGGGCTCGATTTGGAGATGCGCAGAAAGAAGCTGGCTTCGAACCTAATCAGCTACAAGGCGCGCATTCTGACGAGTTTCTCATCGAGAAAGTAGTTGAAATCACCCGAAAGCTTGGGAAATTCCCGACTTATCGCGAGATCGAGGTCGAGAGACGCTTCGACGCTGACCTGCCTAACAATAAGGTCTTCCAGCGCCTTGGTACGAAGGAACGCCTCGCGCAACTCGCGTCAGAATATTGTGCCAAGCACGATGGGCTCGACCACTTGGCCGAATTGTGCCGTGCAGTCACTTCCAACGATAAAGGTGAGCACGACAACGAGGCCGCTGACAGTGTCTCCTATGGCGAAGTTTACCTCTTCAAGTCAGGTCGCTACTTTAAAATCGGTCGAACGAATGACACGGTGCGCCGTGGCAGCGAGATTCGCATCCAGCTTCCCGAAAAGATGACGCTAGTCCATTCAATCAAAACAGATGACCCGCCCGGCGTAGAGGCTTATTGGCACAAGCGCTTCGAAACAAAACGTATGAAGGGCGAGTGGTTTGACCTTGATCCTGCGGACATCAAAGCCTTCAAGCGATGGCGCCGCATCGCGTAAGCGTTGTCCCTAAGTCGGGTTCGCCCCCAGAGCTTTCAGCGCATCGATTTCGGCCTGAGGTGTTTCCACCGGAGCAATAAACCTGACAGCTCCGTGGCCGCTTGGTCGCCAACTTTTTGTAGCTGCCTCGACCGTTCCAAACGTATGCCCGTCTTCCGCGAAGACACGTGCGCCTTCAGCGTCATATTTTTCAAGATACCAGCCGCGCATTCTTCCGCTCCCTTTTGAGTTCAACCGCTTTTGCCGTCTCGATGATTATTGCGAGGAGGGACGCCGCCCGTCACTGCGTTCGGCGACGTACCCGGGATTGGTCTCGCAAATCAGCGATAGGCCGAGTCCGCTCACCATCCTTGTAGTGCCACCCCATCCACGCATTTTCCGTCCGCGCACCAATTTGTGCGCTTAGTGCGTTCAGGGATGCCACCACTCGATTGATGTCCGCCCGATACCACAAACCGTCCTTTACCGTGGCGCGATATTCACGCCCTTTATAGGTTCTGAAAATCTCGAACCCCTCAGGAAATTCGACGCCATATCTATCATCACGGAACCCCTTGCCATTCAGCTCCTTGGGCAACGCTGAAGTTTTGTGCCCGGGCAAAAAGTATCTTCGGATGATGTCTTCCTCTGATCCGTCCCCCTCCTGCCACTTAGACCAGATGGCGGCGTAGGTGCCCTCGCTCACTTGAATTGTCCGCACTTTCCTTACTCCATAATGTCATTTATGCATATAGCGAGTTATTATTACGGGCGCAAGAGCTAATTTAAGGGGGGCAAATCTCAGGGAGACAGGGACATAGGGACGTCAGGGACGTGGTAGCCGACATATACGAGCACCGGCGGCCCGGTGGTACGGCGCGGCTTGTTGAATGACGCCGCGCCTGATCGGGCCGCCGGTGCTCATCTCGGGGACGTGGGGATGTGGGGACGAAGTAGGAGGTACTATATTCTTCCACCTTCTGCTATATTCTTCAGTATACAGAGTATGTGCTTTATTCGAACATTGTCTCGATGATGAGCACATTCGTCTAAATTTTCTGATTCAGCTATCTCCCGATACGGAGTTCGCAGCGTAAAGGTTGGGGATTCTCCGGATACGGAGAAGTTCGAACAGACGATATCGAGCAATTCTCGCTTTTCGTCATCAAGCAGCAATTCATAGCGTAAAAGCTCGCTATTGTTGCGTTCGAACTCTTCGAAAAGTTCCTGGAGCGGGGAGGGTCGGTCAGCGCGCCCAAGCTCTTCGATAATGCCCTGGCGCTCCATGAGCAGCTTTTCTTTGCGGGCGTTGAACGTGGCGCGGTCGATCGCTTCCTCGATCAGGAGGTCGGTGAGCCGGGTGATGCGGTCATCGAGATGTTGAAGCCGAAGGGTCAGCGATACCTTCTGCATCTCCCTATCTCCCTGGCCCCCTCGGTATTCATCCTCCACCAAGTCCCTCAAGTCCTGAAGTCCACTCATGGTCTCGTTCTTCGTCCCCACGTCCCCACATCCCCCGACATCTATACGGATGCGCTGGATGTGATCTAGTGCGAAGCCTTCGAGCACGTCGCTCTTCCATGAGACGCCCTGGCACTGCTCGCCGTGGCAGCGGTAGTAGAGGTGGCCTTTCTGATATTCGCCGGTGAGATGGCGGCGGCGGCAGTTGCCGCACTTCACTACCTGGCGCAGCAGGTATCGATGCTTCTTCGCTTTCGGCACCGTCTTGCCGCGCAGGACAGCTTGGACGCGGTCAAAGAGAGCTTTGGATATGAGCGGTTCATGGCCGCCGGGAAATGTTTCGCCGGTCGTGCTGATACGGATCACGCCCACATAGAAGGGGTTGTTGAGGATGGTGGTGAGGGTGTTGTCATAGAGGGGCTTGCCGGCGGAAGTCCGTAGTCCCTTCCCATACATCTCATGCCGCAGTTCTTCGAAGCCGATTGTGCGCGTGGCATAGCGTTCGAACATGTGGCGCACTAGCGGGCCTTTGATCGGGTCGATCACTTTCACTTTCCCCTTGCCGGTATTGAGATAACCGACGGGAGCGGCCCACGGATACAGGCCCTGCTTCAAGCGGCCATACATACCCTTCTTCACTTCTTCGCGGAGGTTGCGGATGTAGTCGGCAGCGACAACGGCCTGCATGTCGGCCGCGAGACGGCCACCGCGAGAGAGCAAGTCCAGGTTGTCGCTCACGAAGCGGACATCGATGCCGCGGTCTATGAGATCCCCAAGGTCGGCCCAGTCGCGGAGGTTGCGCGCGCTGCGGTCGATCTTGTGGATGATGAGACCGTCGACCTTGCCGCTTCTGAGCGTGGAGAGCATCTGGGTGAATTGGCGGCGCCCTTGCTTGGCAGCCGTTTCCACCTCTTCGTACCAGCTAACGATCGAGAGGTTATTGCGGGCGGCATATGCCTCGATGGCGCTTTTCTGTTCCTGAAGGGATGAACCGTGCTCGCCTTGCTTGACCGTGGAGACGCGGATGTATGCGAAATAGGTCTTGGTCATATGGTGGTGGGAAGCGACTCCGACTCTAGCGCGGGATCGGCAGCAGCGCGAATCGCTGGCTGTGGATTGTCAAGCGCCAGGCGTTCATGCACTCGTATTATCAGGCGCGCGAGGCGCTTCAAACTCTCACGCGCAGCTTCACGCTCCTCCAGTGAGGCATTGGGCAGATATTTATTGAGAATGATGTCGCCGGGACGATGCGCGGGCATCGAAATATTGTCTCGAACTATGCGGGAGGAGTGTAGGGGGGACTTTATTCCAATAAGTCATATTTCGCCCCCTTTGCGAGATTCAAATCTGTGGTGAAATCTACGGCCCCGTTATCGAAGGGTGCTTACACATTTCCGACGCTACCCCTTCGTCCAGCGCATGACCGCGCGCCGGTCTCCGCGCCCTCCACCTCTCGTTCGCCAGGGCCCAGTCAGTTTTGATCCAGCAGCCTGAAGCATATCGAATCGTCCGATTCAGATTTCGTTAGGAGATGCAATGCTAAACTATCGCGACCCGCGCAAAATATGGCTTTCTTAACTATATGTTGACCGGCAGGCCAAACGGCGTACTAGATATTAGGCCGTAAGAACGATTCGTAAACAAGGTTCGATTACCGAGCCGTTGCGCCTCGTTCTCTGGAGACGAGCGGCATGAATTTGGCTTCACCAAGCGAGCGTCCGTTGGCAGGATTTTGCCCGTCCGGCATTGCGGGAATTTGCCAGAACCTTTGCGGAATCCGGCTTATCGCTGTAAGGACAGCGCCTCGTAGGCGTAACCCCCGTAGGAATGCAACTCCAGGCGTGGCGGTTTCCTGCCGCGGCGGATGAAATGTTGGATTGCCATATTCCGGTCGGCAGAGTGAGACGAACATCACATTCGACCCGGAGACGGAGCTGAAGATGAACGTAGAACCCATGGCGCTCGCTAAGATCGAGCAGCGCCGAGCGAAGTTGAGTATTCGACCGATCGGCAAGTTGATCGCCGGCGCGAGTGCGCGCCTGTCGATGACACCCGAACAGCTCGTACGAAGCGCCAATGCTGACAGCTCTATATTGCATTCCACTGCGCGTGAAGTTGATATGTCGCTCTTCTGGCCTATCGCGCGATACCTCTATGAGAGGCGGTTGATTGACGTCGTTCCGATGAACGGATTGCCGTTCATCAACTACGACCTGTCAAAAGATATCGACCTTGAGCGTTCGCCTTTGGGCATGAAATGCGATTTCAGCCAGCTCAAATTGGCTAAGAAGCCCGTAACGATTGCGGGCAAGAAAGTTGATTTCCCGCTTGGTGTTCCCGCGTCGATGCTGACGGCCAACGCCAGCTACCTGAAATACTACGCTGAGCGGGGCTTCTGTATTTTGACCTATAAGACCGTTCGTTCTCGGGAACGCGTTGGGAACAAATTTCCGCAGTGGGCGTGCATTGAGGATCCCATAGAGTTCCGCTCCGGAGCGAATGGTGAGTTGCTAGATGTTCCTAAACTGGTGGCTCGAACCAATTTTCTTCCGAGCAATCCCGCGCAAGGAACCATGGCGAACTCGTTCGGCGTTCCTTCAAACGCACCCTCGTGGTGGAGGGACGACCTCGAAAAAATCTCGAGCTTTCATGACCGACGGTCAACTCTTGATCGTCAGTGTGATGTCGAGCGTCGGTACAGACGCTGATCTTGAAGCTATTGCAAACGATTTCGCTGAAACCGCAATCGCAGTGAAGAACTGCGGAGCGGACGTTATCGAACTTAATTATTCTTGCCCGAACACACGGGAGCATGCGGGCGAGATATATCTGAACGAACGTGATTCAGCCCGCATCTCTGAAGTTGTTCGCGAAGCGGTCGGAGGGTCGATGCCAATCTTCGTAAAGATCGGTTATCTGGCTGACGAGTTGCTACACCAATTCATCAACGCAAATTTCAAATGGATCGACGGCATCGTGGCCATTAACACGATTTCAGAACCCGTTGTCGATCGAGAGGGCAAAGAGGTGTTCCCAGGGCGTCCGAAGGCAGGTGTTTCAGGCTGGGCAGTGCGGAATGTTGCGCATCGTCTCGCACAGACACTCGTTAAAGCTCGGGACGATCTCTATCGACGGGAAGGCAAACGTCTTGATTTGCTGGGACTGGGCGGCGTGATGACGCCAGATGATTTCGATGCGCGCCTCGCAACGGGCGTCGACGCGGTGGAAATTTGCACTGGCGCATTCTTCAATCCTTTTTTGGGCTTCGAGATTCGCAATGCCCAAGGGAACATCGAGGTGGTCTCCGACGTTGCTATAATGGATTCTGCCCGATCTTCAGGGCAGTCGGAGGCGGATTTGCGCCTTCGAACTGGCGCGAACGCGCACTCCAAACAAGGAGTTGCAATTGTGGCGCGCACACATGAAAGACGAAAGGCGCTGTCCAAAACAATCGACCCGGAGAAACTGGGACGGGCATTCGAGGCGTACTTCCGTAATCGATCTGCCGAACAGGTCATCGATGGCCTCAATGAACGGAGCCCGGAGCTACTAGTCGCTTTGGCCGGTTCTCCCCAATAATGGCGTAACAGCGTACTGACCTCAGCCCATCCCGAAGGGATGGGCTTCCTTTATGCGGGGATGCGCAGTGAGCAGGGTTCATCGTCTCCGGGGTTATCACGTAACGACGCAAGAAAATGCGGACGGCATAATCGAACATGGGTTTAAGTCTAGCGACAATTGGTATGATTGGCTTGGTAAGGGAATTTATTTCTTCCAGGACACCAAGGAGTACGCGCGCTATTGGGCTATGAACGAACGCAAAGACGGGCTTATAGCTAACCCAGCAGTAATCGGTGCCGACATCGACTACGAGCGATTCCTCGACCTGTTGGAATATAGACATCTGCGAAAGCTGAGAGAGTTCCGCGACCAACTCGAAAAAACTACCAATATCGACTACGGCAAGGCTAAAGCCGCGCAACGTCAGCACGACTTTAAGTGGAAACCGAGAGCCCATCCGCTGGATTGTTTTGTCATAAATGAGGCTGCAATCGCCGCTGAGGAAGCCGGCGAGCCGATCCGTGCAGTCAGGGCAGTCTTCTTTGAAGGCGATCCCTTATACCAAAACTCACACCTGTTTGACCGCCAACATATTCAGATCGCCGTGCGCGATCCCGACCTTATTAGAAAATATTGGCGCGAGAAGTGATGGCGATACGCAGGGGGATACACCGGGGGATATGCACTCGAACTGCGCCGTGATGCCAGCGGCGCGTGGCGAATCAAGGAGATCGCCCGCTTTCCGCGTGCCGCATTCGGTTTGAACAGTATTGGGCCGGACCTTTTCGTTGCATGGAGTGGAAATCGCGCAATCGTATTCACGCCAAGCGGCATTGCGAGCGTCGCACGGTGCGTCGCGACAAGGTAATGGTGCAATGGGGCTCAGTCGGGAATACGGAATACGGCGCCAGCCCGTCCGATCAGGCGCGGCGGCGAAACAATTCGCGGAAGACGGAAATCGCGAAGATCAGCGCGCCCAACGCGGTAATCACCGAGCCTGCGTCCAGCGCCGGCTCCCATTTCGGATCGTTGCCGCCGCGCAGAAACATCGCGAGCGACGGAAGCATCACAAGCACGCCCAGGGTGGAAACGACGAAGTTGCTCCACGCCAGCCGCGGCGAGGCGTGCGGCGCCAGCGCGTAGAAGCTGCCGTAAAGCGCCATCGTCGCCCAGCCGACGAGATTGAGGTGCGCATGCGCCGGCGCCAGAACGAAATTGTTGGCCATGCCCATGTGTATGCCGAGCAGCATGCCGCATAGAAGACAGACAACGCCGACAGCAAAGAAAGCACCGGAAACGCGCGGCATGGATGAGTCTCCCCAATCATGAATCGCGGGGAGTCTTATTCCGAACCGACAGTCCCCGGATGACCCCAAGTTGGAGCGCAAATAGCATTATTCTGAGGCCCGTTGAAGCCCCGGATGCCGTACAATCCTGCCAGCGTGCGGGGGCGGGGCAAAAACGATAAAGTTGGGTCAGAGTTGGTTTCCCCGCGGCGTTTTCCCCGACCGCCGTTCGCGCCCGGCTCCCCCTCACCCCTTCTCGCGCCCCGTCGTGCGCCAGCGGGAGACGATTGTGTCGAGGGCGGCGCGGTCCATGTTCTGCAGCTTCCACGCCTGCGAGAAGCCGCGGCTCATGTTCTTGGGCGCCCCGCGCTGGCGCAAATCGTCGAACCGGATGCGCATCGGCATCGAGGTGCCTTCGCCGAGCACGAGCGCCTCGCGGTCGCCCAGAAGCGGCAGGAAATCGTTCAGATCGACCATGCCTTCATAGGTGCTGCCGCGAATGACCTGCTGGTCCTTTTCGCTGGATAGCCGCAGCGCGATGGCGGTGCTGCATTGGGAAAGAATGGTGGGGTCGAGTTCGGACGGCCGCTGCGTCACGAGCGCGAGCGATATTCCGTATTTGCGGCCTTCCTTGGCGATGCGGCCCAGCGCCTTGCGGGTGGGCACGAATTTGTCGGCGCCGTTGGCGGGCGCGTAGCGATGCGCCTCCTCGCACACGATGAGCATGGGCAAGCCGCCCTTGCTCCACACCGCGAGATCGAAGGCGAGCCTCGCGATCACCGAAATCACCACGTCCAGAATCTCGTGCGGCACCGTCGACAGATCGATCACGCTGATCGGCCGGCCGTCGTTCGGAACGCGGAACAGCCGGCCCAGAACTTCCGTCATCGTGTCCTGCACGGTGAGGCTGCCGAACATGAAATTGTAGCGCTGGTCGGCGACGAGCGATTCGAGCCGCGCCTTCAGCCGGCGATAGGGCAGCGTGATCCTGATGCGCTCCAGCTTGCCCAGCTGATCGTCGATATAGGCCATCACGTCGGAGACGCGGAAGGGCGCGGGGGTGTCAACGGTGATGGTGTGGTTTTCGACGGCCTTGCGCGCCAGAACACCGCCGCGGCCGGCCGCCGCGTCCGAATAGCGGCGCTTCGCGAACAGCACGGCCTCATTCAGAATTTCGATCTCGTCGGCCTGGTGGCCGTCATCGTTGGTGAGCGCGATGCAGAGTTCGTGGAAATTCAGCATCCACAAGGGCAGGTTGAAATTGTCGAGCGTGATGTGCTCGACCAGCCCGCTGAACGCGGTGGAATATTCGTTGTGGATGTCGAGGATGAGGACATGTGCCGAGGCGTGGCCTTCGAGCAATTGCTGGAGGATAGCGGTGAGCGCGCAGGATTTGCCCGAGCCCGTGCTGCCTACGATGATGAAATGCTTGGCCAGCAATTCGTCGGTCAACAGCCGCGCGGGCACGGCGGGATCCTGGAACAGCGTGCCGACCTTGATGCTGGCCTGCGCGCGGGGCGCATAGATGCGGGTCAGGTCGTGGCGGTCGGCCAGCAGCACCGGGTCGCCCAGGCTGGGCAGGCTGCTCACGCCGCGGCGGAATTTGAGCCGGCGGCTCGGGCCGTCGATACAGATTTCGCCGCACAGATTGATCTCGATGAGGGCGATATCTTCCTTCTTGCCGTCGATCGCGGGCATCGGCGCGCTGAGCGCCGAGATCAGGCCGATCACGGCGGCAGCGGGCGTGCGGATCTGCACGACGGCGCCGATCTGGATGCGGGGGTCGCCGCTCGCCGGCGCGGCTTCGGAAGGACGTTCCAGAATGGCCACGGCGTGCGCGCCGGACACCGAAACGATATGGGCCACGCGCACCAGGGGTGCGGATGGAATCCCCCGGCGTTCGCGGAACATGGGTTCTGCGGATTTGGGTTTTTCTGCGGGCTGGCTCACGGCGCATCGTCCTTCGGTGTGAATGTGCCTTTGCGCGGCACGCGGCGTTCGCCGCCGCCGGACGCAATGATGGATGGAGGTGTGGCCCCTGGCCCGGGCGGCGTCGCGGGCAAGGTCAGAACGGCCGAGGTGCCCTCGCCGGGTTCGCTTTCGAGGTAGAGGTCGCCGCCATGCTGGCGGGCCAGCGCGCGGGCGATCGGCAGCCCCAGGCCGGTGCCTTCGTAAGTGCGCGAGCGGCCCGATTGAACCTGGCCGAACGGCTTGAGCGCGATCGCGATCTGATCGGGCGCCATCCCGATGCCGGTATCGACCACTGCAATCGTGACGCCGCCGTCCCCATTGCGGCGCGCTAACAAAAGAATGCGCCCGCGGTCCGGCGTGAACTTGTTCGCATTCGCCAGAAGGTTGATCACGATCTGCTTGATGCGGCGGGCGTCCACGGCGATGTGGGGGAGGCGGGGGTCGAGCCGCACTTCGAGGATCTGGTTCTTCGCCGCGATCCGCTCTTCGACCAGCGGCACGCAGTCTTGGAGGATTTCGCCGATGGGGAAGGTGTCGAAATTCAGCTGGAAGGTGCCGCTTTCGATTTTCGAAATGTCGAGAATGTCGGAGACGACATCGAGCAGGTGCCGGCCGGCCTTCGCGATGTGCGAGGCATAGTCGATGCTCGTCTCGAAGGCAATCTTGTCGGCCTTCATGTTCTGGATCAGGTCCGAGAACCCGATGATCGCGTTGAGCGGCGTGCGCAGCTCGTGGCTCATGGTGCCGAGGAACGCCGATTTGGCGCGGCTTGCCATGTCGGCTTCGGTCTTGGCCGCCAGGAGCGCAAGTTCCGTCTGCTTGCGCATCGACAATTCGCCCAAGGTTTCGGAATACCGCGATAGCAGCGAAGATTTCGCGAGGACCCGGCGACCCAGCATCGTCAATTATTCGTAAATCCGCGTCCGAGATTACGAAAAGAAGCCTGCGGGCCCGTTAATCCGGGAACCGTAGCGGCTCGAAGACCGCTACACTTCTTAAACTCCTGGCATCTACGAATGGGGTCGGAGCAATCCGCCAGCTTCTGGGCGTCCGGATATTGCCCGGTTATTCCACGCGCCCGGGCTTCTTCGCGAGGGCGTCATGGCTTTCCGATCCGTTGTGTCTTTGCGTGCTGCATTGAAATCCTCCGCGACGTTCGGCGGGTCACGAATTGCCGCATCCTGTCTGTTGCTGGTGGCGCCTCTGTTCGCGGTGCCGGCTTTTGCCAATCCTGTTGACGGCACGGTGACGAGCGGCTCGGCCACGATCTCCTCTCCGTCTTCGCATCGCACGACCGTCGATCAGAACAGCGAAGGCGTCGTGATCGACTGGTCGAGCTTCGACATCGGCGCGGGTCAAACGACGCAATTTGTCCAGCCCGATGCGCAGGCGATCGCAATCAACCGGATCGGCGGCGGCGATCCCGCCCAGATCATGGGCAATCTGGATGCGAATGGCCGCATCGTTCTGATCGACGGCAACGGCATCGTGTTCGGCCAAAGTTCGCGGACGAATGTCGGCTCGCTCGTCGCCACCTCAAACGGGGGCAGCGATGCAAACCTTCTCGCCGGCAAGTTCAACCGGGCCGGCAATCCGCAAGCCTCCATCGTCAATCAAGGCGTCATCGACGCCAGCCAGGGCGGTCTTGTCGCGCTCGTGGCGCCTCATGTGAGCAGTAGCGGCATCGTCCGCGCCAAACTCGGTACGGTGGCGCTGGGTGGGGCCAACAAATTCACCGTCGATTTTGCAGGCGACGGTCTGGTGTCCTTCGCCGGGGGCGATGTCGCGGGCGCGGCCGGCGTCGCAAACACGGGCCGGCTCTCCGGCGCCAACGTCTCACTGACCGCGAAAGGGGCGGAAGGCATTGCTGCCGGCGTCGTTACGATGAGCGGCACCATCGTCGCCCGGAGCGCACACAACGAAGGCGGCACGATCGTTCTCGATGCGGGCAACGGCGGCGATGTGTCCGTCTCGAATGCGAGGCTCGACGCATCGGGCGCCGCTGGCGGCGGCACGATCCGGATCGGCGGACGGAACGAGAACTCTGTCACCATCGATAAATCCAGCGTCATCGACGCTTCGGCGACCGCCTCCGGCAATGGCGGCACCATCGAAACCTCGGGGCACTCGCTCGCGTTCGGGGGCGCGTTGGTCGATGCGTCGGCCGCGCATGGCCGGGGCGGTCGCTGGCTGCTCGATCCTTACGACCTCACGGTGGACAGCGCCGCCGCAACGACGATCGACAATTCGCTCACCGGCGGCACAGGCGTCACGCTCCAGACGACGGCGACCGGCACCAGCGGCCCGGGCACGGCAAACCCGTCGGGCAATGGCGATATCGTCATCGATGCCGCGCTGTCCTGGCATGGCGGCGCCAAACTCACGCTCGACGCCTATCACTCGATTTTCATCGACGCGCCCATGACGGTGACCGGCGTGGGCAATCTCGCAATGCTGACCAATGATGGCGGCACGGGCGGTGACCTGTTCTTCAACGGCGGCACCGTCGCTTTCAACAATCTCGCCAGTGCGCTCGCGATCAATGGCGCGGATTACGCGCTGGTCCGCAGCATCGCGGCTCTCGCCGTCGACATTGCCGCCGATCCGTCGGGCGACTATGCGCTGGCCGGTAATTACCGGGCGACGAATGACGGCACGTATACGTCCTCTCCGATCTCGACACCGTTCGCCGGCATCTTCGAAGGACTCGGGAACACCATTTCCAATCTCACCATCGACGATACGACGGACAGCAATGTCGGCCTGTTTGCCGCTATAGATGGCGGCAGCGTCGTGCGCGATATCGTGCTCTCCCACGTCTCGGTGACAGGCACTGCAAGCGGCGCAGATGTCGGCGGCCTCATAGGATCCATGGCAGCGAACAGCAGCGTCGAGAACGCATCCGTCAGCGGAAAAATCTCGAGCGATGCAGCATTCTGTTCCACTTGCGGGCTTACGGGCGTCGGGGGACTTGTGGGAAGTTCCCTGGGGAGCATCGCGCAGGGCAATTCGTCCGCCAGAGTGCAGGGGAACGGCGAAGGTAGGTATACCGGCGGCCTGGTCGGCACCGATTCAGGAACGGTCACGAATTCTTACGCGACAGGCGAGGTGAGCGGCGACGATTTTCCGCGCGCCGGCGGGCTCGTCGGCTTCGGCGGAGAGGAAACGATCGACAACTCGTATGCGACAGGCGCCGTGATCGGTGGGGGCAACGCGATTGTCGGCGGCCTTGTCGGATTGACGGCCGAGGGAGCAATCGACAATTCGTACGCCACCGGCGCGGCGAGCGGTGCCAGCGGTTCGACCGTCGGAGGGCTGGTGGGACTGACTTCGGGAACGATCGAGAATTCGTACGCCACCGGCAACGTGACAGGCAGGGAGGTTGGTGGGCTTGCGGGCGCGATCCAGGGCAGCGATTCGCTTATTGACGATTCATACGCAACGGGTTCCGTAAGCGACCGCACAGATGTATGGGCCGGCGGTCTCGTGGGCGGGGTCATCGAAACCACCATTACCGATTCATACGCGACCGGCGCCGTAAGCGGAGCAGCTGGTTCATGGGTCGGCGGTCTGGTTGGTTACGGCGTTAATGAGACAATCGATAATTCCTATGCCACAGGCGCGGTGAGCGCCGACGCGGGCGCAGATATTGGTGGACTCGTCGGTTACAGCGAAGGTCATAGCATCACCAATTCCTACGCCACCGGCGCTGTGACCGATGGTGGCAAATCTGCTCTGATCGGTGGTCTCGTCGGGATGAGTTCTGACACGACTATCAGCTATTCGTATGCAGCCGGCGCATTGAGTGGCAGGACCGGCGCACCGCTCGGGGGGATGGTCGGATATAACGACGGCAGCATCTACACCGACAACTATTGGGATGTGACGACCAGTGGAATCGCCAACCTCAGCCAGGGCGCCGGAAACATCGCCAACGACCCCGGCATCACGGGCCTCACGACCGCGCAATTCCAATCGGGATTGCCGGCGGGATTCGATCCCACGATCTGGGGAGAGCAGGCGAGCATCAATGGCGGCCTGCCATATCTGCTCGCATTGCCGCCGTCTTAGAAACCTCAGCTCGCCATATCGAACTTGATGCCGCCCAGGATCATGTCGACGGTCTCGCCGTCCGCGGACAGAGGCAGAAAGCAGGATTTCGAAATTGCGGTAGGATTTTTCCTGCTGCCAGAACGCCTTTCCGGCCCGAAAGCGCGGGCTTCTGGTCTCGACGACTTGCGCCAGCACAAAATTCATCGCAGCAACCGCCTCGTCGGGCTTGCCCTCGGTGGCGGAAAGCCCGGTGCGGTTGCGGCCCATGAAGTTCACGACGTTTTCGCCCATCAGGCGAACGATATAGGGGCCGCCCGGCTTTTCGACGTTGTAGAGCATGACGTCCGGCAACAATGGTTTGATCTCCGCCGGATTGATATCGGCGCGCGACGGCAGAAGGCGCGAACCACGCTTGAGCGTCCAATAGGCAAACAGGGATTGAAGGCTGGGATGGCGCGGCGCGTCAATGAAAATCGGCCGAGCGGAGGACCCGCTTGTGTCGTTCATGCGCCGCTCTTTTCCCCGACACGCACCCGAGACGATAGTTTCCGATTCGCACCGGCGCGACAAGACGCGTGCGCAAGTCAGTTCGGTGAGGCGGTGCGCGCGGCGTCCGCGGGCGGGTTCGCCTTTTCCCAGCGCTCCAGATTCCGCAAGCCGTCCCGCACGAAAGGGCTTGAACGGAGGACCGCGAAAAACAGATCGCGAAGAGCGGAGCCCGGAAACCGCAGTGGCCTTTTCAAGTGCAACAGCAAGATGACGCGATCCTCGTCCGTGTCGTTCCAAACTTCGTGTGGATACATATCGTCGAAGACCACAATGCGGCCCGCGTCCCAGACGACCTCGCGATCGCCGATCTGCATATGGCAGGCCTCGCGCTTTGCCGGCATGATCAGACCCAGATGGGCGGTGATGATGGCCTTGGTGGGTCCCGTATGGCGCGGCACATGTGCGCCGGCCTGCATCACGGAGTAGAACGCGCTCAGAAGGCCCGGAATGCGTTCCACGATGCGCGCGGTTTCGGGACAGCGGGCGCAATTCGAGTCGATCCTGAGCCCATAGGCCCACAGAAAGAATGACCGCCATTTGTCGTCGACCGCGATCCGGTGGTGATCCGGCGAAATTTCGCGAATGGACGGTATGGGCATGCGCTCGCGCATGAGACGTTGCGCCTCATCGCGAATGCTCGACCAATTCGCTTCCAGATAGGGCGCCCAGGAAAAATCCTCATTGGGAAATACCTGATGTTCCCCGATGGCGGAGGAGCGCATCAATATCCGGTCGAAGGCCGGCAGCATACGCTGCCCGGCCGCTATCACCGTATCGCGATCGAATTTGAATCGTGCCACCTGGGCCGGTCCTCGGCGAAAGTACTCATTGTATAACGCGAGGGAAGAGATTTGGCAGCGGGCGGCACGGGCAAATCGGCCGCCTCGGACTGCGGCCGGCCGGGACGTTCAATCGAGCCGGGCAGCCAGATCGACGCTGCGTGGCGCCGCCAGGCCGCCAAAGCGCGCATCGACGTCGATGAGGAGCTTTTTCGCGTCGTCGCGTTTGCCGCCGGCAATGAGCAATTCCACCTGCTGCAACTGCCCGGTCAAATCCCGTTCGATATCCGCCCGGCATGCGGCGAGCTTCGCCGGATCCGGCGTCTCCGGATTGAAGAGCGCGCGAAGCGCCCGGGAAAGCGCGGCAGGACTGGCCGCGTCGTGACCGGCGCCGGGCACGGTTTCCGCATCGATATCGAACACGCACCATTTCCGCATCGACTGCACGCTGTCGGCATCCATCCCGAGACGGGCAACGTCCTCGTCGCCCGTGACGTAAACAAGGTGCGTGGAATTCTGGAATTGCTGGAATAGGTCCCGTGGCGGCAGCGGAGGCCGGCCGGCGCCGATCGGATCGCTGCCCGCATTCAGCAACGCGCCACGGAAAATGTCGGGGTAGCCGAGTGCCAGACGCATCGCCACGTGCGAACCGCCGGAGAACCCGCCGATATAGACGCGCTCCGGATCGATCGGATAACGCCGGGCGATGTTCTGCTCGGCGATCAAGGCGAGAGGTTCGCGGCGGGCCAGATCGTTTTCGTCGTTGCCGGATCGCGACGCGCTGACGAAGATGACGCCGTATTGATCGAGCACAGTCTCCCAGCCCTGCGGCAGCTTTGCCTCCTGCCAAGGCGGCACGAACACCAGCAGCGCATAGCCGTGCGGTGGCGCTTGGGGCGGCACGTAGACCACGAATTTTTCCTGTGAGGGGTCGATAGACTGCTCGCTGAGGGTCTTTCCGGAACGCGTCAGCTCTTGCTGGATATGCGCCGCGGCCAGCGGGCTCAGCAACCGCCGCATGAGTTCGGAATTGCCGGAGAGCGGCGAGGTGCCGGTGAACACGACATCGTCTTGCAACCCCGCGGCACCGGCCGGCGGATCTGCGAGGGCGGCGACCGCAAGGAACGGCGCGACGAGCGCCGACACGCCACGCGCGATCGTGCGCGCCTGTTTCGTCCCGGCGGGCGTCATCATCATCCGATCGAGCGCATGCTGCTCTTCATCCCGATATCCTGTCACGCGGTCGGAGGCCGCCGCTTCGTCGCGGATCGAATGATGGTCGCCAGGTATCGCGCGGCGCAGGCTGAACACCCGTTGACGTACCCCACCATACCGAAAATACTGGCATGCGGGACGGATGATATTCGTCGAAAAATGGCGACGAAACCGCCAGGGGAGGATTGCAATGACCAAGAATCAATTCGGGCTTTCGCGCCGTTCGGCGTTGGCGATGGGCGCGAGTGCCCTGGCGCTCGACGCATTCGGTTTTGAGGCGTTGGCGAAGGTAGCGCGGCCGATCGCGGCGAGGATCGCGCGGACGACGAATGGTCCCGTCACCGGCGACGTCTCGAACGGCGCTCTCGCGTTCAAGGGAATCCGCTATGGCGCGCCGCCGACGGGCGCACTCCGCTTCATGCCGCCGCAAAAGCCGGCGCGGTGGAAATCGGCGGCTGCCGACGCGTTCGGCCCCCCCGCGGTGCAGATGCCGTCCGGCAGTGCCGCAGAGGAACCGAAGACGCCGCTCGCGATTGCATTGCAAAGCGTTTTTCCCACGCGCGCCGAAGCGAAGATCGGCAGCGAGGATTGCCTGTTCCTCAATGTGTGGACGCCGCTCCGCGCCCGGTTGAAGGACGGCCGCAAACGGCCCGTGATGGTGTGGCTGCATGGCGGCGGTTTCGCTTATGGATCCGGCGCGTGGCCGTCTTATGACGGCGGCAATCTGGCGAAGAAGGGCGACGTGGTCGTCGTCACCCTGAATCATCGCCTCAACGCGTTCGGTTATCTGGAGCTTGCCGATATCGGCGGCGCGGATTTCGCGAAATCGGGCAATGTGGGCATGCTGGATATCGTCGCCGCACTCGAATGGGTGCGGGACAATGCCGCCACGTTTGGGGGCGACGCCGGGAACGTCACCATCTTCGGCGAATCCGGCGGGGGTGCCAAAGTTTCCACGCTGATGGCGATGCCTTCGGCGCATGGCCTGTTTCATAGAGCCATCGTGGAAAGCGGCCCGGGCCTGAAAGGCGTGCCCAGGGCGGCGGCGACCCAGGATGCCAAAGACCTCATGGCCGCGCTGAAGGTCACCGATGTGAAGACGCTGCAGGCCGTGCCCGCGGACGAGATCGTGAAGGCGGCGCTCGCGGTTTCGGCGGGGCGTGGGCCCGGTTCGGAGATCCGTTTCCTGGCGCCCGTTGTCGATGGCGACGTGTTGCCGTCCGATCCGTTCGACCCGGCGGCGCCGGCCATGTCCTTGTTCGTGCCGCTCATCATCGGCACGAACAAGGACGAGATGACGTTGTTCATGGCGGGCCAGCCCTGGTTCGGGCGACTGACCGACGATCAGCTCAACGCCCAGGCGCCGATGATAGCCGGTCCGAAAGCGCCTGCATTGCTGGCCGCGTTGCGCAAGGCGCATCCGAATTATTCGCCGACCTATCTGATGACGGAACTCATCACCACCACCTTCATGTGGCAGGGTTCCATCACGCTCGCCGAGCGCAAGGCGGCGCAGAAGGCGGCGCCCGTCTACATGTACCAATTGCGCTGGGAGACGCCGATCGGCGGCGGCATCTTCAAAACGCCGCACACGCTCGAAATTCCGCTCGTGTTCGACAATGTGGAGAATTCGCGCGCGCTTGTCGGCCCCGGGCCCGATCCCCAGACGGTCGCCGACCAGATGAGTGCGGCATGGCTCGCATTCGCGAAAACGGGCGACCCCAACAACGCGGCAACGCTGCCATGGCCGCCTTACGACGCAACTTCGCGCGCGACCATGATTTTCAATGTGAAAAGCGAAGTCGAGGACGATCCCTATGCGGAGGTGCGCCAGGCGCTTGCATGATGTCCGCTCAAAGAACCTGTGGGAATGCGCAATGACGCCGTCGCCGAAATTGTGCGCATTGATTGTCGCTTTGGCGTGCCTGGGCACCGCGGCGCTGGCGCAAATGCCACCCCGTACCGCGATGGGGCAGCCGACGCCCGGCGGCGGCGTGCGTTATGCGCCCACGACCTGTCCCGTGGGGCATTATATGCAACACGTTTGCCGCAAATACGTGGCACAGCCTCAGAGCAACATCCAGAACTGCGCGGAGTGGGGCGGATATCAATGCGTGCCGAAGAACGTCGGCACGCACTAGAGCGCAATCCGGCGAAGTGTGCAGCGGTTCGCCGCCAGATTGCGCGACAATCAAGGAATCTAGAGCATGGTCCGCTTCAACTAGATCGGATCATGCTCTAATCGCGCGGCGGCGTCTCAGCCAAACGCCCGCTGCGGCTCGACACGTTCCAGGATATCGGCCGCTATGGGGATTGCCACGCTGACCGTCGTGCCGCGCCCAAGCGTGCTTTCGATCTTGAGTGTTCCGTTGTGGGTCTCGGCGAGCGCACGCACCAGCGCGAGCCCGAGCCCGGTGCCTTCGTGCGACGCTCCGGCGCTGCTGCGGACCTGCACAAACGGATTGCCGAGCCGGCTCAGCTGATCCGACGGAATGCCGATGCCCGTGTCCTGGACCGACAGGACGCATTCGCCGTCCGCCAGCCGCGCGCGCGCCATCACCCGGCCGCCGGCGGGCGTGAACTTGATCGCATTCGAGAGCAGGTTCAGCAAAATCTGCTTCATCGCGCGCTGGTCGGCGTCGATCCGCAGCGGCGTATCCGGGAGATTGTCGACAAGCTCGACGTCGTTCTGGTGCGCGCGTTCCCGCATGAGATCGAGGCAATCGCGAACGACGTCGCGTATGTCGAGCGATTCGCGGTGGAGCTCGAATTTTCCCGCTTCGATCTTCGACATGTCGAGGATGTCGTTGATGAGGCTGAGAAGATGGTGGCCCGCGCCCTGGATGAGGCCGGAATATTCCCCGTAGCGCGCATCGCCGTGCGGTCCGTACATCTCGGCCTGCATCACTTCGGAGAAACCGATGATGGCGTTCAGCGGCGTGCGCAATTCGTGGCTCATAGTGGCCAGGAACATCGATTTCATGCGGTTCGCCCGTTCCGCGGCGTCCCTCGCAACCAGCGCTTCTTCGCGCGAACTTTCGGCGCGGACGATCGCCGCGGCGAGGCCCTGTTCCAGCCGCCGCCGCTCGGCGAGCGCCGCGCCCACGAGGACGACGGAGAACCCGGTGA
This sequence comes from uncultured Alphaproteobacteria bacterium, assembly GCA_963760345.1. Taxonomy (GTDB): domain Bacteria; phylum Pseudomonadota; class Alphaproteobacteria; order Micropepsales; family Micropepsaceae; genus Rhizomicrobium. The sequence goes on from CAVXCU010000005.1 coordinate 473,822, forward strand.
CCGCTACGAAGACCTGCACGAGGATGATCTGCTCGCGCAGCGTATGAGGCTTGAGCGCGCCGGTCGCCCCGCCCGTCAGCACCGGCACCATCAAATAGGCGGCCGCCATGAGCAGCCCGATGGCGCCGCCTGCGAACCCGCGCTTGAACGTGACCAGGATGACGGCCGGAAATATCAGGAAGGCGATAGGATAGTTTCTCGCGTAGAAATTGAGAGCGAGCGTTCCGGCCACGGTGCCGAGAAGCAGCATCGTCACCGCAAGCTGCTCCCGGCCGAACATCTTCCTGAGCGCGTCGGCGCGCACCGTCATGAGAATGGGAACAACGATGCTGTAGCCCAGCGCGTCGGTGGCGTACCAATCCACTGCCGAGGACAGAAATTCCCGCCCCATCGAGAAATGGAAATAGACGGCCGATAGAAGTCCCGCCGCGGCCGGCGCGGGACCGAGCGCCAATGCGTAGAAAACACAAAGCGGCTTGGTCCGGGTGAATTCCTTCTGGAGGCCCATGACATGGAGCGGCGCCGCCACGATGAGAACGCCGACCGCATTGCAAACCGTCAACACCGTGGAAGAAAAAACGGTATCGGCTTCGTAAAGGTCGGCGCAGAAATTCGCACCGAGGCCGGCGGCCAGGATTGCAAACCAGTCGCGCCGCGGATGCCGAAGAAGGAAATAGACGAGAATCGCGTTTGCAATCCAGATCGCGCTCGTATGCGCAATTGCATCGGAAAGCTGCAATCCGCCGCACACCGAGACGAACACGAGAACTGCGATTATCGCCAGACGCAGCGGGGCGGACCGCCCCAGCGCCACGATGTCGCGTCAGAGGTCGATGCGACCATGCCCAACCCCCCAACTCCTGAAATAGTTTTGCCGTGGAATCGGCTGTGTCCAAGCTGCGCCGAAATTAGCAAGCTCCGAATAATGGAGCGTTAATCCTGGCTCTTGCCGGCAAGTTTCCTTTGCTGGCGCAATGCATGCGAAGTCCTGGAAATCGCGAATGATGGGATCGCTGAGTTCGGTTCGAGCCGGACCAATTCTTCGAAGCTGCGCAATTCGTTATGGGTCATGCGCGCGGTTTGACAGAGAGTGTGCCACGTTGGCGCAACCCACACATTAACAAAATCCTTACGACGACAGCCACATAGTTGCTCCAGAACTGGCTCTTGGGCTCGCAATGGCGTTCATTTCGGATCGCGTGGGAATTGCCGCGCCGGCCTGGCTGCGGGGTCGCGAATTCGACACGGCGCTGATCTTCGGTCTGACCGGATTGGCGCTCAGCGCCGGCGTGGTCGTCACCATTGCGCCCGCATCGCTCGCTCTCATGCTGATCGCCGACAATTGGGTGCTGGGCTTTCCGCATCTGATGTCCACCTTCGCGCGCATCGCGCCCGATCGCGAGAGCCTCAAGCGACATCGTTTCCTGGTGTTCGGCCTGCCGGTGATCGTGCTAGCGGCGACCACGGCCCTCGCGCTGGGGATCGGCATCGCGATCGTGGCCACGATCTATTTCTATTGGCAGTGGTACCACACCATGCGGCAGAGCTGGGGCGTGGCGCAGCTTTATCGGCGCAAGGCCGGCGGCGCGGTGCGCGAGAATCCGCTCTTCGCCGAGGCGATGTTCGCGCTGGTGCCGGTTTGGGGACTCCTGCACCGGTTGACCACCGCGCCCACGCATTTCCTGTATCCGAGTCTTCCCATCGTCGTGCCCCATGTGCCGGTGGCGCTTGCCAACGGAGTTGGCGCGATCGCCTGCGCGGGTCTGGCCTGGTGGGCGATCTGCCGCGTGCGCGAAGCGATCCAGGCCGAACTGGCGCTTACCTACACGCTGTTCTCGGCCAGCCACTATCTGATCTTCATCGTCGGCTACATCGTGATGGACGACGTTTCGGGCGGCTGGATCGTCACCAATATCTGGCACACGTCGCAATATCTGATGCTGGTGTGGATGTTCAACGAGAACGTCGTGGCCAAGGGTGCGCCCAAGGGATGGTTCTGGTCGCTCACGCGGGGCAATCGCGCGCCGCTTTATTTCGCGGCGTGCCTGCTTTCGGCGTTGGCGATTTATATCCCCATCGGCAGTCCGATGCTCTGGGGGTCCGGCGGCATCGTGTTTGCGCTGATCGCGAGCCAGACGCTGAACTTCAACCATTTCATCACCGACGCCATTATCTGGCGCTCCCGGCGCAAACCGGTCGGCGCGCCCGTCTGAATTTTCCTACGATCCCACGAAATATTGCGTTGGTTGATCCGCAAGCGTCCGGATTTGCGCTATAAATTTGCCGTCGTGCGGAGACGATTCCCGAACCGGGTTTCGGCGGCTCCGTGCGGGAGGGGGCTCATGGAACAGGCGGCTTACAGCGTTCGTCTTTCGCTTTGGGGCAAAGAGAAGAGCTTTCGGCTCGACGACGGCACGCTCATCATCCCCGATCGTCCACCGGTCGCTTTCACCGACATCAGGGAAATCCGCACTTACGATTTACCCGGCCTGAAATTCCTCGGCGGCACGACGGTCGCGCCGGGGTTCAAGCGGTGCGTGATCCGGCCCATGCGAGGCCGCGCGATCATCCTGTCGAGCAGTAATTTCCTCGGATTTGGCCGGTTCGAGGATCGCGGCGCGAGCTACGAGCCCTTTGTCGGCAAGCTGATCGAGGCCGCCGGCGCCGCGAACTCGAAGACGATCTTTATTGCCGGCATGCCCATGGCGTTGTGGCTGAGCTGGCTGTTCATTCTCGCGATGGCGGTGGTGATCGCGCCCCTTGCCGCGATCCTGATTGTGATCATGTTGCTCGGAGGCCATGCGCCGCCGATCGGATTGATCGTTTCGGCGATAGTCGTGCTGAGCGTCCTGACCGGGATCATGCCGTTGATCCGCGTGCTGCGGAAGAATTGGCCGCGCGCCTACGATCCACGTGCCGCGACGCGGGCATAGGGGCGATATTCGGGCGTCCAGATTTTGGCGCGGATGGCATCCTCGATTTGATCGCTGGGGATTTGGGTCAACCCTTCGCGATGCGCCTGAATGCCGACCGACAGCGCGACCGCCAGCGACACGTCGCGCAGATCGCGGACCGGCGGCAGGAGATTGGCGTTCGGATTCTGGAGCGCGGGCGAAGCTTCGGCCAGGGCCCTTGCGGCCGCGATGAACATGCCCTCGCTCACGCGGCGGGTTCTGAGTGCGATGGCGGCGAGACCGACGCCGGGAAATATGTAGGAATTGTTGGTCTGATCGATCTTGAACTCGGAGCCGTTGCGTTCGATGGGCGGGAAGGGGCTTCCCGAGCCTACGATGGCGCGCCCGTCCGTCCATTTCATGAGGTCGGCGGGTGTCGCCTCGCAGCGCGACGTGGGGTTGGACAGCGGAAAAATCACGGGGCGCGCGACATGGGCGGCCATCGCGCGGACGACGTCTTCCGAAAACCCCGCAGACGCTCCCGACACGCCGATCAGCGCGGTGGGCTTTACATTGTTCACCACATCCAGAAGGGAAACCGTCCCGGGGTTCTCGAGTTTCCAGCCGGCAATCGCAGCGCCGTCATGCGCGAATGCGCCCTGGAACGATTGCATGTCGCATGTGCCGGCCAAGAGCAGGCCATCCTTGTCGACAAGAAAGAACCGGTTGCGCGCGTCATCCGGCGTCATCCCGGATTCCACCATGACGGTTTTCAGCAGCCCCGCGATGCCGCAACCGGCAGAACCGGCGCCGAAGACGACGATGCGCTGCTCCCTCAGCGGCAGCCCGGTGACGTTCACGGCGGCCAAGAGCGCGCCGGCGGCAACCGCGGCCGTACCCTGGATATCGTCATTGAACGTGCACAGCCGGTCGCGATAGCGCGCCAGGAGCCGGTTGGCGTCGCTCTTGGCGAAATCTTCCCATTGCAACAGCACGTGCGGCCAGCGCTCCGACACGGCCGTGACGAATGCTTCGACGAAATCGTCATAGGCCGGGCCCCGAATGCGCTCGTGACGCCAGCCGATGTAAAGCGGATCGGCCAGACGTTCCGCGTTGTCCGTTCCCACGTCGAGAATCACCGGCAAGGTGGTTGTCGGATCGAGCCCGCCGCAACAGACATAGAGCGAGAGTTTGCCGATGGGGATGCCCATTCCGCCGGCGCCCTGATCGCCCAATCCCAGGATCCTGCCGCCATCGGTCACGACGATCGCCTCGATGCGGTCGAAGCGGGGATTGGCCAGAATCTGCGGAATCTTGTCCTTGTGAGGAACGCTCAGGAACAAGCCCCGGGGCTTGCGATAAAGCCGGCTGAACTGCTCGCAGCCCGAGCCGACGGTGGGCGTATAGATGATCGGAAGCATCTCTTCGATGTTCTGGACGAGCAGCGCGTAAAACAGCGTCTCGTTGGTGTCCTGAAGCTCGCGCAGGAAGACATAGCGCTCGAGATCGGTCTCGAGTGCGCGGATTGCCTTCAGGCGGCGGGAGATTTGCTCGTCGAGCAGGCCCACATGCGGCGGAAGCAGGCCATGGAGCTCGAATTCGTCGCGTTCGGCGTCCGTGAACGCCGTCCCCTTGTTCAACCGCGGGTCCAACAGAAGCTCATAACCCGAAAGACTGGTCTGGATCACCATTTCATTTCTTGACGGAGCCATCGCCAGGCGAGGTGGTCATCGCGGCGCAACTCCGCCCACCGGCCAGCGTCGATTAACCGCGAACGCGATCGCGATCAAGCCTGCGATTGTGACGACAACGAACAGCGCAATTCCGGTTCCGAAATAGCCCGCTTTCATGCAGACGTACAAAAGCCCGATCGCAGTCAGGCTGACAGTGATCGAAGCGAGCGCCGTGACGGCCGACTTCGTCCAAATGACGTTGATTCCGCGCCGCCGGTTTTCGCGAAACATGTCGCGCACAACCGCGAGCATCATGAGAAGGCGGGAAAATGCGCTCACGGACGGACGCCGGGAAGCGCGGAGAGACATGCGCGAGATTGTCGCAAAACGGCTTATCCAGTAAGCTCGGCCGAGCGAACTTTCGGCAAACAGGCAGACCCGCGCAACGGGCATATCAGGGCAATTCAGGGCATGGGCGCGACCGGCGACGAAAATCTGCAGGATCGCCGGCTCAACTCCTGGAAGGAAATCGCAACTTTTTTCGGCCGCGACGAGCGCACGGTCAAACGCTGGGAAGCAAGACGGGGACTTCCGGTTCGCCGGGTGCCGGGTGGCGGAAAGCCGACGGTCTATGCCTATGTGGGCGAGTTGAACGATTGGCTCCGGCACGGGGGCGCGGCGGAGTTGAACGGCGCTGCGGCGGCGCTTGGAGGGCAGGGCGCCGACGCGACAGCCGGGCCGGTTTCCCCGGGACTGAAACTTTCGTCTTCCGGCCTGCTGCGCGGACTGCCCGGGACCCGCGTTCAGCGCGTCCTCGCAGCGATACTCGCGATCACGGCAATCGTCGCGGTCGCGATCGGTGCGGAGTGGTTCGCGACGAAGCCGGATATTGCGCACAGCGCCAACGTCGCGGCTTATAGCTATTACCTCAAGGGCCTTTATTCCTGGCAGACCCGCACGCCCGCCGGGCTCGCCCAGGCAATCGACGATTTCAACAAATCCATCGCCGACGATCCGAATTTCGCATCCACCTATTCGGGGCTTGCCGACTGCTACAATCTGATGCCGGAATTCACGAACATGCCGGCTGCGATAGCCTTTCCCAGAGCCAAATCGGCAGCCGAGCGCGCAATCGCGTTGGACGGAAACCTCGCCGACGCGCACCGCTCTCTTGCGTTCGTCGATTACTGGTGGTCGCACGACGTCCCCGGCGCGATGCGCGAATTCAAGCGCGCGCTGGAGCTGAGCCCGAAATCCGCCCAGACCCATCATTGGTACGCCAACGTGCTCGCGGGTGTCGGCGACGACCGCGGCGCCCTCGTCGAAATCAGCACTGCGGAAGCGCTGTCGCCCGGCACGTCGGCAATTCAGGCGGACAAGGGCCTTATCCTGGCCGATGAGCGGCGCCTCGACGAGGCCGCGCAGATTTTGCGGCAGGTGGAAACGGCGGAGCCGGAATTTGCGCCCGCCCATGCCTATCTGGGGTATGTCTACGGGTTGCAAAACAACGGACCGGGGGAATTGCGCGAAATGCGCATTGCTGCCGAACTCAAGCACGATGCCAAAGGGCTCGCAGTCGTGACGGCAGGGGAACAGGGCTATGCCGCCGGCGGCTTCCGCGAGATGACGCGCCGGATGGCGGCAAGAAAACACGAACTTTCCTATCCATAGAACTGCTCCCGAAAGGTCGCCTTCACCCGCCAATAGCGGGCCTTGCCCCATATTGTCCCGCCTCGCCCCGAAACGCCTCGCTCTCAAATGCGCAGGCAACCGGTAGACATGAATTGGTCCAAGGGGAGACATCGCAGACATGCGCCTTCACATCGGCGCGGCTTTCGTGGCCGCCGCTTTGCTCGCCGTTATGAGCGCCGCCTCGGCACAGTCCGCTTCGAACACGGCCGCCAAACTGGCTGCGCTGCAAAAGGCCTGCGCGGTGGGCGTCTTCACGCCCCAGGAATGCGCGCAACGGCGCGCGGCGCTGATGAATCAGAGCGGTGCAGGCGCGCCGTCCACCATGAGTTCCGAGGCCAATATGGGCGGCGGGGGGATGCAGGCGTCCCAGCCCAACGTATTTCGCGATCCCGATGGCCGCTTCTCGGCGCCCGTACCGGCCGGCTGGAACACCAGCGATAATAACGGCACGGTGCAGTTCTCCTCGGGTCCCGCCTGGGTGATGTTGGTCCCCAGCCCCGCAACGAGCCCGGATCAAGGCGCAACCGACTTCATCAATCAGATTCGCGGGCAATATCGAAGCCTCGACGAGGCGCAGAGCGGACGTCCCACGATCGGCGGCCACGCCGCGGTCTACGCCGTCTTTCGCGGCGTGAACGGCAAAGGCGAACAGGTTGCCCTGATGGTTGCGGGCATCCAGGCGCCAGGCAATCACGTGCTGGTGTTCATTTCGTCGGCCCCGCAGGCGCAAATCGACTCGTTCGGCACGCAGTTCAGCAACACGCTCAATGGCATCCGCTTCGCCGGAGACCCACAATGACACTGCCGAAAATTGCGCCAATTCACATCGCCATCGCGGCGGCAATCGTCGTGGTGCTGGGCGGGATCGTGTTCTACGCCGTTCATCGCAGCGAGAGTCCGCAAGTGAACATCGCCGCGGGCGCCAATCCGGACACCGCGAAAAAAATCGATGCGCTCACCGCGGAGGTCGAGCAGGGGACCATCACCCAGCAGCAATATGACACCCAGGTCGCAGCACTCGTAAACGGCGCCGCGGCTGCGAACCCGGCGGGAACGGCCGGTACGGCGTCTGCTTCGGCTCCGGCCGCCAACAAGGCCCAGCAATTCGACGCGCTGAACAGCGCACTCGACAGCGGCTTGATCACGAAGGACGAATACGATGCCAAGATGGCCGCATTGACCGGCGGCGCGGCGTCGCCCCCGCAAGGGCCCGCGCAATCCGCACCCGCGTCGCCGCAAGGCAATTATCAATCGACGGACAATCCCGGCGGCGGCCACATCATTACGGGCTCGTTGGGTCAGCAGCCTTCGCCGCAGGCGGCAATGGGCGAGTTGCTGCGCCGCATCCATTCCGAGTTCGGCGATCGGCCCAATGTCACGCAAGTGGCCAACGATCCCACGGACAATTCCGTCGCGCTGTTTTTCACGGCAAACCGCAACGGCCAGCCGTTCATGGGAATGGCGCTCGCCAACGCGGCGCCGGGCGCGCAAGCGAGCGGAGTTGTGTTGTACGATTCCACGCAACAATTCGGCTCAACGTTCAGGCCGATGCTCCAACAACTCCAGGCCATGACCAATCCGCAGGCGGGCGGCGGCGGAGCACCTGCGCCGGCCGAGCCGCTTGTGCATCACGAGTTCGGCGACGGCACCGGGAGCATCGACATTCCCGCAGACTGGAGATTGATGAATGGGGGCGGCGGAAGCGCGGCCGCGACCGGTCCGGGCGGCGAAATCGTCAGCTACAACATGGTCGTCGGCGCGATGGATCCCAACAACCAGGTCGGACAGAATTATTTGCGAAACTTGCCCCCGCAATACCGGCAACTCGAATTGCAGCGGACGGCGCTCGTTCCCTACACGGGAAATCCGGTGCAGGCCTGGACCACGGTCGTCGACCAATTGTCGCGACAGAAGGGCGGTCACGGGCCCAGCATCAACGTGCAGAATTGGCAGAACATGTCGGGCTCCGGCATCAATCTCGCCGAAGTCACCGGGCAGGCGTCGGCGCTCGGCGGAACGTCCGGGAACCAGATCGGCACCTATCTCGCCTATGTCCAGGTGACGCCGCCCAACGGCATGGGTCAGTGGAGCATGTATGCCACCTGGATATTCGTTCCCAACAGCGAATTCATGCAGATGGGCAATACCGCTGCCGCGGTCCTGGAAAGCGTCCGGATCAATTTCGGCGCGGTGGCGGCACAGAGTGCGGCGATCCGCAACATGTTCCAGCAAAAGTTCGACAACATGATGCAGAATGCGCGCCAGTTCGACGTCAATCAGCGGGAGAAGACCGACGAATTTCTCGCCAATGACGCGATACGTCAGGATGAAATGCACAAGCAGGCCGTCGGCTGGGAAAATTTCGCGCTCGACCGCACGGCGGTTGTGAACACCGCGACGGGCGAGCACGGACTGGTCGACAATCAATTCGCCAACGCGCTGCTCCGCGACGATTTCGAACTACCGCGCGATTCCGCCGAGTGAGCTTGTGAACGGTCTGGACTATTGACCGGCGCGAATGTGCTGCGGCCCGCGAGTCTTCGATCTTATGTGTCGGTCGATTGGCGTTGGGGAACGGTCGGCCAACGACGCGTCACTCCGATCATGAGTGCGGGCATTCCCACGCCGAGCACCAAGGTGCAGACGATCAGTGCGATCCACGGATCGTCGAGGTTGAGAAAGAAAAACAGGCCGCCAAGCGCGATGAGGCTGACCACGATGCAGCCGCCGCCGAGTGCGAGCGCTTTTGCCCATTCGAATTTCACGCCGCTGAGGCGTTCGCGCCGGCCGCGCAGGATTTGCTCGAACACGACCACAACATACAAAGCAATTTTCGGCAGCCAAACCATGAAATACCCGCCTTCATCAAATGCAGCGATCGACGGCTTCACTATGCACGTTCCGGCGATTCTTGAGGAGTAGAAATTCGATGATCTGGCAGTCCAAACAATCGACTGCCGCGACAGGTGACTCGAATTCAGGCGATGCGGTTGCGCCACTATGCGGCCGCCGCTTTTTGCTGCGTTATTGGTCGGTCAATGTGACGATGATGCAGACGATCGGTTGGCCGATGCCCGGCTTTGCGTATGACAGGAACGAGCTTCGCCGCATGCGCGCCATTGCGGATGCCGTTCCGCGCATGGCGGTCGTGATTTGGATTCTTGCGACCGCGCTCATCTTTGTCGTACTCGCGGGCGTGGCCGTTGCCGCGGCCGCGTTCGCGGTAAATTCACTCGTGACCGATCCGGCACGGATTCCCGAACTCGGCTTCATGGCCGCGTTCGCGATGTTTCTGTTTCTGGCGATCGGCGTCGGTCTGCCGCTGTCGATCCGTTCGGGCGGAGCTTGCGCCGACCGGCTGATCTCCCAGCCGAAGTGGACGGAAGAGCCGGGAGACGCAGCCCTCGACGCGAAAGCGCGTTTTCAATTTCTGCGCTTCGGCGCAATCGTCGGCATCGCAGTCGCGTTGGTCGCGATCGTCGCCAACTTCATATAGGCGCGATATGCGGGCGTGAACGCGCCAAACTCTACGGCGCGGAAGACATGTTGCCGAGATCTTCTCCGAGTTGGCACAGAAACGTCGCTTCCTCCGGACGCGTGACACCGTCGGCCTCGACAACCGCGCGCGCCGCGGCAACCAGTTCCGCCACCTCTTCGTGAGAGCCGCGCGCGAGCCGGGCGAGGGCCGGATCGAGCTGCATCAAAGTCGGCCGGTAGCCAGCGATGTAATCATTGAGCACCAGCGCATCCGATCCGCTCACCTCCAGACCCTGGCGGCGCGCAAGCGTCACGCAGTATGCGACGATGACGTCCTGCTCGCGGGGTGCAAAATCGCCGTCGGACCGCGCAAGAAGCATCAGCGGTATCAAATGATGGCCGACGGCTTCCCGCAGATGATTGAGTTCATCCGGATAAGGAGCCTCCGGCTTGTCGTCTTCCACGACCGAGACACGGGTTTCCTTCACGAACGTACCGAATCGGCCAACGAGCAGCCCCAGCGACATGCACTTCACCCGGATTCCAAATCGGCGACGACGCTATGTAGGCTGCATGACAGATTGATGTCGATTTCGTCGAAATCGACTGCGCTGCCACAGCGTGCGGTACGTGCGTTGTGGACGGCTCAGCCGGGTCTTTGCGGACGAATCTCCGAAGCGTTCGAGCCTTTGGAGTTCCTCGCGGCCAAGAAGCATATAAAAATCATATAGTTACCGCCCGGAGAAGCCCGGTTTTGTTCCTCGTTCGTGATTCCCCGGTTCCAAAATCCTCAATATTTCCGATGGGGAAGCGCAGATTTCGACGCTCCATCGGTTGATTAGCTTTGCTTGTCACTGATACGCTCGCGGCGGTGTTCGGGGGTATGCCTCCGCGCAAATTCTGGGCTGTGGGGACGAAGGCGTGGGGAAGCGATCAATTCTTCGAGAGCGCGAGTTGCGGCTGGCCGTTACGTTGGCTGCCGCGGTTCTTGGCTGGGCATGCGTCGCGCCGCTGGGCGCCTTCGCAGCGTCGGTCGATCTGCCGGGCGCCGTGCAGCCCGGGCACGACCGCCCGGTTCCGCAACCCGAACCGACTCCGAACTTCGATTTCAGTGTCGAGGCGCCGCATCGTTCGCCGGTGCCGCGCGCGGTCGATGAGATTCGTTTCAAGCTGGTCGATATCAACATCAAAGGTGCGACCACGCTGGGGGCCGAAACTTTCCGCCCGCTTTATCAAGGCATGATCGGGCGGGAAGTATCGCTGGCCGACATTTTCGATGTCGCGGATGGAATCGAGAAAGAATATCGCGCGGCGGGCTACCTGCTGGTGCGCGCCTATGTTCCGCCGCAGCACGTCAAGAACGGCATCTTCACCATCCGCGTGACCGAAGGTTTCGTCGAGAGCACGTCGGTGCAGGGCGGCGACCGCGCCACGCGCCAGAAAGTGAAAGCGTATCTGGGGGCGGTCGTGCGCGAACATCCGCTCCGCCTCAAAACCATCGAGCGCGCGCTTCTGTTGTCGAATGACCTTCCGGGTGTCGCCGCGACCGGCGTGCTGCGTCCGTCGCCGAGCGTTCCCGGCGCATCCGATCTGGTCGTCACGCTCACCGAGCCGCCGGTGACGGGCGGCTTGTCGGGGACAAATCGCGGTTCGCATTTCTCCGGCATTTGGACGGTCACCGGCAACGCCGAGTACAACGGTCTGTTCGGCGCGGACGAGCTGGATGCGACGGTCACCATGGCGCCCCATAGCCTCGACCAGCAGGTGTCGGGTCAATTGCGCTATCGCACGGCGATCGGCGACGACGGGCTGATGGGCACGTTGCTCGGCGTGGTTTCGCATGGCGCCCCCGGCGGCTCGCTCGGCCCCGCCGAAATCCGCACCGACAGTTGGGCCGTGGGCCCGCGGCTGACCTATCCGCTGCTGCGCACGCGCGCCGATACCTTGACGCTGGACGGAGGCTTCACCGTCCAGGACGCGAAGGTCGATATCCTTGGCGTCGGGATCAACCACGACAAATGGCGCGTCGCCGATATCAGCCTCAGTTATTCGAGCGACGAATTCCTGATGGGCAATTTCAATACGGCGGTCGACGTCGCGCAGGGACTGCCGTTCCTGGGCGCAACGCCCAACCACTCGCCCGAGTTGTCGCTGGGCGGACGCACGGACTTCACCAAAGTGACGGACCTCGTGCGTTACACGAACACCCTCGCCGCGCCGGTCAGTTTCGCGATCACCGGCACCGGGCAATATGCCTTCGAGCCGATGATCACGGGCGAGCAGATTCTGTTCGGCGGAACGCAAATCGGCCGGGGCTACGACCCAGGCGCCATCACGGGCGACAGCGGCGCGGGCGGATCGTTCGAACTTCGCTACGACACCAAATTTACGGAACTGGCGATCAACGATCTGCAGCCTTACGCGTTCTTCGACGCGGCCAAGGTGTGGAACCACGAGCGGCCGGCGTCGCTTGGTCTTCCGCTGGTCGATTACTCGATCGAATCGACGGGCCTCGGCCTGCGGTTCTGGTTTCCCCACAACTTCTACCTGGACCTGGAAGGCGCGCGCACCTTGCGCGGCGTTCCGGGCAGCGACAGCGGCAGGCCGACCACCAAGTTCCTGGTCGACGCCGCCGTAACATTCTGAGGCCGAGGGTTCGAACATGAAGCGCACGGGATCAGAGATCTTCCACGAGATGCTGCTGGCGACGAGCGCGCTTGTCGCCTCGACCTTGCTCGCATCGAGCGTCGCGATGGCAAGCGGCCCCACTGGCGGCACCGTGGTGGTCGGAAGCGCCACCATCACCACACCCAACCTCACACAGACGGTCATCGATCAGACCACGAACAAGGCGCTGATCAACTGGAACAGTTTCTCGGTTTCCGCAGGCTCGTCGGTCATTTTCGAACAACCCAACTCCGGCTCGCTGACCGTCAATCGCGTGACCGGTCCCAACGCGTCGGCGATCGACGGCGAATTGCTCGCCAACGGCAACATCTGGCTGATCAATGCCAACGGCATCATGTTCGGCCACGGTTCGCAGGTGAATGTGGGCGCGTTGCTGGCGACGACGTCCGACCTCAGCGACGAAGATTTCCGCAAGGGCCGTTATCGCTTTAACAGAGCGTCGTCGAATCCCAATGCCGCCGTCGTGAACGAGGGCACAATCACGGCCGGGACGGGCGGTTCCGTCGTGTTGTCGGCCTCGCAGGTCTCCAACCAGGGCGTCATCCAGGCCAATCTCGGAACGGTCGTCCTGGGCGGCGCGCGCGCCTTCACGGTCGACATGAAGGGCGACAATCTTCTACGCTACCAGATCACCGCGCCGGTGGTTCAGGCTCCCACGGGCGCCAACGGCAGTCCGGCTTCGGCGCTGGTTTCGAATTCCGGCACGATTTCGGCCGATGGCGGCAACATCCTCCTGACGGCGCGCGCCGCGCGCAACGTCCAGGACAACGTCATCAACAACACCGGCCATCTCGAGGCGACCAGCGCGTCGTCGCACAACGGCGAAATCATTCTGGACGCGGGCTCCAACGGGACCGTGGATGCCGGCGGGACCATCGATGCGTCCGGACTCGGCGCGGGCCAGACGGGCGGCAAGATCAAATTGACCGGCGACACGGTGAACGTGACCGACGGCGCCACGATCAACGCATCCGGCGACCGCGGCGGCGGCGAGATCGAAATCGGCCGTGAACTTTACGGCACTCTCGCCAAATCGCAGTCGACGAATATCGGCAATGCGACGATCACCGCCGACGCCGTCACCCGGGGCAATGGCGGCGAAATCATCATCGCGTCCAACGGCACCACGACGCTGGCGGGAACCTTCAGCGCAAAAGGCGGTTCGCTGGGCGGCAATGGCGGTTTCGTAGAGACCTCGGGCGGCAATCTGCAGATCAATCCCGATGTGTCGGTCGTGACCTCCGCCGCAAAGGGCAAAACCGGCACCTGGCTGCTCGATCCGACCAATATCGACATTACCACCAGCGGCACCGACGGCATCGGCGGCTCGAACATCAGTCCGGATACCATTATCGATGCGCTCGGCTCCACCAGTGTGGAACTCGAGGCGACGGACGACATCACGGTCAACAGCGCCGTGGATTATACGAGCGCGAACAGCTTCAGCATGCTCGCGGAGCAGAACATCACCGTCAACGCCAGCGTTCAGAACAGCGGCATTGGCGCGATCACCCTTGTCGCCGGATGGGATGGCAAGACAACCGACTTCTCGAACCTCAACAACAGCATATTTGGCAACAACGGCGGCAGCGTCACCGTTGGCGGCGACAACGCGGAAAGCAACGTTGCCGTCGGCAGTGCGGGCGGCCTGACAATGGTGCTGGGCGACGACGTCGACGTCGACGCCGTCAACGGATATGCCCAGATCGGCTATCACGGCGCCGGCAATGCGGGAATTGTGGTCGACACGATTGCCGATGTGACGGTCGATGCCCAATCATTCAATGCGCAGATCGGCAATGGCGGCGTCGATGTCAGCGGCGACGTGGGCGGCGATATCGACATCAATGCCCAGGGCAATGTGACGGTCAATGAGCAAGCCAATAACCTATACGACATGGCGACGATCGGCAATGTCAGCGGCGACGCGACATCGTCCCAATCCGGCAACATCTCCGTTACGGCGGGGGGCATGTTCAGTCTGACGACCGAAGGGGTCGCCGGACTGGCCTATCTCGGAAACTGGTCCGCCGCCGACACCACGGGCGGCGCCACCGGGGATATTACCCTCGCAGCCAACTGCATTCTTATTGAATCGGAGGGCAACGAAGATAAGGGCGGCGCCGGGGAAGCGATCGTCGGCGACGGCGGAGTTTTCACGCAGGGCGGACCAACCGGCGGAAACATCAATGTCACGACCGGCAGCCTGAACATCATCGCGGCCGCGAACGAGTATAATTTCGGCGAGGCCCGCATTGCCAACCGGGGCGACGGCGCCGTGTATGGCAATATCAACATCGTGTCGAGCGGCGACATCAATCTGATATCCGGGGGAACGGGCACTCTCGCCGCCATCGGCAACGGCGAAGCAGGAACAGGCACGACCAGCGGAAACATCACCGTTCAATCCGGCGGGAATATTACACTTTCGTCCTATGGTTCCGCGCAGGCGCGAATTGGCGGCGGCGCGGCGGCCGACACGAATATCAGCGTGACGGCCAGCGGCGACATTACGCTTTCGGTCAGCGGCAATCCGTACACGTACAACGGCCAGACCACATCCGGAACGGCATTCATCGGCAGTTTCTCGAGCGGTACGCCGACGGCAGGAGCCATCGGCGGCAACATCACCGTGACCTCGACAAACGGGGCGGTTCAACTTTTCGGCAATGAGGCCGGATCCGTTGTCGATATCGGCAATGCATCGGTCGCCGGCGCGAGCGGCACGATCACGGTATCGGCGCCCAATTCGGACGGCGGCGGCATCCAGTTGAGCGGCTACGGCGCCAATACGCTCGTCTTCATCGGCAACAGCGGGAACGCCGCCGCGGCCTCCGGCGACATTTTCGTCTCGACGGGCTCGAACCTGAGTCTTTACTCGAACAATGGAGCATTCGTTCAGATCGGCAATTCGAGCACGACCGGCGGTACGACAGGAAATGTCTCGGGCGACATCACCGTCAACGTCGGCGGCGTCACCACCTTCGACGGCAGCGAAGGCGGCGAAGTATGGTTCGGCAACGCGGCCGCCACCGGCTTCGTCGAATCCGGCAACGTCACATTGATTACGGGTTCGGAAGACGACAACGGTTCCAACGATCTTGGCACGTTTATCAACGCGGACCTCGGAACGTCCAGCGTGGCCGGCAGCGGCGGGAATTTCACGCTCGGACTCACGAATGAAGACCTCGACATCAACACGCAGGGCAGCGGCTTCATCGTAAACACGCCGAACAATTTGACGGTTCTGACCGCGGATAACGTCAATCTCGAAGGCTCACTGATCAACAACGGCTCCGGTGACATCACGGTGGTCGCGGGCTGGAATCCGAATGTGGCGCCGGACGCCGTGCTTACCACGCCCGGTGCCTTCGGTCTGAACGACGCGCAGGTGCTGATCGGCGGCGATAACGCGAGCGGCAACGTCGCTGTGGGCAGTATGAGCGGCACGACGACCGTCGCAGGCGGGAACGTCATCGTCGACGCGAAGAATGGCTATGCCCAGATCGGATTTCCCGGTTCCGGCGGCACCGGGGCCATCGACGTCTATGCGAGCAGCACGGGCGCGCCGATCTATAATGAAAATTCAACGCCCTGTATCGAAGATTCCGGCAATGTCTGCCTGGGCAGCGGATCGAGCGCAGGCGATTACGCGCAGATCGGCAATGGCGGCTACGGCATGACCGGTTCCGCCAGCGGCGCCATCAATGTGTTCGCCACAGGCAATGTCGTATTGATCGGCGGCGGCACGACCGAGACCGAAAACGACACGCTGATTGCGGGCAATACGGCCGATGCTTACGCGATGATCGGCAATGGCGACGCATCGCAGGTCAACGGCGCGACGGTCAGCGGCAACATCGACATCACGGTCGGCGGCGAGACCTATACCGACAGCGGCGGCTCCAACGCCTGGATCGGCAACATCACGGGAACCGGCGGCAGCGAGACCGGCAATGTAACGCTGATCACGGGATCGGCGTCCGACGACGGCGCGGTCGATCTTGGCAACTTCATCAGGAGCGATCTTGGTAGCGGCGCTGACAGCGGCGGTAACTTTACGCTCGGCTTCACGGAACCCGATTCCACTGAGACCAATAACGAGGCCGAGATTTATGACAGCCCCAATAATCTGACGGTACTCGCCGTTGGCGGGTTCGTTCTCAACGGTTCAATTGAGAACCAGGGTACCGGAAATATCACGATCGTCACGGGGTGGGACGGCCAGACGCTCGGGTCGGCCTCACAGATTGAAGCGGCGGATGCCTATGGCCTGAACGGCGGGTCGGTCACCATCGGCGCCGAAAATGCCACCGGGAATGTCGAAGTGGGTTCGGCTGGCGGCACGACGACCGTGCTGGCCGACAATCTGACCGTCCTGTCCAACAACGGCATCGCCCAACTTGGCTATGCGGGCGCCGGGTCCGGCAACATCGATGTGGTTGCGCTGGGCAATGTGACAGTCGAAGCGATAAACGGGACTTATGCGCAGATCGGCGACAGCGGCCCCAATTTGGAGTTTGGATCTTACGGTGCCGACATTTCCATAACCGCCGGCAGCGAGCTCGAGCTTGTTTCGAAGAACGCGTCAGCCGTTGTCCAGGTCGGCAACGGCGGCCCCGGAGAAAACGCAGATGTCAGCGGATCGATCTCGATCACCGCGCCCATCGTGATGCTCGATTCCGAAGCGGCCGGAAGCAACGTTCAGGTCGGCAATGGCGGATCCTACGCCGAGGGCAGTGCAAGCGGCGACATTACCATCGTCGCCGACACCGACTTTCAGGAAGCGACATTCGCCGATTCGTCGACCGTACAGATCGGCAATGGCGGCAACAATTTCGTCGGCAACGCGAGCGGCGATATCTCGATCACGGGCGGAGATTCGCAGTTTGCCCTCCATCTCTATGTCGACGGCGTCGGCTCGCATGTGCAGATCGGCAACGGCGGCACGAGCGCGCAAGGAGACGACAGCGGCAATATCACGATCGACAACCCCTTAAGCGGCATCACCATTTCGACGAACGACGCCGGCGAATATGCACAGATTGGAAACGGCGGAGCTGGTTCGACCGGAAGCGCTTCCGGCGACATCACCCTGACAGCCGCCGGATCCCTCAGCCTGGTCACGAATACGGGAGATACCGTCGGGTCGTCCTACATTCAGGTGGGAAACGGCGGCGACAGTTCCAATCTGAACGCCGCCAACGGATTCAGCGATAGCGGCAACATTACCATCACGGCAAGCAACGTCTCGCTCCAGACGGAAAATCAGAACAGCGACATCCAGATCGGCAATGGCGGAAGCTGCGCGGGCGCGAATGGCGCGGCCGCTTCCACCTGTTCCGGCACGTCGCAAAACGTCACGACGAACGGCTCGGTCGCTCTCACCGGCAATATCACCATCAATGCCGCGCACTCGCTGAGCATGCTCTCCGACGATACCCTCAACGGTGTCTGGATCGGCAATGGCGGGAGCTACAGCGGCGAGGGCCTGGCGGTCGAGAACGGTACTTTTTCCGAGTCCGGCAATATCGATGTTACGATCGGCACGGCGTCCATGCCGGGTACGCTCACGATGGAAACCGGTAAATCCGGTGCATCCGACGCGCGCATCGGCAATGGCGGCTATCTGGCGGGAGACCAGGCGACCGCGAGCGGCGGACTCACCATCACCGGCGACGTCACGGTCGATGTTCTGGGCGGAAGCACGGATGGCGCCAACGCCACGCTCGAAGCTGAAGGGGACATCGCCAACAGCGTGCTCATCGGCGACAACGGATCGGGCCTGACCAATGGCACCGTCAACGGCACGATCGACGTGAATGTCGACGGCGCGCTGAACATATCGGCCTCGGACCCCGGCGTCGGTTCGGCGGGGATCGGAAATACGCGCTATACGCTGGGAGATCAGACCGGCGACGTCACTGTCATCGCCCAGTCGCTGACGGGCATCGAAGGCAGCGCTGCCTACGATCTGCCCGGCGGAAATGTGACCCTGGAAATCCTGGGCGACGGCGGGTTCACAATCGCCAACGACATCGATTATGCGAGCCCCTATACGCTCGACATTCTGTCGGCCGGCAACGTCAACATTCTGGGCAACATCCAGAATTCGCTGGCCAGCAATGGCGGCGCGATCAATGTGCTGGCGGGCTGGGACGGCTCGACCGTCAACGCATCTTCCTTCGCGAATTCCGGTGTCTACGGCAACAACGAAGGCAGCGTCACCATCGGCGGCGAAAACGCCGCGGGTAACGTCGCAGTCGGCAATGCGAGCGGGACGACCCTGGTCGAAGGTTACAACGTCGACATCGACGGCGAAAACGGCTACGCGCAGCTCGGCTTCCATGGCGCCGGCGGCGGCGAGATCGCGGTCAATGCGGTCGGAGATATCGCCATCACGGGCGGCGAAGAAAGCGAAGATACGGCGCAGTTGGGCAACGGCCGCCTGGCGGGCGACGTCTCCGCGGGCGACGTCTCCGGGAACATCACCGGGAATATCGTCATCAACGCGGGCGGCGCAACCTACGCGCAAGACGGCGATGGCGGGCTGGCGTGGCTGGGAAATTTCGCCGGTGAAGGCTTCACCGAGACCGGCAATCTCACCGTCGTTACGAACCGCGGCTATTTCTATGGCGACTATCTGACAAGCGACCTCGGCACGGGCGCCGGCTCGGGCGGGAACGTCTTCATCGGCTTCACGACGACGGGGAGCGACATTTACCTGGGCGGGCTGGATTACGACAGTTCGAATTCCTTTACCTGGGCCACGGCTGGAAACTCGAACATCGTGGGCGACGTGCAGAATTCTGGTTCCGGCGCGGTGACGCTTGTCGCGGGCTGGGACGGCCACACCATCGGAACCGCCGCACAACTCGAAGCGGCGAATGCCTATGGCCTCAACGGCGCCACGCTCACCATTGGCGGGCAATATCAGTATGAGAACGGTACAGCGGTGGGTTCTGCCAGCGGTCTCACCACGATCCTGACGGACAATCTCACGCTGGATCCCGAAGTGGGCTACGCGCAGATCGGCTATCACGGCACGGGCGGCGGCGACATCGACGTGATCGCAGTAGGCGATCTCACGCTGACGGGCGGCACGCAGACCGGCTATTTCGCCCAGATCGGCAATGGCGGTTATGACACGTCCGGCCCGATCACCGGGGACATCACCATCACCGCGGACGAAGCGACGGTCACGGGCGGCTCCGGCGAGGATGCTTACGCCGAAATCGGCGACGGCGGCCTTGGCGTGACCGGCAACATGGACGGCAACATTTCGCTGACGACGACGGGCACGGTGACGGTCGATGCGCCCGCCGACGGTTCGGTCGCGACGATCGGCAATCTCGGCGGCGCCAATGCGTCGGAGAACGGCGACATCGTCATCGACACCAATGGCGGCGCTCTCAACGTCACCTCTGAGGGCACGGGCGACGAACAAACATTTGCGCAAATCGGAAACTGGAGCGACGGCAACACGGCGCTCGACTCCTCGGGCGACATCACGATCGACGCGGGTGCGATCGATCTGGATGCAAGCGGCGGAGCGGCCTGGGCCAAGATCGGCGGCGGCAATTTCAACGGCAGCAGCGACACGGGCTCCATCAGCGGAGACATCGACATCCAAGCCACGACCCTGTCTTTGGACGCGGAGGCCACAGACGGGACCGTCGATCAGGCCCGTATCGGCAATCTGGGCGATGGCAGCGTCAGCGGCGATATCGACATCACCACGACGGGCGATATCACGGTGGCGGCCGGCGCCGGCGCTCTCGCCAACATCGGCAACGTCTCCGCCCCGGAGGATTTGTACGGCAACCCGCTTCAGGGAGAAGACAGCGGCAATATCGATATCCAGTCGGGCGGCGATATCTCGCTGACCGCCTACGATTCCGGGCAGGCTCGGATCGAAAGCGGCGGTCTGACGGACGGAACGATTTCGGTGACGGCCGATGGCGATATCACGTTGAGCACGACATCGTCGGGCGCAGGCGATGAGGGCCTCGCGATGATCGGAACGCTCTTGAGCGGAACTGGCGGCGCCGACATCACCGTCACGTCGACTGGCGGCCAGATCGAACTCGATTCCGGCGATGACGGCAGTTTGACCTTGATCGGCAACGTTCAAAACGGCATGCCCGGCACCGTGAGCGGCAGCGTGACGGTGACCGCGTCGGATGCGGACAACGGAAACGTCGCCCTCATCGCGACCGACACTGGCGCCGGCGCCCAGATCGGCAACCTCGATACGAATGACGACGACACCGTGTCCGGCGATATCGTGGTTGCAGCCGGCAACGCCGTCGAACTGACAGGCGGCGACCAGGTGCTGATCGGAAATTCGACCGCATCCGTCGCGGAGTCCGGCGATGTCACGATCACCGGGCAATCGCTGACCGGCGACATCGGCCCCAGCATCGCGAACGATCTCCCGGGCGGCGATTTCACGGTGACGCTGACCGGCGACGATGCGTTGACGATTCAGTCGGCCGCCGACGTCACGAGCGGCTACAATCTGTCGCTCACCAATGGCGGGGACATCGATTTCGACGCGTCGGTGCAGAACGCCGGGACCGGCAACATCACCATCAACTCGACCGGCGGCAACGTGCTGATCGGCGGCACCGCCGCAAGCGGCAGCGTCGCAGTCGGCGCCGCAAGCGGCCTGACAAGCGTCACCGCCGACAATCTCACGATCGCTTCGACGAACGGCGGCGCGCAGCTCGGGTTCGACGGTTCCGGCGGCGGCGATATCGCGATTGTCGTCCAGGACGATGTCACGCTGGCCGATAGGCCGATTTTCAGCGCGCAGATCGGCAATGGCGCGACCTTTGGTTCGAGCAGCGCGGGCGGGGATATCACCATCACCGCAGGCAGCCTCTCCAGTTCGGGAATGGTCGACATTCAGGGGAATTCCGCCGAGATCGACCTGACCGGCGAGGGCAGCGGAATCGGGTCTTCCGAAGATCCGTTGCAGGTGGCGGTGAACGATCTCGCCGTGCAGGCGGGGGGCGGCGCCTATATCTCCTCGCCCTCGCAGGGCGTTTCACTGGGCGTCGGCGAAGACGGCTCCAATCTCGGCAACAACGATCTCGTCCTGAGCGCGGCGGGCGCCGTCACGCAGACGGAAGGGATCGTCGCCGAAGGCGTCGATATCTCGACCACGAGCGGTGCGATCACGCTGACGAACACCGGCAACGAATTCGTCGACGCAACCTTGTCCACTTCGGGCACGGACGACGCATCGCTTTACAACTCGGTCGATATGACAGTCGCCGGCGCGACGGTCGGCGGAACGCTGACGCTCACGAGCGGCGGCACGATCGGCCAGTCCGGCGCCATCACCGCCAACACGCTGAACGCGACGACGACCGAGGGCGCCATCACGCTCACGAATGGCGGCAACGAAATCGCAACCGCGACCTTGTCTACGTCCGGCTCTGACGATGCGTCGCTGTCCGATGCGTCCGATCTCACGATCGCCGGTGCGACCGTCGGCGGAGACCTGACGCTAGCGGGCGGCGGCACCATCGGCCAGTCCGGCGCCATCACCGCCGGCGCGCTGACAGCGTCGACGACCGGTGGCGCGATCACGCTGACGAACACGGAAAATGCGTTCGGCACGGCGACCCTCACCACCTCGGGCACGAACGACGCGTCGCTTTACGATGCCTCGAACCTGACGATTGCCGGCGCCGATGTCGGCGGAACCCTGACGCTATCGGGCGGCGGCACCATCGGTCAGTCCGGCGCGATCACCGCCAATACGTTGAATGTGACGACGACCGATGGCGCAATCACGCTCTCGAACACCGGCAACGACTTCGTCGATACGACCCTGTCCACTTCGGGCACGGACAACGCATCGCTTTACAACTCGGCGGACATGACCATCGCGGGCGCGACGATCGGCGGGACGCTGACTTTGTCGGGCGGCGGCACCATCGGTCAGTCCGGCGCCATCACCGCCAACGCGTTGAGCGCGACGACGACGGGAGGCGCCATCACGCTCACGAATGGTGACAACGAGATCGGAACCGCAACCCTGTCCACGTCCGGCTCGGACGATGCCTCGCTGTCCGACGCCTCCAACCTGACGATCGCCGGCGCCAATGTCGGCGGAGACCTGACGCTCACGGACGGCGGCACCATCGGTCAGTCCGGCGCCATCAGCGCAAGCACGTTGACCGCATCGACGACCGGCGGCGCCATCACCCTCACCGATGCGGCCAATGCGATCGCTTCGGCGAATTTGTCGACTGGTGAATCCGGTGACGCGTCACTCTATGATTCGACGGATCTGACGATGACGGGCGCGAATGTCGGCGGCAACCTCACGCTGCTGACCGAGGGCAGCCTGACCTTCGTGTCGTCGATCCAGCTGGCGAGCGGCGCGATCCTGGCCGTCGCCGGTTGGGACGGCACGACCGCTCCGTCCAATGTCATCACCGCCAACGCCTATGGCGACAACGATGAAAGCATCGTCATCGGTGGTCCGGACGCCGGCGGCAATGTCGCCGTGGGCAGCGCAAGCGGAACGACCACGCTGGCCGGCTACAATGTGAGCCTCGAGGCGCAAAACGGTTACGCCCAACTGGGCTTCAACGGCGCGGGAAGCGGCAACATCAATGTCTATGCCACGGGAGCGGTGACGCTCACCGGCGGCGCCGGCGCGAACGATTTCGCCCAGGTCGGCAATGGCGGCTACAACGTCACGGGCAATGAAAGCGGCGAAATCCTGGTGGATGCGACCGGAAACGTCGCGCTCGATGGCGGCGCGGGCCAGGAAGCTTACGCCCAGATCGGCAATGGCGGCGCGGAAAGCAATTCCAACTCGAAGGGCTACAGCCTCGCGGGCGACGTTACGGTCGACGGCGAAAACGTTTCGCTCACCGCCAATTCGAGCACGGGTACGGGCAGTTACGCCCAGATCGGCAATGGCGGTTACCTGTCCGGTCAGTCGCTCGACGGCACGGCCACGCTCGGCGGAAATGTTACCGTCGACGCCGTGGACGACATCACGCTCACGGGCGGCGACGCCGAAGCGTATGCCCAGATCGGCAATGGCGGCGACCTGATTAATTCCAATGCCGTCAGCGGCAGCGGCGGAACGATCACCGGCACTATCGACGTGACGGTGAACAACGTGCCGCCGGCGGGCGCGCCCGATCCGCTGATGGTCACGGCGGGAACCGGCACGGATTCCTACGCGCAGGTCGGCAATGGCGGCAACGGCGAGAACACGCCGGCGCCGGGCGGAACCGTCAACTTCTCCGTCAGCGGCTCTGTCAACATCGCCGACCTGACGCTGACGGGAAGCGATACCGGCACCGACGGCTATGCGCAGGTCGGCAATGGCGGAGCGGGCGGCGACGCCGATGTCAGCGGCAACATCACCATCGGGCCCGGCATCGACGTCACGATTTTGGGCGGCACGGCGGCGGGCGCAGAGTCCGGAAATCGGCAACGACACCGGCGTGGGCACCGTCAGCGGGTCGATCACGGGTTATACCCCGCCGGATGACACCGTCGACGATCCCCAGACAAACGGCGCCGTCGCGACCACGGAGGCGCAGCCTTCCACCTCGGAGGACACCGACATCGATATCGTCTCCGAAGGGTTGCCGCCCACCAATCCGGACGAGCCTCAAAACAACAACCAGAATCCGAACACCCCGGCGCCGACGCCGCTCGATCAACTTGCGGACACGGGTTCCAATGGAAACGGATCGGAAGGCGAGGAATCGTCCGAACGGCCTGACCGAAACTCTGGGTCAGTCGCTCGATCCCGGCTCGCACAAGACGACGGTCGTCACCACGAAGTCGATCATCCCGGGCGTGCTGACCCAGATCGTGTCGATCGGTCCACGCAGTCCGCACGGTGTGCCGCCTGCGGACGAGGATTACTCCAGCTGGGGCAACGAGGCCCTCTGGCGGTGGTAATGCGATCCCACATACTCGTCGCCGCCGTCCTCGTTCTGGCGGCAAACGCGGCCACGTCCGGCGCGGCCGCTTCCGACCTCGGAAAGAACCTGGCCGGCGAAACCTGCCAGAGCGCGGGCCCGCTTTCGGCCGACCAGGCCACGACCATCACCTGCGGAGGCGGTACGGACGCGATCGGCGCGGTCGCCTACGTGCCCGCGCCGCCGGATCCGGCCGCGCAGCATGGCGCGCTCGATCAGCTTGTCCGCTCCCAGAGCGAAAACCTGGACTGCGCCGATCCGCAATGGATGGGCGGCGGCGCGTTCGTGCTGCGGATTTGCACGCTGAAGAGCAATGGCTGGGCGCGCATCGTGCTGGGGATGGATGCCGGCGGGCGGCTCTATCGCGCGGAAGGTCCGCCCTCGGCATTGCCGGTGCTGGAGGCGGCGATCGCATCCGACGCGCATATGTCGCTCGCGTCCGGCGACACGACGGGCGCGCTTGCGGCGCTTCAGGCGAAGCTCCCGTCCGCAATCATCCACGCGTCGACCTCGGATTATGCGAGCTACAAGCAGTTCATCGAGGCCGCGCGCCTCGACGGCGCGTCCAATTACTACGGGCAGGCGGAAGCGAATTATCGTCAGGCGCTTGCGATCGAGGAACGGCTGTTCGGCGAAAGCTCCATGGTCGTCGGCCAGACGCTGATCGAGCTTGCGCTGCAGGTGAGCAATCAGGGCCGCTTCGGTGAAGCCGCGGCGCTGTTCCGCCGCGCCAGCCCTATTATCGAAGCGTCCTCCGACAACAACGCGCATGCGCGGCTCAACTCCTATCTCGCGCTCGACGCGGCCAATCAGCGCCATTACGGCGACGCGCTCACCTTCGCCCGTCAGGCGACTGCCGCCCGCCGCGCGGAGATTGCCGCCGCCAGCGAAGCCAATGCACAGGCCGGCGAGGCTGCAGCAGCCGTTCCCGTAAGCCAGGGCGAACTGGCCCATGCCTTGCGGATCGAGGCCGAAATGGCATTGCGGCTCGGCGATTTTGGGACCGCCAAGGCTGCCGCCGAAGAAGCGCTCTGGATCGTCACCGATGAGCCGGGGTTGCCGCTGTGGTGGCGCGCCGACACGATCGCGCTGGTGGGCGAAATCAACGAGCGGCAGGGCCGCGTGGTGGAAGCCGAGCACGATCTGCGCGACGCGCGCGACCTGAACGCCAAGCTGTTCGGCGATACGGCCCCCACCGCGTTTGCGGATCTCAAACTCGGGGCTTTCTATGCCCGCCAGCAGGTTTACGCGCCGTCGCTTGACGCATTTCGCGCCGCGTTCGCCATCGCCGCGACGGCGCCCAATGCACGGGCCGAAGTCGCGCCGGACGACGTCGTGCTGTTTGCCAAAGCCGAAATGGCGGTCGGCGACGCCGCCACGCGCGACGGCGAAATCTTCCGCGCGAGCCAACTGGTGAATTCCCGCGCGGCCGATCAGACCATCGCGCGCGTGGCGGCACGCCAGGCGGCGGGCAATGGCGCGCTATCGGACCTCATCGCGCAGGCCCAGGCGGCGGAGCGCAGCCGCGATCTGGCCCGTGTCCAGCTCGCGGCCGAATACGCCAAGCCCGACGACGAACGCAGCCGCGACCGCGAGGAAACGCTGGAAGCCGGCGTGAAGCTCGCCTCCGCCCATGCCGACGACATGCTGGCCAAAGTGCGCCAAGGCTTTCCGAAATATTCGAGCCTTGCCGATCCGGGTGCGGCGGACCTCGCTGCGGTGCAGGCGATGCTGGCTCCCGATGAAGCGCTGGTGTCGTTCGTCTTCGGCCAGAATGCGAGTTACGCGCTGGTGGTGCGGCAGCACAGCCTCGATACCATCGAACTCGCCATTGGGGCGGATGCTCTGGCGGACGACGTCACCGATCTGCGCCGTGCGTTCGTGCCGGCGCTGGGGCATCCGCCCGAATTCAGCCTGAAGAATTCCTACGGGCTCTATCAATCGCTCATGGCGCCGCTTGAGGGGCGTCTGGCCGGCGTCGATCACCTGATCGTGGTTCCCGGCGCCGAGCTTTCGAACCTGCCGCTGGCCATGCTCGTCACCGAGCCGCCTACGGAACGGGATTATCAGCACGCGGCCTGGCTGGTGCGCCGCTATGCCTTGAGCGAGGTGCCGTCGGCACGCGCCTTCCTCGAACTGGCGAATGAATCCGCGCATCATTCACCCGCGCCCCGGCCGTTCCTGGGTCTCGGCGCGCCCGCGTTCAGCGGCGCCAATGGCGCGGCGGGGGCCAAGGCGCTGGCCGATCTGACGGCGTCCTGCCGTGAAGCGGGTCCCGTGTCCGCCGATCTCCTGCGCGCGCTTCCCCCATTGCCCGGTACCGCGCACGAAGTGCAGACGGTGGGTGCGCGTATCGGGGGCAGCAACGCGGACATCCTTCTTGGCGCGCAGGCGACGGAAGCGAATTTCCGCGCCCAGCCGCTCGACCAGTTCGCGGTCGTCTATTTCGCGACCCACGGCATCTTGCCGGGCCAAGTCCATTGCGAAGGCGAGCCGGCGCTCGCGCTATCGCCTCCGGCGGGTACCGCGACATCGCCAGCGACCGACGGCATGCTGCAGGCCAGTGAGATCGCTGACCTGAAACTCAACGCGGACCTCGTTGTCCTGTCGGCCTGCAACACGGCCGAGTCGACGGACGGCGAGGGCGGCGGCGCCTTGCAGGGCCTGTTCGAACTCGTTCTTTGCGGCCGGTGCGCGCGCCGTTCTGGCCAGCCATTGGGAAGTCCCGTCGAACGCCACGGAATCGCTGATGATCGGCTTGTTCGATCCCGCCAGGCGTTCACAGGGCGTTGCCCAGGGTCTGCGCCAGTCGCAGCTTGCGTTGATCGGCAATACCGCGACGGCGCATCCGTTCTACTGGGCGGCTTTCACAATCATCGGGGACGGCGAGGGCGGCGCAGCCTATGCACGCAGCGCACAACTCGCCAATGCGGGGCATCCATGACCATGCGCCGGGTAATTCTTGCCGTTCTGTTTTGTCTCGTGCCGCTCGCGGCCGCGAGCGCGGCGCAATATGTCGTTGCCGAAGCGCGGGGCGTGGCCATCCCGGTGGGCAGCGTCGTCGATCCCACCAAACCTCTCGTGCTGAAGCAGGGCCAGCATCTGACGCTGATCTCCGACAGCGGCCAGACGATCAAGCTCGATGGCCCCTATCAGAAAGCGCCTTCGGCCGAGCAGGGCGTGCAGCTTGTCGCGGCGCTGGGCGGCCTCGTGACGGAACGCAATGCCCGGACCTCCGAAATCGGAACCACGCGCAGCGCCGGCCCCCGGCCGCCGCTCCCGGAGCCGTGGGTGATCGACGCCAGCAGCGGCGGCAGCGCCTGCCTGATACAGGGCCAGGCGCCCGTGCTGTGGCGCCCCGTCGCGAAGACGACGGCCGACGTCGTGATCATGCCCGCCGACCGCAGCTGGCGCGCACAGACCAGCTGGCCTTCCGGCGTCGATAACCTCAGGCTCGCAAGCAATCTGGGCGTGCATGGCGATGCGTCCTACTTTATCGCCCTGGATGGCTCGGAGTCCGCCATCGCGATCACCACCGTCCCGGCGGTCCTGACCACCGACCAGATGCGCGCGGCCTGGATGATCCAGAAGGGATGCGACCGGCAGGCCGAGGCGTTGCTCCGCGCCTCCAAATGAACGCGACTGCCGCGTCGCGCGCGCACAAGCTGCTGCGCGACCGGCGCTTCACCTCCATCGCGGCGATTTTCATCATCGCGGCGCTCGCGGCGCAGATCGCGATCATTGGCGTCGACAACTTCATGGTGCTGGCGAGCGCGGACCGGTTCATTCAGGATTGGGAATTGTCGTATCTGACGCCGCCGAAGCCGGTCGATCCGGATATCGTCATCGTCGCCATCACCGAAGACACGCTTCAGGGCTTTCCCTACCGGTCACCGCTCGATCGCGGGTTCCTCAATAATTTGCTGGTGAAACTGGCCGCCGCAAAGCCCAAAGCCATCGGCGTCGACGTCCTGTTCGACCAGAAAACGGAACCCGCCAAGGACGCGGCGCTGCGCGCGACCATTGCCGGGCTGAAGGTTCCCCTTGCGATCGTCTACACGGAAGATCCGTCGATCGTGACGCCGGAACAACTCGCCTATTTGCGCAACTTCGTGCCGTCTGCGCGGCGCGTCATGCCGAACCTGGCCAAGGACCAATACGGCACCGTGCGCTGGATCTATCCGGGCAAGGACTTTCACGGCCATTATATCCCCGGTTTTGCCCGCGCTCTCGCCGCCGATGCCGGCGTGAAGATGCCCCCGGTTCAGATGCGGGTCGTCTGGACCAAACCGCCGCCGGGCGAGACCCTGCCGTTTCTCGAACTGCACGCGCAGGTCGCCGGACTGTTCCCGCCGGAAACCTTCGCGAACAAGATCGTGCTAATCGGCTCGGATGTGACACTGGACGACCGGCACCGCACGCCATTTGCCGCCATGTCGAACGCGGGAAATATGGCCGGCATCGCCGTTCACGCCTATGGCCTCGCGACGCTTCTGCATCACCAGGCGTCCCCCTATGTCGGATGGCGGCTGAATTTCATCGTGGCGCTTCTCCTGGCAATTGCCGGTGCGGTGTTGGGCATCCTGAATTTTCACCTGCTCCCGCGGATCGCGGCGCTGGCCGCCATCCTTGCGGTCTTCTGGGCTGGGGGGGCGGGCCTTTACCTGTATTTCAACACCATGCTCGGCCTCCTGGCGCCGTCTCTGGCGATCGTTGTGAGTTTCTCCGCCATGGATTTGCTCACCGGCCGCGACGCGCGCAAGCAGCGGCAATTCATTCAGGGCGCGTTCTCGCGCTACGTTTCGCCCAAGGTCGTCGAGGCGCTGATCGCCGATCCGTCGCGCATGTCGCTGGAAGGCGAGCGGCGCGAAATGACCTATCTTTTCACCGACATCGCCGATTCCACCACGATGGCGGAAAAGATGGACTCGAAAGAACTGGCGCGCGTCCTCAACGCCTATTTCGAGGGCGTAACCTCCATCGTGCTGCGCCACGAAGGCATGCTGGACAAGTTCATCGGCGATGGCGCCTTCGCGATCTTCAACGCGCCGGTCGATCTCGCGGGCCATCCCGAACGGGCGGTGCGCTGCGCGTTGGAGATCGACGATTTTTGTGAGAAATTCCGCGAGGAACAGGCCGCCGGCGGTCTCAATTTCGAACTCACGCGTGTGGGCGTCCACACCGGCTCCGCTGTCATCGGCAATTTCGGGTCGAGCACGCGCTTCAACTACACGGCCCAGGGCGACGCCGTGAACACGGCCGCCCGCCTCGAAGGGCTGAACAAGGAATTCGGCACCCACATCTGCGTCAGCGGCAGCACCAAGGACAATTGCCCAGGCATCACCTTTCGACCGATCGGGTCGGTCGTTCTCAAGGGCAAGGCATTGGCGGTTGAGGTCTGGGAGCCGCTGCATGAGGGCGCGATGACCGCCAGCCAGCTTCAGCGTTACCGCGCCGCCTTCGCCCGGCTTGACGAGCCGACGGACGAGGCGCTCGAGCAGTTCGACGCGCTGGCCCGGGAATTGCCAAACGATCCCTGTGTGCGACATCATATGCGCCGGCTGCAAAAGGGGATTCGCGGCGTCGATCTCGTGATGAAAGAGAAATAATGATCGCCACATTTCTCATCACGCTGATCCTGCTCCTCGCGCGGATTTTCAGCGAACGGCTTTTCAGCCGCTATTTGCCGGGTCAGATCGGCGACATCAATCACGTCCTGACGGTCGCGCTCATCATCAGCGCCGCCGTTTTCGTCGACCGGCTTGCCAGGCGCTTTTATTGGGAGGGGCATCTCAAGCGCCGGCGGGGCCGCGAAACGCCCCGGCTTGTCCGGGACATCGTCACCGTCCTCATCGTCGCCATGGGCGTGGCCATCGCCCTGTGGTGGCAGGAGGGGCTCACGCTCACGGGCATCGCCGCCACCAGCATCGCCGTGGCTGCGGCCATCGGCGTCGCGTTGCAACCCGATATCCAGGACGTGTTCTCCGGCCTTGCGATGAACTACGAAGACACCTGCGCCATCGGCGACTGGGTGACGATCCACTCGCAGGACCTCAAGGAGCCGGTTTTCGGATGCGTCAGCGGCTTGAGCTGGCGCAGCACCTTCCTCACACTGGAAGACGGCTGCCGGGTCAGCATCCCCAATCACCTGTTCACCTCCAATCCCGTTGTCAATCACAGCCGTCCGCGCGGCGCCAAGCAGCTCACGCTCGACATCAGCATCGATATGCGCGTGCCGTCCGATCGGGTGCTCGATATGCTTCTGGGCGAGGCGTTCAAGGCGGTGCGCAAGCCCGGTCTCGCGCGGAAGCCCGAGCCCGACGTCCTGATGAAGGCGATCACGTCCGATGCGGGAATCTATATGGTTCGCTTCTGGTACTACCCCGATCAGGTTACACCGACCCAGGCCAAATCGCTCGTTCTGCGGGCGTTGCAGGACGTGCTTCTGCAGAACGAGTTGCCGATGCCGGTGACGCAGATCGAGATGACCGAGCGCCCCAATTTGGAATTCACGCTGGGGCCCCAGGAAATCCATGATGCGCTGAACCACGCGAACCTGTTCCGCAACGCGCTCAACAAGGAGCAGCGCGAATTGCTGGCGTCGCGCTGCAAGCCCAAGGAATTTCCCCGCGGCGGCGTTTTGATGCGGCAGGGCGATCCTGCGGCCTCCATGTACATCATTCTGGAAGGCGCGATCAGCGTCGCGATCGGTCCCGAAGCCGCCCAGCAGGAAGAGGTGGCGATCAGCGCCACCGGCGACGTCGTCGGCGAGATGTCGTTGATGACGGGCGCGCCGCGCACGGCCACCGTAACCGCGCTTACGCGACTGCGCGCGCTCGAAATCACCAAAGAGGCGATCGAGGACTTGCTCAAGACCACGCCGGAGCTTTTCGAACGGTTCAGCCAGGTTCTGGCGCAACGTCAGCTCGAGAACGAGGCGCTGGCGCACCGCAAACCGGATGCGCGTGCGATCGAGGGCGACATTCTGGCCAAGATGAAGAATTTCTTCTCGCGCGCGTTTGGCCTCACGGACGCGCCGGCCCAGCGCAAGCCGTAATCAGAACAGGTACAGAATCGCGTAGACCATCGCGAGATAGGTCAGCTGATGGATCAGTTGGTCGGCGCCGAAGATCGCCCAGTAGAGGCTGCTCTGATCGTTCAAAGCCAAACGGCGATCGATCTGTGCTTTGGTCCAGTCCGTGTGGTAATGAACGAGAAATTCTCCGAGAACCAGAACCGCTACCGGCAGCGGCTCCCGCGACAAAACCAGAAGTGCCGGGATCGATCCCAGGGCATGCAGGCCCGCATGCAGAATGCCGGCGGGGTGAAGGTAGGTTCCCTTGTTACGAATCTGATCGGACGTTTGAAAGACAAAGTCGCAAAGGAAATGCTTTATCTGGAAGACCAGCAGCGACAGCAATATCAAAGGCACGGCGTTGCTTCCCTCTTGGCATGGCCGCCGCTGGGCTGGCGGAGAAGTCTCGGGTTACTCGCTGAATTCGGGAACAGGGATCGGCAGGGACGGGCTAGCGTATCACATAGCGAACGGCCGGGAAAAAGGGAGTTTTTCGCGGGCCGGAAAGAGTGCGCGTGCGCAGATATAAATTCGAGTCGGTTCGACCCGTCGAATTATATACGAACCGCCTGAACACGCTTCAATAGGCGCCGGTCCGAGGAGCGGCCGCCAGCGCGACTGCGGGAATGCCCGATTCTATTCCGCAACAGCCCTTCCCAAATCGGACAGGAAAAGCTTGACGATCCTGGGCAAGCGGCGCGATCGCAGCGCGATGATTTCGACGTAGGTTGGCCGCAAATATTTGTCGCTGATTTTGACGGCCCGCAGCGCGTCCGTTTCTTTCCCCCTGAGCGCGCGTTGCGGCAACACCGCGCCGCCGCCGCCAGTGGCGGCAAAATCGCGTAGAATTTCGAACGAATTGCTGGAAAGGATCGGGTCGAGCACAATGCCGGACGCCAGGCATGCCTGATCCAGCAATATGCGAATGCCGAAATCCTTGCTTGGCAGCGCCAGGGGAAGCGCGGAAAGATCCTGCAGCCGCGCGGTATCGCGCGCCGCAGCAAACAATTCACGCCTCGCGCAATAGATCAGAGGCTCCGCCGACAACAAGACGGCGGAGAATTCCGGATCGGAATCGACGCCGAACGTGATCCCAATATCGGAATCTCCGCGCCGCACCAATTCGTTCACCTTCGGTGCGGGCATCGTTGCGACCTCGAAACGAACGCCGCGATATCTCTGCCGGAACCGCGTCATGGCCAGAGACGGACCTGCGGCGGAGATTCCCTCGACCAGCGCAACGCGGATCAGGGCTTTGTAGCCGCCCTGATATTCGTCGAGGTCCATCCGCAAGCTGGCATAGTCGTTGAGAACGGTCCGGGCGAAATTGGCGACGCGTTCGCCCGCATATGTCACCGTAACGCCCCTGGCCGAGCGGTCCAGAAGGGTCGTCCCGAATTGTCGTTCCAAAGTGCTCACGTGCCGGCTCACCGATGACGGGGCGACTCCCAATTTCTCGCTTGCCTTGCGGATCGACCGGAGCCGCGTCGTCTCGTAGAAAGCCCGAAGAGCGTCTGTTTGCATGGGGAATCTCCCGTCCGGTGCGTTGCAGATTATGCAACACACTGGGGCGACATTGCGACTAGGCAGCGGGCGCAATCGTCGCTGAAATGCACGGGCTTCGAGGGGCCACGCGCCCGGCAGGGTTGGCTGGCGTGCTGCGACTGGGGTACGTCGGCGAAGCGGGAACGGAGCGAAGACGATGAAAGGTCTGCTTTTCGCCGCATTGACGTTCGTCGCCACGCCTTGCGCGGCGCAGCAATTCGATTTTCCTGCCGCGGCGGCCAAGGACCCCGCGGTCCTTTCAGCGGCGATGCCGAAACTGGCGAGCCAGGCGATCGCCGTCTACCGGGAAGGCGATCGCCGGACATATCTCGACAATCTGTTTCGATTGCAGATCGTGGCGGGCCGATACACGGACGCCACGAAATCGCTGGCGGAGTTGCACGCGCTTCGTCTGAACAGTGCTTCGCCGCAATCGCGCGCGACCGATCTCCAATACGACATATATGCGCAAGCCAGGGCTGCCCAGAAGGCGGACGGTCTGCCATTCAATACGGCCTTCGAGCGGTCGTTCCGGGAGATTTTCGGCAGGCTCGACGACCGAACCTCCGCTCTCGTAATCCGGGCCATCGTTCCTTATTCGCCCGGAATCAGCCTGCATGTTCCCATCGAGGACAATTTGCGGGCGGCGCTCGCGACGCAGAAAGGCAAACCCAATCTCTCTCTGACCGACGCACTTGCGCTGATCCACACCTATCAGGAGGAGGAAAGCTACAAAGCGTTTGCCCCATTCGTCGCGCCTTTGATCGCCGAGGACGACAGGCGGCGTTATGTGATCGAGCAATCTCTTGTGCCGACCGCGCCCGGCGCCGGCGTTTGCGTACTGGTGGTGCGCCCGCGCGGGGCGACGGAGCGTTTGCCCACGTTGCTCGAATTCACCATCTATGCCGATCCGGAAGTTTATCGGAGCGAGGCGCGCCGCTCGGCATCCAACGGATATATCGGCGTGGAAGGTCTGACCCGCGGCAAAGGCTGCAGCCCCGGCAAGACCGTGCCGAACCAGTTCGACGGCGCCGACGCCGCGGCCCTGATCGGCTGGATCAGCCGGCAATCGTGGAGCGACGGACGCGTCGGAATGTATGGCGGCAGCTATAGCGGCTTTACCCAATGGGCCGCTGCCAAGCACATGCCGCCCGCGCTGAAGGCGATCATGCCGGCGGTGACCGAGGCGCCGGGCATCGACTCTCCGATGGAAGGGAGCGTCGTGGAGACCTTCAATTATTACTGGCCGTTTTACACGACCAACAACAAAACGGTCGATGACGCGGCCTTTAACGATCGCGCCCATTGGCGAAACCTGTTCCGCAAATGGTATCTCGGCGGCCGCGCCTATCGCGATCTCGACCAGATCGATGGCGCGCCCAATCCAGTCTGGGACAATTGGGTAAGCCACAACGATTACGACGCCTATTGGCAGGCCATGATTCCCTTCCGGGACGAATTCGCGGCGATCAGGATTCCGGTCTTGACGACGACGGGCTATTACGACGGCGGTGAGATCGGCGCGCTCTATTATCTGACTGAACATTACAAATATAACCCGGCGGCCGAACACTACCTCGTCATCGGTCCCTACGATCACCATTCGGGAAATCGCGGCACGATCGACGTTTTGGGGGACGAGTTGGGTGTCTTGAACGGATATGACATCGATCCGGTCGCGCATATCGACCTCGGCGAGTTGCGCTTTCAATGGTTCGACTACATCTTCAAGGGCGGTCCCAAGCCGGCGATCCTGCAGGACCGGGTGAACTACGAAGTGATGGGCGCGAACATCTGGAAACACGCACCTTCTCTGGCGGCTATGGCCGACCGGAAACTGAGGTTTTATCTTGATTCGGCGCGGGTTCGGACAGACAACCAGATTGACGGCGCAGAAACCGGCCGAGGATACCTTCATCCCCCTGACCGTCGATCTGGCGGATCGGAAGGACGTGGACCGCATGCCCCCCGGCGGCGATATTCTGGACAAGGCCGTCGATACCTGGGACGGGCTGGAATTCGTCAGCGATCCGATGACGAGTCCGGCCGAGATGAGCGGCCTGTTTTCCGGCCAGCTCGATTTTGTCTGCAACAAGAAAGATATCGATTTCTACGTTCAACTCTATGAGCTGACTCCCAAGGGTGAGTATCTCCAGCTTTCCTCTTATCTTGCGCGCGCGAGCTATGTACGGGACCGCACGCATCGCCAGCTTTTGACGCCCGGCGTGCGGCAGAATTTGCCGTTTACCAGCGGCCGTTTGATCAGCCGCCTGTTCGAGCCGGGCAGTCGCCTCGTCATGGTGCTCAGCATCGTGAAAGAACCGGGTATCGAGATCAATTACGGCTCCGGCAAGAATGTCGCCGACGAGACCATCGCGGATGCCGGCGCGCCCCTGCAAATAAAATGGTTTGGCGACAGCTTTATCGACGTGCCCATTTCGAAGTGAAAATCGCCGTTCCGGCCGATGACATCGCCGTGTTCGGCGGGCTTTTGCCGCCCGACTGAGCAAAATTGACCAGACGCCGGCAATAGCGTGTGACAAATTCCAGCCATGTGGTATAAGCGCAGTTCATTCCGTCGAATGGGCTGGCAGCGACGCATGCGGGCGCAGGCTAACAACGCGCGCGAGCATACCGTTTCGCCGGTTGACGGTCCGCAACGCAACCGAATCGCAGGGAAGCCGGCTTGGCGTGCGCCGCCGGGCGTTTGTGGCGCCCGATCCGGCTCCAAAGTCGTCGTTCCGCCGAATCGTACGATCAACCGAAAGGGCAACGCCCTATGCGCGACTCAAAGAGATCGGAATTGCGGGCGGCCGTTGCGCCATTCGAGGCGCCAAGCCTGCCACTCGGTTTCTATCAAATCGCCACGTCGATCGGCCTCTACCTCGCAACCGTCGCGTTGATGTATTGGTCGCTGAGCGTCTCTTATTTGCTGACGCTGGCCCTAGCGTTCCCGGCCAGCGCGTTGCTTGTGCGGGTTTTCATCATCCAACACGATTGCGGCCACGGTTCCTTCTTCGCCTGGAAGCGGGGCAACCACATATTGGGCGCGGTCTGCGGAGTGCTGACGCTCGCGCCCTACACGCATTGGCGGCGCCAGCACGACGCCCATCACTCGAACTGGAACAATCTGGACCGGCGCGAATCCGGCGCGGATATCTATTCGACCTGCCTCACGGTCGAAGAGTACCGCGCGCTGACACCCTGGTCGCGTTTCTTGCACAGACTGTCGCGCCATCCGTTGATCATTTACGGCGTGATACCGCCCCTGGTGTTCCTTGTCCTCTACCGTACGCCTTTCGATACGCCGAAAAGCTCCACCCATGAGCGCCGGTCGGTCTGGCTCACCAATCTTGCGCTACTGGCGGTCTTCATCGGGCTCTGTCTGGCGTTTGGATTCTGGAAGGTCGTCATGGTCCATCTGCCGATTGTGTTCATCACCACGGTCGTCGGCGTCTGGCTGTTTTCCGTGCAACACCGTTTCGAAACCGCGCGCTGGATGCGGCGCGACGAATGGAATTTCGCCGATGCCGCGCTGGAAGGCTCGTCCTACCTAAAATTGCCGCGAATCCTGCATTGGCTCACGGGCAATATCGGCTATCACCACATCCATCATCTGTCGCCGCGCGTCCCGAACTATCGTCTCGCCGCATGCCACCAAAGCAACGCGGTTTTGCGGCCCGACATGCCGCTCACGCTCGGCCACGCGTTCGATGCGGGCAGTCTCACGCTTTGGGACGAAGCACAAAAGAAGCTCGTCCGCTTTCGGGATGTCGTGCCGTTACCGGTCGGATGAGCGAAGCAGGGAATCTAAGCCCCATGCGTTCGGAGCGATCCTAGAATGACCGACAACTCATTTCGCCTCAGTCGCGTCTATGCCGAAGGCTGGAACGCCGCCAACAACCTCACCGCCGACGAATGCGACCGGTTGGACCCCGCACAAATGGCGGCGCTCAATCCCTATGCCGCCGACCCCGAGAAATCGCGCTGGAACGAAGGCTTTGCGGCATTTCTGAAATAGGTGACATGTCGGGGGACTTATACCGCCGCCATAAGCTGCGACTTGTTCTCACTCAATTGTCATGGCCGCAGAAGCGACCATCCAGAGACGCAAAACGTGAATTCGAAAGAACAGAATGGATTTGGCGGCACGCGAAGTCGCGCACCGGCTTCCTCCAGGTTCCCGCTTTCGCGGGAATGACACCGATAGGAATGAAAAGCCGATGTCGTTGGAACTATAATTTCAGTTTGTAGAACCGCATTGCGGTCGCGGCGAACAGATCGGCCTTTTCGGCGGGCGAATATCCGGCAGCGAGCTGCTTGAATGCGTTCCATAACGTGGCGTAGCTGCAGCTCAGGCTGTCGACGGGAAAATTGCTCTCGAACATGCATCGCTTCGTGCCGAACGCTTCGATGCAGGTTTCGATATAGGGCTTCCATTCCCGCGCGAGCTGTTCCGACGATGCGGGCGGTGTGGACATGAACGAGGGAACGCCCAGGAACGGCATCCCGAGGCCGCCCAGCTTGACGGCGACATTGCCGCATTTCGACAGCGTGCGGATGTTCTCGCGCCAGACGGGAAAGCGCTCTTCGCGGCGGCCGGCATAACTTTCGATGCCCAGGGGCGTGCCCACGTGATCGAGCACGATCGGCGTGTCGGGAAATGCGCGCGCCAGATCGATCAGCTCGGGCAATTGCGGCTCCAGCAGCCACGCGTCGAACGACAGCCCCAGGCCGTGGAGCGCCTTGAATCCGGCGCGGAATTTCGTGTCGAGATAGAGGCCTTTGTCGCGGCCCGCGAGATGGCCCAGAATCCTGGCGTCCGCGTCCCACGACGCACTATGGCGAATGCCGCGAAAGCGCCCGCCGCCGGCTGCGATATGGGCTTCAAGCACCTCCGTGACGCCGTCTCCGAGTTGCAAATCGGCGCGTCCCACGATTCCGGTGCAGGCGCGGAGGTCGCCATAGATGCCGCTGGCCGTCATGGCGGCAACGCCGTTGACGAATTCCGTTTCGCCGACCGGCCTCAGCGCCTCCGGCCCTCCCGCCCGATACATCGCTCCGCATTCGAGATAGACGGTGGCGCGGATATTGTGGCCGCTCCCGGTATCGGCCAGCAACTGGTCGAGCAGGTAGCGCGGATGGCGCCGGACGATGTGGTCGAAGCCGTGCTTCGGCGGCGGCAGGTTCGCCATCATGGCGGCCGGGCGATCCCACAGATGATGGTGGGGATCGACGATCGGCAAATCCGGTTCGAGTATCGCTTCCTGGATATCGGGAGTCGTGGCCATCGCTCAAGCCTCGGATCGGACCCCGAGTATGACCGGGGCTTGAGAGCCGTCAAATTCCGCTACGCGGCGCCGGCTCTCACACCCGCACGGCGAGTTTGCCCCGGTTCTTGCCCCGGAACATTCCGGCAAGCGCCGCGGGCATCTTGTCGAAACCCTGGACGATATCGACGGGCGCTTTGAGCTTGCCCTCCGCGAGCCATTTCGCCAGCGCGGTTTCCGCCTGCGCGCGCCGGCCGTAAAAGTCCATGACGACAAATCCTTCCATGCGGATTCGTTTGGTCACGAGGAAGCCCGGCACACCCGCGGGACCTCCCGCCGGCGTCGTGGCGTTGTATTGCGAAACGTTTCCGCAGCATGCGACCCGGCCGCCGATATTCATCCGCGCCAGCGCCGCATCCAGCACGTCGCCGCCCGTGTTGTCGAAATAGACGTCGACGCCTTCGGGGCAGGCGGCCTTGAGCGCGCGGTGAATGCCGCCGGCCTTGTAATCGAGAGCATCGTCGAAGCCGAGTTCCTCTTTGAGCCAGGCGCATTTCTCCGCGCCGCCCGTCGTGCCGATCACGCGGCAGCCGGAAATCTTCGCGATCTGTCCGGCGATCGCGCCCACGGCGCCGGCCGCAGCCGACACGAGCACGGTTTCGCCGGGCCGCGGACGGCCCACATCGATCATCCCGAAATAGGCAGTCAATCCGGTGATGCCGAGAACGCCCAGGATGTGTTCCGGCCGATGCTGCTTGTCGTGCTTGGTGGCGCGCCGCGCCAGCAAGACCACATATTCCTGCCAGCCATATTCGCCGCTCACGAGATCGCCGGGCGCAAATCCGTCCGCGTTCGATTTGACGACTTCGCCAAGGCCCCAGCCGGCCATCACTTCGCCCGGCTCGAGCTGGGAGCGATACGTCCTGGCTGCCATCCACGCCCGGCTGGCGGGATCGATGGAGAGGAGCGTGGTCCGCACGAGGATGTCGCCGGGCCCCGGCTCGGGCATCGCCGCCTCACGCATTTCGAAATGCTCCGGGCCCACGTCGCCGGTGGGCTTGCTGGCGTAGATCCATTGTCTGTTCGCGGTCATGGGCGTTTCCTTTTTGTCGGGCGGCAATCCTTCATCAACTCAACGGTTCGAAGCCGGTTCCCGGCGCTGGCGCGGCTCGCGATGCATCCATGGCAGCATCAGGCCGATGGGCACGATCCACAGCGTGCCGGCCAGTGCGTAATAGAGAAACGCCACGGCCCAATTCGCGTGCGGCAGGACGTGAAGCGCCACGCCCATCGCGATCAACGCGTAAATGGGCAGCCATATGAGCATGACGATGGTGCCGATGAGTTTTTTCATGCGTGGAAGTCATGGTCTCGCGGTGCGGTGTCGATGACTTTTCGTCAGTCCGTTGCACGATAGCGGAATTGCCCGCGCCACAATAGGGCCGGATTTTGCGCGCTCACTGCCGCCATTGATCCGCCGCCGGCCCGAAGATGGGACGCGTGAGTCGATCCCTCTCCGTGCCCGCGAGCGGGTTTCATGTTCTCGGGGAGGAGAAACATGTCATCGACGAGCGATTTGCGTTCGCTGCGAGTCCAACAACCGCCGCAGCGGCGGATTTTCACGATTGCCGTTGTCGGCGCGCTTCATATCGCGGCGATCTATACCCTGTTCCTAGCCTTCACCCATCGGCCGTCAATTCCTGCGCCGCCGCCGGTGCTGACCGGGACGGTGATCCTGCCCAAGGTGATTCCAACGACACAACATCCGCCGACAACCGTCGTGCTCGTCAGGCCGGGTGGCCCGACCGCGGTCAAGCCGCCAGTTATCGATATCGATCAGAATGGCGATCACGGCCTCACAACCTTGACGTCTTTGCAGCCGCCTCCGACCGGGCTGGTCTTTGTTCCGGCCCATCCAATCGCATCGACGCATACAATTCCCGATTACCCGCCGCTGTCGGCTCGGCTCGATCAGGAAGGCACGGTGCAGCTCAAGCTGACGATCGACGAACACGGTGCGGTCGCCGACGCGTCGGTCTTAAAATCGAGCGGATTCGAGCGGCTCGATCAGGCTGCCGTGGCGTGGGTCAAGGCGCATTGGCGCTATGAGCCCGCGACTAGCGACGGCAAGCCGGTCGCGGCGACAACCGGCGCCGTCGTCACGTTCCGGCTGACGGGACGGTAGACGGCAAGAGGTCGCGGGCGCCGCCCGCGCATGGACCTCTGACTTTGGCGGCGATATGACGGCGGTCCATGACGACCGCCGTCACG
The DNA here is from genome assembly GCA_963760345.1 of uncultured Alphaproteobacteria bacterium. Classification (GTDB taxonomy): domain Bacteria; phylum Pseudomonadota; class Alphaproteobacteria; order Micropepsales; family Micropepsaceae; genus Rhizomicrobium. The sequence continues at coordinate 514,376 of CAVXCU010000005.1, forward strand.
TCCTTGAAGTTTCGCGCGCCCGGCCGCTTGGCCGTCGGCTGGTGGCTGCTCGTGCTCGCACTGGTGATCGCCGCGATGGTGACGCTCGGCGGCCTCACGCGGCTGACCGGTTCGGGGCTCTCCATCACCGAGTGGAAGCCGGTGATGGGCGTCGTGCCGCCGTTGAGCGACGCGGCGTGGCAATCCGAATTCGCTAAATATCAGCGCATCCCGCAATACCGGCTCGAAAACCGCGGCATGAGCCTCGACGGCTTCAAGGCGATCTATTGGTGGGAATGGACGCATCGTTTCCTGGGGCGGCTGCTTGGGTTCGTGTTCCTGCTGCCTTTTCTCTATTTCGCGTTCACCGGCGCTATTGCGCGCGCGCAATTCCCCAGGATGCTGCTGCTGTTCGCGCTGGGCGGCCTGCAGGGCTTTGTCGGCTGGTGGATGGTGGAGAGCGGGCTTGAGACGCGCGTATCGGTGAGCCAGTACCGGCTGGCGATCCATCTGGGCGTCGCGATCATCTTGCTGGGCGCGATCCTGTGGACCGCGTTCGAATATCTGCGCCCGAAAGTCTTTGATGAGCGCACGGCCGATTTAGAGCGTTTTCAAATTGGACGGAATCACAAACTCTCACCATGGCCGGCTCGGAGGCCGGCCATGGAGAGCGAGGGGAGCGCGAGCGCATCAAACCATTCTGAAAATGCTCGAGTCGCGCTCCGGAAGAGAATTAGGGTCGGAGGATTTCTCTTCGTGGGACTCGTCTATGTGCAGATGCTGCTGGGCGCACTCGTGGCCGGGCTGCATGCGGGACTGATCTACAACACGTGGCCGTCGATGGACGGCCGAGTGTTTCCCGAGCATCCGTTTTTCGCGGCACCCTGGTGGACAAACTTCTTCGAGAATGCGGGGCTTGCCCAATTCGATCACCGCGTCGGGACTTACATCGTCGCGTTGTCCGCATTCGCGTTGTGGATGGCAGGCCGGCGCGCGAAACTCGAAGGCCTGGCGCGCCGCAGCAGCGACGCACTTCTGGGCCTGACCGCTTTTCAGATCATCCTTGGCATCGTGACGCTGGTGAGCCAGGCGCCGGTGGCGCTGGCCGCGGCGCATCAGGCGACGGCGGTGGCGCTTTTTTCTGCCGCCATCTGGCACGCCCATGAAGTTTCGGGCGTGCGCGGCGTTCAGCCGGCCGCCAGCGCCTGATCGAGATCGGCGATCACGTCTTCCACGCTTTCAATGCCGATCGACAGCCGCACCACGTCCGGCCCCGCGCCCGACGCCTTCTTTTGCACATCGTCGAGCTGGCGATGCGTGGTGGAAGCGGGGTGGATGATGAGGCTGCGGGTGTCGCCGACATTGGCCAGATGGCTGACCAGCCTGACGCCGTTGACGAGCTTGACGCCCGCCTCGTAGCCGCCCTTCACGCCGAAGGTGAACACGGAGCCGGCACCCTTGGGGCAATAGGTACGATGCAGCGTGTAGCAGGGATCGTCCTCGAGCCCCGCATAGCTCACCCAGGCCACTTTCGGATGCCGCTTGAGCCAGCGGGCCACTTCCAGAGCGTTGTCGCAATGGCGCTGCATGCGCAACGGCAACGTCTCGATCCCGGTGAGCACGAGGAACGCATTCATCGGCGCCAGCGCAGGCCCGAGATCGCGCAACGCCAGCACGCGGCAGGCGATGGCGAACGCCATGTCGCCGAACGTCTCCCACATCCGCATGCCGTGATAGGACGGGCAGGGCTCTGACATGGTCGGATATTTGCCGCCCGCGCCCCAGTCGAACTTGCCGCCGTCGACGATCAGCCCGGCCATGGAATTGCCGTGGCCGCCCAGGAATTTCGTCGCCGAATGGACGACGATATCCGCGCCCCATTCGAGAGGGCGGATCAGATAGGGCGAGGCGAGCGTATTGTCGACGATCAGCGGCACGCCCGCTTCCTTCGCCACGCCGGCGATCGCTTCGATGTCCGTCACGATGCCGCCGGGATTGGCGATGCTTTCGATGAAGATCGCTTTCGTCTTGGGTGACAGCGCGGCGCCGAACGATTCCGGATCGCGCGCGTCGGCCCATTTCACATGCCAATCGAATTTCGCGAAGGCCTGGCTGAACTGGTTGATCGAGCCGCCGTAAAGCTGCCGCGCCGAGACGATCTCGTCGCCCGGCGCCATCAGGGTGTGGAGCACGATGAGCTGCGCCGCATGTCCGGAGGCGACCGCGAGCCCGGCGCGACCGCCTTCCAGCGCCGCGATGCGCTCTTCGAGCACCGCATTGGTCGGGTTCATGATCCGCGAATAGATGTTGCCGAAGACCTGCAGGTTGAACAGGGCCGCCGCATGGTCCGCGTCTTCGAACACGAACGCCGTCGTCTGGTAGATGGGCGTGGCGCGCGCGCCCGTGGCGGGATCGGGCTGCGCGCCCGCATGCACGCTCAGCGTATTGAATCCGTAGTCAGCCATCGTTCGTCACCATGTTAGAATGCGAGCCGCCCTTTGAGACCTTCGAACGAAACCATGACATGCGTGCGATAGGCCTCGCGCGCCTGCAGCCTCGCATACCACGCTTCCACGTTCGGCAGGGACGGGCGGTCGATCGCCAGTTCGAAATAGCGATAAAGCTGGGCGCCGGGCGGGATGTCGCCCATCGTCAGATTGTCGCCGGCGATGAAGGACTTTCCTTCAAGATGGCGGTCCAGCAACTGGAAGAGAATGGCGCTGCGCGCGACGCCCTGGCGGATGAGGTTCCAGTTCCGCCGGTCTTCGGGCGTGCGATAGAGATTCCAGAACACGCCGATGAACGCCGGCTGAAGATCGGCAAGCGTCCAGTCCGTCCACAAGTCAGAAAGCGCGCGGGCGCCGGGATCCTCCGGCCAGAGCGTGCCCGCGCCGTACTTCGCCGCCAGGTAGCGCAGGATCGCATGCAATTCCCACACGACCGTTCCATCGTCGTCGATCACAGGAACCCGCCGGTTGGGATTCATCGCGCCGAATTCGTCCGTATCCAGGCCCCCGAACGGGCCGCCCGCATCGATGTGGTCGTGGGCGATGCCGAGTTCGCCGATCGCCCACATCACCTTCTGGACGTTGAGGGAATTCCTGCGGCCCCAGACCTTGAGCATGGCTCTATACGCGCTTGAGGCTTCCGCCCTTGCTGAACAAGAGCGGTTTGCGGTTGTCGATGACGCGCCGGTTGATGCCCATCCAGCCGATCTCGCCGGAGAGCCGGCCATATTCGATCTTGGGGCAGCGATCCATGATCACGGTGAGGCCCGCCTCGCGCGCCATCCGGGCTGCGTCTTCGTTGATGACGCCAAGCTGCATCCAGATCGTCTTGATGCCGAGCCGGTCTTTCTCTGCCAGCGCCTCCGTGACGATGCCGGGCGCCGCATCGGAGGCGCGAAAGATATCGATCATGTCGACAGGTGCGGGCACGTCCTTCAGCGAGGCGTAAACCCTCTGACCCTGGATATCCTTGCCGGCCATGCCGGGATTGATGGGATGCACGACGAAGCCCTTCGCGAGCAGATACATCATGGCGAAATAGGACGGCCGCATCTCATTGCCGCTCGCGCCCACCATGGCGATGGTCTTGGTCGAGCGCAGGATGTTTTTGATCAGATCGTCGGAATATTGGGGCATCGTGTTCCATCACAAAACAATTGTCACGGCCCGCGACTGCGGGCCACCCAGGTGACGCTACGCAAAAGATTCCATCAGCGCACAGACGCGCGCCGAATGGGTGGCCCGGTCAAGCCTGGCCATGACGTGCTTTAGGTCGGCCATTTGGGTTCGCGCTTTTCGACAAACGCGCCGATGCCTTCTTCGGCTTCCGCGGCGAGCATGTTCATGGTCATCACTTCGCTCGCATAGTCGTAGGCTGCGGACAAGCCCATTTCGAGCTGGCGGTAGAACGCTTCCTTGCCGATCTTGACCGTCTTGGCGGGCTTCGACGCGATCAAATTCGCAAGCTGCGCCGTCGCGTCCTCCAGGAGAACGGGCGCGACCACGCGATTGACGAGACCGATGCGGCGCGCTTCTTCCGCCGGGATCATCTCGCCGGTCAGGAGCATCTCCATCGCGTGCTTGCGCGACACGTTGCGCGACAGGGCCACCATCGGCGTGGAACAGAAGAGGCCGATATTGACGCCGGGCGTCGCGAACCGCGCGGCGGAGGAGGCGACCGCCAAATCGCAGCTCGCGACCAGCTGGCAGCCGGCCGCCGTGGCGATGCCCTGCACCTGGGCGATGACAGGCCGCGGATGGCGCACGATCGTCTGCATCAGTTTCGAGCATTGCGCGAACAGCGCCGCGAAAGCGGCCTTGCCGCGATCGGCGTTCTTGCGATGTGCCGTCATCTCCTTGAGATCATGGCCGGCGGAGAAGGCGGGCCCGTCGGCTGCAAGCACGATGGCGCGGAGCGACTTGTCCTCTGCTGCCTCATCGAGCGCAGTCTGCAGCGCCGCCATGAGCCCTTCGCTCAGCGCATTGCGGGCCGAGGCGCGGTTCATGGTCAGACGCAGCACGGCGGCGGTGCGGGCGGTAATGACGAGAGGGTCTGCGGTCATCGGGCGAGTTTAGCGCCTTGGCCGGCGATTGGCACCCCAATCGCCGGCATTGAATGTGACGCCAAGTGCGAAGTTCCCCGCGAGCTAGGCAGGATCGGGACCGAAGCGATTGGGCCCGGTCGTGCCCTTCGAGCAGTACCAGATCAGCAGGAGGATCAGGCCCAGCAGCGGGATAATGCCGATCAGTATCCACCAACCCGAGCGATCCGTATCGTGAAGTACCAGAATTCGGAGCGCCGCGCGCGTCCCTGGAAGTCCACATATTTCCCCAGGCAGGTCGTAACGGCGGTGGTGAAACCCATGAAAACCTCTATCTGGAATTTGATTGCGCGGGCGAACGGTCCAATGCCGGGCGCGGCTGCAAGCCAGCGTCGGCTTCGGTCTTCTTTTGTCGGCTGATTCCCTGTGCCCGTTGGCCAACAAGGTTAATTCCGTGGCCGCGGTCCGTCCATGGCAAGAGATCGACGTTGCGGTAATATAATACCGTATAGCAAAATATCAGCAAAAGACTGCACTTCCGCTTGACCCGCGCGGGCCATCCCCCTATACGCCGCCCCTGATCGAATTTCCCCCGGAGCCTGGGACATGAAAACCTACTCGGCCAAGCCGACCGAGATCGAGAAGAAGTGGATCCTCATCGACGCCGAAGGGCTCGTTGTCGGTCGCCTGGCCTCGATCATCGCGTTGCGCCTGCGCGGCAAGCACAAGCCGACCTTCACGCAGCATATGGATTGCGGCGACAACGTCATCGTCGTGAACGCGGCGAAGGTCCTTTTGACCGGCGACAAGCTGAAGAAGAAAATCTACTACCGGCACACGGGCTATATCGGCGGCATCAAGGAGCGCACCGCGGGCGCCGTCCTGGCCGGCAAATTCCCGGAACGCATCGTGGAAAAAGCCGTCCAGCGCATGCTGCCACGCGGACCGCTCGGCCGGCGCCAGCTTTCCAACCTGCGCGTCTATCCGGGACCGGAGCATCCCCACGAAGCGCAGACGCCGGAGAAGGTGGACATCGGCGCGATGAATCCGAAGAACACGAACTATCGCAAGACGAAGGCGGCCTGACCATGGCGGAAGATGTCAAAAGCTTCACCGATCTGAAGACGACGCTGATCAAGGCGAAGCCCGCCGAGAGCAAGGTTGAGCCCGGCGAGCAGCCGAAATCGAGCCGCGACTCCAAGGGCCGCGCCTATGCCACCGGCAAGCGGAAAAACGCCGTCGCGCGCGTCTGGCTCAAGCCGGGTCTCGGCCGCATCACGGTCAACGGCAAGGAAGAGAAAGTCTATTTCGCGCGGCCGGTGCTGCGCATGATCCTGCGCCAGCCGCTGATCGCGGCCAATCGCGACGGGCAGTTCGACGTCGTCTGCACGGTGATGGGCGGCGGCCTCTCGGGGCAGGCGGGCGCGGTGCGCCACGGAATTTCCAAAGCGCTGATTTCCTATGAGCCGGGCCTCAGGCCCACGCTCAAGCAGGGCGGCTTCCTCACGCGTGACCCGCGCGTGGTCGAGCGCAAGAAGTACGGCCGCCCGAAAGCACGCCGCAGCTTCCAGTTCTCGAAGCGGTAATTTTCAGGTTTGAATTTGGCGGCGGCGGGCCGCGGAATCGTCTCGAACGATTCCGCGGCCGCGCATGTTATGCCGGTGGCATCGCCAACAGATACGGCAAGCCGCCATTGATCGTCGAGCTCTCACCCCAGATCGTGGAACTGAAGCCCGTCGGCAGCCCCGACTGGAATTCCGCGGTGGTCAATCCGGTGACATCCGGCGCATTCAGGACGTTGCCGACGCCATGCGATGCGCCGACGCCGCTGGTCGTCAAATCCCAATAGAGCGCCGAGACCGGCGGCCCGGATAGATCTCCGATCAATCCTCCGACCGTGCTGCCGTTTCCACCCGATACCGCACCTGTCGAATAGGCCTGGCTCAGCGACGCACTCGACGCATCGCCGATCAAGCCGCCCACGTCGCTTCCGGCTCCGCCGCTGACCGCGCCGGTGGCGAAGTCGTATTCGACCTGGGTTCCAGTCGCTGCGCCGATCAAGCCGCCGACTTCCGATGAAGTGCCGGCCCTGACGCTTCCGGTCGCAAAGTCACCGTCCACGGCAGCCGAGCTGGTGTCTCTGCCGATCAGACCGCCGGTCACGGACCGGCCAACGCCGATGGCTATTGCCGTGCTGTAGGAGTCGTTCACCGAACCGCCGCCGCTCACGAGCCCGACAAGCCCGCCGACGGCGCCGGTACCCTTCACGCGGCCTTTCGAGTAATCGTCGTAGAGGGAGCCGGACAGAGCTCCGGCGAGCGCGCCCGTATTCGCGCCAGGAGCGCCTATAATATCGGTACCGGTCACGCCCAGGCCCGAAACCAGGCCTCCGCTTCCGACGTCCGCGAACAGGCCGGCGGAGCTTCCGGATGTTTCATCGATGTCGAGATTCGAAATCGTATTTCCAAGACCATAAAACGTTCCGGTGAATGTCGCCGCGATCGGCGACGACGTATAAGTTCCGTCCGTCTTGGCGTTGTACGACAGACCCAGTACGAAATTGCCCGACGGATCGGATGCGATATCCGAAGCGAGAGTCGAGACGTTGTCGACAACGGTGTATCCGGTTCCGTTCAGCGTGAACGACGTGCCGGAAGTATCGATGTCGATGTGGCCGCCATCCGCGAACAACATGACGCCGCCCGTGCCGCCATTGTTGATCTCGAATGTGAGGCAGCCGCCGTTTTTCACGTTGATGGTCGAGTCGAAATCGATCGAATGATAGGAATAGAGATACAGCATCGCGCCCGTGTCCCACGCAATCGGGCTCGCGATGATGATGTCGCCGTTGCCCGGCGACGACGTGCCGTAGCCGGACGCCGTGGTGGCCGATGTCTCCTCCCATATCGACGTATTCTGGTTGAGCGCGTGGCTGATCGTGTGCGCCGCCGTGGCGTCGACCGTCAGATTGTCGGGATCGATTTTCCATTCGCCGCCTTTGCCGGCCGTCACGGTGCCCGCGATGGAGACGGAATTGCCGTCTTCGATGATCTTGCCGTGACCTTTTTCTCCGGCCACATCGAGCCTGCCTGTCGTCACAAGCGAGCCGTCGCCCGCATCGAGCACGATCTCTCCGCCGCGCTCATGCGCACCTTCCGCCGCAATGACGCCGCCGACATTGACGACGCCCGCCGCCACACCTTCCGCGGAACTCGCCTTCAGCACGACCGTGGCGCCGTCGATACGGCCGGTGTTCGTCACCTGGCCCGAGGCGGCGCTTTTCGTTGCGAAGGACACGAGGCCGTCGCCCGCGAGATCGACCGTGAATTTGCTTGTACCGCCCAGCGTCACGTGTCCGAGCTTCGCGTTGATGGTGCCCGCATTGGTCACGTTGGGCGCCACCAGCGCCACAAACCCGCCCTGGCTCGCGGTGATATGGCCTTCATTGACGACGGCCGAGCCGGAATTTCCGGCTCTCGTGAACTTGCCCGCAAGCAGATTGCTGTCCGAACCGCCGGTGCTCGTCGCGACGAGCGAACCGACATTGACCTGCGCGTTCTTGCCGAACGCCAAACCATTGCCGTTGATCAGCACCACGCGACCATTGGCGTCGAGCGTGCCGAGGATTTGCGAGGCGGAGCTGCCGCCAATGCGATTGATGGCAATGGCCTGCGCGTTCGGCTGGGCGAAGTCCGTCGTTTGTCCGGAGCCGATATTGAAGCTCGACCAGTCGATGACGACGCCTTCGCTCGTCTGATCGACGGTCGTGGTCTTCGACGTGTTCGAGATCGATGCCGTGCCTGTCGTGACCGAACCGCCGGCCGGATTGGCGAGGCCCGCGCCCGACATCGCCAGAACCGCTCCGGCAATCGCGACCGACGACTTCAAGGCGCTGCGCAAGGATTTGCTGGCGAGAGATGACATTTTTTGCCCCTTATACCGGGTAGCCCGAACCGTCCACCGCTCGACACGGCAGGCTGCCTGACGTCCCGAACCCAACAGGCAGCCGCGCCGAAACACTAACGCATCGCGACGCCAACACGAAACCCCTTCGATCGCAGCAAAAAGGCCGGAATTTCTTCCGGCCTTTCGCAATATCCAAGGTGGGATCGAGATCAGGCGCTGTCACATTTCTTGTATGCGATCGGGTGGGGTCGTGCCTCACACCCACGGCCGCGCATCCGCGCGGCCGGCCGGATACATCGCGATGTATTGGACGATCCGCGGCTTGGTCGCGCGGTTCGAACTCGCGCCGTGGGGCAGGGAGTCATTCCAGATGACGAGATCGCCCGCTCGCCCAGCGATCGGCACCGGCCCCAACGCATCGAGATTCTGCGCGCGTGGATTGGCGCCGGGCGGCAGGCCGGCAAGCCAGGTCTCGAGCTTGCGGTGGAAGCCGGGAACGCAGCGGAAGGCGCCCTGATCGGCCGCCGTGTCGGTGAGGTAGAGGACGCCCTGTGTGCTCAGAGGGATGGGCGGTACGAGGCTCGTATCCCAATGGAGCCCCGCTGCCGTGAACTGCCAGCCGGGACGTTCCGGCGGATTGAAGCCGCCGCGATCGGCCGTCACGACGAGATCGGACATCCCCAGGAGCTGCGCGAAAGCCCGATGGATTCGGGGCGAGCGCCGGTTCGCGGCGAAGCTGGGGTGGTGAACCAGCGGCACCATGATCCCCTGTTCGAACTTGCCGCCATACCAGGTCGCAGGATCGGCCGGATTCATGCCGGCGAAATCCCAGATCGCCTGTTCGGCGGCGCGGCAGGCCGCTGGCGGCACGGCATCGTGCAGGACGACATAGCCATGCTCGTCCCAAAAGCCGAGATCCTGGGAAGACAGCACATCCTCTGCCGCTGCTTCGTCCGGCGGTGGCACCGGCGTCGCATTGCGTCCGAGCGCGCGGTCGACGGACGCGTTGATCCAGGCTGCGCGCGCCGGATCGATCGCGCCGCCGTTCCGTTCGAGGATCCAGGCCTCGAACGCCGGCAGATCGGGCATTTGCTCGTTGAGGAAGCTCAGCGTTTTGTGCAAGCCAAGCCCGAGCGCGTCGATCACCAGACGATCGGCCGCCCATACCGCGGGATCTGGCGGCGATGGTTTATCGCGCCCGCTCAGAATGCGTGCCCAGAGCGAGCGGACATGCGGTACGCCAAGGGCCAATTCATCGCCGCCGGAACTCATCGTCTTTGCGCCGCTTTCCGATTTCGCCGAAGCCAACGCGATCCGCGCGATTGTGGAGCGCCGGACCCATCGGCAGTCTTCGGCGAGAATACTCTGCGCAAACAATTCCGTCAGCGGGGACCTTCGATGGCGGTCCGTCAGTTCACGACGCGATCGCCGGCATGCGCGTTGTCGTCCGCCGTCTGGTTGCGCGTGCCCGGCGTGACGCAGACATGGTCGTCGGGCGTGGCTTCGCGCCAGACATAGCCCTGCTTGCACGTGTCGGGACCGTAGGACTGGTTGTGGACGCTGAACCGGGCCGCGGCGTGCGCGTTGTCGTCGGCTGCCTGCTGGCGCGTTCCGGGCGTCACGCACACATGGTCGCCGTCGACCGCGTCGCGCCACACAAATCCATGCCGGCACATGCCGCGCCAATGATGGGGTGGGCCGTTCCCGTTCGTGGTCAGCGGTCCTCCGGGATAGGTCAATTGCACCTGCGCTTGCGCCGGCGAGAGCATTGCAGCCGCCGCAATGGCGGCACCGAACGCCAGAATATGGGTCTTGCGCAACATTGATCGAATCCTCTTCGGATTTGCGCCGCCGATGGTGTTTTGAATTTGCGGTCGCGTCTATTGTCCAAACGGACCACATCCATCCGTCGATGACCGATTGGCCGTGCCAAACCGGGACGCCGTCACGCCTGCGGCGCCGGCCGGGACGCGCCTTGGCCGCGCCGAGCGCCGTTCATCTGGTGCGGCATGCCGATTGCTTCCCCACGCCTACGGACCGCGAACCGATCTCAAATCGGATCGCCCAGGAGACAGGTCATGAACAAATCTACGAAGACGCTTTTGGCGAGCCTCGCGCTTGCCGCGATGTTCGCGCCCGGCGCTTCTGCCGCCGATCTGGCGTCGACGGGCGGCGATCCGTCGACCGGCCACGACACGCTCATGCCCATCACCGCGCCAGCTTTCTCACGGCCGCCGGAAACTTCGACGGGCACCGGTTCAGGTCTCGCCCTGAATGGGCAGCTGACGGGATTTGGCGCAGGTCCTCTGCCGGCGCCGGGAAATGCGCCGCCTCACGGCAAACTGCCAACTCCGGCGACGAAGCAATCTCCGTGGCGCCTTCTGCCTTAGGCGCCACTCAATCCATTCAGGCCGCCGGCGCAGCCGCACCTTTGGGATCGGGACCATACTGGTTCGAACCCACCGTGCCCGGCTGTACGCAGAAATAGATCATTGCAATGGTCGCCACGAGCGCTGCCAAACTGATCAGCCCTTCGAGCGCAAGAAACATACCGAAAAATGGCCCGGACATAAACAGCAAAGTCACGACGACCAAACGGAGTATGGACGGGATCACCAATATCCAAGCTAGTTGTCCATTCATCCCCGTATCCTGAAGGCGGCGCGCGGTGAGGCCAATCATAGGCAAAAGCAGCGCAAGACCTGCAATCGTGCTCAAAATATACAAATGAAGGATTCCCGCCACGATTCCGACTGCAACAAGAACGACAACCGCAGCGAGTACGAAATACCAAAACTCCTGGCGCCGCACGCGCCCCTTCATATCGAAATAGTGCTGGGTGACATTGCGGCGGAAGACTTCGATGACGGCTTGCGGATCCATGGGTCGTCCCTTCTGGGCGCGAATATGCGGAGGTCCCCGGCCGTGGCGCCTTCCGGCCGTCGGGCTTGCCCGCCCTGCAGCCGCCATATGGGCGGAATCGCGGATTCGCGGGGTGAATGAGCTAAGAACCCGCATTACAGTCTGTCAATGATGGCGCAGGCCCGCGCGGCGGCGTAAGAGGCGCTGATGACGGCGAAACTGTTCATAGACGGCGCGGCGGGAACGACGGGCCTGGAAATCCGCGAGCGGCTGGCGGGCCGGCGCGACCTGACGGTCGTCGAATTGCCCGACGGCGACCGGAAGGACGCGCGCGCCCGGGCCCGTGCGCTCAACGAGGCCGATGTCGTGGTCCTCTGCCTGCCGGACGCAGCGGCGCGCGAAGCGGTGGCGCTGATCGAGAATCCGGCCGTCCGGGTGATCGACGCCTCCACGGCCCATCGCGTGGCGCCCGATTGGGTGTTCGGCTTTCCCGAACTCGAGCCGGACGGCTATGAGCGTGTCGCGGCGGCGGCGCGCGTCACCAATCCCGGTTGCTACTCGACGGGCTTTCTCGCGACGGTGCGCCCCCTCGTGCGCGCCGGTCTTCTGCCTGCCAACTATCCCTACAGCGTGAATGCGGTCTCGGGATATTCGGGCGGCGGCAAGGCGATGATCCAGGAGTTCGAAAACAGCTCGTCTCCCGAATATGTCCAGACCGTGGTGCGCACTTACGCGCTGGGACTTTCGCACAAGCATGTTCCGGAGATGAAGGAACATGGCGGCCTCGCGCATGCGCCGGTCTTCACGCCCAGCGTGGGGCGTTTCTATCGCGGCATGATCGTGGACGTGCCGCTGCAGCTTTGGGCGTTGCCCGGCGCGCCGCGCATCACCGATCTTCATGCGGTGCTCGCGGAGGCGTATCGGGATCGCGTGTTTGTCGAGGTCGCGAGCCTCGAAGAAACGGCGGCCCTCAAGACACTCGACGCGGAGCTTCTGAAGGGCACGAACAAGATGAAGCTCTACGTGTTCGCCAACGAAACGGCGCAGCAGGTGCGGCTCGTGTCGGTGCTCGACAATCTCGGCAAGGGCGCCTCGGGCGCGGCGGTCCAAAGCCTCAACATCATGCTCGGCCTGCCGGAAACGACCGGGCTCGCGTGAGATGTATCGTCCGCGCGCGTTCACGATCGATGATGCTCGGACATTGCACGAAATCATTCACAAGCGGGCATTTGCGACCATCGCGGCCGTCATAGACGGCGCCGTGCAATTTGCTTACGCGCCTGTCGCTCTCGATCCAGCGGCCGGCGCGCGGGGTGGCATCCGCTTTCATCTGGCGCGCGGCAATCCCCTGGCCGGACTGGATGGCGCCCGCATCCGTCTCTCCTTCCTTGGCCCGGACACTTATGTGTCGCCCGACTGGTACGCAACGCCGGGCTTCGTGCCGACCTGGAACTACATCGCCGTGGAAGGCGAGGGCGTCGCGCGACGATTGAACGCGAACGAATTGCGCACGTTGCTCGTGGACCTCTCCGCCGCGCAGGAGGAACCGCTCAGGCCGAAACCGCCATGGACGCTCGACAAGCTGCCCGAGGAGCGTATCGCCACCCTCCTGGGCGCGATCGAAGGCTTCTCGCTGGCGTTCGATACGCTCGAGGGCAAATTCAAGCTGTCGCAGGACAAGAAGCCGGAAGATGTTGCCGGCATCATTGCCGCGCTCGAAGCGCGCGGCGATGCCACCAGCCTGGCGGTCGCGGCGGCGATGCGAAAAGCGGGGGAGGGTGACGATGTATAGGACGATCCTTGGCGCATGCGCCGGTGCGGCGCTGTTCGTTGCACCGACCGCATTCGCCGCCGACTATGTCCCGCCAAAGGGCGATGAGTGGGCGACGCAGACGCCGGATCAGGAAGGTCTCGATCCGGCCAAACTGAAAGCGGCGATCGATTTTGCCGTCACCAATGAGGCGAAGTTTCCCCCCGAACTCGCCAAAGTCGCCGATATCCGCGATCTGCGCATCACCATCCCGCTCGAATATGCGCACGAACCGTTTTCAAGCCCCATCGGCCCCCTGCAACCGCACGCGCCGTCGAACGGCATCATCCTTCGCCACGGCTATATCGTCGCCGAATGGGGTGACACGCGCAAAGTCGACATGACGTTTTCGGTGTCGAAGACGTTTCTGTCGTCAGTCGCGGGGATCGCCTTCGACAAAGGCATGATCAAAAACGTCAATGACCCCGTGATCGACTATGTGCAGCCGACGCCCGATTTTCTTCTGCCGCACAATGCGCCCATCACCTGGGACCAAATGCTGCGCCAGACGAGCGGCTGGGTTGGCACGATGTGGGGCAAGCCCTGGTGGGCGGACCGCCCGGGCGCGGAGCCCTGGACAGAACTCGCGGCCGGACCACCGCCGGTGGGCCAGCAATGGAAATATTCCGACGTGCGCGTGAACGCGCTGGCGCTCGCGCTCACCTATCTGTGGAAACGTCCGCTGCCCGACGTGCTCCGGCAATATGTGATGGACCCGATCGGCGCCTCGGACGGCTGGCACTGGGAAGGCTACGACAATTCCTGGATCGATCTCGACGGCAAGCACATCCAGGTCGTGACCGGCGGCGGCCATTGGGGCGGCGGGATGTTCATTTCGGCGCGCGATCTGGCACGCATGGGATTGCTGGGCATCGGCCTCGGCAAATGGGACGGCAAACAAATCCTGTCGGACAAATGGGTCGCGATGGCGCGCACGCCGAGCGACCCCAATCCCGGTTACGGCTACATGAACTGGTTTCTCAACACGGACCAGAAATTGTTTCCCGCGGCGCGCGCCGACAGCCTCGCGTTCATCGGCAATGGCGACAACATCGTCTATATCGATTATCAGCACGATATCGTCGCCGTCGTCCGCTGGATCGACGACAAGCAGAAGGCGGAATTCGTGCGCCTGCTGCTGGCGGCGGTGAACAATTGAGACGATCGCGCGGGCGCGACCAAAAACATTTCGCAACGCCGCAAGGAATGAACTAGCGTTCCCGCCGCGAACAGATTCCGGGCGCGTGGGGACCGATGCTGTATCAGACGTATCAGGCTGCGAACGACTTCTTCATGCCGTGGCGCAACGCGGCGGATCTGGCGGCGTTCGCGTGGCAGAAACCCGTTGCGGCGCCATTTGGCAACCTGTTGCTGCGCATGTTTTCGGCCGGCGCCGAAGTGGTGGCACGGGCGCAATTGAACCACGAACGCCCCGATTTCGGCATCGGCGCTGATGAAATCGTGGCCGACGAGACGCCGTTCGGCGGGCTGCTCCATTTCCACAAATCCGGCCGCGGCGTGCAGCCGCGCGTGCTGATCGCAGCACCCATGGCCGGCCATTTCGTAACGCTGCTGCGCGACACCGTCCGCACGATGCTGCCGGACCACGACGTGTTCGCCACCGATTGGACGAACGCCCGCGACATCCCGCGCACGGCGGGCCGCTTTGGCCTCGACGAATATATCGATCACATTGTCCGTTTTCTCGAACAGATCGGGCCGGGCGCCCATGTGGTGGGCGTCTGCCAGCCCTGCAACGCGCTTCTCGCGGCGATCGCGCTCATGGCGCAGACGGAGAACCCCGCATGTCCCGCGAGCATGACCTTGATGGCGGGACCGGTCGACACGCGCGTCAATCCCACACGCGTCAACAAGCTCGCCAACGCACACCCGATCGAATGGTTCGAGCGGCACCTGATCACGACCGTGCCGCGGCAGTTCAAGGGCGCGCACCGGCGCGTCTATCCGGGCTTCGTGCAGGTAGGAGCGTTCCTGTCGATGAATATCGCGCGACATGTGCGCGCCCATCTCGACCTGGTCGAGCATATCGTGCGCGACGATCAGGGCCGGGCCGCCGCAGTGCGCGATTTCTACGACGAATATTTCGCGGTCCACGATCTGCCGGCGGAATTCTATCTGGAGACGGTCGAGCGCGTGTTCCAGGAGCATCGGCTGGCGCGTGGGCTCTTCACCTGGCGGAACATGCGCATCGATCCTGGCGCGATCCGTCATACGGCGCTTCTGACAGTGGAAGGGGAGCGCGACGACATCTGCTCGCCGGGGCAAACGGTCGCCGCGCACAAACTGTGTGCGGGACTGACGGCAGGCCGGAAGCGTCATCACCTGCAGCCCGGCGTGGGCCATTATGGCGTGTTCTCGGGGCGCCGCTGGCAAACCGAGATTTACCCGATCGTGCCCGACCACATTCTCGCGAGCGAATGAACGGGACTACTGCGCCTTCACTTTCACATATGTGCCCGGCGTGTTGCCGAGCGGCTTGAGCTTGCCGTCGCCCGGTTTGCGGGCCGGCACCTTCGTGCCCGACAATTTCGACAGCCAGGCATCCCAGTCGGGCCACCACGAACCTGGATGCTCGGTCGCGCCCGCCTGCCATTCGTCGATCGTGGGCGGCAGTTTGTCGTTGGTCCAATACTGATATTTCTTCGCCGACGGCGGATTGATGACGCCCGCGATATGGCCGGATCCCGCCATGATGAAACGGATCGGTCCCGTGAACAGCTTGGTCGTCTTGTAGACCGAGCGGAACGGCGCGATGTGGTCGTCCTTGGCCGATTGCAGGTAGACGGGGATTTTCACCTTCGAGAGATCGAGTTTCTCGCCGCCCAGCACCATCTTGCCCTTTGCCATCGCGTTGTTCTTGTAGAATTCGCGCAGATAGAAAAGATGCGTCGCCTCCGGCATCCGCGTCGTGTCGGAATTCCAGTAGAGCAGGTCGAACGGCACCGGGTCCTTGCCGAGCAGATAATTGTTCACCACGAAGGACCAGATCAGATCGTTGGCCCGCAGCATGTTGAAGGTGGTCGCCATCTTGCGGCCTTCGAGCACGCCGCCGGCAGCGTCCATCTGCTGCTCGAGCGCTTCGAGCTGGGTGTCGTCGATGAAGACCTGGAGGTCGCCCGCCTCGCTGAAATCGGCCTGGGCGGCGAAGAAGGTGGCGTCGGCGATGCGATGATCGCCCTTGGCCGCCATGTAGGCGAGGGTCGCAGACAGCAGCGTGCCGCCGATGCAATAACCAATGGCGCTGACCTGACGGATACCCGTCGCGGCCTCGACGGCCTCCAGTGCGGCGAAAATGCCGTCGCGCATGTAATCCTCGAAGGTCTTTTTGGCGAGGTGCTTGTCCGGATTCACCCACGAGGCGACGAAGACGGTGTAGCCCTGCGCCACGGCCCAGCGGATGAACGAGTTTTCGGGGCGCAAATCCAGGATGTAGAACTTGTTGATCCACGGCGGGAAGATCACCAGCGGCCGTTCATAGACCTCCCTCGTGGTAGGTTCGAACTGAAGAAGCTCGATCAACTCATTGCGGAAAATCACTTTTCCCGGCGCCGTCGCAATGTTTTCGCCGATGGTAAACGCGTCCGCCGACTGCCGGATCGAAAGCTGCCCATCGCCGCGATCAAGGTCTTGCAGCAGATTGTTGAGACCTTTGACGAGGTTTTCCCCGTTCGATTGCAGTGTCGCGCGCAGCACTTCGGGATTGGTTAAAACGAAATTGGTGGGCGCAAAGGCATCCGCGAATTGCTTAGTGTAGAACTCGATGCGCTTTTTCGATTTCGGATCCAGGCCTTCGACCTTGGCGACCGTTCCCTGGAGCCAGTTGGCGGTCAGCAGATAGGATTGCTTGATGAAGTCGAAGATCTGGTTTTCCTGCCAGTCCTTGTCCTTGAAGCGCTTGTCTCCGGCAGCCGGCACGACAACGGGATCCGGTTCACCGCCCATCATGCGGCGCGCAGTGCGTTCCCATAGACCCATATAATCGCGCCAGAGTTGGAACTGGGCTTCCATAACCACGGCGGGATCGGCGACCATGCCGCGCAGCAATTCCATGAAAGCGCCGCCGATGTTGAGAGGGTCGCGCGGTTCATCGCCGGTCTTGGCGGACTGCCGTTTCATGAAGTCGCTCAGAAGGCGCTGGGATTGCATCCCGACGCGCACCATGTTGCGCGCGAACTCGCCGGAATCGGCAATTCGGTAACCTTCGTTCTCGGCCGCCGCAGCGCCCGCCGCAGTGGCCGGGGCATCCTTCTCCGGGCGCTTGCCGTGGTCTGCCTGCGTCCTGGGCTTTGCTTTGGGCTCTGCCGACTTTTTTGTCATGATTTGTTTCCGCGACCTTTCAGCTTGATAGCGCGCGACTTGCGGCAATCGCAAGGCGCAGGGCCTGCCCGTCCAGAGAGAAATATGTCGCAAGAATCATGGATTTGGACGCATATTCACTTGGAAGCCGGGAGGCGGACTTGTATATGGGTTGCCGTCTGGCGTGCGCCAATCTGCATGGGGCACGATAGGGAGGCTTCCGTATGACGTTCATGCTTAACCGCGTGTCGAAGTCGTTGGCGCGGATCTCGACGGTGCTTCTGCTGGCGGCCAGCGCCGGAGCGTGCTCGAGCCTGCCCGGCTGGGTCGATCCGACAACCTGGATCGGCGGCGACAGCAAGACCGCGAGCGATCAGAACGAGCAGACCGCCGAAAACGGCCAGACGCCCGATATCGCCAGCGTGCCGGACAAGCCCGCGCCGGCATCGACTGCCGAAGAACAAAAAGATGTAACCGATTCTCTCGCGGCCGATCGCACGCGTAATCAATACAGCACCGATGCATTGCGCGGCGGCACGGAAGCAGCAGCGGCTCCGCCGCCCGATGCGCCACCGCCGGCCGAAGTTGCCGATACGACGGCCGGTGCGAGTGCGCCCGCGCCCAGCGCCGATCAGGGCGCCCCCAATCAAACCGCGCCGAGCAATGATCTGGCGTCAGGTACGGGACCGCAGCCGCCTGCAAGTGCCGATAATTCCGCGCCGGCCGATCAGGGTGTGAATCCGGCGCCCGCCGCGCCACAGTCAGGTGGGGTGCCGGGCACGCTGCCCGCCGTCCCCGCGAGGGCCTCGACGGCCGAAGCAGCGCCGCCGTCCGCGGCGCCCACCCAACGCGTCGCCATGAACGAAGCACCGGCCGCGCAGACGATGCCGGGTCCGGCAGCTGGCGCCATCCCGGCCGTTCCGGCCACGGTCCCCGGAGTGTCGATGGGTGCAATCCCACAATCGGACGACCTCGGCTTCCAGCGTTCCAGCGCGCCGCCCCTCGATCCTTCGGTCGCGCAATTCGTGCCGCAACCGATCCTGGCGCGCTACCAGCAAACGGCGTCCCTCAGCGGCACGCCCGGAGTCCAGTCGGCCGCCGTCGGCTCGGCGGTACCCGCGAATGGTCCGGCGGTCGCTCCTCAGGCCGGCAATGATCCGCCGCCCGCCCACGGGCGAGCGATGGGCGGGCCCGAACAGATGACCGGCGCGGTCGTCGCCAATTTCGACTCGCTGCAGACCGCTTCGGTGGCGCCGTCGACGCCCAGCGTCTACGCCAATCCCGAGGGCCTGCCGCCTGCTGCCGTCGTGTTCTTCCCCCATGACACCACGGTCCTCAGCGCGAGCGCGAAGGCGCAGGTGAGGGAAGCGGCGCAGGCGTACCAGTCGCATGGCGGGCAGGGCTACATCCGGGTCGTCGGCCATTCTTCAAGTCGCACGGCCAACATGCCGCTCGAACGCCATCTGGTGTGGAATTTCGAACGCTCCCAGGCCCGCGCCAAAGCGGTCGCGGAGGAATTGATCCGTCAAGGCGTGCCGGCCGACAAGGTGCTGGTGGAAGCGGTCGGCGATTCGCAGCCGGTCTATTACGAATCGATGCCCCAGGGCGAGGAAGGCAACCGGCGCGCGGAGATATTCTTCCAGAGCTAGGCCGGCGGGGTTCGCCGGAAGCCCGAAACAGGGGTTTTCGCGACACTGAGGTCGCCGCGCGAAGGCGTTGACGAGCCGCACAATTTGCCTTGATGTTGGCTCGCGCACCGCAACTGGTTGCCCATTCCATGCAAAGCGATTTCCACCGCATCCGGCGGCTTCCGCCCTACGTGTTCGAGGAAGTCAATCGCCTCAAGGCGGAAGCGCGCGGACGCGGCGAGGACATCATCGATTTCGGCATGGGCAATCCCGACATGCCGACGCCAAAGCATATCGTCGACAAGCTGGTCGAGGCGGCGCGCGATCCGCGTTCCAACCGCTATTCCGCGTCGCGCGGCATCAAGGGCCTCAGGCGCGCGATGGCCGCCTATTACAAACGCCGGTTCGGCGTCACGCTCAATCCCGACAGCGAAGTGATTGCCGCGCTCGGCTCGAAGGAAGGTTTCGCCAATCTCGCGCAGGCGATCACCGCGCCGGGCGATGTGGTGCTGGTGCCCAATCCCGCCTATCCGATCCACGCCTACGGTTTCATCATGGCGGGCGCCGCGATCCGCCACGTGCCCGCATCGTCGCCGGAGGAATATCTGAGCCGGATCGGTGCGGCGGTCCGCCATTCGGTGCCCACGCCTTCGGCGCTGGTGGTGAACTATCCCTCAAATCCGACGGCGCAAACTGTGGGGCTCGATTTCTATCGCGAAGTCGTGGCGTTCGCGCGCAAGCACGAGATCTGGGTATTGTCCGATCTTGCCTATGCGGACGTCTATTTCGGAGAGCCTCCGCCTTCGATCCTGGAAGTCGACGGCGCGCGCGACATGGCAATCGAATTTCAGTCGCTGAGCAAAACCTATGCGATGCCGGGCTGGCGCATGGGTTTCGCGGCGGGCAACAAGAAGCTCATCGCCGCGCTGGCACGCATCAAATCCTATCTCGACTACGGCGCCTATACGCCGGTGCAGGTGGCGGCGACCGCCGCGCTCAACGGTCCGCAGGACTGTGTGAACGATATCCGCGCGATCTACCGCAGCCGGCGCGACGTGCTGGTGGAAAGCATGGCGCGCGCGGGCTGGCAGATTCCGCCGCCGCCGGCGTCGATGTTCGCCTGGGCGCCGATCCCGGAGGAATTCCGCGCCGCGGGTTCGCTCGAATTCTCCAAGCAGCTTCTTGCCCATGCGAAAGTCGCCGTCTCGCCGGGCCTCGGCTTCGGCGAATATGGCGAAGGTTATGTGCGCATCGCGCTGGTCGAAAACGAGCACCGCATCCGCCAGGCGGCACGCAACGTGAAGCGCTTTCTCACGATGCGCACCAACCAGCCTGTGCTGGAAACCGCGACATGACGAAACCGCTCCGCGTCGCGATCGCCGGTCTCGGCACGGTGGGCGGCGGTGTCGCCCATCTCCTCCAGACGCGCGGCGCAGAGCTTGCCGAACGCGCGGGCCGCCCGCTCGAATGCATCATGGTGTGCGCGCGCGATCGCGGCAAACGCCGTGCGGCCGATATTTCCGCCATCGCCTGGACGGGCGTGGCCGAACAGCTTGCACAATCCGATGCCGATGTGGTCGTCGAGTTGATCGGCGGCGAAGACGGCCCGGCGCGTGCGCTTGTGCAGGCCTCGCTTGCGGCCGGCAAGCATGTGGTCACGGCCAACAAGGCGCTTCTGGCGCATCGCGGCGCCGAATTCGCCGCACTCGCCGAAGAGCGCGGCGTCGCGTTGCGCTTCGAAGCGGCCGCAGCCGGCGGCATTCCCATCGTCAAGGCGCTGCGCGAAAGCCTAATCGCCTATGGCATCGACGCGGTACGCGGAATCCTGAACGGGACCTGCAATTTCATCCTGACCCAGATGGAAGCGACGGGCCGCCCGTTCGCGGAAGTGCTGGCGGAAGCCCAGCGCCTCGGCTTTGCGGAAGCCGATCCCTCGCTCGATATCGGCGGCGGCGACACGGCGCACAAGCTGGCATTGCTCGCGAGTCTCGCATTCGGCATCGCGCCCGATCTTGCGGGCATGTCGGTGACGGGCATCGCCGACATCGTGCCGCAGGACATCGCGTTCGCGCGCGAGTTCGGCTACCGGATCAAATTGCTGGGCATCGCGCGAAAGACGGGCACCGGAATCGACCAGCGCGTCGGGCCCGCGATGGTGAAGCTGGGTACGCCGCTCGCCGACGTCGAAGGCGCGTTCAACGCCGTCGTGGCCGATGCGGGCCCGGCGGGTCCGTTCTTCTTCGAAGGCCGCGGCGCGGGCGAAGCGCCCACGGCGTCCGCGGTGCTCGCCGATCTGATCGACATCGCACGCGGCGCTGCCGGCCCCGCCTTCGGGCGCCCTGCACGCGCGCTCAAGGCATCGAACCCGGCGCCTGCGGATGCGCGGCAATCGGCATATTATCTGCGCTTCGATGTGCTGGATGCGCCGGGCGTGCTGGCCGGAATCGCCAGCCGGCTGGCGGAGGGCGGAGTTTCCATCGAAAGCATGATCCAGCGCGGCCGCGCGCCGGGCGAAGCGGTTGCGATTGTCATGATTACCCATGAATGTGCGGAAACGGCCGTTTCCCGCGCCTTGAAGGTCATTGCGGCCTCCGACAAGGTTCTGCGCTCGCCCTGCATGATTCCCATGGAAGCGGGCTGACGGCCGGATATCGAGCAAGGAGATAGCTGCATGACGCATCCCATGGACCGCAAGCTGGCGCTCGAAGTCGTGCGTGTCACCGAGGCCGCCGCCATTTCGGCCGCCAAACAGATCGGGCGCGGCGACGAACGGGCGGCCGATCAGGCTGCGGTCGAGGCCATGCGCGCGGCGCTCAACGATCTTCCCATCGACGGCACCGTCGTGATCGGCGAGGGCGAACGCGACGAAGCGCCGATGCTTTACATCGGTGAGCAGGTGGGCGCCGGTGGCGTGTCCGTCGACATCGCGCTCGACCCGCTGGAAGGCACCACGCTGACCGCCAAGGCGCTCGCCAATGCGCTGACCGTCATCGCGGTGGCCGAAAAAGGCTCGCTGCTTCACGCGCCGGACACGTACATGGACAAGATCGCGATCGGTCCCGGCTATGCCGAAGGCGTCATCGATCTCGATGCGGATGCGCACGCGAACATCCTGTCGCTGGCCAAGGCCAAGGGCGTCGATCCATCCGAGATCACGGCCTGCGTGCTCGACCGGCCGCGGCATGCGGCGATCATCGAAGGCGTGCGCAAGGCGGGCGCCGCCGTGCGCCTGATCACCGACGGCGATATTGCCGGCGTCATCGCCACGAGCGATCCCACCACCGGCGTCGACATCTATATCGGGCAGGGCGGCGCGCCGGAAGGCGTGCTCGCGGCCGCGGCGCTGCGTTGCGTCGGCGGCCAGATGCAGACGCGCCTCGTCTTCAAAAAGGACGACGAACGCGCCCGCGCCCAGCGCCTGGGCATCAAGGACTTGAACCGCAAATATCTCCTGAACGATCTCGCATCCGGCGACGTGGTGTTCGCGGCGACGGGCGTGACCGACGGCTCCATGCTGGAAGGCGTTCATTCGCATGGCGAATACATCACCACCGAAAGCATTCTGATGCGTTCGGGAACACGCACCGTGCGCTGGGTGAAAGCACGTCATTTGCGCAAGGATGGACGCCGCTGAAATCCTGAGACCGGCTGCGTCCGCGGCCTTCGGCGTCGCGCGCTCGTTTTCGGGCCGGCGCTGGTGTCTGCGCGACGCGAGCGACGATGCGGTGCGGGCGTTGTCGCAAAGCGGCGGCTATTCGCCCGTGCTGGCGCGACTTTTGGCGGCGCGCGGCGTGACGGCGGCCGCGGCCGGCGACGTTCTCAATCCGACGCTGAAGCGCCATCTGCCCGAGCCGCTGTCGCTCAAGGACATGGACCGGGCCGTGGCGCGGGCGCACGAGGCCGTGGCGCGCGGCGAACGCATCGCGGTGTTCGGCGATTACGACGTAGACGGTTCGTCATCCGCCGCACTCGTGCACGATTTCTTCGCGGCGCTCGGCAAGCCGCCGCGCATCTACATCCCGGACCGGCTGACGGAAGGTTACGGGCCTTCCGCGAAAGCGCTGTTGCAGTTGAAAGCGGAAGGCGCGGGTCTCGTCATCACCGTCGATTGCGGCGCGGCAGCCGCCGCCGCGCTCACGGCCGCCCGCGATGCGGGTCTCGACGTGATCGTTCTCGATCATCACACCATCGAAACGCCGCCGCCGGCTTTCGCCCAGGTCAATCCCAACCAGCCGGGCGACACATCGGGCATGGGTCATCTTTGCGCGGCGGGCGTCGCGTTCCTGTTCCTGGTCGCGCTCAACCGCAGCCTGCGCGACGCGGGCTGGTATGGCGCCAACGGAATTGCCGAACCCGATCTGCGCGAGGGGCTCGACCTCGTGGGTCTCGCCACGATTTGCGATGTGGTGCCGCTTCTGGGCGTCAATCGCGCCTTCGTACGCGCCGCACTTGCAAGGCTTTCCGGCGCGAGCCGTCCGGGCCTTGCGGCGCTGGCGGAGATCGCAAAGATCGCTCCACCTTTCACGCCCTATCATTTCGGCTTCGCGTTCGGTCCGCGCATCAATGCCGGCGGTCGCGTGGGGCGCTGCAGCCTGGGCGTCGAATTGCTGACGGCGAAGACGGACGCCGCAGCCGTGCCGCTGGCGCAGATGCTCGACCATCACAATCGCGAACGGCAGGCGATCGAAGGCGTCATCCTCGAAGAGGCCATTGCGGTCGCCGCGACACAGCACAACACGCCGTTCATCCTGGCCGCGGGCGAGGGCTGGCATTCGGGCGTCGTCGGCATCGTCGCGGGCCGGCTTAAGGAACGCTTCGCCAAACCGGCGCTCGTGGTCGGCTTCGAGAACGGTTCCGGCCGCGGCTCGGCGCGCTCGGTTGCCGGCATCGATATCGGTCTTTTGGTGCGCACCGCGCGCGAACAAGGATTGCTCGAAGCGGGCGGCGGCCACGCGATGGCGGCGGGGTTTTCGATGTCCGCCGCAAAGCTTGACCCGTTCCGCGAATTTCTCGCCGCGCAGTTCGAGACCAATGGCGCCGCACTTTCGGCCGCGAGCGATTTCTCTCTCGATTGCGCCGTCTCGGCGTCGGGCGCGACACCGGCGCTGGTGGAGGAGATCGCGCGGCTGGGTCCGTTCGGCGCCGGCAATCCGGAGCCCATGGTTGTCGCGCCCGACATGCGGGTCGCATTTGCGGATGTCGTCGGAAAGAAGCATGTGCGCGTGCGCCTGACCGGTGGGGACGGCGGAAGGCTCGCCGGGATCGCATTCCGGGCCGCGGACACCGCGCTGGGGGAGGGCCTCCTCGGCGCCCGGGGCCGGCCCGTTCACGTGGCGGGATTCCTGCGTGCGGACCGCTGGAACGGCGAGGAACGGGTCCAGCTCCACGTCGAGGACGCCGCGCCGGCGGGCGTTTGAGGCGCCGCTTGCCAAGGCCGCCCCGGGCCATTATAGCCGCCCGTCGCTGCGCCCTTCGTCTATCGGTTAGGACTTAAGATTTTCAATCTTGCAAGAGGGGTTCGACTCCCCTAGGGCGCGCCACCCTTCGCCCCTCCGGGCTTCGGGTGGCAGGCCACCTGCGTTGACTGGGCGAAGAGTACCTCCCGGCCTGTCCGCCGAAGCGCAGAGCGCGTAGGCGGAAGCTCCGTCATTTCCCCAAATATGCCCTTCGCTGTTGCCAGTGAGTTTGCAGGGAGATTTTCCGACGAGCCGCGACACGAAAGCGCCGATTCCCTTTTGTTTGCGCGCTTAAAGCAACGGCGGCCGATGCGCCTCATGCCAAAGACAGCGAATTTGCACCGTAACACGCCTCACGAAGCTCTTTGTCCGGCGCTGCGCAGTCGTCATGTGGTTTCCTTCGCGCCGCACACTGACCCTCCCGCTACGGGCAGCGGCGAACGCTTGCGCGGATTTCGAAAAGAGAGGAATCGCTGGAATCAAAAGCCCAGCTGCTCGCAGGGAGCGCCGGGCGAAAAACGCCATCTTGGCGAAAAGCGTAGGCTGCTTGATCAAAATCCGTCAAGCGCGATGAACAGCGAAGTTTTCCTTGTAGGATGGGGAATGGATAATGCGTCCTGATATTCCGTAACGCTGATGGCTTGGAGGATTCTGATACCCAATCGAATAAGCTAGAGGTTTAGTATCTTCTGAGCCTTTTCCTCTCCCAACCGCTCCAACGGAAATTTAGTAGCGCAAAGGCAACTGCGTCGTCCGGCTTCTGTATGGGGAACGAGGCAGCATCGGCCCCAGTGATGGCCAAGGCATTCGAGAGCACGAGACTCCCGTAGAGAAACGTTTCTCGCAGCGTCATCAGAACGATTGCCTACTTCGCTGGCAGGGGTTTGATGTCTTGGGACGCGTCGAACATTCTCAGAGGGCGGCTCGACATGCTAATGCCCCCCTTGCCGTGGTTGCCGGTCGCGCGCCAACATGATTCGCGGAACCAAGTAGCTGGGTCGGCTTCTGGCGCAATGTCTGCACGCCAGACAACACCCCATTGTGCGTTCCGAGTGACCATGCTGCGCACGAACTTCCATCCGAGCCTGGAGGCCATTTTGCGTTCGTCTGCCTCGCATTCGACGGCTAAGCCGGAGGGATCGCTGGACAGACGTGTTTCAGTGCCGGGGCTTGGCGGTGGCTCCAACGGTTGATCGTCGGCACCGATTACCCCTTCACGTCTCAACTGTCCCATGTCTTGGTTCCGACGGGTGAGGCGGCTTTGCAGAATCGTGCAGAGAACATCAGAGTTGGCGACGACTACGGCCGGTCCCATGTCGGTCGGCGTCTTAAGCGTGGAGCCTTTGACCTTCAAAGGCGCTACGTCGGAACCGCCGGTGTCTACATAGGTGTTCGTATGAAGCGCGGCGTCGAACACGACGCGGCAAACGTCTGGCGTGAGGCGCTTAGGCCAAAAATCGTTGTTCTCGAAGATGAATTGTCCACCGTCTGCCAAAGAGACGACGCCTCGCGGGGTGAGGTGCCCGCCGTTCGCTCGCACGGATTGTTCAATCGCCATGCTGTAATACGGTAGAGGGGTGTGCAGGTCGGCGGGGTTGGCGACCATCAATTCAATGGCGAATGGCATGGCTGTGAATACCCCGGTGTGGCTCAGTCTAGCATTGCCGCGTATCGGTAACCATCAAAGATCGTCGTATCCTTTCGGGGGGAAATCCGGGGATGTGATACGTATTCTTGTCTGACCGGCGACGACAGCCTGAATACGTAAGCCGTCCCCGCATTCCGACGAACTGACGATGGATGGCCGGCTCGGAGGCCGGCCATGGTGAAAATTTGTGATTCCGTCCAAAGCGGTTTCTCGACGCGCCACTCTTCGCCCTACGCCGGCGGGATCGCGAGCAGATAGGGGAGGCCGTTGTTGGTGGCCAATACGCCCGTTCCCCAGAGTGCGCCGTTGAACCCGTTGGGCAAACTCGTCTGGAAATCGGCCGTCGTCAGACCGACGATCGCTGCAGCTCCTGACGGATCGCCGCTGAGGCCGACGTTGTTGTTCGTGTCCCAATAGACATCCAGAAACGTCGCCGGACCGCCTGTCTCAATTCCGGCGAATGCATACCCGTTCGTCACCGCTCCGGACTCGTATGACAAAGAGATTGTGTCGGTGACGATGCTCGGGCCGTCATTGCGATACAACATGTCTCCTACAAACCCGCCGACACCGATGCCGCCGACGCCGCTCACCGAACCGGTCTCAAACGAGTTCCTTATCAGACCATAGTCCTGGCCCACGAACCCGCCGATATATTCTCCATATCCCGACACCGAACCGGACGCGTAATCCCGCGACACGGTATATTGGGCGTTCTCGCCCATGAGGCCCCCGACTTGGTTCGTTCCGACCACATTGCCGGTCGCATAGGAGTCGGTGATGTTGCCGCCATTATAGCCGGTCAATCCGCCAACCTCGGCATCACCTGTCACCTTACCGGTCGCATAGGAATATTCGACGATTTCCGTCGTCGAGCCTGTCAACCCGCCCATATCGGTCCAACCGCCATTGTCCGTCGCGAAAACCTGCCCGGTAGCATAGCTGTAGGAAATCGTGCCTGCGTTGTATCCGACAAGACCGCCGATCCCCCCACCGGTCTCAGCGTCGGGTATCGTGCTCGCCGAAACCGCGCCGGTGGAATAAGAGCGATTGATGGATCCCGAATCGAGATAGCCGGCAAGGCCGCCCGCATCGGTGAAGCCCACCACGCCGGCCGAAGACGAAGAATGGGAAATCTGTCCGTAGTCGAAGCCGGCGAACGCGCCGACATTGGCGTACCCGTTCATGCTGCCGCCGCTGAGCGTGAGATCGATGATCTCGCCGCCGAACTCGCCGAAAAGTCCAACCTCGTCGCCATACGGCTGATAGACCGTCAGGCCGCTGATGACATGATCTTCGCCGTCCAATATTCCGGTAAAGGCTTCGTTTGCAGGACCGATGGGCACGAAGCCCGCGCCGCCGTTCCATGTCGCCGTGGCGCTGGCGTCGATATTCCCGCCCAACGCATAGTCGCCCGACCTCGTCGTCGCGTCGGCGCCGATGGCCTGGAGTTCGGTCAGGGTATTGACGAGCATGTAGGCGGTCAGCGTTCCGCCGCCCGCGACGGTGACGGCGCTGCTATAGTTCACCGGGCTGTCGTAGTTGGCGGGATCGTAGAAGATCGTGGCGCTGCCGCCACCGCTGAGCGAGAGCGCGCCGGTGCCAAGAAACGACACGACCGAGCCGTTGTCGGCACCGAGGCGGTCGGCCTCGAGGACGACGTCGGCGCCGCCGGTGTTGGAAATGGTCACGCCGTTCTCGACATAGATGCTGCTGTTCGCTGCGAGAGTGAGATCATGGGCCGACGACCACGTCACGCTGTCCCGCACGTCGATAGTGCCGGTCCCGATTCCTGCGTTCGCCGTTCGGATCGTCACATCGGCGCTGGCAAGTTCGATTTCGAGCGTGGCCGCGGAAATGACGGAGGTATTCGCGATGGGCGCGCCGCTCGCGTCGATAACGTAATTCCTGGGATCGAGCAGCAGGGATCCCGTCTTGCCGTTCGCTGCGGCGAGATCGGCAAATCCGGTGAAGCTCAAGGTGCCATGGCTCGATATCTCGGCCTTTCCGCCGGCGCCATCCGCGCCTGCGCCTTTGGCGGAAAGGGTGCCGGCGAATTGGGTGTTGTTCGCGGAGATCAACTGCACCCTGCCGCCATTGCCGGATTGCGTCGCGTCTGCGGACAGCGTCGCGCCCTGCGAGACCGTGATGTTGCTCGCAAGAGAGCGGCCGTTGAGGCCGACCGCAATATTGCCGCCTCCGAGCGCGCCGGAGGCGTTGAGCGAGCCTGAGACATCGATCGCGCCACCATTGCCGGCATCGAGAACGATATTGCCGCCGGTCTGATGCGCGCTTTGGGCGGTGATCGTGCCGCCCATATTGACGACGCCGGTGGCAACGCCTTCCGCCGCACGCGCCGTCATCGAGACATTGGCGCCGGCCAGCGAACCCGTATTCGTCGCCACGGCGTTGCCGTTCACGCCGCCTTGCGCGGCAAACGAGACGAGACCGTCGCCCGAGAAATCGACGGTGAATTTGTTGGCCGCGCCCAGCGCGACCGTCCCGAGTTTCGCGTTGATCGTGCCGGTGTTGGTCACCGACGGCGCAACGAGCGCCACGATCCCGCCCGGAGCGGCGTCGAGCGAGCCATAATTCACGATGAACGCGCTCAGGCTTCCGGCTTTGGTGAATTTGCCGGCGAGGAGATTGGCGTCCGAACCGCCCGTCGAGGTGGCGATGAGCGAGCCCACATTCACGCTCGCATTCTTGCCGAACACCATGCCGTTGCCGTTGATCAGCACGACGCGGCCGTTTGCATCGAGCGTTCCCATGATTCGAGACGGCGCGCCGCCGCCGATGCGGTTGATCGCGATGGCCTGGGCGTTGGGCTGATCGAAGGTCGTCGTCTGGCTCGAACCGATATTGAAGCTCGACCAGTCGATCACCACGCCTTCGCTGGTCTGGTCGATCGTCGTCTGGCGCGACGAGGGCGAGGAGATCGTCGCACTTCCGCTGGTCACCGCGGCGCCGGCGGGATTCGCGCAAGCCGCGGAAGGCGCCAGCGCGATGCCCACGCCGAAGGCCGTTGCCGCGCAGAGATGCAGTGCCGATGTGGCCTTCAGCCGCCGGACAAGGGTGCGGTGTGCGCTTGCTGGGATTTCCGCATCACGGTCGCCCACCATTCCAGCCTGTGTTCCCTCACCCATAGCGCTCTCCTCTGAGAAATCGGCCACGACGCAGTTGAGGATCAAGGTAGGGTCACACGCACTGCAATCCTATTGTCCGAACGGACAACGCCGCAGGGAAGCTTGTGCAGGAGGCAACGATACCAACGGCCTCGGCCATTCATTTCTCTCGATGTCATTCCCGCGAAAGCGGGAACCTAGTAGCGAGCGTCCGCGAGCGATGAAGAGTTATTCGCCGCGCCGACGCGCGGCGACTAGGTTCCCGCTTTCGCGGGAATGACAGTTGAGGGAAAGCGAGTCGCAACCTATGGCCGCTGGCATCACAACTTCACTATGCGCCCCACACGTCCTTGGAAACGCGCAGGAAATTGCCGCCCAGGATTTTCTCGATGCGCGCCGCGGTATGCCCGCGTTTGGCGAGTCTCTGCGCCAGATCGTGGAACTGGTTCACGCCCCTGAGATCGATGACGAACGGGTAGGTGTCGGCCCGCTCGCCCGATGCGCCGAGCCCGCTTTTCTTCCGGTCTTCGACCTGCTTCGCGAGAAACGCCTGATAGACTCCGAGATCGTCGATCGCGGTCACGTCGCCGTCCGTGCCGATGCCCACGCAATCCTCGCCGCACACCTGAACTGCATGTTCGATATGGGCGACCACGTCTTCGGCGTGCGGGTGGCCGTCGCTGGTGAGGAACGGCATGAAGAAAATGCCGACGAAGCCGCCCTTCGACGCGACGAGGCGCAATTCCTCGTCCGTCTTGTTGCGCGGCAGATCGCAGAGCGCCCGGCAGCCCGTGTGATTGATCGAGATGGGCGCCGTCGAGGTGCGCGCCGCATCGAGGCAGGTGTTCTGGCCGCTATGCGAAAGATCGACCATCACGCGCGCCGCATTGAGCTCGGCGACGACCTCGCGGCCGAAAGCGGTGAGACCGCGATTTTCCGGCACCATGCAGCCGTCGCCCAGATGGTTCGCGGGATTGTAAGTCAGCTGGATCACGCGGACGCCGAGATCCCCGAAAATGCGGGCGCGTTTGGCATCGCTACCCATCTGGGCCGCGTTCTGGAAACCGAAGATCACGCCGATCCGCCGGTCCTGCTTGGCCTTCAGGATGTCGGCCGCCGTGTAGACCTTGACGAGGTCGGCGGAATGGCCGCGCACGACTTCGTCCCACACGCCGATGGTCCGGATGGTGTATTCGAACGGCTCGTCGGGGCCGCCCACATAGCCGAGCGTGACGTTGACCGCGGTGAGACCCGAGGCGTGCGCATCCGCCAGCGCGCGGGCATCGACGTCGGGTTCGCCCATATCAACGGGATTGTCGCTCTGCTTTCCCGTAAGTCCAACATTCGGGTCTTCCAGACCGCCCAACGCGTTGACGATGATCATGCCGTTATTTCCTTTTGGGCTGCGCGGTTTCGCGAGCGCCGGAGCAGCGGCACCCCCCAGCGCCGCCATCGCCAATAATTCGCGTCTTGTGCTGGCCAATCCTGTCATGTTTCAGAACTCCTGGACGAATGTCGAATTTCGGCCGGCAAAACGGCCCCCGCCGCCACATCGACCGCTGTCACGAAACCGCGTGGCAGGCAAGCTTTTCAGTGTTTTCGCTTCATGCCAAGCTGGGACCCGGGGTGCGGCTCGCGGGAGCCAGCCGGCAAGGGAGGAATCGATGCGGTTGCGTGCGGGAATGTTCGGAGCCTGTGTCCTGGCGTTGGGAATTGCGGCCGGGCCCGCGCTTGCGCTTCACGGCAAGGCCGGACTGTGGCAATTGAGCGTTCGGATGAACATGGCCAATTTGAACATCCCGCCGGAGCAATTGGCGAAGATGAAGGCGATGGGCATCAATCTGCCCAATTCCCAGACCATCAGCGCGACCCACTGCATGACGCCGGACGAAGTCTCGCTCGACAGACCCATCAACACGCATTCAAGCAAGAACTGCACCTTCAGCAAATCGGTCGTGCAGGGCGACGCGATCGACGTCGATCTGACGTGCTCGACCGGAAACACGCAGGAAACGGGCCATATCAGCGTCACCTATGACGGCAACGAACATTTCGTGGGCGACACCCAATTCACGGGCACCGCAAACGGCCACACGACCGACGTATCGACCCATATCGAGGGCCGCTGGATTTCGCCGGATTGCGGGAAGACAACCCACTGACGGACGGCCCGCGACATAATTTGGGGACCTATATATTTAGCCGCCCTCTTGACCGATGATCTAAAAAATGCAGATTCAGGGGGCGCGACAGGTGTATTCAAAACACACCCATCTTCCGCAGTTACCACGTCACGTAAGGCCCCAAAGAAGGCCCAGCGCGGTAATTGACCCACAGGAACCTTTCCTGCGGGGCGCGCGGGGCGCAGTTCGGACCAAGCGTAGATTAGCCAAGGTAGCAAAGGCAGGGTTGTTGCAGCGTAGAGCCAACACAGGGCTCTGCTAGTCCAACGACCAATTCCCAAAACCGACGTAACCAACCGCTGAAACGCGGACGGGAGAGGCTTGTCTTGAACAGGCCACCTCACCCGTCGCGCGTCTTGCCGGTTCAACCCCCTATGGCCCAAGGAGGGCCACAAACATGATTTGGATTGACCCGTACTACCGCATTCGCTTCTGTCGCCCAGAACACGTTTGCGGGCATTGGCGGAAATTGCCATCACGCAAGCCCCCGTCGTCGCAAGGACGTTTTGCGATCCTTCAATAAAATAACTTTTGAGTCAGCAGACTTTTTGCCGGGCGGTTTACGTTTCTTGCCGCCCGGCTTTTTCTTTTTGATATCCCGCGCAAGGTTCGCGCGTAGTTCTTTTGGGTTCGCCCCAATGAATCGTTCCAACGATTCATTAAATGGCATGTCTAGTCCGAATTCTTTTGGCGGCTTTCCTGTCATGCGATCAACTCCCGGTACGTCAAACGACCAGACAGCCCCGCCAGAAATTCGTTGAAACGCGGGGCGTCTTCCATCGCACGGCGATTGTAGCGCCAAGCGGACTCATCTGCATAAAGGCCCAAATGCTTGCCTGAAACCCAATGGTGAATGCCAAAAATTTGCCTCTTTAACTGGCTCCAATAACCTTCAATCGTGTTGGTGTGTGCCTTCCCGCGAACATACTCCCCAGCCGCGTGATCGATCACAGCATGGGGGAATTCTTTGCCTAAGTGTTTATAGCCAACCCACTTGTCCGTAATGACAAGATCAACATTCGGCGAAACTGTATCGCGGACAAATTCAGTAAGCGTTGTGGCTTTGACATTTTCGACAACGCGCGTGATGACTGACCCACCGCGCTCAACAGCGCCTGCTACAATAGCTTTGCCGTCGCCCCCTGTCGTGCCGCTATTGCCCCGTTTGTCCTTGTGCCTGTTCTTGGCTTTGCCGCCGACGAAGGTTTCATCGATTTCAACTGTTCCCTCTAATTGGCGGTTGAACGAGCGGGTGCGGGCCGTATGGCGAAGGCGGTGCATCATGAACCACGCGGTCTTTTGCGTTACGCCCAAATCTCGCGCCAACTGAACGCTTGAAATGCCTTTTTTGTGCGAGCTTATGTACCAAATCGCGAGCATCCACGTCCGCAGCGGCAAACGACTTTCCTCAAAGATTGTCCCTATACGAATTGAAAACTTCTCGCCGCATTGCGGACACTTATGTGTCCGCTTGTCGGCATAGTGATAAATTCGGTCGTGTCCGCAATGTGGGCAAAATTCGCCATTCTTCCAACGGATCGCCGTAAAATGGGCAACAGCGGCGTCCTCGTCTGGAAGGACTTTATTCAACTCAATCAAGCTCTTAAATACGAGTTCCATGACCTACCTCCATAACACTATCTGCTTTATAGGGTATTTTGGGGCTTAGGGCAAGTAGATATATAGTTCCCATAATTTGAAGCCCGCGGCGAAAGGCGACGCGCTTGCCGCGCTCCTACGGGAATCGCGCCGTGCAGTCGTGTTCACGGGCGCGGGCATTTCCACCGAGTCCGGCATTCCCGATTTCCGTTCGCCGGGCGGCATCTGGACGCGCATGGCGCCGATCGATTTCCAGGATTTCGTGGCGTCGGCCGAGATGCGGAAAGAAGCCTGGCGGCGGCGCTTCGCGATGGAGGAGACTTTTGCCCGCGTGAAGCCCAATGCCGGCCATGTCGCCGTGGCGGAACTCGTGGCTCGCGGATGCGTCAGCCACGTCATCACCCAGAACATCGACAATCTGCATCAGGATTCGGGCGTACCTGACGGCCAGGTGATCGAGCTGCACGGCAACACCCGCTACGCCAAATGCCTGTCCTGCAGCGCGCGCGTCGAGCTTGCGCCGATCCGGGCGCATTTCGAGGCCCATGGCGCGCCGCCCGATTGCGACGCGTGCGGCGGCATCGTGAAGACGGCGACCATCTCTTTCGGGCAGGCCATGCCGGAACTCGAAATGGCGCGGGCCGAGCAGGCGACACTCGCCTGCGATCTTTTCATTGTGCTGGGCTCGTCGCTTGTGGTTTATCCCGCGGCGGGCTTTCCCATGCTCGCCAAGCGGCACGGTGCCAGGCTTGCGATCGTCAACCGCGAGCCGACGGAGCAGGACGGCTATGCCGATCTCGCGCTCCACAGCGAAATTGGCCCTACGCTCAGTGAGGCCGTTAACGCCTTGTAGGGGCCGGGCCGGGCATTACTATGCCCCTTGGATTCGACAGACCGATTTGCAGGAGTTGCCTTTGCGCCATCTCGACGAAGAACAAAAACCCGAAACGCCGCCGGCCGGCGAGCCGCAAAGCTCGCCCGTCGTCCAGGCGCTGTTCAAATCGCGCACCGTCCTGATCTTCGGCGAAGTCGACATGAAGATGGCCGAGCGCGTGACGGCGCAGCTCCTGGCCCACGCATCGGAAGGCGAGGGCGATATCCGCGTCATCATCAATTCGCCCGGCGGCCACGTGGAGTCCGGCGACACGATCCACGACATGATCCAGTTTGTCGGCCCGCGCGTAAAGATGATCGGCACAGGTTGGGTCGCCAGCGCCGGCGCGCATATCTTTCTGGGTGCGAAGAAAGAGAATCGCTTCTCGTTGCCCAATACCCGCTTCCTGCTGCATCAGCCGCTTGGCGGCGTGCAGGGGC
Source organism: uncultured Alphaproteobacteria bacterium (assembly GCA_963760345.1). Lineage (GTDB taxonomy): Bacteria > Pseudomonadota > Alphaproteobacteria > Micropepsales > Micropepsaceae > Rhizomicrobium. The sequence goes on from CAVXCU010000005.1 coordinate 548,752, forward strand.
AGGCCTCGGACATCTCCATCGAGGCCGAGGAAATTCTCAAGATGCAGGAGCGCATCAACCGCACCATCGCGCGCGAGACCGGCCAGCCCTATGAGAAGGTGGCGATCGACACCGACCGGAACTTCTGGATGTCGGCGGAAGCAGGCCAAGGCCTATGGCATGGTGGCCAGGATCGTGAACCGGGCCGACGAGGTGTGAGCGACGCCGTCGCCCTGGTGGCGTGGCGCCGTCATCTATCAGATCTATATCCGCAGTTTCTGCGACGCAACGGCGACGGGCAGGGCGATTTCGCGGGTGTCGTTTCCAAGCTCGACTACATCGCCGGGCTGGGCGTCGATGCCATCTGGCTTTCGCCCATCCATCCTTCGCCCAATCGCGATTGGGGCTATGACGTTTCGGACTACGAGACCGTCAATCCGGAATATGGCTCGCTCGCGGATTTCGAGCGCCTGTTGTCCGCGGCGCACGCGCGCGGCCTGAAGGTTCTCACCGACGAAGTGCTGGCGCACACCTCCGACGAACATGCGTGGTTTCGCGAGAGCCTGAAGGGCGGCGACAAGGCCGACTGGTATGTCTGGGCAGCGCCGCGCGAGGACGGCACGGCGCCGAACAACTGGCTGTCGGCGTTCGGCGGCGCGGCCTGGGCCTATCAGCCTGCGCGCCGGCAATATTACCACCACAAATTCCTGCGCCAGCAGCCCAAGCTCAACTGGCGCAACGCGGATGCGCGCAAGGCCGCGCTGAAGGTTCTTGACTTGTGGCTGGGCCGGGGCGTCGACGGTTTCCGGCTCGATGTCGCCAACGCCTATCTCCACGACCCCACGCTCGCCGACAATCCGCCCGTGCCCGAAGCAAAGCGGACGCGCCACCATTGGGCGCATGCGCCGAATCTCCAATATCACTTCCACGACAGCAACTTGATGGAGAATATTGAGGCGCTGGATGAGATCCGCCGCACGGTCGATCGCCATTCCGATCGCTTCGTGATGGGCGAGTTTTCGGAAGAGCCCGAACGCTGCGGCTGCTTCGCGGCGCCCGATGTGGGCCTCCATTCCGGTTACAGCTTTCCGCTCCTGGAAGCGCGCAAGCTGGAGCCCGGATTCATCCTGGCGCATTTTGCGATGCTGGCGCGTCATCCTGGCCACTGGCCGGCGGTGGCCTTCTGCAATCACGACATCACGCGCACGCTCACCCGCTTCGGCGGCCCGAACGCGCCGCCCGCGCTCGCCAGGCTGATGCTCGCGCTGCTGCTGTCGCTCAAGGGAACCGCGCTGATCTATCAGGGCGAGGAACTGGGCTTGCCCGAGGCCGACCTGACCCGCGACCAGCTCCGGGACCCGGTCGGCGATCTCTATTATCCCATTGCCAAGGGCCGCGACGGCTGCCGCACGCCGATGCCGTGGGATTCCGAGGCGCATTATCTGGGCTTCACGACCGGCACGCCGTGGCTGCCGGTGGCGCCCGCGCATCGCGCATTGGCTGTGACGGAGCAGGAGAAGGACAGCCATTCGACGCTCAACTTCACGCGCAAATTCCTGACAGCGCGAAAGGCAAGCCCGGCGCTGCGGCTGGGCGAGATCGAATTTGTGGAGGCGTCGCCGCCCGTGCTCGCTTTCCTGCGCGTGCACGGCAAAGACCGGGTACTGTGCCTTTTCAACATGAGCGGAGGCACGGCCGAATTCCGCAGCGCGCAACTCGCCCGCGCGACACCGCTCGATATCGGCTCAGGCGAGGCGAAGCTCACCGGCGAAACGCTAACGCTCGGACCCTACGCCGCATGGATTGCCCGCATCTCCTGACGCGATGCGATCGCACTAGGTCGGTGGCAATGCGACCAGATACGGCAAGCCGCCATTGATCGAAGCAGTCTCAGCCCAAACCGGCGCATAAAATCCCACCGGCAAACCCTCCTGAAACACAGTGGTCGTCAAACCGGTGATGCCGTCGTTCTTGGTGTTCTGGCCATTCATGCCCACCGTAACTCCGCTTGTCGTAATGTCCCAATATGAATACTTGCAGCCTCCGCCTTCCTCGACACCAACCAGCCCGCCGAAACCAGAACTACTTCCGGCGTCTATTGCACCTGTCGCATAGGACGCATCGATCCCTCCGTTATTAATGTACCCGACGAGGCCCCCCACAAACGTGCCCGATGTGGCCGTCACCGCTCCCGTTGCATACGCGTACTCGATTTCGGAGGCGTTATAGCCGACCAGTCCGCCAATAGAGCTCGCGCCCGTTCCAACACCAATTCCCGCGGTTACAGCACCTGTCGCGTACGAATTGAAAATTCCTGCAGTGCCCGACCCCGCGTTGTTTGCCCCAACCAATCCGCCCGCCCAGCCCTGATGGCCGCTCAACGTCACCGCGCCTGTTGCGTAGGAATCGTCGACAGCCCCGGAATTGGCGCCGGCAAGACTTCCAATCGCGGTATATTGACCGCGCTGGGCATAGTTGGAGTTGCTCTTCACGGTGGCGCTCGAGTCCGAGAAGTCGACGGCGCCGGCATTCTGGCCGACCAGCCCACCGACATCCACTCCATCTCTGGTCGTCCCGGTTGCATAAGAACCGAAAATCGTTCCCCCGTCATTGTAGCCGACAACGCCACCCACGCTCGAACCGATCGCGCCGTCGATGACGACATTCGTCACGCCAATGTTTTGGACGATGCCGCCCGAGCCGAGTTCTGCGAACAAGCCGACATTGGCGTTCGATGCCGTATCGTCGATTGCCAAAGTCTCGACCAAATTGCCGAGCCCATCAAACGTTCCCGTGAATGTCGTTGCAATCGGCGACGCGGAATACGTGCCGTCGGCCTTCGCGCTGTAGTCCTTGGCCAGCGCATAATCGCCGCTGGGATCGGCCGCGATATCGCCGGCCAATGTGGGGATGTCGTCGACGAGCGTAAAGGTCGTGCCATTGACGATGAGCGTGCTGGTGAGCTTCTTGAAGACGAAATCGCCGCCCGCGTTGGTGATCACATCGCTCGGGCCGGTACCGCTTTCCCGAGTATCAATGGTGAGTTTTCCTCTGCCGGCCGCAGTGACGGGGTCGTTCACGATCACGGAATGAAGAGCATCGAGGGTCAGCCTGGCGGTGGTGCTCCATGTCAGGGGCGCATCGAGGATGATGTCGCCGGGGCCGCTCGACGTGGTGCCCGGACCGGTCGCGGATGCACCATTCGTCCTCAGCTCGACGTTGGTGTCGGCGGCGAGCGAATCGTCGATGGTGGTGGCCGCCGCGGCATCGACGGTGAGGCTTACCGGATCGACCAGCCAGCTTCCCCCTTTGCCAGCATCGATCTTGCCGGCGACGGAAAGGGTGTCAGCCGACGTCTCGATGTTGCCGCCTTTGGCCGATTTGGCCGCCGAGGCCTTGATCGTGCTGGCCGCATCGATCGTGACCGAGTTCTCGTTCGCGCCGCCGATGGCGATCTTGCCGCCGCCATTGACGCCGGAGGCATCGAGCCGTGCGCCTGCAACATCGACGTTGCCGCCATTGCCCGCGTCGACAACGATAGTGCCGCCCACCTGGTGCGCGCCTTGCGCGAAGATCACGCCGCCTACATTGACGACGCCGGTGGCGACGCCTTCCGCGGCACGCGCCGTCAGCGAGACGTTCGCGCCGGAAAGTCTTCCCGTGTTGGTGACGCTGGCGGGACCCGCAGTCTGGCCAGCGAAGGAGACAAGCCCATCGCCCGCGAAGTCGACGGTGAACTTGCTGGCGCCGCCGAGCGCCACCGTGCCGAGCTGGGCTTTGACTGTGCCCGCATTCGTCACGCTGGGCGCGACGAGGGCGACAAGCCCGCCCTGGCTGGCGCTGATACGTCCCTCATTGACGATGGCGGCGTTCTGATTGCCGGCTTTGGTGAACTTGCCGGCGAGGAGGCCGGAATCCGAGCCGCCAGTCGAGGTCGCGACCAGCGAGCCCACATTCACGCTCGCGCCCTTGCCGAACACCATGCCGTTGCCGTCGATCAGCACCAGCCGGCCGTTCGCATCGAGCGTACCCAGAATCTGCGAGGAATTGCTGCCGCCGATCCGGTTGATGGCGATGGCCTGCGCGTTGGGCTGCACGAAGTCGGTCGTCTGGCCCTTGCCGATGTCGAAGCTCGACCAGTCGATGACGACGCCTTCGCTCGTCTGATCGACATTCGTCTGATGGGAAGATGGCGAGGAGATCGTCGCCGAGCCTGTCGTCACCGCTCCACCTGCGGGATTGGCGAAGGCTGGCGCTGCCGGAAGCGCGAGAAGCAGGCCCACACCAGACACCGCGATAATCGACCAACTGAACGATGCGGACGACTTCAATGCTGCACGCGAACGCGCAACGGGCTGGATCGGCATGTTGGTTCTCCGCTCAAGACGGCTTCGGGGGGCACCCGGCTCTTGGCCAAGCGCTCAATTCTTCAAAGGCCCGCGACCCGCCCGCTGCTTGACCGAAACAGTACGCCCTTCCGGGCTGGAGCACAATTTTGGCGGTTCAGGTCGCTCGTCGCGCGGAACTTGGCACGAAATCGAGGGAGAAGGCGCCAATCCGACGTCAGACGCTGTCGAGCGACGCGTCAAACGCTTCCAAAACGGCTTCGATCGGCAGCAACACGCAGCGGTGCCGGTTACGGAATTCGACGACGCCGTCGAATGCGGCATAGGCCTCAAATGGCGGGGAGGGTGCGGCGCCTCCCGACGCGAGCATGGCCGCAATCGTTTCGCGCAGACGCTCGATGTCGGCGCGCGTCGCGCCCTTCAACGCAAGTCCGAGTATCGACGCGGACGCTTGCGCCAGCACGCATGCCTTCGTGTCCTGTGCGATCTTCACGACGCGACCATCCTCCAGCACGAGATCGATTGCCACCTTGTCGCCGCAAGCGGGATTGTGCGCGTGTCCGGTGAAGGGGGAGCCCGCAAGCCTGCCTGCACCATGCGCGTCGGCCGCAAGCCGGAGCAACTCCTTGCGATAGAGGGGGTCGCTCACGATTTGCGCGTCCCATAGGCGGCGAGCGCTTCGGGCGTGTCGATGTCGATCAGCGGCCCGTCATCGGCCGCTTCGACTTCGCAGACGAGTTCGCCGTTGGCCGCGATCAGGTGCTTTGCGCCCACGTCGCCTGCAAGACCCAGCATGTCGGGAAAGAACTGGCGCCCCCACAACACGGGATTGCCGCGCTTGCCGCCATGCGTGGCGATGCAGATGGCGCGGTCTTCCGACGGATCGAACGCCGCAATCAAGCGGTCGATGAGCGTGGGCGTGACGCCGGGCATGTCGGCCAACAGCACCACGGCGCCGTCGCAATCCTCCGGCAGCGCTTTGAGGCCGCGGATCAGCGACGTGCTGATGCCGTTCCTGAACTCCGGATTTTCGACGATGGCGATTGGCAAACCCGACAGCGCCGATGCGTTCTCGCCAGCGGCATTTCCCGTCACCACGATCACGGGCTCGGCCGTGCTCGCGACGGCGGCTTCCGCAGCGCGCCAGATGAGAGGCTTGCCGCCGATGTCGGCCATGAGCTTGTTGCGCCCCATGCGCGACGAAAGACCGGCGGCCAGAACGATCGCTGCGATCTTGGGAGCGTGCGGCGCCGCCACGGGGCGCCGGTCGCGGGGCTGCGGTCTTGTGTGGATTTCGCTGAGCAGTCCGGCGACGCCCATCGCTGCGATGTCCGCGCGGCCAACCGGCAGATTTGCGAGCACGCGCTGGAGCACGAAATCGAAGCCGTTGAGTTTCGGCGAGCGCGCGCAGCCGGGCAGGCCGATCACGATGGCGTCTCCCAGCCGGCCCAGCAGCAGCAGATTGCCGGGATCGACGGGCATGCCGAAATGCTCGACCACGCCGCCCGCGCGTTCGATGGCTGTCGGGATACATCGCGCCGGTCGGCGATGGCGCTTGCGCCGAATACGAGAATTGGGTCGGCGCCCGTTTGCCGCGCTTCGCAGAGAGCCGCAGCGAGAGCGTCGACGCGGTGTTCGATCCGGCGCTCGAAGACGATCTACGATCCGAGCGCCTTACCCGGGCGTCGAGCACGCTGCGATTCTTGTCGAGCAGGGAGGGCTTGGTGCCGACAAATGCGGTCGACAGGAGCGCCACCCGCTTCGGCAGGAATTGCGCCACGCGCAGGGCGGCGCCTTCGGCCAGCGATTTGTTCGGCCCGCTCGACCGCAGCGCGCGGCGCGGCAAGGGAATGATCTTGATCGTCGCCAGCATCTGTCGCGCATCGACCTGCGCAAACGGCGCGATGGTCGCGACGGTGATGGATTCGTCGATCCCGTTGAGCGCGGCGATGCGCGCGGCATCGACCACCGCCAGTCCGTGCGCTTCGGAATAAAGATTGGCGCGCCCCGTGAAGGCGGCGCCGACGCGGACGGCGTTGCCGGCGCAACGCTGTGCGATCCGCGCCGCCGCTTCGTCTTCCCCGATGTCGCTCGCCTCAAGCCGCGCGACCGTCACGTCGCGGACGCCCGCGGCGGCGAGCGCCTCGACATCGGCCTGCGAAAGCACGCGGCCTTTCTTCAGAAGCCGGTCTCCCGCGCGCACGGAATGCGCCAGGATGGCGCCTAGCGCGCCGGCGATGGGACTGGACCCGAATTGCATGGCGGGAGACTAGGCGCTGGCCGCCTCGTGCGGCAAACTGAGACGCACGCGCAGGCCATGCTCGGGCATGTTTTCGAGTTCGACTTGTCCGCCATGGCCTTCGGCAATCGCCTTGACCAGCGTGAGGCCGAGGCCGGTGCCGCCGGTCTCCGCGCTGCGCGACGCTTCCAGGCGCACGAAAGGCTCGAACACCCGCGTGCTGTCGGCGTCGGGAATACCGGGACCTTCGTCCTCGACGATGATCTCGTAGCGGCCGGCGCTCCGTCAGGCGCACATCCGCCTTGCTTGCCGTAGGCGACGGCATTCTCGATCAGATTGCGCACGGCGCGGCGGATTTCGTTGGGGCGGCAGCTGACCGGCGCCGCGGAATGGGTCTGCCAGCTGACCGGCTCGCCCATTTCGTCCAGATCGGTGCAGAGGCTTTCGACCAATGCGGCGAGATCGATCTTGCGCATCTGCTCCCAGCCGGCGCCCCGCGCCGCGGAGAGCACGGCTTCGGTCAGGTCCTGAAGCTCTTCCAGGTTTTTCTGCAGCCGTTCGCGCACTTCCTCGTCCTCGACGAACTCGGCGCTGATGCGCATGGCGGTGATCGGCGTGCGCAGATCGTGGCCCACCGCGGACAGAAGATGGCGCTGGCTTTCCAGCGTGCGCCTGACCTGGTCGGTCATGCGCGTTGAAGGCATGTGCGGCCTTGCGCACGTCGTCGGGGCCTTCTTCCGGCACGCGAGGCGCCGGGCCGCCGCGCGCGGCCTCCGAAGCCGCGGCCGCCAGTTCGGACAAGGGCGCGCCACCCGGCGCGCGATGAACGCCGCCGCCGCCGACGCGGTCAGCAACGCCACGATGCCGGCGATAATGATCTCCATCGGCCAGGGCGGCGGCGCCGGGCGATAGAAGGTCGTCGACGAGTTGCGTATTGCGCACGACCGGCAAGCGTGACCTCGATGATCGGGTCCCACGCGTGCGCCGTTGCGACCCTGACCCGACGGCCATCGGCAGCACGCCCGTGCGAAGGCTGACCGCAACAGGCTGTTTGGCGCGCTCGGGCGGCAGCATCGCGCGCACGCGGCCGGCGAGACGGGCTTCTTCGTCCGTCATCGGTTGCTGCAGCGGCTTTGCCGTAAAGCAAGTCGAAACCGCCAGGGGCCCGAGCTCATGGTGCGCGCGGCGGCTTCGCGTTCGCGGGCGGGAATTCCGCTCAGGAGCGTTGCGGCGGAGGCCGCGCGATCCAGGAGCCGCTCGGTGATGGAGGCTTCGGTCAGGCTTTCCTGCGGTGATCTCGAACCACAACGCCCACGGCGAAGTTGGAAACGATCACCGCCGTTGCGGTCACGACGATGAGCTGCGCGCCCAGCGTGCGAGGCCACCAATTGGCGCGGCCAGAATCTCATGCCGCTTCGGGATCCACCGCGAACATGTAGCCGCCGCCCCACACGGTCTTGATGTAGCGCGGATTCTTCGGGGTCGGGCTCGATCTTTTTGCTCAGCCGGCTCACATGATTGTCGATGCTGCGGTCGAACAGTTCGGCGTCGCGGCCCTTGGTCAGATCGAGAAGCTGGTTGCGGGTGAGCGCGATCTTCGGCCGGTCGAGCAGCGCGCTCAAGAAGGCGGAATTCGCCGCTCGAAAGCGCCGTCGCCATGCCGTCGCTGCCGATGAGTTCGCGCTGCCCGGTGTCGAGCGTCCATTCGCCGAAACGGATGCGCTCGGCTTCCGGCGGCTTCTGCCGCGGCGGCAGTGCCTGCGTGCGGCGCAACACGGCCGCGATGCGCGCGATCAGTTCGCGCGGGCTGAAAGGCTTGGCGATGTAGTCGTCGGCGCCCATTTCGAGACCGATGATGCGGTCGACCTCCTCGCCGCGCGCGGTGAGCAGGATGACGGGGATTTGCGAGGTCTCGCGGATGAACGGCACAGGCTCAGTCCGTCTTCGCCCGGCATCATGATGTCGAGGACGACAAGGTCGATCGCCGCGCCTTTCATCACCTTGCGCGCGATCAGCGCGTCGGCCGCCGTCGTCGTGCGGTAGCCGTGTTCGCGCAGATAGCGCGCCAGGGGCTCGCGAATATCGCGCGCGTCCTCGACGATCATCACATGCGGTTTGGCTTCGTCTTTGGTCATCGGGTCTCCCCGACCCGCAGAATGCTGTGTTGGGCGGCCGTGCTGCAATTCCAAATTGTCTCAATTGGTCGCCGCGGCCCGAGACGGCCCTACATTTTGACGACCAAATTATGGTCCTGCCGACAAAGTTTCGGGACGGAGGGGCGCGCTATCAACCTCGGCCATGGCGGGAGCGTCAACTGGAGGGACCGCAATGAAACATCCACTTCGTTACGCCTTGTTGCTCGGGGCCGCGCTCGTGGTGGGCGCCGGCATGGCAGTCGCACAAATGTCCGGGTCTGGCTCGGCCGAATTGCCCGGCTCGTCGTCGAGATATGCCTCGGACTTCGGTTCGAGCTCCGGCCGCGGCCGCATGGCGGACCGCTTCCTCGCCGAATTCGACATGAACAAGGACGGCAAGGTCACGCATGACGAGTTGAACCGGACCCTGGCGCAGCAATTCTGCCGGCGTCCGGCGGGGCGCCGACCATGACGCTCGACCAGTTCACCAACGCGCATCTGAAGGATCTGCGCCAGCGCGTCGCGGACATGTTCCACCGCATGGACTGGAACGGCGACGGCAAGCTCTCGCTCGACGAATATACGGCGCCGGAACGCGCCCGCTTCGAAGCGATGGATCGCGACGCGACGGGCGTGATTTCCTGCAGCACTTCGCGGACGTCGTATCGGAACGACGATCCGGCGCGCGGCCGGCAACAATCCGCCCGCGAATAACGGTGGCGGCCGGCATCGCGGCGGCGGCGGCGGCCGAGGGCGGGGCAGCTTCTGCCACGAGGCGGATCTCAACAATGACGGCAAGGTGACCCGCGCCGAACTGGACAAGTCGTTGCAGCAGGAATTCGCATCCGCCGCCAAAGGCGCGGGCGGGCTCACGCTCGACCAGTTCTACGCCATCGAACTGGCGCGCTACAAAGACATCTACGGCGCACGTATTCCAGCGCCTCAATACGAGCCATACGGCAAGCTCACGCTGCAGGAATATGCGGCGCCGGACGAGAAGTTGTTCGCCCGGCTCGACAAGAACAACGACGGCGTGGTGACGGCAGACGAGATGATGAGTCGCGGCGAACGCGTACCGCAGTCGCAACTAGAGATCGGGGCGGAAATACCCCGTGTCGGCTGTCGCGCGGGCGGCGATACGCTCCCAATCGCCGTCCGTGCGCAGCCGTCAACGTCATTTCCGCCAGGATCGAGATGGCGATTTCGGCCGGCGAACGCGCCCCGATCGCAAGGCCCACCGGCCCGTGAATGCGCGCCAGTTCGTCGTCCGAAAATCCATGCGCCTTGAGCCGCGCCAGCCGGGCCGCATGGGTTTTCTTCGATCCCAACGCGCCGATGTAGAAACAGTTCGAACGCAATGCCGCGATCAGCGCGGGATCGTCGACCTTGGGATCGTGCGTCAGTGCGACGAGCGCGCTGCGAGTCCCGAGCGGCAATTTTGCGAAGCGCTTCGTCCGGCCAATCATGCGACAGCGCGACGCCGGGGAAACGCTCGGCTGTCGCAAAGGCCGCGCGCGGATCGACGACGCGCACGCCGTACTCGGCGAGCGCGGCCATGCTGCGCGAGCAGTTGCGCGATGTGAACCGCGCCGACGATACGCAGATCGAGCGGAGGGTTGTAGACCGCGAGAAACCAGTTGCGGCCTTCGATCTCGACCGGTGCGCTTCGGTCGGCGCGGGCCGCTTCGGCGGCGGCGCGACCGAGCGCGGAGCCGTCGCGCTCGAAGGGTCGAGCAGTCGTTCTTCGCCCGATGCGAGATCGACGGCGCGCACGACGGCGCGGCCCGCACGCCGCGCCTCGTTGATCGCCTCGAGCGTCGCGCGCTTCATGGGTCGGCCAGCGGTTCCGACGTAAATCTCGATCTGTCCGCCACAGGCGAGGCCGACGGCCCAGGCCTGCTCGTCGCTGACGCCGAATTCGAGACTGGCGCGACGTCGCCGCCTGCGAATCGACGTCCTGCGCGCTCTCGATCACCGCGCCTTCGACACAGCCGCCCGAGACCGAGCCCACGAACGCGCCGTCGTCGCGCATGGCGATCTGGCTGCCCGCCTGGCGCGGCGCCGAACCCCAGGTCTTCACGACCGTCCCGAGCGCGACTTTGCGGCCCTCGGCAAGCCAATGCGCGGCCGTGTCGAGAACGTCTTCCGTCGGCATGCTGCATTCTCCCGCATGCGCCCAGTCAACTCGGCAGCAGCGCCGCCTTGACGGCGCGCTTCGCCATGACGGTCACGAGATGGGCGCGATATTCGGCCGAGGCGTGGATATCGGAATTGATGCCGTCGGCGGCGACGGCAATTGCCGCGATGCGCCTGGGGCACAAAGTTTCGCGACAGCGCCGCTTCCATCGCCGGCACGCGAAAGACGCATGGCGCCGCGCCGGTCACCGCGACACGCACGCCCGATTTCGTTTTGGCCACGAACACGCCGGCGATCGCATAGCGTGACGCCGGATTGGGGAATTTCGCGTAGCCGGCACGCTCGGGGAACGGGAAACGAAACTTCGTGTGATGATCTCGCCGTCTTCCAGCGCGGTCGCGAACATGCCGACGAAAAAATCGTCGGCCGCGATGCGTGCGTTTCGTCGTCTTGATCGTCGGCGTCCAGCGCCAGCGCGGCCGCGGGATAGTCCGCTGCGGGATCGTTGTTGGCGAGCGAGCCGCCCAGCGTGCCCATATGACGGACGGCGGGATCGCCGATGCCGTCCGCCAGATCGGCAAGCGCCGGAATGGCGCGCCGGAGTTCGGCAGACACCGCGACATCGTGATGCGTCGTGCCGGCGCCAATGACGACGGCGTCGCTTCCGCGCGCGGATGAAGACGAGTTCCTTCGATGCCCGAGATGTCGATGAGATTCGCAGGGCTGGCCAGGCGCATCTTCATCGTGGGGATCAGCGTCTGGCCGCCCGCAAGAAACTTGGCGTCCGGCAGCGCTCGCGAAGCAGCGCCTGCGCTTCGGCGAGCGATTTCGGCCGATGGTATTTGAAAGCGATAGGGGATCATGCGCGATCTCTCCGCGCATGCGTTTCGCGCGCGTCTTCGATCGCGCTGACGATGTTGTGGTAGCCCGTGCAGCGGCAGATATTGCCTTCGAGTTCGTGCGCGGATGGTGTGCGCGGTCGAGCCCGGGCTTGCGGCGGATCATGTCGATCGGCGGTCATGATCATGCCCGGCGTGCAGAAGCCGCATTGCAGACCGTGGTGTCTCGCGGAATGCTTCCTGAACCGGATGCAGCTTGCCGTCCTTGCGCCAGGCCTTCGATGGTCGTGACCTCGCGGCCTTCGGCCTGGCACGGCGAACATCGTGCAGGATTTGACGGCGCGGCCGTCCACATGGACGACGCAGGCGCCGCACTGGCTGGTGTCGCAGCCGATATGCGTGCCGGTCAGGTGCAGATGCTCGCGCAGGAAATAGACGAGCAGCGTGCGGTCTTCGACTTCGGCGGAAACGGTTTGCCGTTCACCGTCATGGAAACGACGGCCATGTGGAAACTCCCGTTCAAGCGGGCATGCGAATTGGCCAAGTGTCGGCATCGACGCGCCAGCGTCAAGTACCGTCAGAGCACGACCCCGAAGAGGATCAGCAGAATGACGATCACGCGCGATCAGGCCGACGACCCAGATCTCCGGCGCGAGTCCTTCGCGGTCTTGGGCGTCGCACGGAGTCAGTCGCCGGCGTCGGAAGTTGCGCTCGCGGCGTTCCGGCCGGCCGGCAACGGCGAGCGTCTGCCGAGCCGGCAGCGACCGCGGCGGCGACGAAGCGGGTGAAGAAATCATCGGCGATCTGTTTCGCCGCGCCGTCGATCAGCCGCTGGCCGATCTGGGCGAGCTTGCCGCCGATCGTGGCCTTGGCGGTGTAGGAGAGCGCGGTCCGCCGTCCTCCGGCGTCGAGGAGGACCTCGGCTTCGCCGCGCGCAAAACCCGCGACGCCGCCCTGGCCTTCGCCCTTGAGCATGCAATGCCGCGGCGGATCCAGTTCGCTCATGCTCGATATTGGCTTTGAAAGTCGCCTTCACCGGGCCGATCTTGAGCGTCGCCGTCGCGTCGAAAGTGGGTGGCGTCGGTCTTGTCCATGCTGTTCGCAGCCCGGAATGCAGGCTTGCAGGATATCCGGATCGTTCAAGCGCCGCCCAGACGTCTTCGGGCGAGGCAGGGATCGAGTAGCGGCCGGTGAATTCCATTGGCTCGATGCTCCGATCAGCGAGAATGGAAGGCGAGGCAATGGCTTAGCGGCACGGGCTGCGAGTCGCGCCAATATTTCACAGCTGCGACACGCGTTCTACTTCCCCTTTCGTGACAGTTGTGTTAACCTTATTATTTACTGTCACGATGTCTCGGGGAGAGGGGATGGAAACGAGTGTACTGGACCGCAGCGGGTCCGGGCGAAGTGCGTTCGAAATGAGCGGCCTCATCAAGTGGTTCGACATCGCCAAGGGTTATGGCTTCATCAAACCCGCGGGCGGCCCGCAGGGGGACATTCTGCTGCATCAGACTTGCGTGCGCCAGTCCGGCTTCAAGGCGGCCTATGAAGGCGCGCGGGTGGTCTGCGAGGCCGTGCAGGGTCCCAAGGGGCTGCAGGCGCGGCGGCTGCTGTCGCTGGACAATTCCACGGCATCGCCGCAGGCGGCCCGGCTGCAACGCGCGGCCCGCGTTATCTGGCCGAGCCGCGCGGGCCCGGCCTTCGAGGCCGATGGTCAAATGGTTCAACCGCGGCAAGGGCTACGGCTTTGTTTCGCGCGGTCCCAACACGCCCGACATTTTCGTCCACATGGAGACGCTGCGGCGCTACGGCATCCGCGAATTGCGGCAGGGCCAGCGGGTCCGCATCCGCGCCGGCGACGGGCCGAAGGGCGAACTCGCGGCCGAGATCGTCATTCTCGAACTCGTAGCTGCAATTTTTCCGGCTGACGCCTGCAGCCTGCGCACAGCGCGGGGCGGATGGCGCGCATATCCGCCGTTGTGGCAAACTCGCGTCGTGGATTCCGTGCGCCGGGAGTGTTGCGTATGCATCGCCGATCATCCTGTTCTTGCGCTGCTTGTGTCTTTCGCAACGTCGGCGCTGCGCCGGCTCCGCCCGTCGCTGCCGGTGACGACCGTCGTGATCGATTCCGATCATGGGCCCGTCACGTTCAAGGTCGAAATCGCCGCCGATCGCGAAATCCGAGACGCGCGGGCTGATGTATCGCAAGACGATGGCGCCCAATGCCGGCATGCTGTTCGACTTCGGCGCCGCGACCTACCAGACCTTCTGGATGAAGAACACGATCCTGCCGCTCGACATGATCTTCATCCGCGCCGACGGCATGATCTCCTCCATCGCGCCCAATGCCGTGCCGTATTCGGAGACGCACGATCCCGTCGGTCGAGCCCGTCCGCGCCGTGCTGGAGATCAATGGCGGGCGGCCGCAGCGCTGGGCATCAAAGCCGGGCAGAGGGTGCATGCCGCGATCTTCGGCAAGCTGGCCAGACCCCCGTTGAATCGGCGCGTGGCGACCGTGTAAGGGACAGCCGTCCGGCTGCCAAGGCCCCGATGGGCCCGGGGCGTGGCGCAGCCTGGTAGCGCATCTGCTTTGGGAGCAGAGGGTCGCGTGTTCGAATCACGCCGCCCCGACCAGCCGGCGGACCGAGGGAGAACGACATGCGCGCGCGCATCTATCAGCCGGCCAAGACCGCCATGCAGTCGGGCAGGGCGCTGACGAAGCGCTGGCTGCTCGAATACGAGCCCGAGAGCGGCCGCGCGAGATCGACCCCCTGATGGGCTGGACCAGTTCGGCCGACATGCGCAGCCAGGTGCAACTCGAATTCGACACCGCCGAAGAGGCCGTGGCCTATGCCGGGAAACACGGCATTCCCTACCAGGTGTTCGAACCGCACACGCTGAAGCCCGACCCAAGTCCTATTCGGACAATTTCCGCTTCGACCGAAAGGTGCCCTGGTCGCATTGACGGCGCCGGACGCTTGGTGAAAGCGATACCGACTAAGTGTATGAGTATCCGGGTCCAGCGGCCACAAACGACCCCGTAGCTCAGCGGAAGAGCACTAGCCTTCTAAGCCAGCGGTCGCAGGTTCAAATCCTGCCGGGGTCGCCACTGCCCTGAAGAACCCCGTTTGCATTTAGAATGGCGGCCGGCGGAGAGCCGACACCACATTTATTTGGGGCGAGGCGGAAACAACCGCGTCGCGGGGGCGTTCTTTTCTTGTAGCGGCCGGGAGGGTTGGGCGTCGTGGGGAAACGGAAGAACGCCTTGATGAACAGGATCAAATTCAAACGGCTTGCCGCGCAGATTGCGATCTCGGCACTGGCCGCCGCAGTGACGCCCGCGGCCGCGGCAGGTTTGGTCGAAGGCACCAAAATCGTCATGTCGACGGTGGGCGACGCCACCGACGCTCAGACGGCTCTTCCCGATGACGCGGCTACTTCGGCCGGGCCGGCAGACGCCTCCGACAAGGTGGCGACACACGCGCCGATCCGCCTGAGCGCGCTGGCCGGCAATGACGATACGGCCTGGTCGAGTGCGAAGCCGGCGCACGCGAAACACGCGCGCCGGTCCCCGCCGTAACACGCCGCTATTTGTCGCCGATCACTGACCGGCATAGCCGCCCTGGGGCGGTCCGTTGGTTTCGATGAAGGCGCCGTAAGCAGCCTGCGCGATCTGTCCCGTACCCACATTGACCAGCAACAGATCGGGCCCGAAGCGAACCCATTGATAGCCGGGCGGCGGCGCGTCGAGATTGTAGTTCGCGTAGTCGGCGATGACATAGCGCGGCATCCAGAAGGCCTGTGGGAAGCTGTCCCCGATGGAGTAGTGCGTATAGCCGTAGCCTTGAGGCCACTGGTACACCGGCACCGCAAATTGCGGGAAGGAATGCCCCCCGAACGAAAAATAATGGCCGTTCAACGGATGAATCAGTTGGGGATGAGCGTTGGGCGCGAGAAAATGGTTTCCGGCGGCATTCTTGAAAACCGGAAGGCTGACCTGGGGCTTGTGGGCGACAAGTCCCGGAACCGGATGAGCCAGCTTGACCGGGCTTGGTCCCGGGCGCTGAACAATCAGCACCGGGCCGGCATTTGCGGCGTTCGCCGACAGCAGAAGTGCGATCGCGCTGCCTGCGGCTGCGATGAGAATATTGCGGCTTTCGCGTTTCATAACATTGCCTCGTTTGAGTATCGGATTCGACGTCCCTCCGCCAACATCCCGAGCGCGCGCCGATGGCGCGATCGAAATGCCGCCGAATGACTACTGCGCAATTGAAGGGAATTCTTGGGCTGAGGCGTAATGCTTGTTCCGGAGCGCCCTGTTTGCGAATGCGCTCGCGGTCCGCGACGCGAATTGACGGAGAACGACATCTCCGCCCCGCTACGGCGCAATTGTTGGATCAACTCAGCGTCCTTTGAATTCCGGCTCGCGCTTGGCGAAGAACGCGGCGATGCCTTCGCGCACGTCTTCGCTGGGATTGGCGATCATCACGGCGAAGGCCGCATCGTTCAACGAATGATCGAGCGACGCGCTCAAGCCGAACCGCATCATGCTCTTGGCAAGACGCACCGCGAGCGGCGCCTTCCCAGCTAGCGCGCGGGCAAATTCGAAAGTGCGGGTTTTCAGCTCCGCCGCGGGCACGACTTCCGTCACCAGCCCAAGCTTCAGCGCTTCGCCCGCCGGATAGACTTCGTGCAGCAACGTCATCTTGAGCGCCCGATCGAGGCCCATGGCGCGGGGAAAGAGCCACGCACCGCCTTCATCGGGCAGGAGGCCGAAACGGCCCGACGTGTCGCCCAGTCTGGCGGTATCCGCCGCGATGCGAAAATCGCAAGCCAGCGCGAGCGTCAGGCCGCCGGCGACGGCCGGTCCGTTGACCATCGCGATGACGGGTTTGTCGATGCGATGCAGCGCCGCCACGACGCGATGCATGCCCACGCGCATCTCGTGGCCGAAGCCCAATTGCTTGTTCTTGTAGTCCGGCCGGTCGGGATCTTCGCCGCTGATGTCGCCGCCCGAGCAGAACCCGCGCCCGGCGCCCGTGATCACAAGACAGCGCAGATCGTCTTCCTCGACGTAATGCGCGAGCGCGGCCACGAGATCGTTGCACATGGCGCCCGTATAGGCGTTCAGATGCGCCGGCCGGTTCAGCACGATCTGCGCGATCCGGGGTTCGGGCGTTTCGAACAGAATATCGCGATACGGGCTCATGGGCGTTCCTTCCGGTCTTGAAGTCGCGGCCGGATATGGGAACATGCGCCCCGACCATACGCAACCGCCGCCGCGGAGGATATCGTGACCGGAACCAACGACGTTCTATACGACGTGAAGGATCGCATCGCGACGATCACGCTCAACCGGCCCGACCGGCTGAACGCCTACAATGCCGGGATTGCGGATGGCGTGAAGCGCGCAATGGCCGAGGCCGCGAACGATGCGAATGTTCGCGTCATCCTGCTGACGGGCGCCGGTCGCGGATTTTGCGCGGGCGCCGACATGGAATTGTTGTCCGAGACCGCGAGCGGCGGCGGAAATTCGGGTCGCGCTACGGCGCATAAGAAGGAGCCCGATTTCCGCTCGTCGCACGGGCCGGACCTCTCGACGGATTTCAAGGACGCCGAACGTTTCGGTTATTTCGTGCGCGTCAAGAAACCGATCATCGCCGCGATCAACGGACCGATCGCGGGAATTGGACTCGTGATGGCGCTTTACGCCGATATTCGTTTCGCGGCGGACAAGGCCGTCTTCACCACGTCGTTCGCGCAACGCGGGCTGATCGCGGAGCACGGTATCAGCTGGCTGCTGCCGCGGCTCGTGGGGCAGGCGAATGCGCTCGACCTCCTGCTTTCGGCGCGCAAGATTCCGGCAGAAGAGGCGCAACGCATGGGCCTCGTGAACCGGACGTTTCCGCTGGAGACATTCATGAGCAACGTCCATGCGTATGCGCAACATATGGCCGACACCGTGTCGCCGCGCTCCATGGCGATCATGAAGGCGCAGGTCTGGAAGGCAAACTTCCAGGATTTCAACGAGTCGCTTGCTGTCGCCGACGAGGAAATGAAAAAGAGCCTTGCCGGCCCCGAATTCAAGGAAGGCGTGGCGCATTTCCTCGAAAAACGCGCGCCCCGTTTCGCCGACATCTGACCCTTTCGCCCGAGCGGTTGACGGCGGCGCGGCCCGCGCTACAAGACCGCGGCCGGATTTCGAGGCGGGCGGAGCAGGGCATGAAGATTGTCGGCGGCAAATGGTCGAACTGGTCGGGTGCAGTGACCTGCAAGCCGCGCCAGATCATCGCGCCGAAAGACGAAGTGGAACTTGCCGCCGCCATTCGCCGCGCCGAAGGCGTGGTGCGCGCGCCGGGCACGGGTCACTCCTTCACGCCGCTCTGCGCGAGCGACGGAACGCTGGTCGATCTCGGCGCGTTCACCGGCCTCAAATCCGTCGACAAGGCGAAGTTGGTCGCGACCGCGGCGGCCGGGACGCCGCTTTGGGCACTGGGGCCGGCGCTTCACGGCAACGGTTTCGGTCTCAAGAACATGGGCGACATCGACCGGCAGACGCTGGGCGGCGTGGTCGGCACCGGCACGCACGGCACGGGACGCACGCTCAAGGGCTTCTCGGGCGAAGTCGCAGGATTTCGCATCATATTGGCGAGCGGCGAAGTCCTGAATTGCACGGCAACCGAAAACGCGGAGATTTTCGCGGCCGGCCGCTGCGCGATGGGCACGCTGGGCGTGATGACCACGATTTCGATGCAGGTGCGGCCCGCCTATCGTCTGGTCGAAAAGAGCTTCCTGCTTCATCCCGACGAATTGTTCCGGCAGCTCGATTCGCTTGTCGCGGGCAACCGGCATTTCGAATTCTTCTGGTTCCCCTATGCCGACCACGCAATCTGCAAGACGCTGAACGAAACCAGCGAAGACGCGCCGGAACCGCGCAGTGCCGACGAGTTGCGCAAGCGCGGCGAGCAGGTCGGCTTCGACATGAACGCGTTCGCCGCCATCAACGAGGCGCTGCCTTACGCGCCGTTCCTTCTGAAGCCTTCACATGGGCTTTTTTCACGCCTGATGCCGGGCAAGGCGCACGCCCGCTGGAGTCACGAGGCGTTTCCCAGCCCGCGCAACATCCGCTTCAACGAAATGGAATATGCGGTGCCTTATGCAAGCGGTCCCGATTGCGTGCGCGAAGTCGTCCAGACCATCCGCAAGAAGAAGATCAACACCGGCTTCCCGCTCGAATATCGCAGCGTCGCGGCCGACGACGTGTGGCTGAGCCCGTTTTTCGGCCGCGAGAGCGCGACCATCGCCGTGCATCAATATCGCAAGGTCGACACGACTGCGCTCTTCGGCGCCTGTGAGGCGATTTTCCGCCGCTATGAGGGCCGGCCGCATTGGGGCAAACGGCACACGCGCTCCGGCGCCGAATTCGCCGCGCTCTATCCCGAGTTCGAACGGTTCCGGCTCTTGCGGCGCAAGCTCGATCCCGCCGGAAAATTCCTCAATGCGCATCTGAAGGCGATATTCGAATAGCAGCCCGATCGTGTCGGACCGGAACGCCGCCCCTACGTCTTCGGTGTCACCGCGCTCCTGAAAACCCTGGTCAGGACCGTCCATGCTGCCGCCGTCGGCTGATCCTGAACGTCGGAATTGATGAACAAGACGCCGGCAACGCCTCCAACCGGCGACGTGCCGCTGCCGGCGCATCCGCTGTGGCCGCCATAGATGCCGACCGACGTCGTCTGGGTCGCGCCGCCCATGCCTTCCTGGCCATTCTTCTCCAGCCAACGACGCGTCGGGCCGTCGTTTTTCACGTCCCAGCCGATGGGATGGCTCGCCGGGTTCGTTTCCATGTCGTTGAACTGGCAATCGGTGAGGATTCTATGGTCGGCCGAATTCAGGCTCACCAGAACCTTTGCATAATCCTCGACCGACACATACCAGCCCCAATCGCCGCAGGCGAGCGTCGTGTTCCCCCAATCGTGCCAGACCCGGTCTCCCGGATATTGATAGAGAAGCGCGTACGCCCTCGGATCGGCGGGCGGCCTGCAAGCGACGTTCTGTACCCCCACGGGCGCGAACACATTGTCCTGCACCTGACGGACGTAATTCTCCGCGAGTTCTTCCGGGTTGTCGGTCCGGGCGCCGCCGGCGCGCGGGAGCGCCAAACGCATGATGCCGAAATTCGCATTCGAATAGCACGGCGTCCTGTCCGTCACGATCGGGTTCGGAATATTGCGCGGATTGGCGTGCGATCCCGGACAGCTTTTCGGCGCATCGGGGTTAGGAAGCGGCTGGGTGTAAAATGCCTCCAGCGCATCGGCCGTCGCGTAAACCGAGGCCGTGTAATATTGCTGAACGCCGCTCGTTTGCGACAGGAATTGCCGGAACGTGATGTTCTTCACGATGCTGGTTTGAGGCATTCTCCAGTCCGACGGGAAATATGGATAAGCGGGATCGTCGATGCGGCTGCCCAGCACGCGGATGCCCGCAAGCGCCGTCAGCACCTTGCTTGAGCTGGCGATCTGCATTTTCGTCGTGGGCGCAAACCAGGCCGCCGGGGGCGTGAGGCTCGTGCGCGCTTCGCCGAAGCCGCCGAACATTCCTCGTGACGGGTCGAGACCGTCGCCCACGAAGAACGCATAGCCCACCACCTTGCAGCCGATCATCTTGTAGATGCTTCTGGCGACGTGGTGGATCGAGACGCATTGGGTGTCGTCGCAGATGTTGGCCATCGGTATGGGATGGCCTTCGTCCCACGGTTTCGAATTGCCGTAGCCCTGGTAAAGATATTCCTGCTTTCGATCGCTTGCCGCGGTCGCCGATTGAGAACCGGCCGAAACCATCGCCGCGAGAAGATCGACGCCGCAAAGCGTGTCGTATGCCGTCTTCCAGTCGGCGAACTGGGGCGTTGGGCTAGCCTGATTTGCCTGGGATTTCGGCACGGGCATCGTCGCTGCGAGTTGAATGGTGATCGGGCTCGAGGACTCGCCGGGTTTGAGCGCGTCGATCATTTGCGCGGGCGTCGTCTGTTTCATCAGCGAATGGGCATCGGTGATGGAGACAAGCACGGGACCGGTCGCAGCGGCGCCGTTGTTGACCGCGCGCAACGTGACCGTGGCCGTCAGGGAGGACGTGTCCATGAATGAACGCTGCCCGGACGACTCCGCGTAATGGATCAGCGCGACGTCGGGAAACCCCGCCGACGCCGGAGGCTGCGCGGGCTCGGGAGAAGCCTCGTCGTTCTGGGCCACGACGAGCTTGCCGCTTGCAAGTGCAATCGACGGCGCGAGCGATAAGGAGGTCGCGCCGCAACATACGGCGAGCGGCATGTACCAATGGCGGAAGAATTTGGATGGCATGGACCCCTCCGGGAAGACGGAGGAGATACCAAGCGAGCCGGCAATTAACTTGGGCAGAAACGACCTAATTGTCTGAGAACGCCATCGGCGGCCGGAAGTTGTCTAGCCGCCTGCCTTTCGAAAGAAACAGGCGGGCGCGCCGGTGTGGCAGGCGGGGCCCGTCTGATCGACCTTGAACAGCAGCGCGTCGCCGTCGCAATCGACCCAGGCTTCGACCAGGCGCTGCGTGTGTCCCGACGGTTTCGCCCTTGCGCCAGACTTCGTTGCGCGACCGCGACCAATAGGTGACGTCGCCCGTCTCCAGAGTTCGCAACAGCGTCTCGCGGTTGGTCCATGCCAGCATGAGCACGGCGCCCGTCTTGCGATCCTGCGCGATCACGGGAACGAGGCCATCGGCATTGAATGCGACGGTCGACAGGAATTCGTCGCGCGATATCGTCGGCTCGCTCATGCGGCGCTCTTCATTCGATTCAATCCCGCCGTCCAGATCGGCGATCAGATCGCCGGCATCTTCGAGCCCGGCGTGAATGCGCATGACCGGGCCTTCGGCGTCGAACTGGCGCGCCGTGCGCGTGATGTGTGCGGGCACGATCAGGCTTTCATAGCCGCCCCAGGAATAGCCGAGGCCGAAATGCTGCAGCCCGTCGATGAAAGCGGCAAGCGCGTGTTGCTGCACGGGCTTGAAGACGACACCGAAGAGCCCGCTGGCGCCCTTGAAATCGCGCTTCCAGATGGCATGTCCGGGATCGTCTTCGAGCGCGGGATGCAGCACGCGGGACACTTCGGGCCGCGCTTTCAGCCAGCGCGCCAGCTTGAGCGCCGTTTCCTCGTGGCGCTTGAGGCGCACCGGCATGGTGCGAAGCCCGCGCAAGGCTAGAAAACAATCGTCGCCGCTGGCATAGAGGCCGAGATTCGGCGTGGGTATCCGACAAGCTGCTCGCATGGGCTCTCGTTCGCCGTCACGTAGCCGATCATCACATCGGCGTGGCCGCCGACATATTTGGTCGCCGCCTGGATCGACAGGTCGACGCCATGCGCGAATGCGTCGAAGAAGAGCGGCGTCGCCCAGGTATTGTCGAGCAGCACGGACGCGCCCTCGCGCATGCGCCAGTCTCGGCGATCGCGGGAACGTCCTGCACTTCGAATGTGAGCGAGCCGGGGCTTTCGCAGAACACGGCCTTGGTGTTGGCGCGGAACAAGTCGCTCGATGTCGCGGCCGGCGAGCGGATCGTAATAGGTCGTCTCGACGCCCAAGCGGCTCAGGCTGCTTGTCGCAGAAAGCGCGCGTCGGCCCGTAGCAGGTATCGACCATCAGGAGATGATCGCCCGCACTGCAGACGGACAGGATCGCGGGCGTGATCGCGCTTGTCCCGACGGGCAACGACGGTTCGCACGCCGCCTTCAAGCGCGGTGACGGCGTCTTCGAGGCTTCTGCGACGACGGCGTTCCGCGACGGCCATAGAAATAAGGCACATTGCCGGATTCCAGCGTGGCCAGATCGGGATAAGAGGATCGTCGAGGCGCGATAGACCGGCGTATTGACCACGCCGAAATGCTCGCGGCTCATGCGGCCGGCATGAACCGCGATCGTCTCCTTCTTGAAGGCCTCGTCATCCGCCACTGTCTTTCACGCGCGGCCGTTTATCCACCTGGTGTGCGTGTTGCGCACCATATGCGGATGGCTGCATTGCGGCTCAGGCCGCGACAGGAATGTGGGGCGGTTTGGCCTCGAGAATCGATCGAAGCGGACGGTCGAAGAGCCAGGTGATCACGCTCCGCAGACGCTCCGACGCTCGCGCACAGAAGGAAAAACTGCACCTTATCCATCTGACTGAAAAAGCTGCCAATGTAACCCTGCAGTAGGTTGCCGACGAAACTGGTAATGAACCAGAGGCCCATCATCATCGAAAGAATTTGGGCGGCGCAACGCGCGCGACCAAGGCCAGCCCGATGGGCGAAAGATAAATTCGCCCGAATGTGATGACCGCGAAGAAAGCGAAAAGCCACAGCCAGCTCGCATGGCCTGTCGCCCCAGTGACATAGGCCGCCGCAGCCATGATCAGATAAGATACGGCAAGCAGGAAATTGCCGATCGCCATCTTAGTGACGGTCGATGGCTCTTTCTTTCTGTTCGCCTGGAACACCCACAAGCCCACCACGAACGGGCGTAAACGCCAAAATCATGAACGGATTGAAGGCTTGGAACCAAGTCGTATGGAATTTGCCAATTGATGAGGCCCGGAATGCAGCCGCTGTCGGTAAAGTCCTGCGCCCAAAGCTGATCGTGTTGCCCTGCTGTTCGTAGACAGCCCAGAAGAGAGTCGTTGGAATGCACAGCAGGATCAAGCCAGTAACCGCTTTCCAGTCGCTGCGCCGTGAGTTTCTCTTTTCCTGTCGGCTTAGCCTTCAAGCGTGGCGAGGCGGTCTGGCGGCAGAGTGCGCAGCGCAAACAAATAGATCAATTGCCCGATCAGCATGCCCACGCCGGCCGCGAAGAAGCCCCACTGATAGCCGACATCCTCTCCAAGCGTACCGCAGACAAGAGGTGAAAAGAACGCGCCGACATTGATGCCGACATAGAAGATCGAATAGGCGCGGTCGATGCGGCTGTCGCCGGGCTTGTAGAGATTGCCGACCTGCGTGGAGATGTTGGGCTTGAAGAAGCCATTGCCGATGATGAGCAAGCAACAGGCCAAAGAAAAACAACTGCGGCGACATCAGAGTGAATTCGGCGACAGCCATGATAAGGCCGCCGATGATGACCGTAATGCGCTGGCCCAGATAGCGATCCGCCAATATCCCGCCGAAAAACGGCGTGAGATACACAAACGCCGTGTAAGTGCCATAGATCAGCGACGAGAGTGGCTGGACGCCCAGCGACCGGCCGGTCGACGCCACGAACGCGCCCTTGAGGGTATGCAGCCGGCGACGTGTTCAGCCTGGCCGGACAGAAGAAGGAAGTTCGTCAGATACAGGACGAGGATCGCGCGCATCCCGTAATAGGAGAAGCGCTCCCACATTTCCGTCGTGAACAGATAGGTCAGCCCGCGTGGGTGGCCGAATAGTTGCGGTCCCTCGGTGTGGCCGCCGCGTCTTGCCGTCGTCATCCCCCAGCACTCCCCTGTTACCTTTGGCGCGGCAGGAGCATGCCTACTCCGATGCCGCGAAGGAAATGGCCCTCCACGATTCGTGTTCGGGGCCAGGGCTTAGGGCATTTCGATGTAGCGTTCTTCGCGGCTATAGGGGGCGAAGCCCACCCGCTGATAGAGCGGCAGCGCGCGCGGGATGGTCGAGCGTGCAGGTGTTGACCAGCAGCTTCGAGATCGGCCGCGCCCAGGCGTTGAGCGACGCGTGATAGAGGAAGAAGAAGCCCGAGCCGGCGGCCGAGAATTCGGGGATCAGACCGAAATAGGCGAGCTGGCCGATGCCGTCGTCCCGAAAATCGAGCTCCGCCATTCCGGCCGGTGCAGCCTTCGACATACAGAACATAAAGCTCGACGCGCGGGTCCTGGACGATTTCGGCCAGCGCGGCGTCGCTCAGTTTCTTCCGGTCGACCCATTTATAGTCGCGCCCGACGGCGTCGTAGAGATAACGATAGAAATGCACCGGCGGACGCTCGGCGCGCAGGATGGCGAGCTTGACCTTGGGCTGCGGCGGCGGCAGCGCAGAGGGGCGCGAGACAGCTCGAGAAACGTGACGACCGTAGGCACGCGCCGCGGCCCCGCTTTCTTCGTCATGGCGGCCTCGACCGGCGCTTCGCGCGTGCGCGCCCCATTCGGCCCATGAGCCGTCATAGAGCGCCGCGCGTTTCGCATCCAATTGCGCCAGCGCCAGAAGCGCGATCGCGGCGGTGATGCCGGAGCCGCAGGTGGTGACGCACGGCCTGGCGGGATCGACGCCGTGTTCCGGCGAACACGCTGCGCCAGCATCTCGCCGCGATTTGAAGATGCCGTCCGCCTCGATCAGCTCCGTGTACGGAATATTCAGGCTGCCCGGGATATGGCCGGGCCGCACGCCGGGGCGCGGTTCCGGCTTCCTTGCCCGGCAAAGCGGCCGGCGCTGCGCGCATCGACTATCTGCTCGCGCTGCGAGTTCAAAGATCGCGCACACCTGGCCGAAATCGCGCAGACAGCGCGTTGTTCGGCCGCGGCGTGAAATGGCGCGGATAGGGCTGCGGCGATCAGGTCCTCGATCGCGCGGCCTTCGCGCTTCCATTTGGGAAAGCCGCCATCGAGCACGGCGACTTCCTCGTGGCCCATCGCGCGCAGCATCCACCAGGCGCGCGGCGCGGAATAGATGCCCGCGCCGTCATAGACGACGATAGATTGCCGTCGCCGAGTCCGAGCCTGCGCATGCGGCTCGCGAATTTCGCCGCCGGCGCCAGCATATGCGGCAGGGGGCTCGTCTCATCGGAAAGATCGTCGATGTCGAAGAACACCGCGCCGGGAATATGCGCCGCGCGATATTCCGCCGCGCGCATCGCGGCCGGCCTGCGGCAGATACCACGAGGCGTCCGCGACGCGCACATCGGGCGCTGTCCAGATGCTGCGGCGAGCCATTCGGTGGAAACGAGGGGCGAGGCGGGTTTCATCGCACGAAGGGCAGTCGCACATGGCGCCTGGCGGCTCGGCAAGCCAATGCGGCACGGGCAGATCCTTTCGACCGCAGGAATTCGGGATTGAACAGCTTCGCTCTGATAGCGGGTGCCGAAGTCGGCAGAGAATGGTGACGATGGTGTGGCCCGGGCCCAATTGCCGCGCGCAAGCCGGATGGCGCCCGCGATATTGATGCCGCTCGAGCCGCCCAGGCAAAGGCCTTCGTGCTCCAGAAGATCGAAGAGGATCGGGAGCGCCTCTTCATCGGTGATTTGAAACGCATCGTCGATCGGCGCGCCTTCGAGATTGGCCGTCACCCGGCTCTGGCCGATGCCTTCGGTGATGGAGTGAACCTTCGGCTTTCAGTTCGCCGGTCTTGATCCAGCTGTAGATTGCCGCGCCCATGGGATCGGCGGCGGCGATGCGAATGTCCGGATTGCGCGCCTTGAGCGCAAAGGCGACGCCCGCGAGCGTGCCGCCCGTGCCGACCGCGCAGGTGAATCCGTCGACCTTGCCTTCCGTCTGGCGCCAGATTTCCGGCCCGGTCGTTTCGATATGCGCGCGGCGGTTGGCGAGATTGTCGAACTGATTGGCCCAGATCGCGCCCTTGCGGCTTCCGTTTGCGCCAGTTGCGCGGCCAGCCGGCCGGAGAATTTCACGTAATTGTTCGGGATCCTTGTAGGGCACGGCAGGGACTTCGATCAGCTGCGCGCCCAGGAGCCGCAACGCATCCTTTTTTTCCTGGCTCTGCGTATCGGGAATGACGATGACGCGTGCGGAACCCGAGCGCGTTGCCGACGACCGCAAGTCCGATCCCGTATTGCCGGCCGTGCCTTCGACGACGATGCCGCCCGGCCGGAGTGTCGCCGCGCTCCATCGCGTCGCGACGATGAACAGCGCCGCGCGGTCCTTGACCGACTGGCCCGGATTCATGAACTCGGCCTTGCCGAGGATTTCGCAGCCGGTGAGCTCGGAAGCGCGTCTGAGACGGATCAGCGGAGTATTGCCGATCGCGGCCAGAGCGTCGTGCTTGATGTCCATCGGCCCGGGAAAGGGATAGCGTGTTCCGCTCGAACCTAATGGCCGGGTTCAGGGCGTTCAAGCCAACCTCGCGGCAACGCGGCGCAAGGGTGACATTTGCGACGCGTAAAAATTTGGCGGGTCACGGGACGCACTTCGATCGCTCCCAGCGCGAAAGCGATGCCGTCAGGATTGCGGACTTAAGCCGACATCGGCTGCCACGATCCGCGGCAGCCGAAATCGCGCATCGATTTAGTGGTGGTGCGGACCGTGACCGTGTCCGCCCCAGTGGCCATGACCACTATGGCCCCAGCCGCCATGACCGCCATGACCCCATCCGCCGTGACCCCAGCCCGCATGACCGCCGCCCCAGCCGTGCCAGCCATAGCCGCCGCCCCAGCCATAGCCGCGGCGCCAGGCATAGCCGCACCAGTAATAGCCCGGGCCTTGCCAGCCGCTGTCGTACCAGCAGTAGTTTTGACCGCCGAAGATGTAGAGCTGCACATTGTCCAGCGACGGCTGCTCGCCGCTTCTGTAGACGCCGTAATCGAATTGTGCGGCAGGCGTCGTATCGGCCAATGCGACCGGCGCGCTCATAAGCAGCGCGGCCGACGCCGCGCCCAGAAAGAGATTTCTCATGGGGTATCCCTCGATAGATTGTCGGCTGCCTGCCGCCTGGGAATTAACCCTACGCGCAGGGCCAGTATTCTTCAAACGTCCCGATATGGAAATGGTTCCCACGTTCACGGTCTGTTTTTCGTCGCCAAGCAGGATAGTCCGGGCGCGCCTCGCATCGCCTTTCTGAAATTCGAATGTCACGCACCATGAACCGTTGACGTGAACGATGTAGCGGATCGGCTTGTGTCCCTCCAGGGCGTGGAAGTCGAACCCCGGCACGTTCATTTCTTCGGCAGCCGCCGCGATGTCCGGGCGATCCAGGCGAACGAGAATGCGCCGGGCGTCGCCATCCCTGACATGTTCGGCACTGACAGCGCGCATCTCTCGGCGCAAGGCGTGGAAGTTATTGGCTCCCCGGGCCGGACTCGAACCAGCGACCCAGCGGTTAACAGCCGCTTGCTCTACCGACTGAGCTACCGGGGAACTTGGGGCGCGTTGTTAGCCTATCGCAATCCACATGGCTACATCGGCGTCGCGGAATATTTCGGACCGATTTGGCGGCTTCGCGACCCCGATTTGAAGATGCGGCGCCGAACACTCGAAGGCGTCTTGGCGAGGCCGGTCGCCGGGTCGATGTCGATTTAAGCCCGCGGCAAGAAAAAAGGGCCGGGTGTTAGCCCGGCCCCAAGGCGTTGGGTAATGGTGGGGTGTCTTCAAGGGAAGACGAGCGCAAGGTGCCATGCTAAGGTTAACAAATCCTTAACCGGACCTACCAGAATTTGATATAATTCGGGAATGCGGGGGAAGATTTGGAGGCCACGCCCGGAATTGAACCGGGGTAAACGGTTTTGCAGACCGCTGCGTAACCACTCCGCCACGTGGCCGGGGAGGCGCGTCCTATATCAGATCGCGGCGACGAACCACAATCCGGCCGGTTGAACGGCAGGGGCCCCGCGTTGTCACAGTGGACCCGGCAACGTATAAGCCCGCGCGCCGCAACCCCCCGAATCAAGCCGATGCCGGACTACGAAGCCCAGCGCCTGAATATGGTCGATTCGCAGGTGCGCGCGAACGACGTGACCGACATGCGCATCCACGTGGCGATGCGCGAAATACCCCGCGAGCGATTCGTGCCGGCGTCCAGGCGCGCGATCGCCTATGCCGACGCGCCGGTCGAGGTGGTCGCGAACCGATACCTCCTGGACCCCAGGGTTTTGTCGAAGCTGGTTCAGCTGGCCGAGATCGGGGCGGGCGACAGCGTGCTCGATGTGGGATGCACGACAGGCTATTCGACGGCAATTATCGCCCGTCTTGCAGCGAAGGTGACCGGGCTGGAGCAGGACGCCGAACTCGTCCGCGTGGCATCCGACATGGTTCCGGCCGTGGGCGCCACGAACGCCATCGTCGTGCAGGGTGTTCTCGCGGACGGATTCCGCGCCGGCGCGCCCTATGACGCGATCATTGTAAACGGCGCCGTCGAAAAAGTCCCGGACGCGCTCCTAGCGCAACTGGCCGAAGGCGGCCGACTGGTCGCCGTCGTCCAGTCGGGTGCGCAGGGCCGCGCCCATCTCTACCTCCGCCGGAGCGGTCGCATCGGCAGCCGGGCCGCCTTCGACGCGTCGGCGCCCTTGTTGCCGGGTTTCCGGCAGAAGGTTGGATTTGTGTTCTAGAGTGCCCAGATAAGCGACTGGGTTGCGTCAAGGGCGAGCGGAGTTCGGGGATGGCGAAAATCTGCGTGATGGCGTCCGTTCTGGTGCTTGCGGGCGTTTGGGCCGGCGGAGCGTCGGCGGAAGTCTTCACGCTCAATGAAGCCCTCAGCGTCGCCTACGAGACCAACCCACAACTGGATGCCCAGCGGGCGAGCCTCAGGGCGACCGACGAAAACGTGGCCCAGGCCAATGCCGGCTGGCGGCCGACCATCAATATCGGCGGTTCCTACGGCTATGAGAATTTCGGGCTGGGTGCCGAGGGGACGTTCAGCGCCCACCCTATTGCGGGCCAGGTCACAGTCACCGAACCCATCTTCCGCGGCGGGCGTACCTACGCCGAAATCGGCCGCGCCAAGGCGCTGGTACGCGCCGGAGAATCTCAACTGCTGGGCACGGAACAGGACGTGCTGCTCAATGGCGTGACCGCCTACATGAACGTGGTCCGCGATTTGGCAACGCTCAAACTCCGGGAGAATAACGTCTCGGTGCTTCAGAAACAGCTCGATGCGACGCAGGAACAGTTCAAGGTCGGCGAACTGACGCGGACCGACGTGGCCCAGGCCCAGGCGCGGCTGTCGGGCGCGCAGTCCGACGAGGTCGCCGCCGAGGGGCAACTTTCCATCAGCCGGTCGAATTTCGAGCATTATATCGGGCGGCCTGCCGAGACGCTGGAGGACCAGCCGCCGCTGCCGGCACTTCCGCATCAGGAGGAACAGGCGCTCCAGCTTGCGCTGCAGCAGAACCCGTTCCTGACCCAGGCGCAGGAGAATGTGAAAGCGGCCGATTATGCGGTGGACGACGCGGCGGGCGCGCTCGCGCCGCAATTGTCCGTCCAGGGACAGTATCAGTACGAGGCGGACTCGCCCTTGTCCGGCCTGGGTAACGGTGCTGCGAACGTGACCTCCGTGTTGGGCAACCTGACCATCCCCATCTATCAGGGCGGCGCCGACGAATCCCTGGTGCGTCAGGCGAAAGAGCAGAAGAGCCAGGCCCAAATGGCCGTGTCGGATGCCGAGCGGCAAGTGGCGGACGCCACCCGCAGCGCGTGGCAGAGTTTTACCTCCGCACAAGCCGCGATCGCCTCGAACAAGGCCCAGGTCCAGGCCGATCAGGTGGCATATGACGGCGTCAAGCAGGAGCAACAGGTCGGTTCACGCACGGTTCTCGACGTCCTCAATGCCGAGCAGGAACTGCTCAATTCGGAGGTGGCGGTCGTCGTTTCGCAACATGACGCGTGTGTTGCGGCTTACCAGATCCTTTCCGCGATCGGTCAATTGACCGCGAAACGGCTGGCTCTTCACGTCCAGCTCTACGATCCCCGGGCCTATTACAACGACAATGCCTCGCGCTGGTTCGGCTTCGGCGACTAACAGTCTGCTAACACGGCACAATTGCGTGCTCGCGCATTAACTCCGTCTTTCCTTCTTTGGGTAACTGTCATAGGGTTTCAGCGCGGTCCACACTCGCGCGTTCCGGAGTTCAGAGATGGCAAGCCCTTCGACCCCGCAGCACGAACCTACGATGGAGGAAATTCT
Source organism: uncultured Alphaproteobacteria bacterium (assembly GCA_963760345.1). GTDB lineage: Bacteria > Pseudomonadota > Alphaproteobacteria > Micropepsales > Micropepsaceae > Rhizomicrobium. The sequence continues at coordinate 579,261 of CAVXCU010000005.1, forward strand.
CGCCTCCATCCGGAAAATCATTTCCGAGGACTCCCCCGAAGCTGCGCCCGCGCAGGCTGCCGCCCCGGCGGCGAAGGCGGATGAGGGCGAAGTTCTGGAATTGACGCAGGAGCTGCGCGAAGAGCCCGTTCCGGCGCCGGCCCCCGTGGTTGTGGCGGCTGCGCCGCCGCCGGCGCCGATCAAGCCCGTGGACGATGTTGTGTTCCAGTCGATCGAGGAGGCCCATGTGAGTAGCCCGGCCACTGCACAGACCAGCGACGGATTGTTTTCGGACAAGACCCGCAAGGCATTCGACGATGCGATCTCGGGCTATCAACCCCCGACGTCCCAGCCGCGCGACACCACGGCGGCTGTGGCGCCGGTCGACGGCCGGACGGTGGAAGCGGTCTTCGACCAGGCCATCCGCGACAAATTCGAGCCTGTTCTGCGCCAATGGCTCGACGCGAACACCGACGCCGTCGTCGCGCGCATGAAGCCCGTCATCCAGGAATGGCTGGACGAGCACTTCCAGCCCCTGCTGGAAGCGGCGGTAGAAAAGGAATTGCGCGGCTCACGCAGCCGCAAGACCGGCTGATCCCATCGTTCAATCCGGGACCGGCCAGTCGGCCGATCCGGGATTGCCTCTTGACGATCGCACCTCCGGACGGTTTGACGAACAACCCGCCGGTCCGCGCTCAAGAGGCTTTCCGTCATGCTCGACAAGAATTTCCAGCCCGCAGAGGTGGAACGGCGCATCTATGCGCAATGGGAGGCGTCCGGCGCGTTCCGTGCAGGCCGCCGGCCCGGCGCCGAAACCTTCTGCCTCGTCATCCCGCCCCCCAACGTCACCGGCCGGCTCCATATCGGCCATGCGCTCAACAACACGCTGCAGGATTTGCTGGCGCGCTTCGAACGGATGCGCGGCAAGGACGTGTTGTGGCAGCCGGGCACCGATCACGCCGGCATCTCGACCCAGCTTGTCGTCGAGCGGGATCTGGCCCAGCGGCAGCAAAGCCGCATCGCGATGGGCCGCGAGAAATTCCTCGAAGCGGTGTGGAAATGGAAAGACGAGTATGGCGGCGCGATCGTGCAGCAATTGCGCCGGCTTGGCGCATCCTGCGACTGGTCGCGCGAACGCTTCACGATGGACGAGGGGCTGTCGCGCGCGGTTCTGAAGGTGTTCGTCGAGCTTCACCGCGAAGGGCTGATCTACAAGGACAAACGGCTGGTCAATTGGGATCCGCGCCTGCAGACGGCCGTGTCCGACCTCGAAGTGGAGAACATCGAGGTCAAGGGCCACCTCTGGTACATCAAATATCCGATCGAAGGCCGGATGGGCCAGTTCATCACGGTCGCCACCACGCGTCCCGAAACGATGCTGGGCGACGCCGCCGTGGCCGTTCATCCCGACGACGAACGCTACAAGGATCTTGTCGGCAAGCAGGTGCGCCTGCCGCTCGCCAACCGACTGATCCGCATAATTGCTGATGAGCATTCCGACCCCGCAAAAGGCACCGGCGCCGTCAAGATCACGCCGGCGCATGATTTCGACGATTTCGAAGTGGGCAAGCGGCACAACCTGCCGCTCATCAACATCCTGACGAAAGACGGCAAGATCGTTTCAGATGAAGAGCCCGGAACCATTCACGTTGAAGTCGCGGGGACGACTGGTCTTAATTCGCCTGCTGTAGGCTTTGTGCCGAGAGCATATCGTGGCTTAGACCGCTTTGAAGCTCGCAAAATCATCGTCAGCGATCTGGAAGCACTGGAGCTGATCGACAAAATCGAACCGATCACGCACGCCGTGCCGCATGACGAAAAGACCAAGACCGTCGTGCTTGAGCCCTATCTCACCGAGCAATGGTATCTCGACGTGCGCCCGCTCGCCGAGAAGGCTATCAAAGCCGTCGAAGAGGGTCGCACCCGCTTCGTGCCGGAGCAGTGGGCGAACGTCTATTTCAACTGGATGCGCAACATCCATCCCTGGTGCATCTCCCGCCAGGTGTGGTGGGGCCATCAGATTCCAGTTTGGTATGATGCTTTTGGCAATGCCTTTTGCGCAGAGACCGAGGACGAGGCAAAGGAGCTTGCAGGAAAGCACAACGCAAAAACGTTTCCACCTGACTGGAACGAAAGAGCAGACCCAACGCTAAAGCCAACGTGGTATCGCGACCCCGACGTGCTGGACACATGGTTCTCGTCCGCGCTGTGGCCTTTCTCGACCTTGGGCTGGCCCGACAAGACGCCGGAGCTGGCGCGCTATTATCCCACCAGCGTGCTCGTCACCGGCTTCGACATCATCTTCTTCTGGGTCGCCCGTATGATGATGATGGGCCTGCATTTCATGGGCGACGTGCCCTTCCGCACCGTGTTCATCCACACGCGCGTGCTGGACGAGAAGGGCCAGAAAATGTCGAAGACGAAAGGCAACGTCGTCGATCCGTTGACGCTCATCGACGAATTCGGCGCCGATGCGCTGCGTTTCACCCTGGCGCTCGCCGCGGGGCAGGGCCGCGACATGCGGATCGGTCCGTCGCGCGTGGAGACCAACCGGAATTTCTCCACCAAATTGTGGAATGCCGCGCGGTTCTGCGAGATGAACGAATGCGTGGGCCGCGCGGATTTCGATCCGGCGAAGGTTTCGCTGACGGTCAACCGCTGGATCGTGGCCGAGACCGCGGCCGCGGCCGCGGCCACGACGCTGGCGTTGGAAACGCTCCGCTTCAACGACGCGGCGAACGGGCTCTACCAGTTCGTCTGGTCGATCTTCTGCGACTGGTACCTGGAGCTGATCAAGCCGGTGCTGAACGGCGCCAACGAAGCCGAGAAAGCCGAAACGCGCGCGACGGCGGCCTGGGTGCGCGACCAGATCCTGAAGCTGCTCCATCCCTTCATGCCGTTCATCACCGAGGAATTGTGGGCGCGCACGGCGAGCGGGGATGACCCGCGCGCCTCGCTCCTGATCGAGGCGCCGTGGCCCGATCTCACGGCATTGCCGGCGAACAAACCGGCACAGGACGAGATGCAGTGGGTTATCGATCTCGTGTCCGGCGTGCGCTCCGTCCGCGCCGAAATGAACGTGCCGCCGGCGGCCAAACTCGCGCTGGTGCTGAAGGGCGCGAGCCCGGAGACGCGCGCGCGTCTCGCGCGCAACGGCGATGCGATCTTCACCCTGGCGCGGCTCGAACGCGCGGAAGCGGCCGACACGATTCCGGCCGGCTCGGCGCAGTTCGTGGTCGGCGAGGCGACGGCCGCGCTGCCGCTGGGCGACGTGATTGACTTCGCCAAAGAGCGCGTGCGGCTCGAAAAGGAATTGAAGAAAGCCCAGGACGAGATCGCGCGATTCGACTCCAAGCTCAACAACGCGGACTTCGTGGCCCGCGCGCCCGAGGACGTGATCGACGAGCAGAAGGAAAAACGCGCCGACGCCGTGGCCCTTGCGGCGCGGTTGAATGAGGCGGTCGCGCGGCTGGCGACATAACCCATTTCGTACAGCCGAAATTCGCCGGACGCATGCGTCTTGCGAATTCCGATCTTGTGCGTTCTTAAGGTGATGCCCCCCGGCTGACGCCCTCGAAAATGGCTGCAGACACGTTCGTCACCGCCGTTCCGGCGCGACTTGACCGCCTTCCATGGTCCTCCTTTCACTGGCGGATCGTGATTGCGCTGGGAGCGACGTGGATTCTCGACGGCCTTGAAGTGACATCCGTCGGCTCGCTTTCGGGCGCGATTGCCGACCGCGCATCGCTCGGCCTTTCCGCCGAGAGCATCGGGCTCGCGGCCAGCACCTATCTCGCCGGCGCAGTCGGGGGCGCACTTATCTTCGGCTACCTCACCGATCGATATGGCCGCAAACGTCTCTTCACGGTGACGCTTGGGCTCTATGCCGCCGCCGCAATTCTCACCGGCCTGTCCTGGAATTTCTGGTCTTTTGCCTTCTTTCGCCTGCTGACCGGGGCAGGGATCGGAGGCGAATACGCGGCCATCAATTCCGCCGTGCAGGAATTCGTCCCCGCGCGCTATCGCGGGCGAACGGATATCGCGATCAACGGCAGCTGGTGGCTGGGTGCTGCGATCGGGGCGCTCGGCTCGATCGTCGTTCTCGACCCGCGCCTGTTCACGATCGGACTGGGCTGGCGCTTCGCCTTCGTGATCGGCGGTGCATTGGCGGTGATCATCATATTCCTTCGGCGCTATCTTCCCGAGAGCCCGCGCTGGCTGATGACCCACGGCCGGGTCGGCGAGGCCGAAGCGATCGTGGGCGAGATCGAGCGCAGCATTGGCAGATCGCCGCCGCCGGAAGGTTTGCCGGCGATCCGCCTTTCGAGCTCCTACCGCCTGACGCTCGCGCGGGTAGCGCGGATGCTCTTCCACTATCCAAGACGCGTCTTTCTGGGCGCGACGCTGATGGCGGCACAGGCATTCTGCTACAACGCGATCTTCTTCACCTATGCGCTTATCCTGACGCGCTTCTATCGCATCCCGGAAAGCGCGGTGGGCTGGTTCATGCTGCCCTTCGCGATCGGAAATTTTCTCGGGCCGCTGCTGCTGGGGCGCTTGTTCGACAGCCTCGGACGGAGACCGATGATCGCGGCGACGTATTTCGTTTCCGGCATTGCGATGGCGATTGTGGGCTATCTGTTCCGTTCGGGCGCGCTCGATGCGACGCAGCAGACGGTGGCCTGGAGCGCGATCTTCTTCTTTGCGTCGGCGGGCGCGAGCGCGGCTTATCTAACCGTCGGAGAAGGCTTCCCGCTCGAAGCGCGCGCGCTCACCATCGCGCTTTTCTACGCTTTCGGCACGGGCCTGGGCGGGATCGCCGCACCGGCGCTATTCGGCGCCCTGATCGATACCGGGTCGCGCGGACAGATTTTCTGGGGCTACGCCCTCGGCGGCGGGTTGATGCTTTTTGCTGCTGTGATCGAGTGGATATGGGGGTTGGACGCCGAACGCCGTCCGCTGGAAGAGGTCGCGCCGCCGCTGGGATTGTCGGGAAAATGAACAAATGAATCATGCCGGAACCGATGCGCCCGATGCGCGTTCGAACATTGAGCGGGGTCGGCTAGCAGTCTGGAGGCGCTCATGAAAGTCAGGGACGTCATGCACAAGGGCGCGGTTTGGGTTCCGCCCGAAACGCCCGTCAGCGAAATTGCCAAAATGATGCGCGACGAAGATATCGGCGCGGTTCCCATTGGCGAAAACGACCGTTTGATCGGAATGGTGACGGATCGCGACATTGTGTGTCGCGGCGTGGCGGACGGCCGGGACGTGGCAACGCTCACAGCGCGCAACGTGATGACGAAGTCGATCCTGTACTGCAGCGCCGATGAAGATACCGAGGACGCCGTACGAATCATGGAGGCAAAAAAGGTACGGCGTCTTCCGGTCATCAATGCGAAGAAGCGCCTGGTCGGCATTCTCGCTTTGGGCGATATCTGCGAAAGGGCGGGACAGCAGCTTTCTGGCGAAGCGATTCGCGCGGTCAGCGCCCATCACAGCTGAAGGCTGCATCCGAATCTCTTTCAAATAAGTTCGCCGGTCGTCCGCCATGTTCCCGACGGAACGCCTCCGCCGTTCTGACGTTTCCTTTTCGTAGGTGGAAAGGAGACGTTCGATGATGAGACGAACGGCGAAATATCTGGCCGTGGCGGCGCTGGCGCTTGGCGCGGCAACGACGGCCGCAAACGCAGGCTGCGAAGGTCGCAAGACGACGGGCACGGTTCTCGGAGCGGGCGGCGGCGGCATATTGGGCAGCGTCATCACGCATGGCAGCCCGGTGGGCATTGTGGGCGGCGCGGTGGTGGGCGGTCTCGCGGGACACTCCATCGCTGGCGATGATTGCCACCATTATTACCACCGGCACGGCTATTACGACCGCTACCATCACTGGCACTACTATACGTGATCAAAGACAAAACGTGATCAAAGACAAACTGCGACCCGCTCGTATCGTTGGACCTTGAAAGCCGATCGCAGCATCGGGCCCGCAGCTTGAACTTCTTCAGTTCGCCGCGTCTGCAGTCAAAGCCAGCGGGGCCGGTCCGAGCACGCGCGATGAAGGCAGCGACACCGTCACCGTCGTGCCTGCGCCCACTGCGCTTTCAATGGCGAGCGTACCGCCGTGCAATTCCGCGAGGGCCTTTGCCAGCGGCAGGCCGAGACCCGTTCCGTGATGCTGGCGGCTGAACGCCAACTCCACCTGGCCGAACGGCGCGAGCACGCTTTCCAAATCCTCCGCTGCGATGCCGATGCCGGTATCGCGCACGGTCACGGTCAAGCCGCCGTCTCGCTCAACGGCGGCCTGCAGCGTGATGCTGCCACCGGACGGAGTGAATTTGAACGCGTTCGACAGCAGATTGAGGAAAATCTGGATGAATTTTCGCGCGTCGACGTAGAGGCGCGGCGATGGCACCGGCATGGCCGCATGAAATGCGACACCCGCTTTATCGGCTTGATCGCCCAGCAGAACGCGCAATTCCGCGACGAGCTCGTCGAGCCCCTTTTCGCTTTCGTGCAACACCTCGCGCCCCGCTTCGATCTTCGACAAATCCAGAATTTCGTTGATGATCAGCAGCAGGTGCGTGCCGGACTCGTGGATGTCGTGCGCGTAATCCGCGTAGCGGTCGATGGCGTCCGCGCCGAACATGCGCCGCTCGATGACGTCGGAGAAGCCCAATATGGCATTGAGCGGCGTGCGCAACTCGTGGCTCATATTGGCCAGAAATTCGGACTTGGCGCGGTTGGCGACTTCGGCGCGGGTCTTCGCGTCGATGAGGGTCTGTGCGTCGTTGACCTGGGACGTGATGTCGGTGCCGACGCCGCGATACCCCAGAAACTCGCCGGCCCCGTTCACATGCGGCTTGCCCGAGACGTACCAGAAGCTGGCGCTGCCGTCAGTCATGGGGAAGCGCAGCCTGAGCCCCCGGAACGGGCGCTGATCGGCGATCGCCAGCAGACACTGGTCGCGATGTTCGCCGTCCTCGGAATTGTCGCGGATGATATTGGCGCCGCTGCGGCCGAGCGCTCCGTCGGTCGGCATATTGGCAATCTTGAAGAAGCGATCGGACAGGTAGGTCACACGATTTTCGGAATCCATTTCCCAATACCAGTCGGACGCCACTTCGGCGTAGTCGCGAAAGCGCCTTTCGCTGGAGGCAAGCTGGCGATCGAGCGCGCTCTGCCGCCGGAACAATCTTATGGCGAACGCAATCCCGATGGCCCAGAGCACGATGGTCGTCAGGCCCAATCCCAGCACGACCAATGCCGTGGCCATGCGCGACGCATCGCCCAGATGGGTGGTGAAGGTGTTCTCCAGCACGGTGAGCCGATCGTCGATCGCGTCGATACGGCCAAGCGATGCCGCACGGCTCCGGTCATCGAGCCGGCCGGCAATATCCTGCTGATGGAGCAATATTCCCTGGGCGATCAATTGGTCGACGAGGTGATCGCCCGCGCGCCAGTCGTTCTTCGCGGCGGCAAAGGGCTGCCACCATGAAAACCGCCGGAACAGCCGGATCATGCCGGGGATGTCGGCCGGGTGGTTGTGGCCCCGCAGGAATCCCTCTGTGGCGCTTTCGATGTCCGGCGGCGAATGGCTGAGCGCCAGTCGCGCCGCGTGATCGCCACGCGGCAGCGCAACGTCGTTGAGAAAGGCGTTGTAGTCGTTCCGACTGCGCGAATATGCGTAGCGGTGGAGATCCAGCACCGCCATCTTTTCGGCTTTGGAATAACGTCCTTCGCCGGCGGCATAGGAGCGTGTGCTGTTGACCAACTCGATGGCGGCCCAGCTCGACACAAGCGCAATGACGAGGAGAAGCACGAAGATGCCAAGAATAAGCGCATAGCTGCGCAACTGCGCGCGTGCGACGCTCGCCGGACCTCCCGGCCAGAAGGCCGGGCCAGATTGACTGCCCATGCTCATGGCCCTTCGATCGCCGCCCCGGCCGGGCTGGAGCGATGCCATTTCCCGCATTTTGCAACTTGGGAAGCTAATTCGGGGTTTCCGCTGCCGCGTGGGACCGGGGCGGAATTGAAATCGAGGGTAAAGAATGCGTTAGGGAATGCGTGCCAGGGCCGCGCAGCGGATGCGAAGAACTTGCTGGGGGTGCTGCGTCGAGCCCTTAGATGCGGTGAAACACAAAGAAATCGACGGGATCGACGACAGGCTTGTCTTCCGGGCGGCTCGCGACATGCTTCCTGAGCAGCGCCATACCCTCTGCAAATTCGCGGTCCGAGAGCTGGATGAGAATCGAATCGGCCCGGTAAGCGATCTTCTCGGCGTACGTGCCCCAATCCGCCGCCGCTTCGGAAAGTACAACCTCATGGTGCGCCGACATAAACCGCTGTCCGGCAAAGATGGAAAGGATCGTGGCGCGGGATTGCAGCGCGCGCAGTAGAACGGGGCGTGTTTCCTTGAAGAACGGAAGATACGCACATCCGTCGATTTCATCGGATGTTCCGGCACGCAGGCACACCGCGCCGCCCGGCTTCAGAACGCGATGACATTCCCGAACGACTTGCACAGGCTCGCGGAAATGATGGAACACCATCGACATGAAAACCACGTCGACGGATTCGTCCGCGAGCGGCAGCAATTCCCCGGACCCGCGTTCGTAGCGCACGCGGCCCGTCGCCTTTTTCCGGGCCTGGGCCAGCATCTTTTCCGATGGATCGACGGCCGTGACGCGCGCGTCGAACCGTACCGCCAGCGCCTCGGAATAGCGCCCCGTACCGCAACCGAGATCGAGGAATTCGACGCCAGTGCGCTTCGGGACCCAGGGCGCGATTATGTCGAGCCAGTGCGCCAGCGCCGTCGGCGAGTATGCTCTGCCGGCATCGTACGCGGCGGGCATATCGGTTTTGTCGTAGTCCATGGTCTGCGCTTTCGCTCGGAGCAACACGGCGCCCCTGACCGAAGAACTGAACGAAACATGCCCGACCGGCCGGGACAAGCAAGCGTTTGGAATGCCAGTCGCGCAGTGGGTGCGGATCGCGCCAAGATGCCGCGTGCGTTACGCTGTCTCTTGCGCCGTTGCTTAAGCGCGCAAAGCGGCTAGAACTTGCTTTTCCGACCATGCGAGTTGACCGCCATGCCGCACTTCGACAAATCGAAACTTCCCTCCCGCCACGTGACTGCGGGGCCCGAACGCGCGCCGCATCGCTCCTACTATTACGCGATGGGTCTGACGGAAGAGGAGATCGGCCGCCCGTTCGTCGGCGTGGCGTCGTGCTGGAACGAAGCGGCGCCCTGCAACATCGCGCTGATGCGCCAGGCGCAGTCGGCCAAGCGCGGCGTGAAGGAGGCGGGCGGCACGCCGCGCGAGTTCTGCACCATCACCGTCACCGATGGCATCGCGATGGGCCACGAGGGCATGAAGTCCTCGCTCGTGAGCCGCGAAGTGATCGCCGACTCCGTCGAGCTCACCATGCGCGGCCATTGCTACGACGCGCTGGTCGGCATCGCCGGCTGCGACAAAAGCCTGCCCGGCATGATGATGGCCATGCTGCGCCTCAATGTGCCCAGCGTGTTTCTCTATGGCGGCTCGATCATGCCCGGCAAGTTCAAGGGCCGCGACGTGACGGTCGTCGATATTTTCGAAGGCGTCGGCCAGCACGCGGCCGGCAAGATGAGCGCTGAAGATCTGCACGATCTCGAATGTCACGCTTGCCCCGGCGCGGGCGCCTGCGGCGGCCAGTTCACCGCGAACACTATGGCGTGCGTGGCGGAAGCGATCGGATTGGCGTTGCCCTATTCCTCGGGGCCGCCGGCAGAACTCCTGTCGCGCGACGATTTCGCGTTGAAGGCGGGCGAGGCGGTGATGGCGCTGCTGGCGAAGGGCCTGCGGCCGCGCGACGATCTGCACGCGCGAGGCGTTCGAGAACGCGGCCGCCGTGGTGGCGGCCACGGGCGGCTCGACCAATGCGGCGCTGCATCTGCCGGCGATGGCGAACGAGGCCGGCATCGCGTTCGATCTGTTCGACGTGGCCGCGATCTTCAAGCGCACGCCCTATCTCGCGTCGCTGAAGCCGGGCGGCGAATATGTCGCGAAGGACATGTGGGAAGCGGGCGGGGTTCCGATGCTGATGCGCACTCTGCTCGATGGCGGCTACATCCACGGCGACTGCCTGACGGTCACCGGCAGGACGGTCGCCGAGAACCTGAAGGACGTGAGGTTCAACCCGAGCCAGAAAGTGATGCGCCCGGTCGGCAATCCGCTGGCGCCGACGGGCGGCGTGGTCGGGCTCAAGGGCAATCTCGCGCCGGAAGGCGCCATCGTGAAGGTCGCCGGCCTCAAGCACACCAGCCACCGCGGGCCCGCGCGCGTCTTCGATTGCGAAGAGGATGCGTTCGCCGCCGTGCAGGCGCATGCCTTCAAGGAAGGCGACGTGATCGTCATCCGCTACGAAGGCCCCAAAGGCGGGCCCGGCATGCGCGAAATGCTGTCGACGACCGCGGCGCTGTACGGCCAAGGCGTCGAGAACATCGCGCTGATCACAGACGGACGGTTTTCGGGCGGCACGCGCGGTCTTTGCGTCGGCCATGTGGGACCGGAAGCCGCGGATGGCGGCGCCAATCGGCCTCCTGCGCGACGGCGACATCATCGCGATCGATGCCGACAAAGGCACGCTCGATGTGGAACTGCCGGACGCCGAACTCGCCGCGCGCCGGAAAGCATGGACGCCCAAGGCGCAGGCGTTCGGCTCGGGCGCGCTGTGGCGCTTCGCAAAAAACGTCGGTCCCGCCCGCAACGGCGCGGTCACGACGCCCGGCGCAGCGGACGAGGTGAGGTGCTACGCGGATATCTAGCCCGCGTTGATCCGAATCGATCTGGACGACCTGCGCCGGGCGTCTTCTTCATGCGGCTGCTTGAGTTCGTCGCTATTTCAGACGCCACCTAAGCATGTTTGCGTCCGTCGCGGCGCTGGCGCATTTTCGGTGCCGGGATGTCTGCCGAAATCGATTCGGGAAGATGGTTCGGAGCAGCATGCCGGCTATCGTAGTGCGACGAACCAGGACAGCGTGATGCGTAAGGTGCGCGAATCCGATTGGCGGAAAAGTCTCGGGCCCGCACACGAGACGCGCCATCTTCTGGCGGCGGCCCTGGTTGCCGCAATCGCGACGCAGCCCGCTGCCGCGCAAGTCGCGAGCGCGGCGTCCTCCCAGAGCATTGAAACCGTAACCGTCATCGGCACGTCGCCCTTGCCCGGAACCAGCATCGATATCGACAAGGTACCCGCCAACGTCCAGACCATCACGGCCGGCGACCTGACCCGCGAGGGATCGGCCAGCGCGACGTCGGCGCTCAACGACCAGCTCGGCAGCGTCAACATCAATGACAATCTGGACGATCCGTTCCAGCCCGACATCCTGTTCCGCGGCTTCGAGGCGTCGCCGGTGCTCGGAACGCCGGAAGGCCTCGCCGTCTACCAGAATGGCGTCCGCATCAACGAAGCGTTCGGCGATTCGCTCAACTGGGACTTGATCCCCGATATCGCCATCGACCGGATTTCGGTCGTCGGCTCCAATCCGGTCTATGGACTGAACGCGCTGGGCGGCGCGGTCATCGTCAATATGAAAAACGGCTTCAGCTATGACGGCAACGAGCTCGAATTGTCCGGCGGCTCCTGGGGCCAGCGCAGTGCGACGGCGGAATACGGCGTCAGTTCGGGACCTTTCGGCTTCTACATCGCGGGCCGCGCGCTGCAGGAGGCCGGCTGGCGCCAATTGTCGCCGGACACGCTTGAGCAGCTCTACGCGGACCTCAGCTATCGCGAACACGGTCTCTCGCTCGATCTGAGCTTCACGGGCGCGAACAACCTGCTGTCCGGTGAATCGCCGTCGCCGGTGCAGGAACTGGCCGTCAACCGGACCCTGATCTTCACCAGCCCCCAGGACAACGCCAACAAACTGGCGTTTGTCGCGCTCAACGCGGACTACGCGGCGAACCAGGACCTCTCGCTCCAAGGCAATCTTTATTATCGCGAGTTCTGGCAAAACGTCGTCAACGGCAACACGACGGATTACACCGCGTGCACCGTCGCGCCCTACATCGGCGACATGTGCCAGTCCGACGGCGCCACGCCGCTCACCAACTCATCGGGCGGTTTCCTGCCGGACATCTCGCAGGGCGGCACGGTCTATATCGGCGAGAACGATTTCGAAGAAATCCGCACGATCGGCATCGGCGGCTCGCTTCAGGCGACCGAGACGGCGGCGATCTTCGGACACCAGAACCAGTTTTCGGTCGGCGGAAGCATCGACCACGCCGCAACCGATTTTCAGTCCAGCGCGGAATTGGGCACGATCAACTCGGCCCTCGTGGTGTCCTATTCGGGGCTGTTCGTCGATACGCCCGAGAATACGCCGTGGACCGCGACGCCGGTCAGTCTGTACGCCACGAACAGCTATTATGGGCTTTACGCCACCGACACATTCAACATCACCGGCGATCTCGCGGCGACCGCCAGCGGCCGCTATAATCTGGCGCAAATCGATCTGGCGGATCGGCTGGGCAGCGCGCTCAGCGGCCGGAACAGCTACAGCCGGTTCAACCCGGCGCTAGGCCTGACCGAAAAGCTCACGGACGATCTCACCGCCTATGCCGGATATTCGGAAGGCAACCGCGCGCCCACGGCCGGCGAAATCGAATGCTCGAATCCGACGGCGCCGTGCCTCCTGCCGTCGAGCCTGTCGAGCGACCCGCCGACATTGCACCAGGTTGTGTCCCACACTTGGGAAGCAGGTCTCCGCGGCCATTTTCCGGCGCCCAGACCCGGCCAGGTCACCTGGAACGCCAGCCTGTTCCGCACCGATGTCGACGACGACATCTATGGCGTGGCGACGTCGCTCAGCGCGGGATATTTCCAGAACATCGGCGGCACGCGCCGCCAGGGCGCCGAACTCGGTTTGCGTTACGACGACGAGAGGCTGTCCGCGTTCGTCAATTACAGCTATGTCGATGCGACATTCGAATCCGCGCTGCTGCTGAACTCGCCGCAGAACAGCTTTGCGGACGCGAACGGCAATATCCAGGTGGAGCCCGGCGACGTGCTGCCCGGCATCCCGGCGAACCGGATCAAGGCCGGCGCCGACTATCGCGTCACGTCTTCGTGGATTGTCGGTGGCGATATAGTCTACGAAAGCTCTCAATATTTCCGCGGCGACGAGTCCAACCAGATGGGCCCACTCGCCGGGTACACCGAGGTCAACCTGCATTCGCGCTACGAGCTGAGCGACCATTTCGAACTGTTCGTGAACGTCGTGAACGCGCTCAACGCGAGATATTCGACCTTCGGCGTTCTCGGCGATCCCACCGGCATCGGTGCGCCGGGAATACCCCCCAACGCCGTCACAAACGGGCCTGGCGTCAACAATCGCTTCGAGAGCCCGGCGCCGCCGCTCAGCGCCTTCGGCGGCGTCCGCGTTTCATTCTGACGGGACGGCGCTCAGCCGAAGATCGTTTTCTCCTCGCCGAAGAATAGCGGTGAGCGCGCCAGATCGATGAATTTGCGTTCGTCCTCCAGGAGCGCGAGGCCCGCGGCCTGTCCGGCCGGGCCGGAGTTCGCCGCCTGCAAATCCTCGAAGCTGTCCCACCACAGCTCGGCCACCCCGTCATACATTTCGGGCGCGCCGCGGCCATGCCGGACGAGGTCGTTCAGATCGGTCGTGGCCGCATGCATCTGGACGTAGCGGCGGATGCGCAGGATCTCGCGGTGTTTGGTCACCAGCGGGGCATGCTTCTCGAACCAGTAGCGCTGGAAAGCCTCGCGGCTGAGGCTGGGCAGGCGGTGCAGGCAGAAGGTGAGCTTGATCATGGTCCAGTGGGCCCGATTTCTTCCAAAGAAACAATGATCTGGCGCGCGGAACTCGTCCAGCGGATTAACCCTGGAACCGCTTCGTCTCGACTTGGCACACCCGCTCCGGCAAGCTTCGGGCGCGGGAGGATATCCCATGAACAGACGCTATGGCTGGAGCTTCCGGACCGCGTTCGGCCAGTTCGCGACAGCGGCAACGATCATTTTCGGGATGGCGTTCCTGAGCCTGACAATCGGCGACCTGCTGGTCGCGCGTTACCACTGGAAACTCGCGTCGGGCGAGATCGCGCCGCCGGCCCTTCGCGTCATCGATGAAGACAAATCCGTGCCGGTCATGGGCGCCAATGTGGGCGACGTGCCCGACGGCCTCAGCCTTCAGGCACTGGCCGGGGCGCTCAAGACCGAAGTGAAAGACCTGCCCTGGAACCGCGCGCTGGTGCGCCGCACAGTCAGGGGCACGCCCGTCGCGATCGACAGCATCTTCTTTCCGGTGAGCGGGGTGGAGGAGGCGTTCGCCCTCTGCGGCAAGCTCGCGAACATCCCGCCGGGCTGCACGCCGGTCATCGCGACCAGCGACGAGTTGCACCTGATGAGCGGTTCCGCCGTCACGCCGGCCGCGCTGATCGATCTCGGCGTGTCGCCGTATGCGCCGGCGTCACAGCCGAGAATGCATATCGCCGCCGCAGCGCCGCCACGCGATCCGGTCGCAAGCATCGCTCCCGCGCAACCGCGATTGCAGCCGCCAGCCAAAGCCGACGGTGCGCAGGTGGCCGCCACGACCTTGTGGCTCTCGAAGGATTACCGCCCTGGCAGTCCCGGTCTTGTCGATGTCGTTGCGGCCGGCGATGTGATGATGGGAAGCAGCGACGCGGGGCTCAATCCCGCGATCCGCCCCGGCAGCGACGCGGCGGCATTGATCGGCGACGATCTGGCGGGAATTTTCCGTAAGGCCGACATCGCATTCGTCAATCTGGAGGGTCCGCTCTATGACGGCCTCGGCGCCTCGGCCAAAAACTGCGGCAGCTGCTTTTCCTTCCGCAGCCCCACCTATTATGCCGGCGTGCTCCGAAGCCTTGGCGTCGATGTGGTCAGCATGGCGAACAATCACAGCGGCGATTTCGGCGAGGCCGGCCGCGAGTTCGACCATGTCCGCGTTGCGGGCGCACGGAATCGGCTTCGCAGGGCTCGACCGCGACGACGCGCGCACGGCCACGCTCGCATTGCCCAACGGCAAGAAAGCCGCCGTCGTGGCGTTCGCGCCCAACAGCGGCACTCTCAACCTTAACGACCTGCCGCGCGCCGAGGCGATCGTGCGCGATCTCCGCAAGACCCATGATCTCGTCATCGTGTCGTTTCACGGCGGCGGCGAAGGCTGGGCCTATGTGCACGTCGCCAAGACCAGCGAATTTTTCGACGGCGAGGATCGCGGCAACGTCGTGGCGTTCGCCCATGGCGTGATCGACGCGGGCGCCGATCTGGTAATCGGGCAGGGGCCGCATGTGCCGCGCGCCATGGAACTCTATCGCGGCCGGCTGATCGCCTACAGTCTGGGGAATTTCTGGACTTATAGCGGGGTCGTGACCTATGCCGTGTCGGGGCTCGGGCCGGTGCTCGAAACTTGGCTTGCGCCGGACGGCACGGTCGCCGGCATCGCGATCCATTCGAGCCGCCAGGCAGGATTGGGCGTGCCGCATATCGACCCCATGAACGAGGCCGCGCGTTACATGCTCTATCTCACGAGGTCGGATTTCCCCGAAACCGGCGACAGGCTCGCGGCCGCCGAGCGCGCCCCGCATGTCATGGCAAGCACTGGCGAAGCCCGCGTGGCGGCAGGGCCCGGATCGTGAGCCGCAGCCGGGCGACCGCCGCAATATTGGCTGCGCTCGGTTTCGCACTTTGCGGCTGCATGTGGCTCGCACCGTCCTCGCTCGATACGGCGAGCGTATCGGGCGAGGAATGCGCCATCATCACGAGCGCGCTCGCGACGGTCGATCACGACTGGCGCACCAATGCAAGCGGCGGCAACATCCTGTTCAACAGATATGCCGTGGCCGCGGATTCGATTGACTGGGGTTATCTGTCGCGGGCCCGCAGTCTCGTGCCGCCGTCGCGCGTGCCGCCCGTCGATCTGGGAGACTGCGGCACGTTGATGACGCCGCTTTCCGATCGCTTCCACGTCGTGACGCCGGAGCACGGCCTGCCGCGGGCCGACCGCAGAGCGTGCTGGGCGCGCGAAGGGAGCTGGGTGTCGCGTCCGGGCATCGACGTCGAACACAATCACGCCGTCGTGCTCTACGTCGATGACGCCTGCGGCGGGAGCGGCTGGCTGCTGCGGCTGACGAAGGATGCTGACGGCCACTGGCAGACGAGCCCGCCGGACCCGCTGTGGCGCGCGGCACCGGGTCCCCAGAAACGCAACTGGTCCGGCAAATTCCCGTGACGCCGACGCACTTGCGCCGGATCGAAGCCGCCGGGATTGCCGCGAACGCTTTATCGCGTTGACATTGTATCGAGGATGTTCGGGCCGCGGCAGGCAGTGTCCGGCTTCACGTCGATGCCGTCCATCCGATAGTCGCGGTCGCCCGACACGTGAAAATAATAGGTCTCGTTTGTTTCGTCGCTGTCCAATGCGACCTGGTAGCGCGGCGAAGCGCCGGCACAACGATAGATCGTGTTGTAATTGTATGAGTAGCGCATCCTGGCTGCAGACAGCTTGGCGTGTTGTCCCGCCAGCACGGCGCTCGCGGCGGGCGCGGTCCATTCGGCCGCGTCCTTCCAAGGCGACACGATCCATTCGTCCACGAAATCGCGTGGCGATAGCGCAACCGGCGGCACGCGCCCGATCACGTCGCCGTCGATGTCGAAATGCCGGAGCCAGACGCGGGAGAGTACGCCATCATCGATGCTCTCGGCATGAAATCTGACATCGAATTCTCTTTGCCGCGCAGTCAGGCGGCCCAAATCGTCGCCTCCCCACCAGATCGATTCCGAACGGGACAGCAATGTTTTCGGCGCCGTACTGCCGGGAACAGGCCGCAACACGGAATAGCGGATCGACGACCATGTCGAGCTGCACCAGGGCGCGACGTTCTTCGTCAGGACATACCAGCGTCCATGTTCGTCCGGCGGCGAAATCGCGTAGTCGAACGATCCCCAGGCGTCGCCCACGCTTTTGTAAGGCCCGCTTTGCGCACGCAGAACCGCGTTCCACGTGCCCTTGTCGAAGGCGAAAACCAGCAGCACCGCATCGTCACCGCACTCGATCCCAAACTGCGCAACGACTGCGAGCAGATGCTGTTGCCGGCTCACCGCAAAGCGCAATCCGTCGCCGTAATGCGCAGCATCCCTTGAAGGTCGGCCGGCCCTAGAAGGTCCCGGCTTGGTCGCCAAGGCTGTCCGGCTTGTCAGCTCCCGTTCGATGTTCTTCGGGTCGACGGCTTGCGGCAAACAGCGAACGTAGGCCGACACCCGCCGGGAAAGCTGCGCCTTCATCGACATGATCGCCTGCCGCGCGGCGGGAGACACATCGGTCTGCTGTCCGTCGCCGATCGGCAACGCTAGCAATATTTCCCGCGCTTCGAAAACCCGTGCCGCGGATTCCGACACATCGCGTTGTGGGCAATCAGCGGCCCATGCTGCCGAAGCCGTTCCGCAGAGCGTGGCAAGAAACACCAGCCGGAACAGCTTCCGCACCATGCGCAATATCGACCGCCCCGTTTGGACGAACGAGATTGGCCGGTCGGCAATGTCGAAAGTGTGGCGGAGTCCTTACGACGCCAGGACGGGGTGTACCTTCTGTCCGGTCTCGAGGCGTTCGGCGCCGCGCACGATGACGCGTTCGCCTGCGGCCAGGAGTCCGCGGACTTCCACCAGCGTGCCGTCCTCAGAGCCGGTCTCGACGGCGACCCGCTGGGCGACGCTTTTGCCATCAACCTTGAAGACGTAGGTGTTGTCCTCGCGCAGCACCAGCGCGTCGCGCGGCACGGCCAGCACGTCGTGCGGCGGCGCGGAGGGCACAAACACCTTCGCCGCGTCTCCCACGATGGCCGAGCCCGGGGGCAGCGTCAGCCGCACTTCGATGCTGCGGCTGGCCACGTCGCCTACCGGCACGATCGCGCGCACGATGGCGGTCACCGGACGGTTCTCGATGAACACCGTGACGTTCATGCCTTCGTGCAAATATCGCGCAACGTCGATCGGGGACTGGACGCTCACTTCGATCGAGCCGATATCCACCAGCCGGACGATGTCCTTGCCCGGCGTCGCATATTCGCCCTGGTTGATCAGGCGCTGCACCACGCGGCCGGGGAACGGCGCCCGGATTTCGCTGTGGTCGAATGTGTATTGGCTCTTGCTGACCGCCGCCTCAGCCTGGGCCAGGGCGGCCACGTCCATGTCGCGGGTGGAAATCGCCTGGTCGCGCGTACTTTTCGCGATGGCGTTTTGCGCGAACAAATTCTCCATGCGCGTCGCCTGGCCGCGGTCGAAGCGCACCTGTGCCCCGAGACGCGCGACATTGGCCTTGTCGGAGGCGAGCTGCATCGCCGCCACGCTGCTGTCGATGCGCGCGACGACGTCGTTCTGCGCCACCACCATGCCGACATCGGCCACCCACGCCACGCGGCCTTCGACTTCCGAGGCCAGGTGGGAATTGCTGCGCGAGACGACCGTGCCCGGCAGCGCCATCTTGGGCGCCATCCTGACGATCCTGGCGGGCACCACGCTCACCGATTGCGGCGGCCCGGGAGACTGCTGCGCCAGCGCTGGGGGCGCCCATGCCATCGGCGCAAGCGCAAGGAGCAGCGCAAAGCCGCAGCGGGCGAATTGTTGGAACCTACGCATCGTCATGCCGCGATCTTTGCCGGAGTCATCGGCGCCTGTTCAAGCGCCCGGGAACGTTCGCCAAGCCTTAACATGGCCGGCATAAGAACAAGTGTAAAAACGTGGCTCACCAGGATGCCGCCCACGATCACCGCGCCGAGGCCGCGATAAATTTCGGCGCCGGGCCCGGGAACGAGGACGAGGGGCAGCATGCCGAACACGGCGGTGAGCGTGCTCGAAAAGATCGGCCGCAGCCGGGTTTCCAGGCTCGACCGCACCGCGTCGACGCGGCTCATGCCTTCGGCTTCGGCCTGACGGGTGCGCGCAACGAGCAGGATCGTGTTGTTGACCACGAGGCCCAGCACGATGATGAAGCCGATCATGGTCAGAAGGTCGAGCGGCTGGAACACGAAGAGACCCAGGATGCGCAGCGCAATCACGCCGCCGACGGTCCCCAGCGGCAGGGCGATGGTTGCGATGGCCGAATCCCACATCGATTTGAACAGCGCCGCCATGATGAGGAACAGGATCAACACGGCGAGGGCGAAATTCTTGCCCATGTTCCAGAGCGCATTGTCGAGATGGTCGGCGGCCGCGCCATAGGTCACCGAGCCGTCGGCCGGAAGCAATCTGCGGATTTGCGGTTCGATATCCGTCTTGATCTTGCGCATGGCGTCCTGTAGCGCCATGCCCCGCGGCGGCTGGAAATTGATCGCGAAAGTGCGGCGGCGGTCGAGCCGGTAGATGCCGCTCGCGGCCAAGGTGCGCTGCACCGAAACGAGATGGCCGAACGGCACCGTCGTGTTGCTGGGCGTTGCGACGGGCACGTCGTTCAGCGCCTCGGGCGAATCGAGCGGCTGGGATTTCAGGATCAGGAAGAGCTGCTTTTCGCCATCGTAGCGCTGGCCGACATAGAGCCCTTCTCCGAATGCCTGCACGAGGCTGCCGACATCGCCGCGCGTCCAGCCGGCTTCGGCAATCGCGCGATCGTCCGGCGTCATCTTGAGTTGCGGCTGGTCGAAATCGAGCGAAGGATTGGTATTGACGACGGCGTCGGGGAATTCCTTCGTGAAGAGCGCAAAGCCTTTTTTCGCGGCCTCGCGCATGGCGGCCGGATCGTTGGACTGAATGTTGACGGAAATGCCGCCGCCTTCGTCGAAGCCGCCGAAGAGGCTGCCCATCTGCGCGAAGCCCTGTGAATCGGGCAGGTCGCTGATGATGTCGGAACGGACAATCTTCTCGATCGTCGGAAAGTCGTCGTCGTTGGGCACGCGCACGGTTATCGACATGTTGCCGGGCCCATCCATGCGCACGAAATAGTTGAGCAGCTTCGGCTGCTTCTCGCCCTTCATATAGGGCGTGAGACGGTCGATGATCGGCCGGGCGATTTCGCTGTCCGCGAAATCGACCGTGGCGCCCGATGGAATTTGAATGAACCCGTCGATCGCGGCGCGTTTCACCTGCGGCAGATATTGCAGGCTGGGTATGAGAAGCCACGTGCCCAGAACCGAACCCGCAATCAGGCCGCCGATCCACAATTGTCGTTTGCGCGGCGTGTCCGTGAGGTCCATCACGAAATCCGTGATCCGCCGCCAGGTATTGGCGAGCTCGGCCACTTTCGGCCGCGTTCTCAGGAACAGCACCGACGCGACTGGCACCACCGTGATCGCCACGATGAGCGATATGAACACGGCGAACGCGATGGTGAGCGAGAGATCGGCGAAAAGCTGACCTTCGACGTCCTTGAGGAAAATGACCGGCACGAAGATCGCCACATTGGTGGCGGTCGAAGCGAGAAGCGCACCCCACACCTGATCGGTGCCGGTCAGGGCGGCCTCGCTGGCGGGCATACCCCGCTCGCGCAATCGTAGGATGTTTTCGAAGGCGACGATCGCAGCATCCAGCACCATCCCGGTGGCAAACGCCAACCCCGCGAGCGAGACCACGTTGAGCGTGCGTCCGGCCGCATCCAGCAGCATGACCACGGCGAACAGGCAGATCGGAATCGCGGACGCAATGATGAGCGTGCCCCGCCATTCGCGCATGAAAAACCACAGCACGCCCACGGCGAGAAGAATGCCCACGACAAGGTCCGAAGAGACCATACCGATGGCCTGGTAGATGAAATGCGACGGGTCGAACGAAGGGGCGAACGTCACACCCTGTTCCTTCGCGGGACCATCATTGATCTTCTGGACCTCCGCCTTCACCGCATTGACGGTGGCCAGCACATTCGCGTTCGGAATGCGGAATACGTCGATGCCGAGCGCGGGATTGCCGTCCTGATAGGCGAAGCCCTGCCGCTTGCCGCGCCCGATATGCACGTCGGCGATGTCGCCCAGGCGGACGGGCTTGCCGTCGCGCCATTCGAGAATCGATTCCCTTCAGATCGTCCACCGAAAAGCGACCGCGAAACGAAAGCTCGTATTGCCGCCGGCCCACGTCGATCGTGCCGCCGGAGATGTCGTCGGAATTGCTGATCAGATTGGCGACTTTGGGAATCTGGATACCGAGCTGCGCCGCCCGCATCGGATCGAACACGATCTGCAATTCCTCGTTGGCGCTCACGCCCTGAACGATCGCGCCGCCGACGCCGGGAACTGCCGACAGGCGCGGCACGACGACGTTCTTGAGAAACTGCTCGTAGCTATTGATGTCCCGCGAGTTGCCGGGGAGCTTCTGCATGAAGAGATAGATCAGCGTCGCGTTGGAATCGTACGTGCTCGCCAGTTGCACAGCCGGTTTCTGCGCGTCGAGCGGCAGCGGCGGCAGGCGATTGAGCCGCCCGATCACGTCGATCAACGTGCTCTTCATGTCGGTGCCAAGCGCAAACGTCAGCGAGATGTAGCCGGCGCCCGAATTGGCATAGCCGTCCATCTCCTGCAGACCCTGAATGCCCTGCAGCACGTCTTCTTCCGGCTCGACGAGTTGGGCCTCGACTTCGCGCGGCGTTTCCGAGCGCCAGTCGGTTTCGATGCCGATCTGCGGCCGGTCGATGTCGGGAAAGAGCTGGATGGGAAGCGAACTCAGCGCGAAAGCGCCGAACAGAATGGTGACGGCCACGCCGACGGCCACCGCCGCCGGGCTCCTAAGGCCCGCCTGCGTGAGCGCACGCATCACTCCCTCCCAGATTCGCTCCAGAGTCACATTCAACGCGACTTCATGGCGATATAGTGTCAATTCCGTGTGAAACGGTATGCGCAAATTCGGGGGCCCGCCTCACATTCCGGATGGGGTGCGAACTAGCGGAACATGACGATTTTGTTAGGTTTCGCGTGCGTGCTAGAAACCGACAGCGTTATCAGGGGAGTTCGATGGCCATTCACATCAAAGTAAACGGCACAGCACACGACCTGGATGTCGAGCCCGATGCCCCATTGCTCTGGGTTCTGCGCGACGAATTGGGCCTGACAGGCACGAAGTTCGGTTGCGGCATCGCCCAATGCGGCGCCTGCACGGTGCATGTCGACGGCAAGGCGCAACGCAGCTGCGTCACGGCGGCGGGGTCGCTGGCCGACAACGAGATCACCACCATCGAGGGGTTGAGTGCGAACGGTCTCACCGCGGTGCAGCAGGCGTGGATCGATCATCAAGTGCCGCAATGCGGCTATTGCCAGTCCGGCATGATCATGGCGATCAGCGCGCTCCTGGAAACGAATCCGTCGCCCACCGACGAAGAGCTCGGAGCGGCGATCACGAATATCTGCCGCTGCGGCACCTACACGCGCATTCGCGCGGCCGTGCATTCCCTCGCACCGGCGAAAGGCTGAAGCCATGCCCTCACGCAGGATGATCATTCTGGGCGGCCTCGGCACAGCCGGCGCGCTCGTCGTTGGCTACGCGTTGTGGCCCAGCCACCGGCTGCAACGCGCCGACAAGCTCGCCGCAAAACCCGGCGAACGCTTCGTCGCCAACTGGATCAAGATCGGTCCGGACAACACCGTCACCGTCGTCGTGCCCCATTGCGACATGGGCACCGGCATTTTCACCGCGCTGCCGCAGATGGCGGCGGAGGAGCTGGACGCCGATTGGAGCACGGTGCGCGTCGAGGCGGCGCCGCCCGACGAGTTGTTCGCCAATGGCGCACTGGTGGAAGGATTTCTTCTCGCCAGCCGGCATATGACCGGCGAACAGATTCCCGCGTTCCTTCGCGGCACGGTCGACAACACGTTCCGCACCATCGCGACATTCATGGACCTGCAGGTGACGGGCGGCTCGTCGGCCGTGCGCGCGACCGGGGTTTACGGCATGCGTGTCGCGGGCGCTGCGGCACGCGAGATGCTCGTGAAGGCAGCGGCTGCGCGCTGGGACGTTTCAACGAGCGAATGCACGACCAAATCGAACCGCGTGTTTCATGCCGCGTCCGGCCGGAGCCTTGGCTATGGCGAACTCGCGGCCGATGCGGCGACGTTCACGCCGTCGTCGACACCCACGCTGAAACCCAGGAGCGAGTACACGCTGGTAGGCCAGCCGATCCCGCGCGTGGACATTCCCCGGAAGGTGAACGGCACCACCAATTACGGCCTCGACGTCCAGGCGCCGGGCATGGCCTACGCCGCGATCAAGATTTCACCGGTGTTCGGCGGCAAAGCTGAAAGCGGTCTCCGTGGGCGATGTCGCGAAAATGCGGGGCGTGCAGAAGATCGTCCAGCTCGACGATGCGGTCGTGGTCGTGGCGGATCGTTACTGGCGCGCGCGCAATGCCGTCGATGCGCTCAATCCCGTATTCGACAATGGCGCGAATGGCAGCGTCACGTCCGCGTCGATCACCGCGCGCCGCGTGGCGGCGTTGAAAAGCACCGATATCAAATCCGATCTCAAGACCGGTTCCGGCGCGGACGCGCTGTCGTCGGGGCGTCTGGTCGAGGCGACATATCAGGTGCCGTATCTGGCGCATGTCACGATGGAGCCGATGAACGCGACCGCGCTCTACAAGGACGGCACGCTCGAAGTGTGGTCGGGCACACAGGACGGGCTCGGCGCGCGCGCCTTCTGCGCCAAGACCGCCAGACCTTTCGATGGAGAAGGTGAAATTTCATCTCCTGCCGATGGGCGGCGGCTTTGGACGCCGGCTGCCGGGCTTCTTCAACTTCCTCGACTATGCGGTCCGCACGGCGATGGCGATGCCGGGCACGCCGGTGAAGCTCGATCTTCTCGCGCGAACAGGACATGCAGCACGATTATTACCGCCCGAACGTGATGAGCCATTTCCGCGCGGCGCTCGACACAAGCGGAATGCCCGTGGCGTGGGCGAACGACTACACGACGGACGACAGCGCGGACACCGAAGCCCACATCGTCTAGGCGTCGCCAACCAGGACATCGGTATCGCGAAGGTGCGCGACGCATATTCCCACGGGGCCGTGGCGCAGCGTGGAGGCGTCATGGCACGGCTTCTTCATCGAGTCGTTCGTCGACGAACTCGCGCATGCCGCGAAGATCGACCCCGTCGCCTATCGTTTGAAGCTCCTGGCGGACAAGCCGCGGCACGCGGAAGTGGTGCGCCAGGTGGCGGCAAAAGCCGGATGGGACACGCCGCTTCCGGCCGGAAGAGCCCGCGGCATTGCGATGTTCGAGAGTTTCGAGACGATCGTCGCCCATGTCGTGGAGGTCGAGGTGGCGGCGGACGGCAGCGCTGAAGGTCGACCGCGTCGTGGCCGCCGTCGATTGCGGCATGGCGGTCAATCCGGACGGCCTCAAGGCGCAGATCGAGGGCGGCATCGTCTTCGGCCTGACCGCGGCGCTGTAAGGACGAGATCACGATCGACAAGGGCGCGGTCGTGCAACAGAGCTTTCCGGACTACGAGATGGTGCGGCTTGCCGATTGCCCCCTGATCGAAGTGCACATCGTCGAAAGCGACGCGCCGCTGGGCGGGGCCGGCGAGCCCGGCGTGCCGCCGGTTGCGCCTGCGCTGGCGAACGCGATTTTTGCGGCGACGGGAATTCGTGTCCGCGAACTGCCGGTCAAGAACCAGTCGCTGGCGGTCTCGCGCGCGCAATCCGCGATGTTGTGACAAGAACCGGGCCGGCGGCGCCCGTCAGGGAAGCCGTTTGCCGGTCGCGAGCCAATGGGCGCAGGCATCGCCCAGTTCCCGGCGGGCGGTTTCCTCGTACCAGCGTGAATCCTCGGCCGTCAGCACGTCGCGCCAGCGGCCGTTGGTGCCCTTGAACACGAATGTCTCCGCGCCGCCGTCCCAGAACGCGCCGCCCAGTGGAACGCTCTTCGTGGCGTTCGCCTTCATGTAGTCGAAGCTGCAATGTTCGAGGATCTGCGGCCAGCGCCCTGCGTCGATGTCGACCTCCAGAAATTCCGCCACCCGCCGGATCCCTTTCGGCATGTCGTCTTTCAATTCGCCGAAGTGCAGCATCATGACGTTCGGCAGGTCGCGTATCGCCCACCACGAGCGGATGTTTTCCCAGAACGGCCAGAACGGGTGTCCGTCCTGTTCCATCCAGTCGACAAAATATTGGCGAATGGAGGCGGGCGGCTTCCCGATCGGGGGACCGACGCGGCCCGGCGTGTCGTTGAGCGCGCGATACCAGGTGTTGTTCGCATTGGCGTGGTGGTTGTACATGCTCCACACAACGTCGCGCCCGTCGCGGCCGATGTAGATGTATTTGACCTTCGGCGAAAAGACCAACGCGTCGACCGGCAAATGCGTCTTGATGAACCGGCGATGCGTCTGCGCCTCGACCGCGGCGAGCTTGATCTCCTTCGGCGGCACGCGCAGATCGAGCCAGGGCGACATCTCGGCGACTTCCAGGCCTTCGACGCCGTCGAACAGAAGTTGCGACACGATCTGTTGCACCCAGGTTGTTCCCGATTTCGCGTAGGTGGCGATGATGATGTCGTTGTTCCGGAATTTGAAATCGTTCCAGATCGTCGAGTTGAAATGATGATTGTGTAATTCGCGGGTTTTTGCCGGCAGATTTGGACCTTGCTGCGACATGCTTCGCCCCTCAATGCGCTGCCCCGGCCACGTTCTACCAATACCCATTGCGATAGACGAGGGCGTTGCCGGATCGAATTCGCCAATGGCGCGACCATGACGGCGGCGGCCCGGTTGGTGTAGGCTCCGTACCGTGGGGTCAAGCTTCATTGGGCAGGGGGTTGTCATGCGTTGGGTTTGGCGGGGTCTGCTTCTTCTCGTCGTGGCGCTCGTCGCGGCCGGAATTTGGGGCTATTGGGTCGTCATCGGGCGGCCGTTCAGCTTCAATGCGATGCTGAACCGGCAGGCGTTGAGCGAGGTGTTCGACTATCCGCAAGCCCTCACATCCGTCGGCGTGATCGACGGGACCTGGCTCGATTTCCACAGCGGCAAGCTCAATCGCTATTCGCTGTACGAGCGGCAGAAGGGCTACGACACCGCCCGGAAAAACGAAGCGGAAATCAAGAGCTGGGACAGAGCTTCGCTCTCGCCGCAGGAACAGCTTTCCTACGACATCGTGCTGTGGGCCGACGACCGCGTGCTCGCGAACGAGAAATATCCCTGGCTCGCCGCCAACGGACAGGCCTATCCCGTCAACCAGGCGTTCGGCATCCAGAAGGACTTGCCGAACTTCCTGTTGTCGCAACACCGCATCTCGGATGCGAAGCTCGCGCGCCACTATGTCGACCGGCTGCGCGCAATGGCCGGCGTGCTGAGCGCGGTCGATGCAGATGTCGCCCGCCAGGCGAAAGACGGTGTCGTGCCGCCGGATTTTATTATCGACGACAGCATCGGCCAGATGCAATCGCTGATCTCGGTAAAACCCGCCGAGAACGTTCTCGTCACCAATCTCGCGACAAAGACAGCCGGACTTTCCGATCTCAATCCGGACGAGCGCAACAGCCTCATCGCCGATGCGACCGCGGCCGTGCGCGACGGCATCTATCCGGCCTATGGAAGGCTGATCGTGCGCATGCAGCTCTTGCGCAAGAACGCCACGCATGATGCCGGGTTGTGGCGGCTGAAGAATGGCGACGCCTATTACACCGACCAGCTCCAATTCCTCACCTCGACCGATATGTCGCCCGCCGAAATCCACAATTTCGGCCTCAGCGAAGTCACCCGCATCAGCGCGGAGATGGACACACTTCTCAAATCGGTGGGCATGCCGGACGGCAGCGTCGGCGAGCGCATGGACAAGCTCGCGCACGATCCGCGCTTTGCGTTCCAGAACACCGACGCGGACCGCGCCCGCGTGCTCGCCCGCTACAAGCAACTGTTGGGACATGTGAAGACGCTGCTGCCGCTTTATTTCTCCGACATCCCGAAACAGCCGCTCGAAGTACACCGCGTGCCGCCTTATGCGGAGAAGGGTTCGGCAGGCGCCTATTACGAGCCGCCGTCGCTCGATGGCGGGCGTCCCGGCGTGTTCTTCGCCAACATGCGCAATCTGGGCGAAACGCCTTCCTGGGCCATGCCCACGCTCGCCTATCACGAGGGCATTCCCGGCCATCACCTGCAAATCTCCACCGCGATGTCGATCCCCGGTCTGCCCTATGCGCGGCGGTTCAATTTCCTGCCGGCGTTCGGCGAGGGCTGGGCGCTCTATTCCGAGCATCTCGCCAAGGACATCGGCCTCTACGACAACGATCCCTATGGCGATCTCGGGCGGTTGCAGGCGGAATTGTTCCGCGCCGTACGGCTGGTCGTCGACACGGGCATGCATTCGCAACACTGGTCGCGCGAGCAGGCGATCCAATACATGCAATCGACGACGGGCATGGCGGGAAGCGACGTGACGGCGGAAGTCGAGCGTTACGTCGTGTGGCCGGGCCAGGCCTGCGCCTACAAGATCGGCATGAAGATGATCCTGGGCCTGCGCGAACAGGCGAAAGCCGAACTGGGACCCAGATTCAATCTGAAGGAATACCACGCGATCGTGCTGGAGAACGGCGCGATGCCGCTCTGGCTGCTGCAGAAAAACGTCAACTCGTGGATCGCCCAAAAGGAAGGTCTTGCGCCGAAACAAGGGGGAACTTGAACCGGTACGGTTAATTCCTGCGGTTAAGCCTTTGAACCGAAAGACGTCTTCCGTTTCGTAGTCGCCTTGCCCCTCGGGCTGTCCCGTTTTAGGATTGGGCGTTGTCGAGCCGCTGATGCGGTCGGGGGACTTATGAAAAAATCGACTTTCGCAGCCTTGCTGGCATTCGGCATGGTTGGCTTGTGCGGCGCGGCCCAGGCCGCAAGCACGGCGCGTCCATCGGACAACGAGATCGCCTATTTCCAGACCCGCAACATTTTCCATTCCGGCCTGGTCGGAACGCACACCATCGCGCTCACCTTCGACGACGGCCCGAACTTCAACACGCCCGCCGTGCTCGATGCGTTGAAGGCGCAAGGCGTCAAAGGCACGTTCTTCATCGTCGGGCGCATGGCGAAAGCCTATCCCGATATTCTCGCGCGTGTCGCGGCCGAAGGGCATCTGCTCGGCAACCACAGCGCGACGCACCCGCTGCTCGGCAAGCGCTTCGTGGCCCATCCCGAATTGCTGCTCGATCAGATCCGCCAGGTTGACGACGAGATCACGCCGCTGATGGCGCCGGGTTCGAAATTCTATTTCCGGGCGCCTTACGGCTCGTGGCGCAGCGCGCATGCCGCAGTGCTCAACGCCGATCCCGTGCTCAAGAAATATGTGGGCCCGATCTATTGGGATGAGGGCGGCGACATCACGATGAGCTCGGACGGCTACATCCTGAGCGCGGCCGATTGGGATTGCTGGCACAAGCATTGGGATGCGGAGACCTGCGCCAAAGGCTATCTGCGCGAAATCCGGCGCCACAATGGCGGCGTGGTGCTGATGCACTGCATCCACTCGCAATCCGCCGCACTCGTGGAAGCGGTCGTGCCTGCGCTTGTCGAAGAGGGTTACACCTTCGTTCGCCTCGACCAGGTGCCGCAATACAAGCAATACGAGACACCGCCGGAGTCGAGCGAGCCTGCAGTCGCCTCAGCGGCCGGCGGCGGCTCAAGCGGCGTCGCGCGGTAATCGAGGGGCACCCCCTCACCCGCATTTTCACCGTGTCGAGATTTGCGTGTGGCTCACCCTCTCCCCCGACGGGGGGGGACTGTGCGTTGCACCTTCCTCATGAAAGACGAGGCGAGTCTTCTAAAACTTTCCCTCGCCCCCTTTCGGAGGAGAGGGTCAGGGTGAGGGGGTGTTCGGGACGTAGGAAGTCCCTAAGGAGAGGACGCCGGCGGACGTAAGCCTACATACCCGACCGCAGTTACCGTCCCGCGGTAATCGACATCGTGTATTTGTTGCCTTTGGGATCGGTGTCGGTCCATGTGTCGCCGACATTGTGCTGACCCTTGATCGGATTGCAGCCGGTCGCCTGGTCGGCCTGCTTGGGCGCCGGATCGACGATGGTGAAGCACACCGTCTGATCGTCCTTCCACATGAAGGTGCCCTTCATCACGGTGCCATCCGCTTGATGCCGCTCCCAGGTCATGTCCGGGTTGACGTACATGATGGTCTTGCTGCCATCGGGCGCAATCTGCGTGACGGTGTTGCCATAGGCCGGTGCAAACGGATCGGCCTGCGCGGCGGTGGACAGTGCAACCGCCATCGCGGCCGCCAGAACTGCGAGCTTCATCGTGGAATGTCTCCAACGGTTCGACACACGGGAGGAACGCCCCGCGCTCCGGGATATCGGCTGCGCGCAGCCGCTTGGCAAGGGCATGCACGCGAATGTGCGGGCCCGCACCGCCGCATCGATCCGCTGGCGGTCGAAATATGTTGCGGATTTGCGACGGGCTCCTGGCGTAGCATCGGAGGGGAATTGAGAGGGACGTTCCGATGTTTCGTTTTGCCGTCACGATTGCGCTGACCGCACTTTTCATTGCCGCACCTGCGAAGGCGGAGCCGCAATGGCTGACGCTGCCGCCGACACCCACCTTGCCCGCGGCAGAGCAGAGCGGCTACGCGCCCGTCAACGGCATAAAAGTCTGGTACGCGGTCTTCGGCAACGGCGAGCCCGTCATCCTGCTGCATGGCGGGCTGGCCAATTCCAATTATTGGGGCGATCAGGTGCCGGTGCTCGCCGCGCACTATCGCGTCATCGTGATGGACAGCCGCGGCCATGGACGCAGCACGCGCAACACGCAACCGTTCGGCTACGACCTGATGGCGTCCGACGTGATCGGCCTGATGGATTTTCTGAAAATCCGCAAGGCCGCCATCGTCGGCTGGAGCGACGGGGCGATCCTCGGCCTCGACATCGCGATCCATCATCCCGAGCGGCTGACAAAGCTTTTCGCCTTCGCCGCCAATTCCGATCCCAGCGGCGTATCGGACATCGTGCACAGCGCGGTCTTCAACGCCTATATCGGGCGCGCCCAAAAAGAGTATGAAGCCCTGTCGCCGACGCCGCACGAATATGCCGCGTTCGTCTCCCAGATCGAGAATATGTGGGCGACGCAGCCCGATTTCACCGCGGCACAGCTTCGGGCCATCGCAGTCCCGACATGGATCGTGGACGCCGATCACGACGAGGCGATCAAGCGCACGAACACCGAGTTCATGGCGGCGCAGATTCCCAACGCGTCGCTATTGCTTCAGCCGGGCGTCAGCCATTTCTCGTTCATGCAGGATCCGGAGCAATTCAATTCGGATGTGCTGCATTTCCTGGCGCATGAGAAGGGGCAGTAGTCTGCGGCGGCCTTTGTTGGCGACTCCCCCCACCCGATCCGCCTTCGCTACGCTTTGCTCCGCTGCGACGGATCGACCTCCCCGCAAGGGGGAGATGAAGAAAGAGGTTTCGCCTCCCCCTTGCGGGGAGGCCGGCCAGCCTGGAGAGCGATGGGTGCCGATGAAGATGTGCGAGCCGGGTGGGGGGCGGCCGATCAACAGCTCAGGCCGTTGGTATGATCCGCGGGAATCTCAAATCCCCGCCCACCAGGTGTAGCCGTTGTCTTCCCAATAGCCGCCATTGCCGCCCGCAATGCCGGCGAAGCTTTCGACCAGTTCGAGGCGCTGGACATATTTCGGCGTGCTTGTAGCCAAGCTGGCGCTCGCAGCGCAGGCGCACGGGCGCGCCATGCGGCACCGCGAGGGGCGCGCCGTTCATGTCGTAAGCAAGCATGCGTTTGCGGATGGCAGGCTTCGATCAGATCGAGGCTTTCGTAGTAGAATTGCGGATCGTTGGGATCGTTCGACATCGGATCGGCGCAATAGAACACGACATAGCGCGCGTTCGCTTTCGGCGCCGCCTTGGCCAGCACCAGCATCAGCGGCGCGCCCGTCCATTCGCCGATGCAGCTCCAGCCTTCCACGCAGTCGTGCCGCGTGATCTGCGTGCGCGACGGCATCGCTCTCAGATCGGCCAGCGACAATTTGAGCGGCTGATCGACAAGCCCGCCGACTTCGATGCGCCAGTCGCGAAAGCCGTTGGCGGCGGCGGCGTTGTAGTCGGCCGTTCCGGGATCGAGCGTGCCGTTCGCCTTGAACACGGGCGAGATGTCGGCCTTGGTGAATTCCGGCGCGAGCGTTTCGGGCCCGCGAACAGGCGTTGCGCACGCCGGGTGAGACCTTCGGCGCTGTCCAGAACCTTGGGGAACCATTCCGTCTCGGACGGCCCCTTGCAGGCGGCAAGAACGAGGGCGCCGGCGCCGGCCGCCACGCGGCTCAGAAAACGGCGCCGATCATGCGTCATGGCCGATCTCCACGGGTTCGATGGCGTATTGCCCCGTGATCATCGAGCGGATGTTGTTCCAGGTGCCCGACAGCACGACCATCACGATATGGATAATGAAAAATCCCAGAAACGAGAACGCGCAAATGAAATGGATCGTGCGCGCCGATTGCCGGCCGCCGAAAATCCACAACAGAAACGGAAACGCGCTGTCCATGGTGGGCGACATGGTGAGCCCGGTCAACACCACGAGCGGACCCAGGATGAAGACGACCGCGAAATAGGCGAGCTTCTGGAGCGCATTATAGTGCTTCGCGGCTTCGCCCTTGGGAAACCGCAAGCGGGCGTGATCGGCGATCTCGCGGCCCAGATGTTTCAGGTCCTGCTGGCGCGGCAACAGATCGCGCAGGAAGTGGCCGTTTGCGAACGCATAGATCGCGAAAGCGAGGCCGTTGATCGCGAAGATCCAGGCGAAGAAGAAATGCCACAACCGCCCCATGGCAAGCCATTGCGGGCCGGGCAGGGTCGCCCATTCGGGAAAGCCGCGGGTCGTCATCTGGCCGCCGACGTTCGATGCGCCCAGGACTCCCGTCGTGTTGAAGCGCCAGGACCCGATCTGGGTGACCCCTTTCAGATTGCCCTGCGCGTCCTGCACGGAGGTCAGCCACAGGGCCGGATGATCGAAATCCGAATAGCGGCCCCAAAAGAGCGCGGGATGCGCGTTGAATATCTGCAATCCGCTCATCAGCATGATCGCCAGGCAGATCGCATTGATCCAATGGAGCGCACGCACGGGGATCGTGTGCCGATAGAAGAATTGCTGGGACTGCAGCCGCGCTTTGCGGCGCGCGAGGTAGGCGTGCCAGGTTCCCCGCGCCCTCTCCAATAGCTCCGATGCCGTCATTTTGGTCCCTTGAATCGCGCGCGCGCATTATACACGGCTTGCCGTCCGGCCGCGTGGCGATATCCTGTCATTCGTTATTCGGGCGTATCCTCATGAGCGTTACATCCGGCGGCGTGCCGATCGGGGGAACCTGCGATCCCCGCTTCGGTGCCGTGGCCGAGGCGTTCAAGGCGAATTTCGCCGAACGGGGCGAGCCGGGCGCGGCGGTTGCGGTCTCGGTGGGCGGGCATGTGGTGAGCGATTTGTGGGGCGGCTGGGCCGACCGGCAAAAGATGCGCCTCTGGGTCCGCGACACGCTGGTCAACTTCTTTTCGGTCGGCAAGGCGCTCACGGCAATCTGCGCGCTGAGACTTGTCGAACGCGGGATGCTCGATCTGGGCGCGCCGATCGCGATGCGCTGGCCCGAATTCGGCGCCGAAGACAAAGACGAAATCACGCTCCGGGACGTGCTCTCGCATCGCGCCGCGCTTCCCGCCTTGCGCACGCCGCTGCCCAGCGGCGCGATGCTGGACTGGGGCGTGATGACGCGCGCGCTTGCTGCAGAAGTGCCGTGGTGGCCGCCGGGCACGGCGCACGGCTACCACGTCAACACCTTCGGCTATCTCGTGGGCGAAGTGGCGCGGCGCGCCGCCGGCAAGACCATCGGCGCGCTTCTGCGCGAAGAGATTGCAGGTCCTTTGGGCGCGGACGTGCATATCGGTCTGCCGGATGAGGAGCATCATCGCGTGGCGGAATTCCTTTGGCCGACGACGCGGTCGCGCGCACCGGCCGAATTCGCCGACGATTTGGAGTTGATGCGCTGGAACGCGTATTGGAATCCGCCGGGCTTTTCCGGGGCAGGCTGGGTCAACACGCCCGAATGGCGGCGCGCAGAAATTCCTTCGACCAACGGACACGGCAATGCGCGCGGCATCGCGCGCGTTTACGCGGCGTTGGCGCACGGCGGAACGATCGACGGCGTGCGGATTTTGGCCGAGCCCACCTTGCGTGCGGCGGTTGTCGAACATTCCGCCGGCCTCGATCTCGTTTCGCAGCGGCCCTCGCGCTTCGGCCTGGGCTTTCAGCTCACGCAGGTGGAGCGACCGCTGGGTCCCAATCCCCATTCCTTCGGACATTTCGGCGCCGGCGGTTCGCTGGGTTTCTGCGATCCCGATGCGGATTTGGCGTTCGGCTACGTCACCAACGACATGGGCCCGCGCTGGCAGAACCCGCGCAACCGCGCACTGATCGAAGCGGTGTATTCGAGCCTCTGAGGCCGCCGCCTTGCGCGCGCGGTTGCGAATGAACAAGATTGCCGAACAAAAATTACCGAGGGATGCCCGGATCGATGCCTGAAGCGACACCCGAAGAACCGATCTCCATAGGCGCCGCGTTGGCGCAGGAGGCTGCGCGGCAAGGCAACGCCATTGCCGTCGAATGCGACGGCGTTTCGCGCAGCTGGGCCGAGCTTCACCGCCGCAGCAACCGCATGGCGCGCGCGTTGAAAACCCGCGGCGTTCGCTATGGCGATTTCCTGACGATCGCTCTGCCGAACGGCGTTGGGTTCGTGGAGGCCTGCTATGCCGCATGGAAACTGGGCGCGATCCCGCAACCGGTCTCGTTCCGGCTGCCCGTGGGCGAACTCCGAGCCCTGGTCGAGCTGGCGGATACGCCGGTCGTCGTCGGCGAAGCGAATGCGGATGCCGGAAGGCCCATCGTGTCGGCCGACGAACTCTTCGCGCAAACCACCGACGACAGCGATCTGCCCGATCGCATTGCGCCGTCCTGGAAGGCGCCGACTTCGGGCGGCTCGACCGGGCGGCCGAAGCTGATCGTGTCGGGCGCGCCCGGTGTCGTAAGCCCGCTCTCGACGCAGTTCTGGAGGATAGCGCCCGACGATGTCGTGCTGATGCCGGGGCCGCTCTACCACAATGGACCGTTCATCACGGTGTTCTCCGCGCTGCAGATCGGCGCGCGCGTCGTCATCATGCCGAAATTCGATTCCGAAGCGACGTTGCGCGAGATCGCGCGCCATCGCGCAAACTGGGTCTATCTCGTGCCCACGATGATGAGCCGCATCTGGCGGCTGCCGGAGGAAACACGGCGACGCTACGACGTGTCGTCGCTCCGGACGGTCTGGCATCTGGCCGCGCCATGTCCGCCCTGGCTTAAGGAAGAATGGATCGGCTGGCTGGGCGCCGACACGATCATGGAGCTTTACGGCGGCACCGAGGGCCAGGCGCGCACGGTGATCACGGGGCGCGAATGGCTCGCCCATCGCGGTTCCGTCGGCAAGGTGGACCCAAGCGGGGAAATGAAGGCGGTGGGGCTGGATGGTCGCGATCTTCCGCCGGGCGAGACCGGCGAGATTTACATGCGGCGCGCGCCGGACCAGCTTGCGACTTATCGCTATGTGGGCGCGGAAGCGCGCGTGCTGCCCGGTGGATGGGAATCCCTGGGCGACATCGGCTGGTTCGACGAAGACGGCTACCTCTATCTCGCGGACCGTCGCACCGACATGATTCTGGTGGGCGGCGCGAACGTGTATCCCGCCGAAGTCGAAGCGGCGATCGACGAACACCCCCTGGTGCAATCGAGCGCCGTCATCGGCCTGCCGGACGACGACCTCGGCAACCGGATTCACGCGATCGTCCAGGCGCGCGCGGAATTGGGCGCGGAAGAGCTGTCGCGGCATCTCGCCGACAGGCTTGTCGTTTACAAACGCCCGCGCTCCTATGAGTTCGTGGCGGAGGCGTTGCGCGACGACGCGGGGAAGGTGCGCCGCTCGGCCCTGCGCTCCGAAAGAATCGAAAAAAGCAAGGGAAAATAGGGAAATTGGTCGGGCAATTTACTCGGTGATGCCCTTTGCGAATTATGCGCTGCCCCTTATGATCGCAGCCCTCTGTGAGGGGCATTGGTACACAGAGCCAAGCAACATTACGAGGAGCGTCACATGGGTTATCGTAGCCTGAAAATTGCACTGACCGTTGGCTTGTTTTCGCTGACGATTCCGTTGGCGGCGCAGGCGCAATGGTGGCAGCACCATCCGAAATATCTCCACGCCATGTCGGATCTGCGCTCGGCCTATTGGCTGATCCAGCATCACGACCCGATGGATCCGGCGGCCAGCTTCGAAGAAGCGCGCGCCATGAAGCAGATCCGCTACGCCTATCAGGCATTGAAGGACGCATCGATCGTCGACGACAAGAACATCGACGACCAGCCGCCCGCACAATTCAATTTCTACGATCATCGCGGACGCCTGCATCGCGCGCTCGATTTGCTGCGCGAAGCCCATAACGACGTCGAGGGCGAGGAAGAGGATCCCGCGGCGCGTGGTCTGAGGCATGACGCCATGGCGCGTATCGACAAGGCCGCGGAAGCGACCGACGCGGCAATTCATTCCTGGCATTTCTAAACGCATACCCGCCAACCCTCGCCCGCGCGTGCGGGCGGGGGAGCGGCGGCGGCCCGCCGCGCTTCAAATGAGCCCGGCCGCCGCAACCATCAAAACCGACAGACTGCTTCTGCGCCGCATGCGGCTGAACGACGCCAAGGCGTTGCACGCGATTTTCCGCGATCCCGAAACGATGCGCTATTGGTCGACGCTGCCGCACGCGACGCCGGCGCAGACGCTTGAGTTCGTGGCGCGAACGATCGCGGCTTGCAAGGCAGGCGAGGCGGATGACTTTGCCGTCGTCTTCGAGGGCGCCGTCGTCGGCAAAGCGGGCATCTGGCAGGCCGACGAAATCGGCTTCATTTTTTCGCGCCAGGTGTGGGGCAGGGGCATCGCCGGCGAAGCGGTCCGCGCCGTGATTGCGCGGGCCTTCGCAAATGGCCGCGCCGTGCTCCGCGCCGATGTCGACCCGCGCAATGCGCGCTCGCTCCGGCTCCTGAAGAAACTCGGCTTCCGGGAAACGGGAACGGCGGAGCGGACTTACCAGATCGGCGAGGAATGGACCGACAGCGTCTATCTGGAACTCCACGCGCCATGTTGAACAACTCGTTGTGAACGGGCTGGCGCCAGCCTTTCGTATGCTTGATTTTTGATTTGTACCACGTCGGTTTTCGAGTATGTTTGCGACAACCCGATGCCGTGCAGAGGGATCGACGGAGGACGCCATGATACGCAGAATTGGTTTGGTCGTTGCGGCCGTCTTCGCTCTCACGAGCGCGAGTGCACTCGTATCCGGCGCCCAGGCGTTCTCGGGTACGTTTTGTTACAGCGATCCGGCTCCCAATCACTCCATAGATTCCAGAATTCTGCTCTGCAGCCAAGCGCTCCAACCGGGGCAAATACTGAGAGAACCATCTCCCGAGCAGCGGGCCAAACTCCTCTACAGCCGCGGTCTTCTGTATCAACTCGACGGCCGGAACGATCTTGCCGTTGCCGATTTCACCAGCGCGATCGGGTGGGTCGGCGATTTTGTCGACGCCTACGAGGCGCGCGGCGACGCATTTGAGGATATCGGCCAGCACGACAAGGCGGTCGCAGATTACGCACAAGCCGCGAAGCTCACTCCAGACGGCCCCGCGAGTCTCAACGGCCGCTGCTGGGTGCGCGCCGTTCGGGGCCATCCGCTGGACCGCGCGCTCGCTGATTGCACGGACGCGTTGCGCCAGACTCCGGATTCGTGGAACATTCTCGATACCCGCTGCCTCGTCAATTTTCGCTTGGGGAACTACGCCGCCGCCATCGCCGATTGCGACGCAGCCGTGCAGCAAAAGCCGAAGCTTGAATCGGCTATCTATGTTCGCGGCGTGGCGAAGCTGCACGCAGGCGATGCCGCGGGGGGAAATGCCGACATAGAAGCAGCCAAGGCCATCGATTATCGCGTGGCGGATTACTACGCGCTATACGGGGTGAAATCTTAATCGCTCGGGTTTGGCGGATGGGGTGAGATTCGAACTCACGAGACCCTTGCGGGCCTGCCGGTTTTCAAGACCGGTGCCTTAAACCGCTCGGCCACCCATCCCGCTGCGTCAAGTCAGATACTGAAGAGTGCCGCCCACATCAAGGCGGCAGCTCGCGGCGAATTCGCGTTCCCATGGGGCGGGAACCGGCATAGGGTCATGCTCGGCAACGCAGGAGCGAAAACATGTCCTCGATCAGCCCAGCCGCTTCATCTGCCCTGTCGAAATCGATGCACGACCATTGGGGCGTGTTCCTGGCCGAAGGGATCGTGCTGAGCCTCCTCGGTCTGGCCGCGATCGTCGTGCCGCCTCTCGCGGGCCTCGCCGCCACGATCTTCCTCGGATGGATATTCCTCATGGCCGGGATTGTGGGCCTCGTCGCCACGTGGCGGGCACGCCGGGCGCCGGGGTTCGGCTGGGCGCTATTGTCGGCGCTTGTCGCGCTGATCGCCGGCGGCCTCCTGCTGTGGAATCCGCTTCGCGGCCTCGTCACGCTCACTTATGTGCTGACGGCCTATTTCATCGTCGACGGTATTTTGATCATCGTTCTCGCCATCGCCCATCGCCGCGAATTGTCCGGCAAATGGGAGTGGATGATGGTCAACGGCATCGTCGATTTGATTCTCGGCGGCCATTGTCATCTCCGGCTTGCCGGGCACGCTGTTCTGGGCGCTCGGCCTGCTCGTCGGGATCGACCTGGTGTTCGGCGGCACGTCCCTCATCGCCATGGCGCTGGAAGCCCGCAAAACCGCGCCGTCTCCATAAGCGTTCCACAAACAAAACGCGGGCCGCCCGAAGACGGCCCGCGCATGTCTGCGAGATCGAATGAGGCGCGCGCCTATTGCAGCACGTAGCGCAGCTTCACGCCGACAAGGTCTTCGCTCTTGTTGTGGATCGCATTGTCGTCCGCGGGCACGGCCGAATAGACGTTGTTCGTGCCGCCGTCGAAATCGTGCTGATATTCGACCGAGCCCACCAATATGTTCGGAATAAAGTGATAATTGAGCGCGGCGTTGAGATTGGCCGTGCCGCCCGCGTGGGTCGAATGGGTTACGGCCGTTCCTTCGTTCAGCACGTCCGCATCGTGTCCAAAATCGTAACCGGCGCCGGCATTGAGCGAGAACCGGTCGGTGAAGCGGGTCTGCGTTGCGAGTCCCAATTCGTAGACCCAATCGGAGCTCGTACTTGTATTGAAGCCGGTCGATTGGTTCTCGACGTCGCGCCGTCCGTCGAATACCGCGTCGAACGTGCCCGCGATGGTGAAGCCGCGGGTTTCGTGGCCGAGCGTCGCGCCGAGGTCGATGGCCCGGCCGCCGCGCGCGACGGAGCCATCGTCGGTGTCGGTCGCCGATTTCGCCCGGAACGCGTCCGGCGAATAGCTGCCGCGCAGATCGAGGCTGACGGGGTTGTTGCGCTCGTCGAGCACACGATAGACGAGACCGAAATCGGGATCGGTCCAACCCTGCTCGTTGCGGCTGAAGCTTGCGGCCGCAACCGGATCCGTTTTCGTCGTCACGGAGGGGTCGTATCCCATCTCGAAATTCAGCGCGAGATCGTCGGTCACGCCGTATTCGACCTGCTGATCCAGCGTGTTCGAAACGGTGCGTTGCAACTCGGTCTCGATGCCGGCCGCGTTGAACACATCCTGCGTCGTGGTGGCCCACGAATAATCGCTGTTGCCGTATATCTGTCCCTGCAGCGGCAGGTAGAGCGGGTCGGAAAGAATACGATCGGCGCTGGGCGCATAATTCTGCGCATGGGCGGCCAATGGCATCAAAAGGGCGGTGGCGGCGAGATATTTGAGGGAACGAAGTCTCATCACGCAATACTCCTCACAAGGGTGAACACAGAATCGCGACGGAAACGCAAAGCCGCCCCCGCGTCCCCCTTCGGATTGCCTTTCAATTCGCGATCAAGCTTCTGCCGTGCTCCAGCCAGGTGGCAACGCAGCAAGATGCCGTGCGTTCCGTAGGCGACCCCGGATGAACGCCAGATGAATGCGCCGGAATGAAGCGGGAATCGTACCTATTCCTGTCTCAATGCTCATTCGGCGCCCATGATCCGGTCATTGCGGGCAAGGCCCGTTAACGTTTGAAGGGGCCTGCTTGCGCGGTTGAGCGGGCGGGGCGGTTCCAGTAGCTTCGGGAACTCCAGGCTGGGATTCTCGCGCGTGCATCGCTGGCTGCGCCAAACGACGGTTGCCGTTTCATTTGCTGCAGTCCTTGCGGCATGCACCACCACGCCGCCGCCCGTGGAAACGAGCGTGACGCTGCCGCCGAGCGCGGGGATCTACAAAGTGGGCCAGCCCTATGAAGCGGGCGGCGTCTGGTACTATCCCCGCGAGCAGCCGGACTACGACGAGACCGGAATCGCGTCGTGGTACGGCGCGCAATTCCACGGCAAGCGCACCGCCAATGGCGAGATTTTCGATTCGAATGGCTTGACCGCAGCGCACCGCACGCTTCCGCTGCCCGTCAATGTGCGCGTGACGAACCTGGACAATGGCCGCTCGCTCGTCGTGAGGGTCAACGACCGCGGGCCCTTTGCGCGCGGACGGATCATCGACGTGTCGCAGCGCGCGGCCCAGCTTCTCGGCTTCTACGGCACCGGCACGGCGAAGGTGCGGGTGACGTTCGTAAGTCGCGGCGACCTGCCGGACGGCGCGCCGCAGCCCGACGAGACGCCGCCGGAAATCGCCACCGCCGTTCCTGCCGCGCCCACCGTCAAAGTCGATACCAGTGGCCTCAACATCGTGCCGGGCGCGACGGTCGCGCCGCCGGTCCAGGTCGCTTCGCTGGCGCCGATGCCCGCGCCGGCCGCAGCACCTCCGCCACCGCCGGACGCGCAGCCCACTGGCCAGGTGACGGACGTCCCCGTGCCCGCGGTGACGCACATCTACGTCCAGGCCGGCGCTTTCAGTTCGCTCGACAATGCCAACCGGCTCAGGAACCGGCTGGCCGCCGCGGGCGGACTTTTCGTTTCTCCAATCGACAGGCACGGCCAGCGGCTTTATAGGGTGCGCATCGGCCCGTTCGACGACGTAAGCGCGGCCGACGCGGCGTTGGCCCGGATCACCGGACTTGGCGGCAGCGACGCAGAGATCGTCGTCGACCAATAAGCGACCGGAGATTCCCGTCCATGCGGCGTTCCCGCTTTCTTGCGTTTTTGCTCATCCTGTTTCCGGCCGTGTCGCTCCTGGGCGTCACGGCTGCGTATGCCGGCATCGACACCACGGCCGAACACGCCGTGCTGATGGACGGCGAAAGCGGGCAGGTCCTCTGGATGAAAGACGGCACGGTTCCCATGCCGCCCGCGTCGATGAGCAAGCTTATGACGCTCGAATTGCTCTTCCAGCGGCTGAAGGACGGGCGCGTGAAGCTCACCGACACGTTTCCCGTGTCGGAGCGGGCATGGAAGACCCAGGGCTCGAAGATGTTCGTCAGTCTGGGATCGCGGATCCCGGTCGAAGACCTCATCCGCGGCATCATCATTCAATCCGGAAACGATGCCTGCGTGGTGGTCGCCGAAGATATCGGCGGCACCCTCGAAGGCTTCGTCGACATGATGAACCAGAGGGCCAGACAGCTCGGCCTCGCCAATTCCCACTTCGTCAATCCCGACGGACTTCCCGATCCGCCGGGGCAAATGATGTCGGCCCTCGATCTGGCGCATCTGGCGCGCCATCTGATCGTCGATTATCCGCAATATTATCACTATTTCAGCGAGCAGAGCTTCGTCTGGAACAACATCACCCAGGCCAACCGCAACACCGTGCTCGAAAAGCTGCCGGGCGCCGATGGGCTCAAGACCGGACACACCGACGCGTCGGGCTATGGCATCGTCGCGTCCGCGGTGCGCAACAACCAGCGGCTGATTCTGGTGCTCAACGGCCTGCGCTATCCGCAGCTCGACAAGATGACGCCCGAAGCACAGGACTGGCACGGCGAGCAGCTTCGCGGCGAAGAGGCTGCGCGCATTCTCGATCTCGCGTTCCGCGAATTCCGCCGCTATGAGCTCTTCAGATCCGGTGACGTCGTGGGTACCGCGCAGGTCTGGCAAGGCGGCAACGATACCGTGCCGCTCACGCTCGCGGCCCCGCTCGCCGTGACTATGCAGGTGGACTCGCATGCCGGCATGAAGATCGTGCTCAGCTATGACGGCCCCGTGCAGGCGCCGGTCGCGAAGGGTCAGCAGATCGGCATGCTCAAGATCACCGCGCCGGATTTCCCCGGCGCGCAGGTCCCGGTCTATGCGGCAAACGGCGTTTCGGGTGCGGGCGTTTTCGGGCGCGTCTTCCTGGGCATCCGTGCGCTTTTCTCGGGCCATAGCGGCGGGCAATGACGGCGCGCTTCATTACGCTGGAAGGCGGCGAGGGCGCAGGCAAGTCGACGCAGATGCGCCGACTTGCAGCGACGCTGGCAGCGTCTGGAATCTCGTGCATCACTACGCGCGAGCCCGGTGGTTCGCCTGGTGCAGAAGACATCCGTCGGCTCTTGGTCCAAGGCGAAGCGCAGCGTTGGGATCCAATTTCGGAAACCCTGCTGCTGTTTGCTGCACGAGCTGACCATGTCGCTCGGACGATCAAGCCGGCGCTTTCCAAGGGCACTTGGGTAATCTGTGATCGATTCACGGACTCGACTTACGCGTATCAGGGTGTAGGACGCGGCCTCGATCAGGAAACAATCCGGCGAATAGAGACGATATCGATTGGCGACTTTCGACCAAGCCTTACGCTAGTACTCGACGTCGATCCAAATGTGGGGCTACTCAGAACATCTACTCGCGCCACGCCGCTCTTTGACCCCGCGATGAAGGACCCAGATTCAGCGGAAGCCAAGACGGCTCTCAATCGACGCAAAGAGGCTAGATTTGAGAGATTTGGAAAGACGTTTCACGAAAATCTTCGCGCTGCATTTCTCGACATCGCGAGGCGCGCATCAGATCGCTGTGTGATCATCGACGCAATGCAGTCTGAAGACGAAGTCGCACGGAATGTTTGGAATGTCGTGGCAAGTCGGTTTGACGTAAAAGCGGACCCATCCTAGGTATGGCCCGGCGCGCGCGCAGCGAAGAGATCGTGGAGACGGACCGGATCGAGGGCCAGCCGCATCCGCGCGAAACCTTCCGGCTTGTGGGGCAGGAGACGGCTCTTGCCCGCGTCGCGCGCGCCATACGTTCCGGCCGGCCGCCGCAAGCATGGCTGATCACCGGCCCTCCCGGCATCGGTAAGGCCACACTCGCTTATCGCATCGCGCGCTACCTTTTGCGCCACGGCGCAACGGACAATGGTGCGGAGGACCTTGCCGTCGCCGAAAACGATTCCGTCGCCCTCCAGGTGAAGGCCGCTTCGCATCCGGGCTTGCTGGTGCTCAAGCGCGGCCTCCATCCCGAGACGGGCAAGCTGATGACCGTGCTTCCGGTCGACGAGATCCGGCGGCTCGCGAATTTCTTCGGACTCACATCGGGCGCCGGCGGCTGGCGCGTTGCAATCGTCGATCCCGCCGACGAGATGAACGACAATGCCGCGAACGCGCTGCTCAAGCTGCTCGAAGAGCCGCCGGCGCGCGCGATGCTGCTCTTGGTCTCGCATGCGCCCGGGGGGCTGCTGCCGACGATCCGTTCGCGCTGCCAGCGGATCAATCTGCGGCCTTTGACCGAAGACGAACTTTCGGCGGAGCTGGGCATGCGCCTGCCGGAGCTCGCGGCATCCGAACGCGAAGCGCTGGCGAAACTTTCGGGCGGCTCCATCGGCGCGGCGCTGCGGCTCGCGTCCAGCGATGGGCTGGCGATCGCCGAACAGGCGGCCCGTTTGATCGAGCAGGCCGGCTCGCCCGATTTTCCGGCGCTCCATAGCCTGGCCGAAAAAATCGGCCGCCGCGACGACGGCCTCGACGCATTCGGCCAATTCCTGGTGCAGGCGCTGGGCGAGCGCATCGTGGCGCGGGCAAACGCCGGTGCGCCGCGGCTGGACCGCTGGGTCGAAGCGCGCCAGCGGCTGGATGCCAGCTTCGGGCGGAGCGGGGCGTTGCATCTCGATCCGCGGCAGACGATCCTGTCCGCCGCCCGCGCGCTTTCCCAAACCAGCCGGCGCGGCGCGTTATAGGCCACCCGGTTTCCTGATGCTCGTCGACAGCCATTGCCATCTCGATTTCCCGGAATTCGCGCCGCAGCTCGATGCGGTCGTGGCGCGGGCGCGCGACGCGGATGTGCGCGTCTGCGTGACGATCGGAACGCGGCTGTCGGGCTTTCCCCGCGTGCGCGCGATCGCCGAGCAATTTCCGAACGTCTATTGCTCCGTCGGCGTTCATCCGCACGAGGCCGAAAAAGAGCCTTTGACGGACGCGGGGCCGCTGCTGGCGGAAACCGGCCACGCCAAGGTCGTGGGCATCGGCGAAACCGGTCTCGACTATTATTACGAACACAGCCCGCGTGAGGCGCAGATCGCGAATTTCCGCGCCCACATCGCGGCGGCGCGCGACACCAAGCTGCCGCTGATCGTTCACACCCGCGACGCCGACGACGACACCATCAGGGTATTGCGCGAAGAGATGGACGCGGGCGCCTTCACGGGCCTGATCCACTGCTTCACGGGCACGCGGTGGCTGGCCGAGGCGGCGCTTGAGTTGGGTTTGCTGATCTCCGCTTCGGGCATCGCGACGTTCAAGAAATCGGACGAATTGCGCGCGGTGCTGCGCGATGTGCCGCTCGACCGGCTGCTGGTCGAAACCGATGCACCCTATCTCGCGCCGATGCCCCATCGCGGCAAATGCAATGAGCCGGCCTTTGTCGCGCACACCGCGGCGGTGCTGGCACAGCTCAAGGGCATCGAAGCCGGCGAACTTGCCCGCGCCACGACGGACAATTTCTTCCGCCTGTTCACCAAAGCCGTGCGGCCCGCATGACCGGCGCAATCGAAGTCACCATCCTCGGCTGCGGCTCGTCCAGCGGCGTGCCGCGCGTGGGCGGCCCGGGCGGCGCCGGCGATTGGGGCGTCTGCGATCCGGACAATCCCAAAAATCGCCGCCGGCGTTGCTCGATCCTCGTCGAACGCAAATCGGCCGCGGGCGAAACGGCCATCCTTGTCGATACGGCGCCCGATCTGCGCGAGCAGTTGATCGCCGCGCGCGTGTCGCGGCTCGACGCCGTGCTCATCACCCACGATCACGCCGATCAGCTTCACGGCATCGACGACCTGAGGGCCGTGGTCTACGGCATGCGCAAGCGGCTCGATGTTTACAGCGACCGGGCGACCATCGCAGGTATCGCGAGCCAATTCGGCTATTGCTTCGAGACCCCGCCGAACAGCGGCTATCCGGCGATCCTCGACGCGAAAACCATCGCCGAACCGTTCGTGCCGTTCGCGCTGGAAGGCCCGGGCGGCCCCGTGCCGGTCCGGACCTTCGAACAGGAGCATGGCCGCATCCGTTCGCTGGGATTCCGCTTCGGTCCGATCGCCTATTCGAGCGATGTCAACGGCTTGTCCG
This sequence comes from uncultured Alphaproteobacteria bacterium, assembly GCA_963760345.1. Lineage (GTDB taxonomy): Bacteria > Pseudomonadota > Alphaproteobacteria > Micropepsales > Micropepsaceae > Rhizomicrobium. The sequence goes on from CAVXCU010000005.1 coordinate 623,776, forward strand.
ACGAAGCTTTCGCGGTGCTGGAAGGCGTGGAATGCTGGATCGTGGACGCGTTGCGTTACGAACCTCATCCCACCCACGCCAATGTCGCCACCGCGCTTGAATGGATCGCGCGGGTGAAACCGGCGCGCGCGGTGCTCACCAACATGCATCTTGACCTCGACTATGAGACCTTGAAGCGCGAACTGCCGCCGGGCGTCGAACCGGCCTATGACGGGATGACGATCGCCGCGAATTTCTGACGGCACGGTTCCGTCAAAGCGGTTTGACCAGGCGAAGCGATTCCAGGACAGCGGTGAACGTCCTGAGGTCCTCCGCGCGCGACTGGCGGTTCGTGTGCAGCCATGCACCGTAGAAAATGTCGGGCGGGTCCGCCGGCCGGCGAACGGCGCTTTGCGTCACCGCGAAATATTCGATCCAGCCGTCGGCATGGTCGATCCGGCAGGCAATGGATCGATTGTCCCCGTAGCGCAGGTCGCGAAGCAGAACGACCGGCATGCTCTTTCGGGGTTTGCACGAAACGCGCGCTTCGCTGCCCAGGTCTTGGGGGATGGTGTTGTATTCCGCCCAAAATGTCATCACGCGACGTGTCGGGTGCAGGGCGCAGCCGTCGTCCGGCAATGCCGGTTTGCCGTCCAGATAGATACCCGGCCCATGATCGGCTGCACCCGGCGCGCAATGCGCGTATCCGTCGGGGATCGCGATCGTGTAACGGTAATCGTCGTTCCGGTAGCTCTCGGCGCGACACGCGGTGGCGAGAAAAAAGACGGCGACAAAAACCGTCAGGGCTCTTGGGGATTCCCTGCGGGAGGCGAGACCGGCGATTGCGCCAGCAATTCCGCGAAAGGCCGGGCCCGTGATAGGAATGGCATAAGGTGACATTCGCATTGCCTCCGCCATCGTCTTAAACCAGGGCCAGATGAAGATCGATATCGTACCGGCGGCGACCGCGGATTTCGCGATCGTCCGCAACCTGTTCCAGCTCTACGCCTATGACATGTCGGAGTTCGCGGGATTCGACGTGGGCGGCGAGGGCACCTTCGCGCCGTCGCAAAGCCTGTGGAATTACTGGAACGGCGAAGCGGGGACGGGTGCGCTGCGCTGGCCGGCCGAATGGCGCGGCTTGCCGTTCCTCATCCGCGCCGACGGAAATCTCGCGGGCTTCGCGCTGGTCAAGCAGCTTGCCCCCGCCGCGTTCGACATGGGGGAATTTTTCGTGCTGCGGAAATACCGGCGCACCGGCCTGGGCACCCATGTCGCGCGCGCGATGTTCGGCCGCTTTCCCGGCCACTGGGAGATTTGCCAGATGCCTCCGAATCTCGCGGCGCAGGTGTTCTGGCGGCGGATCGTCTCGGATTACACGGGCGGCCGGTTCGAAGAGGGCCGCGCCTATTACGAAATCTATCGCGGCGAATTTGTCTTCCAGAAATTCCGTTCGGACGGGCCGCGATAATTCGATCGTTCGCGGTTGCGAAAATCCAAATGACTTCCGTCGATTAGCCGCGGAATCGATGCGCTTTGCGAATTGGACGGCACGTCAAAGTTGTGGCTGCGTTCGCCGGTTTCCGTCTTCCGGAGAACGACACGCCGGGCTAGGCTCCGGTCGCAGCCGTCCGGCTGTATTGAAAAATCGGGGAGATGCTTCCATGAAGACAGTATTCAAAGCCGCCATCGCGGCCGTGGCGCTCAGCGTGGCCACGACGTCGGGCGTTTTCATCGGCGAGGCGATTGCCGATCAGCCGCATATGCAGGCGGCTCTCGACTTCCTGGTCGTAGCAAGAGATCAGCTCGCCTTTGCTTCGCACAACAAGGGCGGCCATCGCGTCGAGGCGCTGCGCCTCACCAACGCCGCCATCGACGAAGTCCGGGCCGGCATTGCCGCGGCCGAATGGTGATTGTCTGACAATTGCCTGGTGAAATTGCTCACCACGGAGACACAGAGAGCACGGAGAAGGAAGAAGGCGTCGCGCGCTCGCGCGCAGGAGTTCCTCTGTGTTCTCTGTGTCTCCGTGGTGAGATTCTTCCCTTTCCATCCGACGCAGTGCAGTACAACATTTTTTGCCGACGGCCCTGACCCTTCACCCCTCTCGGCGTCATTCCCGCGGAAGCGGGAACCCAGCGAAACCCGGTGCGCGGCCTCGTTCCGTTATTTCGAATTGCGTTCAGCATCCTCTGGATGGCCGCTTCTGCGGCCATGACAGCCGGGGGAAAACGATTCGCAACTTGCGGCCGCTGGTATTAATCCTAAGACCAAACGTCAGCCGGACTTCACCTTTCCCGGGCGCGGTCGGCTACCGGACAAAGAAGGCTCTATTGCGGGACGCGCCGGGGCGGCTATCATCGGGGGCGAGGGACCGGCGAATGTATTGCCCCAAATGCGACACCCATTTCGAAGTCATGCCGGCCGCGGCGATCGAGGCCGACGGCAAATCCTTCAAGCACGCCCCCGGCGCGCTGATCTATTACTGCCCCAAATGCGGCACCATAAAAGATGTGCCGCCCGAGCCCCGCAGGCCGGAGCCGGAATAACGGCAAAACGCGCGGCCCTCTCGATGGAGAGCCGCGCGTGTCTTGCGTTCAGGCGGAAAGCTTACCGGTAGCGCCAGCCGCCGTGGCCCCAGCCACGATGGCCCCACCAGCGGCCGCCGTGCCAGTAGCCATGCCCGGCCAGGAAATAACCGTCGGCATAGACCGGCCCGCCCACGACATAGCCCGGGCCGCCGCAGGCGCCGGGGTGGTAGTAGCACCAGTGGCGATGATAGCCGTAGCCGTATCCCGGCCCCGGCACGCCGATCCCGATCCCGACGCTCACGCCCGCTTCCGCAGGCGCTGCCGCCGTAAAGGCAAGCCCACCAGCCAGCGCCGCCCCGAGTGCAAGTTTGGCCAACCTGTTCATGATCCAGTTCCTTTCGTTGTTCGGCGCGTTCGAATGTCCGGACGCGCTCCATCTACGCTCCCGACAATGCGACGCGGCGTCTGAACGTTCCCAATGGGCGCCATTCATCCTGCGTTCATCGGGGAAGCGGCGAAACCGGCGTCGGCAATGACGCACGCGCAAACCCGCTTGACAGCCTATACCTTTCGGTGAAAGGTATCATACATCGCGGCTCGATGTATGGTTTCCGATGGTCAACCCGAATTTCATGAACGGCGTGCCGGAACTCCTGATTCTGCGCCTGCTCGAAGAGCGGGAAATGTACGGCTACGAACTGGTCGCCGCCATTCGCGCGAAAACCGCCGACGCGATCAGCCTGGGCGAGGGCGTCGTCTATCCGGTCTTGCACGCGCTCGAGCACGAAGGCGCGCTCAAATCGCGCCGCAAGGACGTGAACGGCCGCACGCGCGTCTACTACACGGTGACGCGCACCGGCGAAAAGCGCCTTGCCGGGCTCGTCCGGCAATGGACCCACATCACCGACACCGTCAGCCGAGCGATCAAGGAGACCAGCCATGCTGCAGCCACGATTTGACCAATTGCGCGAACGCCTGCTGCGTGCCGGCATCGCACCCCGGCACGTCCGCCGCTATGTCGGCGAATTGCGCGATCATTTCGACGATCTGGTGCGCGAAGAAACCGCGCGAGGCGCGGCGCGGAATACGGCGGAAGCCAAAGCCCGCGCACGGCTCGGCAGCGACGGCGATCTGGTGGAGGTGATGCTGGCGCGGCCTGGCATGCGTTCCGTCGCGGCGCGCTATCCCTGGGCCGTGTTCGGCTTGGGTCCGATTGCGCTGGTCCTCGCGGCGCTCGTCGGCGCATTGCTGATCGAATTCGGAATTTTCAAGGTGGCTCATGCGTTGTTGCCTCACCCCGCGACCGCGCAGCGCGAATCGTTCGTGGCGGCGATCGCCGTCTGGAACACGCTTGCGACCCATGTGGCGCCGCTGGCGATTGCCGTCATGCTGTGCGTCATCGGCCTCCGACAGCGCATGTCGGCCACGTGGATCTTCGCCGGCATCGCCATCGCCTGTGCGCTCGGCGCGTTCCAGGAAATTCACTTTTCCGACGATGGCCGCCACGGAGAACTCAGTTTCGGTTCCGCCTTTTTCCCGCCATTCCCGATCGGGCTGATCGTCGCGGGCCTCTACCGCGCCGTCATCACCTTCGCGCTTGCCGGGGCGATCTACTGGTTCGGCATCCGCCGGCAGAATTCCGCCATGGCCGGAACAGACGGGGCCCAGCCGCTCGCGGCCGAGTGATCGCCCGCGAGTTCGGATAGCGCCGTGGCATGATAGTCTCCCTGCTTCCATCAGGGAGACACACATGGAAACGCTGCACGTCTGGGAGAATGTGTATTCCAATATCGAGACGACGGACGGAACCGCCGCCGTCATCAGCCGCTTCCGCGTTCCGACCGGCTGGCTCTACGTACACATCTTCATGCGCACCGGCTTCCTCAAGCGCGACCACATCTCGACGACGTTCGTGCCCGATCCGCCGGCGGCCAAAGAGCATTGATCGATGCGCTCGCAAGGCTCGGCACTGATCCCCACCATTTCTGTCATCCCCGGCCTCGCGCGAACGAAGTTCGCGCGAGGGGAAGGGGACCCAGGTCGTCCAACAAGCCTGAAACGGAAGGGGGGCCGCGCGGCAACTCAATGCAATGCGCACAGAAAAACGCGCGGCAACCCTTTTGAGAGCGCCGCGCGTTTCTCGCGAATTGACTAAAGGGTATTACCGGTAGCGCCAGCCGCCATTGCGCCATTCGCGGTGGCCCCAATAGCGATGACCGTCCCAATATCCGCGACCGCCGACATAGACGCCGATCGCCGGGCCGGCCACATAGGGCCCGCCCACATAACCGGGACCGCCCACGGCGATATAGCCGGGGTCGCCGTTGCAACGGCGGGGATGGTTGTCGCACCAATGCCGATGACCCGCGTAGTAACCGGGGGCGCCGATGCCGATCCCGACACTCACTTGTGCGTTTGCAGGCACTGCTGCCGTCAGGGCGAGGCCGCCGGCCATCGCCGCTCCAAACAATAACCTGGTCATGCTGTTCATCGCTCGATTTCCTTCGGCGGCTGGCACTTTCGGAAATCCGAGCGTGCACTCCGCCTCACATTTGATGGGGAGGTAATGCGACCCGAGGGATAATCGTTCCATCCTGCGTCCATTCATCCTGCGCCGCACGGGAACGCGACCGGAAGGGATTCGCGCCGAATTGGCGGATATTTGCTCTCGTTGTCGTTTGATTTCCGGCGGCGCAGGCGCAAACGGCACCGAATTGCTTCGGCGCCGTCCGGCCTATCGATGCGCGGACCGATCGGTCACTTCGAATTGGCTTTGACCATGCCGTTGTCCTGCATGAAGCACAGACATTTCGTCCAGGTTCCGGTCTGGCTGGAATCCTGGCATTGCCATGCGCCGCCGGACGCCTGGCAGGACATCTTGTCGTCCTCCTTCAGGATTTGTCTGCCTGTTTGGTGCGTGCCGCCGCCGACCGGCGTGAACGTGCTCTCGGTTGCCTGACCCTTGGCGGCGCCGTCGCTGATATTCTTGGAGCTTGACGTGACGCAGGACTGCTTGCCGGTCGCGGCGTTCGTGACGGCAGTCTCGCCCGTGGGGCAGGGCGCGTTCTGATCGGTGATGTTGTGCTGGGTGTTCGAGCGCGTCGTCGTATTGTTGACGTGCGCAAACACACCATTCGCCGCGACAACCGCCAAAGACACAACGGACGCGCAGACTATGGATGAGAGTTTCATATCGACCTCCCGCTACGCCCTTATGCACGGGAGACTATACCCGCGCGCCGGGAAGCCCAATGGCTCCCCTGAGATCTTGCGATGGCCTCAGCCGGCCGCCCGGGGCAGGCGATCATTTCGAACCGGAATTGGTGATCTGATCGATCAGGCCCGCCAGACCAGCCGCTCCCGGCGCAACCGGGATTGATCCGCCCGCCGCAAGCATTTTCTTGCTGTTGCCCGGGCGAATGTCCAGGTAGGAGTTGCCGAGGATGCCCGCCGAGGCGACGCGGACCGCCGAATCTTCGGGTATGCGAATGCCGCCGCGGATCGCAAGATGCACGAGGGGAAGATAGGTTTTGCGGTCGAGGTCCACGGACGAAATGGTGCCGACCTTGACGCCGTGCAGGCGGATGTCGGTGCCCGTGGTGATGCCGTCGGCGGAGTTGAATTTGGCATTGAGCTCGTAGCCCCTGGTGCCGCCGGTTTGCGACGACGTATAGGCGAAGAACAAACCGCCCGCCACGAGCGCCACAAGCAGCACGCCGACAAGCGTTTCGACCGTGTTATTCCGCATGGATGATGATCCGTGATTGGTGATGGTGGGGTTCTCGCGGGGCGAATATAGCCGCTTCCTACGTCGAGTATAACATCGCCAGCCGACTCAGGAAGCTTAACGCTTTGATCGCCCGCTGAGCTTCTTAGCTTCGCGCTTTGGGCTGGAATCTCAGTGTGCCGTTTGGGCGGTGTATTGAGCATCCGCTTCAAAGCCTCATCGCGGCGGCGGACGGTCTCGGCCTCGCTGAGTTGTTCATCATTTAGGGTGCGCGCCATGACTTTCACTCGAACCGTAACTCGCGACATGTTCAAAATTGCGAGCGACGATTTTCATATGATCCTTGGCTATTGTATCGCAGAATGGGGGCAGGTCGAAACCGAGCTTTTTAGGCTCTGTTGGACGGCCCTTCGTTGCCGGATGCACCAAGCGGCAATTGTCTATTACCGCACGCCCACGATGGACTCGCGTCTCAGTCTAACGAGCGAGTTGATCGCAAGCCACTTTCCGAAGCCTAAATCCGGCGATCACCCGCCCAAGGAACTGAGGACATGGGCGAAGCTTGAAAGTACCATTCGCAGCGAGCTCAAGGTTCGCGGGCGACTGGCTCATCATCACACCGGAGCGCGGCAAGAACTTCTCGAACTCCCGCCAGAGACCGGCGCTGACGTATTTGCGTGGGAGATATTCGAATCCTACGTCAGCTATGCCGAAAGTCTGCGTGGGAAACACGACGAAAGGCCGTCTCTCAAGGAGGCCGATTTAATTGATCATCTGCGACAGGTTTCGGAGTTTTCGCGGCAGCTAGATGAGTATTACCATCGCGTGCTGAAAACCCGGCTTGGAGAGCCGATTTCAGCAAGAGTCAGAAAATCATGACGGCTGAATTCCAGGTGCGCGAACAAATAGTCGGAGACAGTATTGGCGCCTGCGGCGATCATTTAGGCCTTGATTTCGCTTGCATTCAAGTCGGGCGTGTCGCCATAAAATTTCTCATAATATAAATTATACGAAAATAAGACCACGCGAAAACCCCTTGGAAACCCTAGCCATGCCGCCGAAAGTCGCGTTTGCCATTACCGCCGAGACCGCCGTCTTCGCCCTGCTCCTGTTCGGGTCGGCGGGGACGGTCGACTGGCCGGCGGGCTGGATTTTCATGGCGCTGTTTTTCGTGCCGGCCGTGCTGCTCACAGCGAGCCTCGCCCGCAGCGATCCCGCGCTCCTGGCCGAGCGCATGAAGCCGATGTTCCAGAAAGACCAACCGGTTTGGGACCGGGTCTTTCTGGCGGTCATCGGCGTGGCGTTTCTCGGCTGGCTCGTGCTGATGGGCCTCGACGCGGGCCGCTATCATTGGACGCATATGCCGCCCTGGCTCGCCTGGGCCGGCGCCGCAGACATGCTCGCCGGCTGGTGGATCTGCCACCGCGTATTCCGCGCAAACACGTTCGTGGCGCCCGTGGTGAAGATCCAGTCCGACCGCCGCCAGACGGTCGTCACGACCGGGCCCTATGCCGTCGTGCGCCATCCCTTCTATGCCGGCGCGATGCTTCTCATCTTCGGAAGCGCGCTGGTCCTCGGCTCGTGGCTCGGCGTCGCCGGCGCATTGGTGCTCGTCCTGGGAGTGTGCGTGCGCATTCCCCTGGAAGAGCGCGAGCTCGAGCGCGGGCTTTCCGGCTACCCCGAATACAAGGCGCGCGTCCGCCACCGGCTTATTCCATTCATCTGGTGAAATGCCTCTTGACCTTGCCCCAAGGTCCGGCCTCAGAAGCTCCCGGGTCGAACGAGAGCGCTTCGCCGTGACGAGTAAGGAACAGCACCTCAGTCCCGTAGAAGCCGCACGCCGGCTGGGCGTCACCCAGAAGGCGCTCCGGCTTTACGAGTCCCGCGGACTGGTGACGCCGTTGCGCAGCGCCACGGGCTGGCGGACCTATGGTCCGGCCGAGGTCGCGCGGCTGCATCAGGTCCTCGCGCTCAAGAGCCTGGGCCTGCCGCTGGCGCGCATCGCGGAGTTGATCCGGGGCCGCAACGCGACGCTGGCCAAAGTGCTCAAGCTGCAGGAAGAGATCCTGGCGCGCGAAAGCACTAGGCTCGCGCCGCGCGCTCGGCCTCGTCCGCTCCGCGCGCGGCCAAGCTCGCCACGGGCGAAGAGCTCTCCATCGACGATCTGACAACCCTCACCAAGGAGACCACCATGACGAGCAAGGCCAAAGAGGAAGAGATGAAGGCGATCTTCGATCCCCTCATCGCCAAACATGTTTCGCCGGAAGAACTGAAGGCGCATCAATCGCGGGCCTACGACCAGGACGCGGTCACGAAGGAATGGGACGCGTTAATCGCCGAGGCCAAGGCGCTGATGGCAAAGGGCGATCCGTTCTCGCCCGCCGCGCTCGATCTCGCCGGCCGCTGGAAGGCGCAGGTCGAGAAGTTCACGCTGGGCAATCCCAAGGCGGAAGCCCAGGCGCGCGCGGTGTGGAACGACGCAATGGCCGATCCCAAGGCCGCGCCCAAGCTGCCCCTCAACCCCGAAATCTTCGCGTTCATGGGCAAGGCGATGGGGAAGTTGAAGGAGAAACAGGGCGGCTGAGCGGTGCGTTCGCGTTCCTCCTCCCCCGCGCGTCCTCTTCCCCCGCGAGCGGGGTTTGCTTTCCTCCTCCCCCGCGCGCGGGGGAGGTGTCGCGCGCGCGGCAGCGCGCGAGACGGAGGGGGCCCCCTTCGGCCGACTACGTCGGCCACTTCCCCCGCAAGCGGGGGAAGTGGATTTGCGGGGGGAGGATACGTCGGCAGGCAAACTGACCTGCCTTTGCCTGCATGCGCGGTCGGCCTATCAATGCGGCCATGGCCAAACCCTCCGCCGAGATCACCGCCCTCCTCGACATCATGCGCCGGCTGCGCGATCCGAAGTCCGGCTGTCCGTGGGATGTCGCGCAGACCTTCGCCACCATCGCGCCCTATACGATCGAGGAAGCCTACGAAGTCGCGGGTGCGATCGAAGACGAAGACTGGGCCGCGCTGAAGGATGAGTTGGGCGATCTCCTGCTGCAGGTCGTGTTCCATGCGCGCATGGCGGAGGAGCAAGGATTGTTCGAATTCGGCGATGTTGCCGCCGCCATCGCGGACAAGATGATCCGCCGTCACCCCCATGTTTTCGATGCGGCAGGCGGCATCGACAGCGCCGATGCGCAGACGGTCGCGTGGGAAGAACACAAGCGTCGCGAACGCGCGCCGAACGTGCGGGCGGCCTCCTCGACGACGTGCCGCGCGCCCTGCCCGCGCTCCTGCGTGCGGTGAAGCTTCAAAAGCGCGCGTCAAGCGTCGGGTTCGATTGGGATTCCGCGCCCAAGGTGGTCGAGAAGATCGCCGAGGAAGCGCGCGAGATCGTGGAGGCGCAGGAAGCGGGCGCGTCGCCGCAGAAGCTCGAAGAGGAAATGGGCGATCTGCTGTTCGCGGCCGCCAATCTGGCGCGCCATCTGAAGGTCGATCCCGAGACGGCCTTGCGCGCCGCGAATGCGAAATTCGTCCGCCGCTTCCAGTTCATCGAACAAACCCTCGCCGCCCGCGGCCGCGCACTTGCAGACGCCACGCTGGAAGAAATGGAAACCATCTGGCAAGCGGCGAAGGAGGAGGAGAAATAAATTGGACCGCGGGCGTCCCGCCCGCATTTCTTGGCGAAACCAGATGCGGGCGGGACGCCCGCGGTCCCAGTTCCCTACTCGCCACTCGCAACCTTCGCCCCATAATGGTTCTGGAATTTCTCCACGTCGGCGGCGTCGACGGCGACGCTGAGGCGGAGCGCCTTCGGCCGTTCGCTGCGCTTGGTCACCCGGCCATGGGCGTAAGCCCAGGCGAGGCCCGCGCCGTCGGAGGGATCGAGCTTCAATTCGAGCGTCACCTGCCCGCGGGCCAGCACCTGTTCGAAGCGGGCGAGAAGATCAGGCAGCCCCTCGCCGCTCAGCGCCGAGATCGCGATGGCGCTCTTGTGCCGATTGCCGGCCAGAAGCGCCCTGCGAACGGGCGCCTCCAACAGGTCGATCTTGTTGAGGATTTCGACGATGGACCGGTCGCCGTCGGCATCGATGCCGAGTTCGGCCAGCACCTTCAGCACGTCGGATTTCTGCGCGTCCGTTTCGCCATGCGCGGCGTCGCGCACATGGGCGACGATGTCCGCTTCCAGCACCTCCTCCAGCGTGGCGCGGAACGCGGCCACCAGTTCGACCGGCAGATCGGCGATGAAACCCACCGTGTCGGACAGGATCACCCGGCGGCCCGACGGCAGCTTGAGCCCGCGCATCGTAGGATCGAGCGTGGCGAACAGAAGGTCTTTCGCCAGCACCGCCGATTTCGTCAGCGTGTTGAACAGCGTCGACTTGCCGGCATTGGTGTAGCCCACCAGCGCCACGATGGGATAAGGCACGCGCTTGCGGGCCTGGCGGTGCAGGCCGCGCGTGCGGCGCACCTCCTCCAGCTCGCGGCGGATCTTCGCCATCCGCTCGCCGATCAGCCGGCGGTCGGTCTCGATCTGGGTTTCGCCCGGGCCGCCCAGGAAGCCGAAGCCGCCGCGTTGGCGCTCGAGGTGGGTCCAGCTCCGCACCAGCCGGCTGCGCTGATAGGTGAGATGGGCGAGTTCGACCTGCAGCCGGCCTTCCCGCGTCTGCGCCCGCTCGCCGAAGATTTCGAGAATGAGCGCGGTGCGGTCGAGCACCTTCGCGTTCCACGCCTTTTCAAGATTGCGCTGCTGGACGGGGCTGAGAGCGGCGTTGACGACGATCACTTCGGGCTCCAGCCCCCGCGCTTCGGCGGCGATCTCGTCCACCTTGCCGCTGCCGATCAATGTGCCCGGCGCGGGACGCGCGAGCGGCACGATCCGCTTCGACACGATGGCGAGCTTGATCGCCGCGGTGAGACCCACGCATTCGGCCAGGCGCGCTTCCGCATCGCGGTCGAGACTGCGCTCGGACGCGCCGCGGCGCTTCGGCTCCACGTGAACGACGAACGCCGTGTTGCGGTGTTCGGGTCCGGCCGGCGATTTCTTGCGTGAGCTCAGGCCGTTTCCATTGCCGCCGGTTCGATCTCCTGCAACTGGATCGGACCCAGCGGCATGACGGTCGAAATGGCGTGCTTGTAGACAAGCTGCGCCTGGCCGTCCCGGCGCAGAAGAACGCAGAAATTGTCGAACCAGGTGATGTTCCCCTGAAGCTTTACGCCGTTGACGAGGAAGATCGTCACGGCCGATTTGCTTTTGCGAACGGCGTTGAGAAACGTGTCCTGCAGGTTTTGTTGTTTTTCACTCATGGGTGAACCCATTTGTTCTTGCGCCTGCTTCGGCCCCCTGCCGAAGCGAGTCGCCAGCATAGGGCGATTTGCTGCATTTGCGAAAGGTCAATTCGCGGCTTGGGCTTTGAGCGCGGCGGCCCGGCGGTAGAGTTCCTGCAGGCGCTTTGTGACAGGGCCCGGCTTGCCGTCGCCCACCGGCTTGCCGTCGATGGTCACGATGGGGGTGACGCCTGCCGTGGCAGCGGTGAGGAACGCCTCGCGGGCGGCCAGCGCCTCGGCCGGCGTGAAGCGCCGCTCGACGATGGTCATCTGGCTCGCGGCCGCGGCTTCCAACAGCACCCTTCTGGTGACGCCGGGCAGGATCGCATGGCTCAAATCGCGGGTGACGATCCGTCCTTCGCCGTCCACGATCCAGGCCGTGGTCGAGCTTCCTTCCGTCACAGAGCCGTCACGGTCGATCAGCCACGCCTCGTAGGCGCCCGCATGCCGCGCCACGGTCTTGGCGAGGATGTTCGCCAGCAGCGCCGTCGATTTGATGTCGCAGCGGGCCCAGCGTTCGTCCGGCATGGTCACGACGCCGACGCCGTCGCGGGCGCGCCGCCCGATCGCCGCCATGTCGATATTGCGGGCGGTGAGAATGAGCGTGGGCTTCGGCGGGTTCGCGGGGATCGCATGATCGCGGCGCAGCGCGCCCCGCGTGATCTGCAGATAGACGATCCCGTCTTCGATCCGGTTGCGCCGCGCGATCTCCCGCAACACGAGCTTCAGGGGCGCGCGCGCCATGGGCATCGCCATGTCGAGCTCGCGCAGCGACCGCTCAAGCCGGTCGAGATGCTCTTCCTCGTCGAACAGCCGCCCGCCCATGACCGCGCACACTTCGTAGATCGCGTCGGCGAATTGCAGCCCGCGGTCCTCGATGTGAACGCCGGCCTGACCGTGCGGAACATATTGTCCGTTCACATAGGCGATGCGGCCGGCGGGCGCGCGCGTGGGCCAGCCATGCGAAGGCGAATTCGTCGTCACGCTTGACCCCTCAGGCGTTGAAGACCTGCTCGCGGCCGGTGGGGCCGACGCCCAGCGACTTGAGCTTGCGATGCAGCGCCGAGCGTTCCATGCCGATGAAGGCGGCCGTGCGCGAGATGTTGCCGCCGAAACGGTTGATCTGCGCCATCAGATATTCGCGCTCGAAGATTTCGCGCGCTTCGCGCAGCGGCAGCGAAATGACGAGATCGCTTTTGCCGTTGCTGCTCCAGGGCGCACCGGTGCCCAGATCGGACGGCAAGAGATCGGCCGAGATCGCCTGCTCCGCATCGTCGATGGCGAGAATGAGCAGCCGCTCCACGATGTTGCGCAGCTGGCGCACATTGCCGGGCCAATTGTGGGCCTGCAGCACGGCCATGGCGTCGTCGCCGATTTCGCGCATGGGAAGGCCCGACGTGGCCGACAGCCGCTTCATGAAATGCGCGACGAGGATCGGGATATCGTCGCGCCGCTCGGCCAGCGACGGCACGCGCACCGGCACCACATTGAGCCGGTGATAGAGGTCTTCGCGGAACTGGCCGGACGCGATCTCCGCCCGCAGATCGCGCCGTGGTCGAGGAGATGACGCGCGCGTCCACCTGCACGCGCGTCGTGCCGCCCACGCGCTGGAAGGTCTGATCGACCAGCACGCGCAGGATCTTGCCCTGCGTTTCGAGCGGCATGTCGGCCACTTCGTCGAGATAGAGCGTGCCGTTATGCGCGAGCTCGAATAGCCCGATCTTGCGCGGCCCGTCGCGCCGTCTCCTCGCCGAACAATTCGGCCTCGATGCGGTCCGGCTCCATGGTCGCGCAATTGATGGCGACAAATGCGTTGGCCGCACGCCGCGAGCGGGCGTGCATCAGCCGCGCGACGATCTCCTTGCCGGAACCGGCGGGGCCCGTGACCAGCACCCGGCTGCCGGTCGGAGCGATCTTGTCGATCGAGCTGGCGCACCTGCGAGATCGCCGAGGAGACGCCCGACCAGATCCTGGTCGTCGCCGGTCTTGAGTTTCAGTTCCTGCACTTCGCGCTTCAGCCGCGCGGCTTCGAGCGCGCGGCCGACCACATGGATCAACCGGTCCGCCTTGAACGGCTTTTCGATGAAATCGTAGGCGCCCTTCTTGATCGAGGCGACAGCGGTCTCGATCGTGCCGTGGCCGCTGATCATCACCACCGGCAGTTCGGGATGCTCGCGCTTCAGCACGTCGAGAACCTGAATGCCGTCGAGCCGGCTGCCCTGCAGCCAGATGTCGAGCACCACGAGATGCGGCCGCCGCTGGCGCACGCCCGTGATCGCGGCGTCGCTGTCGCCTGCGACACGCGCCTCGAAGCCCTCGTCGCTGCAGAATGCCGGCGATCAAATCCCGAATATCCTCCTCGTCGTCGACGACGAGAATTTCAGGCGCGATCAGCGATCCGTTCTTTGTCATCCCCTACACCCGTTTCTGTTTCACGCACAGGTTTTTGCCGCAGCGGGAAGCTCAGGCGCACTTCCGCGCCATGCTCTTCTTCGCCGCGATCCGCCAGGCGCGATTTCGCCGCCATGGTCTTCGAGAATTTTGCGCACGATCGCGAGACCCAGGCCCGTGCCCTTGGCGCGCGTCGTGACATAAGGCTCCGTCAGCCGGTGACGATGCTCCGGCGGCAGCCCGATACCGTTGTCCGCGATACCCGGAACACGACACGCTCGGCGCCCGGCTCGCAGCGCGATCGATGATCCGCCCCGGCTCTTCGCCGCCCGCCGCCTCGCGCGCGCTCGATGGCCTCGGTCGCGTTCTTCAGCACATTCGTCAGCGCCTGCGACACGAGCCGCCCATCGCATTCGAACGCCACGGTCTGGGACGGGCGCACTGGTCTCGAACGTCGATCTGGGGACAGGCGACGCGCTGCAGGAACACCGCCTGATGCAGAAGCTCCTGCGCGTTTTCGCGGCGCATCACCGGCGTCGGCATGCGCGCGAAGGACGAGAACTCGTCCACCATCCGCCCGATATCGCCCACCTGGCGGATGATCGTGTCGGTGCATTGCTGGAACACTTCGGGATCGCTGGTGACTTCGCCGCCATATTTCCGTTTCAGACGCTCGGCCGAAAGCTGGATCGGGCGTCAGCGGATTCTTGATCTCGTGCGCGATCCGCCGCGCCACGTCGGCCCAGGCCGCGGTGCGCTGCGCCGAAACGAGATCGGTGATGTCGTCGAAGGTGACGATGAAGCCCGCCTCGCCCTCGCCCTTTTCGCTATCCACCTGCACGCTCAGGCTGCGCACGCTGCCACCCCGCTTGACGGTCGCCTCGCCGCTCGCGCGCCCGATCGGTTCCTGCAGGGCGCGGCGGATGAGGCCCGCGAGTTCCGGCACGGCCTCCGCATAATGCCGGCCCTCAATTTCTTCCGGCGCGGCGTTGAGAAGCCGCTGCGCCGCGCGGTTGACGATCGTCACGCGGCCGTCGCCGTCGAGCCCGATGACGCCGGCGCTGACGCCCGCCAGCACGGCTTCCGTGAAGCGACGCCTGGCATCGATCTGATGGCTCGCTTCGACGAGTTCGGTGCGCTGCGCATCGAGCTGCGACGTCATGCGGTTGAACGCGCTGCCCCAGCAAGCCCGATCTCGTCGTCGTCGCGGTCGACTTCGACCTGCGCCTTGAGATCGCCTTCCGACACCCGCTCGGCGGCGGAGATCAGCCGCGAGATCGGACGGATCAGCCGGTTCGCCGCCCATAGTCCCAGCCAGATCGCCGCCAGCAGGATCAGCAGCGAGACGACGGCGTAGAGTGCTGCGAAGATCAGCTGGAATTTCGAGCTGGGTCTGGTCGAAGCGCCGGTATTCCGTGACCGCATCGATCGTGTGCTGGTAATAGGCGAAGACCTGCTTGTCGACGGTGCGCACGACGAGAAGATAGGCATCGTTGAGCGCCTCCATCCGGATCAGGGCGCGCACGACGCCGACATTGGAATTGGCGTCGATCACGACCGGTCCGTGCGCGGCCTGCGCGATGACGCCGGGCGACGGCGGCGGCAGGTCGGGCAAGGAGCGCAGTTTGGTGCTTCCGAGCACGTGTCCTTGCGAATCGATGATGTAGGCCGCCTGTAGGCCGTGATCCTCGGTGAGCGTGTGCAGTTGCGTGAACAGGAAGGCGGCGTTGACGTGATTGTTCTGGTCGAACAGCTGCGGGTCGTGCTGGAGGGCGTTGGAGATCTGGACGGCGTCGTTGCGGATGAGATCGACGTTCTCGTTGGCGTAACTGTGCGTGATGTTGACCGCGCTCTCCAACGCCGATTTCACGTGCGCCGAAAACCATTGCTCGATGCCGAGATTGAGCGTGATGGCGGCGAAGACCGCGACCAGGATGGCCGGCACCACGCGCGAAGCCGGAGAAAATCACCACCAGCCGAACATGGAGCCGCGCACCCGCGGTGCCCGAGCGGCGGGCGGCCCACAGCCGCGTGAGGCGCCAGGCGATAAGGGCGCCCAATGCCAGCACCAGCAGACAGGTTGACGATCAGGAGCGCGATCAACCCGTCGTCCGAGGGTTTGTAGGGCACAATGCCGGTCAGGCTGGCGTAGGTGCCGATGCTGGAAAAAACGGCGAGAACGCCGACCACCAGCGCCAGCAGCGACGGGCGCGACAACGTCCGCAGAAGACTCAGCGTCTCGCTTTCAAGCCTCGCCTCGACCGTGTTGGTAGCCGCCATACGGGACTGCCGCTGCTCCGATTGCCGCTAAGTACCGGCGAAAGCTGGAAAATGGTCGCGGAGTGTAGCTGAGCCACAGCCTGTTGCAAGAATGCCGCGTTGCGAAATCGCATCAGGGTTAAGTGGGGTCCCTCGGCCGGATCGCCCCGAATCACGACCCGGATGCGGGCCTATTCGGCCTTAAGGCCCCGGATCACTTCGAGGCCCAGGTCACGGATTTTCTTGCGCAGGGTGTTGCGGTTCAACCCGAGAAGGTGCGCGGCGCGGATCTGGTTGCCCCGCGTCGCGGCCAGACAGATCGACAGCAGCGGTCGCTCGACCTCCTGCAGCGATACGGTCGTAAAGCCCGGGCGGCGGCAATCCTCCGGCCTGCGCCGCAAAATACTGCGTCAGGTAGCGCTCGACCGACCCGCTGAGAGATGCGTCGTCCCCCTCCCCGCTGCCGTCGCCAGATTTCGGCGGCTCGTTCAGCTCCGCGGCCACCGTCGCGCCGGAAATCGTGTCGCCGGAATGAAGCACGGCCAGCCGCCGGATCAGATTCTCCAGCTCGCGCACGTTGCCCGGCCAGCGATAACGGCGCAGCAGATCGAGAGCCTCCGTGTCGATCCGCTTGGCGGGCAGCCCCTCGTCTTCCGCCTTGTGCAAAAAATGGCGCACGAGATCGGGAATATCCTCGCCCCGTTCGCGCAAAGGCGGCAACCGGAGCGGCACGACGTTGAGCCGGTAATAGAGATCTTCGCGGAAAAGTCCTTGCTGGATGATCTGGCGAAGCTCGCGGTTCGTCGCGGCGATGATCCGCACATCGGTGCTGGATCGGCGTGCGCCCGCCCACGGTGGTGTATTCGCCTTGCTGCAGCACGCGCAGCAGCCGCGTCTGGGCTTCCAGAGGCATGTCGCCGATCTCGTCGAGAAACAGCGTGCCGCCTTCGGCCTGCTCGAAGCGGCCGATGCCGCGATTGGTCGCGCCGGTGAACGCGCCCCGCTCGTGCCCGAACAATTCGCTTTCGACGAGTTCCTTCGGGATCGCCGCCATGTTGACGGCCACGAACGGGCCATGACGCCGGCGGCCGTAATCGTGCAGTGCGCGCGCGACCAATTCCTTGCCGGTGCCGGATTCGCCCATGATCATCACGGTCAGATCGGTCTGCGTCAGGCGCGCGATGACGCGATAGATTTCCTGCATGGCCGGCGAGCGGCCGATCAGCGGCAGACGATCCTCGCCGGTGTCGCGATGCGCCTGCGCGTCGCGCTTGACCTGCGGGCTCGCGAGCGCCCGCTGCACCACCGAGGTGAGCTCCTTCAGGTCGAACGGCTTGGGCAGATATTCGAACGCACCGCGCTCCGCGGCCGTGATCGCGGTCAGGATCGTGTTCTGCGCGCTCATCACCACGATGGGCAGATCCGGACGCACGCGCTTGATGCGCGGAATGAGATCGAAGCCGTTCTCGTCGGGCAGCACGACATCGGTGATGACGAGATTGCCGTCGCCGCTGGCAATCCAGCGCCACAGGCCTGCTGCCGTTCCCGTGGTGCGGACATCGTATCCGGCGCGGCCGAGAGCCTGGTTCAGCACCGTGCGGATGGCGGCGTCGTCGTCGGCGATGAGAATGGTTCCCGCGGGCATCTCAGCTTCCCTCGCCTTCGCCGTCCGCCTTCGGCAGGAGGACGCGAAATACGGTGCGCCGCGGAACGGAGTCGCATTCGATAACGCCGCCATGATCGCCCACGATCTTGGCGACCAAGGCGAGCCCGAGTCCGGAGCCGCGGGGTTTGGTGGTGACGAACGGATCGAAAATGTAGGGCATGAGATCGGACGGCACGCCCGAGCCATTGTCCCGCACCGTCACTTCCAGCGGCAGGCTGAGGCGCGCGCCGGCTATACCGGCCGTCACCCGCATGCCGGGCCGGTAACCGGTCGTCAACGTGATCTCGCCGCCCGCTTCCGGCACCGCGTCGCTCGCGTTGCGCACCAGATTCAGGAACACCTGGATCAATTGATCCCGGTCGCCCAGGACGGGCGGCAGGGACGGATCGAAAACTTCCACGATCGAAACATTGCGCGCGAAGCTCGTGGCCGCCACCTTGCGCACGCGGCCGAGCACTTCATGGATGTTGACGGGCGTGCGCGGCATCGCGCGCGAATCTCCGAACGCCTCCATCCGGTCGATCAGCGCGCTGATGCGGTCCGTTTCCGAACAAATGAGCTGCGTCAGTTCCTTCTCGCTGTCGGAAAGCAATTCCTCGATCAGTTGCGCCGCGCCGCGAATTCCCGCGAGCGGATTTTTGATCTCGTGCGCCAGCACGGCGGCCATTCCGTGCAGCGAGCGCACGGCGCCGCGATGCAGGAGCTGGCGGTCGAGCCGCTGGGCGAAGCTGCGCTCCTGCAACGTGACAAGCACGACGTCTTCGGGGCCGGCGAGCGGCGTGACGATGACGTCGGCCATCCGGTCGCCGTGGCGCGGCGTGGTGAGGTCGACGTCGCGCTCCCCGATCGACGCGCCCCGTTCGCGGGCCTGGGCAATCACCTGAATGAGCGGACTGCCGAACGGAACGATGTCGGGAAGCCTCTGCCTCGACAGGAGCCCGGCGCCCATGTCGAAGAACTGCTCGGCCGCCGGGTTCACGAACAGGATTTCCTGCTGGGGGCCTACCAGCAGCAGGGGCAAGGGCAAGGCCGCCGCGATCTGGATGGTCGCGGCGCGCTCCCGGTCGGCCAAGCCCTCGTGCAGCGACATATTATTGCCTAAGAAATAGTCAGTGGAGGAGGATGACTGTAGTATGGGCAAACCGGTTCCGAAAGCCGGATTTCGGCGGGCCGGGTGCGGCCTTGACGCCTCCGGACCTGGGGGCCAAGGCTCAGGGACATGCCGACGACCCAGCCAAATATGCCCCGAATAGCCGCCCTCATCGTCGCCGCCGGTCTGGGAGAACGTGCGGGCGGCGGCGTGCCGAAACAATTCCGCGCGTTGGCGGGCATACCGATGCTGCGCCGCTCGGTTGAGGCGTTCGCGCGCCGCAACGATATCCCGGACATACAAGTCGCGATCGGACCCGGTCAGCGCGAACAAGCCAGTGACGCTCTCAAAGGGCTTTCGCTGTTGCCGCCGATCGAAGGCGGCGCCACGCGGCAGGAAACCGTGCGAAAGGGATTGGAAGCGCTCGCCGCGCGCGAACCCGATTTCGTCCTGATCCATGATGCGGCGCGGCCGCTGGTGTCGCATAACCTGATCGACCGCGTCGTCGCGGCGCTGACCGAAGGTGCCGATTGCGCGGCACCTCTGCTGCCCGTCAGCGATACATTGAAACTCGAACGCAGCCCGGGCGTTTGGATAACGGCGCCTCGCGACGGTTTGCAGCGCGCGCAGACGCCCCAGGGGTTTCGTTTTGCGGCAATTTTGAAGGCGCACCGGCAACAGCGCGGCGCGGTGACGGACGATATGGCGATCGCGGAAGCTGCCGGACTGAAGATCGCGGCCGTCCGCGGCGAAGAGGCGAATTTGAAAATCACGACGCCGGAAGATTTTGCGCTGGCCGAGCGCCTGCTGGCCGGCACGGGCGATTCCCGCACGGGTTTCGGTTTCGATGCGCACCGCTTTAAGCTCGGCGATCACCTTTGGCTTTGCGGCGTGAAGATCGCCCACGACATGGGTCTCGAAGGGCATTCCGATGCCGATGCCGGTCTTCACGCCCTGACGGACGCCATTCTGGGGGCGCTTGGCGCCGGCGACATCGGCCAGCATTTTCCGCCCAGCGACGCAAAATGGCGCGGCGCGCCCTCGTCGCTGTTTCTCGAACATGCCGCGAAGCTTGCGCGCGAAGCCGGCGCGGCGATCGTGCATGTCGACGTGACGCTCATCTGCGAACGGCCGAAGATCGCGCCCCATCGCGACGCAATGCGCGCCCGCATCGCGGACATTCTCGGGCTCGAGGCGGCGCGGGTCAGCGTGAAGGCCACGACGACCGAAGGCATGGGCTTCACCGGCCGCGGCGAAGGACTTGCCGCCCAGGCCGTCGCGACCGTCCGGTTTCCGGTATGAAATCTTCAGAAATGGTATTCGCCGATTGCGACGCTCTTCGGCGTCGGGCGATGGCCCCATGCGCCGGGCACGGCGGCGAGCGCGATTGCGCTTCCGATCGCTTGGCTGATCGTGACGCTCACCGGCAGCCCGTTCCTGCTGCTGTTCGCCGGACTGCTCGTCAACGCCATCGGCGCCTGGGCCTGCGAACTCTACGCCCGCGAGAAGGGCGAGAAGGACCCTTCCGAATGCGTGATCGACGAAGTGGCGGGACAGTGGATCGCCTGCGCCTTCGTGCCGACGCATTCGACTTTCGGCTACACCCTTCTCGGCTATTCGCTCGCCTTCGTCCTGTTCCGCGTCTTCGACATCCTGAAGCCCTGGCCCATTTCGGCGGCCGAGCGCCTGCCCGGCGGAATTGGCATCATGGCGGACGATTTCGTTGCGGGGCTCGCGGCCGGCGCGATCATTGCGGTGCTGGCAAACCTCGGCCTAGTGTAAATCCATGTTCTCGTCGCCGCTGCTCCGCCTGGCCGAAGTCGTGCTCGCCGATGCGCGGACGCAGAAGCTGCGCATCGCCACGGCGGAAAGCTGCACCGGCGGGCTGATTGGTGGGCTCCTGACCGAAATTCCCGGTTCGTCCGACGTCTTCGACCGCGGCTTCATCGTCTATTCGAACCGCGCAAAATCGGACCTGCTCAACGTGCCCGGCGATCTGATCGCCGATGCGGGCGCGGTATCCGAAGCGGTCGCGCGGTCGATGGCGGAAGGCGCGGTGGAGAATTCCAATGCGCATCTGGCGGTCGCGGTCACCGGCGTCGCGGGACCCGGCGGCGGCACGAGGCTCAAGCCCGTAGGCCTCGTTCACGTGGCGGCCGCGCGCGAAGGCCGCTCGATCCTGCACGAGGCGCATCGCTTCGGCGACATCGGCCGCACCGAGATCCGGCTCAAGACGGTCGAAGCGGCGTTGCAGCTTCTATCCCGCATGCTGGGATAATATCAGCGCCTTTGTTGGGGACTTCCCCCACCCGATCCGGCTTCGCTCTTCGCGATGCTCAGAGCTACGCCGGATCGACCTCCCCGCAAGGGGGAGATGAAGAAAGAAATTTCGCCTCCCCCTTGCGGGGAGGCCGGCGAGCTTGGAAAGCGACGGGTGCTGATGAAGCGGTGCGAGCCGGGTGGGGGCCGACCGATCGAGCGCTAAGGCCGTTGGGATAATATTCTCGCGCGCAACTCGAACGCGTCCGTCATGCGCAGCATCACGTGGCCCAGCGCCGCGTTGGCGACCAACCCCAGCATGCGGTTCCGGAATTCGAACGCGATGGAGAATTCCACGCGGCAACCCACCCCTTCGGGCGTAAAGCGCCAATGGTTGTCCAGCTGCCGGAAGGGCCCCTCGGTCTGCGTCACGTCGATCCTGCGCGCGTGCGGATCGAGCGTCACGCGGCTGGTGTAGCGCTCGCGGATGGCTTTGAAGCCCACCAGCGTTTCGGCGAAGAATATCGTGTCGGGGTTCGCGGAATCGCGGCCGAGGATGCGCAGGCCCGCGCACCAGGGTACGAACTCCGGATAGCGCTCCACGTCGGCGACGATGCCGTACATGAGATCGGCCGTATACGGAACGATGCGGGATTCGGAATGCGACGGCACGTCAGTGTTGCGCCGCGCGCGCGGCCTGGAGCGCCGCGAAATCGGTATCGGCGTGATAGGACGAGCGCGTCAGCGGGCTTGCGGACACCATCAGGAATCCTTTGGCGCGCGCGACCTGCTCCAGCGCCTTGAATTCCTCCGGCGTCCAGAAGCGGGCGATGGCCGCGTGCTTGCGCGTCGGCTGCAGATATTGGCCGATGGTGAGGAAATCGACGCCTGCCGCGCGCAGATCGTCCATCACCTGCATGATTTCTTCGCGCGCCTCGCCCAAACCCACCATCAGGCCCGATTTCGTGAAGCCGGTCGGCGCCAATTCCTTCGCCCGCTCCAGGAGGCGCAGCGACGTGAAATAGCGCGCGCCCGGCCGCACCGTCAGATAGAGCCGCGGCACGGTTTCGAGATTGTGGTTGAAAACATCGGGCCGCGCGTCCATCACGATTTCGATGGCGCCCGGCTTGCGCAGAAAATCCGGCGTCAGAACCTCGACCGTGGTTCCCGGGCTCAGCGTGCGGATGGCGCGGATGGTTTGCGCGAAATGTTCCGCGCCGCCGTCCGCCAGATCGTCGCGATCGACCGACGTGATCGACCACATGCTTCAGCCCAAGTTTGGCGACGGCAAGGCCGACATTTTCCGGCTCATGGCTGTCGAGCGCCCCCGGCAGGCCGGTCTTCACATTGCAGAAGGCGCAGGCACGCGTGCAGGTGTCGCCCATGATCATCATGGTGGCGTGGCGATGGGTCCAGCACTCGCCGATATTGGGGCAGCCGGCCTCTTCGCAGACCGTGTGCAGGCCGTGCTCGCGCACGATGGCGCGGGTCTCGGCATATTCGCGGCTGACCGGCGCCTTGACCCGAATCCAGTCCGGCTTGCGCAGGACCGGTGTTTCCGGCCGGTTGGCCTTCTCCGGATGGCGGGCATCCCGGCGATCTTTGAGGTTCTGGTCGAAAACGATAGCCATGGCCCCTACATATAGGCTGGACAGGCGAAAATCACGGGGCCTCGACCGCCATTTGCCGCAGGCGCGGCCTGCGCTAGGTTCAGCCCAACAGCCAGAAAGGGCCGCCTGACGGCCCCAGGACACGGGGAGCTATCGGGTGAGCCTCGCAACCGTCGCCGCCGCCTCGGGCGAAGAAATCGTGCCTTTCGACGCCGACCGCGCCCAACAGCCGGTGTTCCATGCCCTCGCCGACGCGCGAGCCAAATTCGGCGGCAAGCGCGCGGCCATCGTCGACGGCGACGAGCGCGTGCTCAACTATGACGACATCGTGCGGGCCTCGCTCGCGCTGGGCCATGCGCTCCGAAAGGGCACACGTGCGGGCGAGTCTGTCGGCATCATGCTGCCTTCGGGCGCCGGCGCGGTGATCGCCTTCTTCGCCGTGTCGGCCTATGGCCGCGTGCCCGCGATGCTCAATTTCACGTCGGGCGCCGCGGGTCTCAAATCTGCGCTGCGCACGGCCAAGGTGAAACGCATCGTCACTGCGCACCGCTTCGTGGAGCTTGGCAAGTTCGAGGGCCTGATCGCCGAACTCAGTCCCGTCGCCGAAATCATCTATCTCGAAGACGTGCGCGCCAAGCTTTCGATCTTCGACAAGGCGGCCGCGGCGATCGGCCAGTTCGCGCCCTGGCTCGTCGCGTCGCGCCCGCCGCATGAAACGCCCGCGGTGATCCTGTTCACGTCCGGCACCGAGGGCGAACCGAAGGGCGTCGCGCTCTCCCATCTCAATCTGCTGTCGAATGTGGAACAGGTCCGCTCGCATATCGCGCTCTACCCGACCGACGTCCTGTTCAATCCGCTTCCGACCTTTCATTGCTTCGGGCTTACTGTCGGCTCGCTGATGCCGCTCCTCTTGGGCATCAAGGTCGTGCAGCATCCCACGCCGCTCCAGCCGCACGAGATCGTGCGCCGCATCAAGGGCTCCGGCGCCACGATCCTGCTCTCGACCGACACCTTCATTTCGCAATATGCGCGCGCGGGCGAACAAGGCGATCTGAACAGCCTGCGCCTCGCGGTTTGCGGCGCCGAACGGCTGCGCGACGAGACGCGCGCACTGCTGCGCAAGAAATACAGCATCGAACTCCTGGAAGGTTACGGCGTGACGGAGGCGTCGCCCGTGGTCGCCGCTAACCAGCCGGGCGCGAACCGTTCGGGCACGGTCGGCCGCCTCGTGCAGGGGATGGAAAGCCGGCTCGAGCCGGTCGAAGGGATTCCCAACGCCGGCCGCCTCTTCGTGCGCGGGCCGAACGTCATGCTGGGTTATATCAGGGCCGACAATCCCGGCGTGATCGAGCCGCCGCCCGGCGGCTGGCACGACACTGGCGACGTCGTGGCCATCGACGAAGAGGGCTTCATCGCGATCAAGGGACGGCTCAAGCGCTTCGCCAAGATTGGCGGCGAGACGGTGTCGCTGGCCGTCGTCGAAAGCTGCGCCTCCGCGCTGTGGCCCGACTACAGCCACGCGGCCATCGCCATTCCCGACGGCCGCAAGGGCGAGCAGATCGTGCTCGTCACCACCTGCCCCGACGCCAAGCGCACCGATCTCGTCGGCTGGGTGCACAATCACGGCGTGCCGGAGCTCGCCGTGCCGCGACGAATCCTCGTTGTCGAATCCGTTCCGGTGCTGGGAACGGGCAAGACGGACTACACGAAGGTGCAAAAGACGGTGCAGGACAGCACCGAATACACGGCAACTCCGACGGGCACAGAGTCGTAAGCGAAGATCGGTGTCATTCCCGGCGAGCCGCGTGTTTGCGCGGCGAGGGAAGGGAACCCAGGTCAGCGAGCAGCGCACGACGATTCAGGTTTTGGCCCGCTGCTTATTTCTGGAAAATTGCGCTTGCTCAACCACCTGGGTCCCCTTCCCCTCGTGCGAACGGAGTTCGCGCGAGGCCGGGGATGACACGCATTTTGAATTCGCAAATTCCGTAAGGGGAATTACTTCCCCACCGGCGTCATGCCCTGGAAGCTTACCTGGTCGCCCATGTTGTCGATGAGCTCCTTGATGTCGATCGGCGGCGCGGTGTCGATTCCGGTTCCGGGATGGTGGTGCTCGAGATCCTCGATGGAGAAATTCATCGTGAGGTCGTAGGTGCGGTCGGGCTGGTTGCGCAGCCTTTGCTCGGCTTCGTACCATTTTCCCTTGTCGCGGCCGTCGGGACAGGATTGCCGCTCGTCGCCCTCTGCGCCCCAGCGCAATTCGATGCAGTGATAGGGATCGAACGACATCTTGAACAGCCGGTGCGCCATGTCGTCGAAGGTCATCGGCACCGGCCGCTTGCCGGAACTCAGATAGGTGATCGTGCACGCCTTCGATTGCTCGTCATACGCCGCCGCAAGGTCCTGCTTCAGCTCTACCCCGTCATAGACGATGCGCGGATCGCGATGTATCCACAGATCGATCATCTCAGACAGGTCCTTGTAGAACTGGACGAACGCGGCCTTGATGCGCGCGTCGCGCGACGGCGTCGAATAGGTCTCCCACTCGAGGTTGCTGGAGCCGTAGATGTTGTCCGGCAGGCGCTGCGGATGAGGCTTGTTCTGCAGGTTTTCCGCGATCGCCTGATCGACATATTGCGCCCGGTCGTTGAGATCGTTGCACAGGGTCTGCATCGTGGCCTTGAGTTCATACACCGGGTTGAAGGTCATCCTGCCGCCCGACACCGCGACGCGTACATATTCGTAAAAGCCCAGCGACGTGCCGTTGTATTTGAAGCGCGCCTTCGTCACGTCGGCCGGCGGATTGGGCTCGGTCCCGGTATATTGGACCGGCGAATAGTCCGCGATCTGCTCGTTCTCGGCATAGGCCATGTGGCCGCCGATCAGATGGCCGCCCGCGTCGCGATGCGCGCCCACGAGTTTGAACGGCCGCCAGTTCTTAAATCCGCCGCCCAGCCGCGCCGGGCTTTGCCCGAACTGCGCGCCATAGACGCTGCGGCTGATGGTGAAATCGGGGTGGGCATCCATGTAATAGACGCGCCCGTCCTCGTCGACCTTGTAGACGATGCCGACATGGCCGTTGACGTCGTAGACGATGGTGCCCGGGTGGATCGAGTCCGGCGCAATCGCAGGAGAATAGAAGTCGGACAGGATGCCGCGCTTTTCGCCGGCGTCGGTGCGATAGGTCGCGGAGAACACGCTCGAAAGCGTGCCGCGGATCGCTTCCGGCCCGTCGATGCCGCCGCCGCGATCGATCACATCGTGGCGCGAGACGGCCCGGTTTGCGGTCTTGGTGTAGCGCAGATCGCCACCCTCGCCGCTCACCGCGTCGACATAGCTGAACGGCAATCCGTTCTTCCACGCATAATAGGCGCGCAACAGATAAGGCAGTTTTGCGCAATCGACATCGATATCGAGAAACGCCTGGTCGGTATGGCGGTAGGGATTGGCGGGGTTGCGCAGGCAGCTTTCCGACGAACTGCAATTGGTGTTGCCCAGCGCCTCGACGAATTCGCCGAATCCCTGCTCGTCCGCGGCGCTCCAATGGTCCTTCACGATACGCCACGAGGCGCGCGCGTCCGCCGGGCCGGCAAATGCCACCGCCGCAATCAGACACAGGGCGGCCAAAGTCCCGCGCATCACACCCCCAAAATCGTTCGCGGCAAGCGTCCCGGCGGCTCCCCGCCAAGTCAAGGCCGCAAGACCGGCGCGGTTACCGACGCTGCCGCAGCCGGCATTTTCATGCGCTGATTATCTGTCAGCCTTCCCAGAAATTGCGTGACAAAACCGCGAATCAAATATATGCATCCCGCCCACCGAATAGATGGGCCGCAAAGGTCAGGTTCGGGGAGGATTGCAAAGGCCGGGCAACCGGCCTTTGGCATTTCTGATGCTTATACCGGTTGATCGGTTGGCCCCCCACCCGGCTCGCACTCCATGTTTGGCACCCGTCGCTCTCCAGGCTCGCCGGCCTCCCCGCAAGGGGGAGGCGAACCATTTTCTTTTTCATCTCCCCCTTGCGGGAATGTCGATCCGTCGTAGCGGAGCAACGCGTAGCGAAGACGGATCGGGTGGGGGGAGCAGCCAACAAAGTCCGCTGGTATTACAGATCCAGCACGTGCAGCAGCACCAGCGCGTAGAGCATGCCCCACAAGACAATGGCAACTCCGGTGGCGATCAGGGCTTTGAAACCCAGATTGTGATGAACGGGCGCGCCCGGATCGGCGCCCGCCAGTTTGGCGTCACCGCTTTCGTCGGAACTCTTGACGCCGATCGGCATGACGATCTGCAGCGCCAGAAACCACAGAATGGCGAACGCGCCGCCCAGGACGACCCAATGCATGATCAGGCCTGCTCCAGTTCTACGAGCGTGCCGACGAAATCCCTGGGATGGAGGAAGATGACCGGCTTGCCATGCGCGCCGATGCGCGGTTCGCCCGTGCCCGTGATGGTGGCGCCTTCCGCCTTCATGCGATCGCGCGCGGCATAAATGTCATCGACCTCGTAGCAGACGTGATGCATTCCGCCCGACGGGTTCTTCTCCAGGAACTTCGCGATGGGGGAATTCTCGCCCAACGGTTCCAGCAACTCGATCTTGGTGTTGGGAAGTTCGACGAACACGGTGACGACGCCGTGATCCGGCAGCGCCACCGGCTCGGACACTTTCGCGCCCAAGGTCTCGCGATAGACCCTGGACGCGGCCTTCACGTCCTTCGTCGCAATGGCCACGTGATTGAGCCGCCCGATCATGATCGTCTCCGCACTTTCAATTGACCCACCTTCGCCCGTTGCACGCGAAGGTCAATAATAGAGATTGCCGCAACTACCTAAACCCAAACGACTTCCACCCGCGTGACGGGTTTTTTGCCCCAGGCATCGGAAGCCGCGCGACGGGCGGACCGGCGCAGCGTTTCCTTCAGCGCCTCGTCGTCGCCACGCTTGGGATTGTAGCGTTTGATGGCGCCGTCGACCGCCTCGCGCACCGCGCCGTGAACCGGCTCCGGAACGCCCTCGAACAGGATCGACGGCTCGCCGGCGACGCGCCCCTTCGCATCGAGCGCGATGGTGATCGCGATCAGTCCCGCGAAGGCGAGCGACCGCCGGCCACGGGCGAGCCCCTGGCCTTCCTCGACCAGCACCTTGCCGTCCATGTGGATGCGTCCGGACGGCACTTCGTCGATCGATCTCGGCACGCCCGGGCGCCAGCCGCAACATCTGGCCGTTTTGCGGTCACCACGGCCTGCGGCACCTGCAGCGAGCTGCGCCAGCCGCGCATGTTCGGTCATGTGGCGCAGCTCGCCATGCACGGGAACGGCGATTTGCGGCCTGCACCCAGCGATACATCTGGGCCAGTTCGTCGCGCGCCGGGATGGCCGGAGACATGGACGAAATGGTCCTGCTCGGTGAGCACTTCGACGCCCAGGGCCGCAAGCTTGTTCTGCAGTTCGAAGATGGCGAGCTCGTTGCCGGGAATGATGCGCGAGGAAAAGATCACCGCGTCGCCGTTGCCCAAGGCTCACATTCGGATGCTCTGTCGTCGGCGATGCGCGAGAGCGCCGCGCGCGGCTCGCCCTGGCTGCCGGTGCACAGATAGAGCACCTTGCGCGGCGGCAGCTCGCGCCGCTTCCGCCTCGTCGATGACGGCGGGAAATCCTTGAGATAGCCGCGTGTCGCGCGCCGCCTCGACGATCTTGTGCATGGAGCGGCCGACCAACGCGACGTCGCCGGCCATGGTGCTTGCGCCGCGCGGGCGACCGTGTCCAGCCGCGCGACATTGGAGGCGAAGGCCGTCACCGCCACGCGGCCCTTGAGCGTGCCGATCAGGTCGGTGAGGCTTTCGCGCACGCTGCGCTTCCGAGCCGGAACGGCCCGGACACGAGCGCATTGGTGGAATCGCAGACCAGCGCCAGCACGCCCTCGTCGCCCAGCTTGCGGATGGCGGCGGCGTCGGTCGGCTCGCCCAGCAGCGGATCGGGATCGAGCTTCCAGTCGCCGGTATGGGCGACCACGCCCAGCGGCGTGCGGATCGCCAGCAGCATTGGGCTCGAGGATCGAATGGGTGATGGAGATGAAATCGATGGCGAAAGGCCCGAGCTTCAGCTTGCCGCCCAGCGGCACGATCTTCAGCCGCACGCGCTCGGACAGGCCCGCTTCGTCCAGCTTGCCTTCGAGCAGCCGGGCGGTGAACGGCGTGGCATAGAGCGGGCAGCGCAACATCGGCCAGAGATGCGCGACGGCGCCGATATGGTCCTCATGGGCATGGGTGAGCGACGATGCCCAGCACGTTCTCGCGCCGTTCCGCCAGATAGCGGATATCGGGCATGATCAGATCGACGCCGGGCGTGAGCGCCTTCGCGGCCGAACAGCACGCCGCAATCGACGACGATCCATTCGCCGGTCGTCGGCCGGCCCGAAGCCATAGGCGTTGAAATTCATCCCGATCTCGCCCGACGCCGCCCAAGCGGCAGGAAGACAAGCTCGTCGTCGCGTGCCGCCATCAAGCTTTGGCGCGCATGGCCGCGCTTGTCGCGTTGCGGGCGTGGATCAGCATCAGGCCGCGGATGGTGAGGTCGGGATCGAGATGATCGATCGCCGGCGTCTGCTTGTGGAACAGATTGGCGAGGCCGCCGGTGCCGATCACGGTCATGGGCTCGCCATATTCGCTCTTGATGCGCGCGACCAGGCCCTCGATCAGCCCGACATAGCCCCAATAGAGGCCGGACTGCATGGCGGGCACGGTATCCTTGCCGATCACGTTCTGGGTGCGCTGGATGGCGACGCGCGGCAGCATGGCGGCGCGCCTGGTGCAGCGCCTCGGCCGAGAGATTGACGCCCGGCGCGATCACGCCGCCTTCGTAGTCGCCCTTCGCGCTGACGATGTCGAAGGTGGTGGCGGTGCCGAAATCGACCACGATCAGCGCGCCCTTGTAGCGCTCATGGGCCGCCACCGTGTTGACCAGCCGGTCGGCGCCCACAGCTTCGGGCCGGTCGACATTGCACCTCGATGCCCAGATCGACGTCGGGATCGCCGACGACCAGCGGCTCGCATTTGAGATAGCGCCGGCAGAGCTGCGCGCAGATCGAACAGCGCCGCCGGCACGACGGTGGCGATGATGGCGGCGTCGAGATCGGCGAAGCGCAGGCCTTCCAGCGCCAGCAGCTGGCATGAGCAGACCGCATATTCGTCGGCGGTGCGCGTCGTCTCGGTGACCGCGCGCCATTCGGCGCGCAGTTCCTCGCCGTCGTGGACGGCGAAGACGATGTTGGTATTGCCGGCGTCGATGGCGAGCAGCATGGCGTGACCTAGAAGAATACGTCGCCGGCCGCGATGCGTTCGCGACCGGCCTTGCGCCTCGCGCAGGAGCAGCGCGCCCGCTTCGTCGATGCCTTCGAACATGCCGGACGTTTCCTCGTTCTGCAGCCGCGCGCGGATGCGCGTGCCCAAGCCGGCCGCGCGCGCCAGCCAGGCATCGCGAATGTCGCCAAAGCCCCGCGTCGGCCCAGACGTCATACCATTTCGCGAAGCGCGGCCGCGAGGCGGACAAGCGCCTCCCGCGGCGCGGGCGGCCGCGTTCCCAAGTGCCGCAAGCGACGTGGCGGGAAATCCGTGCCCTCGGGATGTTCGGCAAGATTGACGCCGATGCCGATGGCCAGCCAATCGAGCCGTCGCCACCATTGCTGGCGGATTCCAGCAAGATGCCCGCGAGCTTCTTGCCGCCCGCCAGCACATCGTTCGGCCATTTGACGCGAATGCGCGGCGTCGCGGCGCGAAAGGCGCCGCCACGTCGGCTGCGGCGAGCGCGGCGACAAACGAGAGCTGCGCACATTCCGCCGCCGGCCGCGCCGGTCGCAGGAACAGCGTGGCGGCGAGATTGCCCGTGCGCGATTCCCAGGCGCGCCCGCGCCGCCCGCGGCCCGCGCGTCTGGCGGTCGGCCGTGATCCAGACCGGACCCGGTCTCGCCCGCGTCCGCCAGGCGGCGCGCTTCCTCATTGGTGGAATCGATCGTCGTCGAAATGCCGGAGCGCATAGCCCGTGCGGCCATGCCGGGCATGTTCACGGGATGCAGCGCCGTGCGCTCGTCAGCGCCGCCGATCACCGGCGATCGGCGCGCACGACGAAGAAGCATCGCGAACAGCGCCTGCAGCGATCAGGATGGCGCCGAGCCCAGTCCCCATGTCGCCGTCGAACGCCGGCGCCGGCTCGTCGAAATACATCACCTTCACGAGGCGCAGATAATAGACAAGCGCCTATCACGCTGGCGAGCACGCCGAGCACGGCCGGCACATAAGCCCGGCCTCGATGGCGGCAAGGAACACATAGAATTTGGCGAAGAAGCCGGCCAACGGCGGCAGGCCGGCCAGGCTCAGGAACAAGGCGCGAAAATGCACAGCGCGAGCTTGGGCTGCGTGCGCGCCAGGCCCGCGAGATCGGAAATGGTCTCCACCGGCTTCGCCGTCGCGCCGCATCGCCAGGATGCAGGCGAAGACGCCGAGATTGGTGACGACATAGATGGTGAGATAGATCAGCACGCCCTGCACGCCCAGCGCCGTGCCCGCGGCCAGGCCCAGCAGCGCATAGCCCATATGGCCGATGGAGCTGTAGGCCATCAGGCGCTTGATGTTGTTCTGGCCGATGGCGGCGATCGCGCCCAGCGCCATCGAGAGGACCGAGATGAAGATGATGATCTGCCGCCATTGCGTGAACGGCGTCCGGAAACGGCGTCGATCATGGCGCGCAGGAACAGCGCCATCGCCGCCACCTTCGGCGCCGTGGCGAAGAAGGCGGTGATGGGCGTGGGCGCGCCTTCATAGACGTCGGGCGTCCACATGTGGAACGGCACGGCGGAGACCTTGAAGGCCAGGCCCGCGATCAGGAACACGAGGCCGAAGATCAGGCCGATGCCGACGCCTGCCTGTCGCCGCGTGCGCGATGGCCGCAAATTCGGTCGTGCCGGTGAAGCCGTAGATCAGCGAAATGCCGTACAGCAGCATGCCCGACGACAGCGCGCCCAGGACGAAATATTTGAGGCCCGCCTCGGTCGAGCGCAGATGATCGCGGTTGAACGCGGCCAGCACATAAAGCGCCAGGCTCTGCAGCTCCAGCCCCATATAAAGCGCGATGAAGCTGGCGGCCGACACCATCAGCAGCATGCCGACGGCTGGCGAGCAGCATCAGCACCGGCAATTCGAAGCGCGCGATCTTCTCGCGTGCGAAGATAATCCTGCGACACAGGATGGCGAGAGCGCCGCGCCCGATCAGGATCAGGATTTTGGCGAAGCGCGCGAAACCGTCGGCGACGAAGGCGCCGTGAAACGCGCGTTGCACGGCGTGACCGGCACCACGACGCAACGGCGGCCACGCCACGACAAGAACCGCCAGCAGCGAGATCGCGCCCAGGAGATGACGGCGTCGGCCTTCTCGCCGACGACGCGCCCGGCCAGCAGCAGCGCCATGCGCGCCGATGGCCAGGATCAGTTCCGGCAGCAAGCACCAGAAGATCGGCTTGGACAGGTTCATCGCGCCGCTCCCGTCTGTTCGACAGAGCGCGAGTTTGCGGCGCGTGATCGACGGCGAGCGCCGTCTTGTTCTGCTCGATCAGCTTGGCCACCGACGGCGTGGTGACGTCGAACACGGGCTTGGGATAGATGCCCATCGAGAATGGTGATCACCACCAGCGGCGCCAGAATGGCGATCTCCGCGCAGGCTTAAATCCTGGATGGTCTGAAGCGCGGGCTTGACCAGCGCGCCGAAGATGACGCGGCGATAAAGGTAAAGCGCATAGGCCGCCGACAGGATCACGCCGGTGGCGGCGAAGATCGCGATCCAGCTATTGTGCAGGAAGGCGCCCAGCATGGTGAGGAATTCGCCGACGAAGCCGCCGGTGCCCGGCAGGCCGACATTGGCCAGGGTGAAGACCATGAAGCAGGCGGCATAGACGGGCATGCGGTTGACCAGCCCGCCATAGGCCGCGATCTCGCGGGTGTGCATGCGGTCATAGACCACGCCGACGCAGAGGAACAGCGCGCCCGACACCACGCCATGGCTGACAGCATCTGGAAGATGCCGCCTTCCACGCCCTGGTGGGTGAGCGTGAAGATGCCCATGGTGACGAAGCCCATATGGGCGACCGAGGAATAGGCGATCAGCTTCTTCATGTCCTCCTGCGCCAGCGCCACCAGCGAGGTGTAGATGATCGCGACGATCGAAAGCGTGAAGACCAGGGGCGCGAACATCTCGCGACGCCGACGGGAACATCGGCAGCGAGAAGCGCAGGAAGCCGTAGCCGCCCATCTTCAGCAGGATGCCGGCCAGGATCACCGAGCCCGCGGTCGGCGCCTCGACATGGGCGTCGGGCAGCCAGGTATGGACCGGCCACATCGGCATCTTGACCGCGAAGCTGGCGAAGAAGGCCAGCCACAGCCAGGTCTGCATCGCGAGCGGGAAATGCACGGCCGTGCGAGCAGCGTGACGATGTCGGTGGTGCCGGCATACCAGTACATCGCCATGATCGCGAGCAGCATCAGGACCGAGCCGACGAAGGTGTAGAGGAAGAACTTGAAGCTGGCATAGACGCGCCGCTTGCCGCCCCAGATGCCGATGATCAGGAACATCGGGATCAGGCCGCCTTCGAAGAACACATAGAACAGCACCAGATCGAGCGCGCAGAACACGCCGATCATCAGCGTCTCCAGCACCAGGAAGGCGATCATGTATTCGGCGACGCGGGTCTCGATCGATTTCCAGCTCGCCAGCGATGCAGAAGGGCATCAAGCCCGGCGGTCAGCACCACGAACAGCATCGAAATGCCGTCCACGCCCATGTGGTAGGAGATGCCGCCGCCCAGCCATGCCGCATTGCTCGACGAACTGGAAGCCGCGCCGATCGTGCCGTCGAACTGCGACCCAGATCAAGCAGCGAGAGCCAGATGAGCAGCGTGACGATAGCGTGGTGACGCAGCGCGATCCAGCGCGACCGTCTCGCGGTCCGCGCGCGTCATGAGAATGACGAGCGCGCCCACCAGCGGCAGGAAAGTCACCAGGCTGAGGATGGGCAGGTGGCTCATAGACGCATCCCCGTCACCATGAACCAGGTGGCAAGCGCTACCACGCCCAGCAGCATCGCCAGCGCATAGTGATAGACATAGCCGGATTGCAGCCGCACCGCGCCGCGCGTCGCATCCAGCACGCGGGCGGCGATGCCGTCCGGGCCCGAGCCCGTCGATGATGCGTGCCGTCGCCGACTCTTCCACAGGAAGCGGCCGAGCCGCAGCGCCGGGCGCACAAACAGGAAATCGTAGAGCTCGTCGAAATACCATTTGTTGTAGAGGAATAGGTAGAGCAGCCCGCGCACGCGCCGCCAGTTTGCGGCGGCAGATCTCGGGATGCAGGATGTAGTAATAATAAGGCGATGGCAAAGCCGATGACGGTGACGACGAGCGGCCCCAGCTCGACCCAGGCCGGCACATTCTCCGCGGCGGCAATGACCCGAAACGGCCGCGACCGCGCCGTGCCAGAAACCCGTCGCACCGGCGCCAATGAAATAGTGTTCGAACAGCGCGCCCGGCGAACCAGCGCGCCCAGCGCCAGCAGCGCCAGCGGCACCAGCATCGACAAGCGGCGATTCATGCACTCTGCGACAGCGTCGGCGCGTGATGGCCGTGCGCGTCGTCATGCGCCATGAGCATCATGCGTGATGAGTGCTTGAGCCCGCGATAGCGGCCATGGAAGGTCATCAGGAACTGACGCCAGGAATAGAAGCTGGTCATCAGCGCGGCCGTCAGTGTCAGCAGCGAAGGCGTAGGAGCCGATGCGGCGTGCCCGCGGCATAGGTCGCGTTGATGATGGCGTCCTTGGAATAGAAGCCTGCCAGGCCCGATCGCCCAGAAACGGAATGCCCACGCCGGTCAGCGCCAGATTGCCGATCAGCATCATCGCCCAGGTGAAGGGGATGGCACTTCGCACAGCCCGCCCATCTTGCGCATGTCCTGCTCGTGATGCATGGACGTGATCACCGCGCCCGCGCGCCAGGAACAGCAGCGCCTTGAAGAAGGCATGGGTGAAGAGATGGAACATCGCGGCGCCATAGGCCGAAACGCCGGCGGCGGCGAACATGTAGCCCAGCTGCGAACAGGTCGAATAGGCGATCACGCGCTTGATGTCGTTCTGGAACAGGCCGACCGAGGCGGCGAAGAACGCGGTGGTGGCGCCGATGAAGGTGACGAACGCCAGCGCGATGGGCGCAAGCTCGAACATCGGCGAGCAGCGGCAGACCAGGAACACGCCCGCCGTCACCATGGTCGCGGCATGGATCAGGGCGGAGACGGGCGTAGGGCCTTCCATCGCGTCCGGCAGCCAGGTGTGCAGGCCCGATCTGCGCCGACTTGCCCATCGCGCCCACGAACAGCAGCAGGCACAGGGTGGTCAGGATATCGACGCGGTGGCCGGCGAAGAGGAACGTCTTGCCCACCATGGCAGGCGCGGCGGCGAAGACCGTGTCGAAATCGAGCGTGTGGAAAATGGAGAAGACGCCGAAAATGCCCAGCGCAAAGCCGAAATCGCCGACGCGGTTGACGATGAAGGCCTTGATCGCGGCCGCCATTGGCCGACGGGCGCGTGTACCAGAAGCCGATCAAGCAGATAGGACGCGAGGCCCACGCCTTCCCAGCCGAAGAAGAGCTGGAGGAAATTGTTGGCCGTCACCAGCATCAGCATGGCGAAGGTGAAGAGCGACAGATAGGAGAAGAACCGCGGGCGGTGCGGGTCGTCCTGCCATGTAGCCGATGGAATAGAGATGCACGAGCGAGGAGACGCCCGTCACCACCACCAGCATCACGGCGGTGAGGCTATCGACCCGGATGGTCCAGTCCGCCTCGAAGGTCGCCCGACACGATCCATCGGGCAGATCGGATGATCTGCGAATGGCCCGAGGATCGTCACGTCGTAGAACGCGAAGCAGGAGAGCCCGGCCGAAACGAACAGAAATCCCGTGGTGACGATCTCGCGACGCGCGCGCGCCGATGACGCGGCCGAACAGGCCGGCGATGGGCGAGCCCAGGATCGGAAGGAAGACGATCGCCGTATACACGCCTCAGCCTTTCATCAGGTTGACGTCTTCCACCGCAATCGTGCCGCGGTTGCGGAAATAGACGACGAGGATGGCCAGGCCGATGGCGGCTTCGGCGGCCGCAACCGTCAGCACGAACAGCGCGAACACCTGCCCCACCAGATCGCCCAGGAAGGAGGAGAACGCGACGAAGTTGATGTTGACGGCCAGCAGGATCAGCTCGATCGACATCAGGATGACGATGACGTTCTTGCGGTTCAGGAAGATGCCGAACACGCCGATCGTGAACAGGATCGCGGCAACTGCCAGGTAATTGTCGAGACCGATCGTCATCTCAGCTCCCCTGCCCCGGCTTGCACGTCCTTGACGTCCATGGCGAGCGCGGGCGTGCGCGCATTCTGCACGCGAGATCGATCTGGCGGCGCACGCCGGGTCGCGTACGCAAGGTGAGCACGATGGCGCCGATCATCGCGACCAGGAGGATCAGGCCGGCCGTCTGGAAGTAGTAGACGTAGTCCGTATAGAGGATGCGCCCCAAGGCTTCGGTGTTGGTCACATGCACAGGCGTCGCATGGGCAAAGGCTCTAGGTGCGGCCGGCGCAACGCGCCACGCGAAAGCGATCAGCAGAAGCTCCAGGATCAGCATCCCACCGACGCCCGCGCCCAGCAGGCAGATATTGCAGCGCGCCCCGCTTCAATTCGCCGAAATCGATGTCGAGCATCATCACCACGAACAGAAACAGCACGCGACCGCGCCGACATAGACGAAGACCAGCATCATCGCGAGGAATTCGGCCCCCAGCAGCACGAACAGGCCCGCCGCATTGAAGAAGGCGAGGATCAGGAACAGCACCGAATGCACGGGATTGCGCGAGGCAACCACCATGACCGCCGCTGCGATCAGGATCGCCGAAAACAGATAGAAGGCGATCGTCGTCAACATGGTCTCAATGCCGTCCCCTTGGAGCGCGCCTAGCGATAGGGCGCGTCCAGCTCCAGATTCTTCGCGATTTCGCGTTCCCAGCGGTCGCCATTCGCGAGCAGCCGGTCCTTGTCGTAATAGAGTTCCTCGCGCGTCTCGGTCGAGAACTCGAAATTCGGTCCTTCCACGATCGCATCGACCGGGCAGGCCTCCTGGCACAGCCCGCAATAGATGCATTTGACCATGTCGATGTCGTAGCGCGTGGTGCGGCGGCTGCCGTCTTCGCGCGGTTCGGCTTCGATGGTGATGGCCTGCGCCGGGCAGATCGCCTCGCAAAGCTTGCAGGCGATGCAGCGCTCCTCGCCGTTGGGATAGCGCCGGAGCGCATGCTCGCCGCGAAAGCGGGGCGACAGCGGTCCCTTCTCGAACGGATAATTCAGCGTCGCTTTCGGCGAGAAGAAATAGCGCATCGCGAGGAAGAAGCTCTTGACGAACTCCCAGAAGAAGATCGAGCGCGCCGTGCGGTCGAGATATGCCATCAGGCGCCTCACATGACGGACGAAAACCACCCACGCCGCCGTCAGCGCCACCCACAGAAGCGACGTGGGCAGGAACACTTTCCAGCCCAGCCGCATCAGCTGGTCGTAGCGGTAGCGCGGCACCATCGCCTTCACCATCGCCATCATGAAAAACAAAAAACAGAGCTTGAGCAGGAACCAGACCAATGCCGGGCACCGGCAGTGAACGGCCAGATCGACCAGGCCGGCAGCCAGCCGCCCAGGAACAGCACCGTCATCATGCCGCACAGCATGATCACGTTCATATATTCGCCCAGGAAGAACAGCAGGAACGGCGTCGAGGAATATTCGACCATGAAGCCGGCGACGAGCTCCGATTCCGCCTCCAGCAGGTCGAAGGGCGGGCGTTGCGTCTCGGCGAGCGACGACACGAAGAAGATGACGAACATGGGAAGGAGCATCGTGAAGGCGAACCAGCCATGCGTCTGGGCGAGCACGATCTGCGACAGGTTCAGCGAGCCCGCGAAGATCAGGACCGTGATGATGACGAAGCCGATGGAGACTTCGTAGGACACCATCTGGGCTGCGGCCCGGAGCGCGGACAGGAACGCGTATTTCGAATTGGACGCCCAGCCCGC
Source organism: uncultured Alphaproteobacteria bacterium (assembly GCA_963760345.1). GTDB lineage: Bacteria > Pseudomonadota > Alphaproteobacteria > Micropepsales > Micropepsaceae > Rhizomicrobium. The sequence continues at coordinate 661,735 of CAVXCU010000005.1, forward strand.
GACGATCACGCCGTAGACGCCCAGGGACGAAATCGCGAAGATGTAAAGGATGCCGACATTGATGTTGGCCACGACCCAGCCGGCGTTCACCGGAACGACCGCCCAAGCGGCAAAGGCGAGCGTAGCCGTGATCAGCGGCGCAAGCAGGAACAGCGCCTTGTTGGCGCCCGCGGGAACGATCACTTCCTTGAAGAAGAATTTGAGCGCGTCGGCGATGGTCTGCAAGAGGCCGAAGGCGCCCACCACGTTGGGCCCACGCCGCATCTGCACGGCCGCCCAGATCTTGCGGTCGGCCAGAATGAAAATCGCGACGGACAGGGCAAGCAACAGCTCGAAGACGACAATGATCGTGACCTAGCTCAGCGTCCAGCCCCAGGCATAGGGGAGCGCGATGCCCGCATGCCCGGCCAGCCACGTCCAGAATCCGATCAGGGCCATCGCCTATTCCGCCGCCATCTTGTCTGCGCCGGTCACGAACAACTTGCTGCACTCCGCCATGGTCAGGCTCGCGCGCGCGATCGGATTGGTGAGATAGAAATCCAAAATCGGTGACCGAAGAGGCGTCGCGGCATCGATCGCGCCGGCCGCGCCGATGGCGTCCCACACCGCTGGATCCGCGCCGACGGGCTTGGGCAGCACGCCGATCTCCGCAAAGTGCGGCGCGCTCGCCACCATGGCTCGCGCGGAGCGCATCGCGGTCATCATAGGGCAACCGCTTGCCCAGCACATCCGACAGCGCGCGCAGGATCGCCCAATCTTCCTTGGCGTCGCCGGGCGGGAACCCCGCGCGCTCGGCGCGTTGCACCCGGCCTTCGAAATTGACGTAGGTCGCTTCCTTCTCGGTATAGGCCGCACCCGGCAGCACCACGTCGGCGCGATGCGCGCCCGCGTCGCCATGGGTGCCCTGATAGACGACGAACGCCTTGCCGAGCTTCGCCATGTCGATTTCGTCGGTGCCCAGGAGATAGACGAAATCGATCTCGCCTTTGGACGCACCGTCGAGAATGCCGGCCACGTCGCGCCCGCCCGCGCCCGGCAGGAAGCCCAGATCGAGCGCCGCCACGCGCGAAGCGGCGGTGTGGAGCACGTTGAAGCCGTTCCAGCCGCCTTCAGCCGCGCTGCCCGCGGGACCGATCATGCCGGTCGTCGCCTGCAATTTTCGCGGCGAGTTTCAGGATGGCGGCGCCATCGGCCCTCGCCAGCGCGCCGGGACCGACGATCAGCATCGGCCGCTTGGCATCCTTCAGCACGGCGGCGAATTCGTGACTGCCGTTCGCGATCGCTTCGAGCAAATTCGCGCCCGCGCCCAATTGCGTCACCGGATAGGTGAGATCGTAGGGCACGCCGGCATTGGCGATCTTGAGACCCGTATGAAGCCAGGTCTTGCGGATGCGTGCGTTCAACACCGGCGCTTCCCAGCGCAGATTGGCGCCGATCAACAGCAGCGCATCGGCGGCCTCGACGCCCGCAATGCTCGTATTGAACAGATAGGATTGCCTGGGGCTTGCCGGAAGCTTCGCGCCATCCTGCCGGCAATCGAGGTTCGGGCTGCCCAGCGCCGCCATCAGATCCTTGAGCGCCTTGATCTCTTCCGCGGCGGCAAGATCGCCGGCAATCGCGGCCATGCGCGCCGGGCTGGTGGCGCTCACCTTCGCGGCAATGGCGGCGAACGCTTCGGCCCATGTCGCGGGTTCAAGCTTGCCGTTCCGCCGGACGAAGGGCCGATCAAGGCGCTGGCGGCGCAGGCCGTCGCAGGCGTGGCGCGCCTTGTCCGAAATCCACTCTTCGTTCACGTCTTCGTTGAGGCGCGGCAACACGCGCATCACTTCGCGGCCGCGCGTATCGACGCGGATGTTGCAGCCCTGCGCGTCCATCACGTCGATGGATTCCGTCTTGCCCAATTCCCACGGCCGCGCATTGAATGCGTAGGGCTTCGAGGTCAGCGCGCCCACGGGACAGAGATCGACCACATTGCCCGACAACTCGGAGGCAAACGCCTTCTCGAGATAGGTCGTGATCTCCATGTCCTCGCCGCGGCCCGTGGCGCCGAGGTCGGGCACGCCAGCCACTTCTGTCGCGAAGCGCACGCAGCGGGTGCACTGGATGCAGCGGGTCATGACCGTCTTGACCAGCGGCCCCATGTATTTGTCTTCGACAGCGCGCTTGTTTTCGTTGAAGCGGTGAAACGCGCCGCGGCCATAGCCCATCGCCTGGTCCTGCAGATCGCATTCGCCGCCCTGGTCGCAGATCGGGCAATCGAGCGGATGGTTGATCAGCAGGAATTCCATCACGCCTTCGCGCGCTTTTTTCACCAGCGGCGTATTGGTGTTGATTTTGGCCGGCGTGCCGTCCTTGTTGGGGAAGATGTCCTTCACCTGCAGCGCGCAGGACGCCTGGGGCTTGGGGGCGCCGACCCATTCGACGAGGCACATCCGGCAATTGCCCGCCACCGACAGCCGCTCGTGATAGCAGAAGCGGGGAATCTCGGCGCCCGCCTGCTCGCAGGCCTGCAGCAGCGTGAGATTGTCTTCCGCTTCGATTTCCTTGCCGTCGACGATGAGTTTGCGCATCGCGGTCAACCTTTCCGCCGCGCTTCGACCGGCCGGCGGATGCGCCTGCTGGTGCGCAGCAAGCCGTTCTGTTTCGCGTCGTTCATCGTTTGAGCAGCTGCCGGATTCTCGAACATGGCCTACTCCGCCGCCAACGGCGCGGGCGCGCCCTTGCGCGCCGCCATGCGCCGCTCGATCTCCGGGCGGAAATGGCGGATCAGGCCCTGGATCGGCCACGCCGCCGCGTCGCCCAGCGCACAGATCGTGTGGCCTTCCACTTCCTTCGTCACTTCCTGGAGCAGATCGATTTCGGACGGGACCCGCGTCGCCCTTCTGCATGCGGGTCAACACGCGCCACATCCAGCCCGTGCCCTCGCGGCAGGGCGTGCACTGGCCGCAGCTCTCATGCTTGTAGAAATAAGCAAGCCGCTGGATCGCCTTTACGATGTCGGTCGACTTGTCCATGACGATGACGGCCGCCGTGCCCAGGCCCGATTGCACGTCCTTCAGCGAATCGAAATCCATCAGCACCGTGTCGCAGATGGACTTCGGAATGAGCGGCACCGAGGCGCCGCCCGGAATGATCGCGAGCAGATTGTCCCAGCCGCCGCGCACGCCGCCGGCATGCTTCTCGATGAGCTCCTTCAGCGGAATGCCCATCTCGTCTTCGACATTGCACGGCCTGTTCACGTGGCCGGAAATGCAGAAGACCTTGGTGCCCGTGTTGTTCGGCCGGCCGATGCCCGCGAACCAGTCCGCGCCGCGGCGCAGGATGGTCGGCGCAACGGCGATCGACTCCACATTGTTGACGGTCGAGGGACAGCCATAAAGCCCCACATTGGCGGGGAACGGCGGTTTCAGCCGCGGCTGGCCCTTCTTGCCTTCCAGGCTTTCGAGCAACGCGGTTTCCTCGCCGCAGATATAGGCGCCCGCGCCGTGATGGACGTAGCAATCGAAATCCCAGCCATGGATGTTGTTCTTGCCGATGAGCTTCGCGTCATAGGCCTGGTCGATGGCCGCCTGCAGCCGCTCGCGCTCGCGGATGAATTCGCCGCGGACGTAGATGTAGCAGACATGCGCGCGCATCGCGAAGGACGCGATCAGGCAGCCTTCGACCAGATGATGCGGATCGTGGCGCATGATGTCCCGGTCCTTGCAGGTGCCGGGCTCGGACTCGTCCGCATTGACGACGAGATAATGCGGCCGCTCCTTCACTTCCTTCGGCATGAACGACCATTTGAGGCCGGTGGAAAACCCGCGCCGCCGCGCCCGCGCAGGCCGGATTTCTTCATCGATGTCGACAATCGCCTCCGGACCTTTTTCGATAATGGCCTTGGTGCCGTCCCACTGGCCGCGCTTGCGCGCGCCTTCGAGGCCCCAATCCTCGAAGCCGTAGAGATTGGTGAAGATGCGGTCTTTATCGGAGAGCATGGAACTCCTCTCCCTCGCCCCCATAGGGGGAGAGGGTCGGGGTGAGGGGGTGGTGACCCAAGCTGAGGCGCGAGAGAATGCGTTGAGACCCCCTCACCCTGGCCCTCTCCCCCAAGGGGGGAGAGGGAAATGCACGTGCAATCCTCACGACTGCATATCCTTCAAAGTCGTCGCTCCGCCGATCGGCTCCGAACCGCGCCGGCCGTTTTGCGGGCCAGGCTTCGGCGTTTCGCCGCGGCGAAACGCGTCCAGAATCGCCTCCGTCTTCGGGCCATCGAGGTCTTCGTAGAAATCCTTGCCGATCTGCAACATCGGCGCGTTGACGCAGGCGCCGAGGCATTCGACTTCCATCCAGGAGAATTTGCCGTCCTTGGAGACCGTGTGCGGCTTCTCGGCGATGTGCTTCCTGCAGGCGGCGACGATGTCGTCGGAGCCGCGCAGCCAGCAGGGCGTGGTGGTGCAGACCTGCACCAGGTGATCGCCCACCGGCTCGAGATTGAACATCGTGTAGAAGGTCGCCACTTCGAGCACGCGGATATAGGGCATGTCGAGCAGGCGGGCGACCTCCTCGATCATCGGCTTGGTCACCCAGCCTTCCTGTTCCTGTCCGCGCCACAACAGCGCGATCACCGCCGATGCCTGACGTCCCGGCGGATATTTCGCGATCTCGCGTCTGGCGAACGCCTCGTTCTCCGCCGTGAAGGCGAAGCTCGCGGGTTGCTCGGTCGCGCAGGCGGCGGAAGCTCACCGGTCGATCTCCCCGAATACGATGTCGATCGAGCCGAGCACGGCGGAGACATCGGCCAGCATGTGGCCCTTGCACAGATAATCCATCGCCTGCAGATGCGGGAAGCCCGGCGCGCGGATCTTGCAGCGATAGGGCTTGTTGGTGCCGTCGGACACGAGATAGACGCCGAACTCGCCTTTGGGCGCTTCGACCGCGGCATAGATTTCGCCCGCCGGCACGTGATAGCCCTCGGTATAAAGCTTGAAATGATGGATCAGCGCCTCCATCGAGCGCTTCATCTCGGCGCGCTTGGGCGGCACGACCTTGTGGTCGGTCGAGACGACCGGGCCCGACGGCATCTTCTCGATGCATTGTTTCATGATGTGGTTCGCCTGGCGCATCTCTTCCATGCGCATCAGATAGCGATCGTAGCAATCGCCGTTCTTGCCGACGGGAATTTTGAAATCGAGTTCCGAATAGCACTCATAGGGCTGCGCGCGGCGCAAATCCCAGGCAAGCCCGGTCGAGCGCAGCATCACGCCGGTAAATGCCCCAGGCTTCGGCATCCGCCGCTGGTGACGATCGCCGATATCGACATTGCGCTGCTTGAAGATGCGGTTCTCGGTCAGGAGGTCGTCGATATCGTCGAGCACTTTGGGAAAATGCTCGCAGAACGCATAGATGTCGTCGAGCAAGTCCGGCGGCAGGTCCTGATGCACGCCGCCGGTGCGGAAATACGCCGCGTGCATGCGGCTGCCCGATGCGCGCTCATAGAACACCATCAGCTTTTCGCGCTCTTCGAAGCCCCACAGCGGCGGCGTCAGCGCGCCCACGTCCATCGCCTGCGTGGTGACGTTCAGGAGATGGTTGAAAGGAGCCGGCCGATCTCGCGAATAGAGCACGCGGATATATTGGCCGCGTTTGGGCACTTCGAGGCCCAGGAGCTTTTCGATCGCCAGCGCGAAGGCATGCTCCTGGTTCATCGGGCGCGACATAATCGAGCCGGTCGAAATAGGGCAGCGCCTGCAGATAGGTCTTGTGCTCGATCAGCTTCTCGGTGCCGCGATGCAGCAGCCCGATATGCGGATCGATGCGCGTGACGATCTCGCCGTCGAGATCGAGCACGAGCCGCAACACGCCATGCGCCGCCGGATGCTGCGGTCCGAAATTGATGCGTGATCCGGTGCGCATCGTCGGCTGCGCCATCGCGCAAGCGTTCATTGCTCGCTCAGCCTACTTCGACTTCACTCGTCGCCTTCTCGTCGCCCGGCAGGATGTATTGCGCGCCTTCCCAGGGGCTCATGAAATCGAAATCGCGGAATTCCTGCACCAGCTTCACCGGCTGATAGACCACGCGCTTCGCCTCGTCGTCGTAGCGCACCTCGACATAGCCGGTGAGCGGGAAATCCTTGCGCAGCGGATAGCCGGAAAATCCGTAATCGGTGAGCAGGCGGCGCAAATCCGGATGATCGGCAAACGCGATGCCGTACATGTCGAAGGCTTCGCGCTCGAACCAGTTGGCGGCCGGAAAGAGGCCGACAGCCGACGGCACCGGCGTCGCTCTCGTCCGTCTCGACCTTCACCCGGATGCGGCCGTTGTTGGCCAGCGACAGCAGGTGATAGACGACGTCGAAGCGCTTCTCGCGCTGCGGCCAGTCGACCCCGCAGATGTCGATCAGCATCTTGAACAGGCAGGCCGGATCGTCGCGCAGGAACTTCAGGACACGGAGGATCTCGCCGCGCTCGACGTCGAGCGTCAGTTCGCCGCAGCGCGACTTCTGCGGCGCGCACCGCGCCGGGAAGCGCCAGCCGCGATCTTCTTGCCGAACTCCGCGAGCTCCATGGGCCGGGCCTCAGCGTATGATCGTGCCGGTGCGGCGGATTTTCCGCTGCAGCAGCATGATGCCGTAGACCAGCGCCTCCGCGGTCGGCGGACAGCCCGGCACATAGATGTCGACCGGCACGATGCGGTCGCAGCCGCGCACCACGGCATAGGAATAATGGTAGTAGCCGCCGCCATTGGCGCAGGAGCCCATCGAGATCACATAGCGCGGCTCGGGCATCTGGTCGTAGACCTTGCGCAGCGCCGGCGCCATCTTGTTGGTCAGCGTGCCGGCGACGATCATCACGTCGGACTGGCGCGGGCTGGCGCGCGGCGCGAAGCCGAAGCGCTCGAGATCGTAGCGCGGCATGCTCGCCTGCATCATCTCGACGGCGCAGCAGGCCAGCCCGAACGTCATCCACATCAGCGAGCCGGTGCGCGCCCAGTTGATCAGCGCGTCCGCGCTGGCGACGAGAAAGCCCTTGTCCTGGAGTTCGGCGTTCATCGCCTTGAAATAGGGATCGTTGTCGGCGACGGGCCCGGCCGCCTGCAACGTCCGGCCGCGGCCGCCGGGATCACTCCCATTCGAGCGCGCCCTTCTTCCACTCGTAGATGAAGCCGACGGTGAGCACGCCGAGGAACACCATCATCGACCAGAAGGCGAAGACGCCGGTTTCGCCGCAGCGTGATCGCCCAGGGAAACAGGAACGCCACTTCGAGATCGAAAATGATGAAGAGGATCGAGACGAGATAGAACCGCACGTCGAATTTCATGCGCGCGTCGTCGAAGGCGTTGAAGCCGCACTCATAGGCGGAAAGCTTCTCGGGATCGGGCTTCGACGGCGCGATGACAAACGGGACCGCGAGCAAGCGCGATGCCGATGGCCCCCGCGATCCCGATGAAAATCAGGATCGGCAGATACTCGAGCAGCAGGCCGTTCCATCGCTCGTCCTCGAAGTCCCGACCGCCGTGCGGGCACGCCGCTTGCGCAGCCGGACCGGGTTCATTTCGCGGGCGCAGTATAGGCAGCACGATCCCGCATGCAACGCGGGTTTAACGCAAGATTCGCCGCGTTTCACAAAGGATTTTTTGCGAAATTTCGGACCATTCCCGGAAGAGGGAATGGCGGGAGCGACGGGGCTCGAACCCGCGACCTTCGGCGTGACAGGCCGACACTCTAACCAACTGAGCTACGCCCCCGCGTGGGGCCGAATTTCAGGGGCCGGACGCGAAAGAGGGCCGATGTAGGGCGCGCCCCTACCCCTGTCAAGCCAACGGCCGGGTTCCACGGCGCGGCCGGAAACGATCGCGATCCCGTTAACCGCCATCCGGCGATTGACCGCCCTGGTTCCCTCCGCCGTGGCGATGGTGACCGCTCTGGTCGTTCGTCGTGGTACCGGGCGTTGTTCCTCCGGCTTCAACTCGTCGGGTGTCAGCTTCCCGTCGCCCTTCTTGTCAAGCTGATCGAACAGCGAGCGGGCCGTCTCGGCATATTCCTGAAAGTCGACGCAGCCCAGCTGCTTGAAATCGATCAGCGGCGAATAGGTGGAGGCGTCCTCTTTCCAGCGCCGTTCGTTTTCCTCCCGCACTTCGTCCTTGTTCAGGCAGCCATCGTGGTTCGTGTCGATGCGATTGAAATCGGCCTTGAGCCCCGTTTCCATGGCTGCGCGCGTGACCACGCCGGCATTGTCCGCATAGCGCAGCAGAATTGCGGCGGCCGGATGCCATTCCTCCTGCTGCGGCCGATGGCGCTCGGACGTGCTTCCGCATGCCGCCAGCAGAAGTGCGAGCGCCGGAACCGCCAACCGGAAATGCGCCTTGGTCATGAGGGAACTCCACCCGCCCCCTACCCTAGCCGTCAAGACGGAGTTTGTCGCGAATTGTCCGGCCGGCTGGTGGGCGGTGACGGGCTCGAACCGCCGACCCCTTCGGTGTAAAAAATATTTTATCGGTTTCGGGCTGTTGCGGGTTGTTTCACCCGCCTGCCAACCCATTGCTTCCCTTTCTTAAATCGTTTCACGTTGTTCGGCAAAGGTGCGGGAAGCTTCTGCTTTTCTGCCCCCCAGCTGCCCCCCAGAACGACCTTGCGCTCTCGGTGGGGACCGAATTGAGCCGTTCGGAAGGAGCGATGTATAATGTCTGACACCAAGGTCATCTCAACCGATCGCGAACTTCTGGGTCTCCAGCCGAACCAAGCCGGCCGATACGAAGTCGGCATCAAGAACGCTCGGGGGCTATCGGTCCGGATTTACCCCGGCGGCGAGAAAGTCTTTGAGGTTCGGTACGTCGCCGCGAACGGTGCCCGTCGCCGGATGAAGCTCGGGACATATCCAGCACTGAAATTGGCGGACGCCAAAAGAAAGGCTGGCACATTCCAAAATGAGGTCGTCGAGGGGCGCGATCCGTCGGCCGAGCGGGCCACTGCGAAGAAGACCCAAAGAACCGGCGACACCGTGGAGCAGCTCGCCAGGGCGGCCTTCAAGGCAGCCAAGTTGGGACTCCACGGCGGGCGCAAGAAGCCTAAAAGGCCGTCCACCATCGCCCACGAAACGCGATTGTATGAACACCACATTGCACCGAAATTGGGAGGCAAGATCGTCACCGAAGTTCGGCGCCGGGACATAAAGGAGTTCATGCGAGATCTGGCTGCAGACAGCGGCTTGGCCGCATCCAGCGTCGGGCGCGTGGGCGAAGTTCTGAGCGGCATATTCGCCTTTGCGGTCCATGAAGACCGGATCGAATCAAATCCGGTGGCCGGGTTGTCTCACCCCCTCTCCTGGAATAGCCGCGAGCGCCGATTTAGCGACGCCTCGCTCAAAGTGCTTTGGGACGTTCTTGTCCTCCACTCCAAGCCGATCCTGCCCGGTGAAATCGTGCCGGAAGACCCCCAGTCGCGGCTTGATCCCCTGACATGCCTTTCGACACGGCTGATGATTGTCACCCTTTGCCGCCGCGGTGAGGCCGCCGCCGCCAGATGGGACGAAATAGACAGGGCCTCGAAGAAGTGGACCGTGCCTCGCGAGCGGACGAAGAGCGGGCGGACCGAAATCAAGCCATTGTCGGATGAAGCAATCGCCATCTTGGATGCGGCTGCAGCCGTCACGAGATTGCTGTTCAACGGCAGAAACAGCGAGTTCGTATTCCCGCTGACCGCTGATCCGACAAATCACTTGGACGGTCACCGAGTTGCGCGAGCCATGACCAGGCTTTGCAAACGCCTGGGAATTCCTCACGGCTCGCCGCACGACTTCCGACGAACCGGAGCGACCACGCTGACCGATGAAAGGTACGGCTTTACCCGCTTCATAGTGTCGAAGGTCCTTGGCCATCGTGTTCGAGACGGAGCCAAGGTCACCGAAATCTACGACCTCAACGAATACCTACCGCAAAAGCGTTCAGCTCTGGATGCTTGGGCGAAGCATGTAAGGGAATTGAGGCCGCAAGCGGACGCCCCGTCGAACCTGATAGCGGCGTGACCGAAGGTCTTGACATTTATGGTGAAACAACCATAATACGAGGAAGTAGAAATGAAGCCCGTTGAATGGATCGGCTCAAGCTACAAGGATTTCGTCGCACTGCCCGAGGACGTGCAGAGCATAATGGGCCACGCGCTTTATCTAGCACAAACAGGCCGGGCACATTCTTCGGCCAAACCCTTGAAGGGCTTTGGCGGTGCCGGCGTTGTTGAACTTGTGGAGAACGATCAGCACGGTACATACCGTGCCGTCTACACAGTGAAATACGAGAGTGCGATCTACGTTTTGCATGCGTTTCAAAAGAAGTCGAAGAAAGGGAACAAGACCCCAAGCGGGGAAATCGAGTTAGTGCGTCGGCGTCTAAAAGTCGCCGAAGAGGACGATCTGGCGCGGAGGCGAGGAATGAGATGAGCAAGAAAGACGACAATACTATTCGGCGTGGCTCGGCAAATGTCTTTGCGGACCTAGGTTTTCCGAATGCGGATACGCACCTCCTCAAGGCGCAGTTGATGAGTCGTGTGCAAGACACGTTGCAAGATCGCAAGCTCACCCAGACTGAGGCAGCGCGCGTCACCGGTATTAGCCAGCCTGACCTTTCGAGAATGCTGAAGGGGCAGTTCCGGGACGTGTCGGTCGAACGTATTATGCGAATGCTCACCAAGCTCGGCTGCGAAGTCGACATCGTGGTGAAGCCGCAGGGTCGCAAACGAGCGTTCGCCACAATTCACCTTGATCCAGCCGCTTAGTGGGCAATTCAAACCTATGATCGCGTGCATTGGTTGGGGATCGCTAGTGTGGGCTCCCGACAAATTGCCGCTGCATGGCAAGTGGCGCTTAGACGGACCAGAATTGGGTGTCGAGTTCGCGCGGATATCCCGTGATGGGCGATTGACGCTTGTACTTATTAGAAACTCTCCGGAAGTCAAAACCTGCTGGGCCGAAATGGCGGTGAGTTCGCTGGCAGATGCTCGGAGCGCTTTGGCCCGGCGCGAAGGAATCCCGAAAGGTAATATTGAACGCGATATCGGCTGCTGGGACCGTTGCATGCCTCCCGATGAGACGACCCAGAGAATCGAGGTATGGGCCAACCGCGTGCCGGTTTCTGGAGTTGTTTGGACTGCTCTCCCACCAAAATTCAGAGATGAAGCCCGCGTGCCTTCCGAGCAAGAGGCAATTCACTACCTCTCTGGCTTGGCGGGCGATACTCGCGCGGCAGCGGAGCGTTACGTTAGACGCGCTCCGCCGCAGATAGCGACCCCTTATAGGAGAGCCATCGAACGCATTTTGGGCTGGACGCCGCTTGCGGAAGATTCCGAAGCCTAGTCTCGCCGTCTGTTCCAGACGAGCTGCGCTTCCTGGCCGTCTGTTACGCTGAACATGGCAGCCGAAATCGGCTCAGGCAGGCTCGGGTCGTCGATCTGGACGCTGAGATAGTCGCGTGGGTTCTCGTCCTTGGTTCGTTGCGCCCAGGCAGCGCCCAACTCGGACCGTCCCGCAAAGATACGGAACGCCGGCGCCCGGTCATTCTCGCGGTTGTCGTTCGGGATGAACTTTGCCTTCACGTCGATGGTCAAGGTGCGGATGGCGCCGCTCCAGCCGCCTTCCTTCGTGGGTGTGAACGTGCCGATGATGGCCATTGCTCTCTCCTTTGTTGCTGCTGCTTGAACGGAGTTATTTGGCCCGCACTTCGCGCGCGCCATTTGTCCGGGGACCTGGCGTTTCCTTCCGAGCCTTCGCGAAACCACGGTCGGCCGCCAGGAATTGCTCGACCATGTAGGGGATCAATTCGCTTACCTCCTCGCTGTCGCCATAGGTTTCACGGTAGGTGGCGGCGTAGGCTTGAAGCGCTGCGTTCAATTCAGGCGATACGGTGATCGTGATCTTGACCGGCTTGCGATCGGGAAGCTTTGCGAGTTTCAGACTTGCCATTGGTGTTCTCCATCAGCCGCGGTACGGCCGCAGCACAAGATCCTTGTGAACGATGACGCGCAGAGGCCAGCCCGGCCGAACTTTTATGGTCGGCTGGATGTTGAGATTCTTCTGCGTGATCTGCTGTCCGGCTTGGTTGACGCTGTCTTGTGTGGACTCACGGATCGACATCAAAAGGTCGCTTTGACCGCTCAACGAAAGTTCGGTGCCGACCCCAAGCAGGGTCGAGATCGCCACACCTTTGATGAGCGCCCAGGTATGATAATCAACATCGTCGGACAGACCGGAATAGCCTTGCGCATCCGTGGCCGGCAGATTGTCGATCTGGATTGACGAGCCATCCGGCATGATGATCCGCTGCCAGACAACAAGTGCGCGGCTCTGGCCGAACGCAACGACGCTGTCATAGGTGCCGATCAGTCGCGAGCCTTGCGGAATGAGAAGCGTCTGCCCCGTCACCGTGTCGTAAATGTTCTGCGTAACCTGGGCGACAACGAGACCCGGCAAATCTGAATCAAGACCCGTGATGAGGCTGGCGGAGATCAGCGTACCCGCCATCACTTGATATGGCGAAACCGGGTCTTGGATGCCGTGCGGGTTGTAAATGTTGCGCCCGTCCTGGGCATTGACGAAATCAAGCTTACGCTGCGCGTCACCAGGATCGCGCAAAGGGTCCAGGGCGAGCCGAGCGTCGGCGGCTGGCGGCCCGTCCGCTGTCGGCGGCGGTCCGCCCAAACTGGCAGTCGTGGGATCGATCGAACCCGCGTGGCTTGTCCCCGCTTGGAAGAACACGTTTCCCTCACTGGCCTGCCGAGCCAGTTGGGCTAAATGCAGTTCCTCAGCGCGCGCCGCGTCGTTTTCGCTCGCGGCGCCGGCGACGGGTACGCCAAGACCATTGCGCGCGCGCAACTCGGCCGGCCCAAGATCGCCTGGAAGCGGAGGACCGAGAGCGGGCCTTATCTTGTCGTAACCTGATGGCAGACCTGCCAAGCCGTCGGCGGTTGGCTTTCGATCAATGTTGTACAACTCGCCGCCGGACGTGGGCTTGGCCAAGGGCGATGCCTTTAGCGCGAGCCAGGTGGCAACGAAGATGCCGACGGCGGCAATGGCGAGGACGCCGATCACGACATGGCGCTTGAAGCGGGCAACAGGTCTGGGCCGTGCTCGAAGAACAAGCGACTCCGGATCGAGCTTCGGACCGCCGACGCCTGAATTGATTGCTACATCGCTCATGTGTCACCGAGCCTGCTGGTTGCCGCCTGCCGCGGCCGTGCGCAGCTCGGTCGTTCGTTTGATGCGAACGACCTGCTGATGGTCCTGTCCAAGACGCAATTCGGCTGCTTGAAGAGTTGGTCGACGATGTAGTAGTTGCCGCGGACGCGATAATTCACGAGTTGCTGCTGCCGCCCGGCCCGGCCACGAACAACGGCGGCGCCTCGCCTTGGCTGAGCGATGTCGGAAATTCGATATAGACATGCGTGCCGTCGTCGAAAGCGCGCAGTCGGCTTCCACGGCGGGTTGTCTCCGCTGATGGCGTAGTCGAAATGCAGATTGTCGAGCGATGCGATGCCGTCGGTCGGCGAGACAGGCGCAGCGCCGACGCTGCCACGATGCTCCGAGACCAAGCCGTCTTGCGGATAGGTCCAGGAGATCGCCGCCATGTAGGTTCGGTCGGTGCTTTCGAGCTGGAGGTGATAGCTCCGCCGATCCGTGGTGATGACGAGATTGGTGCGGAGACCGGCCGCGAAAGGCTTTGACGAGGATGTGGACCTGCTTGCTCGCGCCGGAACCGCTGGTGGTATCGCCGACAACCCAGCGAGTTGTGTCGCCAGCTGAAATTGCCGTCAGGCTCTCGCCGGGCTGCAAGGCGATGTCGCTGACTTCCTGCGGCGCCGCATAAAGCCGATACAGCGCCCCTTCCGAATACGGATAGACCTGAATGGCATTGATGTATCCGTCAGTGGTGGGTTCCTGTAGCGCCGCAAGGTTGGCCGCTTCGACGCGGGACTTCGGCGGGCGAGCGACATGCGTGGCGCGATGCGGTTTCGGTTGAAGTTGTCCCGGCAGCGGCAATGGTTGCACGACCTGGACGGTATGCACGATCTGAGGCGGATCGGGTACGACCGTGGCCTGCTGCAGCGGCGGGTCTTTCTGCAGGAACGACGGCAGCCAAGTGGCGCTCGCGCAGCCGGACAGTGCGATGGCGCACACCGGCAGGACGACAGCGACGCGGATCAAGTGTTTCATGGAGTGTTCCTTTCAGTTGTCGAGCTCGCGCGACCAGTTCAGGCCATTGACGTAGAGGCCGAGCGGATTCTTCTTGAGCATTTCCGCCGAGGCCGGCTGCTTGGTCACGACGGAGAGGATCGCGGTCCAGCGCTCCGTCTTTGCGAGCGTGTCATGCTCGTAGATCTGTTCGTCCACTTGACCTGGAACGACGTGTCGGAAACCCGCACGACGCTCGTCACCTGCACCGAGACGGTGCGCTCGCCGACCAGCCTTGAAGGGATCGTTGGCCTGCGCGAATTGATTGAGAAAGACGGCGCCGTGGTCCGTCGCGTAGTCGTAAGCTTCAAGCCAGTTGCGCCGGACGACGACGGGATCAAGCGACAAGCGACCGAACGTCGGTCATGAAGCGCGCCAGATACCAGGCGATCTCCGCATCGGTCGGCGTGTAGTTCTGGGTCGCCGGTCCGATGGCTTGCACCGCGCCGAACTTGTCTACTTCCACCACATAAGGGACGTGATGCGGCTTTGCAGCGACTGCCAGACGAGTCCCACCAGCCAGGAGCATCGCCAGGCCCAAGGAGCCAAAGGACATGAGCCGCCAATTCTGGGCCTGCACGCGCGCCGAACCGATACGCTCGTCCCATAGTTTGCGCGGCTCTCTGATACGGCGTCGTCGGCTCCGCTGTCTGGCCGTAGCGTTGCAATGTGCGTTTGAAACATCTAGCTCTCCCGCTGGTCGAGGTCCGGATTGGCCGCAGCGCCGGGCCGGTCGCCCTCTTTGATGGCTTGGGTGGTGGTATGGGCATGGGCGCGCATGCGCTGCTCGCTGCGCAGCCTGCGCGCCCAGTGCCGGCGTTCCGCCGCCCGGAGCCGGGGCACCGGCCGCATTCTCGTTGGCAGCCTTTGCCGGTCCTCGTGCCGCCAGTGGCTCGAAACGGCTGCGTCGCGACCGGCTTGAGCGCTGTCACTGAAACTGGACCCGCCGCGTTCGGCCGCACCCTTGGCCGCATTGCTGACTGCGCCGGCACCTGCGCGTGCTACGCCGGCAAGGCCGGCGCCGACGCCGCGGCGCCACTCGCGCCCGAGGTCGCCTGCGCCATCTCGTAGGCCGTCGAAGCCCCTGCCGTCAGTGCGGTGCCGGCGCGAATGGCGCCGATGCCCGCACCGGCCGCCAGACGGGCAGCACCTACTGCTCCGCCTCCGGCCAGAGCGCCGCCGCCGACGAGTGCGCCGGCGGTGCCGATGGCGGCGCCGGCGCCGAGCTGCGGCGCGCCGGAGACAAGGCCCGTCGGCGATGCCGGGACCGAAAATGCCAAGTCCGAATAGCGAGAGCGACGCGAGCACCAGCGACATCGCGTCGGCGAGGCTCGGCGTCTGGCCTTGAAGGGCGCTGATGAACTGGCTGAAAAAGCGTCGTGCCGATGCCGACGATGACGGCCAGGACCATCACCTTGATGCCGGACGATGACGACATTGCCAAGCACCCGCTCGGCCAGGAACGCGGTCTTGTTCCAAAGCGCGAAGGGCACCAGCACGAAGCCCGCAAGCGTCGTCAGCTTGAACTCGATGATGGTGATGAAGAGCTGTACCGCGAGGATGAAGAAGGCGAGGATCACGACGAACCAGGCGAAGAGCAGAACGACGATCGTCACGAAATTGTTGAAGAAGGTGGTGAAGCCGATCAGCGAGCCCGCTTGCTGCAAGAGCGGCCAGGCCGCCTGATAGCCGGTGCCCGCGAGCTTGCCGGGCCGCAAGCAGGTCTGCGCCGTCAGCCTGCTGTCGGTCGCCTGCAAGCCCAGCGTCGAGAAGGAATTGAAGATGATCATGGCGAGGGTCGAGAAATTGTTCATGATGAAAGCGAAGGTGCCGACATAGAGAACCTTCTTGATGAGGCGGGCGAGGATGTTGGCCTCGCCGTCCATCGCCCAGAACAGGCCGGCGAGCGTAATGTCGATGCCGACGAGTACCGTGGTGAGCGCCGCCACGTCGCCCTGCAGCAGCCCGAATCCGCTGTCGATGTAGCGGATGAAGGTCTGCATGAAATTGTCGATGACGTTGAGATTGTCCATCGTCGGCTGTCCTCGTTCTACTGCGGTGTGTAGGCGATGCCGCTGCCGAGGAAGGTGGAGAACTGCCGCCCGTGCTTCGCTCCTGATCCTCGGCGCTGCGCGCCTGGTCCAGCGCCTTGGCGCGGTACTGCGCCGCCATCAGGCTTTGGATCTGGAGCTGCTGCTTGATGGAGAGCGCAAGGAGCTGGTTGGTCGCCTGACTGCACTTGCAGATTGCCAACCGCGCCTTGCGAGGCGTTGGTCAGACTGGACAGCGTCGCCGTATCGGCCTGAACATTCTGCGCGACCTGCGCCTGGATAGTAAGCGTCTGCTGGAAGGCCGCCATCGAGTCCTGCCAGCGCTTGCATGCGCGTCGGCGCGAGCGTCGTGGTCGTTGTCCGCAGTCGGATAGGGCTGCGGATAGGTCTGCGCGAAGGCCGTGTTGGTGGCGTTGACGTTGAAGGCGATCCCCTGGCCTGGTTCATCAAGCGTGCTGATCTGCGTCAGCGCCGAGACCATGGAGTTGAGCGTGCGACGTATTGAGGCGATTTGAAGATTCGTCGCCATGTTCTGCAGCATCATCGCTTCGTTCTGCAGCGACTGAATCTGGTTGTTGATCTGCTGCAGCGCGCGCGCGGCCTGGATCAGGTTCTGCGGCATAGTTTGCGGCGTCGAATACGGCCCATTGCGCCTGATGCCGGCGCGGACGACTGGCAAAGCCGTGAGTGCGGTTGCCGAGAAGAATTGTGCGAGAGTCTTGCGGTTCATGCGGCCTCCAATTGGTTGTCGTGGCATGCTGGTCGAGAAGATGTCGCGGCCCAGTCCAGGCCCCGCGCCTTGAGAAAGTTGGCGGCGAAGCTGCTCGCTCGCCGTGCTCTGCGAGCATGCGGTCGATGAGCGCTTGGTCTGCCGGGCGACGAGCGCCGCAGAAGGCGAGCGCGACCGGGCCGAGACCGAGCTCGAACAGCCGGTTGCCGCGGCGCGATTGCAGATAGTATTGCCGCTTGGGCGTGGCGCGGGCGACGAGCTCGATCTGCCGATCGTTGAGGCCGAAGCGTTCATAGGCCGTCGCGGCTCTGCGGCTCGATCGCGCGGTCGTTGGGCAGGAAGATGCGTTGCGGGCAGCTTTCGATGATGGCCGGCGCGATCGTGCTGAATTGGCGATGTCCGCGAGCGATTGCGTGGCGAACACGACGGACGACGTTCTTCTTGCGCAACACCTTCAGCCATTCGCGGATACGCGCGGCGAAGAGCGGGTTGTCGAGATAGACCCAGGCTTCGTCGAGAATGAGTAGCGTCGGCCTGCCGGTCGAAGCGTGCTTCCAGCCGGTGAAAGAGATAGGTCAGAACCGGCAGAACGACGCTCGCCTCGATGCATCAGGGTTTCGGTCTCGAAGCACTGGACATCTGCCAGCGCGAGACTGGTCCTCGGCCGCATCGAGCAGGCGGCCGAACGGCCCCTCGAGCGTGTAGGGCAGAAGCGCGGATTTCAGCGCGTTGGATTGGAGCAGCACCGACAGTCCGGTCAGCGTGCGTTCGGCCGGCGGGGCCGAGGCAAGGCTTGTCAGCGCCGACCAGAGCGTCTCCTTGACCTCCGGGGTAAGCGCAATCTTCTCATGGTCGAGCAGCGTGCCGATCCACTCCGCGGCCCAACTGCGTTCTGCCGGATCATCGATTCCGATCAAGGGTTGGAACGCCAGCGCGCCGTCGGAACCGAGTTCGTGATGCGCCCCGCCCATGGCGAGGATCGCGGCCCGCGCCGAATTGCCCTTGTCGAAGACATAGACCTGGGCGTCGGCATAGCGCCGAAACTGCATTGCCATGAGCGCGAGAAGCACAGACTTGCCGGCGCCCGTCGGGCCGACGATCAGCATGTGCCCAACATCGCCGACATGGGTGGAAAATCGGAACGGCGTCGAGCCGCTGGTCTCGGCATGAAAAAGCGGCGGACCGTCCAGATGGTCGTTGCGCTTCGGCCCCGCCCATACCGATGACAGCGGCATCAGATGCGCCAGATTGAGGGTGTGAATGAGCGGCTGGCGCACATTGGCATAGACATGCCCCGGCAAGCTGCCAAGCCAGGCTTCCACCGCGTTCAGGCTCTCTCGGATGGTCGTGAAGCCCAGGCCATTGATGACGCGCTCGACGGCGCGAACCTTTTCCTCGACACGCGATACGGCTCTCGTCCGCGACGCGAGACGGTCGTGGTGAGATAGCCGAAAGCGACATGGTCGCCGCCAAGCGCCTGCAAGGCTTCGTCGGCATCGACCACCTTGTTGTCGGCGTCGGAATCGAGAAGCTGTACCGGCTCGTTGTGCATCACCTCGCGCAGGAGTTGGGTGATCGATTTGCGCTTGTTGAACCATTGGCGCCGGAGCTTGGTCAGCGCCCTGGTCGCCTCGGTCTTGTCCATGGCGATGAACCGCGTCACCCAGCGATAGGGAAAATCGAGATGATTGAGCGCGTCGAGAATCCGGGTCGTGTTGTGTTCGGAAAACCGAGGATGGTCAGGGTCCGCAGATGCGCCTCGCCCAGCATCGGCTCGAGACCGCCATGCAGCGGCTGATCGGCCAGGATGGCGTCGAGATAGATCGGCTCGCTCGGCGGTTCGACGCGGTGCCGCTTGGTCGAGACGGTGCGATGCAGATAGGTCAGCGTTTCGCCGTCATCGAGCGGCGCGATCTCCGCCATGACCTGGCCCAGCAGATCGAGCGTGCGGTTGGTTTCGGCGACGAAAGCGTCCAGCTCGTGCCGCCAGTCCCGCTTTTGCTCGTCCTTGCCGGTGTCGATCAGTGCGCGTTCGGCGCGGCGCCACCTGATCCGCCGGCGCCATATATAAGAGTGTCAGGTAATAGGCGTTCTCGAAGTGCTCGCGGCGTCCGGCCCGAATCTCGTCGGCTCCGCGGAAAGTCCCGTCCTCGAATGCGCGCGCCGTTCCTCGTCGACCAGCCAGGACGCGGGGTCGGGAAAATCCGACTGCGGATAGCTCGCGGCCTCGAAGCGCTCTGCTTCGAAGAAGAGCGCCCAACCCGAGCCGAATCTGCGCAGGACGTTGTTGACGCGGGCACAGGCGGCAACGAGTTCGGATTCGGTAGCGCTTTCGAGGTCCGGTCCGCGAAACCGGAAGGTCCTCTGGAAGCTGCCATCCTTGTTGAGCACGACGCCCGGCGCCACAAGGGCCGCCCACGGAAGGTGATCAGCCAGCCGGTCCGCTTTGTTGCGGTATTCGGCAAGGTTCAGCATGACAAGTAAGTCCTTTGGCGCAGATGGCGGCGGAGAACTTCTGCGAAATCCGGATCGCGCTTGGCGGCAAATACCGCGAGCGAATGCCCGACGACCCAAAGCAGCAATCCGGCGATCCAGAGCTGCAGGCCGAGTCCGAGCGCCGCTGCGATCGTGCCATTGACGATCGCGATGGCCGCGGCGCGCCGGCCAGCAGGATCGGCTCGGTCAGCGAACGGTGCAGCGGAACCTCGAAGCCTTCGATCACTGGACCAACGCTCCGCCGCCGAAGGAGAAGAAGGACAGGAAGAAGCTCGATGCCGCGAAGGCGATCGAAAGGCCGAACACGATCTGGATCAGCTTGCGAAAGCCACCGGCGGTCTCGCCAAACGCCAAGGTCAGGCCGGTGACGATGATGATGATGACGGCGACGATCTTGGCGACCGGACCCTGAATGGAGTTCGAGAATCTGCTGCAGCGGCTGCTCCCATGGCATGTTCGTGCCGGCCGCCTGGGCGGTGGTGACAAGCACAAGCGAGAGCGCGTGCCTGTTGCGAGCGAGCGGCGTAGGGTCTTGAGCATGTGGGATCTCCTTCATAGGGCTTGCAATCTGGGGTTCTGGGTGTGGACAAGCGTGTAGTCGCCATCGGCTCCGAGGCCCCGCACCTCCGCGATGGTCTCGATACGCCGCGACACGCCGCGGCCGCTGATGAACACGACGGGGTCGATCGCTTCGGCGATCAGTCGGCGGGGCACGGTGACGACGATTTCCTGGACAAGCTGCTCAAGCCGATAAAGCGCGCTTTGCGCCGAGTTGGCATGGACCGTGGCGATCCCGCCCGGATGGCCGGTGTTCCATGCCTTGAGCATGTCGAGCGCTTCCGCCCCGCGCACTTCGCCGACGATGATGCGGTCGGGCCGAAGGCGCAGGGTCGAGCGCACAAGGTCTGCCAGCGATACGACGCCAGCCTTTGTACGAAGCGCCACGCAATCGGGCGCAGCGCATTGCAGTTCGCGCGTGTCCTCGATCAGGATGACGCGCTCATCGAGCTTGGCGATCTCGGCCAAGCAGCGCATTGGCGAGCGTGGTCTTGCCGGAGCTGGTGCCGCCCGCGACCAGGATGTTCTTCCGCTCGACCGACTGCGCGCCTTAACGCGTCCGCCTGGGCCGGCAGCATGATCCGGTCCGCAACATAATCATCCAACGTGTAGATGCTGGTCGCGGGTTTGCGGATCGTGAAGCACGGCGCCATCGAAACGGGCGGCAGCAATCCCTCGAAGCGTTCGCCCGCCACACCTCTTCACGGGATGGCAGCTCGGCACTGACAATGGGATTGCCGGCATGAGCTTCGAGCCGCACATGTGACGCGACCAAGCGAATGATCCGTTCCACCTCTGAGGCGCAAGATGCGAGGGGGTCTCGGAACGGCCTTCGCCAAGCCGATCCAGGCGCAGCATGCCATCTGGATTGACCATGACCTCGATAACCAGTGGATCGGCGAGCGCTTCCGCGATATCTGAGCCCATCGCGGTGCGCAGCATCGTCCTGCGGCGCTCCCGGCTTTCGTGATGTTCGTGTGTGGCGTTCATTCCGCAGCCATCCGTTGGGCCGGAGTTGGCTGGTCCGACTGCAAAGCGCGCGCAGCAACCTCGTCGGCTATACGCCTGTCACCGGCCATCCGGCGGCTCACCTGTTCGATGAAGTTCTGAAATCGGTCGCGGCCGACCGCCTGCGCCGCCGCCTGCTCGGGTTGGGGCAACTGCGGCGTGATTCCGAGTTCGTAGTGAACGAACAGCGCAAAGCTTTCGAGCGCGATGTGTTGGTTGCGCTCAAGCCTTTCGAGATATTCGCTCATGCGATCGAGACGCATGCGGAACGCGCGGTCGAACTCGCCAGCGCCGCGATTGGCAAAATAGGACTTGAGCGCCGCGTTCACGATTGCCGACCGCGTCGTGCCAGGCTCCGCTGCAAGCCGGTCAAGCTGCTCTTGGATAGGTTCGTCGAGGTAGAATTGATGACGTGGCCTCATGGCAATCCTCAAAAAGCTGGCAGCAGATCGTCGCCGGGACCGCGGCGATGTTCGCCTTCGTTCATGGCGTGCGCCTTGCCCGCTGGACCAAGGCGGCCACCGCTCATCGCGGATGCATCCCCAGCCGGATCTTCGTCGCCATCTATTCCGTCCGCGAGATCGAGCGATTGGTCACTGGAGTTTGCTGCTATCGTCTGTTCCGGAAGTCCGGGATGACGTTGGTGCTGGACGCCGCCTTCGTCTTCCATTGAGCCATCTTCGGCGTCGATGACGGCTGCCAGAGTCTCGTGCGGCGTGCGCACCTGTCCGCTCCAATCGTTGGGACGCGCCTTCGGTCGATCGCTATAGAGGTGGTCCGCCAGGGTCGGAGCGGTGAACACGCGAGACGTAAAATTGCGATCTTCGTAGTACCGGAGTTTTTTGGCCCGGATCGGCGCTAGGCTGGAGACCAGGACCAGCTCGTCATTGGGCGGGAGCTGCATGATCTCGCCAGGCGTCAGAAGCGGTCTGGCGGTCTCCTGGCGGCTGACCATGACGTGGGACAGCCAGGGCGAGAGCCGATGGCCCGCATAGTTTTTCTGGGCGCGCAGCTCGGTCGCCGTTCCCAAAGCATCCGAAATGCGCTTCGCGGTGCGCTCGTCGTTTGAGGAAAACGCGATGCGGACGTGGCAATTGTCCAAGATGGCGTTGTTCTCGCCATATGCCTTGGAAATCTGATTGAGCGATTGCGCGATCAGATAGGCGCGAATGCCGTAGCCTGCCATGAACGCAAGCGCAGTCTCGAAGAAGTCCAGCCTTCCCAACGCCGGAAACTCGTCCAGCATCATTAGAAGTTTATGTTTGCGGCTCTTGCTCGGGTCACCCTCCAACCGTTCTGTCAGATGTCGGCCGATCTGGTTGAGCACCAGACGGACCAGCGGCTTCGTTCGTGAAATATCGGATGGCGGAATGACCAGATAGAGCGAGACCGGGCGCGATGCATCGACCAGGTCCGCGATGCGCCAGTCGCAAGCGGCGGTTGTCCGCGCGACAGTCGGATCGCGGTAGAGACCCAGAAACGACATCGCCGTGGACAGGACGCCGGAGCGCTCGTTTTCCGATTTGTTGAGAACTTCGCGCGCCGCCGAGGCAACGACGGGATGCACAACCGGCGCCTTGGGCGTGCCCAAATGGTTTGTTGCCATCATCGCGCGCAGGGTGTGCTCGAAAGAGCGCTTCGGGTCGGAAAGGAAGCTCACCACCCGCGCAAGGGTCTTCTCCTCTTCGGCATAGAGAACGTGCAGGATCACGCCGACCAGGAGCGAGTGGCTTGTCTTTTCCCAATGGTTGCGGCGTTCCAATGCCCCTTCGGGATCGACAAGGATGTCGGCGATGTTTTGTACATCGCGGACTTCATCCGGTCCCTTGCGCACCTCCAGCAGCGGATTGTAGCGGGCACTACGCGGATCGGTGGGATTGAATAGGAGACAGTGGGAGAAGCGGCTGCGCCATCCTGCGGTGAGCTGCCAGTTCTCGCCCTTGATGTCGTGTATGACGACACTCTGCGTCCAAGAGAGCAGCGTTGGCACGACCAGGCCAACGCCTTTGCCGGACCGCGTCGGCGCAAACGCCATCACATGCTCGGGACCGTCATGGCGCAGATAGTCGGAGCCGAACTGTCCGAGGAAGACACCAGCGGGCCGAACCAGTCCCGCTTTCGTGATCTCGCGGGGCGTGGCCCAGCGTGACGAGCCGTAGGTTGTGACTTGATGGTTCTGGCGAGCGCGATAAAGCGAACCTAGGACCGCAACCGCACAACCTGCGAAACCGCTTAGGGCGGCATAGGCACCGGCCTGATTGAACAGCGCGGGCGCGTATGCATCGTAAGCATACCACCAACCGAAGAGACTCCAGGGCCGATAGACCGGGTGAGCAAGGACCGTGAACCATGGCGCGCCGAGTTGCGGCTGGTTACCCAATTGCCACGCCGCCCATTGCGTCGCGAACCACAGTCCACCGATTGCTACGGCGAATACGACTGCGATCTGACCGATAAGGAATTTCGTGGGCGTCACTTCGTGCTCCTCCTGACGAATCAGGATTCACGCTGACGCTATGAATCGACAATCGCGTTTATGTGCGCTTCAACCGCCAAACATCGCCAGCAACACGCGGCGGTGAGGAAAGATTGTCTTTGGCGTAGGTCGGCGGAGTGATTTAGACTGTGCAAACCGGGCTGGGGGCATTTGCCAAACACCCGCCGCCGCTATTGAACC
Organism: uncultured Alphaproteobacteria bacterium; assembly: GCA_963760345.1. Classification (GTDB taxonomy): domain Bacteria; phylum Pseudomonadota; class Alphaproteobacteria; order Micropepsales; family Micropepsaceae; genus Rhizomicrobium. The sequence goes on from CAVXCU010000005.1 coordinate 685,455, forward strand.
GCGACGATGGGCCAAATGCGGAGTGACGCCCATGGGCTTGGTCCTGGTTCTCGCGGCCGTCGGCTTTTTCTGCTTTTTGTTATTCAGATTCGCGATCTACGCGCTTCCCGCAGCGATCGGCGTGTCGGTGGGCTATTGGGCCGTCACAACCGGCGCCGGTGTCGTGGGTGGCATTTTGGCCGGAATCGTCGCGGGCGTGCTTGTGTTCGTGTTGGGTCAGGTCGTGTTCACGTCAAGCAGATCGGCGCTGGTTCGCGGCATTGTCGCGGCCATTTTCGTCATCCCCGCGATATGGGCCGGCTATAGCTTGATCCTGCAACTCTCGGAAACGGCCGGTACTGCCTCATCGGTCTGGAGGCATATCTTCGCGGTGGTCGGTGCCGTTGTGATCGGTTGGATTTCGTTCACCCGGCTCGCCTCACCACCGCCTGAGTCATACCCTTCGTAAGCTCCGATTTTGGACTGCCGGCGACAGGAGTTGCGGACTAAGTAACCGATGGGCCGCTGCGCTGTCGGCCGAGGGTCCACGAAATCGCGCCCTCGCGCATGATTCCCGACACCGGCTTTCCGATATTGCGCTCAAGCACGGGACGCCAAGGAACCAGCGTGAACTCTCGGCTCTTCTCGATGACCGCAAACCGGCCGCTCGCAAGGTCGATCGGACGGCGATAGACGCCGTCGATTCGCGATCCTGTCTTGGCCTCGGCGTAAGGCACTCCGATCTCGCCGGCGAGCGCCGCTCCAGCACGGACCAAATCCCGGCGCCGTAGTTCAGCCAGAAGGCCGGCACGATAGACGACTTGCCCTTGCTCGATTTGAGCGAGATCCTGGTCGATCAACCATTGGCGGCGCTGCTGCAAGGCGTCGCGGACCTCCCGGCCGAATCCGCTTTCGCGCACAGGGCCAGTGCTCTCGCCCAGCAACTCTCGGTCAAGCCAGGTGGCGCCAAGGACCTTCGTCTGACTGGCGATGGGGCTACGAGCCAATGTCTCGATCACCACCGGCACCTGTCGGGCGCGGCGGGACTCGATCTGCTTGGCCTGCCGTAGATAATCACCGGGGATCGTCCAGCTCCCGTCGCCGTGCCGCTCGACCTTTGCCCCAACTCTGCGCAAATCCTCCAGGCGACGTAAGTGCGTCTCGATGTAAGTCCCCGACGCTTTCGGATCGGCCTCGTGATGCAGCTCTGCGCTGTATCGTCCGTCTCGCTGTTTCGCAATGCCGTCAATGACGCGATCAGCCTTGCGGGCGCCGTTGTCGCGGACGCTCAACGCAACAACCGTCCCCTCTCGCGTGGGATCGTCAATATCGGCTTGGCCTATTCCGACATAGTGCGAACGCCCGTCAACGCCGTCGACGATGAGGTAATACCGATCCTGCAATTCGTCGGCCAGCCCACGGGCGACGACGCGTCCGACAATCGGTGCCCGTTCCGTCTCCCCGTCTCGGTGGATCGCATAATCTGCCGCCGCCCGTTCTACGCCGGTCCGGACTAGCTCGCGGTGGATCGTCTTGATGATGTCGCCGCGCTCGCCCATTGCGCGTAACGTCGGCTCCAGTTCTTTTCCCAAACGCCAAAGCCCAGAGCCGACATCCTCAGCCAGGCCAAGCCTGTTCAATTTCTGAAGCCGGCCCGCCCGAATGCTCTGCCGGAAAGCATCGCGGTTTGCGGCTTGCACAAATCGATCCGTGTTCGCGTCTCGGAGCAGTTCGCGGTCAATGCTGGTGAACCGTTCCTGCTCAACCTCATGCTGAAGACGGCTCTGAATTTCGCGGTCGGTGCGGGGACCAAGATCGAGGGACACTATCTCGGCGGCGCGTTCGCGCATACCGTGCGCGATGTACTCCCGTGCGATGATGAGATCGTCGCCTTTGTCATCTTTGCCACGCAGGACAATGTGGGTGTGGGGATGCGCCGTGTTGTAGTGATCGACGGCCACCCAATCGAGCTGTGTCCCCAGGTCCTTTTCCATCTGCTCCATCAGACGGCGCACGAACGGTTTGAGATCGTCGTAAGCCGCCCCATCTTCCGGCGAGACAATGAAGCGGAATTGGTGGCGGTCACCCTCGGTGCGCTGAACGAAATCGCGACCCTCTGCGCGGTCCTGCTTGGCGTCGTACAATTCTCCCGGTAGCCCCTCTCGGGTGACGCCGTCGCGCTCCAGATATCGCAGATGCAGTCGCGCTGCGTTGGCACCCGTCGCCTTGAGGCGAATTAGTCTCGCCTGGACGATCACCCGCCGTGCCCGGAACGCGGCGTGTCGGTCCCGGGCATGCAGGACGCGACCCACGCCAGACCCGCGACCGATGCGGCTGCCGTCAAACCGCGAGCCTCTGGATTTGACCGAGCCCGTGGATCGGGCGACCCCGCGCAGCACGCCTTGGAGATAGCGAGCGCTTCTCCCGCCCCTGGTCGAACGGATGCGCCCAAGTCTGGGCTCGAAGTCGTCGTCGCCCGCCATCACGATACCGCCAAGGAGATCGGGGCGGGCCAGCAAACGCCCGCGACGCTGCGATTGCCATTGGCGGCAGACAATGCGCGCGCGTTCAAGGTCTTACGCCGACATGGCGGCACGCGCGTAGTGCGTGCCGCCATGAAAAAGGATGTGCAGACAAGAGCATAGGCGCACTGTGCCGCCATTGCTTTTATCTTGCCGACCATTGCTCTGCCGCCACGACTGCGTTCTCCTGCGCATTGCTGCGTTCCTGTGCTGGCGCCTATCGCTGGTTCGATGACAGCGACACGAAGAGTCTGCTGTCGGAATTCACCGGCAAATCGGGGTCTTCGGTATCGGATTTAGTGGCGCCGCCGCGCGAGTTTGAGGGTGTGGCAGGCGCGTCGGACGACTTGGAATTGGCCGTGTCGGATGAGCCCTTGCGCACGAAAAACAGCGGTTCGGGCACATGGCGTACCGCTGCCTTCTTTGGTGTTACTGGTGGAACAATTGTTGGATTGGGTGCCGCGCCACGCGCGGGATGAAGTAGGGTTTCGGCACCGGGAACGATGCTCTGCACATAATCGAGTGTCTCGCTCGGCAGCGGTTTGCCGCCGAGAAAGAAGGCATCGAAGCGCCTCGGCCCAGCATTGTAGGCAGCAAACAAATAGGGATAGCCATAACGCTCGTACATCTCGCGAAGGTATGCAGTGCCCGCCAGAATGTTGTCGTGCGGATCATAGGAATCGTGGCCGAGGGCATAGCGCCTGCGAAGGTTGCTATACGTGCCAGGCATGACTTGCATAAGGCCCATCGCGCCTGCCGGCGACGTGATCGGACGCCCGTTGAGCGTTGTGCGCCCGCCACTCTCCTGGCCCATGACGGCGCGAATCCACGGCTCAGGGATCGCAAAATCCCGCGCGGCTTCGGCGATATAGTTCTGCCATTGATCGATCAGCGAGCGGTGCGGCTGGGCTGGTTTCGCAGCGATGATCGAAGCCGGAACCGTCGCCAACGGATCGGGAACGGTTCCGCAAACCGGACCGGATTGCGCACCCTGAACGAAGAGCGCGCACGATGCCAGCAGGGTCACTGTGTCCATAGCGGCTGCAATCTCCCGATAATGTTGGACGCAGAAATGGGTCCGAAAGTAGCGACCGTCGAACGAGTCGCCAACGTCCGTCATTGCAAGAAAGATTTCTGCATCGCCCAGGTGTTTGCACCCCGACCAGCGCGGCAGACTTCGGCCTCGCGTGTCGCTTTCGAGCCTCTTCAACAGGAAGCGGCCGTTGAGTGAAATGGTGTCGCCGTGGGCGCAAATCGTATCGCCGTTGATGCCAACAATGCGCTTTATCAACGGAACATTGAGGGGCAGATAGCCTCGTCTCGATGCGAAGTTCGCGACTTCGGATGGCGGGCGAACGAGTACAAGATCGCCTTTTCTCGGCGCCCATTCCGCTTCGTCCCTGTACAAGCCGACCGGGGCGCTGGCTGTCGCATTCCAGACCAGAATCGGGCTGCGCGGGATCGTCAACGTGGTTGTGAGCAATAGCCCGCCGACCAAGGCAGCCACTCCTGCAACGCACACTGATCGAACCATCTCCATTGGGTGGCCGCGTCAGGAGCGCGCTTGCGCAACCGCAAGACCGCCGCATTCCGATGTGGACTGGTGTTCGTGATCCAGCGACCAGGTGTCCAGATCGTCGATGAGATAGCGGACGTGCCGTCCGTGTTTGCGGTATTTCGGTCCTATCCCGAGCGTGCGCATACGCTCAAGTGTGCGCTGCGAGCACACCAGATAGTGCGCGGCTTGCGAGGTATTGAGATACGGGCTGCCGGACTTAGCGGCAGCGGCCCGAGCGTTTCTGTCGTCCATCATCGCCTCTCTGAATGAAAGGCGCGACAGCGGAAGCCAACGCGCCCCCATCTGCAGCTTGCGCGAAACAGCGACGGCGCGGGACGGGCGAAAACTGCTAGTGGCGGTTTTCGCCGTAGCAAAGCGGTACACGCAAAGCCCCGCGCGCGGCTGCGCGCGGGGCGTTCGGTGGCGGCGTCAGTCGGTGGGATTCCAGATGACGGCAAGCACGCTCTCGTCGTCCTGGCCGGCGGCACGTCCAAGATTGGCGTAGAGCTTCTTGGGGCCGAACGCCGGATCGGCAAGGCTGAGGCTCACATAATCTTCGCCGGACGTCTTGCCGCGCTTCGTCCAGCCCGCGCCGATCTCGACCGCCTGGCTGTAGACGCGATAGTCGGGCTGCGTGTCGCCGTTCTTCGCCGTGTTGGTAAGGATGTCGATGGGGGCGCGGAAGGAAAGCGTCTTGAGCTGACCCTTGTAGCTGCCGTCTTTCTGCTTCGTGACGTGACCGATGGCTGTCATGGCTGTCTCCATTTGGCTCGCCGGGAGACCATTCTCCCTTGCGATGGCGGACCGTGATGGGCGGCGTTCCGGCCTGCGGAACCCACTTGGGCCGCAGCGCAGCGGAGGACCGGAGCGGACAACTATTTTGAGCGAAGCGTGCGCGAGGAGCCGCGCGCAAGCCCCGAAGGGGCGAGCACGGCGGGGAAAATAGTTGGGAGCGACGGTTGCAGCGGGACGGAGCCGCCCATAGGTCGTCGCCAAAGAGCAAGGAGAGATTGGTCGGCAGAGTCGGGGGAGATGTGCCATTTGTCAGGCGTGTCATGTGAGGCAGAAGACGCGCTCAAAGGATCGCTTGAAGTCGATGCCCGCGCTCATCCGAGAGGCTGCAATTCAACGCGGCAACAGCGCGCAACCGACTTTCGCGGATAGCGCCGACGGTTGGGCGCGCTGGATATGCGCGTGCAAGCGACGGCTCATGTGAGCCTTAGCCTTGCCAATCCGCTCGGTTCAAGCGCGCCGAGTTCGGGCCGCCGAAAGAACGCGAGCACATGCTGGCATCGCCCATCGACCCGCACCTGAACCGCGCTTCAGCGCGCGGGGCTTCGCGTGTCCCGCTGCCGATCCAAGAGCTAGTTCCGAGCGTCGCGCGAAGCGGTCTCGCTCTTTTCGCCGCGGTCTGCGCTCAGCCGCAAGACCTCAACGGCGAGCTTCCGCACGCGCGGATTTGGCGCGTCCAGATAGGCAAGGTTAAGGTTCATTCCTTCGCGGCTGGCCGCAAACTTTTCCACACGCCGTAACTCACTATCAACGGCGTGGGCGCCCTGACACATGGGATCGAGCGCGGCATAGAAGTCATTGACGGTCACGTTCAGCAGATTGGCGAGCACATATAATCGACCCGCACTGATCCGGTTGGCCCCGTTTTCGTACTTCTGAATCTGCTGAAAGCTGACGCCAAGCACTTTGCCGACATCTTCCTGTGTGATGCCCGCCATCAGGCGGCGGCGGCGCACTTGTCCACCAACATGCGCGTCGATCTTGCTGCATTCGCGCTTGTTGACCTTCATCCTGTTCATAACCGGCCTCACCTCATGCGCTCCGGCGACGCTGCTTCGTGCGGCTTGAGGAACGCCCAAGGCCGATGCGTTTGGCGAACTGGGAACGCTGCGCCGAGTAGTTCGGCGCGACCATCGGATAGTCCAAGGGTAGACCCCATCTGGCGCGATATTCTTCCGGCGAGAGTTGATAGCGCGAGCGCAGATACCGCTTGAGCATCTTAAGTCTCTTGCCGTCTTCTAAGCATACGAGGTAGTCGGACGCCACCGATTTGCGGATTGATACGGCGGGCTTTGGGGCGCCTCCCATATCCGGCACGGCGCTGTCCATGAGCGAGCGCAACATCGCATGGACGGATTTGAGCAAGCCGGACACATCGGCTACCGGCACAGAATTGTGCGCCACAAAGGCCCCAACGATCCGCGCCGATAGGCGCAACACGATATCGATGGAGCCCCGCCAATCGGCATTCTGGACGGTTGCAGGCTTGATCGCCATCGTCATTTCTTGGTCACCGGATAGCAGGCAAACAACAGGGTGTGGACATGCGCGGCATCGTCCGAACAGGGGTAAATGAAGTTCATGGAACGCGGCCGGCACTCCGTCGATGACACGTTCGTGGGTGGCCTCGGTTGGCGTCTGCGAGCGGCAGGCCCACTCCAAGCACGCCCGGAACGAGTCCCCTATGGCAGAGGTGAGCTCCGATACATCCCGCCGGGTCATTTCCCCGCCGAATTGGGCGTAGAGATTCGTTCCGCAAAGCCGAAATGCCGCTACGCCGTCGCTTTGGACGTCGATCAGGGCCAGATTGCCGAGCCATGGCTTAAGCGCCGCGACGCCCAGATCGGCGCGCGACGGCATAGCTCGTTTTCCGCGTTTCTCGTGCCAAAGTGCCAGCAAGTCGCGGAGCTTGTGATTCGCTTTCTCCACCTAGACCTCGGTTAGAAGTGGCAAGCCTATACTCGCAAGAGTAGCAGATTTGGGAGTTTTTCCCAAATAAGTCCGGCCACCCTCTGTCATCGCCATGGTAGCCCGCCATGGCAACATCCCGACAAATCCGCGCCGCTCGGGCGCTTCTCGGTTGGACGCAGCAAGCCCTCGCCGACCGCGCTTTGGTCGCTTTGAACACCGTCAACGCCATTGAGACGGATCGTCCTTACCCGAAAGAGGACACCATCGAAGCGGTCATCCAAGCGCTCGAGAAGGCCGGAATTGTGTTCTTGTCCGATGGCGTCATGGGCGAAGGTGTGCGCTTCTCCAAGCCTCGGCCGATCAAGCCACGCAAATCATAACAGCCGACCGAAAGCCACAGCGCATCCGGAGCCTGAAATGCGAAGGGCGGCGGATCGCTCCGCCGCCCTTCACTTCACTACGCCCGCCCGAATTACGCGGCGGCGCGGTGGTCGTCCTCCGTTTCCGCGTCATCCACCCCTGCTGCTGCGGGTTGGTCGCCATAGCTCCGGAACGGAAATTCCAGCCAGCCGGGCAGCCAACCCTCTACCTTCACGCGGCCATTGGACCCCATGAGGCAGTCGCGGACGATCTGCTTCTGCGTCTTAGCCTTCTCCGCCACATTGGCGCGGGCGACGGCCTCGCCCGCGACCTCCGCCAAAATGGCATTGAGCGTGGCGCGATCCCGGATGAGATCGAAGAACGCCGCATCGGGATGCCAATGCGCGCGCGCATCAACGGCCAGATGCGCGCCAGCCGCGTCCACCACATCGCTACCCGCTTGAAGGCTGCGGGCCATGTGGAAAGCCGCGATCTGCATGACCTCGGCATCGGACTTGCCAAGCAGCGCCGCAAACACGTCCGCCGTTTCGGGTCCACGGCTCAACTCATCCGTATCCTCGGACCATCCCGGCCAGGAATGAGAAGCCTGTTCCTCCACGTCAAACGCCTTCTGTGCCGCGCTCGCCGCGATGCTCTCGCGGATAGCGTCGTTGCGCGCCGTTTGCGGATCGGGCTTGACGCTCCAATTGCCCGATGGTGCGATCATGTGCGCCACGATGAGCCGGAACGCGGCACCCGGATTGGCAAGCAATGCCAGCCGAATGACCGCGTGACGATGCAGGTCCACATAGTTGGTGAGGGCTTGCGTCATGGCGGGCTTCGCCGTGCTGCCGCTCTCCTTGGCCGCGCCTTTCGCTTCGCGTTCCTCCTGCTTGGCATGGCGCTTGGCCTCCTTCTGCGTCAGCCAGCCGTCGAAGATTTCAACGGCACCGTCATGGCTGACGGCGATGAACACCTTGCCGCCCTTCTTCTTCGGCACCTTGACGTGTTCGTATTGCGCGAAGCGCTGGCCGATCTCCATCACGTCCACGTCCGTCCATCCGGTCTTGAGAAGCGCATCGCGCTTCGCGGCGATGGCGCGGTTCTGCAAGGCCCAGAACAGGTCCGCATCGGCGAAGTAGCTCTCGTCGCCGAACAAGTCCTCGATGGTCTGGCCGGTATAATCCGCCAGCTTGAACAGCGCGTGGGTCGTGCTGATCTGCTGACCGCCGAGCAACCACTGCTTGAGCTGATGACCGCGCGGGCAATACTGGTGCGGATCGTTGAACAGGCGCAGCCACTTCCTCTGCTGCGCCACAGAGGCGAGCGTCAAATGCCGCACCGTCTCGTCGTCAATCTCCTCGGCGCGGTAGGCGTCCCTGATCTTGGGAAGCAGATTGCCAAGCGCAAGGCGTTGGCGAACCTGTGTCGTCGTCATGCCGAAGGTGGCGGCGATGCCGTCCACCGTGCGGCCCTCCTTGATGAGCCGCACGAAGGTTTCGTATTCGCGCATCGGATCGGGATCGCGCCGCGCCAGATTTTCGAGCAAGGATGCCTCGATGGCCTCGGCGTCGTCGCCTTCCTCCATGATCGCGCACGGCGGGGCGGCAACCCCGCCGCATTCCGCCTTGACGGTGCGAAGCGAGAAGTAGCGCCGCCGTCCTGCCACGACGCCGAACTTGCCGTCCTCGGGCCGCACGATGAGCGGCTGCAAGACGCCCTTGGCGCGGATACTCGGCAGAATGTCCGCAACATCCGGCTCCGGGTCGCGGTAGCGCATGTTGCATTTGGAGATTTTGAGCTTGCTGAGTTCGATGTGTTGAAGTTCCATAACGGTCTGCTCCTTAGCGGGAGTGGACCGGCCCTGTCCGTGGGTTTTGCGCTTCGCGGGCGGGGCCGGGTTGGTGCGGGATGCACCTATTCCGCCGCCTCGGCGGTCGGAATTTCGGCCCCTCGCGGCTGTTGAAACGCGAGTAGGAAATCGGTTGCCTTGCTGGCTTGGCTGGCTGCGTGAAAGATCGCGCGGCTATCCTCTTTCAGGATTTGCAGCCAGTGGCCCAGATAGTCCGCATGGCGGATTTGCGGGACGATGTTCAGATGCGCGCAAAGGAACGCGCTGGTCAGTTCCGCGATCAGTTCTTCGCGCGCGTAGCTCGATGAGCCGAAGCGGTGTTGCAGATCGCGCTTGAGGCGTGACGGATGCGCCGTCCAGTGCCCAAGCTCGTGAAGTGCCGTGCAATAGTAGTCAGCGGGCGAGAGGAACGTCTCGCGGAAGGGGAGCCGGATGAAATCCTCGCCGCGATGGTAAAATGCCTCGCCGCCGCCTTCGACAAAGCGCGCGCCGGTCGCGGCGATCAACGCTTCCGCTTCCGGCGATAGCTCGGACGGTGCAGCGGGTTTCGGCGCGGCGACGATGTGGCTCGGCAAGCCGTCGCACTGTTCGACGTTGAATACGATGAAGCGCTTGAGGAACGGCACGGCATTGGGCTCGTCGCCGTGTTCGCGGGCGCGTTCCTGTTCTTTCTTCGGAACGTAGCGGTCGGCGTAGCAGATGGCCGTGCCGCGCTCGCCTTTGCGGACATGCCCTCCAAGGCTCAACGCTTGGCGGAAGGTCAACCACTCCTGCGAAGCAAAGCCGCGCCGGATCACGGCATCCCACAAGATCAGGACATTAATTCCCGAATAGAACTTCCGGCTTATCGCGCTGCGGGGCAGGCCAAGCGACACGCCAGAGGCCGCCCAAGGCCGCACCCATGGGACGCAGCCCTTTTCCAATTCCGCGACGATGCGGTCGGTCACTTCGTCATAGAGAGAAATGCGGCTCGCGCCGCTGGCTGGCTGCTGGTGGGTCTGGCTCATAAGGGGCCTCCTGCTCCGATCTCGCGCGCGCAATTCCCCGGAAGCGGGGTGGGCGGCGTCTTCGACCGGAGAGGCCCGCCGTCAGAGGCGGGCTGCACCCGCAGGGCCGGAGCGAAGCGGAGGATGCGCACTTGCGCATTGCGGCACGCCGCGGCGGGCCTAGAAGGGAGCGCCGCCCGCACCGCGGAGGGGAATTGCTTTCAATGAATGTCGGCGCGCGGCAGCGCGGCGGCCATAGGTCTTGCGCCAGGGATCGAAGCCCAAAGGGCCGAGACCGCGTCTTTCAGCGGGCTCGGTTCACGAGAGCCCGGCCGCGCGTCTGCGCGGGGCGTTCATGGAATTGCGAGAGAAGGTAGCAAGAGATCGCGCCGGCACCGCCTCCACGGCAAATCAGTCGAACAAGCCCGGCTTCGGATCGGAAACTGTCGGCTTGCGCTTCTCCTTCTTCGCGTGCGCGCGCTTCTCTTCCTTCGTCATCGTCCAACGGACACCCTCGACGGTGCGCAACATGCTCTTCAGCTCGGATGGCCTCGCCGGGGTTTCGCCGAGCCATTGTGGCCAATCCTCCTGGGCCAGAAATGCGGGCATGCGGTCGGTGATCCGGCTTATGAGCTGGTTGGCCGGAACGGTGATCTGTACGCAAGCAAATAGCTCTTTGTCAGCCAATGCGAATTTCTGCCAGAGAACCGTGAAAGCGAGCGGCGCTTCATGCTTGGGGTCGATCTCGTATTGAACTGTCTTTTTGCCGACCTCTTCGCCTTCGTTGAAGGTTCGTACCACCACCAATCCGCGCTGGCCGTCCTGAAATAGCGGCGCGAAGGTCGGGCGGGTGTCGATTGTTTCGGAGCGGCAATGAATGGGATCGAGGCGCTTGGTCTTGTGCGGAAATCCCCATTGCATCGGGATCTCGACGCGCTCCGGCAGATCGGAGTCGTAGACGATCACGGGGATCAGGTCGCCGACGCGAAGGCCAACAACTTTATCGTTGCCACCGTCTTCCATGCGATCCCGCGTTAGCGGCTGCGAGAACGCGACGACACCGGCCCAGGACGCCATGCGGGTGAACTTGCCGCACATTACATTTCACCGGAGCGGCGATAGGTGCAGGCGATGATCACGTTCACGGACTTTCGGCAGGTCTTGCAGAAAAACCCCGGAAGCAGCGCGCCGAGCGCAGCACCGGTCAGGTTTCTTTGCACAGCAATCAGCTTATAGGGGTGCATCTGCTTCTCAGCGTTACAGCCGTCGCACCGAACCATGACGAGATAGTCCGCTTGGACACAGTCACCCAGCGTAACCACGGCTCCATGAAAATTGCGACGGCCCATGTCATCCGCCAACTTGGTCGCCCAATGTCGATATCGCGTTCGCCATCGGCGCGGCACGTCATTCCGTCGCCTGACGGCGTGCCACCTGTGCGCGCTGGCGTAGCAATTCGCCAACCGGAACAGCCGCAACTCCCCTTAGCCTGCCGTCCACCGCTTGGAGCATCAGATCACGGTATGCGTCGGTGCGCTTGACGTAGGTAGAGACAATAGGTTCGGGGCTGCACTCGGGCCGTTCGGCATCAGTCAGCACCAGCCGCCAGCCGTCCGGTTCTTGTTCAAAGTGATAGTCAAAGCCCGCGCGGCAACAAATCTGCGCAAAGGCTTGTTCGAGCGTTACGCCGGCCTTAGGCACCGTATCGGCTATCCCGTCTAATTCTTCGGCAATGACCACATACATAGCCTTGCTCCCATATATTTCGACGAGAACATACAGAGAACAAGCACCGGAGTCGATCCGCTACGTCTTGGGCGAGCCCAGGCTACTGCCGCAGAAATATTGAGGCCCGCCCGCCGAGGCCGCGGACGGATGCGCCGAGGGGTCACCCGGTCCGAGCACGCCCGCAGGGAATGGTGCGGGCAGCGCAGGACCGGGGATGCGGCGCATCCGAGCGCCAGCGATTCCGCGACCGAGCCGGAGCGCAGCAACGAAATGAAGCCAAACGACCACGGCGGCAGCCGTGCGGAAAGATGGAGGCTGCAAGAGCCCGCGCATTTCGCGGGCGAACGCGCCGGCGAGCGGCCGGCGGCGCGCGATGAGCGCGCGCCACGCGGCGCACCCGCGGGAGCGGCGAAGCCGCGGAACCGAGTGCGACCGCCGGTTGCTCTCCCTCTCGATCCGCGCGACCAGCGCGGGTCTTCCGCCAGGGATCGAAGCCCGAAGGGCCGAGACCAGATTGGAGCGGAGCGAGAAGATGGGCTCGGCGCGCGAGAGCCCGACGCGCGGCACGCGCGGGCGGCCATAATCCGGTGGAAAGATTCACGCCGAATGCAATCTTGAATTGCGACGCAAATCGACATCGACTATCGTTCGGCCAACGCACTGGCGGCCCGAAAACTGCATGTGCGTTTCAGTTGCTAAAGGGTCCAATGTCCAAGCAAAATTCGAATGGCGCGGCGATCATGGACGACGCGCCTTGGTCGGACGGTCTGACCGACTATGACCGTGAACACTTCGTGGTGTATCTGCGGCTGCTGGACGCCAGCGCCGACGGCGCGAAAGATGACGAAATGTGCAGGATCGTTCTCGGCATCGATCCGAGCAAGGAACCCGAACGCGCCCGGCGCGCACTCGCAAGCCATCTCAAGCGCGCGCGCTGGATGACCGAGAATGGCTACCGCCATCTGCTGCAATAGACCGACAGCTCAGTTCAGGAATCGCTGGTAGCCGCCATCCATCAGTGTCCGGCCATAGCCGATCGCGCGCCGGACCTGATCGCGCATGTGGCCGCCAGGATGATTTCCAGTCCCGCTCCACGCGGGCGGCGCCGAACAGCGCAGTTCCGATTTCACGGTGGGAGGCTTCGCCCAGCCAGCCATCCAGCGCTTGTGCCACGCGGATCAGCCGCGGCGCGCGCCGGTCCTTCGGATAGAGCGATGGGCGCAATGTACGCATCCGGTGAGGGCCGCCTTGCGCTCGGAGACATAATTCCGAGTATCGCTGGTTCTCGTCACGGGACGTGACGCTCAAGACCTATGCGGTGCCTATGTCTGGACATAGTACGGTAGAACGCTTCGTCGTGACGGCGGATGCCCGGCGCCGCTGGTCGCGGACGGAGAAGCTGGCGATGGTGGGCGAGACCGCAGCGAACACCGTCTCGGCGGTTGCACGCAAGCACAACATCGCGCCGAGCCTGCTGTTCCGATGGAAGCGGGAGCTTGGGGGAGGCATACCTTCGTCATCGGCTGCGGCCGAGCAGCCATTCGTTCGTGTTGCGTTGCCCGCTCCGGTCTTAGCCTCTGAAAGCGCATCCGGGTCGGCCGATCGCACGAGGGACGGCGCTATCGAGATCGTGCTTTCCGGCAACCGCCGTGTGATCGTCGGAAAGAGCGTTGACGTGATTGCGCTGAAGCGCGTGCTCTCCATTCTCGAAGACAGACCTGTCCGCCATAGCTCGCAGAGCGACGGCGGATGATCCCCGTTCCAGCTGGCGCGCATGTCTGGATTGCGCCGGGACACACCGATATGCGCAAAGGATTCGACGGCTTGGCTTTGCGTGTGCAGGAGACGCTGAAGCGCGATCCGCATTGCGGCCATCTGTTCGCGTTCCGTGGCAAGCGGGGCGATTTGATCAAGCTGCTCTGGCATGATGGTCAGGGTATGTGCCTGTTTGCCAAGCGCCTGGAGAAGGGCAAGTTCATCTGGCCTGCGACGGTGGGCGACGCGGTGACGATCACGCCGGCACAGTTAGGCTATCTGCTGGAAGGGATCGATTGGCGCGCGCCGCAGCGCACCTGGCAACCGCAAGTCGCCGGTTGATCCACCAGCACGAAGGTCGCGATGGACAAGTTGCGACATCGTGACTCTCGCTATCGATCATAGCTCCAAAACATCGGCATTTTGTGATTCCATCGCGTCATGGCGAAGGTGGTCGATTCTCTTCCCGATGATGTCGAGACGCTGAAGGCGCTGGTCATTGCCGAACGGGTCAGAGCGGCCAATGCCGAAGCGCAGGCCCATGCGCTGGCGCTCCATGTCGAGAAGATGAAGTTCGAGATCGCACGGCTGCGTCACGAGACTTACGGACAATCGGCCGAACGCGGCGCATTGCTGGAACAGCTTGAGCTGCATCTCGCCGATCTGGAAGAGACCGCATCGCAAAGCGAGACGGCGGCCCAGATCGCAGCAGCGGCGGCAGCGCGGAAAAAGATTGCGGTGATTGCTTTCGAGCGTCGCAAACCGGCGCGCCGGCCCCTGCCGGACCACCTGCCGCGCGAACGCGTCGTCTATCCCGGCCCAACGGTGTGTCCCTGCTGCGGCGGCGAAGCCTTGCGCAAAATCGGCGAGGACGTGACCGAGATGCTGGAGGTGATCCCGCGACAGTGGAAAGTCATCCAGCATGTCCGCGAGAAGTTCTCGTGCCGAGCCTGCGAGACGATCAGCCAGCCACCCGCACCGTCCCATCCGATCTCTCGCGGGCGCGCAGGTCCCGCGCTCCTTGCCCAGATTTTGTTCTCAAAATACGGCCTGCATCTGCCGCTCAACCGGCAGAGCGCGGTCTACGAACGCGAAGGCATCAACCTCGATGTCTCGACCTTGGCCGATTGGGTGGGCGCTGCAGCGGCGACGCTGATGCCCCTCGTCGACTGCATAGAGGGTCATGTCTTCGCAGGCGACCGCATCCATGCCGACGACACGCCGGTCCCGGTGCTGGCCAAGGGCAAAACACGGACCGGACGATTGTGGACTTATGTTCGTGATGACCGGCCGTTCGGCGGACCTGATCCCCCGGCCGCTCTGTTCTTCTACTCGCGCGACCGTTCCGGCATCCATCCCGAGCAGCATCTACGGGCCTATGCAGGACTGATGCAGGCCGACGCCTATGCGGGCTTCAACAGGCTGTACGAACCCGCACGCAAGCCGGGCCCGATCACCGAAGCCGCGTGTTGGGCCCACGCTCGACGCAAGTTCTTCGATCTGGCGCGGATCGCCAAGGCGCCCATTGCCGTCGAAGCGATCGAACGGATCGATGCGCTCTTCGCCATCGAGCGCAAGATCAATGGTGCCTCGCCGGAACGCCGCCTCGCCGTACGCCACGAGCACAGCGAACCGCTCATCGACGAGCTGGAGATCTGGTTGCGCCAGCAACGCGCAACGCTCTCGTCCAAAAGCGAGACCGCCCGCGCTATCGACTACAGCCTCAAGCGATGGCCCGCCTTCACGCGCTTTCTTGACGACGGCCGGCTCTGCATCTCCAACAATGCCGCCGAACGCGAAATACGTCCGATCGCCGTGGGCCGACACAACTGGACCTTCGCCGGCTCCGATGAAGGCGGCAGACGCGCCGCAGCGATCTACACGCTCATCAACACCGCCAAGCTCAACGGCGTCGATCCGCAAGCGTGGCTCGCTCACGTGCTCGGCTGTATCGCCGATCACCCCGCCAGGCACATCGCCGAGCTGCTGCCGTGGAACTGGAAACGCGCATCGATCGCGGCCGCTGCCTGACGCCGAGGCGTCAACGTCAGGCTCTCAGCTACCCGTGGCCTTCACCGGATGCGTACCGTTCACGAGATCTTAGCGGTCTGGTGATTGAGGGCCAACCGCAACAGGTGATCGAATATGGAACGGGGGCGGAGTATCTTAGCGGTCTGGTGATTGAGGGCCAACCGCAACAGTCCTGTGCTGGCTATAGCCGACGCATGGATCTTAGCGGTCTGGTGATTGAGGGCCAACCGCAACTGCGGTGTCGGGGCGTGCGAACCCTCCGATCTTAGCGGTCTGGTGATTGAGGGCCAACCGCAACTACGGACGCGCGGCGGTGCCATGAGCTTCATCTTAGCGGTCTGGTGATTGAGGGCCAACCGCAACTGGCGACTGCTGTGGTGGTTCCGCCCGCGAATCTTAGCGGTCTGGTGATTGAGGGCCAACCGCAACACCGCGCATTACGTCAAGCCCGGGGCCGGGATCTTAGCGGTCTGGTGATTGAGGGCCAACCGCAACTGGTATCCCTATCCCTATGCGTCGGCGCCCATCTTAGCGGTCTGGTGATTGAGGGCCAACCGCAACACCTACACCATCGCGGCCGGGAATGGCGACATCTTAGCGGTCTGGTGATTGAGGGCCAACCGCAACGTGGCCGATTTGCTGTGCGGCGCCCCGGCGATCTTAGCGGTCTGGTGATTGAGGGCCAACCGCAACGATCCATGTCGCGCCCGTGTTCCATGTCGAATCTTAGCGGTCTGGTGATTGAGGGCCAACCGCAACTCTAGCGTCGTGTCAGCGGTGGAGCCGTCGATCTTAGCGGTCTGGTGATTGAGGGCCAACCGCAACGGCTGCGTCTGCAGGGCGTTGGGCGTCACGATCTTAGCGGTCTGGTGATTGAGGGCCAACCGCAACCGTGCACTGCTTCTGGATGTCACGGTTCAGATCTTAGCGGTCTGGTGATTGAGGGCCAACCGCAACCACGCTCGCAGCCGGGGTAGGTCGCGAGCATCTTAGCGGTCTGGTGATTGAGGGCCAACCGCAACCGCCAGGTAGCCATCGGTCGATTGTTCATGATCTTAGCGGTCTGGTGATTGAGGGCCAACCGCAACTCAAACACGGGAGCTAACAATGCAGATTTTATCTTAGCGGTCTGGTGATTGAGGGCCAACCGCAACCGCTGTGTGGCAGTCCATAAAGGACTGCCACACAGCGGTGCGCTCCGCGCAATGGCTTAGAAAGAATTTGTTCTTCGTGTTTTGCACAGACCTCACAATAAAATTGTCCTCGCGTCCCGATTTGCATGATTTCGACGGTTCTCCGGCCGGCGAATATGCTTTCAAAGAGCTCTGCTAGCCTAGTTGCTCTTTGTCCCTTCCGGAGCTGGTCGAGATAGTTCACGTCGAATGCAGTCCGCAACATGGTCCACAATCGCGGAGGCAAATGTGCTGGCTCTACGGCGACCGCCATGAGGCACCTTTTTGCCGCCAAGAACTCTCTTGGCTGCCGCGCTGTCAGTTTGGCGGTTGATGTCTATGACAATTGGGGTTTCGATTCGATCTGCTTTTCAGAATGCCGTCGAGACTCGTGCCTTTGCGCTCGGCGAACGAGATCACGGAAGATGAACCATGGACGAGAATTCGCTTCCACAATCCTTCACGGGCTCGAAGGAAGCCAATCGCGGGACAATACGCGGCTGGCAGTCGGGACAGCCGGCTCTCCTACGAGGCACGGAGGTGTTTAAGAGGGTGGCACTGTCTCGTACTACGATCTGGCGCCGTATCCAGCAAGGAACTTTTCCCGCCCCGGTGTCACTGGGACCCACTCGGATCGCGTGGAGGGAGGCAGACATCGTCGCCTGGATAGAGGCACAGAAGCCGGTAGGCGACGGGCACGGGACTCCGGGATCCCGCCCGGCATAAGGGTGCCAACCGCTTCGGGCGGCGTAGGCTTGCTTAACCGCCCCTTTTTCTACATCCGGTCAAGTTGTCAGAAGAAAAGACCGTTCAAGCGGTCCACCGGCTTGACGTGAAACTGCCTTAAGGCGACACATTCGATCCCGCTCGGCGGGCGCGTAGCTCAGTTGGTAGAGCGCTCCCTTTACACGGGAGATGTCACGGGTTCGAATCCTGTCGCGCCCACCACTTCGGCCAGCAAATTCAGAGCCACAGACAACGTCCAAATGGTTCGTTTACCCCGCTGCACCCTCATTCATTCTATCGCGTAATATCGGAAACAGTTTCTCGTAGATCAGCACGAGCTTCTGTCCAAACCATTCTTGTGCGGCAGGCCACGATGCCGGGTTTCGAAGCTGCTCGATCGGAAGCTCAATCGTCATATTTGCCCGAGGCTTGTCCTTCTGCTGCTCGAAGAGCCAATCTTGACCCACGATCTCGTTGAACGCCTTCGGCGCAGACCTAATCTCGCTCCAAAGCGACATTGATTTTTCGCGCCAGAACCAGATGTCGATCCCCACAACGTGATTGCGCAAGCTCAAGCGAGTCTCGATCCCGATGTGTCGCGTGCTGGAGGGAAACCGCACGGTCCAGACTGGCCTGACCTCGAAGTCTGGCACCGCGAGATTCTCGCTTTGCAAATAATCGTGCAAACCCTCCCAGAACTTACGCCGAATCTCGAACCGAGTTTCATCTTGGTCATCGCCATTCTGCGTCTTGACCGGAATTGGCGGGTTCTCAGGACCGGTCCAGATTTCGGCCGCTGCCTTCGCGAGAAGATCACCTCGCTCCCGAATTTCAGCTTCACCCCAATGCTGGTTGTTCGCGAGTTCTCGCGTCAGAACCACATTGCTGTCTCCGTACTGAACGCGCTTCATTGCAAACTTATGATTCCAGAGTTCCAGGTTGTAGGCGCTTAGAGTGAGATTGCCTGGAGTATGGAGCCACTCAGTGTGAATGCGTTCGGCATCCGCGCCAAGGTCTGTTCGCCAGTCATTGTTCATGGTCTGGGGCAAAATGTGTTCGACCTGCGCATCCACGAGATCGGCAGGCTCTTTGTGTGCCCGCGCACGTTCCAGAGCTTCCATGACCTCACGCGTGTATCCGCGCTGATAAAGCGGGAAGCGAGCGAACGCGGCCTTGAACTTCGCGTCATCAGGCCATCCTCGTTCTAGCAGGTACCGTTCGAGTGAAACAACCGGCGCCCCTTGGTCTGAGGAAAGCGCCCGGACAAACATCCGGCCATAGCCACGCGACGTATCGTTGCAGATGAACCGCCGGAGAATGAAACCGCTGAGCATATCAATCGCTCGCGCTAGCGATGGGGAGTCGATTTTGCCTTCGCCGCGGAGGTCAAAGAGTTCTCAAGAGCAACGGATATGTCGTGGAACTTTCCAAAACATTCAACTTCCGGAGTGTCTCGGAGACACTCGTGTCTGCGTCGGATTTCTCGCCTCGAATGATCTCGTAGTTTGAACTCGCTGTGAGCAGGGTAGCGGCAAGTTCTTTCGGAGAGAATTCGGTCGCTTCAAAGCGACCTTCGAACTCGTTGAAGGTCTCTTTCGGCGATACATACCTACCGTCCGACATGAGAAAATCGCGAAAGAATTTAGAGAATCGCTCTTCATCTAAAGCTGCGTGCGGACTGGTGAACATTGCTTCGAGCGGTCCCCACAGGTCTCTATCGAATTCATCCTGGTCGTCCGGGGCAACGTGCATGAAGACGAAGTTACGGATCAGGTCGGACTCACTGAGGGGGACGCCTGTCGAGTTGAGGCTTTTGAATATGTTGTAGGCGTCTTCTTTCTCTAGTGTGGCGCAGAGAAATTCCAGTCGTTGGCACACCGTATCAAATACCGAGCGCAGGATGCCCGGGTCATCACCAACAGTGGCCGAGAGCTGGTTCTCAAAATACGCGAGCGCCTCCACCATTCTTCCAGATGGCTCGCTGTTGCCATTGACGATGGCGAGGTAGGTGTCGTGGTCGCGCTCTTTGGGAAGTAGCCGATAGTGTTGCTCGCCCTTCTTGATCGGATGGACGAGATAATACTGGTGGATCTCCTCGGCGAACTCGTCCTGGGCGTTGTCTCGCGCGACGTTACGGATCGCTGCGAGTAAAATCGACAGCGTTGTGAGGCGCTGCTGACCATCGATGAGGTGGAAAGTTGTGTTCTGACCCGGCTGCGGAAGGCCGGGAACGAATACGAGGAAGCCCATGAAGTGATTGCCACGCTTATCCGGCTGACGAATTTCAGCGAGGCTATTCCAGAGCTTTTCCCACTGTTGCTCTTCCCAACGGTAATTGCGCTGGAAGACCGGTATGACGTATTGGCTAGGAGAATAGAGGATAGCGCCAAGCGTTCGGATCGATGGTTGCATGATGCTCTAACCCTCTTGTAGCGGAGCGCCTTCGGGATCGGCTCCATTCTCCTGATTTCTGATCAGAGTCAGTAGTCGGAGAAATTCGTCGTTCTTTGTATCGCTCTTCCACATATTTACGAACTGGCACACTACTTGTATATTTCCGGGCGCATAGTGGCCATCGCTGTCGATGCGATCCGGAGATGGCAGAAGATTTTTATCTGAATCAAAGTCGCCATGAAAATGGAACTGTATGCCTGTGAGGGCACAACGGTCTCCTTGAATTTTCATTCGCTCCCGCAGGTAAGCTTCAAGGGCCTGTTCAGAGTCAAAGCCGAGGTCCTTTACCTTCATCTGGATATTTCGGGTGACGACCTGACCACGCGACTGGGACACGGTGTTTAGGATGCTCAACCGCATATTTGTTATCGAGCGTTCGCGTGCCCCCAATACTCGTCCATCGTCGCGACTCTTTCGAGCGACAGTCTCTGCTCCTTCCGGCACCCGCTGGAGAAGTGTCGCAAATATCCAACAGAATGAATGCGCATCTACGAGGCGGACGTTCTTGAGCCCCGCGACTTCTTTCAGTGCCACGCGGACTTCACCGAGGATTTCATTGAAGCGCTTGTAGTTGTCCCAATTGCAATTCCGCAACGTGGCGAACTCAACACCAAGTTCGGGGAACACCCTGTCGAAGCCGGTTGGTTGGATCGGCATGAACCGGTCCATGTCTTTGAGGAAATATAGGTAGGCGGACAGGGTATACTTGCGCCCGGTGAGTTCGCTTAGCCTATCGAACAATGTTGTTTCATCGATATTGGTTCGATATAAATCGAACAATGCATTTTCGATTGCACGTCGTGAGCCTTGATCCTGCTGAGCATCTAACAGAGCGCGATGCTCGCGACCCATATGGCCGTATCGGTTCTGCCAGAATACGAGATTGTTTGTGAGACCGCCTGGACGATTGTCCTGAATCTCTATTGACGCAATTGTCCGTTCGAGAATTCTACCCTGACCAACCCTGCTGTGTTGCCAGTTGGCGGCGTCGAGTTTAGCAAGGGCGAGATCACGCAACTTGGGCTTATAGCCCTCCCAAACTGCCGCGAGGCCTTCATTGAGATTGGTGAATTCGTGCCCGCTATAAATCGCTACGAGTTTCTGAAAGCGTTTGAATGCCGTTCGGAACCCTGCTGTGTCTAGAGCCATCGAGTTGTTTCCTAGGCGGACAGGTAATGCCCAGTGTCATTATGATAGGGTCGAAGCGAGTTCGGTCGTTGCATGAACGGCTCTTATACATTCGCATCGAAGGGGCACGGGTGCAGTTCCTGTCGCACTTATTACTCTCAATCATGCGCGGTATTCCGGCCGCCGTCGCGAGCAAGTCTGCGCCGACTGCCCCCCAGCTGCCCCCCAAGGAAATCTTAGGCTGGGCAGTGGAGTATTTCGATGGTTGGAGGTATAGTAATGCCTTCAACAACAAGGGCTTCTGAGCCATGCGGTATCGAGCGCGTTTCACCGACCCTATCGGTGTAAACGAAGTGCTCTTCCAGCTGAGCTAACCGCCCTGTCGTCCGGCCGCGCCTTATAGCAGGGCTCCGTGCAACCGGCAGCTACAGCCCGGGCGGCCTTGGGAGCACGCGCTCGCGTTCCCGTGCCGGGTCGCAAGGGACCGGGCACGGGAGGCGGAAACCACGATTTGGAGGAACTCACCTCACGGACAGGCGTCCGCGGCGGCGTACATCGGACGCGAGGCCAAAATCAGTTGAGCGCGTCTTTGAGTTGCTTGCCGGCGCGGAACCGCGGCTGCTTGGACGGCTTGATGGTGATCTCTTCGCCGGTCTGCGGATTGCGGCCTTTGCCGCCCGCTCGCTGGGCCACCACGAAAACGCCGAAGCCCGTCAGCCGGACTTCGTCGCCCGACTTCAACGTTTCCGCGATCAGGTCGAAAACGCCGTCGACCGCTTTGGCCGCTTCGTTCTTCCCGAGACCCGTGCGGTCTGAAAGTTGTTGGACTAGATCATTCTTGTTCACAGGCGAGCTCCTTTGCGCGATTCGCTCCCAAGTCCCGGGACTTTAGGGCCACGTGCCTTTCGTCGCCAAGCCCAAAAACCAAGGAATCTGCGGATTTTTGAAAGAAAAGGGCCCGAATCGGAACCGACTCGGGCCCTTGCAGGTCAAAACGAACTCAATGCGTGACGATGGAGTCGGCGTCGGCGTCCACGATCGCCGCCCTCGGCGTCACGATTTCGGGCTCTTCCCACACGATCGGTTCGGGCGCCCGGACGAGTGCGATCTTCAGCACTTCCTCCACCGTCGCGACCGGCACGATCCTCAGATGGGACTTCACGTTGTCCGGAATCTCCGCGAGATCTTTTTCGTTCTCGGCGGGGATCACGACGGTCTTGAGGCCTGCGCGCAATGCCGCGAGCAGCTTTTCCTTCAAGCCGCCGATCGGCAGCACGCGTCCGCGCAAGGTGATCTCGCCCGTCATCGCGACATCGCGCCGGACGGGAATTCCCGTCAGCACCGAGATGATCGAGGTCGCCATGGCGATGCCGGCCGAAGGTCCGTCCTTGGGCGTGGCGCCTTCCGGCACGTGCACATGGATGTCCTTCTGGTCGAACATCGGCGGCTTGATGCCGAACAGCGTCGATTTGGAGCGCACATAGGAACGCGCCGCGTCGATCGATTCCTTCATCACGTCACCGAGCTTGCCGGTGGTCTGCATGCGGCCCTTGCCGGGCAGCATGACGGACTCGATCTGGAGCGTTTCGCCGCCCACTTCGGTCCAGGCAAGGCCGGTGACGACACCGACGTAATCTTCGCCTTCCATCTCGCCGTAGCGGAACTTCCGCACGCCCGCATAGGTGCCGAGATTCTCCGGCGTTACTTCGATCGCGGTCGCCTTGCCGGAGACGATCTCCTTCACCGCCTTGCGCGAAAGATTGGCGATCTCGCGCTCGAGATTGCGGACGCCCGCCTCGCGCGTGAAATAGCGAATGAGGTCGCGCAGCGCCGGCTCGGTAATCTGCCACTCGCCCTCCCTCAGGCCGTGGGCAGCGACTTCCTTGGGGATCAGGTGGCGCTTGGCGATCTCGACCTTCTCGTCCTCGGTGTAACCGGGGATGCGGATGATCTCCATGCGGTCCATCAGCGGCTGCGGCATGTGCAGCGTGTTGGCCGTGGTGATGAACATCACGTCCGACAGGTCGAAATCGACCTCGAGATAGTGGTCGTTGAAGGTGTTGTTCTGCTCGGGGTCCAGCACTTCGAGCAGCGCCGACGACGGATCGCCGCGCCAGTCCGCGCCCAGCTTGTCGACTTCATCCAGCAGGAACAGCGGATTTGCCGATTTCGCCTTCTTCATCGACTGGATGATCTTGCCCGGCATGGAGCCGATATAGGTGCGCCGATGGCCGCGGATCTCGGCCTCGTCGCGCACGCCGCCCAGGCTCATGCGCACGAACTCGCGCCCCGTCGCGCGCGCGATCGATTTGCCCAGCGAGGTCTTGCCGACGCCCGGAGGTCCCACGAGGCACAGGATCGGTCCCTTCATCTTGCCCGCGCGCTGCTGCACGGCCAGATATTCGAGAATGCGCTCCTTCACCTTGTCGAGACCGTAATGGTCCTCGTGCAGGATGTCTTCGGCGAGCTTGATGTCCTTCTTGACCTTGGACTTCTTGCCCCAGGGCAATGAGAGCAGCCAGTCGAGGTAATTGCGCACGACGGTGGCTTCCGCCGACATCGGGCTCATCTGCCGGAGCTTCTTCACTTCGGCCTGCGCCTTTTCGCGCGCTTCCTTGGACAGCTTCGTCTTGCGGACGCGCTCTTCGATATCGTTGAGCTCGTCGCGGCCTTCTTCGCCTTCGCCGAGTTCCTTCTGGATCGCCTTCAACTGCTCGTTCAAATAATATTCGCGCTGCGTCTTCTCCATCTGGCGCTTGACGCGGGTGCGGATCTTGCGCTCGACCTGGAGCACGCCGATCTCGCCCTCGATGAGGCTCAGCACGCGCTCGAGCCGCTCGACGATGTTGAGCGTCTCCAGAAGCTCCTGGCGGTCGGAGATTTTGACCGACAGATCCGAGGACACCATGTCGCTCAGCTTCGCCGGGTCGTCGACCTGGGCGAGCGAGGCCAGCCTCTCGGCCGGCACTTTCTTGTTGAGCTTGATGTAGCTCTCGAAATTGGCCTTGACGGTGCGCATCAGCGCTTCGGTCTCTTTCGCGTCGCCGCCATGATCGGCGATGGGCTCGATGGTCGCCTGGAAGAAATCGTTGCGCGCGACGAAGCCCGTCACGCGCGCGCGCGTCTTGCCTTCCACCAGCACGCGGACCGTCTGATCGGGCAGCTTCAGAAGCTGCAACACGGTCGCCATCGTGCCGACGCGATGGAGCCCGTCCGTGGTCGGATCGTCGTCGGCGGCGTTTTTCTGCGTCAGAAGAAGAATCTGCTTTTCTTCGTTCATCACCTCTTCGAGCGCGCGGACTGACTTTTCGCGGCCCACGAACAGGGGAACGATCATATGGGGGAACACGACGATATCGCGCAGGGGCAACACCGGCGCCAAATGGCCGCCCGATTCACCCTTCGCTTTCACGGAACCTTCGGACTCTGACATACTGTTCTCCTTGCCGGCCTGCTGGCGGCCGGTTGAGCCCCGAACCCCTTCTGGGCGCCCGGAACCTTGATGATGGGTCGCCCGCCTGGGCCGACTCCTGACGATATAAAGTGGTCCCCGGCGTTAAGGCTTTCAAGATATGCCGCGCGATGCCCGCCCGCCGTCGCCCCGCCGCCAAACCGGCCGGCCGGACGCCCGGTTCAGGACGCGGTCTGTTCGCGCGCCTGGCCTTTGTCGGAGTAGGTGTAAAGCGGACGCGAGCGGCCGTCGACGACGTCGGCGGTGATCACGACTTCTTGCACCCCATTGAGAGTGGGCAGCTCGAACATCGTTTCGAGCAGGATGCCTTCCATGATCGAGCGTAGTCCGCGCGCGCCCGTCCGGCGGGCAATGGCGCGGCGCGCAATCGCGTGCATCGCCTCTTCCTGGAAGCGCAGCTTCACGCCTTCCATCTCGAACATGCGCTGATATTGCTTGGCGAGCGCATTCTTGGGGCGCGTGAGAATCTCGATCAGCGCCGCTTCGCTCAGATCGCCGAGGGTGGCGATGACCGGCAGGCGGCCGATGAATTCCGGAATGAGCCCGAATTTCAGCAAATCCTCCGGCTCGACCTCGCGCAGGACTTCGCCCGTGCCGCGCTCGTCGGGGGCGCGGACCGCGGCGCCGAAACCCATCGAGGTGCCGTGGGTGCGCGAGGAGATGATCTTTTCGAGGCCGGCAAACGCGCCGCCGCAGATGAACAGGATGTTGGTGGTGTCGACCTGCAGGAATTCCTGCTGCGGATGCTTGCGGCCGCCCTGCGGGGGGACGCTCGCAATCGTGCCTTCCATGATCTTGAGGAGCGCCTGCTGCACGCCCTCGCCCGACACGTCGCGCGTGATGGACGGGTTGTCGGATTTGCGGCTGATCTTGTCGACCTCGTCGATATAGACGATGCCGCGCTGCGCCCGCTCGACATTGTAGTCGGCGTTTTGCAGGAGCTTGAGGATGATGTTCTCGACATCCTCGCCGACATAGCCGGCTTCCGTCAGCGTCGTCGCATCGGCCATGGTGAACGGCACGTCGAGGATGCGCGCCAGGGTCTGGGCGAGCAGCGTCTTGCCGCAGCCCGTGGGGCCGACGAGAAGGATGTTCGATTTAGCGAGTTCGACCTCGGCATTCTTGCCGCTCGCATTGATGCGTTTGTAGTGGTTGTGGACGGCGACCGAGAGCACCTTCTTGGCGTGCTGCTGGCCGACCACGTAATCGTCGAGAACCTTGAAAATCTCCGCCGGCGACGGGACGCCGTCGCGCGACTTCATGAAGGAGGTTTTGTTCTCCTCCCGGATGATCTCCATGCACAGTTCGACGCATTCGTCGCAGATGAAGACCGTCGGGCCCGCAATGAGCTTGCGCACCTCGTGCTGGCTCTTGCCGCAAAAGGAGCAATAGAGCGTATTCTTGGATTCGCCGCCGCTCGACTTACTCATGGGCACTCCCGGGACACCCGCTAGTCATCGTTCCGGCCGCGGCGTGCCGCAGCCTCAACACTTGCATAGACCATTACCCGAACCACTGCACGAACCGCGCCAGCCGGATTGGGCTGTCCCCACGGTCATTCGACCACGATAAACGGAGCCGGATCAAGATTTGTTTAATCCGATCAAAGGGCCGCCCATTCGGCCGGAATCCCTGAATTCGGACGGTTCACCTTGCCTCGTCGGGTTCGGGGCGGCGCGAAAGAACCTGGTCGACGAGGCCGAACGCCTTGGCTTCTTCGGCGGTCATATAGGTATCCCGATCGAGTGCCTTTTCAACCGCCTCCACGCTCTGGCCGGTGTGCTTGGCATAAATCTCGTTCAGCCGCCGCTTGAGCTTGATGATTTCCTGGGCATGGCGGGCGACGTCCGAGGCCTGCCCGTAATAGGACGCGGACGGCTGATGGACGAGGATTCGCGAATTGGGCAGGCAGAAGCGGATGTCCTTCTTGCCCGAGCACAACAAAAGCGAAGCCGCCGATGCCGCCTGCCCGACGCACAGCGTCTGAATGGCGGGGCGGATATATTGCATCGTGTCGTAGATCGCCATTCCGGCGGTAACGATGCCGCCCGGCGAATTGATGTACATCGAGATCTCTTTCTTCGGGTTTTCCGCCTCGAGAAAGAGAAGCTGCGCGGTGATCAGGCTGGCGCCGTAATCTTCGACCGGACCGGTGACGAAGATGATGCGTTCCTTGAGCAGGCGCGAATAGATGTCATATGCCCGCTCGCCGCGGGCGGTCTGTTCGACCACCATCGGCACGAGCGTGTTCATATAGACGTCGCGCGGGTCCTTCATGGGCCCTGATACCTTTCGATTCGCCGCAATCGAGCCTACGGCCCGATGCCGTCCTGTCAATTGAGCAGTTTCACTTATATAGGTGGCAATGGCGCAAAGGCGACCATGCGCTTCGAAGGGTTATTTACCCTTCATTTTTTCCTCGGCTTCGTCGGGATCGAGGAACAGCGTTTCGCGATCCACCTTGCGCTCCGTCACTTCGGCCAGTTCGGCGATGAAGTCCACCACCTTGTCTTCGAACAGCGGCGCGCGGATTTCGGCCTGGGCGCGCTGGTTGGTCGAATAGAAATTGAACACCTGCTGTTCCTGGCCGGGGAACTGCCGCGCGCGGACGGCGATGGCCCGCTGGATCTCGTCCGGCGCGATGGTGATTCCGTTCTGCTCGCCGATTCGGGCGAGCACCAGGCCCAGCCGCACGCGGCGCTCGGCGATGTCGTGATATTCCTTCTTGAGTTCCTCTTCGGACTTGCCCTCGTCGGCCGCCGTCTTGCCTTCGCGCTGGAGTTCGCTTTCCACGGCCTTCCAGATCGCGTCGAATTCGCTTTCCACCATCGTCGGCGGCAGCGAGAAGGAATGCGCCGTATCGAGCGCGTCGAGCACGCGGCGCTTCAGATGCATGCGGCTGGCGCGGGAGAAATCGGCCTTGAGCTGCTCGCGCACGCGGTCCTTCAGCGTACCGATCGTATCGAGCCCCATTTTCTTCGCCAGCTCGTCGTCGACGATAAGCGGATCGGGCCTGGCGATCGCCTTCAGCTTCACTGAGAAGACGGCGTCCTTGCCGGCGAGCTTGGCGTCCGGATAGTCGGCTGGAAACGTCACCTTGACCTCGCGCTCTTCGTCCGCCTTGACGCCGACCAACTGGTCTTCGAAACCGGGAATGAGCTGCCCGGTGCCGAGCACGAGCTTGAAATCCTCGGCCTTGCCGCCGGCGAATTCCTCGCCGTCCACGCGGCCCACGAAGTCGATTTTGACTTCGTCGTCCTTTTCGGCCGCCTCGCCTTCGGCGCGCGGCGAATAGGTGCGCGCCTGCTGCGCCAGGCGGGTGACCGCCTCGTCGATCTCCGCATCGGTCACGTCGGCGACGAGCTTCTCGACCGTCAGCTTCGAGACGTCGGCCAGTTCGAAATCCGGCATCAAATCGACCTTGACGGTGAATTCGAGATCGGATTTCCCGTCGACGACTTCCTGCATCTCGCTGATCAGGTCGATCTTGGGCGGGAACGCGGGCTTGAGCGCATTGTCGGTGACGGCCTTCTGGCTCGATTCCGAAACCGCCGCCTCGACGATCTCGCCCATGATCGACTTGCCGAAGGTCTTCTTCAGGTGCGCGACGGGGACCTTGCCGGGCCGGAAGCCCTTCAACTGCATGCGCGGCTTCATCTCCTCGATGCGGCCGGTGAGCTTGGCGTCCAGGTCGCTGGCCCCGATGACGATCTTGTATTCGCGGCGCAATTCCTGGGAGTCGGTCTCGGTGATCTGCATGTCCAATTGTCCTTGATGCGCATTCGCCCAGCCTGGCGCCCAGTCTGGTGCGGGCGGAGGGACTCGAACCCCCACGACTTGCGTCACTGGAACCTAAATCCGTAAAAACCACCGAATCCAGCTGACAATTTCTAATTTCTCGTGTATAGTCAAGAACTTAGATAAATTCAGCCAATTCAGAGGCTTGGACACACGACGGACACATCAGCGACTAAATCGGGTTCGAAATCCACATGGCTGCGCATACGATGTTTGACGGACGTTTGCAATTATACAGGCGCAAAGATGGCGGCCCCTGGCACGCTGCCGCGCGCGTCGGCAAACGTCGGTTCCGTCAGAGCCTGAAAGAAGAAAGCCTTGAACGCGCGAAGGATGTTGCGGAGGAGTGGTATCTCGGCCTTCGCGGCAAGCTGCGCGCGGGCGAAATCGTTCCTAGCGAGCATACATTCAAGGATGCTTGGGAGGATTACATCCGCGATGCCCGGGTGCTGGCATCGACCGAACGAAGCCCCTCCTATGTCCAAAATCTGGAGCTGCGTGTTCGCCGGCACGTCCTCCCCTTCTTCACCGACAAACCGCTTTCGACAGTCAACAAGAGCCTCATTCAAAAATACCGTGTGAAGCGCGCGGAAGACACGATCGAGCGCACGACCGTAAAAGACAAAGACGGAAAGATCATCAAAGCGGGCAAGCCCCCTGCCCGCAACACGATCATGAATGAAATCGTCCATATCAGGCAGATTCTCAAACACGCCGAAGGTCTCGGCTGGATACCCTTCGTTCCCAGCCTCGAAACGCCCTACATGACTTCAAACCAAGCGCGGGCACCGCGCGTGGTTTTCTCCGGAAGAATACAAGCAGCTAAGAGAGGCAACCCGTAGGCGTATTACGGACGGCAAACGTCGCGGCTGGGAGGGCCAGTATGAGGACATGCATGGTTTCGTCGTGATGATGGCTAATACCGGCCTGCGGCCCGACGAATTCATGCGGCTCGAAATTCGCGATGTGAAAATCGAAGAAGATTATTCGACCAAGACAACGATCCTTGTCATTTCCGTTCGCGGTAAGGTCGGCGTCGGCATCTGCAAGAGCTTGCCGAGCGCGGTTTATCCCTTCACTAATTTGCGCAACCGACGCAACGCCGAGTTAAAAACAGCGGGGAAGTCGGAAGCAGAAATCAAAACCTTGCTACCGAAGACGCGCCTGCTCCCGCGCTTCAATCGCGCCATGTTCAACAACATCCTTGAGGAGGAAGACCTCAAATTCGACCGCGAAGGCCAGCGGCGCACCGCCTACAGCCTTCGCCACACCTATATCAGCATGCGACTGATGGAGGGCGCCGACATCTACGCCGTCGCCATCAACTGCCGCACCAGCGTCGAGATGATTTAGGAATTCTACGCCGCACATATCAAAGAGAGGATCGACACGGCCGCAGTCAACGTGATGCGGCCGAAGCGCCAGCGTGATTTCGAGAAAAAGAAGCGACTCGAGAGCCGTGCCGAAGCCGAGGATTCCGAATGATCTGGACACTTGGCCGAACCCAGCACGGCCGCTATATCAGGAATATGCGGGCGTGGCGGAATTGGTAGACGCACTCGGTTTAGGTCCGAACGCTGCAAGGCATGGGGGTTCAAGTCCCTCCGCCCGCACCAGTCTTATTCGACAGATGGTCATAAGCCGGAACCGGCTGACCGTCCGTCGCGCGAAGGGCCGAACCGAACGGTGAAGCCCGCTGGCCGTGGCGTCCCGAACGGGACGCGGCCATCGGAACTTGAAGTGCGCAGGCGCGAACGCGCAGCGCACGGCATAACTCGTTCGGATAATGTTATGGCTCTCGATCACTACGTCTCGCAGGTGCATCTGCGAAACTTCTATTCTCCGGCGCTCGGCGAACAGATGTACGCCATCCGAAAATCAAATCTGCAAACATTCCCGTGCAGTGCCAGAGACGTTTGCCGAATTGAGGAAGGAAGCACCGATGCCTACCTGATACATGATCGAGCCATCGAAGACTTTCTTCTCACCGTGGAACCACGCTACAACGCATCAATTGCCAAGCTTCGTAACGGCACAATCGATACCGAATGCGTTCACGCGATTGCGGGCTTTGTCGCCTATATCGGTTGTTGCACGCCAGCCGCGATGCGCATTCACCAAGAGCCGCTACGGGCTCAGTTAACATCGACCGCCGAGATTCTCGATAGGCAGGGGCTGATACCAAAAGCTCCCCCGAGCCTCGGCGGTAAATCCCTCACCGAACTGCTTGCCGAAGGAACGGTTCGGCATGAAATCGACCCCAAATTCCCACAAGCCATCGGCATCAGTACCGTGGTCGGGCGCACGTCCATATATGGGAATTCGCATTGGGATATAGTCCTCAATGGCGAGGACGATAGCTCTTTTTTCACGAGCGACTATCCCCTTGCACTTGAAGAGGTGCATGGCAATCCGATACCGAACTGGATCGTCCCGCTTGCGCCGGACCTCGCGATCCGCATCGTTCCCGATATACGTTTGTCGGGAAAAGACCCCGATCTCTCATTCCCCGGATTCAACTACAGACGACGCCAAGCCACTTCTCAGGAAATTCGAGACCTCAATCGCCTCCTCGTGAGGTGTGCAGAGGACATGGTCTTTTATCGCGACGACCGGCACTGGATTGAGCCGTTTGTCAAAAAGAATCGAAACTTCCGCGTTGAGGGACAAACTACGAAAATTCCGCACGGCACTGGCTTTCTGAACGTATCGACGCAAAAGATCGTTCGCCTGGGAACGTAGCGAATGCCCCCCTTCTCCCCG
Organism: uncultured Alphaproteobacteria bacterium; assembly: GCA_963760345.1. Classification (GTDB taxonomy): domain Bacteria; phylum Pseudomonadota; class Alphaproteobacteria; order Micropepsales; family Micropepsaceae; genus Rhizomicrobium. The sequence continues at coordinate 716,442 of CAVXCU010000005.1, forward strand.
CCGCAAGGCGGGGAGGATCGCGGCCCGCAAGACGAACTGCAAAATCACGTTTCGTCTCGTCGTGGAAGCGTAGGAGCTTGTCGTCGATTACTCGCCCAACTACTTCGACGGCGAATACGCGCAAGGACACTTCGAGTTTCGCAGTCCTTTCGAGCCGCCGCGTCGTACCATCGTCAGCGAGACTGGCTATCTCAGCCACTTCGCCCCGATGGCGGAGATCGAAGCCAGCGCGTCGCCGGAAGCTTACGCGCGGGATTTTGTGCTCGCGGTTCTCAGGGGCGGGAGCGTAGAAAAATCCGCCCGCTCGGATCGTCAGCAGCTATGCCTCTTTTGACGGGGCCGTTTGCTCCGCGCATTGCGCATCCCGGCTCGCCGCAACCGGCGGGCCGGGTTCTATTTTTGATGCCGGTTGGCTGCGTTGTTCCCGTGATCGCTGATACGCAACAATTGCATCGCTCGTTGCTTTGTGCGCGCGCCCTGCCGTTTCGATTGCGGACGCTTTCAGCTTTCGCACGAGCGGCGGCGTGTGCTTGAACGCCATCAGTCCCGCCCATCCCAAGAACTCAAGGCCGGTGATCGTACCTTTCTTTATGGCCTGCATGGCAGGCGGAACAGCTTTCATCGCGGCCCGTTGAGCGGAACGGATGGCGCGCGCCGTTTCCGATTGCGCTTTCGGCGCAGGAGCCGTTTTTGCCGCCGGGCGCGCGGCGGCCTTCGACGGCCTGCGCGCGAATGTTCCGGTCGCGGCGAAATATGGATTACTGCGCGCCCGCGATTTCAGGTCGGGCATGTCCCAATAGGACGGCGCGTAAAACGGCACGCTCTTCGACGTGCCGGCGGGCCAGAGAAGGCCCGAGCCGGTCGGGAAGTCCATCAACTCTTGCGGCAGGAAAAGCGCGCGGCGCACTTGCCCGTAGGAAAGGCCGGTGCTCATCGATCCTTGGCCCGCATTGGATAATGAGTCTCCCGTGTTGTAACCCGCCGCCGTTACCGTCGTGTCGCCAGTGCGTTCACTCATCCATTTTGCGGTCGTGAGATCGTTCGGCGCGAAGCCCTGCACGACGCCAGCATTGCCGACGAACGTTTCCCATCGCTCTTTATATAGAGCCTTCAATTGATTCAGGTCTTGCAGCACCGGCCAGAGCTGCACGCCGAAGCCGCGCACGAGGCCGAATGCGTCCTCCATCGGGGCCAGATGGCCCAATTGTGCGAACTCATCGAGCATGAAAAGCGTTTTCAGCCCGCCGGGGCGATAGAGCGCCCGCAGCGCCGAGACGATGACAAGGCGCAGCCAGACGCTATGCGTCCGCATGCGTTCGGCGGGTAATATGAGATAGACGGTTATGGGCCGTTCTTTGAGATCGCCGAAGTCGATGTCGTTTTTCGCCATGTTGGCGCGCATAAGCGGCGACAGCATCCAGCCGGTTTGCCGGTCGGCCGTCGATTGGATGCTGGCGATTTCGTCGTTGTCGCGGAGGAAGCGACCGACGAGGCTTTCGACCTCGAACCCGCCTTGTGCCGCCATCCTGGCGGCGGTGACGCGGAGACCCTTGACGAGCTTGCTCTTGCCGCCCGCGTCGCGCTCGTACTCGTTCGGCTCTGTCAGCATGCGGCGGACGTTTTCGAGAAGCGGGGCGCGCGCCTCGCGTTTCGCCGATTGCACTTCCCACATGAGGAGAGCGACCAAAAGACTTTGCGCGCTCTCCGACCAATGCGGGTCTTTGTCCTCCACTTTTATGAGAGCTTCGCCGATCCCGGTTGCGTCATCGACGAAGGTTGGCGCTTCGGGATCGAGCGCGGCGAGGGGATTGAAGCCCGCGCCGCCGAGTTCGAGAACATCGAACGGATTTAGCACCACGACTTCGCCGAGCTTGCGGCGGTAGTCGGCGGTGATGGCCGTCAATTCGCCCTTCGGGTCGATCACGATGATCGATCGATCGCGTAGCCGAAGGAGATTGTTGACGAGCAGCCGCGTCCCCTTTCCCGAGCCGTTGGGGCCGAACAGGAGCAGATGACGTTCGCCGTCATAGGTGAGGTCTGTTCCGGGCGCTCCCTTCGCAAGATCGAGATAGCGCCCGAGATAGATCGACGCGCCGGAACCGGACGGTTTCGGCGGCGGTGGAGGTTTTTTGCGCCATAGGGCCACGGCGGCTCACTTCTTCGAATTGAGCAGCGAAAGGGCTTCCGCTTCGCCCGCGAGGCGGGCGTCGCCGTGGGCCTTCTGCGCTTCGACGACTTCGCGTCCCGGCACCGGGCGCGATATCGCCGCGATCTTGAGCGAACCGATGATGGCTTGGGAGAAGACTTCGCATGTCCCCAACAGGAGGAAGGCGAACACGATCAACTGCCAGCCGGAACCACTAAAGGGCCACGCGAAAGCAAGCCAGATTGACCCGCCGCCGAACACCGCCACGCTGACCCAGCCGCCGATAACGCCGGACGCGCGCGCGGCGTGTTCCCGGAACGCGACCCACGCCAAGGGGAACGCCGCGACCACGAAGGCGATCAGCGCGAGCATGGCCCAGAGATTGGTCGTCGCGTAGCTCCACGCGGCACCGGCTAGGAACGCCCAGAGAGCAAATTGGGGGATGTGGAACACGAACGTCAGAATGGCGGAGGCGGCACAGGCAGTAAGAACCATGAACGGGAAGAGCAGCGAGAAGACGAGCTGGATCAGCTGCGCCAAGGCAACGCCAAAATCCTCACCCGCGCTGGTGGTCATTTTCTTTCTCAGCCCGATCCCCGCGAACGGCAACAAATTACCAGAATGTGGTGAGTTCCGCTTCCCTGATGATTTTGCTGCATCGCCAGAGTGATTTTCGGCATTGTGAAAGTATTTTCCGGGTGTATGGCGCGATCAATCCGAGCGTTAGCCGGACCGGAAGGTAGCTGCCCTGCCTTCCATAAAATTTGGACGCGTTCCGATATCTGAATATCTGAACAGGCGTCATTTTTCAGAGTGCGATAGTATGGAAGTGGAATTAAGCGAAAGGGCAAGCCATGCGCGGTAATACGCGACGGGCTTCCGGCGGGGCCGAAACCCCTTGCGTCCCGCGCGGCTTGGGAGGGGCCATCCTGCCCCGTCCACCCCGGCCAAAGGGAGCCTTGCTCCCTTGTGGAAACCCAGCGTCAGAGCTTCCGGGCTCCGACACCACCGGCCACTTGTCTTCCCAACGGGCGGTGCGCCCCTTGAGAATCCGCGCTCGGGTAGCCTTGCTCCCCGAGACCCCAGCGGGCAAGGGGGCCACCCCCTTTTCGCCCAATCCCCCGATGCGGAGCGCGCCATGAGTCATGGCAGCGAGAAGCGCGTCCGCAACCGCATCCTGCCGATCCGGCTGTCCGACGAGGAGCACGCCGTCATCGACGAAGCCGCCGCCCGTGCGGGCCTCGTCGTCAGCAGCTATGCGCGCCAGGCGTTGCTTGGCGCGCCCGCGCCGCGTCAGGTGCGGAGACCGGCGGTCGAGCGCCGGGAGCTTGTCCGCCTTCTTGGCGAATTGGGCCATATCGGCGGCAACCTCAATCAGCTCGCCAAGGCCGCGAATTCGGGCGTGATCGTCTATCAGGGCGAGATCGACGCCGCTCTTCACGGTCTGACCGAGGCTCGCGATGCGATCCTCAAGGCCCTTGGACGCGAGCCATGATTATAAAAGGCAAATCCCGCTCCGGGCCGTCCGCGCTGGCCGCGCATCTTGGCAACACCACGACCAACGAGCGCGTCACCTTGCTCGAAGCCCGTGGAACCGTCGCACAGGATTTGCGCGGAGCCCTGATCGAGATGGACGCCTACGGCGCCGGAACGAGATGCGAGCTGCCGCTCTATCACGCCAACATCGATCCGCAGCCGCCCTATCGCCTGACGCCCGAGCAGATCATCGAATCCGTTGACGCACTGGAAAAAAGGCTCGGTTTCGAAGGCCACGCTCGGGTGATCGTTCTTCACGAAAAATACGGCCGCGAGCATATCCATCCGGTCTGGTCACGGATCGACCTCGATCAAATGAAATCCGTCAGCGACAGCCACAACTACCGCAAGCACGAGGAAGTCGCGCGCGACCTGGAGCGCCGCTTCGGCCATGAGCGTGTACAGGGCGCTCATGCCGAGCGGGAAGGGGTAGAGCGCCCCGACCGCACTCCGTCACGAGCGGAGCTGCGACAGGAGGAGCGCACCGGCATCAAGGGCAAGGACGTGAAGGCCGACGTAACCGAGGCACTTCACGCCGTCGATAACGCCATCGCCTTCCGGGCGGCGCTTGACGACGCGGGCTACATTCTCGCCAAGGGCGACAGGCGCGACTTCGTGATCGTGGATCGCGAAGGCGGGATCCACTCCTTAGCGCGTCGCATCGACGGAATGAAAGCCGCCGAGCTTCGCGAGTTCATGGCACCCATCGACCGCGAGACCTTGCCCGACATCAAAGAGGCACGGGAGATCGTCGAAGAGCGCAAACAGCATATCGCGGACTCCCACGACGAAGCCAAGACCGAGAAGAACTACTCGCGCGCCGAAGATTATGTGAGCCAAACGCAAGCGGCGCTCAAAGATCACATTCAACGGCAGGAAGCGTTGGACGAATTTAACGATGCGCCGAGACCGGAACGGCCCGCCGAGCAGTCCGAAGATGAAGAGCGCATCGCCCGGATTCTAGACGATAGCGATCGCGACCGCCGCAAGGACGTTGAGCGGAGCGAGACCGGAGGCGACCGGAAAAGCGGCGACCGGGTTTCCGACGCGTTTGCGAATACCGAAATGAACGAAGCCCAGCAGCAGCGCATGGACCGCATGCTCGACAGCGAGGGCGGCGAGCAAGATCATTCCGTCGAACGAGACGACGAGCCACCCGACCGCCAGCGCGAGGTTCCGGGTGGAGGCCGCACCCGGAGCCAGTAAGGGCAGCGTGGGGCCAATCGCTGATCGTGACGTTGGGGGCTCTGACTGCATTTTATGACAAGGTGCGGCGGCTTCTGATGCACGCGATGTTTGGCCGCGCTGCCAAGAGTACAACCCCGCGGTCAACCCAAGAGCCCGAAAGGCCACTCGGGATTCTGACGCGCACAACCAAGCGTTACGACCGTTAGAGCAAAAACCGAAGTTCGCAAATCGTCTCAACGGCTCACATGCGCATGCAGCGTATTAGTGAACAGAATGGCGCATTCTATGCACCGAGTCGGACACGCAATCCCAGTCGGGTTACATAACGTCCTTTATGTTACACTACTTATTTGTCACGCCGCCGGCCCACCCGTCGCCATTTTGCGCGACGCGACCGCACGCTGCTTTGCCGCGCGCGAGCCGCTCGCAAGCGGGTCTCTCTGAAACAGGGCGTCGATGATTGGGCAATCGGGAACTTTACGTCCGCTGCAATGAGAGGCAACGGAGGTCATTACGCGCTCAAGGCGGCGCAGGTCCGCGATCTTCTGGCGGATGCCAGCGACATGATCGAGCGTCTGTGCGCGCACTTCGGCGCACGTATAGCTGTGACCATCGACGAGGCGAAGCAGACCTCGCAGTTCGTCGAGACCGAATCCCAACTCACGCCCACGCCGGATGAAGGTCAGGCGTTTCAGGTGGTCCGCCGTGTAGAGGCGGTAGCCGCTGGCGCTACGCGCGGGCTTGGGCATCACGCCGATCTTCTCGTAGTAGCGGATGGTTTCGATATTGACGGCGCTCTGTTTTGCAAGACCCCCGATGGAGACCTCCGTCTTTGTCGCAGTTTTTGCCATGCCGGATGCCCCTTGAGTCTGTAGCGGCTACAGGGTCTAGGTTTAGTCAGTGTCGGCAGGCGAGGCAATGTACGCGTGCCGCCCAGGAGAACGGTCATGAACGAGAAGCCGCAAGTGCTTGGAGTGACCGGCGGTGCCGTCGGGTTGAGTGCGCTGGCACTCGCGTTGGGCGCCTGTTGCGTCGCCCCCTGGGCGGTGACGCTGCTCGGCGTGTCCGGTGCGGTGCTTCTCGCGAGGCTCGCCTTCGTCCAGCCCTACGTGGTTGTGGGGACGCTTGCCTTGCTCGGCGCAGGCTTCTGGCTTGTCTATCGCAGTCCGTACACGGATGCTGCTTGCGACGGGGCGCAACGACGAAGGCTTCGCTGGCTGGTGTGGACCGCAACCATCATTGTCGTCGCGATCGACTTAGCGTCGTTCGTGCCTTTGTATCTTTAGCGAGGAACGGCGCTATGTCTCATTGGTCGAAAGGCATCTTCCGCATCGCTTTGTGCTTCGCTGCTGTCACGCTCGCCGCTTGCGGCCGAGCTGGCGGCGCGCCAACCGATGGCGCAGCCCGTGTCACAATACTCGACGGCGCCAACCAGCCCTTGCGCGACGACTTCAATCGCGACCATGGCTTCGTGCGGCTGATGTTTCTGGTTGATCCTCGTTGTCCCGGCTGCTTGCGTGGCCTCGCCGATATGGGCGACGATGTTCTCGCGAAGCTGCCAAAAGGCGCGCGCGTGAAAGTCTATGTCGTGCACGAGCCTGTGATCGGCGGTAACGACAAGGACATCCCGGCTGCGGCAGAGCTGTTGCACACGTCGCTTGCGCGACATTACTGGAATCCGACCGGCGACTTCGGAAGGCAGATGTCGCACGTGCTGGGCTACTGGAACGGCAGGCGCTGGGTCTATGCGTGGGATACTTGGATCATCTACCCACCGGACGCGGTGTGGAGTGGACCAAATCCGCCGCCACCGGCCTTCCTGATGCATCAACTGAGTGGCCTCGAAGGCAATCCGAAGTTCCCCTTCCTTGACAGCAAGGTCTTTGCCACGAAGGTCAATGTGATGGTCGCGAGGCTCGACGAGAATGGCGCTCGCAAATGAGTGCGGAAACCAAAGCACTGACGCCGATCATAACCAGCGAACTCACCTGCCCGACGTGCGGAGAAAAGCATGTCGAGACGATGCCCGAGGATGCCTGCATCTACTTCTATGAATGCCTGGGCTGCGGCACCGTGCTGCGTCCCAAGCCCGGCGATTGCTGTGTGTTCTGTTCCTACGGCTCGTTGCCGTGCCCGCCGCTCCAGATCGCTCGCGCGGGCGGCGATGCCGGCGATAGCTGCTGTCAATCATGAACTTGATGGACAATCCGAACCGCGAAACGCGAACCGATTGGGCGCAGCAACCCGTCTCCGCGCTCCTTTGGTGGTGTCTTCCGCTGGCGGTGGGCTTTGCCGCCGGTCTATTCGCGTTGCCCCTCGGCGCGACCGCTCTTGTGTGGACAATCGCGTTCGCCTGGATGGCAACTGGGTGCGTTCTGAATGCACGGCGCTGTCATCGGCTGCACTGCTATATCTCCGGTCCGGTGTTCGTCCTGGGCGCCGTTGCCACGGGATTTTATGGACTTGGGGCCTTAGCTCAGTACCCTCACGCGCTCAACAACATCGTCGGGTTCACACTAGCTGCAGCTCTGTTGTCGTTCGTGCCCGAACTAATCTGGCGCAAATACGCATGATACAGTCCGCAAGATCCAATTCTGGCGTCTCGTAATCGCAACGTAGGCTCAGTGCTCGCTGTGGTTGTCATGGCGAGAATGGCCGCGGGCCCCATTCATCATGCGCAACATATTTGGCCCGCCGGTGGTAAGAAATCGCCACAGAAGCAGAGCGGCGAGACATAGAAACACGATGTTGAGCCATGTCGTGTAATTCCAGGCAAATGCCGCCATCGCGATTTGTGCGCGATGGGCATTGGGAATGAGACCCAACGCCCCGAACAGTAGATCGACCAGGAATGCGGCGGCGGCCATGGCGACATAGAAGGTCGCAAGCAGAAACCCCATCATCCGCCAGCCATAGTATTTGCGATAGATATCGAGGATCGGCAGCACGATCAGATCGGCGAAGATGAATGCGATGACGCCACCGAAGCTGATGCCGCCGCCCCATAGGACCGCGGCCAGCGGAATGTTACCGACCGAACACACGAACGAGATGATGCTCACGAGCGGTCCCGCAAGTGGCCCCCAAAGCTTTGCCAGCAACGGATGATGGACTAGGAAGAACGATCGCCAAACCGCAGGCGGGACAAAGGCCGCCAGCGCGCCGGCGATCAGTAGACCCACCACGATGTCGATCCATACAGACAGCCAATCCATCACGAAGAAATGGCTGATGGCCGTGAAGCCCTCTCGCGAGACGATTCGCTCCAAGATCGGATCGCTGCTCGAAACGGCCATATCCATTTCCGCATGTCCTTCCATGCGTCCCGCGATCCCTCTCTCCGCTTGCGCTTTCGCCTCGGCAACCGCGCGTTCGGAAAGGAAAAGGCGAAACAGGACGACGAGGATTGCAACCATGATCGGGGCGCCGACAAACTCTGCCGCGGCGAACTGCCAGCCCATTAGCACGACGAGGACGATGCTCAGTTCAAGCACAAGGTTGGTCGAGGCCAATTCGAACGCCATGGCAGCGGTGAAATTTGCGCCCTTGCGGAATACCGAGCGCGCGAGAGCGACCGCGGCGTAGGAGCACGAGGACGCCGCCGCTCCTAACGCGAGCGCCGTTAGGATGGACTTCGGCCGATCGTCGGGCAAAAGCCGCACCATCTCCTTGTGCGAGACTACGGCCTGAACGACGCCCGAGAGCGCAAATCCGAGGATCAGCGGCCACAGGATTTCCCAGCCCATGGCGGCGGAGAGAAAGAGCGCGTGAAAAACGGACTCCATCATTTTGTCCTTACTGACCCGGTCGGCGTGGGCCGAAGCTGATAGCCCTTCACGAGGGCATAAATCGCCGGAATCACCAGGAGCGTCAGCAACGTCGATGAGATCATACCGCCCACCATCGGCACGGCAATGCGCTGCATCACTTCGGAGCCGCTGCCGGTACTCCAAAGAATGGGAAGCAGGCCCGCCATGATCGCCGATACCGTCATCATCTTTGGGCGAACGCGCTCGACGGCGCCTTCGATGATTGCCTCGTACACGTCATGCGAGGTAGGGGACCGTCCCTCGGTGCGGCAGCGTTCGAGCATCGCGCTATAGGCATGATCGAGATAAATCAGCATGACGACGCCAGTTTCGGCGGCCACACCGGCCAGCGCGATGAAGCCGACCGCGACGGCAACGCTGATATTGAATCCCATGAGATAGAGAAGCCAGAGACCGCCGGTGAGCGCGAACGGCACGGACAGCATGACGATCAACGTTTCCGTCAGGCGGCCAAAATTGAGATAGAGGAGCAGAAAAATTAGGAACAGCGTCACGGGTATGACGGTTTGCAGCCGCTGCGCCGCGCGTTGCAGATATTCGAATTGACCACTCCATTCGACATGATAGCCGGGCGTTAGCTTGACCTGCGCCGCGACCGCGCGTTGCGCGTCGGCGACATAGCCGCCGAGATCGCGCCCTTGCATGTCCACATAGATGTAATCGACGAGCTGAGCGTTTTCGGTGCGGATCGACGGCGGCCCCTGCTCGACTTTGACTTGCGCGAGCTGGCCCAAGGGTATCGCCGCGCCGCCGCTTGTGTTGACAACGACCTCTTGCGCAATGGTTTGCGGATCGTCGCGGAGGCTGCGCGGATAGCGAACATTCACGCCGAATCGCTGCCGGCCTTCGACCGTCTCGGTCACCATTTCGCCGCCGAGCGCCGTCTGGATGACTTCCTGCATATCGTCGATCGAGAGCCCGTAGCGCGCCAGCGCCGCGCGATCGGGCTCTATGCTCAGGTAGTAGCCCCCAAGCACCCGTTCGGCGAAGGCGCTTGTCGTGCCCGGAACCTTGCGCACGACCGCTTCAATCTCCTGCGCCAGCCTATCCAGCTCTTGCAGGTTATTGCCGTAGACCTTGACGCCGACCGGCGTGCGAATGCCGGTTGAAAGCATGTCGATGCGCGCCTTGATCGGCATCGTCCAGGCGTTGCTGACACCGGGGAATTGCAGCGCGCCGTTCATATCGGAGATCAGCTTATCGGTCGTCATCCCGCGCGGCCAGGTTTCCTCCGGCTTGAGATTGATGACGGTTTCGAACATTTCCGTGGGCGCCGGGTCGGTCGCGGTGTCCGCGCGCCCGGCCTTGCCGAAGACGGAATCGACTTCGGGAAAGGTCTTGATGATCTTGTCTTGCAGTTGAATAAGCTCGGCCGCCTTCGTGATCGACATGCTCGGCAGACTGACCGGCATATAGAGCAGCGTCCCCTCGTTCAGGGTCGGCATGAACTCGCTGCCGAGGCGCGAAAGCGGATAGATCGAGACGGCCAGGATGACGAGCGCAATCCCTATCGTCACGGCGCGATTGCGCAGCACGACATCGATGACCGGCCGGTAGACCGCGATCAGCACGCGATTGACCGGGTTTTTTTGTTCCGGAATGATGCGACCGCGCACGAACAGCATCATCAGCACCGGAACGAGCGTGACGGAAAGTAGCGCCGCCGCGGCGAGCGAGAATGTGTAGGTGTAAACGAGCGGCTTGAACAACCGGCCTTCTTGGGCCTCCAAGGTGAACACCGGCGCGAACGAGACGGTAATGACGAGCAGGCTGAAAAAAAGCGCCGGCCCTACTTCTGTCGCTGCTTTGATAAGCACGCTTGCCCTCGACGCTCCCGGTTCGGCGCGTTCGAGACGTTTGTGCGCGTTCTCGATCATGACAATGGCGGCATCGACCATCGCGCCGATAGCGATGGCGATCCCTCCGAGGCTCATAATGTTGGAACTAATGCCGATGGCGTGCATGATGATGAACGCAATCAGCACGCCCACGGGCAGCATGATGATGGCGACCAACGCGCTCCTCGCGTGGAGCAGAAAGACAAAGCAAACAAGCGCGATGATGATGCTTTCTTCGCCGAGCGTGTGCTTGAGCGTATCGACGGCACGGTAAATCAGGGTCGAACGATCATAGACCGGGAGAATTTTCACGCCGCTTGGCAGCCCGTCCGCAATCTCCGCAATCTTCTGCTTGACGTTTTTTATGACGTTGAGAGCGTTCTCGCCGTCGCGCTGAAGCACGATGCCGCCCACGACCTCGCCTTCTCCGTTCAGTTCGGTGAGGCCGCGCCGCTCGTCCGGACCAAGTTCGACTTGGGCCACGTCGCGTAGCAAGACGGGTGTGCCGTTGGCGCTCTTGAGGGCGATTTGTTCGAGATCGCCGGCGCCACGAAGATAGCCGCGCCCCCGCACCATGTATTCGCGTTCGGTCATCTCGACGACACGGCCGCCGACATCCCTGTTGCCGGCCCGGACCGCATCCGTCACCGTGGACAAAGGAATTCCGTAGGCACGAAGTTTTTCGGGATCGACGACGACCTGGTACTGCTTGACGAAGCCGCCGACGCTGGCGACTTCGGCAACGCCGCCGGCTTTCGTGAGTTGATAGCGGACGAACCAGTCCTGGATCGTGCGTAAATCGGCCAGCGTCTTCTGCGCACCTATGACAGCGTATTCAAACACCCAGCCGACGCCAGTGGCATCGGGGCCGAGCGAGGGCGTTACGCCGGTCGGCAATCGCTTTTGCGCAAAGCTCAGGTATTCGAGCACACGGCTTCGCGCCCAATAGATGTCAGTCCCGTCCTCAAAAACGACATAGACGAAGGACACGCCGAAGAAGGAAAAACCCCGCACGACCTTTGACTTCGGCACGGCCAGCAATGCCGTCGTGAGCGGATAGGTAACTTGATCCTCGACGACTTGCGGCGCTTGCCCTGGGTAGTCGGTATAAACGATCACCTGCGGGTCGGAGAGATCGGGAATGGCGTCGAGTGGTGTCTCAAGCACCGCCCAAATGCCGACGCCGACGATGAAGGCGGCGGCCATAAGGATCAGCATTACATTGCGGGCCGAAAGCTCGATAATACGCGCGATCACGGCGTGTCTCCATTCGACGGATTGGCAACGCCGCTCTTTGGGCCGGACGTAAAGGATTGCAGCGCCGCGCGCAGATTGCTTTCGGCATCGATCAGAAAGTTCGCACTGACGACGACCTGCTCGCCCGGCTTCACGCCATCGAGCACTTCCACATAGCCATCACCCCTCGTGCCGATCCGCACGACGCGCGGCTCGAAGCGCCCTTCCCCGCGGGCGATGAGCACGACCTGCTGCGTGCCGTTATCGATGACGGCCGAGTCCGGCACCGCCACGATCGCCGCCGATGACGCGGGTTTGGTTTCAATATCGACCGTTGCGTAGAGGTCCGCGCGCAAGTCACCGTCCGGGTTCGGGACAACGATGCGGACCTTTGCGGTCCGGGTTTCGGGCGACAGCATCGGATAGACGAAATCGACAACGCCTTTGAACGATCGCCCCGGAAACGCAACCATTGTCGCCCGCGCCGTAGCGCCCGCTTGCACGGAGCCCAAATCCTGCTCCTGAACTTCCGCGATCAGCCAGACCGTCGAAAGGTCCGCCGTCTTGTAGAGCGACGCGCCCGGATCGATGTGCAAACCGAGAACCGCGTCTTTTTCAGTGACAATTCCGTTTGCCGGCGCAAGTACGGCGATCGAATGAGAGACAGCTCCGGTTCGTCGCAAGCGTTCAATCTCTCCCGCAGGCACGTCGAGAGCACGCAGACGCTTGACGGCGGCATCGACGAGCATCACCGGGTCGCCGTGCATCATGTTGCCGTGAGCGCCGGCGTTCATGCCGGCGACAACGAGATATTCCTGTTCGGCCGCCACGACATCGGGCGAGTAAAGCTCCAGCATCGGTTGACCGGCACGCACAAATTCGCCGGTCGCGCTGACATCGAGCCGCTCGACCCAGCCGGCGACCTTGGTGGTCACGACGGCAAGACGGCGTTCGTCGAACTGGATTGTTCCGGTTGCGCGCACGGTGTGCGCAAGCGGCGGGCGCGATTCCACTTGCGCCGTTCGTACACCCAACATCTGCACACGCGCCGGATCGACCTGGACCACATTTGCATCGGTCCCCGCCTGGCTCGCATAGACCGGGATGTAGTCCATTCCCATGGCGTCTTTTTTGGGCACCGGCGAGGTGTCCGGCAATCCCATGGGATTGCGGTAGTAGAGCGGTGCTGCCTTGGTGGCGGACATGCCTGGCGGTGCCGCCGCGCCGGATACCTGCGACGGTGCCGTTGAGCCCGATTCCAATCGTCCGGCGAAAAAGCCAATGCCGGCAGCCAGAAGCACAAAGGCGACCGCCACGACAAGCGAAACACGAATTCCGTTCATAGCTCACCCCCAATGAGACGCTCGATCATCGCGAGCGCGCTTTGGGCCTCGACATCGACCTGTAAGAGTTCAAGCTCGGTTTCATGCAGCCGATGAACGGTCTCCAACACCGAAGACAGATCGTCGTGGCCGCTCGCGTATTCGGCGAGTGCCGATTTGTAAGACGCTGTGAGCTGCGGCACGAGTTCGGTGCGGCGCATGGTATCGATCTGCTCTGCCGCCGCGAGTGACGCAATCGCCTGGCCGAGTTCTCCCTCGACTTCTGCCGCGCTCGCCATCAAGCGTTGCCGGGCCGCCGCGAGATTCGCGTTCGCTTCCCGCTCATCCGCTTCCTTGGCGCCCCACTCCAAGGGGATTTTCACGCCGACCATGGCGGTGTAGCCCCAGGAGCCAAGATTGCTTTGCGGTCCCGCGCCGACTGTCACATCGGGATACCAAGCTTTCTCTGCTAATTCCTGAGCCGCTTCGGCGCCGCGAACTTGGGCCGCTTCTGCAAAAAGCACGGGATTTGCAGATCGGACCCGCTCCGTTAGGGCATCGATACCCGGCAACGGGTTCGGCAACGCTGTGAGGCTTGAAGGTTCCGCGAGTGGAGCGTTGGGTGCGCGCGCCAGCAGCGCATTGAGATCGGCCGCCGCACCGTCATGCTCGCCTTGAAGGCGCAGTCGTTCAATTTTGGCTTTTGTCCCTTCCGCGAGCGCCATTAACGCGTCGGCTTGGCCGCCAATCCCCTGCCCATAGCGAGCGTTAGCCGCTCGCTGCATTTCACTTGCGATATGCGTTACCTCGGTGTTGATCGCGAGCGCCTGACTTGCCGCGTAGTAGCGGGCGAAAGCGACCTTGATCTTTTCGTCGAGCACTGCGGCGGTCGCGCGCTCGCCACCTCGCGCAGAATCCAACATCGCTTCTGCTTTCGACTTCCGCAGGCCAAGCTTGCCCCACAGCGGAAATTCTTGCTGCACGAGAATGTTTGTTTGGTCCATGTGAGCCCGACTGCCAGGAACTTGCATCGTTTGCGCGCTCAGCATGGGATCGTCGAGCGCATCCGCGCGATCCACGCGTGCCGAAGCGGCCTCAGTCTCAAGCGCGGCTGCGCGCAGCTCAGGGCTCAATTGATGGGCTGCGGCGAGCACGCTCCCAACCGTCGCTCCGAGCGGCGGTGCGCCTTCATCTTGCGCGAGCGCGAACGAGATGGAAGCGAACATCACAAGTGCCGAGCCGCCAAGCGCGCCCATCACCTGCCCGCTACGGCGGCGCGCGAAGGCGCCGCCGTAGTTCAAGATTTGCCGGTGCATATCACGGCGCCAGGTTGACATTTACGCTGCCTTCGACCGGCTTTGCTTCCCCCGGCACCTTGGCGCTCAACGTCAGTGCCCAATTGCCGGGCTTGTTCCAGACCGGGCCGTTCTTCACTTCGAAGCGGTAGATGCCTGCCTGCCCAGGCAGCGGCGTTATCGGAGCGTCCATCGCCGCCATGCCTTCCGGTCCCATGTCGGCTCTTTCCTCGACGAATACGGCGCCGGCCACCGCTTTGCCGTCCGGCACATGCACGAGCTTCACTGAAACGATGCTGCTTCCGTCAGTGCCCTTTTGCGGTGCGCCGGCGATCTCGAAGCGGTAGTCACTCGGGGCCGCGAATGCGGGAGCGCCGGCAGCCGAAAAAATAGCAGCGGTGATGATCGTCAAGATGGGTGTGCGCATTGTCATTCTCCTTCTAGGTGTTGGTGGTTCGATTGCGACTTGATGCTTGAGTACGTTAGACGGCCTGCGCCCGCTTCGTTGAAGCGACGCTTGCGCGCGGCCGAGAGCCGAGCTTGACCGATTAGACGATCGCCCGGTCATGATGGACTCCCGATCGTCACCGTGCCGCGGACTAACTCATCTTGGCCGCTCACTCGCGCGCCAAGTCTCAAAGTTTCGCCGCGGTAGAACGGCGCGTCCGCAGGGCTCGCGTAAAGATAGCCGCCGTGTCCATCCGATTGCAGCGGCGTTAGCGTGTAGTGCGCTTCCGGAGCTCCCTTCGTCGGCGCAGATCCTAAGTGAACGGCGTAGAGTTCCGCGTTGGGCACTGGCTGTCCGGTTGACGGGTCGATCAGGCGAACCGTTAGCGCCGAGCCGACGTTGGGCGGCCCGACAATCTCAAATCTGTATCGATCCGACACCGAGGGTGAAGCGCAGCCCGCAAGGACCACAAGCACGGCTAAGGCGAAAACAAATCCGCCGCTCTTGAAATGTGTCTCTATAGAGTCTCGTCATTGCCATCCTCCCGCCGACGCACCGCACGGATGCTTCGGCTGAATGAATTCACGTGTAGGGCGAAGATGATTGTCCGGGTGGCGCGCAGAAGGTGCATCGCTTAGGGCTCAGCGAGACTGAGCGTCGCGACGAGTGCTGCGCAGACGGCCGGAACGTACCGCGCACAACTCGGCTTTAGGCCGAGGCGGTACGATTTAGAGGATGGCGATGGGAGGAGGTAATGCCGGGGGCAGTGAAATGCCGCTCGCGGATGCTTGGAAACTCCAAACCCGCTCGGCTTTTGCGACGGAAGGGCCGCTTGCAGTCTGGAAATGGGCCAGACCGATGCTTGTCATGCTCGCGCACATAAAAGCGCAATTCGCGGATCGCGATTTGCACGGGACGCCATGATCGGCGGCCTTTTTCATCATGGGGGATGCGTGCATTGAGGAATTCATGTGATCGCAGCAACCGGGCATCGGCGCCGCGAAGGACGCCTGCGCGCTGAACAGCAACGCGAGGCAGACCAACGCCGCACAGAACCGCTTGAAGGTCGAAGAAACGATCATTCCCCTACTCTAAACCTGCATCTTTAATTGAAGGCTAATTTTCCGTCACCGACCGGCGACGCTATAACCTAACACGTTGATTTGCATTTACAAGATTCCCGATCGTAAGCGCCGACACGATCGCGTGTTTCGGCCGGAAAATCCCGATACTGCTTAGCCTTGCGCGTCATCGCCGCCTCCTGGGGCCGCCCCTGGCGGTGTCGGGAATGGCGTAAAGCGAAGTCATAGGCGTCAGCTCGACGACGTAACGCGGCACGAAGCTGCGGTCGGTCACACGCGCGCCCTGAATCTGATCGACGCGGTACGAGCGGTTTTGTCCGTTATCGGCACGAACCGCATAGAGAAGGATGTTGTCGTCTTTCGTGCGCCGCAGCGAATAGGGCTCGATCACGCGCCCGCTGCGCTTGCCGTCCTGGTCGATGTAATCGAGATCGATGCAAAGGCGGTTCGAGGCCGCGAAGCGAATAACCTCGATCGATGATGCGCCGCGGCCGCCGACATGGATGCTGCCGGCGGGACCACGCAGCACTGTTGCCTCTTGCGCGCCTGGATAGACGGCCAACGCGCGCGGCGCGACTTCGCCGGCGAGCCATTTGAAGAACTCGGGCAGCGCCGCGAGGAAACTGTCGATCGGCGGCAGCGCCGGGAGCTGGTGACCGAGCATGTTGCCCCATTCGCCGATCAGCTCGGCCTTGGCGGGCTCAAGTGAGGCGAGTGTCGGGAACGGAATCTTTTTGAAATTGCACTTGGCCTGGACGATTTGCCTGATGGTGGCGGCCACCGCTGCGAATTCGCCGTTGTGAAACAAGTTCACCACGTCGTAGAGATCGCGCGGCCGTGTGCGCTCGCCAAGCGCCCGCACTTTCTCGCCGAACACTTCCTCGTAGGAATAGCAAAGCGCCTTGAGCCCTTCCGCCGGCACATCCGAATAAGGATGCGTCACCGGGCACGTCACTGGCTTGGTGACGAGAGTTTCGTCCGCCGTCAGATCGAGTTTGACCCGCGGAAGATCACCGCCGCCCGCCAAAGGCCCTCGGTAATAGAGGCGACCCTCCCCTGCCCGGCTCCCGCGTCGAATTGGTGCCGCAGGGCCATAACGGGCGGGTTTCAGTTGTGAAGAAGCCCGCCGCGTGGATCTGGCTCTGGCTGGCTTGGTCAATCTCCGTCGTGCTCGAGGGGGTGGAGCCTCGAAGCACCGTAATCGGCGTTCGCTGATGCGTCGTTTCTCCCTGATAGCGGCTGTGGCGATGCTGCCGATTACAATCCCGGACGGGCGCGCGCCCGGACGGCGGCTCCCTTGGCTTCCGGTCGTCGCATGGAGGAGGAGTTATGGATCTAGGTATCAGCGGTCGTCGCGCGTTGGTTTGCGCCTCCAGCCGAGGATTGGGGCGGGGATGCGCGACGGCGCTGGCCGCCGAGGGCATCCACGTCACCCTGACGGGCCGCGACGCGGAGTCGCTCGCGCAAGAACTGCGGCGGACATCCGCAAGGCCTATCCAAACGTCGAGGTCGCCGAAGCCGCTGGCGACATCACCAGGGCCGAAGCCGGCCGGGAAGCGGCACTGGCGGCCTGTCCGGAGCCGGATATCCTGGTTAAGAACGCGGCGGCCCACGCCGGGGGATTTCCGCGAGTGGAGCCGCGAGGACTGGATCAAGGCGATCGATGCAAACATGCTCTCGCCGATCGAGCTGATCCGGCGCGTCGTGGACGGGATGATGGCGCGGAAATTCGGGCGGATCGTCAACATCACCTCGGCGTCGGTGAAGTCGCCGATCCCTTTCCTGGGCCTGACCAACGGCGCGCGCAGCGGGCTGACCGGCTTCATCGCCGGCCTGTCCCGGCAGATCGCGGGTCATAACGTGACAATCAACGGCCTGCTGCCGGGACCGTTCGTGACCGACCGGCTGCGCGGCATGGTCGGCGCGCGGGCAAAGGCTGCGGGGAGCGATTTCAACGAGGCGATCCGGATGCTGAGGGAGCAGAACCCGTCGGGGCGGCTTCCCTAGCCTGAGGAGTTCGGCAAGGGAGGGGCCTTCCTCTGCAGCGTGCATGCCGGTTTCGTCACGGGCCAGAACCTGCTGATGGACGGCGGCGCCAATCTGCTGACGTCGTGACAGAGTCGCCCTCATCCTTCTTTTGGGTCATTGCAAATCGAGGGGCCACGGAGGATCGAATTTGTGAACTGCATCCCTTGCCTTAAGAACAGTGCATTTGAGTGACAGGGCCTTGGATTATGTCGTTTCAGCGTCTTTTAAGCCCGAAGACGCGGGTTCGGGCGTCAGCGAATACATGGGAGGGTGGAAAGGTTTCCAGACGGTTCGGGGACGGCTCCTGAGGATCGACAGAACCAGAGGCCTCGCCAAAACGATCCGATTCCTTACTTACATAGCCCGGCAGCGTCTGCACGTCTCCGGTACCGCTACTGAACCTTTTGCCGGTTAGCGGACCAAACCCAAATTTTCAGCTGCACAGACGTGAATAAATCTCACCTCCAATGCCCTCGCCAATAATATTTGTGTACAATGGCGCGGTATAATTTCGATCCGCCGGCGGATTTAATTGTTATTCCCTGTTTCAGCTGAATGCCGCATTGCGGCAGGGTCACTCCCGCGCACTGGTAGGCGAATATCGTGCCGCGTCGAAGCCGGTAAAGTCATATCCCCATACATTCTTTCCCGCCGGCGTCGTCACGCCCCCTGCGTCCTTGATTTGTCCTACCGTCCAGTTCGCCGGCGTCCCACTTGGCGTTCCTGATTCAGGCAGGACAACGGCCGGCCCCTGCTAGCGCAAGTGTTGTACCCACTTCCAAATTGCTCCTGTATGTTTTCTCCATTGAAATCGAAGCCGGAATCTGTGTTGGGCAGCATGAGCGTCATCATCCATTTGGCGTAAGTTCCACCGAATGACTGGAAGTCCACTCCACAAAGTCCGTAGTTTCACCGATCGGACGCACTACATTGACAAAAGGGTTGAAGGTGAAGGGGTACGGTCCCATACAGCCGCACGACATTGTAAATCCATCAGTATTTGGATCGGTCCACGTCCCATTGAATTGATCCATCGGATACCCGTCCTCCAAACTCGGTGACAGAGTCGATCGATTATTGTGTGCGGTCCAGTTGAAATACATTACGGCGTATGTCCATGTCCCTGAAGAGGCGCAGAGATTGGCGGTGGTCCTGATGCAAAACCGGTCTATATCTGCCCGTTGTTGCTCGTCTTGCTTGGGAAACCTGCCCACATCCCAGGGGTGTTTTCCTTGCAGGTGACTGTATTGTACTCCAATATGCCGAGCATATAGGTCGGGCTGCTGGGATATCTCGGCACTAATTTTGACAGACACTCGGTGCAAGTTTGAGTGGGGGTGGCCGGCGTCGTGGCGCCGACCGGGCTGATGATCATATGTATGGCATTAGGGGTCTGCGCACAGGCCATCTGAGGCAACGCGATGGCGACCGCCAGGGCGAGAACTGCGCGGACACAATGCATGAGG